>NZ_VIUH01000020.1 GCF_007993865.1 Pseudomonas sp. SJZ079 | reverse complement strand
AAAACTGCAAACCTTTCCGGTGGACCGCCACCGCCGATTCAATCCTCGAAAAGTTGCATCGACTTTGTTCGCGTATTAGCGGGACAGAACACTAGCTGATTACAATTTTTCCCGACCCGGGCAACTGCTCCACACAGCGCTCGCCGAGCAGTTGCGAGGGGGCGAAGTAGCCGCCCCGGCCGCTGTAATCGAGTAGATGACGCACCGCCATCAGCGTGCCGTGTACGGTCACGTCGTAGCCGTTGGCGGTCTGCAAACGCGCGGTCTTGAGTTCGCCGGCGGCATTGCGCGCCTCGCCCCACAGCCAGGTGCGCTGCCGTTCGCGACTGGCCTGATCGGGACCCTGCACGCGCCTGCCGAGCAGGCGCTTGAGGCCCTGCTGCACGCGGGTCCCGCTCAGCAACGGACGTAGCGGGTCGAGCAGGCGCATGCCGATGGCCAGCGCAGCGGGCGCAGGAATATAGACCTCGATGTTGCCGATACCGGTGGAGTAGTAAGCCGTCGCGACGTCGCCCCAGGGAATGCTCACCGCGGACTTCTCGCCGCGGCCGAAATTGATCGAGCGGCGCAGGTAGCCCAGCGGCACGTCGGTGATGATCCCGGCGCGGCGTACCTTGCCGCCGAACTTGAGACCTTCCAGCGTGGTTTTCGCGGTGCCCGGCGACAAGCCGCTGGCGCTGTCGAAACCCAGTGCCAGGTGGCTGGCATCCGGCAGCGCTTGGTGCAGGCAGGCGGCCAGGCAATCGCTGGGGATCACGTCGAAGCCGACGCCGGGGCAGACCACCAGGCCCTGTAGGCGGGCCTGCGCGTCACGGGCATGCGCGGCCTCGAACACGGCGATCTCGCCGGTAATGTCGAGGTAGTGGCAGGCACTGGCCAGGCAGGCGTCGAGCATCGGCGCGCTGGTGCTGGAGAAGGGCCCCGCGCAGTGGGCGACCACCGCGACATCGGCCAGCGCCTCGCACGCGCGCTCGTGCTGCTGAATGTCGAAGACCCGGCACTCCAGGCCCAGCAGGCTACCCAACGCATGCACCGCCGCCGGATTGCGCCCGGCCAGTATCGGTGTCAGGCCCTGGCGCTGCGCCTCGGCGGCCAGCAGGTGGCCGGTGTAACCGTTGGCGCCGTAGATCATCCAGTTGTGCGTGGCCATGGTGGACTCCTGTCAGGGCGAGATCGCGCTGGCTAACAGCGTAGTCGCTATCAGCATGGGGAATTTGGTCCATCGGGGGGCTGGCCAAGTGGATTGCCCGGTCGCTGTTCTGGCGTGCAACGACACAGCGACCCATTGCCGGCACTGCTAGAGTGCGCTAACGGCTGAAGCCAACTGGGGGTGGCAATGAAGATTCTGGTAACCGGTGCAAGTGGTTTCATCGGCGGACGGTTCGCCCGCTTTGCCCTGGAACAGGGCCTGGACGTGCGGGTCAACGGCCGGCGTGCCGAGGGGGTGGAGCACCTGGTCAAGCGCGGCGCCGAGTTCGTCCAGGGCGACCTGTCCGACCCGGAACTGGCGCAACGACTCTGTCAGGGCGTCGAGACGGTGGTGCATTGCGCCGGCGCGGTGGGCGTCTGGGGGCGCTACGCGGATTTCCACCAGGCCAACGTGCAGGTCACCGAGAACGTCATCGAGGCTTGTCTCAAGCAGCATGTGCGGCGCTTGCTGCACCTGTCGTCGCCGTCGATCTATTTCGACGGGCACGCACATGTGGCGATCCGCGAAGAGCAGGTACCCAAGCGCTTTTCCGACCATTACGGCAAGACCAAGTACCTGGCCGAGCAGCAGGTGTTCGGCGCCCAGGAGTTCGGTCTGGAGGTCATGGCCTTTCGTCCGCGCTTCGTCACCGGCGCCGGCGATACCAGTATCTTTCCCCGCTTGATCAACATGCAGCGCAAGGGCCGCCTGTCGATCATCGGCAACGGTCTGAACAAGGTCGACTTCACCAGCGTGCAGAATCTCAACGACGCGCTGTTCAGTGGCCTGATGGCGGCCGGACCGGCGCTGGGCAAGGTCTACAACATCAGCAACGGCGCGCCGGTGCCGTTGTGGGATGCGGTCAACTACGTGCTGCGGCAGTTGGACCTGCCGCCGGTGACCCGGCATCTGCCCTATGCCGTGGCTTACAGCGCCGCAGCGCTCAACGAGGGGTTGTGCAAACTGCTGCCGGGCCGTCCCGAACCGACCCTGTTCCGCCTGGGCGTGGCGGTGATGGCCAAGGACTTCTCACTGGATATCAGCCGGGCCCGGCAACTGCTGGATTATGATCCGGCGGTCAGCCTGTGGACGGCACTGGATGAGTTCTGCCAATGGTGGAAAGCTCATCACCCGAGCTGATCGTAGTCAAATGTAGACCCGTTGCCCGCGGTAGATGCGCACCGAACCAGACACCGGTGCGGTTTTTGCCGGATCTGCCAGCAGCGCGACCGATTGCACCACAGGCGCAGGTGCATCGACTGCGAGGCTGAACGGGCTGTCACTGAGTTGGGCGAGGCGCTGTCCCAGCTGCCGGGTTTCCTCGTCGGACGAAGTGAGGCAGGCGCTGAGCATCGCGTTGATCGCGTCGTGCTGGCTCAGGCGGATGTCCACTGCCAACTCGGCGCGCAGGCGGCGGCGCAGGGCCTGCATGCAATCCAAGAGTGCTTTGTTCAGTTCCATGGGCCTTCCCTCGTGGTTGACGTGAGGCCCCGGGAGGGCACCTGGGTGAGGGTTTGCAAAGCCTGTACCAGCTTGCCGAGGCTGGAACTGTGCGGTTCGGCGCGGGTCGATGAGTCCAGGTCGCGCCCTTCATCGGTGCGTATCGCACTGGCTTGGCGCGGCGCTGAAGCACGGCGCGCGAACCGTTATACTGCGCGACATTTAGCTCCCTCGACGTTTTCTTGAAGGTTTATCCATGCGTAACGATGCCCACGACGAACTCGATCATGTGCCCAGCCTGACCACAGACGCGCGTGATCGCGACGATCTCGATGCGGATCACCGCGAGCCGGCGGTGCGTACCCCAGCCTATGGTCGCGGCGCTGCGGTGGCACCGGTCAAAACCGCCAGCAGCGGACCCCTCTGGGCGTTGGTCGGCGCGCTGACCTTTGCCTTAGGCGGTCTGGGCTGGTGGAGCTTTCAGCAAATCAACCTGATGCAGCTGCAGCTGGTCGCGACCCAGGAAAGTTTCGGGCGTATCAGCGAGGAGGCTGCCGGGCGTATCCAGGATATATCCGGCAAGGTGGTCGCCACCGAATCCACCGTCACCAGCGGCAGCGAAGCGCTCAAGCTGCAGGTCAAGCAGTTGGAGAACAAGCTGGCCGAGCTGAGCAAGCAGCAGCAGAACGTCGCCAGCCAGCAGACTGCTCAGGGTAAGTCGATCGAACAAGTGGCGGCCGAACTGAAGACCCAGCAAGGCGCGACCAGCCAGTTCGACGGCCAGCTGAAAAGTCTGAGCAGCGCGCAGGCGGCGTTGAAAAGCGAGCAGGCCTCGCTGAAATCCGCGCAAGCCGACGTGAGCAAGCTCGAAGGGCAACTCAAGAGCCTGAGTGGCGAGGTGGAGGCATTGAAGAAAATCGGCAACCCGAACCAGGCCATCGGGCGCTTGGAACAGGACCTGCTGGTACTCAAGAGCGACCTGGAAAACCGCCCGGCGGCGAAGAGCAATACCGCCGAGTTCGATGCCTTCCGCGCCCAGATGACGCGCAACATCAGCACCCTGCAAGGCCAGGTGCAGAACCTGCAGCAGCAGATCGACGCCCGCTGAGGCTGGCACGTATGAAGAAGCCCGCTCTCAGTGAGCGGGCTTTTTTCTGCGCGTTAGAACAGTGGCGTCTGCGCTTACAGTCGTGGGTAGTCGATATAACCCACGGGGCCGGCGCCATAGAAGGTCTCCGGCTGCGGCTCGTTCAGTGGCGCATCCTCGGCCAGTCGCGCCGGCAGGTCGGGGTTGGCGATGAAGGGGATGCCGAAGGCCACGGCATCGGCTTTGCCGTCTGCCAGCCAGGCGTTGGCCTGGTCCTTGGTGAAGCGCTCGTTGGCGATGAACACGCCGCCGAAGGCTTGCTTGAGGCTGGGCGACAGGCTGTCGTCGGCTTCCTTCTCGCGGGCGCAGATGAAGGCGATGCCGCGCTTGCCCAGTTCACTGGCGACATAGGTGAAGGTTTCGGCGCGGTTGGAGTCGCCCATGTCGTGGGAGTCGGCGCGCGGTGCCAGGTGCACACCGACCCGGCCGGCGCCCCATACGGAGATTGCCGCATCGGTGACTTCCAGCAGCAGGCGCGCACGGTTTTCCAGGGAGCCGCCGTAGCGGTCGGTGCGCTGGTTGGTGCTGTCCTGGAGGAACTGGTCGAGCAGGTAGCCATTGGCACCGTGGATTTCCACGCCGTCGAAACCGGCGGCTTTGGCATTCTCCGCGCCGAGGCGATAGGCCTCGACGATATCGGCGATTTCCTCGGTCTCCAGGGCGCGCGGCACAGAGTGCTCGCGCAGCGGCCGCAATAGGCTGACGTGGCCCTTGGCGGCGATGGCGCTGGGCGCCACCGGCGCTTCGCCGTTCAGGTAGACGGGGTCGGAGATACGCCCGACGTGCCACAGTTGCAGGACGATCTTGCCGCCGTGGCCGTGCACCGCCTTGGTGATATTGCTCCAGCCGCGTACCTGATCGGCGGACCAGATGCCGGGGGTGTCCGGGTAGCCGACGCCCATCGGCGTGACCGCGGTGGCTTCGCTGATGATCAGCCCGGCGGAGGCGCGCTGCACGTAGTACTCGGCCATCAAGGCGTTGGGTACGCGGCCTGCGTCGGCGCGGGTGCGGGTCAGCGGCGCCATGATGATGCGGTTGGCGAGTTGCAGTTCGCCGATGGTGATGGGGTCGAAGAGCGTAGGCATCGGATGATCCTCAGTCGGGGTATGGGGTGCGTGCGAGTTCGGGGTTGGGTTGGCGGTTGCTAGATCCGCTTCGCGTTACAGTTCCTGGCTGATGTGACGCAGGAAGTCCTGGATGCAGTCTTCGTTGCGTTTGAAGAAGTGCCACTGGCCGACTTTCTTGCTGCTCACAAGCCCGGCGCGTTGCAGGGTGGCCAGGTGGGCGGACACCGTCGATTGCGACAGGCCGGTGCGCTGGTCGATCTTGCCGGCACACACGCCAATCTCCAGCGGGTGCTCCTGGTCGGCGAAATAGGCCTGCGGATCTTTCAGCCAGTGCAGGATGTCGCGACGCACCGGGTGGGCCAGGGCTTTGATTACTTCATCGATATCGATGGGCATCTTCAGGGGTTCCAAGGATTGCTGTAGCGCTATATCGCGATGCGGCGAACTCTATATCGGGCCTTGGCGATATACAGTTCGTTTGCGCCGATAGTGCTCATCGACGGCGCTGATAAAAGCCGCTGCCCAATCCGTGCCGACGGGGTAAGCTCCTGCAGATGAACTACCTCGCGCACTTACACCTCGGCGGCAACGCGCCGGCGCAACTGCTCGGCAGCCTGTACGGCGACTTCGTCAAAGGGCCGCTGGCCGGGCTGTGGCCGGCGGATATCGAGGCGGCGATTCGCCTGCACCGACGCATCGATGTCTTTACCGACAGCCATCCGCTGCAGGCCCAGGCCCGGGCGCGCTTTCCCGCCGAGCGGCGGCGCTGCTCGGGGATTCTCCTGGACCTGTTTTTCGACCATTGCCTGGCGCTGCACTGGGCGGACTACGCGGCCGAGCCATTGCCGCAGTTCACCGGGCGGGTCTATCGCGTGCTGGCCGCCGAGCCGAGTCTGCCTGAACGCCTGGCGCTGATCGCGCCACGCATGGCCGCCCAGGACTGGCTGGGCAGCTACCACGATTTCGCCGTGCTGGAACAGGTGATCAATGGCATGGGCCGGCGCCTGTCGCGCCCCGGCCTGCTGGAGGGCAGCCTGATCGAGCTGGAACGCCTGTATGAGCCACTGAGCGCAGACTTTCGCGCCTTCTATCCCGAGCTGCAGCGCTTCGTCGCCCTGCAGCTGGATCAGCAGCGCGGCCTGTCGGGGACAGGCGCCTAGGGTCTGTTGCCGTTTCATTGCGAACCGCGTTGCCGCGAGAAATGGCCCCCGATTAGGCGCGGGACGCAGGTAATGGTCATTCCCTTGCCAAGTCCTGCAACAACAGCGGGGGCCATTTCCCGCGCAACCCGAAGGGCCGGGCCTGTTTTTGCGCGATGCGGAGTTTCTCGTCGCTCATTTGGAACAACCAAACCGCGCTCCTCGTGCCTTGCCTCGCGCAAAAACAAGCTACGGCGCGGCCGCGAATGAAACGGCAACAGACCCTAGGCCGCCTCGACTGCGCTAGCGTCCGCCGCTGTGGTTTCACGGGTGCCAAACAGGGCGGCAGACACGGCTTGCTGCGCCTGTCGCGCCAGCGCGTTGCGATTCAGTGCGGCGCTGGCGATCGGCGGCAGCAGCTGGATCTGCACCTCGGCCACCTCGCTGGCGAGCAGGCGCAGCAGGTGCGAGAGCATGTCGTCATCGCCGATGAAGGGCGCGACCTTGCACGGCTCACCGTCACGCAGGTAACGAATCGCCACCGGCTGCACGGCCACCCCGCTGTCGATTGCGCAGCTTAGCAAGCGGCCGTGGAAGGTACGCAGGACCAGACCATCGGTAGTGGTGCCTTCGGGGAAGATCAACAGGTGCCGGCCTTGCTGCAAGTGACGGCCCAGTTGCTGGTTGAGCAGACCGCTGTCGCCCGCGCCGCGCTGGATGAACAGGGTGCCGGCCTGTTGCGCCAGCCAGCCGGCCACGGGCCAACGGCGCACCTCGGCTTTCGACAGAAACGACAGCGGGGTGAGCATGCCGAGCAGCGGAATATCGGTCCAGGACACATGGTTGCTGAGCCACAGCATCGGCGCCTGTGGCAGCTCGCCGCGTACCCTGAGGCGAAACGGCAGGACGGCGGCGAGGCGGGCGAGAAACCAGCGGCTGATGCGTTGGCGCTGGGCCGGCAACTCATGCCGCAAGAGTTTTTCCAGCAGGCTCACCGTGCCGGCCAGCAGGGTGCCCAGGCCGATCACGGCCAACAAGCGCAGCAGGCGCAGGTACAGGCGTAGGGTTTTCATCGAGCACTCCTCGGCACAAATGCCGGCACTGTCTACACAGTGCCGGCGCTGCATGCAACCAGGATCAGACTGCCGCCTTGAAGTGGCGGGCGTAGCGCGGGCAGAGTTCATCGCGCTTGAGCAGAATGAACACGTCGGCGACCTGGAAGTCCGGGTCCCAGCACGGCTCGCCGCAGATCTTCGCGCCCAGGCGCATGTAAGCCTTGAGCAGGGGCGGCATCTCGGCGATCACGTTACCCGGCACGTCCAGCGCCGGGAGTGGCAGCTTTGGTTCGGCGCGCAGGTGTTCGGTGCACAGGTAGCGCTCCCGCAGGCGCTGCATGATCGCCTGGGCCTGGATGCCGCCATCCTGCATGGGGATGCTGGCGCAGCCCATCAGGTAGCGGTAGCTACCCTGGTTGAGCACTTCGGCCAGCTCGGCCCAGAGCACGGCGATGGTGGCGCCGTTGCGGTAGGCGGGATCGACGCAGGTACGGCCAATCTCCAGCACCGGGCCTTCGAGGTGCGCCAGGCCATGCAGGCTGAACTCTTCTTCGCTGTAGAAGCGACCCAGGCCGGCCGCGGCCTGATGGTCGAGCAAACGGGTGGTGGCGACCAGTTCACCGCTGTTCAGGTCGCGTACGCCGATGTGTTCGCAATGAATGTCGTAGTCATCCACATCCAGGCCCTGCTCGGCACCCTTGAGCTTGGCGTCGAATTCGGCGCTGAACACGCGGTAACGCAGCGCCTGGGCTTCACGCAAGGCCTCGGGGCCGAGCAACCGCTCGGCTTGCAGGCGACGTGGAGCGACGTTGCTGGCGCGGGTGAGGGTGATCTGGGTCATACCTTAATCTCCGTTTGCCGGCGTTTTGCCTTGCGGCCGGTCGATCTTGTTGGGCAAGCTCAGGCTAGGTAGACCCGGTGTCACGACTGTGAACCTTTGGTGATACTTGTATGACAGCGGCTCACTATAAAAACAGCAGAGGAACCTGACATGCCCTGGCAACGCCTGATGCAAACCCGCGACCGCCTGCCCGTCGCCGCCAGCCTGGATGAGTGGTACGCGACCTTGCTCGAGCGTCTGGGCAACCCGCCACCGTTCGAACTGGCCTTGCTCGGCGGGCGCCTGGCGGCGACCCCGGGGCTGGCTTTTCTCGCCGGGTATCAGGGCGCCTTGCGCGTACTCTGGCCATCGGCGCCCTGGTCGCTGGGCGCGCTGTGCGTGACCGAAAACAAGAGCGTGCGCCCGGCGGACATGGGCACCCGCCTGAGTGGCCTGACGCTGAGCGGGCGCAAGGACTACGTCACCGCCGCCGAGGCCGCCGACTGGTTGCTGGTGGCGGCCCGCGAAGAGGCCGCCGAGCAGGCGCCGCGTTTGGCCCTGGGCGTGGTGCGCGCCGGCGCGCCGGGCGTGCGTATCGAGGCGTTGCCGACCTTACCCATGATGCCGGACATCGGTCATGCCCGTCTGCACCTGGCCGATGCCCACTGCCAGCGTCTGGCCGGCGATGGCTGGGATGACTACGTGAAACCGTTTCGCAGCATCGAAGACCTGCACGTGCTGACGGCGCTCAGCGCCTGGTTATCGGCGCTGGGCCAGGAGTCGGCCTGGCCCCAGACCCTGCAGTTGCGCCTGCTGGGCCTGCTGGCGGGCTGCGCGGAGGTCAGCCGGCTGAGCGCTAACAGCCCGGCGACCCATGTGCTGCTGGCCGGACTGTTCGCCCAGTTCGCGGCGCTGAGCGGCGAGCTGGATGCGGCGCTCGACAGCGGACCAGAGGCGTGGGCGGCGCTCTGGCGGCGGGATAAGGGATTGCTCTCGATTGCCGGGCTGGCGCGCAACAAACGCCTGGCCAAGGCCGCGGCGACGCTGGGACTGATGTCCTAGCGGGTCTGCGTCTAGCTGTAGCCTCTGTGCGGGGTTGATCCAGATCAGTAGGCGCCCTGCCCACGTGATGCCAACCCGAGGCTATCCGCACACGCTGACCCAGCTGACGCGTGCGCCGCTGTTTAACGTCATGGGCGGCGTGCTAGGGTGCGGCACTTTTCACGGCTAGAGGCGTTTTTATGTCCATTCCCGTTATGCGTCGGCTGAGTCTGGCGCTTGGTTTGGCGCTGGGTTGCGCCATGGCCCAGGCGGAAAACTGGCCCGCGCAGCAGTGGTCGCAGGCACCTGCCGCGCCCAGCGAGGCGCTCGCCACGCTGGAAGCCTATGCCTTCCCCGCGCGTGACGATGCCAGCCGCACGGGCGTGCGCACCGATGCCTTGCTGGTTATCCGCGACGGTCAGGTGATCTACGAACGCTATGCCGGGCCGACTACGGCCGAGACGGCCCACCTGACCTGGTCGGTGAGCAAGAGCCTGCTCGCCACCATCCTCGGCGTGGCCTATGGCCAAGGGCGCTTCCGGCTCGATGCGCCGGCGGCCCAGTATTACCCGGCATTCGCCGCGCACCCGGGGGTCAAGGTCGGCCACCTGCTCAACTGGGCCTCGGGCCTGGACTGGCAGGAAGATTACGAATACGCACCGCTGCAGTCGTCGGTGGTGGCCATGCTCTACACCCGCGGCCGTAGCGATATGGCCGCCTTCACCGCGCAACACGCGGCCGATGCCGAGCCGGGCGCGCGGTTTCGCTATTCCAGCGGCGACAGCAATGTGCTGTCCGCCGCGTTGAAGGGCATGGTCGGCGCCGAGGCCTACCCGAATTATCCCTGGAGTGCGCTGTTCGAGCCGCTCGGCATCACCTCGGCCGTATGGGAAACCGATGCCAGCGGCACCTTCGTCGGCTCCTCCTATGCCTATATGACTGCCCGCGATCTGGCGCGTGTCGGCTTGCTGATGCAGCGCGATGGCCGGTGGGGCGAGCGGCAATTGCTGCCCCAGGCCTGGGTCGAATTCAACCGCACGGCGTTCGCCAATTACCTGCCGCAGGCGGACAAACCGGGCGATGCGGTACCGGGCGGGCACTGGTGGCTGAACGTCGCCGTGCCAGGCCAGGCCAAGCCCTGGGCGGATGCGCCGGCCGACACCTTCGCCGCCCTCGGTCATTGGGGCCAAGCCCTGTATGTGCTGCCCAGCGAGAAGCTGGTGGTGGTGCGCTACGCCGATGATCGCGACGGCAGCTACCAACACAACCAGTTGCTCAAGCTGGTCCAAGCCGCCTTTGCCCCGCAGGTGCAGCCATGATCCGTCGTCGTCCGTTCACCTCTCTCGTGCTGCTGGGCATGCTCGTGCTGGCCGCTCTGGCCTGGCAGAACCGCAGCCACCTACAAGCGTTTCCGGGGATCATCGGTGCCTACTCGGCCAAGGAGTACTGCTCCTGCCGCTATGTGACGAACAACCCGGCCGAGTACTGCGCGACTTACGTCGAGCAGTACCTGCCGCTCAGTGGCTTTTTCGATGACCCGGCGCATAAGCGGGTCACCGCGCGCGGCCTGGGCAGCAGCCAGACCGCGCAATGGCTGAGCCCGCGTCAGGGCTGTCGGTTGCTGCCGCAGGCCGAGCCGTTGCCGGCGTCTTGATCAGGCTGACAGGCGTCTGAGCGGTGTCGGGCAAGCGCATGATCGCGCCGTGCGCCGATTAGCGCGGGGCAGGGTGGGCAAGGGCCGTCCAGGCGGCTATCGTGGCGGCTGAATGGATATCGACCCCCGAGGACTTATGCATCGGCCCTATACCCTGTTTCCGGCTACTCGCGCGGCGTTGCCGGTCGGCGCCTCTCCTGCGTTCGTCGCGCGTTGATGTCGAAGGCGATCTTTCCTTGGCGTAGCGGCAATCACTTTGCCTTGTTGCGCAGCGGCTCGAGGTTCTTCCCGCGCATGATCGCGGCGATCGCTGCCGCGCAGCAGCAGGTCGAGCTGGAACTCTATCTGGTCGAAAGCGGCGTCTGTGCCGACGCCTTGTTGCAGGCGCTCTGCGCCGCGGCGCAACGCGGTGTCGTGGTGCGCTGCCTGTTCGACGACTACGGCTGTCAGGCGCTGCACGCGCGTGATCGGCAGCGCCTGATCGCCGCCGGTGTACAGCTGCGCTGGTACAACCCGCTGCGCTGGCGCCGTGGCCTGCGCAACCTGTACCGCGACCATCGCAAGCTGTTGATGGTCGACGGCCGAGTGGCGTTCGTCGGCGGCACCGGTGCCACCGATGGCTTCTGGGTCCCGGGTCAGGCCGACAGCGCCTGGCATGAGGTCATGGTGGAAATCAGCGGCCCCCTGGTGACCGACTGGCAGCAGTTGTTCGAGCGCCAATGGCAGGCCTGTCAGGCGCGCTTTGCCTGGCGTCCGGAGCCTGCGCCGGGGCTCCAGCACCTGCCGGTGCCGCCACCCGTGGGGCAGGGGCTGGGCCGGGTGGCCTATGCCAATGCCCAGCAGCACCGCGACATTCTGCAATCCCTGATCCGCGCCCTGCGCGGGGCCAAGCTGCGCATCTGGTTGGCGACGCCGTATTTCCTGCCGACCTGGAAGGTGCGCCGGGCCCTGCGCAAAGCCGCGGCACGCGGGGTCGAAGTGCGTCTGCTGTTGAGCGGCCGGCACACCGACAATTTACCGGTGCGCTTCGCCGGCGAGCGCTATTACCCGAAGCTGCTCAAGGCCGGGGTGCAGATCTTCGAATACCGACCACGTTTGCTGCATTTGAAGATGGTGCTGGTAGACGACTGGGTCAGCGTCGGCTCCTGCAATTTCGATCACTGGAACCTGCGCTTCAACCTCGACGCCAACCTGGAGGCGCTCGACCCGGCACTGACCGCGGCGGTGGTGGCCAGTTTTCAGGAGGACTTCGCCGACAGCGATGAAATCAGCCTGGCGCAATGGCGCGCGCGGCCCTGGTGGCGGCGTGCCCAGCAGCGCGTGTGGGGCTGGTTGGATCGCGTGGTGGTGAACCTGCTCGACCGTCGCCGTTGAGCGACAACGCCACGCGCCTGTGCGCATCTGCTGCTCAGCCCGGTCGCCTGCCGCGCTCGCAAGCTTTTCGGCGTCCGTCTGGTGCTAGTTTTTTCCTGACGTAGTTCTAGGCTATTACCTGTCGACTCACTAGGCGGCGGAAACTCATTGCGTCCTTAACCTGTCAGGAGAACGTCATGGCTGCGAAGAATATTTTGATGCTGGTCGGCGACTACGTCGAAGATTACGAAGTGATGGTGCCGTTCCAGGCCCTGCAGATGGTCGGTCACATCGTGCACGCGGTCTGCCCGGACAAAGTCGCCGGGCAAAGCGTGCGCACCGCCATCCATGATTTCGAGGGCGACCAGACCTACAGCGAAAAGCCCGGGCACAACTTCGTGCTCAACTACGACTTTGCCAAGGTCAAGGCCGATCATTACCACGGGCTGCTGATTCCCGGCGGTCGTGCCCCGGAATACCTGCGCTTGAATGAGCAGGTGCTGGAGCTGGTCAGGGCCTTCGCCAAGGCCGACAAGCCGATTGCCGCGGTCTGCCATGGCGCCCAGCTGTTGGCAGCGGCCGGTGTGCTCGAAGGCCGTGCCTGCAGCGCGTACCCGGCCTGCGCCCCGGAAGTGCGGCTGGCCGGCGGCGAGTACATGGACATCGCCGTGGATCACGCGCATATCCAGGGCAATCTGGTTACCGCCCCGGCCTGGCCGGCGCACCCGATCTGGTTGGCCGGATTCCTCACGTTGCTGGGCACCAAGATCAGCCTGTAAGGCTGATGTTTAACTGTGGCAGCGGGTGTGAGGCGCTCCAATCAGCGACAATTCAGCACTTTTTAGCGGCCGAGGTCGCTGCCACAGAGTCCCATTCGAGAGGCCATGGTTCATGTGCGAACTCTACGTCAAAGCCGACCCGATCCTCTACGAGTCGCGCTCGCGCTCGTTGCGGATTCGCGGCGTGGTCACCACCCTGCGTCTGGAAAACCAGTTCTGGGACATCCTGCGCGAGATCGCCGAAGTCGATGGCATGACCACCAATCAGCTGATCACCAAGCTGTACGAAGAGGTCATCGATTACCGCGGCGAGGTGGTCAACTTCGCCTCCTTCCTGCGCGTCAGCTGCACGCGTTTTCTCGCCCAGCGCCGCGACAAGGTCAGCGAGTTGAGCCTGGTGCCGGGGCGCGCCATGCCCTGAGGGGCAGCCGCTCAAAGGCTATTCAGCACCTTATGCCGCAGTCGGCGTGAGCGGCTGGGCGTAACCAGCAACCCTCGATCTACCACCGCCGATGTCCAGGCAGGCGATGGCCTTTATGGCTGGCCGTTCGCGCGGCTCGCTTTAGCCAGCGTCATCGCTCCGTCCCCATCTGTACCCAGCAAAAAAACACAGGGGAAAACGCCACATGCTTCGCCTGGACTGGCTAAGCAACCATATGCAATGCAGCGACACCCTGGTGGAGTGGCTGCATCGACAGTTCGGCTACGAGTTCGCCGAGCAGCCCCGCCGACTGGCAGCGTGAGTGCGCCGAAGGGCAGGGCAACGGCGACTGGCAGTGCCTGATCGCCCTGGAGAATGGTCAGCTACTCGGCAGCGCCGCACTCGCCAGAAACGACTTGCCCGAGCGCCCGGAGCTGGGCCCCTGGGTTGCCTGCGTCTTCACTACACTGCATGCCAGAGGCCTGGCGGAGCGCCTGATCGAAGGCATCTGCGCCCAGGCAAAGGCCAGCGGCACCGCGCGGTTGTACCTGCACACGCATGATCGCAGCGACTACTACGCGAAGCGCGGATGGCAGGTGCTAGAGAAATTCCAGGCCTGGGGCAAGGAACAGTGGTGATGGTGCGGGAGCTTTGATCCCGCCCGGACTCGCGGGGGAGGGTGCTGCTCGATTACTGAAGCCGATCTGTTGGTCCTGTAATGGCTGATTTTTTGAGGTTTTACCGCCAGCTTTTTAGATGGTTTTCTGCCGTTCGTGAGCGGTAGAAAACGGCTGTGGATTCAACCGGTCGATGCAACATGACAGTCATTATCTCTGAGAGACTGAAAACCTTGCAGCAAGAAAGAGATGGCGGACCAGTGGATTGATCGAACCCAAGACTGAGCTTCACGGCCTCAAAGGGTAGTCCAACAAAGCCTAGAAAGTGTCTAGGCATGTCGGGACGACTCAGGTTGCTGCAAGGCGGTACACGGTCAACCTCCGCCAGCACATGGAGTTTAGGCGAGAGCGAAGTGAACGGTCTGGATCAGCCGTAATACGCCGTTTCGTGACAGCACCGCCTGATCAGGCCTGTCCTTCGTCGATCCTCTCGAAGACCGCCAGGTGCAGGGTGTGCAGCAGCGGCAGGCGGGCGTAATCCTTGACCAGACGATAGCCTGCCAGTTGGAAGTAAATTACAACCTCGGCCAATGACGTCGAATGTTTTTCAGATTTTCGGCCCCCACGCAGCTCACGGATGCGGCGTTTCAGCGAGGTGATGGACAGCGGGCTGAAGTAGGACAGAACGACGTAGCGGTCGGCTACGCGACACAGTTCGCCGATGATCCGTTGGCGGATGCGTGGCTCGGGGAAATGGTGAAACAGGCGGAAGCTGATAAGCGTATCAACGCTGCGGTCGGGCAACGTCAGCTGCTCAAGGTCCTGTTTCTCGACCGAGCAGGGGAATCCCTGAGCAGCCAGGTTGGCCCGGGCAAGCTCCAGCATCGCATCGGACAGGTCGGCGCCGCTGATGGTGTAGCCCTTACCTGCCAAGTGAGCGGTGATGCGCCCGCCGCCGCAGGGGACGTCGAGCACGCGATGGGAGCGCGGGATGTGGGAGAGCGCACGATCAACCAGGCGCATTTCCGCGGCATGTTTGGCTTCCGAACGCTGCTCTTCATAGTTGCGTGCCGTCTGCTGGTTGTACTTGCTGCGTCCGCGGTACAGCTGTTTAACGTGGGTATTCATCGGTTACTGAGTTTCCCTAAGCGAAAAGGTCTCCTTTGCTAGACCGTCCGGCCCCCAACGCTTTGCGCTGGAGGACATGTAGATTTGCGACGGTGGACTCCCTTCCGGCATCCGGCCGGGAGCGCAGGCAATAGTGCGCGACACCTTGGGATAGCTGCAGTATCGGCGGTCATCGATCAAGAACCCGTGAAGAAAGGCGGCGGTGTTTGTTGACGGACCGACTTGGCATCGGGCGTTAAGGTCTAGCCCCTGAAACATAGCCACCGCCCCTTACTACGAGAGATAGAAACACGGCGGTGTTTAGGGCTATGGCTAAGGCAAACCCATCATTGCCGCTGGAATTCCGAGGCAGAGCTACCACGCGCGTGAGCGCCTGGAGTCGCCCCCCAGTACTAGGTGGGGAACTGCAGTGTGAAGCGGCTACCCCCACTGGGGACCGGATCATGACGAACCGTCCAGCCAAGATGCTCGGTCACTCGTTTGACGATAGACAGACCCAGCCCAGACCCATTGCTGCAAGCCTCACTGCCGCGAACGAACCGATCGAACAGAAGGGCGCGAACGGCTTCAGGTAAGCCAGTGCCACTGTCCTCCACCACAATTTGAGCTGCATTCAGATGGACGGTGATGACACCTTGCTCGGTGTGCTGGCAGGCATTGCGTATCAAATTGCTCAGCGCAATGGCGACCAACTCCGGAACGGCCTGGACTGAAACGTCCTCGGCAGCAGCGAATTTGAGCGTCAGGTTTTTTCCGCGAAGCAATGGCTGGCAGCGCTCCAGCTCATGCTCAATCAAGGGACGCAGGGCGACCAGAGTGCGATCCGTGTTCTCCGGCGCCCTGGCCAACTGCAATAGGGCTCCGACCTGTTGTGCGGTATCCGCGGCGTTACGTCTGATGCGCTCGGTCATGACCAGCAGATCAGGGCGATCCCGTAAGCGGCTGGTCAGGACTTCGGCCGCGCCGAGCATGATGGTCAGCGGGGTTCTAAGCTCATGACTGACGTCCGCGGTGAACCAGCGCTCGCGCTGCAGCGCCAGGCTCAACTGATTGGTGCGATCATCGATAGCCCGTGCTAGCACACCAATTTCGTCGGTGGCATCGAGGCCAGGCAGGATTTCTGTCTGGCGTTCGTCTTGAACCGCACTGGCCAAATTAGTGAGAGGCAGGATTACTCGGCTTGCACTGGCTCGCCCAATCAGGACGGCCAAGGCAATGCCCCCTAAAAAAGCGATGCCCAAGGCAATGTAGGACGATGACTCGATGGACTCGAAGTCGCTTTGGTCATCCACAATGGCATAACGTTGGCCACTATCCGCTCCGATCAGTACATGCAAACCACGGCCTTGCAGACGCAGTTCATGCGTGCCTAACGTCAGCTGTTGCATGGCTTGAGGGATGCGCTTGTCCACGAAGAAACTGAGATCGCTAATTGGTGGCTGAACCGAGCGATATGGACTCGCAGCCCATAGTTCAGCTGCGCGAGCAAGGCGTTCGTCGATGAGTTCGTTTTCGATTTGCGCAACAACGAAGAACGCTGAGCCGGCGAACACACCTCCGATAACTACCGCAAGCAACACATAGGCGGCGATCATGCGCCCGCGTAAGGAGTTATTGGGATGCATCGCCGTCGACCAGACGATAGCCAATGCCAGGCACGGTGAGTAGCATCGGAGGGGACGCGGGGAAAGACTTGTCGAGAGCCTGTCTGAGCGTGTGAATGTGGCTGCGAAGAGCATCACTGAGCGGCAGCGCATCCTTCCAGACTTCTTGCTCCAACTCCTCGCGTGTCACCAGCCGTGGCGCCGCCCGCAGCAGGGCGGCCAGTAGTTTATAACCAATCGGGGTGATTTCGAGCCGTTGCCCCGCACGCTTGACTTCGAATATTCCGGTGTCGAATTCTAACTCGCCAAAACGCAACACCTGATCAGCCATGGATGGCGTGGCTCGTCTGACCAGTGCATCCAGCCGGGCTTCCAGTTCGATCAGCGAGTAAGGTTTGACCAAGTAATCATCTGCCCCAGCCCGCAGCCCTGTCACCTTGTCGTTGACGGTATCGCGCGCAGTGAGCATCAGTACCGGAGTTTTGCAGTGCAGCTCTTCGCGCAGGCGCCGGCACACCTCCAAACCATCGAGGCCTGGTAGCATGCCATCCAGCACGATGACATCAAACCGCTGCTCAGCCACCCTGGTCAGCCCCGCATGCCCGGTGCGCGCATTATCGAGTTGATGCCCGAGCGGCTCAAAGTATTCGTAGAGGTTGGCTACGATGTCCGGATTGTCTTCGATGATTAGGATGCGCAAGGTCGTGTTCAACTTAGCTGTTTCCTGACTGTCTCTGCCGAACAGGGTCGTCGGCGAGCGTTTGCGGTATCGATTGGCGGCTGCCGGCGAGAATGATCCCGGTAGCCTTGGATGTCGTTTTTAGGGCAATTTGTGGCATGCCGCATGGGTGGCGCATTCGAGCCTGCGAGGCTAGCTCGACGTCTCATCCAATGATTGCTCTCCGCACAGGTAGGCCGATCATCGGCCCAGGCATTCCAGCAAACCGGCCACTCTCGCCTACAGCTGGCCACCTGTCGTGGGCGATGAAGTCCGAAGCGATCGAGCGCGTTACGGACGAAACGCCAAGGCAGCCCATACTCCCGCCAGTACAGCCAGCCAGACCATTACTATCAGCACTGCCACAATCCTATTAACCGGCCGCGGCGTCTGGCTTTTCTCCCATTCACTTGCGCGTAGTCGAGCCTCTTCAAGGATCTCAATCGGCATCATCCGCATGGCCAGCAGAATGCCGAGCGGCAGAATGATTACGTCATCCAGATAACCCAATATCGGGATGAAGTCTGGAATCAGGTCGATCGGACTCAGGGCATAAGCCACCACGCAGATCGCAATCCACTTGGGCAACCGGGGTGTCTCGGGGTGTCGGTAACTAAACCACAGCACCATGATCTGGCGTTTCAGCTCTCTGGCCCAGACACGCAATTGATTGAGCAGATTTTTCATTCAGTAACCGTCCGAGCCTGAGTCAAGGTGCCTACGAATATCCGCGAGGCTATTACGCCAAAAGCCGAACAGGGGAGAAACCGCTTTTCACTGAACGCCCCCTGCGACACTGGAAATGTGCTTGGACGCAGGGTGCCGGTGCTCATGGCCAGCGTCGCAGTTATGCAAATTTGTGGCTCACTCGCTTTATTCATCGCCATGCACTATTGAGCGGAAGCACTCTTGCCGCACTTGGGCTCCATGGTGAAAGTACGGGAAACATCCACCGCCCCCAGGTTCTCCAGGGTGCGCCGCCCGATGAGTACCGGGTAGAGCATCTTTCCGCGATTTTTCAACGAAAACTGCTCGTTATAGACCTTATCACCAATGCACATCTTCATCAGCACGACCGGTCGGCGCTCGGCGCCGCCGGCACCCCGTACCTTAATGTTGCGCTCTACCCGACGCTCGAATGGGACGCTTTCAAGTTTGCCGGTATCACTGTCCTTTAGTTCGACATTGAAGCGCACCCACTTTTCATTGTTCTTCTCGAACCGCTCCAGGTCTTTAGCGTCCATTGAGGAGGTCAGCGCTCCTGTATCGAGCTTGATTTTCACTGAAA
The DNA here is from genome assembly GCF_007993865.1 of Pseudomonas sp. SJZ079. Taxonomy (GTDB): domain Bacteria; phylum Pseudomonadota; class Gammaproteobacteria; order Pseudomonadales; family Pseudomonadaceae; genus Aquipseudomonas. The sequence goes on along the minus strand of NZ_VIUH01000020.1, from coordinate 81,703 downwards.
TGTTTTCAGGCAGGAGCAAGCCTTCCTCGACCCAGCCAAACACCTTGGGCTGGCTATTGCTCGCGGAAAAAGCAGGTGATGTCACCATGAGAGCGCAAACAGCCGCAGTGAGCCACTGAAGAGTTGAACGTGCCATATCGGGTTCCTCGGAGATGTGATGGCGAGACTGTGCCCGAGCGCTCGTCAAGAACCCGTTAAGGCGATGAACCGGTGATTCACCTGCAGTACCGCACTTGCTTTGCTGAAGGGCGCCAGAGCAGCAGGTATTAGGGTTCATCCTGGGGCTGCTTCCGCAGCGGTGAGCTGTCACTTTGGTTGGCGCTCTGCTCATTTTCTTACCCACCTTGCGCCCGACACGAACCACGTCCTTTATCCAGCTCAGTCGACACGCTGGTGGCTTCAGGTTGAACACGCTAAAGCGTTGGGTACTCCGACACACGCGACAACGCTTTCTTCACGACGCATCAGGCATGGTTTGCGCGAGTGTCACTCGCCATGGAAAAACACCCCCCGATGATTATTTTTAAGTTGCGATGGCGTCCGCTCCTGACTTTGCTCGGAGTTCTAGTGGCCAGTGCTTTGGCTTACCCAGCCTGGCACCATCTGTACCCGGTCACTGCTGCGAAAGGCTGGGACTATAAAGTCTTCCTTCTAGGTATACCCAAGGTCAGTGCCCTAGCGCTTGATGCGCAGGGTGCTCTGTTCGTCAGTCAGGAGTTTCCGGAGCCCTTGGGCAAAATTTTGCTCATGCAGGCTGACGGCAGCAGTACCGAGGTGCTGGAGGGATTGTCCAAGCCGGACGGTCATGTGGTATTCCGGGGCGGGTTGGTGACGGGCCAGGAAGACGGGCTTCAGCCGGTACTCTGGCTGCGCGACGGCCAACGTGAAGTGTTGTTCGAGGCTGACAGCATCGAAGGGATCGCCACCGATGGCCACTCGTTGTTCGCCATCGAAGACAAACCACAAGGGCGGTTGCTGCGTTACGATCCTGAGACCCGGCAACTCAGCGTCCTACGCGATGGTTTGGACGAGGGTGAAGGTGTCAGCGTTTGCCCCGACGGGCGGCTTTTCTATACCGAAAAAGCCAAGGGTTGGGTCAAGCAATGGCAACCCGTAGGCGCAGACAAGCTTGTCGTCGAGGGTCTTAACGCGCCGGGCTACGTGCAATGCACGAGAGATGGCCTATGGATTACGGAAGATGCCACCCATATGGCGCGCTTGCTGTTGCTCGACTCAACAGGTCATCTCCAGGTGATTCTCCAGCACCTGCGTGCGGCGCAAACCATCATCCCCCTCGGCTCTGGTAGCTATTTGCTCGCTGAGCAGGGACGCAGCCGCATTCTTGAAATCAGCCGCCAACCAAATGGATCGTGAACTGCATAACCACCGTGTATGCCCAGGGCCGTAAGCCGTCATCTTGCTGAAACCATCGGTGCCCAGGCTCCGGTGTGCCAGACAGGTACCTTGCAAGCCCACGCCCGCAGGCTGCCAAAAGGGATAGCGAAGCCCTCTGACATTTCTCTTGATAGCTCCAGAACTCATAGCAAATACAGGAAAACTCACAGGTGCAACGCGTTGTTGAAACTCAGGCTATTACCGCCCCAAAGCCTTCCATGAGCCGCAGGACCAAGCTGTGGATTCTGGGTTTGTCTCTCATCGGCAGCATCAGCTTCGCGGTGTCTGAATTCCATCATTGGGACGAAAGACTCTTTTTTGACCTGAAGAGCCAGCTGAATGCCGCCGCGTGGAAAGATAAAAGCATCTGACTGCCGGACTACAAGGTTTATATCGATGCCAAACCAGTCAAGGGCATTGAGCAAAATCTCTCCGCAATCGTCTATGACTATGACCAAGATCGTCTGTTGGGTGTTATCAACGGGGGCCCCACGGAACTCGTTGCCCTGAACAAAACTGGTGATGTCACCGAAAGATATCCTCTGGATGGTTTTGGTGATATCGAAGGGCTCGCCTACATGGGGGGCAGCCGAGTAGTGGTTGTCGACGAGCGCACGCAAGAGCTGAGTTTCTTCAATCTCCCGGAAGCATCACAGACCATCCACCATGCGGATGCGCAGTACCTGTCTCTGGGTATCAACCTGAATGGCAATAAGGGCTTCGAAGGTATCACCTACGATGCTGCTAATGATCGATTGTTCATGGTCAAGGAACGGAATCCAAGGCAGCTTTATGAGATTTCCGGGGTAGGGGCCAGTCTTGGGCAGAGGATGCAAATCAAGATTCTTGATTTGACCTCTTGGATCGACGACAAGGTGTTCGCCACCGATCTTTCGGACATCTACTTTGACCCAAAAACCAAACATCTGGTGATTCTGAGCGATGAGTCGAAATTGCTCGTGGAGATGACTGATGAAGGGGAACTGGTCAGCTTCCGTAATTTCGTCGGCTTGCTGAGTGACCTGAAAGAGTCAGCCCCACAGCCAGAAGGGGTAACCCTGGACAATGAGGGAAATCTCTATGTTGTCAGCGAGCCAAATTTGTTCTACGCCTTCCGCAAGGTGAGTCGGCCCTAGTTTTGTAGGCGCTTCTGAGTGCCCGCAATGGGTCGATTCTGTAGAAAAAGTCGGTGCTGTTCGCTTCGCTTGTCTGGAGCCGCCCCAACGTCCAATCTGGGCGTCGATACGTGAAATTCAGGGCGATCAATGTCCAAAAATTACTCAGCTTTCAATGTCAGGCATGCACTATTGTGGGCTGAAATCGCAGAGGGACTTTTTCAACAGAATCGGTCGACTGCGGCCTGTCGTGGCAGGTCCTTCAGCAATATTGCTTGGCCGCTCTGTTTACCGCGTAACAAGCCAGGGGTTACAGCCCGCAGACGTTATCGTTGTGCGGGTCGATGGCCCCGTTTCTCGACCCCACCCTATCAGGTCAATGTTGTTTGATCGTCCCCGCAACCCCAGTTCTGGCCGGTACCCTGCCAGGCTGGTTGATCAATGGGGCCGAAGGTCCCGCATGCCGTTCTCCAGGCGGCGCGGCAGGCGTACGCATGCCTCCAGTCCGCCCAGCGGCGACTCAGTCAGGTGGATGCTGCCGCGGTGCAGTTCGACCACCCGGCGCACGATCGACAGGCCCAGGCCGGCGCCCTGGCCTTCGCCCTGACGATAGAAGCGTTCGAAGAGTTTCTCGCGCTGACTGGCCGCGACGCCGGGGCCGCTGTCTTGCACGCGCAACAGCAGGGCATCGGCCTGAACCTCCACGATCACTCGAATCTGCCCGCCTGTTGGGGTGTAGTGCACGGCGTTGCCGATCAGGTTTTGCAGCAGGGTGCCCAGGCTGGGAGCATCGCCGAGCAGCCGAAAATCGCCTGGCTCTATCGCCTCGAGGATCAGCTCCTGGTCATGCTCAAGGGCGAGCGGGGTGAGTTCGGCCAGTTCGTTACGGACAAACCCGAGCAGGTCCAGTTCGACCATGGCCAGTTGCACCACGCTGGGGTCGAGGCGGGCCAATGTCAGCAGCTGGGCAATCACCCGGGTCGCGCGTTCGACGCCGATTCCCAGCTGGCGCAGCGCTTCCTCGCGGTCACTCGGTTCGGCGGCATCCAGAGCGTTTTGCGCATGGATGCGCAGCACCGCCAGCGGGGTGCGCAACTCATGGGCGGCATCGGCGATAAAGCGCTTCTCCTGGTCGAGCAGCTGGTTGACTTGCAGCAGCAGGCGGTTGAGCGACGCGCTGATCGGTTCCAGTTCGCTCGGCAGCGGTGCCAGCAGCAGCGGTGCCAGATTGTCAGGCGTGCGCGCCCTGATCAGCGCCGCCATGCGCTGCAGCGGCTGCAGGCCCCAACCTATTGCCAGCCATACCAGCAGGGCGAGCAAGGGCAGGCCAAACAGGTCGGGTAACAGGCTGCGCAGGGTTATCTTCGTCACCAGTTCACCGCGCACGTCTTCCCGCTCGCCGACCAGGATCCAGTGGCCATCGCGCACGTCGCGCAGAATGAACAGCCGCCAGTGGTACTGATCCAGCGTCACCCTGTGATAGCCGGCCAGGTGTCCGGCGATATTGCTCAGGGGTTCGCCCGGCAGCAGCACCGGGCTGCCTCTATCCGCCTGCACCAGGTCGCTGACCATCTGCTCGAGTACGCCGCTGGGGGCGCTGACCGATTGCAGAACGACTTGACCCTGTTCATCGAGTACTTGGAAGGCCAGCTTGCTTTCGTAGGGGTGGCCGCTGGAAAACGCATTGTCGGCCTTGTTGTGCTGTGCCTGGGCCGCCTGATCGAGTGCTTCCTGGAGCCTCTGGCGAGCCGCGAGGGGCATGTCGCGAGCGACTACGCCGGCGAGCAGGCGCGCGGTTTGCGCCAGTTGAGCGTCGAACAATTCCTCGATTTCGTGCTGGGCATCGCGGTAGCTCTTGTAGGCGATCAGGCTCGTCGACAGGATCAGCAAGCCGAGTACCAGCAGCAGGGTGCGTGCGCGGATCGAGCGGATCAAACCTTGTCCACCAGATAACCGACGCCGCGTACGGTGCGGATCAATTCCGGGAAGAACTTCTTGCGCAGGTGATGCACGTGCACTTCCAGTGCGTTGCTCTCCACCTCCTCGTCCCAGCCGTAGAGCGCCTGTTGCAGCTTGTCGCGGGTCAGCACCCGGCCCGGCTGGGCGAGCAGTTCATGCAGCAGGAGAAACTCCTTGCGCTGCAGGTTGACGGTCTGACCGCGAAAACTCACTGCCTGGCTGACCAGGTCGAGGCTGATGCCCCGGTATTCCAGCAGCGGTTGTGGGCGGTTGAAGCTGCGCCGCAGCAAGGCGCGCAGGCGAGCCTTGAGTTCGGCCACAGCGAAGGGTTTGACCAGGTAATCGTCGGCGCCGGCATCCAGACCTGCGATGCGATCGGCGGTGGAGTCACGGGCGGTCAGGACCAATACCGGCACCGGATTGGCGGCGGCGCGCAAGCGCTTGAGCACCTGCAGGCCGTCCATGCGGGGCAGGCCGAGGTCGAGTACCGCCAGCTCGAAGCTCTCCTCGCTCAGGGCGTGCAACGCGCTGCTGCCATCCTGCACCCAGTCAACGGTATAACCCTCGGGCTTGAGGGCAGTGCGGATGCCTTCACCGAGGGCCTTGTCGTCTTCGACCAGCAGAATGCGCATGGAGAAACTCCCTGTTTTACCTATTCAAGACCCTAGGTGCGCAGTTAGTCCAGCTTGCCGTCGAGCTTTTCCAGCAGCGCCTTGATCTCCAGGCGGCGGCCCTGGTCGGCGAGCGCCCGGCCTGGGCGATCGGGGGCCTGCTGGGCTTTCTCCAGGGCCACCTTGGCCTCGGCATAGCGCTTCTCGCGCAGCAGGAAGTCGCCATAGAAGTAGTTCGGATCGATACCGTTGGGGTTGAGGGCCAGGGCTTGCTTGAGCAGCGCTTCGGCTTTGTCGTCGTCGCCGAAACCGATCGGCCAGCCGGGCACCTGGTAGTAGAGGCTACCGAGGCTGGTGTAGGCCGAGCCGTCGAGGGCCTTGGCGTCCAGTTGCAGGGCCTGCTCCAGGCTGGCCTTGGCCTGCTTGACCAGGTCCAGGGCGCCGAGTCCGCCCTTGGCGCCGGCATAGGTGCTGAGAATGATGCCGCGCCAGATCAGCAGTTCGGCGGCCTTGGGCTCAGTGTCGAGCAGCTGTTGCGCCTGCGCGCTGAGGCTGGCGAACGCAGTCTCACGCTGCTTGGCCGGCAGTTGATAGTTGATCTCGGCCCAGCGGCTTTGCAGCTGCTGCAACTGTTGCTGGCTCTGTTCGCTGAGGGCGAAGGCCGGCAGGCTGGCGAGGCAGAGCAGGGCGCACAGGGCGGAGCGGACAGCTTGCATGAGCGATCTCCTAGGGGTGTTTGTTGCGGGCGAAGCGCTGGATCACCGGCAATTGCTTGCGCAACGCCTGGTCGACCACGCGCGGCAGCAGCGTGTTGAGGCGCACGAAGAGTTTTTCCGGCCAGCCCAGGTAGGCCTCCTCGCGTTCCCGGCGGATCGCCGCCAGCAGCTGCGCGGCGACGCTGTGCGGCTCGTCCATGCTTACCTTGAGTTCGTCGTTCAGTGCCACCACATTGGCCGCGTTCATCGCCGTGCGCGTGGCGCGCGGGGCGAAGTACAAGACCTTGATCGGGGTGTCGGCCAGCTCCCGGCGCAGGGCTTCGGAGAAACCGCGCAGGGCGAATTTGCTGGCACAGTAAGCGGCAAACCCCGGGTAGCCGATGGAGCCGAAGGTCGAGCCGAGGTTGACCACCAGCGCCCGCTCTTGCTGGCGCAACAATGGCAACAGGCGGTGGGTCAGCTGCAGGGTGGCTGTGACGTTGAGTCCGATCAGTTCGGCGATGTCCTCTTCGTCGTGCTGTTCGAGCAGGCTGAAGCGATTGACTCCGGCCGCATTGATCAGGGTATTCAGGCCGCCGAAGCGCTGCGCGGCGGCGACCACTGCCGCGCGTCCGCTGCGTTCGCAGAGGTCGGCCTGGAACACTTCGACCTGCTCGGGGAAGCGCAGCGCCAGGCTTTCCAGCGCGCCTTGCTGGCGCCCGACTAGCAGCAGGTGCGCGCCGCCGGCGACCAGTTGCTCGACCAGCGCCTGGCCGATGCCGCCGCTGGCGCCGGTGAGCAGTGCCCGGCAGTCTGCCAGCTTCATGAAAAGCGCTCCGAGGCGGCCAGCGGCAGGCTGCGGAACATCTCGCCATACAGGCGGTAGACCACCTTGGCGGTGTGCACCACGGCGGCCTGGTCGTCGGCGTTGTCCAGGCGGTCCATCAGTCGCTTCAGCAACTCGATGTGCTCCAGATCGAGGTTGCCGTGGGAATTCAGGTAGCTGAAGGCGGTGGCGGGCAGTTGCAATTTGTCCTGAATGATCCCGGCGACCTGGGTGGCCAGGGCGATGCTGGTGCCCTCCAGCACGGTGACCATACCGAAGAAACTCACCGGATTATGCCGGGCAACGCGGTCGTAGACGTAGCTGACCATCAGCTCGGTGGCCAGCTTGGGCACGCTGCCGCGCACCACATCGGGGTTACCGCCGCAGGCGCGGATATCGTTGAGTACCCACTCCTGGTGACCGTATTCCTCCTCGATGTACTCGGTGATCGCCTCGCGCAGCCACTCCAGGCGTTCCGGCAGGCGCGCGCCACAGGCCATCAGCAGCGGCACCGTGTGTTTGACGTGGTGGTAGGCCTCGCGGAGGAAGGCCACATAGCTGTCGAGGCTGACCGCGCCGGCCAAGGCCTGCTGAATGATCGGCGCGCCGATCAGGAATTCGCGTTCGCTGCGGGTTTGTTCGAGCAGGGACTCATAGAAGTTCATCAGGCGTCTCCGTAGCTGGATTCGTCGACCATCAGCGCATCGATGGCGGCTTGGTAGCGTTCATAGAGCGCCGCGCGGCGCAGCCGGCCGTTGGCGGTAGCAAGTTGGTTGGCGGCACTGAACGGCTGCTCGGCGCGCAGCCAGTGGTGTACCTGGGCGTAGTCCGGCAAGGTCTGGTTGACTTGGTCGACGGCCTCGGCCAACTGTCGATCGCTGATCCTGGCGAACCGCGGCACCAGCACCGCGACGTTGGCCGGCAGCGCCTCGCCGTGCAGCCAGGCCTGGGCGATGGGCAATTGCTGAACCAGTTCGGCCTCGACCCACTCCGGATTGACGTTGCGGCCGAAGGCGGTGACGAACTGGTGCTTCTTGCGCCCGTGCAGGATCAGGAAGCCGTCGACGAAGTGCCCCAGATCGCCGGTGCCCAGCCATTCACCTTCGGGGGCTGGTTCGCCCAGGTAGCCGAGCATGCGCGGGCCTCTGACCTGCACCTCCTGATCGGCGCCCAGGCGCAGCTCGAGGTGCGCGAGCGGGAGGCCGACCGTGCCGATACGCCGCTGCTGCGGGGTGTTCAGGCAGACCACCGAGGCGCACTCGGACAGGCCGTAGCCCTCGAACACCGGCAGCCCCAGGGCCTCGGACCGCCGCAGCAACTGTGGCGCCACGCGGCCGCCACCGACCGCGATGAAACGCAGCGAGGCCGGCAGTGGCAGGCCTTGTTCGGCGGCACTGACCAGCGCCAGCAGCAGTTGCGGCAGGAGGATCAGGCTGTGCGGCTGAACGCTGTTCAGCGTGTCGAGAAAGCGCGGCAGGTCGAACTGGCTGGCGCCCTGCAGGCCGATCTGCGCCATGGGCCGCAACTCGATGCGCGCGCCGGCCAGCAGCGGCGCATAGACCCCGGCGATGTTCTCCAGCAGGGTGGCCAGCGGCAACACGCACAGATGGTGTTCTATTCGGCAGGAGGCGCTGGCTCGATACAGGCTGTCGGCGACCCGCAGCTGGGTCTGCGCGTCCAGGCACACGCCTTTCGGCTGCCCGGTGGTGCCCGAGGTGTAGGTGATCTTGCAGGTGCCGACGGGCAGCACCGCGGGTCGATCGAGCGGGCGTTGCAGCAGGCCGCCGGCCATTTCGGCGAAACCCAGGTCGCGGTACTCGGCGAGATTCGCGCCGATCAGGCAGTCGACACCGGCGCTGTCCAGCACATGCTGCTGTTGCGCGGCGGAGAAGAAGCCGGGCAGGGGAACGCAGACCAGGCCGGCCTTGAGCGCGGCCAGGTCCCAGAGGACCCAGTCGATGCCGTTATCCAGGGCCAGGGCGACGCGCTGGACGCCGCTGCGCCGCAGCTGCTCGCTGCGTTGTTGCAGGTCGTCGAGCAGTTGCCGGTAGCTCAACTGGCGGCTGCCGTCGCTCAGGGCGATCCGCTCGCCCTGCTGACTCAGGTGGTGGAACAGGGCTTCAGCGGCAGGCCACATCGGGCAGGTTCTCCAGGCTGTACAAGGGGCGGTGGCCGAGTCGCGGGTAAGCGCCGACGTGCAGCAGGCGCTGGTGTCCGGCATAGATGTCGCCGGCCATCACCTGTGGCTGCTGGTCGTAATAGCGGCCCCAGTCGGCCAACTCGTCGCCCATGCTCTGCGGGGTGGCCGGGGCCAGGGGCAAGGGCGTCAGGCCCAAACGCCGGAAGCTGTTGAGCAGGCCGGGGGTGCCGGTGAAGGTCACCCAGCGAAAGCCCAAGGCCACCAGCAGGTCGGTCAGGGCGACGATCAGCAGGCGCGCCGTGCCGGGGTTGCCGGCCGCCAGGTTGCCGACTTCGATGATTTGCCCACGGCGTGGTGCGTGGCGCGGGTGCTGCGCCGCGATCAGGGTTTCAATCGACTGGTTCAGGTAACGTTCGAGAAACAGCGAGTCGCTGGCGCCGCTGCGTAAACCGACTACGCCGAGCAACTGGCCGTTGGCGTCTTCCAGGCCCAGCAGACAGGGCATGAAGTGCCGTACGCGGGCACCGTGGTGCGCGGCGAAGCGCTGCTGAATAAAGGCTTCGTAACCCCGGCGGCGCGGGCTGTGCGTTTGTGCGAGGTACAGGCTAAATGGCTGTTCGCGGCCAATTTGGGCCACGGCGTGGTCATGCAACACCCAGGGCAGGTCCATTGGCGGAACCTCGTTGGTGAACCTGGGTTCGAGTGTCGCTTGCGAGTCTTAACCCAGGCTTAAGCGTGCCAGTGGGTCGGCGAATTTACGCTGAGGGAGTGGCTGGTGGCTGGCGTCTTGCAGACCTAGGCTGCGAAAACCAGGTGGCAGCGGCCTTGGCCGCGTTGCCTGTAGTCACGGCGCGAGAGCGGGTTGGTTGCAGTCGCTCCCAGGCTGTGGCGGCGCGGTTTAGCCGACCTGGGCGATCCAGTCGTTGAGGTTGTAGTAGTTGCTGATCCGCGCCACCTTGCCGGCGCGGATCTCGAAGAAGGCGCCAGCCGGCAGCACGTAGGTCTGGCCCTGGGCCGGGGGCAGGCCTTCGTCGTCGGCCAGGTATTCGCCGTGCACCACGAACTCGGCGGCGGCGCGGCTGCCGTCGGCGTTCTGCATCACCTGGATGTCGCTGAGGCGTTCGCGGTAGCAGCGGTTCATCTTGTCCATGAACGCCGCGAAGGTCGCCTTGCCCACCTGGCGCTCACCCTGGTTGATGTCGTGCACTACGTCATCGCTCAGCAGTGCAAGGAAGGCCGGCATGTCGCCGGCATTGAACGCGGCGTAGTAGGCTTCGACCAGTTCGGTTGCGGTCATGCGAAAACTCCTGTCGTACCCGGGTTAATCGGGGAAGAGCGCTATGTTAAGTTTTCCCTTTAGTGCCGGCTTAGCCGCCAGCGTCATCGCCCTACGACCGAACGACCCGCCCTATGGATATCCGCCTGCTGCATGGCTCGGCCATCGCCCCCTATCTCGACGATCTGGCGCGCCTGCGCATCGCCGTGTTCCGCGAGTTTCCCTACCTCTATGCGGGCTCGCTCGCCTATGAAACCGAGTACCTGAGCACCTACGCGCAATCGCGCGACAGCCTGTTCGTTCTGGCGCTGGAGCAGGGCCGGGTGGTCGGCGCCTCCACCGGCCTGCCGTTGGCCGATGAAACCGAGGCGTTGCAGCGACCCTTCGTCGAAGATGGCTGGAACCCTCAGCGGGTCTTCTATTTCGGCGAGTCGGTGCTGCTGCCGGAGTACCGTGGCCAGGGCCTCGGCGTGCGCTTCTTTAGCGAGCGTGAAACGTACGCGCGGCGCCTCGAGCGCTTCGACTGGTGCGCCTTCTGCACGGTCGAGCGCCCGCTGGAGCATCCGCGTCGTCCGGCCGACTACCAACCGCTGAATGCCTTCTGGGGCAACCGCGGCTATCGGCAGCATCCCGAACTGCGCACCGAGATGGTCTGGCAGGACCTCGACGAACGTACTGAGTCGGCCAAACCCATGTCGTTCTGGATCAAGGCGCTGTGCCGATGATCAGGCTCGCCGCGTGTCAGTACCACATCGACCTGCTGGAGACTTGGGAGGCCTACGCGCGTCACCTGACGGTGCTGTGCGAAGAGGCCGCGCAGCAAGGCGCGCAACTGCTGCTGTTGCCGGAGTACGCCGGGCTGGTGCTCAGCGGGCAACTGCCGGCCGAGCAACGCGGCGATCTGCAGGGCGCCATCGCCGGTATCCAGCCGTTGCTGCCAGCCTGGTTGGCGCTGTGTGAAGGTCTGGCTCAGCGCCTGGGCGTCTACCTGCAGCCCGGTTCGCTGCCGGTGCTGGACGCCGACGGCTGCTACCGCAACCGCGCCTGGCTGTTCGGCCCCGAGGGTAACCTGGGCAGCCAGGACAAACTGATCATGACCCGCTTCGAGCGAGAGCACTGGCACATCGAGCCCGGCAGCGGCCTGCGGCTGTTCGACACGGCGCTGGGCAGGCTGGGCATCCTGATCTGCTACGACAACGAATTCCCCATGCTGGCGCACGGCCTGGCCGAAGCCGGTGTCGACCTGATCCTGGCACCCAGTTGCACCGACACCGAGGCGGGCTTCCAGCGCGTGCGCATCGGCGCCCAGGCGCGTGCCCTGGAAAACCAGATTGCGGTGCTGCAGGCGCCTACCGTCGGCCTGGCGCCCTGGTCGCCAGCGCTGGATGAGAACATCGGCCGCGCCGCGCTCTACGTGCCCTCGGACTACGGCATGCCGGCCAACGGAATACTCGGCGAAAGCGCCGAACTCTGCCCCGCTAGCAGCCAGTGGCTGATCTGCGAGCTGGACCTGCAGCAAGTGCGTGACCTGCGCGCACAGGGGCAGGTGTTCACTCGCCGCGACTGGCCGGAGCAGTTTGCCGCGGGGCGCCTGGCGATTCGTCGGACGGAGTGACCGCTCGCAAGCAGACCGTACCTGGGTGCCCCTCGTCGGCCACTGCCGCACGACGATTGGCATGTGCTATATCGTAAAAAAATCAGCGTAAGCAGGATGCTCCGGTGCAGCCATTGAGTGGCAACACCGGTGCCGAAGCATCAGGCCAGTGTTGATCGAGTCATCGGTAAACAGGCCTGAACAAGCTAGTTCAACAGCGAGGTCGATCCCATGAGCATGCAACAATGTGTTCACCGCGATTACACCATCACTGCGGACGTAGTGGAGCATCCGGGCATCCCCACTCCCTGGGCGGGGGGCTGCCATATCACCACGCCCGACGGCCGCACCACCAAGCGCATACCACTGCCCATCCAGCATGCATTTCTGGCCGAGCTGGAGAGTGCGCAGCGCTCTTCCATCGCCCACGGCAAATGGCTGGTGGACCAGAGCCTCGATCAGGGCAACACGCTGTTCTAGCGTGCGCGGTGCATGGCTGGGAACCGCCCGCCACTGCGGGTGGCGGGTTGCCGTGGGGCCGAGAGGGTGGCTGCGGTGACGGTCTCGCGCTGAGCCCACGAACGGGCTCGCGTCCTGTACGGGCAGGTGCAGCGCCAGGCGATTCTGCGATTGGCTGAAGCGCTGCCAGCGCAAGGGGCACTGCGGGAAGGCGCTGTGTCCACGCAACTCAATTCGGTTGTTCGGTGGACTCCAGTGCCCGCTGGCGCAGGATTTCCTTGTGCTTCATGGCGAGGTACTCGCCGCGTTCGAGTTCGTGCAGCTGGCGCGGGTAGCGTTCGATGCCGGTAAACCAGTCATTCAGGCGTTTTTCGAGGCGCTCCTGGGGCGCCGTCGCCAGGGCGCCCAGGTAAGCCTCGATCGCCAGGAAGTAACGCATGGTGTTGCGCTCGACCACCCCGCGCATGCCGGCTATATACACGGGCTGACCGTCGTCTGCGCGGTCGACGACGCTGAATCCCACCTTGTTGCGCCCGATCGTCGCCAGGTAGCCCTGCATGGCCACGTTGGCGGCCATGCCGTAAGCGTATGAATACGACAGGTGCAGGAAGCTGCGCTGAGCATCCAGCGCCACCACTTCGAGCGCGATGCGGTAGTGGTTGGTGCCTAGCGGTCCTTCGGCGGCCTTGAGCATCAGTTGCAGGTAGTCGGGGCTGGCGGTCACCCGCTCATAGCGGAACTCGACCGGGTAGGCTTCGTCCAGCGGCTGGTCGGACTTGCGGCCGATGTTCAGGCTCAGTCTGTCGTCGCCCTTGGCCGTGGAGGTGCTACAGCTCTTCACGTTTAGGTGCAGGATCAGAATGTCGCACCAGTGGTCGATGCCCTGTAGCGCCGGACCGACCTCGGCATAGGGTTGCTCGAGCAGCGCATAGATATCGCCGCTCAAGTCGCCAGAGGCCTCCTTCGATTCGAGGTAGAGCGGGCGGTGGAACTGGTTGTGGGTCAGCTGTTCGCGCAAATTCGCGTAGTGCGCCTTCAGGCTGGCGGCGTCCTGGGCATGGGCCAGAGACACGGCGCCCAGCGTGCAGAGCAGGGCCGCCCGCAGCAGCCTGGCCAGGCGAACGTGTTTCGCGGCGACAACCGTCATCCTGCTCTCGCCGCCTGGCCGGCGCAGTTCGACGCAAGGCGTCCTGGCGGTATGTCCCGCTCACCCTGGGTGCGGGTCACAGCCAGTACTCCCAGATGCGCGCGGCCAGTTCCTTGGCTCTCACCAGGAGTGAGCGGCGTCGCCATTGTTGCAGGGTGATCTCATTCGAGTTGGCCTGGTCCTCCTGGAATGCGGTGCGCATCTTCTCGCCGAATTCGTTGCCGAGCACCACGGCGTTGACTTCGTAGTTGTGCAGAAAACTGCGCCAGTCGAGGTTGGTCGAGCCGACCGTGGACCACACGCCGTCGATCACCGCAGTTTTCACATGCAGCAATGCCCCGCGGCGCTCGTACAGTTTGACGCCCGCCTCCAGCAGTTCGCTGAAGTTGGCCCGGCTGGCGTGGAACACCAGCCACGAATCGGTGCTGCTGGGCAGCACCAGGCGCACGTCGACACCCCGTGCCACGGCTTGCTTAAGGGCGGTCAGCAGTTGCGGGTCGGGGACGAAGTAGGCGTTGGTCAGCCAGATTTCGCTCTGCGCGCTGCGCAGGGCGGAGATCAAGGTGGCGTAGATCAGGCTGTAGGGTTCTTCCGGCGAGCTGCCGATGGCGCGCACCACCTCGTTGCCTTTGGGCTCCAGCAGGGGCAGGTAATTACGCGGGACGAGGGGCTCGCCCTTCTGTTTGATCCAGGTCTTGATAAACAGTTTTTGCAACTCGGCCACCACTGGGCCTTCGATCTGCAGGTCGGTATCGCGCCAGGGCAGCTCACCGCCGGGGCGAATCTTGCTGTTCTGACTGAGCGAGCCACCGGAATAGACGCTGCTGATGTTGATGCCGCCGAGAAAGGCAATGCGCCCGTCGACTATCAGCAACTTGCGATGGTCGCGTTGGTTTACCTCCCAGCCGGCATTGGCGGTCATCGGATTGACCGGGTTGAACTCCAGCAGATCGACCCCGCCCTCGGCGAGCTCCTTGAAGAACGCCTTGGGTGTGCCGAGGGTGCCCACGCTGTCGTACATCAGGTTGACCTGCACGCCTTCCTGCTGCTTGACGATCAGCTCCGCCGCGAAGCGTTGCCCCACCTCGTCGTCGTCGAGGATGAAGGTCTCCATGTTGATATGGTCCTTCGCTGCGGTTATGGCGGCGAGCATCGCCTGGTAGGTGCTGGGGCCGTCCTGCAGCAGCTCGACCTTGTTGCCTGCGCTCAGGGGGCTGCCGACCACCGCCTCTTCGACCGCCAAGTGCAGGTCAAATATGTTGGTCTCGGCACCACCGGCCGAGAGTCGCTCGAGGATGGCCTTGCTGCGCTCAGGTGAGAGTGGCCCATGCGTGCCGTCGAGCTGCACCGGTTCACCAGGGCTGTGCACCATGTCGGGCACGATGGTTGGTAACGAGCTGCAGGCGCCGAGTAATGCCAGGCACAGCAGCGCCGGGACAGGCGTCAGCTTCGACAGGGTTGGCCAGCTCATTCGGCAGCCTCCGGGTTTGGAGGGGGGTGAGCCGCGGTTGGACTGGCCGCGAGCGCTCGGTCGATGACAGCCCCTCGCTGCGCTCAGCGTTGAGCGTCATGCCGTGCAGCAGCCGCAGGCGGGGTGCTGGTGGCGTTTCAACGCAGAGCTCTCGCAGTATAGCGAACGGTCCCTGGCGTGCAGACGCTGCGCGGGGCCAGGGTCAACTTGCACGGCTTCCGGCATGCAGCTTGCTGCCCGGCGCTGGCGTTGCGCAGGGTCATTGCACACCGTTAAAAACGCAGAAGCCCGGCACAGGGCCGGGCTTCTGGTTTGCAGCGATGCAGCGCTTACTTCACTTCTACGGCCAGGCTTTCGGCGATCTTCTTGTTCCAGATCGCCGGACCGGTGGTATGCACCGACTCGCCGTTGGTGTCGACTGCCACGGTCACCGGCATGTCCTTGACCTCGAACTCGTAGATGGCCTCCATGCCCATTTCCTCGAAGGCCAGCACCCTGGATTTCTTGATGGCCTGGGCCACCAGGTAGGCGGCGCCACCGACGGCCATCAGGTACACGGCCTTGTGATCCTTGATCGCCTCGATGGCGATCGGGCCACGTTCGGACTTGCCGATCATGCCGAGCAGGCCGGTGCTTTCGAGGATCTGCCGGGTGAACTTGTCCATCCGCGTGGCGGTAGTCGGGCCGGCGGGGCCGACCACTTCGTCACCGACCGGATCGACCGGGCCGACGTAATAGATGAAGCGGCCCTTGAGGTCCACCGGCAACGGCTCACCCTTGTTGAGCATCTCGACCATGCGCTTGTGCGCGGCGTCGCGGCCGGTGAGCATCTTGCCGTTGAGCAGCACGGTTTCGCCCGGCTTCCAGCTCTGCACGTCTTCCGGGGTCAGGGTGTCGAGGTTGACGCGGCGCGCACTCGGGCCGGCTTCCCAGACGATTTCCGGGTAGGCGTCCAGGGGCGGCGCTTCCAGCTCGGCCGGGCCGGAGCCGTCCAGCACGAAGTGGGCGTGGCGGGTGGCGGCGCAGTTGGGAATCATGCACACCGGCAGGGAGGCGGCGTGGGTCGGGTAGTCCATGATCTTCACGTCGAGCACCGTGGTCAGACCGCCGAGGCCCTGGGCGCCGATGCCCAGCTGGTTGACCTTGTCGAACAGCTCCAGGCGCAGTTCTTCGATGCGGTTCTGTGGGCCACGGGCCTTCAGCTCGTGGATGTCGATGGAGTCCATCAACACTTCCTTGGCCATCACCGCGGCTTTCTCGGCGGTGCCGCCGATGCCGATGCCGAGCATACCCGGCGGACACCAGCCGGCGCCCATGGTCGGCACGGTTTTCAGCACCCAGTCGACGATCGAGTCGGAGGGGTTGAGCATGGCCATCTTCGACTTGTTCTCGGAGCCGCCACCCTTGGCCGCGACGTCTACTTCGAGCTTGTCACCGGGGACGATGGAGTAGTGGATCACCGCCGGGGTGTTGTCCTTGGTGTTCTTGCGGCTGCCTGCCGGGTCGGCCAGGATCGAGGCGCGCAGGACGTTTTCCGGCAGGTTGTAGGCGCGGCGCACGCCCTCGTTGATCATGTCGTCGACGCTCATGGTCGCGCCGTCCCAGCGCACGTCCATGCCGACGCGAACGAAGACGGTGACGATGCCGGTGTCCTGGCAGATCGGCCGGTGACCGGTGGCGCACATGCGCGAGTTGATCAGGATCTGCGCCATGGCGTCGCGCGCGGCCGGCGATTCTTCGCGCAGGTAGGCCTCATGCATGGCCTGGATGAAATCCACGGGGTGGTAGTAGGAGATGAACTGCAGGGCGTCGGCGACGCTCTGGATCAGGTCGTCTTGCTTGATCACGGTCATGCTTGGCGCTCCTTTATCGGGCAGGAACTGCGAGGGGCACCGGAGCACAATCCGGCGCGCTGTTACAGTAAAAAAGGCGCCGCAGTATAGCGCGCACCAGGCACAGCGGACAGCCGCCAGCGGTCGACCTTGGTCGTTGATCGCCCAGCTTGACCCGTGCGTGCACCATCACTGCAGGCTTCAGCCAAGCTGCCGTGCCGGCCGCAGCGTTACCCGGCATGCAATCTTGGGTGCACATGAATACGCCGAGAGGGGCTGGTTGCGCGAATAAAAGAGTCATATCGAGTAGGTAAACTCTGCGCGCGCAGCCGACTGCGCGCCGACTTTGGCGCCCGTAGTCGTGTGCCGGCGCGGCGAGGAAATTCGCGGTGTCGAGCCTTGTTCGGCTGCCGCTCATCAGGTGCTCAACTGCCTGCTAACCCGCTAGGCATTTTGTGATCACGGGGGTAGAGTGGCGGCTAGATGCCAGTATGGGAAGGAGCCCATGAGCCTACGTCGCCAGCGGGCCGCTAAGCGAACACTACAAAGCCTGTTGCTGAAGCGTTTCGGCATGGCAGTGGCGACTTATGCCCTGACCGTGCTGCTGTGCGGGGTGGCGATGCTGGTGGGGGTGCTTCACGTCAGCTTAGCGACGGGGCTGTTGCTCATCGGTCTGGCGACACTCAGCCAGTTGCTGTTCTGGGGCTTGTTTCTCAGCGGGCGAAATCTGCGCTTTAGCGACCCGAGTCTGACCGAGCCACAGGTGCTGGTGGCCCTGGCCTGGTTGACGGCGCTGTTGGCCATGTTCGCCGAAGGGCGCGGCAGCCTGCTGGTGGTCTACATGTTGACCCTGTTGTTTGGCGTGTTCCAGCTTCCACCCAAAGTCTTCGTGCGCTGCGCGGTATTTGCCTTCTTCGGTTTCGCCGGACTGAACCTCTACGAAGCCTATGTATTCCCGTCAACTGATCCGGGCCTGGCGATCTTGCAGGTGAGTGCCCTGGCCGCCGTGCTGCTCTGGTTGAGTCTGTTCGGCAGTTATGTGCAAAACATGCGTCAACGCATGCGCCAGCGACGCTTTGCCTTGCAGGCGCATCAGGACACCCTGCGCGGGATGATGCGTCAGCTCGAAGACCTGGCGGCCACCGACGAATTGACCGGGTTGTTCAATCGTCGGCACTTTCTGCGCCTGGCCAGCCATGAGCTAACCAGTCTCCGCGCGGGACGCCGACATGGCCTGGCGCTGATCGACCTGGATCATTTCAAGCGGGTCAACGATGTCCATGGCCATGCTGCAGGCGATCGCGTGCTGCAGACATTCGCCGGCGTGGCGCGGGCCTGCATGCGTGATGGCGACATCATCGCCCGCTACGGCGGCGAGGAATTCGTGCTGTTGTTGCCCAATACCGACGAGGATCAGTTCACCGCCTGTTGCGAACGTTTGCGTGAAGCGTTTAACCGGGCTGAACCGCTGGGCGTTAAAGTGGATAATCTGAGTTTGTCGGTCGGAATGACGTTATTGAATATGCACGATGATCTGGATGAGGCGCTGCACCGCGCCGATCAGGCACTCTACCAAGCCAAGCGCAGCGGGCGTAACCGTTGTGCCGCGACCTGGGCGAATGCCGATGCCTGAACTCTCGGTGGGTGAGCTAAGGCTAGCCGTCGAGCCCATGAGTAACTTACTGGATGCCCTGCACCGGGGTGGCATTGGCGTGCCCTACAGCTGCCGCGCGGGCAGTTGCCATGCCTGCCTGGTCCGTTGCGTGCGCGGTGAGCCGGTGGACGCCAAGCCCGAGGCGCTCAGTGGACAGCTCCGGGATCAGGGCTGGCGCCTGGCTTGCCAGTGCCGGATTGTCGACGACCTGCAGGTCGAGGTCTTCGACCCCGTGCGTGATGGTCGGCCTGCTCGGGTCGAGGCGACGGACTGGCTCAGTGCCAACGTGCTACGGCTGCGCCTGATTGCGGAACAGCCGTTGCGCTATAGCGCCGGTCAACATCTGGTGTTGTGGTCGCCGAATGGCGTGGCGCGGCCTTATTCCCTGGCCAGTCTGCCCGGAGAGGACCCCTGGCTGGAGTTTCACCTGGACTGTCGCGAACAGGGCGCGTTTAGTGACGAGGCGCGGGCGTTCAGCCCTGGTGAGCGTTTGCGCCTCGGCGAGTTGCGCGGTGGTGCGCTGCACTATGATCCGGATTGGCAGGCTCGACCGCTTTGGCTGTTGGCCGCCGGCACTGGCTTGGCGCCGCTGTATGGGGTGCTGCGTGAGGCCTTGCGCCAGGATCACCAAGGCGCCATTCGGGTTATTCACCTGGCTCATGATCGGGCCGAACATTACCTGGCCGACTCCCTGATGGCGTTGGCGGCCGTTCATCCCCAGGTGCAGGTTGAGCTGCTCTGCGCGGCCGAGTTGCCAGCGGCTTTGGCCGAACTGCGCCTTGCTTCCCGGCAAACCCTCGCTTTACTCTGCGGCCACCCCAGCAGTGTCGAAACCTTCGCGCGGCGCCTGTATTTGGCCGGCTTGCCGCGTAACCAAGTGTTCGCCGACCTGTTTCTGCCGCACGCCTAATCGAGGTGTCAGCGGGCGGCGTACCTTGAGGACGAGTGATGAGCGAGCATGTACTGGTTGAGCGCGAAGCGGGGCTGTTGACCCTGCGCCTGAACCGTTTGGACAAGAAGAATGCCCTGACCCGTGCGATGTACAGCCGCATGGCCGAAGTGCTGCAGCAGGCCGACGCCGACCCGAGCGTGCGCGCGCTGCTGATAACCGGAGGGGACACGTGTTTTACCAGCGGTAACGATGTCGCGGATTTCCTCCAGGCCCCACCTACGAGTCTGGACAGTCCGGTGTTTCAGTTCATGCGCACGCTGTTCGAATTCAGCAAGCCGGTGGTCGCTGCCGTCAGCGGTCCGGCGGTGGGCATCGGCACCACTCTGTTGCTGCATTGCGATCTGGTCTATGTCAGCCGCGACGCCGTGTTGAAAATGCCCTTCGTCAGCCTGGGGCTGTGTCCGGAGTTCGGCTCCAGCCTGATCTTGCCGCGCTTGCTGGGCCAGGCCAAGGCAGCCGAGCTGTTGTTGCTCGGCGAGTCGTTCAGTGGCGAGCAGGCGGTGGCCTGGGGCATCGCCAACCAGGCGCTGGCCAACGGCGCCGAGACCTTGGACAAGGCGCGTGAGATGGCCCTGCGTTTCCAGCAACTGGCGCCGTCGGCGGTGGCCGATAGCAAGCGTTTGATGCGCGCGCCGGGGCGTGAGGAGCTGCGCCGGGTAATCGAGGAGGAGGGCGCGCTGTTTGGTCAGCGCCTGCGCTCGCCGGAAGCCATCGAGGCCTTGAGCGCCTTCATGCAGCGTCGTCCGGCGGATTTCTCCAAGTTCGCCTAAGCGCTAATGCGCAGCACATGGATAACGAAAGGCCGCTCGAGTGAGCGGCCTTTTTCCTGTAGCCCGGATGCAATCCGGGAACATCGGTAAGCCCCTAACAGCTTCCGGATTGCATCCGGGCTACGTCTCGATT
Source organism: Pseudomonas sp. SJZ079 (assembly GCF_007993865.1). GTDB lineage: Bacteria > Pseudomonadota > Gammaproteobacteria > Pseudomonadales > Pseudomonadaceae > Aquipseudomonas. Next base: position 61,674 of record NZ_VIUH01000020.1, on the reverse strand, counting down.
GAGGCCAGGTTGCAGGTGCCAGCTCGCTGGCGCCTACAGCTTTGCAGTAGACGCCGGCGCTGTGCTTGGCTTACCGCGGCCGCTCTGGTGTTTACACCAGCGCTTCACCGACATGCAGGATCTTCATGCCGTTGGTGCCACCGATGGTGTGGTAGCTGTCGCCCTTGGTCAGGATCACCCAGTCGCCTGGCTGAACCACGCCACGCTTGAGCAGTTCGTCCACCGCGGCCTGGCTGACTTGTTCCGCTGGCAGGGCCGCCGGGTCGAACGGCACGGTGTAGACGCCGCGGAACATGGCCGCGCGGGCCTGGGTGGCACGGTGCGGAGAGAACGCGTAGATCGGCACGGAAGAGCGAATCCGCGACATGATCAAGGGCGTGTAGCCACTCTCGGTCAGGGCGATGATCGCTTTGACGCCCGGGAAGTGGTTGGCGGTGTACATGGCCGCCAGGGCGATGCTTTCGTCGCAACGCTCGAAGGTCGTGCCCATGCGGTGGCTGGAGGCTTTGCTGGTCGGGTGCTTCTCCGCGCCGATGCAGATACGCGCCATCGCCTGCACCGCCTCGAGTGGGTAGGCACCGGCCGCGCTTTCCGCCGAGAGCATCACCGCATCGGTGTAGTCGAGCACGGCGTTGGCCACGTCGGAGACTTCGGCGCGGGTCGGCATCGGGTTGTGGATCATCGACTCCATCATCTGCGTCGCCGTGATCACCGCCTTGTTATGGCGGCGCGCGTGCAGAATGATCTTCTTCTGAATACCGCACAGCTCGGCGTCGCCGATTTCCACGCCGAGGTCGCCGCGCGCCACCATCACCGCATCGCTGGCGCGGATCAGGCCATCGAGGGTTTCGTCGTCGGCCACGGCTTCGGCCCGTTCGATCTTGGCGACCAGCCAGGCGGTACCGCCGGCCTCGTCACGCAGGCGGCGGGCGTAGTGCATATCCTCGGCGTCGCGCGGGAAGGACACGGCCAGGTAATCCAGATCCATCTCGGCGGCCAGCTTGATATCGGCCTTGTCTTTTTCGGTCAGCGCCGGCGCGGTCAGGCCGCCGCCCCGACGGTTGATGCCCTTGTGGTCGGACAGCGGGCCGCCGATCAGTACCGAGCAGTGCAAGGCGTCGGCGCTGGCGCGGTCCACGCGCATCACCACGCGGCCATCGTCGAGCAACAGTTCGTCGCCGACGCCGCAGTCCTTGACCAGGTCCGGGTAGTCGATGCCGACGATGTCCTGGGTGCCTGCGGTCAGCGGGTGACTGGTGGAGAAGGTGAACTGGTCGCCGACTTTCAGCTCGATGCGCTTGTTGGCGAATTTGGCGATGCGGATCTTCGGCCCTTGCAGGTCGCCGAGCAGGGCGACATGCCGACCATGCTTGGCGGCCAGCTCGCGAACCAACTGGGCGCGGGCCTTGTGTTCAGCCGGCGAACCGTGGGAGAAGTTCAGACGGGCCACATCCAGGCCCGCGATAATCAGTTGCTCGAGGACTTCGGGTGAGTTGCTGGATGGGCCGAGGGTGGCGACGATCTTGGTGCGGCGGAAGGTCATGCGCAGGCTCCTGAGTTGGACTGACGGCGAGGCTACTATGCTGTCAGCCTGTAGTCATTGTTCCTCTGCACTACCTATTGCGCGGCTTTTCTACAGGCCGTGGCGCCTGAGGCGTGGGGGCGGCAAGGGGCTCGAAAGGTCTTGCTAACTCAGCGTCGAGCCGACTGTGCTGCCCTGCCAGGCCGTTAGTGGTTTGCTCGTCCACCTGTAGATTTTCAGGCGCCAGTCGATACAGTGCTCATTGGAGGAGAGGCCTATGCGAACCCTGTTGATCTTAACCCTGGCGCTGAGCGCCGTCGGCTGTACCCGCTGGTCGCTCGACCACCATTTGAACAGTGCTTACCGAGCCTACGATGAGGGGCAGTGCGAGCAGGTGATGCTCGAGTTGTCGCAGGCCGAGCGCAAGAGTCGTTCGCGCAGCTACTTGCAGCCGGAGATCTCCTTGCTACGTGGCCTGTGCCTGGAGCGTCAGAATCTGTTCGTCGACGCGGCGCAGACCTACCAGTTCATCATCAACCGCTATCCGGCCAGCGAGTACGGATTCCGCGCCCGTGCCCGCCTGGAGACCTTGCGCCAGCTCGGGCACTATCATCCGACCGAGGCGGCCAAGACCTCGGCTACGACACTTTGACCGCTGATCGCAGGACTGCTGGCGGACAGTCGCCTCAGGGGTAAGCTTGGGGCTTTATTCAGGGAGGAAAAGCATGCGCAGGTGGTTAGGTTGTCTGTTGCTGCTGCCGGGACTGGTGGCGGCGGATATTTATCGCTGGGTCGATGCCAGTGGCCAGGTGCATTTCGACCAGCGTCCAGCGGGCGCCGGGGCCGAGCCGGTCGAGGTCAAACCGCAAGTGGTCGAGCGCGACGCCGCGACTCGCGAGCGCCAGGTTCGCAGCGCACGCTTCTATGAGGCGCGCCGACAGGAGCAGGCGCAGGCTGCGGCCGAGTCTGCCGAGCGGCAAACTGCACGGGCTCAGAAATGTAATGAGCTGCGCAATGCGCTGGCGCGGATGCCGGAAGGGCGCCGTTATTTTCGTTCCGAAGCGAATGGCGAGCGCAGCTACTACAGTGATGAAGAGTTGGACGCGGCGCGTCGACGCCTGCGTGCGCAACTCGCCGAAGGCTGCTCCTGAAGCGGATTGAAGTGCGGTAGTGCGGCCATACTCGATGGTCATCTATAGCGATTTGCCATTATGCATACTCAGCGCCGGATCGAACGCCACCAACTGCCCTACTACTTGAAGGTGTTCAATCTCATTACCGACAAACCTATGGGCTATATCGGCAACATGTCGCTGGACGGCTTGATGCTGATCAGCCAGCTGCCGATGCTGGTCGGGGCCCGCTTCGAGATGCGCCTGAAGGTGCCGGGGCAGAATGCGCCACGGCTGATCGACTTTTCCGCCACCTGCCAATGGTCTCGCGAGGATGTCACGCCTGGTAGCTTCGACTCCGGCTTCGCCCTGGTGGCGCCGTCGGCCGAGTATGTCGAGATGGTCGATTCACTGCGTCACTACTTCAGCTTCCACCCGTTGAACGCCTCCGCCTGACGGTGCCGGGCATATAAAAAACCGCCCGAGAGGGCGGTTTTTTGGCTGCGGCAAATGACTCAGGCCATTGCCGGTTCGTCCACCCGCAATTGCAACAGGGTATCCGAACGAGTCTGCACCTCACGGTAGCGTTCGGCATCCTTGGCGAGGACCTGGCCCATGGCTGGGAATATCTCATCCAGCTTGCGAGTCCACTGCGCGGACTTGCTTTGCTCAGGGAAGCAGCGGCGCAGCAGGTCGAGCATGATCGAGACCGTCACCGAGGCGCCAGGCGAGGCGCCGAGCAGGGCGGCAATCGAGCCGTCCTGTGCGGCAACCAGTTCGGTACCGAACTGCAGGATGCCGCCGTGCTTGGGGTCTTTCTTGATGATCTGCACGCGTTGGCCGGCCATTTCCAGGCGCCAGTCTTCCGCTTTCAGTTCCGGATAGAAGTTGCGCAGGGTGCTCAGGCGCTTTTCATCGGACTGCACCACTTCCTTGATCAGGTAGCGAGTCAGGTCGAAGTTGTCACGCGCGACGGCGAGCATCGGGCCGATGTTATTGGGACGGATCGACAGCGGTAGATCAAGCAGCGAACCGTGGCGCAGAAACTTGGTCGAGAAGCCGGCGTAAGGTCCGAACAGCAGGGATTTCTTGCCGTCGACCACGCGGGTATCCAGGTGCGGGACCGACATGGGCGGTGAGCCTACTTCGGCCTGGCTGTAGACCTTGGCCTGATGGCGCTTGACCACTTCCGGGTTGTCGCAGCGCAACCACTGACCACTGACCGGGAAGCCGCCGTAGCCTTTGCCTTCGGGAATTCCAGACATTTGCAGCAGTGGCAGCGCGCCGCCACCGGCTCCGAGAAACACGAACTTTGCCTGGATTTCGCGATTACCGCCGCTTTGCTGGTCCTTGAGGCTGACGCGCCAGCCCTGGTCGTTGCGCTTGAGGCCGACGACCTTCTGGCTGCACTTGACCTTGGCATCCGGCTGATTGCGCAAGTAGTCCAGCAATTGTGTGGTCAGGGCGCCAAAGTTGACGTCGGTGCCGTCCAGCACACGGGTGGCGGCGACCGGCTCGTTCGGGTCGCGGCCCGGCATCATCAGCGGCATCCACTCAGCCATGGTGGCGCGGTCTTCGGTGTATTCCATCGCCGCGAAGGCATGGTGCTGGGTGAGCGCTTCGAAGCGCTTCTTGAGGAAGGCAATGCCTTCATGACCGCGAACGAAGCTCAGGTGCGGTACCGGGCTGATAAAGGATTTGGGTGAAGCGAAGGCGCCTTTTCCCAGCAAGTAAGCCCAGAACTGCTTCGATTCTTCGAACTGGGTGTTGATGCTGACCGATTTTTTGATATCGATAGAGCCATCTTCTGCTTCTGGCGTGTAGTTCAGCTCACACAGGCCGGCGTGCCCGGTGCCCGCATTATTCCAGGGGTAGGAGCTTTCGATTGCCCCGGATGCCATCAGTTCGACGACTTCCAGTTTCAGCTTTGGGTCTAGTTCTTTCATCAGCACGGCCAAGGTCGCGCTCATGATGCCGGCGCCAACCAGCACCACATCTACCGTTTCGTAATCATTCTGCGCCATTACCACTTCTCCAAAAAATGCAGTAGCCAGTCGACGGCCGAGGTTCTAAGCGTGGAGTCACGTCTATCAGCGCTCGCCGAGATGTCCTGGACAAAGGGAGGAAGGGATAAGGCAGCGTGTGCCAGCCGCAAGATCGTTCATTTTCGCCACACTCTTGTGAAGTTGTTAAAACCGTTTTTTTCACGCTCTTTTGGAGCCGTGAACCTCAAAAAGTTCGACTGCGCAGGCTTGCCTTCCCATTCGCGCGATATCGCCAATGCATTGCTGCAAGCGGGTCTGCTAATGGGCGAAGGCGGCTGGCCGCGTGGGCAGCACGAAGTGGGCGACTCTCTGGGGCGTGACCGAGGGCTAGTGCATCAGCGAAACAGCGGGGCCCGATCAGGAGGCGTCCTTATAATCGGGGCGCGATTATAAGGCGAAAGCGGAGAAATTGATTGCCTGGCGTGACTTTTCTTCTTCCGTCGGTCAGGCCGCCAACGCTTTGCCGACGGCTGAGTGCGTGACGACTGGGGCGATTCGTGCGCTGCTGGGCAAGGGGCGGTGCAACCAGGCAAGCCGCTGTTCGCTCACCTCGATCCAGCCCACGCCTAGTGGCGCCTGGGCCGACAGCTGGAAGGCTCGGCATATGCCTTGGGTATCCAGCAAGACGAAATTGCGTAGAGGTCGACGAGAGGTGAGCAGGGAACGGAGTGAGAACATGGCCAAGGACTCCAGGTCGATGAAGACTAAAGTCTTATGCCTGATCGACATGACAGACCGATGACGGGCAGCTGTAACGAGTGGTCAGTTCGCCTAGGTCGGTTGTGAATGGCTGTTCGGATAATTCGGCAAATGCGCGAAGGCGCGACGCCGACTCGAGGCGGCAGCGGGCAGCGGGCAGCCGTCAGCGATCGGAGGGCAGGTGTTGAGATTGACTGCTTGAACCGGTCACGCAGATAGCCGGGCCGGTTGCCATCAATGCGCTGCTGTTAGCGCATGGCGTCGCTGGTTATACTGCTGGCCACCGTCGCGTTCCCCATGGAGAGATGAGCATGCTGCATCGCCTGTTGTTTGGTCTGCTTGCTGTCGCCAGCCTGACCCTGGTCGGTTGTGCCCACAGCCCGCAACAACTCAGCCCGCAACCCAAGATCAACAGTCCGCTGATTGCGGTTGGCCAGGGCCAGCCCGTGGTGGTGCGCGTGGTCGACGGTCGGCCGTCGCCCGTACTCGGTACGCGCGGTGGCTTGTACCCGGAAACCAGCGCGATCAGCGTCAGTGGCCAGAACATCCTGCCTAAGCTGCAGGCTCAGGCCGAAGCGGCGGTACGCCTGCTCGGTTTCACCCCGACGGCGAATGCCTACAATGCCCCGCAGCTGACCCTGACGCTGGCCGAGCTGAAGTACCAGTCGCCGAAAGAAGGGCTGTACGTCACCGAGTCCGATATCACGGCAACCATTCGTGCCGACGTGCAAAACAGCACGCGTCGCTACAGCGGTCGCTACGGCGCTTCGTTGAACCAGCGGTTCGGCATGGCGCCGAACCAGGAAACCAACACCAAGCTGGTCAGCGATGTATTGAGTGATGCGCTGACTCGTGCGTTCAAGGATCCGACCATCGGTCAGATGCTCAGCCAGTAAGCGTTTCGCCCACAAAAAAGCCCGGTCGTAGATGCCGGGCTTTTTTGTGGGCGTCGCTCAGGCCGCTTCTGCGTAGAACTCCGGCAGGCTGAGGCCAGTACGTAGATCGAGATCCGGCAGATCATAGTGTTCGTGGCCGCCGAGGGCGCAATACACCAGCCAGTGGTGGTCATGCACGTTGAAGGCCAGGCCGTCGATCAGGTGTTCAACATCTGGCAGTGAGTCGTTCAAGTATTCGGGTGCAACCGACAAATTGAGCAGCATGGCAGCCTCCATTGACAGGGGGTCGAGGTGTTGGGGGCTCTACTGTGGCGCTTGGGTTTGACGGTTTGGTGACGGGCTTAGACCTATTCGCTGTAACCCTGGCGTTCGTCGGAAACCAACCGCATAAGTAGGATGGCTTCGGTAAAATCCGCGACCGTATTTGCAGTGCCAGGTCTGGCCTGGCACATGTTTGGATTCGGGCGCAGCGCCTCAGGCGCGTTGTCCACTGAAGCGGAGGTTATCGATGTCGCTGCAGGCTCTGTGGTCGTTGTACTTGGCGCACCCGGCTGTGTGGGTGAACGGTTTGGCCCTGTTTTTCAGCGTGGCGGGAAGCTGGCTGCTGCTGGCTACCCGGCGCCGTCAACAACGCGCAGTGGCGCGGCTGATCGCCGACGGTGAGTTGGATGAACTGGCCATCGATGCGTCGCTACTCGACGAGTCGAGGCAGCGTCTCGACCGTTTCTTCTATCGCTTCGGTTACGCTTGCTTGGGCTTGGCGCTGGGGCTGTCCTGGGTCAGCGCTCGGCTCTGAGTCGGCCTGGCGGCGCAATAAAAAACGGCAGCTCATGGGCTGCCGTTTTTAGTCTGCGAATAGGGCTTAGAGCGGCAAGCCCGCCTTGACCCGGTATTGGTTACGAACTGGGGTGGCATATTGCAGCACCAGGTAAGGCTGCTGTTCGGCCGGACAGCCGTGCAAGCGCTTCTGCCATTCAGTCTCGGCAGCGGCCAGCTCCTCGGCGGGGAACAGCTGTGCCGCGCTGGGCACGTTCAGTGCGGGGTCACGCTCGGCCCACATGGCATAGGCCAGGTAGTGCGCCGGAAATAGCCGATAACCGCTGAGAATATGCTTGTCCATCTCCAGGGCCAGCTGCTTGCTGTCCTCCAGGCCGGTGCTCACCGGCTCACCGAAATGCACATGCACGCGGCCCTTGTAACCGGTGATGCCGAGGGCAATGCTCTGGTCATCTTCGCCTGGGGCTTTGGCGTAGCTGCCGGTGCTGGCGCGGGTAAACAGTTCGCGCGCCTTGGCGTGATCGCAGGGATCGTACTCATAGCTGATCGACACCGGGGTCAGGTTCAACTCGCGGATGACCTCGGCGAAGGCCTCGCTTTTACGGCTCATGTGGAACATCTTGAGGATCGCCGAATCGGTGCGGTCGTCACCGTCCTTGGCCCGCCCTTCGGCCTGGGCGATCCAGATCGACTCGCGGTCGTTACGAATCGAGTGGTTGATGTAGGCCGAGAGCAGCTGGTAGGCGGCGAGCTTCTCGCGCCGGCCGCTGAGCGAGCGATGCACGATAAAGCTCTTGTTCAGACGCATCAGGTCGCTGACGAAGGGCTTTTGCAGCAGGTTGTCGCCAATGGCGATGCGCGGCGTCGGCAGACCGGCGTGGTACACCGCGTAGTTGACGAAGGCCGGGTCCATGACGATGTCGCGGTGGTTGGCGAGAAACAGGTAGGCGCTGCCGGCCTTGAGGTGTTCGACGCCCGAGTAGGTGACCCCGTCGGTAGCGCGCTCGATAGTCCGGTCGACGTACTGCTCGACTTTGTCCTGCAGCGCCGCCACCGAAGCGATGCCGCGGAACTCAAGGCGCAGCCGATAGGCTATAAGTGGTTTAAGCAGCCAGCCCAGTGACCCCGCCAAGCGTGGGAAGCGAAAGTGGGTGAGAATGTCGAGAAACGCGTCGTCTGTCAGCAGGCGATTCAGAACGGCAGGGACTTCGGCGTCGGCGTAAGGTCGGATGGCATCGAATTCGCCCATCATGTTCTCTTGTTGGTGGTTGGCTGCAGGTGAAAGTGCGCGCCCCGCGTGCGGGGCCAGCAATAGACCGGTGATTATACGCGTAAGTCACATGGAGGCCGCGATGCTGGAAACTCAGGCATATCAATGTCCCTACTGCGGCGAGCCGGTCGAGGCAGTGCTCGATCTGTCCGCAGGCGATCAGCAGTACATCGAGGATTGCCCGGTGTGTTGCCGGCCGATCGTCTTCGATTTGCGCACCGACGGTGTCGAATGGACCCTGGATGTGCGCGGGGAGAACGACTGATGCAGCGTATCTATGAGCCACTGGACCTGATGGAAGGCGAGTTGCTGCTGACGATGCTGGCCAGTGAAGGCATCGAGGCCCATTTGAGCGGTCGGCATCTGGTTGGTGGCATCGGTGAGTTGCCGGTCTGCGGTTTGCTCGGGGTGATGGTCGAGGATCGGCAGGCCGATCGCGCGCAGCAGTTGATCGCCACGTACAATGTCGCGCAACCGCTACCCAGTGACGAGCCCGAGGATACTCAGGGCGTACTCATCTGTTGAGCCGCGGTATGTCGCCAACCTGCTATCGAGTTTGTCATGTGTGGACGTTATGCCCTGTTCCGTTGGACGCCCGCGTTCGCGGCGTTGCCTGGATTTCCCGCGGACCAGCAACCGCACTGGAGCATCGCACCGCATGCCCAGGTGCTGCTGCAGCGTAATCTCGACGGCGAGCGCCAGCTAGCGCGCGTGCGCTGGGGCTTGACCCCGCCATGGCTGACCGACCTGTCGAAAACCCCGGCCCAGGCCCGCGCGGAAACCCTGGCCGAGCAACCGATGTTCCGCGAGGCCTTCCGCCTGCGCCGCGGTCTATTGCCGGCCAACGGCTTCTACGAATGGCGCGGCACGACGCGCAAACGTCCCTATTGGCTGACCAGCGACGCTTCTCCTTTGTATTTTGCCGCACTGTGGGAAGCCTATCCCGTGGGCGGGCAGGTGTACCTCAGCGCCGCGGTGGTGACTCAGGCCGCGGCTAACCAGCGGCGTCCCCTGATTCTTGATGGCGCCGGGCAGGACGCCTGGTTGGCAGCGGATACGCCGTTGGACGAGTTGCGGGCTCTGTTGGCCAGACCGCAACCGGTCTTGCGCGAGCGGGTGCTGGCCAACCTGGTCAACGACCCCGCGCTGGATGGCCCGGAGTGCCTGACGCCTGCCTAGGTCTCTGGGGGTTGATCAGTCGCCGCTGATTTGCCTCGCTTAGCCGGCGCGGCAAGCTTGCCTGTGGCGTGGTGGTTGCCCGAGCGCGATGCGCCGCCGTAGCATACGAGGCTTATTCAGATGGAGACTCCGCATGAACCAGTCGTTGTCGTTAACCGCGCTGGCCGTGGCCTTGCTGCTGGCCGGATGCCAGGCCGTGAACACCACCAGCGGCGGTACTGTGGGCGTGGAACGCAAGCAATACATGTTCAGCATGCTGTCGACCGAAGAGGTCAATCAGATGTACGCGCAGTCCTACCAGCAGACGCTGGGGGAGGCGTCGAGCAAAGGCAAGCTGGATAAGAGCAGTACCAACGCCAAGCGTCTGCGTAACATCGCCGATCGCTTGATCAAGCAAGCGCCACTGTTTCGCCCCGACTCGGCGCAGTGGCGATGGGAAGTCAACCTGATCGACAGCCCCGAGTTGAACGCCAACTGCGGCCCCGGCGGCAAGATCATCTTCTACAGTGGGCTGATCGAGAAACTGCAGCTGAGCGATGATGAGATCGCCGCGGTGATGGGCCATGAGATCGCCCACGCGCTGCGCGAGCATAGCCGCGAAGCGATGTCCAAGGCCTACGGCATCGGTCTGGCCAAACAGGGGGCTGGCGCCTTGCTCGGCCTGGGTGAGGGTACTCTGGCAATAGCCGATGCCGCGGTAGAATACGGCATGACCCTGCCGAACAGCCGTGGTAACGAGAACGAAGCCGATGTGATTGGCCTGGAATTGGCCGCTCGCGCCGGTTACAACCCGAATGCGGCAGTCAGCCTGTGGCAGAAGATGGCCCAGGCCAGTGAAGGTGCGCCGCCGGAATTCATGAGCACGCACCCCTCGTCGAGTAGCCGGATTGCCTCCTTGCAGGCGACTATTCCGAAAGTCATGCCGCTGTATGAACAGGCTAAAGCTTCGCGCTGATAGCGCCGCCTCACTGAACCGCCCAGTGCTCGAGTGTGCAGTCGAGTGCTGGGCGTTCTGCTTTTTTCGCGCAAGGAGTCGCTGTGAAGATTGCCGTGCTCGGTGCTACCGGTCTGCTTGGCCACCATACGGCCCGCGCCATCAAGGCGGCGGGTCACCAGTTGCTGTTGATCCATCGACCCTCCTCGCGTATCGAGCGCCTCGGTTATCTCGACGCCGAGAGTCACGCCGCGGGTTTGTTCGACCAGACCGGGCTCAGCCGAGCGTTGCGGGGCGTCGACGGGGTGATCTTCTGCGCCGGCCATTATCCGACCCGGCCACGACGTTGGCAGGAAGAGGTGGCCAGCGCGCTGGATCAGACCAACCACTTCTATGCCGCCTGCCTGGCCGCCGAGGTGCCGCGCATTCTCTATGTTGGGGCGGCGATCGCTTTGCCGCGTCATCCGCAGGGTTTGCCGGGGCACGAAGGCTTGTTCTACGAAGGCATGCCGCGCTGGCGCAACCCTTATCTGCTGTGCAAGTGGGCGCTGGATGAGCAGGCCCGGGAGCAGGCGCGCAATGGCCTGCCGGTGGTGATCGGAATTCCCGGGATGACCCTGGGCGAGTTCGATGTCGGCCCCAGTACAGGGCGGTTGGTGACCGCCATCGCCAGCGGTGCCATGCGCCGTTATGTGCCGGGACCACGCAACTGGATAGACGCCGCAGAAGCGGGGCGCGGGTTGCTGCTGGCGCTGGAGAAGGGCCGTGCCGGCGAGCGTTATCTGCTCACCGGCGAAAATATCCAGTTGGCCGAGTTGACTGCGCGAATCGCCGAGCAGTTGGGTGTTGGTGCACCTAAGCCAATACTCTTGAGTCTGGCCAAGGGCGCGGCGCTAGTCGGGCGCTTGCGCTATCGCTTGAGCGGACGCTTGCCGCTGCTGGACGACACGGCGATTGCGGTGATGGCTGGCGGGCAGTTCCTCGACGGCAGCAAAGCGCGCCAGGAGTTGGGGTTTGTGGCCGAGCAATCACTGGATGTCACGTTGGCGCGGACGATCCAGTGGTTTCGCGAGAATGGCTATATCGCCGGGTAGAAGTTCGTTGCCCGCCTACGGCAGGGCTATTTCCGCGAACCGACGGGGCTCCAGGCCAAGCTGGGCGCGAAAGCTTTCCATGTCGAACATGGTGCAGAGCTCCTGAATCTCGTTGCGCGGGGTCAGCGTCCAGAAGGCCATCGCCGAAATGCTCATCACCTTGTCGCTTGGCGGATAACCCAGGGCGGGCTTCTCGATGGTGCCGATCAGGGTGCTCCAGGTGACCACCTTGTTGCCTTCGGCGATGCAATCCTCGATCACCACCTCGAGGTCCGGCATGGCGTCGCGGATGTCCTGCACCATCAGGGCGAATGCGGCACTGTTCAGCGGTCGACCGATAAATGAGCTCTTGTAGAGAAAGTCCTTGCTGTGCAGTTGTTCCACCAACGCCAGGCGGCCCTTGTTCCACGACAGGTCGATATGCTGGCGCACCAGCTTTTTGCGATCATCCAATGACATGAGGGTGTCTCCATGACTGCTGAGAAAATGAGCAAAAGCTTGCGCACTTTATCAGCAGTTTCGCTCTTATCACATGGGTCTAAGCGTCGATCTATGTGGTCGCTTTGGTCGTCAAGCAAGCCCGCTCAATTTCAAGGCCTGGTAGCCCGCATACAGCGCCAAGGCGGCAAAGGCGCTGGCCGCCAGGCGCCGGATCAGGGTCAGCGGCAGGCGCGCGGCGGCGAAATTGCCCGCCAACACCACCGGCACGTTGGCGATCAGCATGCCCAGCGTGGTGCCGATCACCACCCAGACCAACTGTGGGTACTGCGCGGCCAGCATCACCGTGGCGATTTGCGTCTTGTCGCCCATCTCGGCAATGAAAAAGGCGACCAGGGTGGTGAGAAATGGGCCGTAGCGCTTGAGTCGGGTGTTTTCGTCGTCGTCCAACTGGTCGGGAACCAGGGTCCATAGCGCCACCGCGACGAAACTGGCGGTGAGCATCCAGTTGAGGGTGGCGGGCGAAAACAAACCGGCCACCCAGTTACCGGCAGCCGCGGCGGCGAAGTGGTTGGCCAGGGTGGCCACCACAATGCCGCCGATGATCGGCCAGGGCCTACGAAAGCGCGCGGCCAGCAGCAGGGCAAGCAGTTGGGTCTTGTCGCCGATTTCGGCCAGCGCAACGATCAGGGTGGGGACGAACAGGGATTCCAGCATCAGGCTTCCTAACGGGGCGGGTCGAGATGGCCATGACAGATGACACGTACGACCTTCCCGCCCCGGGTGAGGTGTGCGTGTCATAGGTCTGGTCAAACCCTGTGCAGATTGTTGCTAACCAACGACTGGCGTTGGCAGCACATCTGCAGCCCGGTTAAGCGGGCCTTGGGTCGCACGCGCCATGGTCGGTTGACCAAGTATGTTGACGCGTGCCGGGCGAGCGACGGGCGCTCGCGGGAGACTACTCCCCTAGGACGGGCGCATTCTGCCTAAGCGCTCGGGCTTGAGCAAGCCTGCGCTCAGCCTTTGTGCGCCTGGTAGATGCGGAAACCCTTGGCTTCGGCCAGCGTCTGGCAGGGACCGAGGTGCTGTTCGATCAGCGGCGGGTATTTGAGGAAGCTGTTGGCCACCAGGCGTAATTGACCGTGGCGCTGCAGGTGCTCGGTGGCCTGGCGCAACAGGTTTTCCGTGGCCTGATAGTGGGTGTGCACGCCCTGGTGGAACGGCGGGTTACTCAGAATCGCGCTCAGCTCCGTGGGGGCGGCGGCAATTCCGTCGCCACTGATCACCTCGGCTTGCAGATGATTGGCGGCCAGGGTCAGGCGACTGCTGGCCGCGGCAAAGGCATCGACATCCAGCAGGGTTACCTGGCTATCCGGGTAGCGGCGTTTGAGTACCGCACCGAGCACCCCGGCACCGCAGCCGAAGTCCAGCAGGTGGCCAGTCGGCAGGTTATCCAGGTGCTCCAGGAGCAGGGCACTGCCGCTATCCAGACGACCATGGCTGAAGACCCCCGGCAGACTGACGATGGTCAGTGGGCCGTCGCTCAATTCCAGCGAATAACGTTGGGCCAGAGCCTCCAGGTCCGGTGTCGGCGGCGCCTGTTCCAGCCGTGCCCGCCAGAGCTGGCAGTGCCGCGCGCTGTCGAGTTTGCCTGTGCTGCCGAACGCCGCCAGTTGTTTGGCCGCGCGCTCGATACCGGCACGTTTTTCGCCGACCAGAAACAGCTCGCGGCCGTCCAGTTGTGCGGCCAGGGCGCTCAGCAGGTAATCGGTCAGCTCTCGGGATTTCGGCAGGAACAATACCGCCGCGTCGAACTGCACGGTGGGCGGGGTGACGCCAAAGTGACTGCGTCCGGCAAAGCGGCTGCTCAGTGCGGCCTGATCGCCAGCGTGCCAGCTCCAGCCATGGGCGTTGGGCAGGTGCCCGAGCAGATCGTCGGCGGGTAGGCCAGCCAGCAACAACGGGCCGGCGAACAGGTCGGCCTGGCGCAGCAACACTTCGCTTCGCGGGTCCATGAGTGCTCCTCGAAAAAAGGCGCGCAGCTTAGCCGACTACACGGCGCGGCGCACCGCCGAAGAACGCCTGGGCGTTCTCCATCAGTTGGCCGACGATCCGTTGCCGCGCCTCGCGGCTGCCCCAGGCGCTGTGCGGGGTGACAATCAGTCGTGGGATATCGCCGGCCAGCAAGGGGTTGCCGTTTATCGGCGGTTCCTGGGTCAGCACGTCGGTGGCGGCGCCGCCCAAATGGCCACGGCGCAGCGCGGCGGCCAGGGCCTGCTCGTTGACCAGACCGCCGCGCGCGGTGTTGATCAGGAAGGCGCCGGGTTTCATCAGGTTCAGCTCATCCTCGCCAATCAGATCCCGGGTGGCGTCGTTCAACGGGCAATGCAGGGTCAGGGCGTCGACCTGCGGTAGCAGTTCTTCCAGTGGCACGCGATCCGGGCGCGGTTGGCGTCCCGGCAACTGACCGAGCAGCACGCGCATGCCGAACGCCTCGGCCAGGCTGGCCACCGCGCCCCCCAGCTCGCCATGGCCCAGCAGGCCGAGGGTCTTGCCTTCCAGTTCGACGATGGGAAAGTCCAGCAGGCAAAATTGCTGCGCCTGCTGCCAGCGCCCGGCACGTACGGCAGCATGGTAGTCGGGCAGGCGGGTGGCCAGGGCGAGCAGCAGCATCAGAGTGTGTTGCGCCACCGACGGGGTGCCATAGCCTTGGCAATTGCAGACGGTCACGCCCTGTTCGCGAGCGGCGACGAGGTCGATATTGTTGGTGCCGGTGGCGGCAACCAGAACCAGTTTCAGCTCCGGGCAGGCGGCGAAGGTCTCGGCATCCAGCGGCACCTTGTTGCTGATCGCGACCTGCGCGCCTTGCAGGCGTTCGATGACCTGCTCGGACGTGCTCTGTCCATGCAGCCGCAGTTCGGCAAAACACTGCTTGAGCGGCATCAGATCGAGGTCGCCAAGGTCGAGCGAGCTGTGGTCGAGAAATACCGCAAGGCTACTATTACTCATCAGCTGTACCTTTCTTTACTGGGCTGGGTGGGCGTATGGTTGCGAGCCTAGCAGACCCACTTTATGCCACGGAGGTCCCGTGTACTGGACAGAGTTTTTTACTGTTGCGTTGATCCATTTGCTCGCTGTGGCCAGTCCCGGTCCGGACTTTGCCATCGTGGTGCGCGAAAGCGTGGGCTTCGGTCGGCGCGCCGGCATGTTTACCGCGTTGGGCGTCGGTGCCGGCATCTTCGTGCACGTGGCGTATTCGTTGCTCGGTATCGGCTTGATCGTGTCGCAGTCGATCGTGCTGTTCAATGCGCTGAAGTGGCTGGCGGCCGCTTACTTGCTGTATATCGGTATCCGCGCGTTGCGCGCCAAACCGGCTGATCCGGCGAGCGCCGAACTGAACCTGGCGGAGGGTGCACGCTCGTCACGCGCCGCGTTTGTCACGGGGTTCGTCACCAATGGCCTGAATCCCAAGGCAACCCTGTTTTTCCTGTCGCTGTTCACCGTGGTAATCAATCCACACACCCCTTTGATGATCCAGGCCGGTTACGGAGTCTATCTGGCGCTGGCAACGGCGCTGTGGTTTTGTCTGGTGGCGCTGCTGTTCAGTCAGCAACGGGTGCGCACCGGCTTTGCCCGACTCGGCCACTGGTTCGATCGGCTGATGGGCGGTGTACTGATCGCACTCGGTATCAAGCTGGCATTCAGCGAATTGCGTTGAGCCTGCGCTGTAAATGAAAAAGCCCCGCACACCTGGCGGGGCTTTTCGTATCGGCTGGGTTTACAGCAACTCGATCGCCACTGCGGTGGCCTCTCCGCCGCCGATGCACAGCGCGGCGATGCCGCGTTTGCCGCCGGTATTCTGCAGGGCGTTGATCAGGGTGAGGATGATTCGTGAACCGGTCGACCCGACTGGATGGCCCTGGGCGCAGGCGCCACCATAGATATTGACCTTGGCGTGATCGAGGTTGTGTTCGCGCATGGCCAACATGGTGACCATGGCAAAGGCCTCGTTGATCTCGAACAGATCCACCTGGTTCTTGTCCCAGCCGGTTTTCTGCAGCAGGTTGCTGATGGCGCCAACTGGGGCGAGGGTGAACTCGCTCGGGTCCTGGCTCTGGGTGGCATGGCCGACGATCTTGGCCAGTGGTGTGAGGCCGCGCTTGCTAGCCTCTTCGGCAGTCATCAAGACCAGCGCGGAGGCGCCATCGGAGATCGAACTGGCGTTGGCGGCGGTGATGCTGCCGTCTTTGCGGAACGCCGGTTTCAGGCTGGGAATTTTCTCCAGGTTGGCGTTCAGTGGCTGTTCATCGTCCTTTACCAGTACCTCGCCCTTGCGGGTGGTGACACTGATCGGGACGATCTCGGCGGCCAGCGACCCTGCGGCGATCGCTGCCTGGGCACGCTTCAGCGACTCGATGGCGTAGGCGTCCATGGCTTCGCGGCTGATGCCGTATTGATCCGCAGTTTCCTGGGCGAACGAGCCCATCAGGCGGCCGCTGCGGGCATCTTCCAGGCCGTCGAGGAACATGTGGTCCTTGATTTCGCCGTGCCCCATGCGCAGGCCCGTACGGGCTTTTTCGATGAGGTAGGGTGCGTTGGACATGCTTTCCATGCCGCCGGCGACCATTACCGAGTTAGTCCCGGCCTTGAGCAGGTCGTGAGCCAGCATCACCGCTTTCATCCCCGAACCGCAGAGCTTGTTGATCGTGGTGCAACCGGTCGCACTGGGCAGGCCGGCGTTCAATGCAGCCTGGCGCGCCGGACCTTGCTTGAGGCCGGCAGGCAATACGCAACCCATGATCACTTCCTGCACATCGGCAGCTTGAATGCCGGCGCGGCGGACGGCTTCGCGGATCGCGGCGGCGCCCAGCTCGACGGCCGGTACGCTGGCCAGGCTGCCTTGAAAGCCACCCATCGGGGTGCGGGCGCCGTTAACGATGACGATATCGGGCATTGCAGTTACCTCTATAAATGTTATGGCTCAACATGTAGCCAGTCATGACCAGCTGCTTGCCTGATTCTATCGCGTGACTCTAAGCGGCCAAAGAGTCACTCCGCAAATCATTCTTTTGACTGATTTTTAGGTCAGGCAAGCGCTCTAGAGTGCCAGTTAACAATGAACCTCAAGACTGCAGACAGGTGCCCAATGTTGCCAACTCGAATCATTCCGCCAACGACCAATGCCCACCCATATCCCTTGCTGATCAAGAGCCTGCTGCTGTCTGGTGGGCGTTATGAAAAAACCCGCGAGATCGTCTACCGCGATCGCGTTCGCTACAGCTATGCGACCTTCAATGAGCGGGTGGCGCGATTGGCCAACGTATTGTCGAACGCGGGCGTCAAGGCGGGAGACACCGTGGCGGTGATGGATTGGGATAGTCATCGTTACCTCGAATGCATGTTCGCCATTCCCATGCTCGGCGCGGTGCTGCACACCATCAATATCCGCCTGTCGCCAGAGCAGATCCTCTACACCATGAACCATGCCGAAGATAAGTTCGTGCTGGTCAACAGCGAGTTCGTGCCGCTGTATAACGGCATCGCCAGCCAACTGACCACGGTCGAGAAAACCCTGCTGCTGACCGATGGCGAGGAGAAGGGCGCGGATCTGCCAGCGCTGATCGGCGAGTATGAGCAACTGCTGGCAGCCGCCGGTCCGTCTTATGAGTTCGCCGACTTCGATGAGAATTCGGTGGCCACCACCTTCTACACCACCGGCACCACGGGTAACCCCAAGGGCGTCTATTTCACCCATCGGCAACTGGTGCTGCACACCCTGTCCATGGCCACCACCATGGGTAGCCTGGACAGCATCCGCTTGCTCGGCAGTGACGACGTGTATATGCCGATCACCCCCATGTTCCACGTGCACGCCTGGGGCGTGCCTTATGTCGCGACCATGCTGGGGGTCAAGCAGGTGTATCCGGGGCGTTACGAGCCCGAGATGTTGTGCCAGCTGATCGAGCAGGAGAAGGTCAGCTTCTCCCACTGCGTGCCGACCATTTTGCAAATGTTGATGAACACCCCCAGTGCCCAAGGTCATGATTTCGGCGGCATGAAGATGATCATCGGCGGCAGTGCGCTGAATCGCACGCTGTACGACGCCGCCAAGGCGCGTGGTATTCAGCTGACCGCGGCTTACGGCATGTCGGAAACCTGCCCGCTGATTTCCTGCGCTTACCTCAACGAGGAACTGCTTGCGGGGAGCGAGGACGAGCGCATCACCTACCGCATCAAGGCCGGTGTACCGGTGCCGCTGGTCGAGGCGGCGATCATGGGTGCCGATGGCAAGATCCTGCCGGCAGATGGCGAGGCACAGGGCGAACTGGTCTTGCGCGCGCCCTGGTTGACGCAGGGCTACTTCCGCGAGCCGGAAAAAGGCCAAGAGCTCTGGGAGCATGGCTGGATGCATACCGGCGACGTGGCCACCATCGATGGTATGGGCTTTATCGACATTCGCGACCGCATCAAGGACGTGATCAAGACCGGCGGCGAGTGGATTTCGTCATTGGAACTGGAGGACTTGATCAGTCGGCATCCGGCTGTACGTGAGGTAGCAGTGGTCGGCGTGGTGGATCCGCAGTGGGGTGAGCGGCCATTTGCCTTGTTGGTCTTGCACGAAAATCAAGGGTTGGATGCGAAGGGACTCAAGGAGCATCTCAAGCCCTACGTCGAACAGGGTCACATCAATAAGTGGGCAATCCCCACGCAGATCGCCCTTGTTACTGAAATTCCCAAGACCAGTGTCGGCAAGCTGGATAAGAAACGTATTCGCGTGGATATCGCCCAGTGGCAAGCAGCTGGCAGTGCGTTTCTGTCCACGCTGTAGGCCCCGGCCGTAGCACCTCGCAAAAGTGACTACTCAGTCAAACAAGCGTTTGGCTTGCTAATTGCTGTTTTCCAGCCATTCTTGGCTTGTCATGGATCGGACTAGTCCGCCGAAACCGGCGAGCCAGAGTGCCTGGGGGCTGCAAATCACACTTTCGAGGGATCAAGCAGTACTACTCCCTGGCTATAGTCCGCACCATTCATAACAAAAAGCACATGGAGTAGCGTCGATGACTACAAGCAACCAATCGTTCTGGCGCCTGGCGAAACTGCCACTGGCCGTTAGCCTCGCATCCACTCTCGCTGCACCGGCATTCGGCGTGACCTTCAATATCGGTGAGATCGAAGGTCAGTTCGACTCCGCGCTGTCCGTGGGGGCCAGCTGGTCGGTGCGCGGGGCGGATCCAGACCTGATCGGCAGAGTGAATGGCGGCACAGCCGCTTCTTCCACCAGTGACGACAACCGTCTGAATTTCAAGAAAGGCGAGACCTTCTCGAAGATTTTCAAGGGTATTCATGACCTCGAATTGAAGTACGGCGATACCGGTGTGTTCGTGCGTGGTAAGTACTGGTACGACTTCGAGCTGAAGGACGAAGAGCGCCTGTTCAAGGACATCGACGACCACAATCGTAAGGAAGCGGCCCAGTCTTCCGGCGCGCAAATTCTCGATGCTTTCGTCTACCACAACTATGCCATCGGTGACATGCCTGGCTCGGTGCGCTTGGGTAAGCAGGTCGTCAGCTGGGGTGAGAGCACCTTCATCCAGAATTCGATCAACTCGATCAACCCTATTGATGCCGCTGCCTTCCGCCGTCCCGGTGCGGAGATCAAGGAAGGTCTGATCCCGGTCAATATGTTCTACGTATCGCAGAGCCTGACCGACAGCCTATCCATGGAGGCGTTCTACCAGCTTGAGTGGGACCAGACGGTTGCCGACAACTGCGGCACCTTCTTCGCGACCTCCGATGTAGTTGCAGATGGCTGCGATAGGAATTTGACTGCTATTGCTACTAGTCCGGCTCAGGTCGCGGCCATTCGGGCACTGCAGCCGATTGTTGCTGCCACCGGGGCTAGTTTTGGTGTTGAAGACGAGGGCGTGGTCATCCCTCGCGGCGGCGACCGCGATGCCCGCGACAGCGGCCAATATGGTCTCGCTCTGCGTTGGCTCGGCGAGAATACCGAGTACGGCGCCTACTTTATGAACTACCACAGCCGTACCCCGTTCTTTAATACCCAAACCGCAGACGCCGCGACCCTCGGAGGCTTGGCGCCTTCGGTACCCAATTTGACGAATCCTGCCACTTCGGCAGGTGCGTTGTGTTCCGCACTTGGAGGCTTCCCTGCTTGTGCTGGCAATCCTGCTTTCGCTCCAACGTTAACCGGCTTGGCTCCCGTCGTCGCTCTGGGTAACGGCGAATACTTCCTAAGTTATCCGGAAGATATCCAGCTGTACGGTTTGAGTTTTTCCACCGTATTACCGACTGGTACCTCATGGGCTGGTGAAGTCAGCTATCGTCCGAATGCTCCTATCCAGATCAACAGCACCGCGCTTAACACTGCTCTGCTCAATCCACTCACTGGCGGTGCAGCTGCCCCAACAATTCAAACTACCCCGGGCGCCGAAAACCAAGGTTATCGTCGCAAAGAGCTGACTCAGGTACAAACCACCCTGACTCATTTCTTCGACCGGGTGTTGGGTGCTAGTCGCCTGACCGTAGTCGGAGAAGTCGGCGCCGCCCACGTAGGTGGCCTGGAACATACCGCAGACCTGCAATACGGTCGTGACGCCATCTATGGGGCCTACAGCCCAACCAATAACGATGGTTTTGTCACTACTACCTCTTGGGGCTACCGTGCCAGGGCGATCCTGGAGTACCCGTCGGTCATTGCCGGTATCAACCTGAAGCCCAGCGTGTCCTGGTCACATGATGTGGATGGCTACGGCCCCAATGGGCTGTTTAACGAAGGCTCCAAGGCTGTCAGCCTCGGTTTGAATGCCGAGTACCAGAACACTTACACGGCGGATCTGTCCTACACCGATTTCTTCGGTGGCGACTTCAATACTGCAATCGACCGTGACTTCGTTGCGCTCAGCTTCGGCGTGAACTTCTAAGCGGCCAGGAATCTTGAGGAAGACTATGTACATGAAAACAACAAAGAGTCTGTTGCAAACCGGCGCCCTGACCCTGTCGCTGCTGGCTTGCAGTGTCATGGCGGCAGTCTCGCCAGATGAAGCTGCCAAGCTGGGAACCACTTTGACGCCGGTCGGTGCCGAGATGGCGGGTAATGCCGACGGCTCTATCCCGGCCTGGACCGGCGGTCTGCCGACCAACGCAGGCGCTGTCGATGGCGCAGGCTTCCTGGCGGACCCGTTCGCCAGTGAGCAGCCACTGTTCACCATCACCGCGCAGAACATGGATCAGTACAAGGACAAGCTGACCCCCGGCCAGCAGGCGATGCTCAAGCGTTATCCGGACAGCTACAAGATCCCGGTGTACCCGACCCATCGTTCGGCCACTCTGCCGGATGATGTATTGGCGGCGACCAAGAACAACGCGGTCAACACCAAGCTGGTAGAGGGTGGCAACGGTCTGCAGAACTTCGACCAAGCCAACCCCTTCCCAATTCCGAAGGATGGCCTGGAAGCGATCTGGAACCACATCACCCGCTACCGTGGCGGCAGCGTACGGCGCCTGGTGACCCAGGCCACTCCGCAGGCCAATGGTTCCTACAGCATGGTGTACTTCCAGGACGAGTTCACCTTCCGCGCCAACTTGACCGACTACCAGCCGGGCAAGGAAAGCAACGTGCTGTTCTACTTCAAGCAACGTGTCACCGCGCCGTCGCGTCTGGCCGGTAACGTACTGCTGGTGCATGAGACCCTGAACCAGGTGAAGGAACCACGCCTGGCCTGGCTGTACAACGCCGGTCAACGCCGTGTACGCCGTGCGCCGCAGGTGTCCTATGACGGTCCGGGTACTGCAGCCGATGGTCTGCGTACCTCGGACAACTTCGACCTGTACAACGGCTCGCCGGACCGCTACGAGTGGAAGCTCAATGGCAAGAAGGAGATCTACATCCCCTACAACGCCTACAAGCTGGATTCGCCGAAGCTGAAGTATGACGAGGTGATCAAGGCCGGCCATATCAACCAGGACTTGACCCGTTACGAGCTGCACCGGGTATGGCACGTGACCGGAACCCTGAAGTCCGGCGAGCGCCACATCTATGCCAAGCGTGACTTCTACCTCGATGAAGATACTTGGCAAGCTGCCGAGGTCGATCACTACGATGGTCGCGGTACGCTGTGGCGCGTGGCTGAAGCACACGCTCAGTACTACTACGACAAGAAAGTACCTTGGTACACCTTGGAAACGCTGTATGACCTGTTGTCCGGTCGTTATCTGGCACTGGGCATGAAGAACGAAGAGAAACAGGCCTACGATTTCACCTACAAGGCCTCTGCCTCGGACTACACTCCGGCGGCTCTGCGTCAAGCTGGCGTGCGCTAACCTCGCACTCGGTGGCATACGAGCCGGCCTTAGGGCCGGCTTTTTTTGTTCTGGATTCGAGTCGCGGGCTTGGTCAGCGAAGACCTGCAGGGGTCGCCGCTGGGGAGTGAGTTGTCCCTTAGAGAGTGCAACGAATTGTTAAGACCCAGCCTCGGGGCTTCAAATGCCGAGCCTAAGGGGCTAGGCTGCGGTTCATTCGTACACCCTGCTGGCTAACTCTTCCAAGAAACCGGGTGATGACTGAACTGTCCCTTCTACATGGTTTTTCTGCTCCTGCCGCGCCGCTGACCGATGTGCGCTTTTTCCGTCCGCCATTACCGAGCGGTTACGTACGGCGGCCGCGTTTATGCGAGCGGCTGGCAGCCGGCTTGTCTGGGCGATTGCTGCTGCTGAGTGCCCCCGCGGGTTTTGGCAAGAGCTCTTTGGCGATCGAGTTCTGCGAGAGCTTGCCTGAAGAATGGCAAAGCCTGTGGCTTGGTTTGAGCGGCCGCGACAATGATCCAGGGCGTTTTCTGGAGCGCTTGTTGAAAGGGTTGCGGCGATGTTTTCCAGGGCTGGGCGCCGAAGCCTTGGGCCTGCTGAAATTGCGTCAGCGACATCAGCCTTTTGCGTTCGAAGAGTGGCTGGATAGTCTGCTCGATGAGCTGGCACTACGACTTGACCCTGCTAAGCCGGTGTTGCTGGTGTTGGACGATTACCACCTGGCTCAGGGTGCGGTACTGGATCGCTGCTTACAATTTTTTCTCAATCATTTGCCAGACGGACTGCTGTTACTGGTGACCAGTCGCCAGCGCCCGGACTGGCACCTGGCACGCCTGCGGCTGTCACGCCAGCTATTGGAACTGCATGAACAAGACCTGCGGCTGACCACAGAGGAAACCAGCGAGCTGTTGCTGAGCCAGGGCACGCAGTTACCCCCGGACGTACTGAGCAGTTTGCTGCAGCGTAGCGAGGGCTGGGTAGCGGGGTTGCGTTTGTGGTTGCTGACGGCCGCCGAGACGGGCGGGGCGGAAGGCTTTGCACATGCACCGCATGGCGCCGAAGGCCTGATCCGCGACTACCTGCTGGAGGAAGTGATCGAGTGTCAGCCGGCAGAGGTGCAGGCGTTCCTCTACGAGACCGCCTGCCAGGAGCGCTTCTGTGCTGAACTGTGCGATGCCCTACGTGAGGCCCACGATAGTGCGGCCATTCTCGCTCACCTGCAGGCGCACCAGGTGTTTTTGGTCCCGCTTGATGAGCAGGGGCTATGGTTCCGCTACCATCATTTGTTTTCCGATCTGCTGCGCGCCCGACCTGCGACGGGCCTGACGTTGCCGCCCGCCAGTTCGCATCTCAGGGCGTGCCGTTGGTTCAGCGCCCATGGCCTGCTGGACGAGGCCATCGAGCAAGCGCTGCTGGCCGGCCAGCCGGATGTGGCTGCCAACCTGGTGCAGAACTTGTCCGAGGAGCAGCTGTTGGCCGAACAGAATGTCGCCATGCTGCTGCGCTGGAAGATGGATTTGCCGGACAGTTTGCTGGCCAGCACGCCGCGGCTGGTGGTGTTGTATAGCTGGGCGTTGGCGTTGGCTTGCCAGTTGGATGCGGCGCAGGAGTTGGCCGCTCAGCTGAGCCGCTTCTTGCCTGCTCCCTCGGCGAGCCAGCAGCAATCCTTATTGGCGCAGTGGTTGGCGGTGAGCGGGGTGATCGCCCGTGGACGGGGGGAGAGTCAGCGTGCGCAGCAATACTGTGCTGAAGCATTGGCCGGCCTGCCGCAGGAACGTTATGGCCAGCGCTTGATGTGCTTGTCGACGCTGGCGAACCTGGCAATCGTGCAGGGTGACCTATGGCGCGCCCGTAGCCTCAATCGAGAGGCATTGGAGTTGGCGCAACGGATGGGCAATCCGTTGTTTGAGGCTTTGGCCCATTATGATCGCGCCCGAGTGCTGCAGGCTCGAGGTGAAGTCCTGCGCGCCCTCGAAGAGGTCCGTCAGGGCTTGGATCGACTGCGCGGCTTGCCGCCGCAACGGCACTACGCGATGCGTGCGCGCCTGACCCTGTATGAGGGTGTTTTGCTGACGCTGCGCCTGCAGCCGGAGAAGGCCCGCGTGTGTTTGAGTGCCGGGATCGCCGAGGCGCGCGCCTGTCGCGATATCAGTCTGCTGATCGGTTATGGGGTATTGGCCAGTCTGGAAGGGCGCTGTGGGCACATCGCCGAGGCCTTCGCGCAGCTTGCCGAGGCTGAGCGGCTGATGCATATCTGGGATGTGCCGCCGGTCTACTATTTGGCGATCATCACCTTGGTCAAATGCGACCTGTGGCTGATGCAGGGGCAAGTCGAACTGGCAGAAGCCTGGCTGACCCGCCTGGCCGAGACTTATAACGGTGAGTCGGCGGCTGCGGCGCCGGAGTTTCATCCGCAGTTACCGCTGCATATCGAGCTGCAGCGCGCAGCCCTGGAACGTATCCAGGGGCAGCTGCCGGAAGCCGAGCGACGTTTGCGTGCGCTCAGCCTACGAGCGCAAGCTTCCGGCGGGCAGTTGCTGGGGGTGGTTGCTCAGGTGCAATTGAGCTTATTGCTACGGGTGAATGGGCGCGAACGTGAGGCGCAGCAGCAACTGAGCAGCAGCCTGCAAGCTGCCTCCGGCGGCGGTTTGTTGCCATTCGAGGAGTTGCTCGAGCATCAGCCAGACTGGCTCCGCGAACAATTATTGATGCGTGCCGAGTGCCCGTTGCGCGAGGCGTTGCTGGCAGCGCTGCCTGGGCCTGTGAACGAGTCGCCGAGCATGAGCGGTGGTGCCCTGATCGAAGCGTTGAGTTCGCGGGAGGTGGCGGTGTTGCAGTTGATTGCTCAGGGCTGCTCGAATCAGGAAATCAGCGAGCGCCTGTTTATCTCGCTGCATACGGTGAAAACCCACGCCCGGCACATCAACAGTAAATTGGGTGTCGAGCGCCGCACCCAGGCGGTAGCCCGGGCTCAGGACCTGGGGTTACTGAGTTGAGTCGGCTGCGGTTGGCAGGGCAGTTCTCGGTTGCCCTCGGGTATTTGGCCCGCCCCGGTGGACTTGCGCATCGTCATGAGTCTCGCTGAGCGGGCTATGCCTCTGCGGTGTGCCGGCCAATGCGATGCGTACAACCGCTTCTTGCAGCAGCCCACCACATGCAGGCACGAACACTCCGGCTGTTGCTGGCTTAGTTTGCTGTCGCATTCCCCCGCGTCGATACAGCTCTCCTTGAAGGAGATCGCGCATTCACCAACTGGGCGGGTAAGCTACCCGGCGACTACTGCATCGAGGAGTAACCGATGAGCACCGCTGCGTCACCTGCGTTGATCCGCGAAACCTTCCCCGTCGGGCCTTTGCAGTGCAACTGCACGATAATTGGCGATCCGCTCACCAAGAAGGCCATAGTGGTCGACCCCGGTGGCAATCCCGAGCTGATCATGGCGCGCCTCGATGCGCATGGCTTGCGCGTCGTCAGCATCATTCATACGCATGCTCACCTCGACCACTTCCTCGCTTCCGGGCAGATGAAGGAGTTGACCGGCGCGACACTGCATCTGCACAAGGAGGATCAATTCCTCTGGGACAACCTGGAAATGCAGTGCCGCATGTTTGGCGTGCCCTATACTCCGGTACCGGCTCCCGATCAGTGGCTGAGCGACGATCAGGCGTTGGACTGTGGCTGCGGCGTGGCGCTGCATACGCCAGGGCACACACCTGGTTCGATGAGTTTCTGGTTTCCCCAGGCTAAGCTGCTGATCGCCGGTGACACCCTGTTTCGCCGCGGTATCGGGCGGACCGATTTGTGGGGCGGCGATCACGCCGCTATCGAGCGCTCGATCAAGCAACGCTTGTACAGCCTGGATGAGGAGGCCACGGTGGTCACCGGGCATGGGGCGGATACCAATCTGGGTGAAGAAATGCGCGAAAACCCCTTTGTGCGAGCCTGAACAGGTCTATTTCGCGGTTTTTGCTGCAGACTGCAGGGAACTTAAATGCTGACCGAACGCTCGAAAACCCTGGCGGAAATCTGTCCCAATACGAAAAAAAGCAAAGGAACCATTCATGAATAAATTGCGTAATTTTGCATTAGCAGCGGCCGGTCTCACTCTTCTAGCGGGTTGCACTACCAACCCCTATACCGGTGAGCGTGAAGCCGGCAAGGCGGGGATTTACGGCGGAGTCGGTGCGGTGACCGGCGCCGTTATCGGCGCGGCCACCTCGAGCAAGAAAGACCGCGCCAAAGGTGCGCTGATTGGTGCCGCAGTGGGCGGCGCTGCGGGCGGCGGCTATGGCTACTACGTTGATACTCAGGAAGCCAAGCTACGCCAGACCCTGCAAGGCACTGGCGTGCAGGTGCAACGCAATGGCGATGATCTGAAGCTGATCATGCCGGGCAACATCACCTTCGCCAGCAACTCGTCTGACATCTCCAGTGGTTTCTATCCGACGCTGAATTCCCTGGTCACGGTGTTCAAGGAGTTCGACAAGAACGGCATCGACATCGTTGGCCACACCGACAGCACGGGTTCACTCGAGCTCAACCAGAATCTGTCGAACCGTCGTGCGCAAAGCGTCGCGTCGTACCTGACCAGTAACGGCGTGCCGGCTCAGCGGATTTCGTCCTACGGTGCCGGTCCGAACCAGCCGGTCGCCAGCAACGCCAGCGAGGCCGGTCGCGCGCAAAATCGCCGCGTCGAGATCAATTTGCGTCCGCTGTAAGCCACTCTCGCTCCCCAACAAGCCTGTTGCGCCGGTGGTTTGTTGGGGGCGTTATCTAGTAAATCCCTGCTGGCACAAGGCCGGCTCTCCAATTCCTGACTATTATGCTTTCGAGGGCTGTGAAAGCCTCCGAGAGGAGCAGCTGTGTGGCTGCCGGTTATGGATTACTTGGAACGCTCATGGACGACAGATCTAGTGCTATTTGCCAAAAGTACGGACTGCCGCTCGGGGCCACCCTGGCGGTATTGTTGGGGTTCGGCGCACTGAGCGTCTGGCTGTGGCAGAGTTTCGAGGCCCGCAACCGAGAGGGCGTTCAGCAACGCTTTCAGCTTGAGGCGCAAGATGTCGGGCAGCGGGTGGTTACTCGCATGCGTGCCTATGAAATGGTCTTGCGTGGCATGTCCGGTCTACTGCTTGGCAGTGACAGCGTTTCGTATCAGGAGTGGGAGCGGGCAGTCGATCAGTTGCAGTTGCAGGATCGCTATCCCGGCATGCAGGCGCTGGGGTGGGCGCGCTATCTAAAACAGGAGCAGCTCGACGATTTCCTGGCTGACGTCCGCTCTGCCGGGCGTAGCGACTACCGTGTGTTTCCTCCAGAACCGCGTGATGAGTACGTGCTGATCGATTACATCAGTCCGCTCGACTGGCGCAATCGTCGTGCTCTGGGTTATGACATGTTCAGCGAGTCCGTGCGCCGGGCCGCGATTGAACAAGCCTACAGTAGCGGTGTCGCAGCCTTGACTGCACCGCTCACGCTCAAGCAGGAAACCGAGGCGGATGTGCAGGGCGGGGTGATGCTGTACCTGCCGGTATTTCAGGCGGGCATGCCGTTGAGTAGCGTGGAGGAGCGCCACGCGGCGTTACTTGGCTTCGTCTACGGGGCGTTTCGAAGTCATGACCTGATGGCGGGGATTCTCGGGTCGCAGAGCCGCCTGTTCGAGATTGCGATCAAGGATTTGTCCGCGCCGGATACCGTTCTACTGAGTGCCAATCAGCCGGCCGCCACCTTGCCGTCGCGTCTTCGGCAGACCCTGGAACTGCCCCTGTTCGGGCGAACCTGGGTGCTTGAGGTTGGCAGCACCGCCGATTACGAAGCGGCCCTGGGGAGTCGAAGCAGGACCTTCAGTCTGTGGATGGGGCTGATTGCCAGCGGCTTGTTGGCGCTTTTGATCGGTGGTTACCTGTACCTGCGCGAGCGCGAACTGAGTGCTAGCCGGCTGGCCACCCGACAATTGCGTGAGCGCGAAGAGCGTTTCCGCCTGCTGATCGAGCGACTGCCGGTCGCGACCTTGCTCTGCAATGCCGACGGGCGCATCGAAATGGTCAATCGCAGCGCTACGGAGCTGCTTGAATGCCCAGCCGAAGCCCTGGTGGGCGAGCGCGTACGGCGCTTCCTGCCAGAGCTGGATGACTTTGGCGAGCTGACCAAGGAAGGCGATACCCCGCTGTTGGACAACGATTATGAAGTGCGTTGCGACAGTGGCGTCCGTGTGCCCGTGACCCTGAGCTTGAGCGTGTTGGCCGAGTCGAGGGGGGCCAACTACGTACTCAACTTGATCGACTTGAGGGCGCGGAAAAGTGCCGAAGAGCGCTTTCGCCTGGTGGTTGAGGCGTCGCCCAACTCGATTATCCTGGTCGACAGTGCTGGGCAGATTGCCATGGTCAACCAGCAGACCGAGCAGATGTTCGGTTACACGCGCCAGGAACTGCTTGGCCAGCCGGTGGAAAAACTGTTACCTCAGGAGCAGCATGAGGCGCATGTGGGGTTCCGCCGCAACTACCAGAACAACCCCGAGCCGCGGCGCATGGGCAGCAACCGCGACCTGTTCGGCCAGCACCGCGACGGTCGTCTGATTCCTCTGGAGGTGGGGCTTTCGCCGATCCGCAGTGGCGAGGACGCGTTGGTACAGGTGGTGATTATCGACATCAGCGAGCGCAAGGCCGCGGAGCAGCGCCTACGCGATCAGGCCGAGCAGTTGACCCTGGCCAGCCGCTATAAGTCCGAGTTTCTGGCCAACATGTCCCATGAGTTGCGCACCCCGCTCAATAGCATCCTGATCCTCAGCGACCAACTGCGTCTGAACAGCGGCGCCACCCTCACAGAGAAGCAGGTCAAGCACGCCGACATTGTCCACCGCGCTGGCAGCGATCTGCTGCAGTTGATCAACAGCATCCTCGATTTGGCCAAAGTTGAGTCCGGGCGCATCGAACTCAAGCTGGAGCCGCTGAATCTGCAGGAGCTTCTGGCCGAGTTGGATGCCAGCATGCGACCTATGGCCGAGCTCAAGGGCTTGCGCCTGCACTCCGAGCTGCAGGCCGAGGTGCCACGGGTGGTGCACACAGACCGTGCGCGGCTGCAGCAGATCCTGCGCAATTTGCTGTCCAATGCATGCAAGTTCACCGAGCAGGGCGAAGTGAACCTGACGGTTGAGTGCGAGCCAAGTGGCGACGATGGGCCGAGCATGCAGTTGCTCTTCAGCGTGCGCGATACTGGTATCGGCATCGCAGCCGACCAGCATGAGCAGATTTTTCAGGCGTTTCAGCAAATCGATGGCTCCACCAGTCGCCGTTTTGGCGGTACCGGGCTGGGGCTGGCGATCACCCGGCAGTTGGTGCAGGCCATGGGCGGCGAGATCAGCCTGCAAAGTGCGCCCGCGCAAGGCGCCTGCTTCACCCTGCGTTTGCCGATGCGCGTGGAGGCGCCGCTCGAGGGTGCTGGCGCTGCTGAACCCGTGCCGCGAAGCGGTGTGGGGCCGGCGGTTCTAATCATCGAAGATGATCCCAACTTTGCGGCGATTATCATCGAGGCGGCGCATACCCATGGTTTCACCAGCGTGCATTGCCGTACCGGTTTGCAAGCGCTCAAGTTGCTGGAAGAGGAATCTTTCAGCGCGGTGATCCTGGATATCCTGCTCCCGGATATCAGTGGCTGGCAGCTGTTTCGCCGTCTGCGCGGCCAGGTCAGCAATCGCAGTACGCCGGTGCACATCATTTCCTGCGTGCCGCAACCGGTCGGCTGGAACGATGACGGTACCCACTACCTGGTTAAACCCATTGATCGCGAGGACCTTGAGCAAGTCTTCATCGGACTGCAGGGCAGTGACCATCCACCGGCCCAGACGCTGTTGTTGGTGGAGGACGTCGAGGTCGAGCGCGAGCATTACCGTGAACACCTGCAACAGCTGGGGTTTACCGTGACCACCTGCAGCACTGGCGAGGAAGCCTGCGAGGCCTATGCCGCAGGGCATTTCACGGCCTTGGTGATCGATCTCGACCTACCCGATCAGGATGGTTTCGAGCTGCTGGAGAGCCTGGACTGTCAGCGTCCGCTGAATGGTACGCGGGTGGTGATCAATACCGGTGTGGACGTGGCGCAACAGGCGCTGCAGCGGCTCAGACGTTACTCAGCAGTGGTGGTGCGCAAGCACGGTGAGGACACGCAGGAGCTGGGCCAGGCCGTGCAGGGCTTCCTTGGTAGTGTGCGCGATCCCGTGCAGAGCCTGCTCGCGCCGCCGCTCAGTCAGCCGCTGGCCGGGCGGCGGGTGTTGCTGGTGGATGACGATGTGCGCAATGTCTATGCCATGACCGCATTGCTCGATGAGGTGGGGATCAAGAGCAGCGCGGCCAAGGATGGGCTGGAGGCCATCGAGCGTTACCCGCTAGAGCCTTTCGACCTGATCCTGATGGATATGGCCATGCCGAATATGGACGGTTACACCGCGACTCGCCTGCTCAAGCAGGAGCATCGCTGCAGTATTCCGATCATCGCCCTGACTGCCCATGCGATGAAGGGCGACCGGGACAAATGTATCGCCGCCGGCGCCGATGATTATCTGACCAAGCCGGTCAGCCGCGATGAGTTGCTTGTCACTCTGCTGCGCTGGCTGAATAGCAGCGAGATGTCGTTTAGAGCGTCCGATAGAGCGTCTGACGCTACTGCGTTGCTTGATGATCGGCCATGAACGGCCGGGCACCTGCAGGCACAGGTTGTTTACCCGCAAAGGAGTGGTACATGGCTCAGGCGCAGATGAAAGCAGTGCGAAGTTCTCAGGTGCTTCTGGTGGTGGACGACCGTCCGGAGAATCTCGTGGCAATGGAGGCGCTGCTGGACGAGGGGGATTGGCAATTACGTTGCGTCGGCTCCGGTGAAGCGGCCTTGAGATGCCTGCTGGAAGAGCACGTCGGCTTGGTGCTCCTGGACGTGCAGATGCCGCACATGGATGGCTTCGAAGTGGCGCGGTTGATGCGTGGTAACCCGCGCACACGCTTCACGCCGATTATCTTTGTCTCGGCCATCTCGCAGACCCAGGACGCCGTGCTCCAGGGCTATGCCACCGGCGCGGTGGATTTCATGCTGAAACCCTTCGAGCCGCAGGTGCTGCGTCAGAAGATTCACTCCCTGCTCGATCTTGAGCGCAATCGCAGCGATCTTTTGCAGCTGACCCAGCAACTGGATAGTGCGCGGGCGTTCAATGCCTCGGTGCTGGATAATGCCGCAGAGGGCATCGTGGTGGTTGGCGAAACGGGCCTGATCAGCTTTGCCAACCCCGCAATGGCGCAGATGCTGCACTGCTCGGTGAGCGATCTGGAGGGCACCGCGATGCTGTCCTGGCTGCTGACCCCCGAGGTCGATTGTGCCTGGGGCGAGTCGGAGTTCTACCAGGCCTGGCGACGCCAGGAAACCTATCGTCTGCACGACGCCAGCCTCCGCCCGCGCGCTGGCGAAAGCGTGCCGGTGGCCTTGTCCTGTTCACCCTTACCCCGACTGCAGAAGGCCATGGTGATCATTGCCCTGGACATGTCGGTGGTGCGCGGCCTGCATAACCAGCTGGAGTCATTGGCGGTCACCGATGCCTTGACCGGGTTGATCAACCGGCGCGGCTTCTACCTGGCCATGGAATCAGCACTCTCACGCAGCAAACGCAGTGGTCGCTCCATGGCGGTACTGTATCTCGACCTGGACGGTTTCAAGCGCATCAATGACTCGCTCGGCCATGATGCGGGCGATCAGGTGCTGTGTCGGGTCGGCGAACAGTTGAAAGTCAACCTGCGGCCCTATGACACGCTGGCGCGCATGGGCGGTGATGAGTTTACCGTTCTAATCGACGGCCTGGGGCACCCCGAAGACGCGGCACGGATAGCCGAGAAGTTGATCGAACAGGTTTCGGTGCGCCATAGCCTGGACGGGGTTGAGTTCACCCTCGGTGCCAGCGTGGGGATCGCCTGTTTCCCCGAGTGCGGGCAGACCGTCGACGGATTATTGCGGGCTGCGGACATGGCCATGTACGAGGCCAAGCGCGCTGGGCGCCAGCAATACCGGTTTTTCCTGCCGGAAATGAATGGACGGGCGCGTTCCCGGTTGATGCTCGAGGAGGGTTTGCGCACGGCGATTGAGCACGATGATTTTCGCTTGGTCTATCAACCACAGGTGTATCTCGACAGCGGACGGTTGCGCGGCTTCGAGGGATTGCTGCGCTGGGAGCATCCGGTCGCCGGTACCGTAGGGCCCAGCGTGTTTATTCCGCTGCTGGAGGAAACCCGACTGATCAACCGTTTGGGTGGCTGGATCTTTCGCCAGGGAGCCCAGCAGCGCAGCAGTATGAGCCAGTGGTTTGCCAATGACCTGGTGCTTAGCCTGAATGTCAGCCCCGTGCAGTTCGGCATGCCGCAGTTGGTCGATGAGCTGCGCCGGGTGTTGCAGGAATATCAGCTGGAGCCGGCGCAACTGGAAGTGGAGGTCACCGAAAGCGCGCTGATGCAGGATATGGGAGCTACCCAGAAGCAGCTGCGGCAGTTGCGCACGCTGGGCGTGAAGGTCGCCATCGACGACTTCGGTACCGGCTATTCATCTTTGGCCTACCTGCGTCATTTCGAGCTGGACACGCTAAAGATCGATCAGCTGTTCATCGCCAATATGCTCGACTCGCCGCGCGATGCCGCCGTGGTCAGCACCATCATCGACCTGGGCCGGCATCTGGGCCTGGAGGTGGTCGCCGAGGGGGTGGAGACCATGGCCCAGCGCGATTGGCTGGTGGCTCACCAGTGCGCCATCATGCAGGGCTTCTTGGTCGCGCCAGGGTTGCCTGCCGCGCAAGCGCAGGAGTTCCCGGCGCAACTGGACTGGTCAGCACTGCCGTTGCCCGGTAATCAACCGCTCGTTACTTGAGCGGTCGCTCCTAGAGTCGAACTATTGTGGCGTGGCGTACTGCCGATGCAGGTCTGCCAGCGTGGCGTCCTTCTCCTGCCACAGTTGATTGATCCATTGCTGGAACGCCAGGCGGTACGCTTCATCGCTGTGGTAATCCTTGCCGAGGAATTCCTTGGGGATGTCCTGGCGCTGATAACGAATCACCACCTTGGGCACTTCACCGCAGAGAAAGGCCCAAAAACTCGGGTTGCCGGCAGGGTAGTGGATGGTGATGTTCACCATGGATTTGAGCTGGCTGCCCATGGCGTCCAGGACGTAGGCGATACCGCCGGCTTTGGGCTTGAGCAGGTAACGGAAAGGCGAGTCTTGCTGATCATGCTTGGCCTGGGTGAATCGGGTGCCTTCGAGGAAGTTGAACACGGCCACCGGTACGTCGCGAAATTTTTCGCAGGCCTTGCGCGTGGTCAGGGTGTCCTGGCCTTTCTTCTCCGGGTATTTGGCCAGGTAGGCTTTCGAGTAGCGCTTCATGAAAGGGAAATCCAGCGCCCACCAGCACAGGCCAATCACCGGTACCCAGATCAATTCCTGCTTGAGGAAGAATTTGAAAAACGGCATGCGCCGGTTCAGCGTGTGCTGCAGCGCGAGGATATCGACCCAGCTCTGGTGATTGCTGGTGACCAGGTACCAACCGTCATACTTCAGTTGCTCGCGGCCCTGTAGATCCCACCGGGTTTTTTGCGTCAGCCACATCCAGCCGCTGTTGCAGGTAATCCAGGCTTCCGCCACCCAGTTGAGCACCTGGTTACAGACTTTGCGTACCGGCTTGAACGGTAAGCACAGCTTGACCAGAGCGGCGATAAATAAAAACCAGCACCAGATCAGGGTATTGACGAAGAGCAGCAGGGCCGCAAGAGTGCCGCGTACGGGGCTAGGCAGAAAGGACAGCATGGGGCGGGCGCCTTCGGCAGAGAGGCGACAGGATCGCCTCGAATCGGGGGAGTACCCGCTTTTTTGATCGGGGCGGGCTTGCTTGGTGGCCGATGTTAACGATTGCCAGCTGAACTGCAAAGCCCGCTACAGCCGCACCGAACGCAGCGCTGCGGCGCATGGGCTGTAGCGAAACGCCAGAGGCCATTCCAGGCCTGGCGTTTTTTGCTTTGCCGATCTCGCCTGCTGCGACGACTAATTGGCGTGTTAGTTGGCCAAATTCGCCGCCTGAATCGCAGTCAGGGCGATGGTGTAGACGATGTCGTCGACCAAGGCGCCACGCGACAAGTCGTTCACCGGTTTGCGCAGTCCCTGCAGCATGGGACCGACGCTGACGCAGTCGGCACTGCGTTGCACCGCTTTGTAGGTGGTGTTGCCGGTATTCAGGTCGGGAAACACGAAAACCGTGGCCTGGCCGGCCACTGGGCTGTTCGGGGCTTTTTGCCGGCCGACGCTGGCGATCGCGGCTGCGTCGTATTGCAGCGGGCCGTCGAGGAGTAAATCCGGGCTACTTTGCTTGGCCAGGCGCGTGGCCTCGCGGACTTTGTCCACGTCGTCGCCGTTGCCCGAGTCGCCGGTGGCATAGCTGAGCATCGCCACGCGCGGCGGAATGCCGAAGGCGCTGGCCGAGGCGGCGCTTTGCAACGCAATTTCCGCCAGTTCCTCGGCATTCGGGTCCGGGTTGACCGCGCAGTCGCCGTAGACCACCACCTGGTCCGGCAGCAGCATGAAGAACACCGATGACACCAGCTTGTAGCCAGGCGCGGTCTTGATCAGCTGCAGGGCCGGACGAATCGTATTGGCGGTGGTGTGGATGGCGCCGGAAACCAGGCCATCGACCTCGTCCAGAGCCAGCATCATGGTGCCGAGGACCACGGTATCGTCCAATTGCGCGGCGGCCATCGGCGCATTCAGCCCCTTGCCTTTGCGCAGCTGCACCATCGGTTCGACATAGCGCTCGCGGATCAGGTCGGGGTCGAGAATCTCCAGACCTGGCGGTAGCGCGATGCCGTGCGCCTGGGCCACCGCCTGTACTTCTTCTGGCTTGGCCAGCAGCACGCAGCGTGCGATGCCGCGCGCCTGGCAGAGGGCGGCGGCCTGCACAGTACGCGGTTCGCTGCCTTCCGGCAGGACGATACGCTTGTTCGCGGCCTTGGCCCGCTGCACCAGTTGGTAACGGAACGCCGCCGGTGACAGATGGTGTTCGTTCGGGGTACCGCAGCGCACGCGCAACCAGTCGTGATCGATATGACTGGCGACGAAGTCGGCGACCTTTTCCGCACGCTCCTTGTCATCCAGCGGAATTTCCTTGTTCAGCTGGTTGAGGTTGGTCGCGGTGTCGTAGGAACCGGTGCTCACGGTCAGCACCGGCAGGCCGCTGTGCAGCGCGCCGCGGCACAGTTCCATGATCCGCGGGTCAGGCGTGAAATCGCTGCATAGCAGCAGGCCGGCCAGCGACATGCCGTTCATCGCGGCCAGGCTCGCGGCGAGGATGATGTCGTCACGGTCGCCCGGTGTCACCACCAGCGTGCCGGGCTGGAGCAGTTGCACGGTATTGGCCACGGCGCGCGCGCAGAGCACGATTTTCAGCACCCGACGTTGCTCGTAGTCACCGGCGTTGAGGACCCGCGCATCGAGCAGGTCGGCGATGTCACGGGTGCGCGGGGCGTTCAACTCCTCCTGCCAGGGGATGCAGCCGAGCAGGCGGAAATCGTCGGTCTTGAGCAAGGGTGACAACTCGTGCAGGCGCTTGGCGAAGGCCTCCAGACCCTCCTCGCTACGCACCTTGTTGAGGATCACCCCAAGCAGTTTCGGGTCCTTCGGTCCGCCAAACAGCTGGGCGAGGATTTCCACCCGGTCGGACAGTTCGCTCAGGCTCTCCTGTTCGGGGGCCGAGACCAGAATCACTTCGGCGTCCAGGCTCTTGGCCAGGTGCAAGTTGACCCGCGCCGCATAACTGCTATGCCGGGTCGGCACCATGCCCTCGACTATGACCACATCCTTATCGACGGCGGCCTGTTGATACAGGCTGACGATTTCTTCGAGCAGGTCGTCCAGCTGACCATCGCCGAGCATCTGTTCGACATGCGCCAGGCTCAGCGGTTTCGGTGAGTCCAGGCCATGGGTGCGGGCGATCAGCTCGCTGGAACGCTCCGGGCCCTCGTCGCCCGGGTGCGGTTGGGCGATCGGCTTGAAAAAGCCGACCTTGAGCCCGGCCCGTTCCAAGGCACCGACCAGGCCCAGGCTGGTAGAGGTCAGGCCGACGCCGAATCCGGTGGGGGCGATAAAGAACGTATGCATGCAACTTCCTAGCTGAGGGCGACGGTATTGAGTGTGGGCAAACAGCCGATCTGCCAGCCTGAATCGGTAGGACTTTGGCGTCGGGATCAGTTAAGCAGCGCCAGGGTATCCAGGGCGATTTGCCGCTCTTCGTTGGTCGGCACCACCAGCACCCGAGGGTGCCCATGGGCCTGAATGGGGCCGCTGGCTCCGCGAATTGTGCGCGCGTTGGCCGGTTTGTCCAGCGCCAGGTTGAGCAGCTTGAGGTGGGCCACGGTCTTGCTGCGGATCAGCGGCGAATTCTCGCCGATTCCGCCGGTGAAGATCAGCCCGTCCAGTTGCGGCAGTGCGCAGCTCATGGCCGCCAACGACTTAGCCAGGCGGTAGCAGAACACCTCGATGGCCAGGGAGGCGCCGGCATGACCCTGGTCGCGAGCCTGCTCCAGGCTGCGCATGTCGTTGGACAGCCCGGACAAACCGAGCAGGCCGCTGTCCTGATTGAGCATCTGCTCGATCTGCTCCAGGCTCCAACCCAGGGTGCGGGCCAGGTGGCTGTGCAGGTTGGGGTCGACATCGCCACTGCGGCTGCCCATCACCAGCCCCTCCAGCGGCGTCAGGCCCATGCTGGTGTCGAGGCTCTGGCCGTTGACGATGGCACAGGTCGAGCAACCATTGCCGAGGTGGGCCGCCAGCCAACTGCTGTCACCGAGCGACAGGCCGGACAGTTCGGCGGCGCGATGGCTGACGAAGCGATAGCTGGTGCCGTGAAAGCCATAGCGGCGCACGCCATGCTCGCGGTAGAGGTGTTCCGGTAGCGCATAGCGGAACGCATGCTCGGGCAGGGTCTGGTGGAAGGCGGTGTCGAACACGGCAACCTGGGGCAGGGTGGGAAACAGCTCGATGGCCGCCTCGATGCCCAGCAGGTTGACCGGGATATGTAGCGGTGCCAGTGGCGCCAGGGCGCGGATGGCCGCTAATGCATCGGCATCCAGTCGGCGGGCGCTGGCGAACTGCTCACCGCCATGCACCACGCGGTGAGCAATGCCGCGCAGCGTCCCGCCCGCGGCGCGCTCCACTATCGGCAGAAGCTGGGTGAGGGCGGTGCGGTGATCGCCGTTGGCAATTTTCAGGCTGGCCTTCTCACCCGCAAGTTGCCAGTTCAGCACCGCCTCAGGGCTGCCGAGACGTTCGGCTTCGCCGCTCAAGGCGAACGGTGCATGGGTCTGGTTGACCACGGCAAACTTGATCGACGAGCTGCCGCAGTTGATCACCAGAATGTTGTGTGCAGGCATCTACCCTCCTGGTTGGCTTCGCCCGGCGCCGCTGCCGCCGCTGCGCTGCACCAGCCACAGTCGAAGGGCCGCCCCAGCTGTTCGCGGCGTTGCTGCGGGTCGAGCACCCAGGCACGGTTCTGCCAGGGCGGTTGATGGCGAAGGTGTTGGGTATGGCCGCAGGACAAGACTGCCAGCCAATGGCCGTCTTCATCCTGACGCAGATCAAGCAGGCGCACGCAGCCGCTGCTCAGCCGTCCGTCTGTGCTCGGTTCGCTTTCGGGCGCACCCTTGGTTAAACTTGTCCGTTCTTTATTTCTACGCAAAAGGTCTCGCCCCATGCTGATCGCCGCCAATAAGGCCGTCTCCATCGACTATACCCTGACCAACGATGCCGGTGAGGTGATCGACAGTTCTGCTGGCGGCGCTCCGCTGGTCTACCTGCACGGTGCCGGCAACATCATCGGTGGCCTGGAAAGCGCCCTGGTCGGCAAGCAGGCTGGCGATGAGCTGGACGTCTCCGTCGAGCCTGCCGATGCCTATGGCGAGTACAGCGCCGAGCTGGTCGCGACCCTCAATCGTTCGATGTTCGAAGGCGTCGACGAGCTGGAAGTGGGCATGCAGTTCCACGCCTCCGGCCCGGACGGCAGCATGCAGATCGTCACCATCCGCGAGCTGGAAGGCGACGATGTGATCGTCGACGGCAACCACCCGTTGGCTGGCCAGCGCCTGAACTTCAAGGTCAAGGTCGTCGAAGTACGTGATGCCAGCGACGAAGAAGTCGCCCATGGTCACGTGCATGGCGAAGGTGGCCATCAGCACTGATCACCAGTCTGTCGCTCGGCGTCGAAAACGACTTATGGTCGTCTCAACTGTTCCGCCGGCTGCTAAGCTGAGTTAAGAGAAAGGCGCCTTGATAGGCGCCTTTTTTGTCCGCTGTGTGAAATCTGCTGCGTTCTCAAGGAGTTAGTCATGAGTGCCTTTCACGACCTGAATCTGCGTGGGTTGGATGGCCAAGAGCTGCCGCTGGCGCCTTTCAAGGGGCAGGTGCTGTTGGTGGTCAACGTCGCCTCCCAGTGTGGTTTGACGCCGCAATATGCCGGGCTGGAAAAACTCTATCAGCAATACCGCGCGCAGGGCTTCAGCGTACTCGGGCTGCCGTGCAACCAGTTTGCCGGGCAGGAGCCGGACAGCGAGGAGGCCATTCGTGAGTTTTGCAGCCTGAACTACGGCGTGAGCTTTCCCTTGGGCAGCAAGCTGGAAGTCAACGGTGCCGGTCGTCACCCGCTGTATCGCCTGCTGGCCGGCGAGGGGGCGGAGTTTCCGGGCGACATCACCTGGAACTTCGAGAAGTTTCTGGTCGGCCAGGACGGTCGGGTGCTGGCGCGCTTTTCGCCACGCACCGCACCGGATGATCCGGCCCTGATTCAGGCCATCGAAAAAGCCTTGAGTTGACCCTAGCCACTTGAAGCTGGGGGCATGCAGCGCCCCCGGCTGCGCTTGTTTTCAGGCTTAGCCGCATAGCGCCAGCCTTCTTATCCTTAATCACCTCGATCAATAGTGCTGGGCTGGACTAGACGACCGGTCATATTCTTGCCGGCATGAATAGCCGCCTACGATTCGACAAGCGTGAACTGATCCTCGCCAAAGGTGCCGAGGTGATGACCCGTCGCGGTTATCACGGCGCCGGCGTGCAGGAAATCGTCCAGGCCGCCGGCGTGCCCAAGGGCTCCTTCTACCACTACTTCGCCAGCAAGGAAGACTTCGCCCTGCAGGCCTTGCAGCAGGTCTACGCCCCACGCTTGCAGCGCTATGCCGAGGCCCTGAGTAACCCGGCGTTGGCGCCGCGCGCGCGGATTCTCGGCTATTACGCGGAGCTGGTGGGGCACTTCGCCCGCCAGGAAAAGCGCGAATATCACTGCTTTATCGGCAGCCTGAGTTTCGAGATGGCCGAGCTGTCGCCGGTCCTCGGTGCCCAGGTCGATGCCATCCTGCAGCACTCGGCGGACACCCTGCAACACTGCCTGCAACAGGCGCAGGCCGCCGGCGAGCTGGCGGCGGACGAGGATTGCGCAAACCTGGCGAGCTTTATCGCCAGTGCCTGGCAAGGTGCGCTGACCCGCCTGAAAGTATCGAGCAATACCCACGTGCTGGACGATTTTCTGCAGCGTTTGCAGCTGTTGTTGCGCGCCTGATTTTTATACCCGATCAACCAAAGGGTCGGTCCCGGACCGGCTAGAGGAGAGAAGATGAACGCCCCGGTAAAAGCCTTGTTTCAACCGTTCAACCTTGGTGCGCTGGAGCTGCCAAGCCGTGTCGTGATGGCGCCAATGACCCGTTCGTTTTCGCCGGGCGGCGTGCCCAACAGCAAGGTCATCGAGTACTACCGTCGCCGTGCGGCGGCTGGCGTCGGCCTGATCGTCAGCGAAGGCACCACGGTCGGCCACAAGGCTTCCAACGGCTACCCCAACGTGCCGCGTTTCTACGGTGAGGACGCCCTGGCCGGTTGGCAGAAAGTGGTCGAGGCGGTGCACGCCGAAGGCGGCAAGATCGTTCCGCAACTGTGGCACGTGGGCAACGTACGCAAGCTCGGCACCGAGCCGGATGCAGCGGTGCCGGGCTATGGCCCGAGCGAGAAGCTCAAGGACGGCAAGGTCGTGGTGCATGGCATGACCCAGGACGACATCCAGGAAGTCATCGGCGCCTTCGCCCAGGCTGCCAAGGATGCCCAGCGCATCGGCATGGATGGCGTGGAGATCCACGGCGCCCACGGCTACCTGGTCGACCAGTTCTTCTGGGCCGGTAGCAACCAGCGCACCGACGAGTACGGCGGCGACCTGGCCCAGCGTTCGCGCTTTGCCATCGAGCTGATCCAGGCGGTGCGCGCCGCGGTCGGCCCGGACTTCCCGATCATCTTCCGTTTCTCGCAATGGAAGCAGCAGGACTACAGCGCGCGCCTGGTGGAAACCCCGGAAGCCCTCGAGGCCTTCCTCAAGCCGCTGAGCGACGCCGGCGTGGACATCTTCCATTGCTCGACCCGACGCTTCTGGGAGCCGGAATTCGACGGCTCCGAGCTGAACCTGGCCGGCTGGACGCGCAAACTCACCGGTAAGCCGACCATCACCGTCGGCAGCGTCGGCCTGGACGGCGAGTTCCTGCAGTTCATGGTCAACACCGACAAGGTCGCCGAGCCGGCCAGCCTGGAGAATCTGCTGGAACGCCTGAACAAGCAGGAGTTCGACCTGGTAGCCGTGGGTCGCGCCTTGCTGGTCGACCCGGATTGGGCGATCAAGGTGCGCGATGGCCGCGAAGGCGACATCCTGCCGTTTAGCCGTCAGGCACTGATGAGCCTGGTCTAATAGCGTTTCCCCGTTGCGCGGGACAACCGCGCAACTTTTTTCGAGCCCTGGCACATCGGGGCTTTTTTTCGCCTGGAGAAAAGCGTCGGCGGCCGTGCTATTCAGGTGGGAGGAACAGCATCTGTGGCGGTTCATGCATGAGAAAGTCCCGGTGCGAGATGTTCCAGGCGTAGGCGCCGGCCAGGAGGAATACCAGCAGGTCGCCGACCGCCAAGGCGGCCACCGGCTGCTGGCGGGCCAGCACGTCCTTGGGCGTGCAGAGCTGGCCGACCAGGGTGACGGGCTGACCCTTCACCTCGGCCGGTTGCCCTGTGCGCACTATCACGAACGGATGGTCATGGCCCTGGGCCGCGGGCGTGCGGAAGTGATGGGTGCCGCCACGGCCGATGGCGAAGTACTCACCGTGGTTGCGTTTGATGTCCAGCACCTCCATCAGGTAGTAGCCGCAGGCGGCGCTGAT
The DNA here is from genome assembly GCF_007993865.1 of Pseudomonas sp. SJZ079. Taxonomy (GTDB): domain Bacteria; phylum Pseudomonadota; class Gammaproteobacteria; order Pseudomonadales; family Pseudomonadaceae; genus Aquipseudomonas. The sequence continues at coordinate 20,162 of NZ_VIUH01000020.1, read as the reverse complement.
AAAACGGCCGATTTCGAAGCGGATGCGCACAGCGCCCATCTCTTCTTCGTCGATCAGCCGGTGCAGGCCCTGGCAGAAGCGCGCCCAGTCGAACGAGTGCTGCGGGTTGCGGTAGTCGATGCCCATGCCGCCGCCGACATTCAGCAGCGGTAGCTCGAGCTGGTGTTCGGCGCACAGTCGACGGAAGGTGCGGAAGTAGCAACGCATCAGCTTCAGGTGTGCGGCCACGTCCAGCTGATGGGACAGCAGGTGGAAGTGCAGGCCCTGCAACTGCAGCCAGGGCTCGTCGCGCAGCAAGAGCAAGGCCTGCTCCAGGGCATCTTCGTCGAGGCCGAACGGCGTTGGCTTGCCGCCCATTACCAGGCGGCTGTCGGGTGCCTCGGCCAACTTCAGGTTCAAGCGCAACAGCACCGGGGCCGGCCGCCCGCTGGCCTCGGCGATGCGTGCCAGACGGCGCAGCTCGTTGAGGCTTTCGACATGGAAGGCCGCGACCCGGCAGTCCATGGCCGCCGCCAGTTCGCTGTCGAGCTTGCCGGGGCCGCCGAAGATCAGCGGCTGCTGCGGGCACCGCTGGTACAGCCAGCGCAGTTCGCCACCGGAGGCCGCCTCGAAGCCGTCCACCAACGGCGCCAGGGTCTGCAGAATCGCTGCTTCCGGGTTGGCCTTGGCGGCGTAGAACAGCTCGCAGTTGTCCGGCAGCAGCGCGCGCATCTGCCGCACATGCCGGGCCAGGGCGTCGAGGTCATAGAGGTAGGCGCACAGCGGTTCCTGGCGCCGGGCGCGCAAGTCATCGATGGCCTGGTTAACGCGCTGCGGCAGGCTCATGGGCGCACCTCCGCGCGCTGATAGGTGAGCGGGTTGGGCAGGGCGGTGTAGCCGGCCTCGCGGTCGGCGCGCATCAGCAGGCGGGTCATGAAGTTCTCCTTGCTCGGCAGCGGCGCGCCGGCGCACAGCTCGCGCAGGGCGGGTGGGTCGTCGAGGCGCTGGCATTGCGTTTCCAGCCGTTCACCGACCTGCCGCCACAGGCGCTGTTCCAGCCCCTCGTCGCCGGCGGCGAGGTGAAAGATCGCCTCGCCCAGGTTGTTCACCAGGGTGCAGTAGGCCACCCGTTTCCAGGCTTGCTCAGGGCTGTAATAGAGCGACGCGCGAGTGCGTTCGCCTAGGTGTTCGAGTTGCGCCGCAGGCCAGTGCTGGGGCACCAGCTTGGTGCCTTCGAGGTCGCGGATCCACACCCGGCAAGGCAGGCCTTGCTCGTCGAAACCGAGCAGGGTGTTTTGCAGGTGCGGTTCCAGCACCACGCCCTGGCGGAACAGGCAGTACAGCACGCCGCCGAGCAGTTGTTCGGCATAACCGTCGAGCCAGCGCAGCGCTGCGCTGGCGTAGTCGAGCCCGAGCCGCGCCGCGCACTGCTCGACCAGGGCCTGGCAGACGCTCTGGCCGTGCAGGTCCCAGGTGAACAGGGCCATCGCCACCCGTGGCTGATAGCGTTGGCGGCAGCTCGCATCGAGGTTCTGCCGATAGACAATACCGAAGCACTCGGTGACTTCGCGGGCTTGCTCCAGGCTGCCCAATGCACTCAGGTCGAGGGTGCTGGCGGCCGGCTCCGGCATCAGTTGAAAGCCTGGCTGCACTTGGGCCAGCTCGGCCATCAGCGGGGTCAGCAGGCGCGTCAGGGCCACCGCGCTGTCCAGTTCGTACCAGGCGTTCTTGCGTACGCAGTTGGTCAGGCGCACGTGCACCGAGAACTTGAGGAAGTGCGCCAGTTCGGGGTGATAGAGGGTGCGCACCGAGGACGTCGGATACAGCGCCATGCCCTGTGGGCCCAGGGGTTCCAGCAAGCCCTGTCGCTGGGCGCGGCGCACCAAGGGGTCGGCCAGTACCCGTTGCACTTCCCAGGGGTGACAGGGGTAGAGGTCGTCGCGGCCGCAGAGCTGGCGCAGTGTCGCGCGCGGGTCCTCGCCCTGGTGGCGGATCAGCGCCGGATCGACACGAAACCAGTGCAGCGGGAACAGCGCGCCGACTTCCGGCGAACAGGCCAGCAGGTCTTGCGGCGAGACGCCGTCGCGGCTCTTTGGCGTCGGATGCAGGGCATGCCCCCAGATCTGGTGCTGCTCGGAGGCCAGCAGGCTATCCGTTCGCGCATGACTGTCTGTTGGCTCAAGGCTGTCTGTTCGCTCATGGCTGTCGGTTTGCGCCCGGCTTTCGCCCGGTTGCTGGTTGGCGGCGTGGGCGTGGCGCAGGAAGGTGCGGGTGATCTGCAGGCTGTTGTCGATCTGCTGCAGCAGTTCGCCATGGCGCTCCGGGTCGTTCAGCGGGGCGAGCAGCAGGCGCGCCAGTTCGGCCAGGTGCAAGGGGTGCCAGCCCTGGCCAGGACGTTTCAGGTAGGGCGCGCTGATGAAGCGGCAGCGACCGAGCACACTGGTGCGGTCGGCCAGCAGCAGCAAGCGCGCGCCCTGGGCCAGACGGATGCCGATGCGTCGGGCGCCTTGTTGGCGCAGGCTCATGGGCAGGTCGAGACCCTGGCAATCGAGGTCGGCTTCGCCGCGCGGCAGGGCGTATTCGCGCAGGTAGCAGTTGAGCAGGTTCTCGATGGCGTGACGCTGGGCGTCGCCGTCCAGCGCCAGGTCACGTAGCGACAAGGGGGTTAGGGCGAGGGTCATGCTGGAAGCTCCTGTGGACAAGCGACTAAGGAACGCGCCAACAGCAGCGCCGCGAATGCGGCCACACAGGCGACGAGGAAGGGGGAAGCACTGCCACACCACTGGCTGACCAGACCGGCCGTGAGGCCGGCGGCGCTGCCGGCCCATTTGCCGCTGGCGTCGTACCAGCCGAACAGGCGCCCGGCGCCGCCCTGACGGCTGCGCTGGCTAAGGCAGCGGTGCAGGCCGACGAAACCGAGCAGCATGCCGGCGCCACTGAGCAGGCGCAGGACGAACAGCGGTTCGGGCTGGCCGATGAAAAACTGCAGGGCGTTGCTCAGGGCCAGCAGCAACAGGCCGAGCAGCAACGGGTTGTTGGCCTGGCGCTGGGCCCAGGGCAGGGCGAACAGGTAGACCAGGTGCGGCAGGCTGTAGAGCAGACCGATCAACGCGTCATTGCCGATCCCCAGCGCCTCGCCGTAGGGCACGAAGTAGGGGAAGGTCACCACCATGGCGAAGCTGAACAGGAACTGCACCGCGAGCAGGCGCAACAGGTCCGCCGGCAGTTGGCCGAGGCGTGCGGCTGGGCTGGCAGTGCGGGACGCGCTCGGCTTGGTCCGAGGTGGGTCGGCCGGCAACGGCAGGATCAGGGCGAAGGCCAGCAAGGGCAGCCAGGCCAGGTAGTGGTACAGCTCCAGGCCCAAGCCTTGGGCGGTGAGCAGACCCAGCAGGATCGGCCCGCTGATCATCGCCAGGCGCGCTGAGTACTGGGTCCAGTTCAGCGCGCGCGACAGGCTGGCATCCTGCAGTTGGGTCGCCAGATAGGCGTTGGACGCCGCCATGGCGCCGCCGAAGGTGCCCTGGATGATCAGCGCCAGCGCGAACAGCGTCAGGTCGCTGCTGAACCCGGCCAGCAGAAAACCGCCGAACAGCCCGGCATGGGCGCGCAGCAAGGACAGGCGACAGCCGTGGCGGTCCGCCAGGTAACCCCAGACGGGCGCCGCCAGGGCGGTGCACAGGGTCGGCAGGATGAACAGCACGCCGATGCTCCAGCCCGGCGCATCCGGCGCCAGGTCGGCGAGGATGCGCGGCAAGTACAGCGGAATGCCCAGGGCAGTGAAGGCCGACAGGTAGTGGCCAAGCAGCACGCTGGCGATCAGTCGACGCTGCATGGCGCGCCCTCCAGGAGGAAGTTCGCCGCGCTGTAGCCGTAGAACTTGTTGATGTCCTGGACGGCGGACTGCTCCCGGCTCAAGTGCGCTTTGCTGAACAGGCTGCCGGCACTCAGCAGGTATTTCACCGGCAGCTTGGCGCTGTCCAGCAGAAAGTGCCGGGCTTCGTCTACGGGCAGGCCTTCGCGCTGCAACTGCTCGAGGCAATCGTGCAGGCTCTCGCGCAGGCTGGCATACAGCCGCGCGCGTTGGCCCAGGCCGGCGTGGGCGATGGCTTCCAGGGGCGCGACGATATTCAGTTGCAGGGTGATGGTGCAGAACATCTCCGCCAGCGCGCGGAAGCCGTTGACGCGGATGCGCGGGTCACGCAGCGCGGCGGGACTCTGGGCCAGGTCCGGGCAAGCCGCGGCGAAGCGCTCGGGCCACAGCCGCGCGGCGTCGTTGTCCTTCATCAGCAGGCGTAGCGGCTGACCCGCCTCGAAGATCAGTACGGCGTTCTGCTGGTTGGCTTCCAGGGCGATGCCGTAGCCCAGCCACAGGCGCAGGTGCACCTGCAGCAGCAGCTCCAGATAATCCTCCAGCCAGCGCTGCAGGTCGCCGCCGTAGAAGCGCTCGACCAACTGCTGAATAAACAGCCGGCCGTCCGCCTGCGGGCTGGCCAGGGCGGCCACCGGCACCAGCGTGGTCTGCTCCAGTTCGCCTGGATAACGCCGCACGATATACGCCAGATGGCGCTGCTCGGCGGCATGCCCGCCATGCTGTTCATCCACATGCACGTAGCGCAGGCCGAGTTGCGGGTCGCGCGCGGCGAGGGCCTGCAGGCAGGTCTGGAACCAGTGGCCGTCGTACAGGGTGCTGGGCTTGATCAGGCGCAGGTTGCGCGCGCCCAGGGTGCAGACCATCAGCGGCAGCTTGATATGCAGCTGCGGCTGCTCGACGCAGACCAGGGTACGCACCGAGAGGGTCGGCTGCACTTCCAGGGCGCTTAGCGGTGCCTTGAACGCGTCGTCCGGCACACCGTGCTGGTCCAGCTCGGCCCAGGTCAGTGGGTGCACGGGCAACAGCGCGTGGCTGGCCGCCAGCGCGTCGTCCAGGCCGACCTCGACGAAGCTCGGCCACAGCGCTGGCGGCGGGCTGCTCAGGCTCAGCGCCGACTGCGGTACGGCCAACCAGTTGAGGCGCAAGCGTGGGGCGAACTCCGGCGCGTAAGCCTGCAATGCGGCGGCATCGAAGCCGCTCTTGGCTCGGGCGGTCGGGTAGAAGGGGTGATCGAGGTAGCTGGCCAGGCGTTCGATGCCGAGCAGGCGCCGGCCCCAGTCGGCCTCGTCGAGCACACCAGCGAGTGCGCCGGCGTGTTGCCGGTGGGCCGCACGGCAGAGCGTGCGCTGCTCTACCGCACAGTCGGCTTCGGCGCGGTAAGCGGTGAACAGCGCCAGGCTTTCCGGGTCGAGGTCGTGGCTCAGGTGTGCCAGCCAGGCGGGGTAGCCCTGCTCCAGCATGATCTGGCCCTGATCCACCCGCAGCCAGGCATCGCCGAGCGCGCTCCAGCGTTGCAAGGGGGCGCCGTGGCGCACCGGCAACCACAGTTCGCTGCCACCCAGGTGCGTGATGCACAGCCAGTTCGCGCTCGCGGGCCCTGGCCACTGCGCCGCCAACTCGGCCGGCAACGCGAGCACCTGGCCGCGGCTGACCAGGCCGCGAATGTCCTCGCGCAGGCAGCAGTCGATGATCCGCTGGCCGATCACGGCCGTGGCGTTGTGCGGGCTCATGCCAGCTCCCCGTTCAGTTCGCCGAGCACTTCCTGCAGCCGTGCATCCAGGCTGGCAACGTCCGGGGCGATCAGGCGCAGGATGCCCAGGTAGTCCTTGTTCGAGTGGCTCAGGCGGATCTCCTCGCCGGCCTGGCGCAGCGCGCGGTAGTCGCACCAGTAGCCGGGTTGCTCGTGCTGGAAACTGACCGGCGCGCGTTGCAGGCGGCCCGACTCGCGGGCGATCAGGTAGTGCACCAGGGCCGTGGCGCTGCCGGCGCTGAGAGCGGGCAACGGCTCGCCCAGGTGCACGGCGAGGATGCGCTCGAACCAGCCCTGGGGCAGCAGGCGCTCGAGGAGAAACTCGCGGCCATCGCCGATGCTGCGGTAGTTGATCTCGACCAGTACCGGGCCTTCGGCGGTGAGGATGAACTCGCTGTGGCAGCTGCCGAAGTTGATGCCGAAGGCGGCGACCTGGGCCAGGGCAGCGGCGCGGTTGGCCTGGCTCAGTGGGCCATTCCAGCGTGCGGCCAGTTCGATGAAGTGCGGTGGTGGCGACAGGCTGACGTCGAAACCGCCGATGGCCTGCAGGCTGTGACCGTCGCCGAGGGTTTCCAGGGTGAACAGTGGCCCTTCGAGGTAGCCCTCCAGCAGCAGGGCGCGATTGGGCTGTTGTTGCCAGAACTGTGCGCAGAACGCGGCCAGCTCGCTGGCGTTGTGGCACAGGCGCACATCCAGGCTGGCGACCCCTTCGCGTGGCTTGGCCACCAGCGGGAAGGGCGCATCTGCCGGCAGCGCGGCGCCGGGCGTCAGCACCTGGAACCAGGGGCCGGGCAGGCCGAGGCGCTGCAGGCGCTCGCGCATGGCCGCCTTGTTCTTCGCCGCGTAGCACAGCTGCCAGTCCTTGCCGGGGCAGCCGAAGGCCTCCGCCACCAGGGCGGTGGCGGTCTGCAAATGATCGCTGTTGCAGAACACCGCGGCCGGGCGCAGGCCCTGGGCGTTGATCAGTTCGATCACCGCCAGCGGGTTGAACACGTCGCACTCGAGGATTTCCAGGCCGGCGGCCGGGAAGTCGTTCGTGGCGAGCTGGTGGCGGTGTTCCTGGGCGTGGTCGGTGATCAGCAGCAGGGGCTGCCCGCGCCTACGCGCGGCGGGCAGGAAACCCTCGGTGATGGCCGGGTGCACGATATGGCTGAGGATCACGATGGGCCGTTGTTGAGCGCTGGTGTGCTGCATGGCGAGTCTCCAGGAGGCAGCCGCCTCCCGCCCGAGTCGTGAGTCACGACCGGGAACGGGAGAGGGCAGTGGGTTAGGTGCGGATGGTGCGGATCAGAAGCTGTAGTTGACCCCTAGGGTCAGGGTGCGACCGGGCGCGGCCTGACGACCCCAGGGGCTGGTGTCGATGCCGCGGAAGTAGTACTGGCGGTCGAACAGGTTGCTGACCCCGGCGGAGGCGGTCAGCAGGCTGCCGTCGTCGAGCTTGAACTCGCGCTCCAGGGCGGTGTTCCACACCCAATAGGCAGGCAGGCGGCCGACTGTGGCGTTGGCGTTCTCCGCGTGGGTGTTGGCGGCGTCGGTGTAGGCGCTGCTGACGTAGAGGCCGTCCAGGGTGTAGGTCCAGGCATCGGCGAAGCGGTAGCGACCATCGACACCGACTTGGTGACTGGAGGCGAAGGGCACTTCATTGCCCTTGAAGGCGCCGGTGCGTTGCTCGCTGTCGAGGTAGGCGTAGCTGGCGTGCAGGTCGAGCTCGGGCAGCGCCGCCGGGGTCCAGAAGATTTCGCTCTCGATGCCCTGATGACGGGTGCTGCCAAGGTTCTCGAAGCGGTCGTTGCTGCGGTTGTATTCGATCTGGTCCTCGAAATCGATGCGGTACAGGCCGAGGTCGACGCGCAGGCCCTGCCAGGGGGTGTAGCGCACGCCCGTCTCGTAGTTCCAGGCCAGCTCGGCGGCGACATCGCCGTCTTTGACGATCGAGGTGATCTGCGGCGCACGCAGGGATTTCTGTGCGTTGGCATAGGCGAACCAGGCATCCGTGAGCTGGTAACCTAGGCTCAGGCCGGGCAGCCATTCCTCGGCGACGGTTTCGCGTTCGATGCCGCTGACGCCGTCGGCGTACTCCATGCGTGCGTGCTCGTAGCGCACCCCGGGGGTGATGGTCAGGCGGCCGTCGAGCAGTTTGAGTTCGTTGCTCAGGTAGGCGGCCTTGGCTTCGTCGTCGAAGGTCCAGTCGCGGATCACGCTGTGCGCGCCTGTGGCCAGGTTCTGCCGGTTGACCTTGAAGTCGACGTCTTCCTTGACCAGGCGGGCGCCGAGCAGCCAGGTCTGGCTGACGCTGTCGCCATCGATGCTCATGCTCAGGCGCGGCTCGCTGCCCCAGACGCGGAAATCACGCGGCGCGTCCTGCAGGGTGTTCGGGGTGGCGTCCGGGGTGAAGGGCAGGCCGATGATGAAGTTGCGATAGCTGTGGTGGGCGAAGTTGGTCCAGCTGAACTCCACTGCGTCGAACGGGCCGATGGCGCCGAGGTACTGGTTGTAGGTGCCCCAGACCCGGTCGGTGTCACCCTCGAAACGGTCGAGCTCGCGGGTCGACTGACGCGGGTCGTCCTTGTAGTCGGCCACGCTGAGGGCGCCGGCCAGATCCAGGTCGGCCTTGTAGCGTTGTACGCCGAAGCTCAGGCTGCGTTCGTCGTCGATGTCCCATTGACCGCGCAGGCGATAGTTCTGCACTTCGCTGTCGGAGTGTTCGCGGCCGTATTCGCCGGTCACGGTGTTGAGGTCCAGTTGCAGGCCGAAGTTGTCGGTCAGGTAGCCGCCGGTGCCGATATAGCTGTCCCACAGGCTGCGGCCACCCGGGGCGAAAGTCGCGCGTTCCTGCAGGGTGGTTTGCCACTGCTGCGGAATCGGCTTGCTGATGAAGTTGATCACCCCGCCGACGTTGTTCGGCCCGTATTGCACGGCGGCGCCACCACGCACGATGTCGATGCGCTCGACCGTGGCCAGGGTCTGCGGAAACAGCGACAGGCTGGTCTGGCCATAAGGTGCGAGGGACAAGGGAATGCCATCGGAGAGCGCCTGGACCCGGCCGCTGCGGCTCTCGTAGAGGCCGCGCACGGAAATCTGCGGCAAGGCGCCGGTGCCGGTTTCATCGAACACCTTGACCCCCGGTACCCGCTGCAGGGCATCGTCGAGGCCGCGTACGCTGGCTTTGCGCAGGTCCTCGGCGCTGACCACGCTGCGACTGCCGGGGTAGCTGCGCACTTCGGCGTCGCTGGCCGTGCCCAGTACGTCGCCCTTGATCACCATGGGCGCGAGGGTGGCTTGCTGCGCGCGTTCTTCGGCAATGGCGGAGTGGGCGATGGCCAGCGTCAACAGGCTGAGGGGGATAGTAAGCGAACGGTTAGGGGTCATAGGGGGCTTCTTCAGGTCTCAGGTATGGGTTTGTAGGGTCTGCAGGCGCGTTTTCAGGGCGTTGTGCAGCAGACCGCGGTCTTCACCGGCGAGAAAGCTGCGGATGCCTTGGCTGCGCCAGTGGCTGTGCTGCTCCGGAGTACGTGGGTTGGCACAGAAGGGCACCTGACTGCGCGCGCAGCTGGCGGCCATGCGTTGCAGGGCTTGCCAGACGTGCGGGTGCAGCGGATCGGGGCCGAGCTGCAGGTCGAGGGCGAGGTCCAGGGCGCCTTCGAGGAGCATGGCGACCCCCGGCAGGGCGAGAATCGCCGGCAGCGCCTCGAGTCCGACGGCACTTTCGATCATCGGCACGATGCGCGGCTGGCGATTGCTCAGTTCGATGTACTGGGGCAGGGAAAGCGTGCCGAAGCCGGTGCCGCGACCGCCACTGATGCCGCGCCGGCCCAGCGGTGGGAACTGCGCCGCGGCGACCGCGCGGGCGACCTCGGCGGCGCTTTCCACGCGCGGCAAGACTATGGCTTCGGCGCCGGCATCGAGCAGCCGGCCGATCAGCTTCTCGTCGACTTCCGGCACCCGTACCCAGGGCGAGACGCCGGCAGTTTCGCAGGCGCGCAGGCAGTGCATCAGCTCGTCACCGCCACGCAGCTGGTGCTCCATATCCAGAATCACGAAGTGATAGCCGGCAAAGCCGATCATCTCGCAGAGCAGCGGCGAGGGCAGGGAGTTGAGCAAGCCGTAGGCTTCTTCACCACGTTCCAGGCGAGCGAAGACGGGGGAGGGCCGCAGCATAAGTTCTTCCGTAATCTTAATTGTTATCAAATGATAATGCTTATCGTTTAGCTTTGTAAATAAGCGATTGCGAACCTCCAGCGCATCGGCGGACACGACCAGGCGCTAGGGGCAAATGCAGGGGAGGGCAATGGCGCAGAACCCCGCAGTGGCATCGGCTGGGGACCCGCGCGGCGAGTCGGCGCAGCGCGACGGCGACCGGCCGCGCTCGCGCCTGCAAGCGTGGTGTTATCTGTTAGGGCAGGGGCTGTGCGTGGCGGGCGGTTCGCCGATGGGGCGCATGGCGCTGCGCAGATGCTCTTCGAACAGCTCGACTATCGCCGACCAGCCTTGCCGGGATGCGTGCAGGCGGGCGTTCAGACGGACCCGGCGCAGGCTGTCCGGATCCTTCAGCAGCCAGCTGGCTGCGGCGATAAACCCCGATTCGTCCTCGACACCGGCGAGGACGCCGTTGTGCCCATGACGTATGTGCTGGGCCGCGGCGGCTTGGTTGAAAGCCGCCACGCCCAGGCCCGAGGCCAGGGCTTCGAGCAGCACATTGCCGAAGGTTTCCGAGAGGCTGGGGAACAGGAACAGGTCGCCCGAGGCGTAGTGCGTGGCCAACGCCTCACCGCGTTGCAGGCCGCAGAAGACGGCATCCGGCAGTAGCTGTTGCAGGCTGGCGCGTTGTGGGCCGTCGCCGACCAGAACCAATTTCAGCCGGTGCTGCGGATGGGCCGCCTGCAGGGCGAGAAAGCTCCTGGCCAGCAGGCCGAGGTTCTTCTCCGCAGCCAGGCGGCCGACATGCAGCACGGCGATATCGCCCTCGCCCAGCCCCCAGCGGCGACGCAACGCGCGCGAGCGTTTGCCCGGGTGGAACAGCTGGCTGTCGACGCCGCGGGCCAGTAACCGCAAGCGCTCGAAGCCGCGTCGCTGCAGCTCGGTTTGCTGGCTGGCGCTGGGCACCAGGGTCATGTGCGAGCGGTTGTGGAACCAGCGTAAATAGAGGGTCAGCGCGCGGGTCAGCAGGCCGACCCCATAATGCCCGGTGTATTGCTGGAAGTTGGTGTGAAAACCGCTGACCACCGGAATCTGCAAGCGCCGCGCGGCGCGCAGGGCAGACAGACCAAGCGGGCCTTCGGTGGCGATGTAGAGCACATCCGGGCGCTGTTTTTTCCAGTGGAGCAGCAACCTGGGTAATGACGACTGGCCCCACTGCAGGCCTGGATAACCGGGCAACGGCCAGCCGCGGGTCAGCAGCAAGCGCTCGTCGCTTTTGCGGCCGTTATCACTAGCCTGCCGCGGGCGCACCAGCTGCAGGCGATGACCGCGTGCATGCAGTCCATCGACCAGGCGGCCAAGGGTGTTGGCCACGCCGTTGATTTCCGGCGGGAAGGTTTCGCTGATCAGTGCGACAAGCAGGGGGGATGTGCTCATGACAGCAGTGTCGGCTGCTGTCATGTAGTGATTGTGACGCTAGCGTGGCAGTCCCGTGACGGCCCGTTCGCCGCGCTCGCGCACCCAGAACAGGGTGGCGCCGGCCACGGCCGCCGGCATCATCAGGATGTTCACGCCGGGAATCAGCAGCGCGGCGTAGGTGATGCCGCCGAAGCCCAGGCTCTGCCAGCGCTTCTCGCGCAGCCAGGCGAGCATGTCCTGCCAGCTCATCTTGTTGTTGTCCGCCGGGTAGTCGATGTACTGGATGGCCATCATCCACACGCCGAACAGCAGCCACAAGGGCGCGGCGATCAGGTTGACCACGGGGATAAAGGTGAGGATCAGCAGACCGATGGCGCGCGGCAGGAAATAGCTCAGCTTGCGCGCCTCGCGGCCCAGGGTGCGCGGCACCATGGCCAGCAGCTCGGCCCAGCTGAACGCCGGGAAGTTGTCTTCGCCGCGCACCACCACCTCGACCTTCTCGGCGAGAAAACCGTTGAAGGGGGCGGCGATGATGTTGGCCAGCATGGTGAAGGTGAAGAACACCATCAGCAGCACCAGCACCACGAACAGCGGCCAGAGGATGTACTCGAGAAAACTCAACCAGCTCGGCAGGCTCGGCATGAAGCTGTCGACCCAGCCGCCGAACTGCTGCACGGCGAAACCGACCAGGGCGACGAAGAGGATCAGGTTGATCGCCAGGGGCAGCAGCACGAACAGCCGCAGACCGGGGCTCAGCACCAGTTTCAGGCCTTCGCTGAGGTATTGCGGGCCGGACAGTACGGGGGCAGGCATAGGGTTCTCCGCCAGATATAAAGTCGCGCCGACCTTACCGGCTTTGTCGGGTAGGGGAAAGTCTGCGGTGTTTGCGCGTTGCTGTGCAGCTATAGGCGTTACCTATCCATCGAATTAGCAATTGATATTTCCTTAATCGAAACGGCCTGGGTAGCCTACGCAGCACTTTCCTCACCTTGTCACTGACATCCCTATCAGGAGTTTTTATGAGCGTATTGGTCAACAAGCAGGCCCCGGACTTCACTTCGGCCGCGGTATTGGCTGACGGTTCCATCGTCGACGACTTCAACCTCGCCGAGTTGCGTGGCAAGTACGTGGTGTTGTTTTTCTGGCCGCTGGACTTCACCTTCGTCTGCCCCTCGGAAATCATCGCGCACAGCAACCGCATGGATAAGTTCCGCGAGCTGGGTGTGGAAGTGGTTGGCGTTTCCATCGACTCGCAGTTCACCCATTACGCCTGGCGCAACACCCCGGTAGAGAAGGGCGGCATCGGCGAAGTGGCGTTCACCATGGTCGCCGACGTCAAGCATGAGATCACCCGTGCCTACGGCATCGAGCACGAAGATGGCGTGGCGCTGCGTGCGACCTTCCTGATCGACAAGAGCGGCGTGGTGCAGCATCAGGTGGTCAACAACCTGCCGTTGGGCCGTGAAGTGGATGAGGTCATTCGTCTGGTCGAAGCCCTGCAATTCACCGAAGAACACGGCGAAGTCTGCCCGGCTGGCTGGCGCAAGGGGCAGAAAGGCATGCAGGCAACTGCCGATGGCGTGGCCGCGTACCTGGCCGAGAACGCCAAAACCCTGTAAAAACAGCCACCGTTCGAGTTCGTTCAACCGTTTTCGGGGCCTCCGTTTCTACAGCCTTCCCCAAGTGCTTGGATTGCCCCTTTTTATTCGCGCCGGTTAGCCGGCCGGTAGGAGTCAGTTATGTCTGCAACACGTCATGCCCGCGTGATCATCCTCGGTTCCGGCCCGGCCGGTTACAGCGCGGCGGTCTACGCGGCGCGCGCCAACTTGAAGCCGCTATTGATTACCGGCATGCAGGCCGGTGGCCAGCTGACCACCACCACCGAGGTCGACAACTGGCCGGGCGACGTACACGGCCTGACCGGCCCGGCACTGATGCAGCGTATGCAGGAGCACGCCGAGCGCTTCGAGACCGAGATCGTCTTCGACCACATCAATGCCGTGGACCTGGCCGGCAAGCCCTTCACCCTGGTGGGTGACAGCGCGACCTACAGTTGCGACGCGTTGATCATCGCCACGGGCGCCAGCGCCCGTTACCTCGGCCTGCCAAGCGAAGAGGCATTCATGGGCAAAGGCGTATCGGCCTGCGCTACCTGCGACGGTTTCTTCTACCGCAATCGCGAAGTGGCGGTGGTCGGTGGCGGCAACACGGCTGTGGAAGAGGCGCTGTACCTGGCCAATATCGCCAGCAAGGTGACTCTGGTGCATCGCCGCGAGACCTTCCGCGCCGAGAAGATCCTGCAGGACAAGCTGCAGGCGCGCGTCGCCGAGGGCAAGATCGTGCTCAAGCTGAACGCCGAGGTCGATGAGGTGCTGGGCGACAACATGGGCGTGACCGGGGTGCGGGTAAAGAATAACGACGGCAGCAGCGATGAGCTTAAAGTCGATGGCCTGTTCGTGGCGATCGGCCATACGCCGAACACCTCGCTGTTCGAGGGCCAGCTGGCCTTGAAAGATGGCTATATGCAGGTTAGCGGCAGCCGTGACGGCAATGCCACCGCCACCAGCGTAGCGGGCGTGTTCGCCGCGGGCGATGTGGCCGACCATGTGTACCGCCAGGCGATCACGTCGGCCGGCGCCGGTTGCATGGCAGCGTTGGATGTCGAGCGCTACCTCGACGGTCAGTAAGTCTTAGGCCGCAACAAAAAATAGCCCCGCTCAGTGCGGGGCTTTTTGTGGCCAGCTCAAACCGCTACGTCAGGCTTTGCGCTTCAGTGCGGGTTGCTCGAAGCGTACGCCCGCCAGACCGGTGGCCATCAGGGCGCGGATATTGCCGTGGTCACTGCCGTCCGGGGTGGCCAGTACACTGCGGTAATGTTCGCCGAAGCACTGCAGGGTTTCTTCCAGACTCAGGCCTTCGAGCAGCGCCAGGCCGAGGGTCTTGCAAGAGCCCTCGTTTTGCCCGGCGGCATTGTCCACCGCGCCATTGCTGAAGGCGCTGGGTTGGTAGTCATAGTGCTCGGCAATAAACGCCAGGGTCTCGGCAAAGGCGAACTGCTCGCTGTGCAAGCGCGCGCGGAAGTCGCTGAGTGCACTCATGTGTTCTTGCCGTCGGTGCTTTGCTTATTGAATGCAGCTTGCTGCTTGGCGCTGGCTTCTTGCTGGTATTTGTTCTTCCACTCGCTGTAGGGCATGCCGTAAATCTCTTCGCGGGCCTGGTCCGGCGTCACCTCGAGGCCGGCGTCGTCGGCAGCCGCCTTGTACCATTTGGATAGGCAGTTCCGGCAGAAGCCGGCGAGGTTCATCAGGTCGATGTTCTGCACGTCGGGGCGGCTACGCAGGTGTTGGACCAGGCTGCGAAAGGCGGCGGCTTCGAGTTCGAGACGTTCTTGCTCGGTCATGGCGGTGTGCTCTCTAGGGCGGCAGGGCAGGGATGCCGGCGATGATAAGAGCCTGCTGGCCGGAGGGCAATGGCCCGCTGTCGCGGCGCCGGGCCGCACGCCGGCTGTCGCCTAGCGGTGTCCCGCAAGGGTGATGGATACCGATTCGGCAAAGCGCAGGGCGTGCGGCTTGTCGACTTCCACTTCGGCGTAACGCACGGTCGCATGGGTCATCACCAGGTCGAGAATCTCCTGGGTCAGGCGTTCGAGCAGGGCGAAACGGTTGCCTTCGACATGCTGGATGATCGCCTTGGTGATGGTGCGGTAATTCAGGGCGTGGTCGATGTCGTTGTCGCGCACCGCCTCGACTGCCGGGTAGAGGATGGTCAGGTTGATCAGCACGTCCTGCTTGTTGTTGATCTCTTCTTCCTTGATGCCGATATAGGTGCGCAGGCGCAGGTCCTTGACGCGAATGCGCGCCATGCCAGGTTCCAGTCGTGGCATAACTACTTACTCCGTCCGATCAGTTGCAGAAATTCTTGGCGGGTGTTGCTCGACTCGCGAAACGCCCCGAGCATCACCGAGGTGCTCATCAGCGAGTTCTGCTTCTCCACCCCGCGCATCATCATGCACATGTGTTGGGCCTCGATCACCACGGCCACGCCGGCGGCGTTGGTCACCTGCTGAATGGCTTCGGCGATCTGCCGGGTCAGGTTTTCCTGAATCTGCAGGCGCCGGGCATACATGTCGACGATTCGTGCAATCTTCGACAAGCCCAGCACCTTGCCGGTGGGGATGTAGGCGACATGCGCCTTGCCGATGAAGGGCAGCAGGTGGTGCTCGCACAGCGAGTACAACTCGACGTCCTTGACCATCACCATCTCGTCGTTGTCGGAGGCAAACAGCGCGCCGTTGACCACCTGTTCTAGGCTGCTCTGGTAACCGTGACACAGGTATTGCATGGCCTTGGCCGCACGCTTGGGCGTGTCCAGCAGGCCTTCACGCTCGGGGTCTTCACCCACACCGATGAGGATCTCACGGTAGTGATTGGACAGATGGTGGTTCATCGATGGGTCCTCGCCGCACCCCTCACTTGAGGTGGCGGCCGCCGTTGACAGTAAGGGTGGTGCCGGTGACGTAAGGGTTATCCAGCAGATAGCGCAGGCTCTGGTAGATCACCTGCGGTCCCGGCTCTATCCCCAGTGCGGATTTTTTCAGGGCCTTGGCGCGGTAGGCGGCATCATCTTCGGGGTTGAACATGAGCAGCGCCGGGGCGATGCCGTTGACCTTGATCAGCGGCGCCAGCTTGGCGGCGAAGGACAGGGTCAGGCTGTCCAGGCCCGCCTTGCTGGCGCAGTAGGCCGGGCGATTGGCGCTGCCTTTGCGGACCACATCATCGCTGATATGAATGATGTCGGCGGGCGTCGACTGGCGCAGCATCTCGGCGCAGTGCAGGTTGATCAGGTACGGCGCGAGCATGTGCAGGTTGAACAGTTGGGTAAAGGCGGCGGCCTCCTGGCCGGGCATTTCACTCAGCCAGTCGGAGGCGTTGTGGATGATCGCGCGCAGGCTGTCGGTCTGGTTTTTCAGCTGTTCGATAAAAGCGAGGATGCTGGCCTCGTTGGAAAAGTCCGCCGGCAAGGTCAGCGCGCCGCGTTCGCGCAGGCGGGACAGGCCTGGGCGCTCGCTGCGGTAGGTCACGATCAGCGCATGACCGTCGTCGAGCAGGCGCTCGGCACAGTACAGGCCCACGCGTTGACTGGCGCCAGTGATCAATATTGGGGCTGCACTAGCGTTCATGCTCGACTCTGACCGATGAAAAGGGAGGCTCAGCGACGCAATGCCGGGATACCTGACCAGTAAGACATTGCGTCGACTGAGCCAGTTGCAAAGTTATATCAGCCGCTGCCGCTGTACAACCCTAGGCGCCGCAGGGTTATTGCGGCTGTAGCCGTTATTCTGTCTATTTCCTTGAGCTGTATGGGCTTTTTAGTGAAGCTAAAGCCATGGTTAATCTGATACTAAGTTGTGCATATTAAACAGTGTCGTATAGGTATTTGGGCGGTTCTTCGCCTGAGTCTGTTGCCTGTCTTGGCCTATTGGCGGTCTACGAACGGTGACGCTCTGTCGCTACGCCGCCACGGAGACAGCGCCTGTGCACAGATTGCGGCCAACGTCTGCCGCCAATGGCTGGGTTACAATGCCGGCAACCTGTTCATTGTGATACCTCTGCCCATGTCCGATCTGGTTGGTGCTGCGTCCCCGGTCTCGAGTGCCCTGAAACGGGAGGAGTTGTTTCCCATACGCGAGGTTTGCCGTGTGACGGGCGTTAACCCAGTGACGTTGCGGGCCTGGGAGCGGCGTTACGGTTTGATTCAGCCAACCCGGACCGAGAGCGGGCATCGGCTCTACTCGCAGGCCGACATCGAGTCGGTGCGCAGTATTCTGGGCTGGATCGAGCGCGGGGTGGCGGTGAGCAAGGTCGCCAAGATTCTCGCCACCAACAGCTCGGCCCAGCACGCCAGTGCCACGGTCTATCAAGACGCTGCCGGCGACGAATGGCTGGAGTGGCAGGCACAATTGCGCCGTGCCATCGCCGGCTTTGACGAATTGCGGCTGGAGCGGTTGTACGGTCAGGTGTTTTCCAGCTATCCGCTGCCTGTGGTGTTTCAAGGCATTCTGCTGCCGCTCTGGCAGGAGCTGTTGTTGCGCCAAGGCGAGTTTGGCCAGACCAGCGAATGGTTGTTTTTCGATAGCTTCCTGCGGGCACGCGCCTTACAGCGTCTGCAGATTCTGCGCACGCAGAGTGAGGAACGGGTGCTCCTGGTCGCCTTGCCTGGGCATTGCCATGAACTGGAGTTGCTGGTCGCCGGTTTGCTGCTGAGCAGTGCGGATATCGCCATCTGCGTATTGGGCCTGGGCCAGCCGCTGCAGGAGTTGTCGCTGATCTGCGAGAGGATGCAACCGCAGGCACTGGTGTTGTTTTCAAATCAGCCGCCGAGTGACGATCTGCCACGCGTTTTGGCGCGTCTGGCCTTGGCCCTGGATTGCCCGCTGGCCCTGGCGGGCAAGGGCGCCGAGTTGGCCGAAGACAGTTTGAGCGGTTCGCCGATAGCCAGCTTGGGTAATGAGGGACGGTTGATGCAGCGTCGCTTGCAGCAGTTTCTGGCGGGGCATCTGGATACCTGATCCCAGTCGCGCCGCGCCGAGTTCAGAGTCGACTCAACGACCGCTCAAGCGGGGTGCGCCTCGGGGTAGAGCCTGCGGTGCTGCTGATAAATGAACTGACGCAAACGCGCGCCGCCACGTTGATCGAGTGGGTCGAGTCGGTACACCAGCAAACCCCGAATGGTTTTGCGCACGAAACTGCCCTGAATGGCGATCGGCTTCTGTTCGGCCAACGGCAGAATCAAGCTGAAGTGCTCGGGTGGTGTACGTTTCGCGCGCAGTTCGATCAGCAGCCCGCTCATCGACAGCTCATGCACCCACAGGTCGCTCGGTTTGGTGTTGCGTTGGCGCAGGGCCACGGGCGGGGTCAGCGGCAAACGCCAGGGACGACTAACCGGGCCCTCATCGAAAATCTGCGGCGTACCGAGATCCAGGTGCTGTTGGTGATCTTCGTCTTCGATCAGCTGCGGGGTGAAGGTCATGCGCTGGTTGGCGAAGTGCGCCTCGATGGTCAACTGCTCATGGGATGCGCAGAGCGCAAGCAACGCCTTGATTTGGCCGGACGCATCGACTTGCAGGTTGGGTTTGCTCTTGCGCGTCTTGGCTAAAGGTTGATCCTGTAGGCGCTGGATAAACTCCAGTTCCGCCTGGGTGAGTAATGGCTGGTCTTGCATGGGCGAGTTCTACACGAAGGCGGCTTGAACTCTTAAGACTGCGAAATGTGGTTTTTGTTGCAGCGCTTACAGGCTTTTTAACGCGGTCAGTTCCGCCTGCAGGGTCGCCAGCTCGGTCTCCAGCTGTCGGACCCGCTCCTGAGCCTGCACCTGCTCGGTGACATCCTTCTGGATGCCGATGAAGTAGGTCAGTTGATCGCCCTGGTTGAACACCGGGGTGATCGACAGTTCATTCCAGAATGCGCTGCCATCCTTGCGGTAGTTACGGATGATCTGGCGGCACGGCTGATGGTGCTTCACCGCCTGGCGAATGACGGCCAGCCCGGGCTGGTCGTGATCATTGGCCTGCAGGAAGCGACAGTCCTGGTAGAGAATCTCGTCACGGGCGTAGCCGGTGAGCTTCTCGAAGGCAGCGTTGGCATAGATCAGGATGTTGTCATCGCCTTCCTGTTCGGCCACCACGATGCCGTCGTTGGAGGCGTCGATCACCAGTTGCAGCAGTTTGGCGTTGATCATGAGGCGATTTCCCAGTCCAGGTTGGCGCATTCTAAAACATCCGGAACGCCTGCGTACTTGCGGCATAATGCCCGGCGAATTTTGCATGTTTCGGAGTTGTTTATGAAAGTCGCGATCCTGTCCGGTTCTGTCTATGGCACTGCCGAGGAAGTCGCCCGGCATGCCGAAAAACTGTTGCAAGACGCCGGTTTCCAGGCCTGGCACAACCCGCGTGCCAGTCTGGCGGATGTGCAGGCCTTCGCCCCGCAAGCCTTTCTGGTGGTCACCGCGACCACCGGCATGGGCGAGCTGCCGGACAACCTGCAGCCGCTGTATTTCGCCATTCGCGACCACTTGCCGGCCTGGAGCGGTTTGCCGGGTGGGGTGATCGCCCTGGGCGATGCCAGTTATGGCGACACCTATTGCGGCGGCGGCGAGCTGGTGCGCGAGCTGTATGCCGAACTGGGGGTGCGCGAGGTGCTGGCGATGCTGCGCCTGGACGCCAGCGAGAGCGTCACTCCGGAAACCGACGCAGAGCCCTGGCTGGCCGAGTTCATGGCGGCGCTGAACGCCTGATGCATCCGCGCGCCACGCAACTGATCGAGCTGCTGCAGCTGCAGCCGCACCCCGAGGGCGGTTATTACCGCCGGGTGTTCGAGTCGGCGCAGCGCTTGCCCAGCGGGCGACTGTGCTCCACGGCCATCCTGTTTCTGTTGCCGGCCGGCGTGGTCAGTCGCTGGCACCGGGTGGATGCCGATGAGTTGTGGCATTTTCATGAAGGTGCGCCGCTCGAGCTGTTGATCGCCGAGTCGCCCACGACGTTGCGCGCGCAACGACTCGGTCCGGTCGCTGCCGAGCAGCTGCCGCAACGTGCGGTGCCGGCGCATGCCTGGCAGGCGGCCCATAGCCTGGGCGACTTCAGCCTGGTCGGCTGCACAGTGGCGCCAGGCTTCGATTTCGCCGGTTTCCGCCTGCTCAGCGAAGACCTCGAGGCGCAGCGCGACTGGCCACAGCTGCGTCAGCAGTATCCCGAGTTGTTTTGATTATCGCTGCGCTGGCCGGGACGTAGCCCGGCTACTCAGGGCTGAGCCGGCGCTTGACTCGCACAGTCACTGAGCTGGCCGCCAGGGCAACTCACCTTTGCCGCGTCCCTCGCTAGACTCCTAGGGTCTGTTGCCGTTTCATTGCGAGCCGTGTTGCCGCGAGAAATGGCCCCCGATTAGGCGCAGGACGCAGGTAATGGTCATTCCCTTGCCAAGTCCTGCAACAACAGCGGGGGCCATTTCCCGC
>NZ_VIUH01000019.1 GCF_007993865.1 Pseudomonas sp. SJZ079 | reverse complement strand
ATCCTCGCCAGCGCTCGCTTCCACATGCATACCAGCCTGCTGGAAGGGGTGAACAACCGCATCAAGGTGATCAAGCGTATGGCCTATGGCTTCAGGGACTCGGACTACTTCTTCCTGAAAATCAAGGCCGCCTTCCCCGGGAAAGCGCGATGAACCTTTTTATTGCACGACGAAAGGCGGTAATTAAGGCTTGCTATTAATGTAATAAGAATTATTCTCATCTAACCACTTAAAGGAATTATTCTCATCTAACCACTTAAAGGGAGATGAGTCATGACCTACTTGATAGATGCCTGGCTGGACCGGCCACAGCCTTACTTGCGCATTCTCGATCGCGAAACCGGCGAAGTCTGTGCGGTGCTGGAAGCAGCAGCCCTGGATGAGCTACGTGGCCAGGGCGACCTGGACCTGCATGAGCTGAGCTCCAACGAACCCTTGGTACTCAAAGAACTGGTGCGCAACCTGTTTCTATTCTGCTACGCCCGGGCATTGCGCCCTTGATGCGGTTTTCCGAGCTGAATACGGCATCGCGAGCCATGCCCGCGATGCCACAGGGTGGCGCCTGGCCGAGTAGCGCTTTGCGCCAGCCAGCCGACCACGCAGCGAGCGCTTAGAGAATTTCCAGCAGCTCTACATCGAACACCAGCACGCTGTGTGGCGGGATGCTACCGACGCCCTGGGCGCCATACGCCAGCTCGCTCGGCACATACAGGCGCCACTTGCTGCCGGTGTTCATCAATTGCAGGGCCTCGACCCAACCCGCGATCACCCCGCCAACCGGGAATTCTGCCGGCTGACCGCGCTCGTAGGAGCTGTCGAACACAGTGCCGTCGACCAGCGTACCGTGATAATGCGCACGGATGGTGTCTTCGGCCGATGGCTTGGCGCCTTCACCAGCGGTCAGCACTTCGTATTGCAGGCCAGAGGCCAACACGGTAACGCCTTCACGCACGGCGTTTTCACCCAGGAAAGCTACGCCAGCGCTGGCAGCTTCTGCAGCCTTGGCCTCTGCGGCAGCCTGCATGACGTCGCGAATGACCTTGAAACTGGCCGACAGCTCAGCCTCGTCGACACGGCTCGCCTGACCAGCAAACGCATCGGATAGACCGGCCAGGACGGCGTCCAGGCTCACGCCCGGCGGCGGATTGTCACGCAGCTGGCCGCCAAGTTGACGGCCGATGCCGTAGCTGACGCGGGTTTCGTCAGTAGAGAGATTGAGTTCGGACATGACACTGCTCCGCTGGGGCAAAAAAGGCCGGCCAGACTAGCACAGATGCCTGAACGGCCCTAGCCGCTGACAGCGACTGACGCAGCACCAGGCCCCGCACTGCCCCCTCCTGCGGACTCGGTTTTCCGCAGCGAAGTTTATCGCCCGTCCCCATCGAGCCCTATGTCGCAGTGGACCTCAGTGAGATGCCTGCGGCCCCTTGCTGCGCGGATCTTCGGGCATACCGCACATTTCGTCGTGCTCCTGCGTCTGCACCAGATGCAGCGGGGGTAGCTGCGGTAATGAGTGCAGCAGTTCTCGGGCATGCTCCAACGAGCGCAGGTGCTGAAGATGCCCGCGGCCATCCTCCAGCGTGAAGGGACGGCCACCCACGCGCGCCTCCAACAAGTAGTAGTTACCGCCTTCGAGGGAGATCAGGTTCAACTCGTCGACATGCCCTGCGCGGGCATGACTGGAAAGGTCGTGCAGGTTCATGGCAACACCTCGCGCTAACGACTCGGACAAAACCCATACCAATACAGTGTTTGCAGTAGGTCGCAGAAGCACAAGGCAGAAAACCGACCGCCCGTCCGTTTCGCAACGAGCGGGCGGTTAGACCACGGTAATAGCGTTACTCAGCTGTGGTCGTGCTTGGTCAACTTATCCAGATAACCCATGGCGAAGGCCGACAGCACGAAGGTCATGTGGATGATCACGTACCACATCAGCTTGTTATCGGGGATGTTCTTCGCGTCCATGAACACCTTGAGCAGGTGGATCGAGGAGATCGCCACGATGGAGGCCGCGACTTTCATCTTCAGCGAGCCGGAATCCATCTTGCCCAGCCAGTTGAGCTTTTCCTTGCCTTCGTCGATGTCCAACTGCGAGACGAAATTTTCGTAGCCGGAAATCATCACCATCACCAGCAACCCCCCAACCAGGGCCATGTCGATCAGCGACAGTATCACCAGGATCAGATCCGCCTCGGCCATGGCAAACACGCTGGGGATGATGTGGAAGATCTCCTGAAAGAACTTCACGGCCAATGCCAACAACCCGAGCGACAAACCGAAGTAGATCGGCGCCAGCAACCAGCGAGAGGCGTACATCGTGTTTTCGATAAAGCGTTCCATGGGGTCTCACAGGGGGATTCAAAACCGACGGCGAGTATACCCAGCACGACCCAGCAGACAAAGGCTGCAAGCGCGCCGAACCACTCCGCCCCGGCTAACCCCGCGAACTGTGGACAATTATCCGAGCACCCCCTGAATTTATACCCGCTCAGCCGCCAGCCCCACCTCTGTTGCCGGCGGTACAACGGCTGAGCATACGGCCGCTCAGGTTTCAGGGTTGAACTGATAGTTACCGATATGATGGCAGCGCTCACCATTCAAGCGGCGCAGTTCGGCTTGAACATGCAAGCGCCAAATCGGCAACTCGTGGCATTCGTCATAGCCTTGAGTGGCCAGACTTTCGGCGATCCCTGCCAGCACCCCTTCTGCCACCACAGGCCCATAAAACGGGCCTTGCGCCTTGATCGCTGAAGGTTGTTCGCCAGAGATACCGGCGGCGCAGATTAGTGTCCAGAGTCCATTCTCACCGGCCAGTGGCAACACCACGCATTCGATGCGGGTGACCAGGCCCAAACATTGACGAGTGAGGCAGAGGCAACGCGGCATGGCGGCGACCCTCGCTAGATCAGGTCTTCAGCCTACACCCGTACAGGCGACTCAGGGAAGCCGGCAGTTGCCCTCGGCATCTGTGGATAACTCTGTGGATGAATCTAGAGGTAGCCCAAGCGCATCACCTGCTGGCTCCGCCGCAGCATTCGCCGAGTGACGGGGTAATCACTCGGCGAGGCCTCACCGTCAAAGGCTGCCTTCAGACCGCCGGTTTCTTCGTCCGCGCTTTTTTCTCCTTGGCCGCAACAGGTGCTCCCTTCTTACCTTCGGGCTGCTGGTCCGCGTCTTTTTTCTCCTCGGGCTTGTCATCCTCGCCCATGCCGATCTCGGCGATCTCGCGCAGTCGCTCGACCACCCGCGCATTGACGCTGCCAGCGGGGAACTGACCCTCGGCATTGGGGCTACCCGCTTCCTCGCCGACCAGCAGGCTCAGGGCCTCGTCCACCTGGCGCACCGCATAGACATGGAACTGCCCGGCGCGCACCGCCTGCAGCACTCGCTCGTCGAGCATCAGCGTGGTGACGTTGGAGTACGGAATGATCGCGCCCTGCTCACCCGTCAGACCGCGCGCCTCGCACAGCCGGAAGAAGCCTTCGATCTTCTCATTAACCCCGCCGACCGCCTGTACCTCGCCGAACTGATTGATCGAGCCGGTGATGGCAAAGCACTGCTTGAGCGGCCTGCGCGACAGCGCCGAGATCAAGGTACAGACTTCGCCCAGCGAGGCGCTGTCACCGTCGACATAGCCATAGGACTGCTCCAGGGCGATGCTCGCGGAGATTTCCAGGGGGAACTCCTGAGCGTAGCGACTGCCGAGGTAGCCGGTGAGGATCATCACCCCCTTGGAATGGATCGGTTGCCCCAGATTGACCTCGCGCTCGATGTCGACGATGCCCGAGCCGCCAGGATAGACGGTGGCGGAGATCCGCGCCGGCACGCCGAAGGCCGAGTCACCAACTTCCAGCACGGTCAGGCCGTTGCATTTGCCGACGGCGGCGCCGGCGGTGTCGATCAGGATGATGCCGGCCAGCATGTCGTCGATGATCCGCGCCGAGACCCGCCCGGTGCGCGTGGCCTTGGCTTTTAGCGCGCGCTCGATATGACCGACCTCGGTGACCTTTTCATTGGCCAGCTGGCGGATGAAGTCGGCCTCGCTGACCAGCTGAAACAGATCACCGATGCGCGCCGACAAGCGCCCCTGGTGCTCGGCCAGACGCGCACTGTAGGTCGCCAGCCGCGCCACCGCGGCCGCGGTCAGCGGCGCCATACCCTCTTCGGTGGTGCGGGTTTTGATCAACTGGGCGAACTGCTCCAGGCTCTCGTCGGCCAGCGGAATATCCTCGTCGAAATCGACCAGCACGCGAAACATTTCCTGAAAGTCCGGGTCGTGATCCTGCAAGGCGTAATACAGCTGGCGGGCACCGATAATGATCACCTTGACCTGCAACGGGATCACCTGCGGGTTGAGGGTCACGGTGGCGATCCGGCCAAGGTCGCCGAGCGGCGATTCCATTTTCAGCTTGCGCGAATGCAGGGCGCGCTTGAGCGCATCCCAGACGAAGGGTTCACCGAGCATTTTCTCGGCTTCGAGAATCAGGAAGCCGCCGTTGGCCCGGTGCAGGGCCCCCGGCCGCAACTGCCGGTAGCTGGTGTAGAGCGCCCCCTGATCGGCGTTATATTCGATGCGGCCGAACAGGTTGTCGTAAGTCGGGTGCGACTCGAACACCACCGGCGCGCCACCGTCGGCATGGTGACCGACCACCAGGCTCGGGCAATACTGCTCTTCCAGCAGCATGCGGGTCTGCGCGTCGGCCTTCTCCACCTCGACCAGTTGATCGACCACGGTCTTCAGCAAATTGACCTGCACCGCCTGCAAGTAGGCACCGACCCCGGCGTTTTCCGCGTACTTCTCCGACAAGGGTGCGAGCAGCGGCTGCAAAGCCACGGTGATGGTCTCTTCATTCAGCTGCCGGAGCTGGTTGCTCGACTCGCGCTTCCACTGTGGCAGGCTCGCCAACTCTTCGTTGAGGCGTTCTTCCAGGATTGAGATATCGGCATGGAAGCGCTCGCGCTCGGCCTCCGGCAACTGGGCAAATTCGGCCTCATCCAAGGCCTTGCCTTCGAGCATCGGGGTGAAGGCAATATTGCTGCTGTCGCGGTACAGCGCCACGCCCTTTTCCAACGATAAACGCTCGATCACATCCAGCGCCTGGTCGTAGCGCTTGTTGAAGGCGCGGTCGATCGCGCTCTTCTTCTGCTGATAGGACGGGTGCTCGAACACCGCGGGGAAGGTCGCCAACAGGTTGTCGATCAGCAGACCAATGTCGGCGATGAAATCACCGGCCGTGCCGGCAGGCAACTCCAGCGCGCGCGGCTCGCGCGGCTCATTGAAGTTGTTGACGTAGACCTGATCGGCCGGGGTTGCCAGGCGTTTGGCCTCGGCCTTGAGGTAGCGTTTGACGAAGGAAAACCGGCCGGTGCCAGGCTCCCCCATGACGAACACGTTGTAACCCGGGCGCGGCATCGCCACGCCGAACTGCAAGGCTTCTACCGCACGTTCCTGACCCAGCACGCCGCGAAAAGGCTCCAGATCATCGGTATTGGCGAAGTCGAACTGCTCGGCGGCGAAGGGTCGGGTCAGTGCATCGGGCGCTAGCCGCAGATGGGTAGCAACGGAGTCGGGCATTGGAAATCCTTGAACGGAGGGCACAGGCTAGAGAAATCATGGCTGGATCAGGCGGCGGCGACAAGCCATAAGCTTGATACAGCGCGGCGGTGTGATTAATCGATGCGCCTAAAGTACAACGCGCTCATACGGAAGCAAACGCATGAACCTTTTCAGGAAGTAGCCGCCCTGCTCGGTGGGCCTGGCGGTAAAACTGCGCCAACCTCGGTCATCCGCCGGCCAGCAGGTGAATCGCCCTGCCACCGAACAACGTGGCCGGTCAACCCAGCTAACGCCCGCTCACTCCGGCCTGTTCGGCACAGCGCAGACAGTACTCACTGGCCGGCAACACCTGCAGACGTGCCGGCTCGATCGGCTCGCCGCAACGCAGGCAGTCGCCGTAGGTGCCTTCGACCAGGCGCAGCTTGGCCAAGCCTACTTTGCGCATGCCTGCTTCGGCCTCGGCCAGCAAGGCCTCCAGCACCTCATCGTTTTGCCGCTGCAGCGCTTGCTCGGCGAAGTCTGGCGAATGGCTACGCGCCAGATCCCGGCGAATCGCCTTAGCCCGCGCGCCGTACTCGGCGAGCAGCGCATCCAAGGCCGCATGAGGATCGAAGGCAGGCATGGAAATACTCCTCGGTGATCACATCGCTAAGGTGGGGAAAGCAAACTACGGCGCTAGGCCACGCAACGTCAAAAGCAGCCACACAACAGTGCCACCCTGAACGTTTCAGCGTCGCCCCAAATAAAGTAGTTTTCCAACATTCTACTAAGTGTGGACGCTGCCACAGAGTCTGCATAATCGCCGGCGCAAACTTGTGCACCGATGCGGCCCAAGCAGACCTTACCGATGCCCGCGCCACCTCCCGCGACGCCGTAACCAGAACAACACCCCAAATGGATTTTGCCTTTAGCAGGCCCGAGCACCGTAGCGCTGCGCTTGGGCGCGCGCGAACTCAACCAGATGGCCGGTCCGAGCACACCCTGTTGCTGGAGCTGAAGTGGGATAGCTATTGAGCCCGTGCGGCCCCACTGACGACTCGACTGGGTGTACGCTTTCCCTCAACGCAGCACTTTGTTCACACCGGCAAGTCCCTGATCAGGGCAGCAGCCTCTATGCAGCAGGGCAGCGTCGAGTTGCCTGACGGCTATCCTCAAACCCCATTTAAAGCCCATGAAACACACCACACCCCAGATCCTCCAAGTCGCCACGGGCAAACCGATCAAGCTCTGGACCCAGGGCGTGCCGGTCGAGCCGGAGGCGCGCCAGCAACTGCTCAACACGGCGCAGATGCCGTTCATCTTCAAGCACCTGGCGGTGATGCCGGACGTGCACCTGGGCAAGGGGTCGACCATCGGCAGCGTCATACCGACGGTCGGCGCCATTATCCCAGCCGCGGTGGGCGTGGACATTGGCTGCGGCATGATTGCCGTGCGCACCTCATTGCTGGCCGGCGACCTGCCGGACAACCTGCACGGCCTGCGCAGCGCCATCGAACAGGCCGTACCCCACGGCAAGACCTTCGGCAGGCACGACCAGGGCGCTTGGGCGGACGTGCCAAAAGCCGCGGATCAGGCCTGGCGTGCACTGGCCGGGCGCTTCGAGGCGATCACCAACAAGTACCCGCGACTGGGGAAGACCAACAACCGCCAGCACCTGGGTACGCTGGGCGGCGGCAACCACTTCATCGAGGTCTGCCTGGACGAGACGAATCGCGTTTGGTTCATGCTCCACAGCGGCTCACGCGGGGTCGGCAACGCCATCGGCAGCCTGTTCATCGAGCTGGCCAAGACCGACATGCGCCAACACTTGGTCAACCTGCCGGACAGGGATCTGGCTTACTTCGAGGAGGGTAGCCGGCACTTCGCCGACTACCTTGAGGCGGTGGGCTGGGCGCAGGACTATGCCCAGCAGAACCGCGCGCTGATGATGCAGGCGGTGATCGCGGCGGCGCGCCGGGTGATCGGCAAGCCCTTCGAGTCCCGCCTGGAGGCGGTAAACTGCCACCATAACTACGTGCAGCAGGAACGCCATTTCGGCCAGGACGTGCTGGTCACCCGCAAGGGCGCGTTATCCGCGCAGCGCGGCGAGTTGGGCATCATCCCCGGCTCGATGGGTGCGAAGAGTTTTATCGTCCGCGGCCTGGGCAACCAGGAGGCCTTCTGTTCCTGCAGCCACGGCGCCGGTCGCAGCATGAGCCGCACGCAGGCGAAGAAACTGTTCGGCGTGGCAGACCAGATCCGCGCCACCGCCCACGTCGAGTGCCGCAAGGACAAAGAGGTGATCGACGAAATCCCCATGGCCTACAAGGATATCGACGCGGTGATGCAGGCCCAGCGCGAGCTGGTCGAAGTGCTGCATACCCTGCGCCAGGTGGTCTGCGTCAAGGGCTGAAGGCGAGCGATGAACAGTGCCGTCACGGCGCCTTGACGAATCCATCACATCGCCAGGCCTAGACTTCACCCATGGCCTGTACCTGGCAGCACAGGACCACGTTATCGATGCGCGCGCCCGCGTCCAGGCGCAGGAGGAATCCTCTATGGCGTTGACTTATGCCACCCTAGTTGCCGTCGCGCTGGCGGCTGGCGCAATCGCCGGCTGCGCCAACACCCACGACTACCTGATCGCCCAGGGCTATCCGCCGGCCTTTGCCGATGGTTATCAGCACGGCTGCAACAGTGGCCATCAGGCGGCTGGAGCGATTGGCGGCAACTTCCGCAAGGACGTGCCGCGCTACCTGCGCGAAGCGCAGTACGCCACTGGCTGGGACGATGGTTTTCGTCAATGCCAGGCCATGCAGGAAAGCCGCGAACGCCAGGCTTGGCTCGAAGAGCGGCAAGACCAGCACGAGGAAACCTGGCAACGCGAGAAGGATCGTGCCTGGGGCAAGGCCATGCACAGGCCTTGAACCCAGCATAAAAAACGGAGCCCTGGGGCTCCGTTCTGACCGGCTAACGAATGCTTACTGCGCCAGTTTCTTGTAACGCACGCGATGCGGCTGCGCCGCCGCCTCGCCGAGGCGTTTCTTGCGGTCGGCTTCGTACTCGGTGTAGTTGCCTTCGAAGAACTCGATGTGCGAGTCGTCCTCGTACGCCAGGATGTGCGTGGCGACGCGATCGAGGAACCAGCGATCGTGGGAGATGACGATAGCCGCGCCGGGGAAGTCGAGCAGCGCTTCCTCCAGCGAACGCAGGGTTTCCACGTCGAGGTCGTTGGACGGTTCGTCGAGCAGCAGCACGTTGGCGCCTTCCTTGAGGGTCAGGGCCAGGTGCAGACGGCCACGCTCACCACCGGAGAGGTCCTTGACGAACTTCTGCTGGTCGCCGCCCTTGAAGTTGAAGCGACCGACGTAGGTGCGCGACGGCACCTCATAGTTGCCGATGCGGATCATGTCCGAGCCGCCAGACACCGCTTCCCAGACGCTCTTGCTGCCGTCGAGGTCGTCGCGGCTCTGGTCGACGCAGGCCAGCTGCACGGTTTCGCCGATCTCGATGCTGCCCGAGTCCGGCTGCTCCTTGCCCATCAGCATGCGAAACAGGGTCGACTTACCGGCGCCGTTACCGCCGATCACCCCGACTATGGCGCCTTTCGGCATGCTGAACGACAGGTCGTCGATCAGCGCGCGGTCGCCATAACCCTTGCTGACGTTGACGAAGTCGATGACCTTGTCGCCCAGGCGCGGGCCGACCGGAATATAGATCTCGTTGGTCTCGCTGCGCTTCTGGAACTCCTGCGATTGCATCTCCTCGAAACGCTGCAGGCGCGCCTTGGACTTCGACTGCCGCGCCTTGGCACCCTTGCGCACCCACTCCAGCTCGTCCTTCATGGCCTTCTCGTGGGCCGACTGCTGCTTGGATTCCTGGGCCAGACGCTCGGATTTGGTTTCCAGCCAGCCGGAATAATTGCCCTCGTAGGGGATGCCGGCGCCACGGTCGAGTTCGAGAATCCAGCCGGCGACGTTATCCAGGAAGTAGCGGTCGTGGGTGATCGCCACCACGGTGCCGGGGAAGTCGTGGAGGAAGTGCTCCAGCCAAGCCACCGAGTCGGCGTCCAGGTGGTTGGTCGGTTCGTCCAGCAGCAGCATGTCCGGGGCCGACAGCAACAGGCGGCACAGCGCCACGCGACGCTTTTCTCCGCCGGAAAGCACCGCCACCTTGGCATCCCAAGGCGGCAGACGCAAAGCATCGGCGGCGACTTCCAGCTGACGCTCGAGGTTGTGGCCGTCGGAGGTCTGCAGGATGGCCTCCAGCTTGGCCTGCTCGGCCGCCAGCTTGTCGAAGTCGGCATCCGGCTCGGCATAGGCGGCGTAGACCTGATCCAGACGCGCCTGGGCGTCCTTGATCTGACTGACGGCCTCTTCCACCACTTCGCGTACGGTCTTGCTCGGGTCGAGCTGCGGTTCCTGCGGCAGGTAACCGACATTCAGCTCGGGCATCGGCCGCGCTTCGCCGTCGAACTCGGTGTCGACGCCGGCCATGATCTTCAACAGGGTGGACTTGCCCGAGCCGTTGAGGCCGAGCACGCCGATCTTGGCGCCGGGAAAAAAGGACAGGGAGATATTCTTGAGGATTTCCCGCTTCGGCGGCACTACTTTGCTCAGCCGATGCATGGTGTAGACGTATTGGGCCATGGATAACCTTGGTTCTATGACAAGAGAATGAAGACGGGCCAAAGGTTGTCGCGCCGCCTAGGAGCCTGGTTGGGGCGAGTGACTTCGCCCGGCGACACCAGACCGGCGCTTCGATCGCGGCAGCAGACGCCCGCCTGCCGCAAGAACCAACAAACAGCTCCCGCGCGCGTGCGGCAAAATTACCGGAATGCGCCGTGCAGGGCAAACCACGCTCGTCGGCCGCACTGGCACTTCGCCACAGTTATGGCATGCTAGCCGCCCCTGAAGTGCCCGTCCTCGCTGAACAGTCCGTTGAAAAACCACTGCTCCAGGCCATGTGACGTTTAAATCCACCTAGCAGGATCATGTTCAAGTCGTACACTGCACGGCGCCTGATTTCGCCTTGGGCCCCACATGGTTGTGAGAAGCAGGCAAAGTGCCGAGAGAGTTTTCGAGAACGAGTGCGACCCCGATCTGCGCTCGCTACCTTTCCAACGGACTGTAAAACACAATGAACCGCTGGCTTTCACTAAGTCGTAGCCGCAGGATTTTTGTCAGTGTCGACAGCCTCACCACCTAGATCCCCCCGAGTACCAGGCGAGCTGCTGGCGGCGCCCATGCGCGGCGCATTCAGGGCCGCTCTGGTGGCGTTGGTGCTGGCTATGCTGGCCTTGCTGCTGTGGCAATTGCAGCTGGAGTCACGCCAGCTGCAGGACAACCAGCGGCAACTCAGCCACGAGTTCAGCGCACAACTGGCCAATCACCTCAGCCTGAGCATGGAGCTGAAGGCCCGCGCCGGTTTGGCCATACTGCACCCATACAGCCGCCCGCCCGATTCGGCCGAACAACGCGAGGCATTACTAGAAAACCTGCGGGCAGTCTTCCCCAGCCTGCGCAGCCTGGTCTGGATCGGCCCGCGCGGCGGTATCCTCGCCGACAGCGCCCCTCAGGCGGATGACGCGCGCTACTTGGCCAGCCTGTTTCAGCGCAGCAACGGCGAACCCTTCCACTATGCCTTCAGCGCCCGTAACGGCGGACAAATCCACCTGTTGTTACGGCAAGCGGAGGCTACCGCCTCGAGTGGTTACTGGGCTTTGCGCATGGGCTCCCTGACCCTGCGCAACTGGCTCTACGAACACCACCAGAGCGCCTATCAGTGGCTGCTGGAAGACCGCCTGGCGCAACGGGTGATCACCCGTCAACATGACCAGCCAACGTCGAACCCCGCTGTTTTTCCACCGGTGACCGCCGAGAATCTGGCGCAGAGCATTCTGCTCACCCCTCTGCACGGCAGCGACTGGCAGCTGCGCGCGCTGTTCGACGAACGCAAGGTGCGCGCCCAGCTATTGCCGGAGCTGGCCGGCAAGTTTCTGCTGTTTACCCTATGCACCCTGCTGACCCTGTTCGCGCTGTACCACCTGCTGCGTGAACGGCGTAATTTGCATGCCCTCAACGCCGCCTCCCGACGCTCGCTGAAACAGGCCGCCAGTGCCCTTAGCGCCATCGAGGAGCGGGTGCTGGTGACTGACAGCAACGGCCTGCTCAGCTACCTCAACCCCCAGGCCGAAACCCTGCTCGGCCTCAGCAGCCATGACGCGCAGAATCGGCACCTGCTGGAGCTGCTGCCCAGCCTCGACCCGCTGCTGCTGCACGCCA
Source organism: Pseudomonas sp. SJZ079 (assembly GCF_007993865.1). Taxonomy (GTDB): domain Bacteria; phylum Pseudomonadota; class Gammaproteobacteria; order Pseudomonadales; family Pseudomonadaceae; genus Aquipseudomonas. The sequence goes on along the minus strand of NZ_VIUH01000019.1, from coordinate 88,506 downwards.
CGGCCTTTCACAGCGACCTCGGCCCAGACCTGGTGGAGATTCCTCAGGACGGGGTGCCCCGGCTCTTCGACATTACCCGCAGCGACCTCGGCGAGGCGGCGCAGCGTCTGGGCTTCGTCTGGGTGCTGCGCGATGTCACCGAAGAGCAACAGGCCATGCACGTCTTGCAGGAGACCCAGCGTCGCTATCAGGACATCTTCGAGGGCGTCGGCACCGCACTCTGCGTACTCGACCTGGCAGGGCTGCAGGCTTACCTGCAAGAGCAACAGTTACGTGACAACAGCGACCTGACTCGCTGGCTGCATGAGCATCCGCAACGCCATGACGAATTGCTCAAGCGCCTGCGCTTTACCGAGACCAATCAGCTGGCCCTGCGCCTGCTCGGGGTTGGTTCCACCGAGCAGGCCTGGCAATACCTGATCGACAGCGGCCCGCTGCAGCACGACGGCTTCCGCGTGCAGCTGATCAGCGCCCTGCTCGAGCGCGCCGGCCAGCTCGAGCTGGAAAGCAGAATCACCACCCCGCAAGGCCAGGAGCGCCACCTGTGGCTGGTGCTACGCCTGCCGGAAAACCCACAAGACCTGCATGCGGTGACCCTGAGCATCAGCGACATCACCAGCCGCAAGCGCATCGAGCTGTCCCTGGTCGAACGCGAGCGTTTCTGGTCGGATGTGGTGCGCGCCGTGCCGGACACCCTGTACGTGCATGACATGACGAGCAAGCGCGTGCTGTTCAGCAATCACCATCTGGGCCTGCAGCTGGGTTACAGCACAGGCGAACTGAAGGATCTGGGCGAGCGCTTCTGGGAGCACATCCTGCACCCGGACGATAGCGACTACTACTGGCGCATCCGCAGCCTGCAGCAGGTCGTGGGCACCGGCTTACTGCTCGAATCACAGCTGCGCTGGCGTCATAGAAACGGTAGTTGGCGCTGGTTCAGCGTGCGTGAGCAGGCCCTCGCGCGGGACGCCGCGGGTCGCGTCAGCCGCCTGCTCGGCGTGGTCAAGGACATCACCGAGCAGATCGAAAGCAGCGAGTCACTGCGCGACAGCGAACAGCGTTCCCGCCTGCTGGCGGAGAGCATCAGCGATGTGATCTTCTCCACCGACGATAGCCTGCAGCTCAACTACGTCAGCCCGTCGGTCGAGTCGGTGCTCGGTTATACGACCGAGTGGGTGCTCGCCAACAACTTCCAGGGCATGGCCACCAACCCGCAGCAACTGGCCGGCCTCTTTCGGCTGCTGGAGCGCCTGCGCGGCGCCCTCGGCGACCCGCAGCGCATGTCTGAATTGCGTCAGCAGTTCCAGCCGCAGCTGCTGGTCTGCGACTGCCTGCGCGCCGACGGCCAGCAGATCCCCGTGGAACTGCGCCTGGTGCCCATGTGGGACGCTCACGGGCGCTTCGAGGGCTTGCTCGGGGTCGGCCGCGACATCAGCCAGCAACGCCGCGCGGACAAAGACCTGCGCATGGCGGCCACGGTGTTCGAACACTCCACCGCGGCGATCCTGGTCACCGACCCGGCCGGCTATATCGTCCAGGTCAACAAGGCCTTCAGCCGGGTCTGCGGCTACGCCTCGGCGCAGGTGCTCGACCAGTTGCCCGGCATGCTCACCGCCGACCGCCAGCAGGCCAGTCACCTGCACTACATCCTCGGTCAGCTCAACCAGCGCGGCAGCTGGGAGGGCGAGGTGTGGCTGAAACGGCGCAACGGCGAGACCTTCCCGGCCTGGGTCGGCATCACCGCGGTGCAGGACGAGGAAGGCGATCTGGTCAGCTACGTGTGCTTCTTCAGCGACATGAGCGAGCGCAAAGCCAGCGAACAGCGCATCCATCGCCTGGCCTACTACGACGCTCTGACCCTGCTGCCCAACCGCACGCTGTTTCAGGATCGCCTGCACACCGCCCTGTTGCATGCCGAACGGCACCAGGAGTGGGTGGTGCTGATGTTCCTCGACCTCGACCGCTTCAAGCCGATCAATGATTCGCTCGGCCACGCCGCCGGCGACCGCATGCTCAAGGACGTGGCCGTGCGCCTGGCCGCCAGCGTCGACGATGACGACACCGTCGCACGCATGGGCGGTGATGAGTTCACCGTGCTGCTGCAGTCGCACGCCATCCGCGACGGCGCGCTGAACCGGGCCATTCATGTCGCCGAACAGATACTCGCCAGCCTGGCTCAGCCGTTCATCCTCGAGGGTCGCGAGTTCTTCGTCACCGCCAGCATCGGCATCGCCTTGAGCCCACAGGATGGCAATGAACTCAGCCACCTGATGAAGAACGCCGATACGGCGATGTACCACGCCAAGGAGCGCGGCAAGAACAATTTCCAGTTCTATCAGGCGGACATGAACGCCAGCGCCCTGGAGCGCCTGGAGCTGGAAAGCGACCTGCGCCATGCCCTGGAACAGGACGAATTCATCCTGCACTACCAGCCGCAGTTTTCCGGCGACGGCAAGCGCCTGACTGGCGTCGAGGCGCTGCTGCGCTGGCAGCACCCACGACGTGGCCTGGTGCCGCCGGACGATTTCATTCCGGTGCTGGAAGAGCTCGGCCTGGTGGTGCAGGTCGGCGACTGGGTATTGGCCGAGGCCTGCCGTCAACTGAAGGGCTGGCACGCGGCCAAGATTCGCGTGCCGAAGATCTCGGTGAACCTGTCGGCCCGGCAGTTCACCGAGGGCGATCTGGACTCGCGCATCGCCGCGATTCTCGAGCGCAGTGGCATTCCGCCAGCGTGCCTGGAACTGGAGCTGACCGAAAGCACGCTGATGCAGGACGTGACCAGCGCCATGGATACCCTCGCCGATCTCAAGCGCCTGGGCCTGTGCATCGCCATCGACGATTTCGGCACCGGTTACTCGTCGCTGAACTACCTCAAGCAGTTCCCCATCGACGTGCTGAAGATCGACCGCAGCTTCGTCGATGGCCTGCCGCAAGGCGAGCAGGACGGACAGATCGCCCGCGCCATCATCGCCATGGCCCACAGCCTGAACCTGACGGTAATCGCCGAAGGCGTGGAGACCCAGGCGCAGCTGGATTTCCTCCGTATACACGGGTGCGACGAGGTGCAGGGCTACCTGCTCGGCCGGCCCATGCCCGCCCGCCAGTTCGCCGCGCAATTCAGTGGTGCCGCGTTATTTATGCTCAGCTAAGGTCGACGGCCTTGGCGGAGCAGCCAGCCCCGGCGACCGGCCCAGCCTGACAGATGAGTCGCGCTTGCCCGCTACATGACCAAGCTTCATATGCCCGCCGAGCCCGGATGCGTTAGAATTCGCTCCCTCTTTCAACCGCCCAACTGACTTTTCTCAGGGGATTACCTATGTTCAGCCGTGATTTGAACCTTGCCCGTTTCGACGCCGAATTGTCTGCCGCGATGGAGCAGGAAGCCCAGCGCCAGGAAGAACACATCGAGCTGATCGCCTCGGAGAACTACACCAGCCCGGCGGTCATGGAAGCCCAGGGTTCGGTACTGACCAACAAGTACGCCGAAGGCTATCCGGGCAAGCGCTACTACGGCGGTTGTGAATACGTCGATGTGGTCGAGCAGCTGGCCATCGACCGCGCCAAACAGCTGTTCGGCGCCGACTATGCCAACGTCCAGCCGCACTCCGGCTCGCAAGCCAACGCCGCCGTGTACATGGCCCTGCTCAACGCCGGCGACACCGTACTGGGCATGAGCCTGGCGCATGGCGGCCACCTGACCCATGGCGCCAGCGTCAGCTTCTCCGGCAAGCTGTACAACGCCGTACAGTACGGCATCGACGGCAATGGCCTGATCGACTACGCCGAAGTCGAGCGCCTGGCCGTCGAGCACAAGCCGAAGATGATCATCGCCGGCTTCTCGGCCTACTCCCAGGTTCTCGACTTCCCGCGTTTCCGCGCCATTGCCGACAAGGTCGGCGCCTACCTGTTCGTCGACATGGCGCACGTCGCCGGCCTGGTCGCCGCTGGCGTCTACCCGAACCCGGTGCCGTTCGCCGATGTGGTCACCACCACCACCCACAAGACCCTGCGTGGCCCGCGCGGTGGCCTGATCATCGCGCGCAAGAACGAAGAGCTGGAGAAGAAATTCAACTCCGCGGTGTTCCCCGGCGGCCAGGGTGGCCCGCTGGAACACGTGATCGCGGCCAAAGCGGTGTGCTTCAAGGAAGCCCTGCAGCCCGAGTTCAAGGCTTACCAGCAACAGGTGGTGAAGAACGCCCAGACCATGGCCAGCGTGTTCATCGACAACGGCTATGACGTGGTTTCCGGCGGCACCGAGAACCACCTGTTCCTGCTCAGCCTGATCAAGCAGGAAATCACCGGTAAAGATGCCGACGCCGCCCTGGGTCGTGCCTTTATCACCGTCAACAAGAACAGCGTGCCGAACGACCCGCGTTCGCCGTTCGTTACCTCCGGCCTGCGCATCGGCACTCCAGCCGTGACCACCCGTGGTTTCAAGGAAGGCGAGTGCCGCCAGCTGGCCGGCTGGATCTGCGAGATCCTGGCCAACCTGGGCGACGAGTCGGTGGTCGACCGCGTGCGTGAGCAGGTCAAGGCGCTGTGCGCCAAGTTCCCGGTTTACGGCGCCTGATCTGACACCTGGAACACGGAAGCCCGCCGCTCGGCGGGCTTTTTCATAAGCGCTGCAAAGCAACGGGCCCTTGAGCGAGTCAGCCGAGCGGCACGCCACCTGAGCAACGCTCAGCTTGCGCACGGCACTTGCTCATCAGTCTTTTATGCCGCATTTTTGCGCGCCGCCCTGTTAGGGCAACAACAGCCCACGAGCAAACCGGGCCAGACGCAGCCAAGCATGCAGGTACCAACTTGAGAATCAGCCGGTTGGTGATCAGGTATCTGGTCATGCTCCACTGCGGACCGCCTGTTTGCCCCCACCGCCAGCCCCGCTATAGTGGGTAGAATCGCCCAGGAGTTTTCCCATGAGTGAAACATCTAACGAGCGTCGGCGTTTTCACCGCATCGCCTTCGACGCACCCACCGAAATCGTGCAGGGCACGCAGAGCTGGAGTGTCGAGCTGCTCGACGTGTCACTCAAGGGCTTGCTGATCAAACGACCGGAGGACTGGGACGGCGCGCCGCACCAACCCTTCCTGGCCTGCGTCGAGCTGGGCGGTGAGACCCAGGTGCGCATGGAAATGGTGCTGACACGTATTCAAGAGCAACTGCTGGGCTTCGTCTGCACGCATATCGACCTCGATTCGATCAGTCACTTACGCCGCTTGGTCGAACTCAATCTCGGCGACGAGCAGTTGCTGGAGCGCGATCTGGCGGCGCTCAGCGAAGAGAGCTGAATTTCACACCAGCCCTCCCTGGAAACCTCCACTCTGCTGGCCGCCACGCCGGATGCAGCCAGTCCCGCAATCGCTGGCTGAACCACCTTCCCAGCGTTGCCCACGACTGGACGGCGGAGCCGGCTGACCGCCCCAACGAAATCCAAGCCTAGGCTGCGCTACTCGAACAAGGCGTCCAGCGCCTGTTCCAGGCGCGTCACCGCGATCACCTGCAACCCGGCGGGTGCTTCTTTCGGTGCGTTGCCTTTGGGCACGATGGCGCGTTTGAAACCATGCTTGGCCGCCTCTTTCAGGCGTTCCTGGCCGCTCGGCACCGGACGGATTTCACCGGACAGGCCGACCTCGCCAAATACAAGCAAGTCATGAGGCAGCGGTCGGTTGCGCAGGCTGGAGATGACGGCCGCCATCAAGGCCAAATCCGAGGCGGTCTCCAGCACCTTGACCCCGCCGACCACATTGAGGAACACGTCCTGGTCGTAGGTGGGGATACCGCCGTGGCGGTGCAGCACGGCCAGCAGCATGGCCAGGCGGTTCTGATCCAGCCCCAGGGTGACCCGGCGCGGGTTGCCCATGTGACTGGTGTCGACCAGGGCCTGCACTTCGACCAGCATCGGCCGGGTGCCTTCCCAGGTGGCCATGACCACGCTGCCCGGCACTTCTTCCTGGGCGCGGGTGAGGAAGATCGCCGAAGGATTGGTGACCTCCTTCAAGCCCTTATCGGTCATGCCGAACACGCCCAGCTCGTTGATCGCGCCGAAACGGTTCTTCACCGCGCGCAGCAGGCGCAGGCGCCCGTCCGACTCACCCTCGAAATACAGCACGGTGTCGACCATATGCTCGAGCACGCGCGGGCCCGCCAGGGCGCCTTCCTTGGTCACGTGGCCGACCAGGAAGATCGCCGTGCCGCTCTGCTTGGCGAAGCGTACCAGCAGCGCCGCGCTCTCACGCACCTGGGCCACGCCGCCGGGGGCCGATTGCAGTTGCTCGGTGAAGATCGTCTGGATCGAGTCGATCACCATCACCTTGGGCTTTTCCAGGCGCGCCGTGGCGATGATGGTTTCGATGTTGGTCTCGGTCATCACCTTGAGCTGGTCTTCCGGCAGCCCCAGGCGCCGGGCGCGCATCGCCACCTGCTGCTGCGACTCCTCGCCGGTGACGTACAGCGCCGGCATGCGTGTGGCGATATTGCACAGGGTCTGCAGCAGGATGGTCGACTTGCCGATACCCGGATCACCGCCGATCAATACCACCGAGCCGTCCACCAGACCACCGCCCAACACCCGGTCCAGCTCGCCGGAGGCGGTGGAAAAGCGCGGCACCTGCTCGACACTGACTTCCGCCAGGGTCTTGACCTGCGCTTGCTGACCGGTCCAGCCGGTACGCCCGCTCGGCGTCGCCGTATTGGCCTCCAGCAGGGTTTCCACCAGGGTGTTCCAGGCACCGCACTCAGCGCATTGGCCGGCCCACTTGGGAAACGTCGCACCACACTCGGTGCAGCCGTACAAACGCTTGGCCTTGGCCATCTCCGCTCCTCGTTCGGGCGCACCTCGTAGCCTGTATGGCTAGCCGGTCCCGTGTCGACAAAAGCGGCATGATAGCCGAGCTGTTGGCCGCTGCGGTCGCTCAGCTGCCAGCAGTTTTGAGCAGCCCGGCGATTTCGTCCTTGAGCGCCACGCGCTGCAACTTCAAACCTTGCAACACCAAGTCGTCCAGATTGGCCAGGCCGTCTTCGGCCTCATAGATGCGCTTATCCAGCGTCTGGTACTCCTCGGCCAGCCTGGAGAAATGCGCATTACTCTGCAGCAGGCTGCGCAGAGCGTTTTGCTGATCGGGAAACTCGCGGGACAGTGGGTGATATTCGAGCGGCATGACGGAGACTCCTGAGGGTTTCTTCTATCAGACTAGCCCATCGATTGGCGAAAGCGCCGCCCCAGCGGCCCGCCGGTCTCCCTGGCGGAAACCACTGCTCGGTGAGCGGGTTTCGCCTCTGGCCTAGGCTACCCACGCCCCTGTAAACCCCAACTGGCAAGCCCGTACCAGTGAATTACACTCACCGACACCACCTATAAGGAATATCTAGCCATGAGTGTCTTGAGTGAGTTCAAAACCTTCGCGGTCAAAGGCAACGTGGTCGACATGGCCGTAGGCATCATCATCGGCGCGGCCTTTGGCAACATCGTTGGCTCCTTCGTCGGCGACGTGATCATGCCGCCCATCGGCTTGCTGATCGGGGGCGTGGACTTCTCCGACCTGGCGATCGTGCTCAAGGCCGCCGAAGGCGACATCCAAGCGGTGACCCTGAATTACGGCAAGTTCCTGCAGAGCATCCTCGACTTCCTCATCGTCGCCTTCGCCATCTTCATGGGGGTCAAGGTGATCAACAGGCTCAAGCGTGAAGAAGCGGCCGCCCCGACCAAACCAGCGGTACCGACCCAGGATCAGCAGCTACTCAGCGAAATCCGCGACCTGCTCAAGGCCCAGCAAGCGAAATAGGCCGACAACCTCGGCTAGGAAACGGCGCTCAACGGCGCCGTTTCTATGGCTGCGGCGCAGCGGACTACCAGTAATTCTCTACCGCCACCTGTCCCGGGCGTCGGGTCAGGCTCAACTGCAAGTCGCGCTGTTTCAGCAGCGTGCGGGTGTCTTCGATCATCTGCGGGTTGCCGCACAGCATCAGCCGCGAGTGCTCGGGCTCCAGCGCCAGGCCGGCCGCGCGCTCCAGTTCGCCACTTTGCAGCAAGGTGGTGATGCGCCCATGCAAGCAGCCTGGGGCATGCTCCCGGGTGACCAAGGGCAAGTAGGTCAGTTTGTCGGCGTAGTCGGCCAGGTGCTCCAGCTGGCTGAGCCCATGGATCATGGGCTGATAGGCCAGTTCGCTGGCCGTGCGCGCGCTGTAGATCAGAACGATGCGCTCGAAGCGTTGCCAGGCCTCGAAGTCCTGCAATAGCGAGAGGAACGGCGCCAGGCCGGTGCCACTGGCCAATAGCCAGAGGTCACGCCCGGTGGCGAAACGCTCGAGGGTGAGGAAACCAAACGCCTGTTTATCCACCAGCAGGCTATCGCCGGCCTTGAGCCGGCTCAGCTCGGAAGTGAATTCGCCACCGGGCACGACGATGGAAAAGAACTCGAGAAACTCGTCGTGCGGCGCCGAAACCATCGAGTAGGCGCGCCAGACCACAGAGCCGTCCGCCTTGCGCACGCCCAGGCGGGCGAACTGACCGGCGCGAAAGCGAAAGCCGGGATCACGCGAGCAACGCAGGCTGAACAGGCTCGGCGACCAGACCCGCACCTCGCTCAGGGTTTGCCGGGTGAACTTCTCTTCGCTGACGGTCATACTTCGCTCCCATCGTTTATCGGGACAGCTACAGTGTCCCGCAAAGCAGGCGGTGTGAAAACGTCACGAGCGAAGGCTAGATGAGACGGAGGCAGACAAAAAAGCGCAATTTACCCGCAGTAAATGAGCATTTTTTGTCTGCCTCCAACGCCGTATAGCCGAGCGCAGTAGTTTTCCCACCGCCTGCAAAGCGTCCTCGACCACCACCAGCAGTCCATATGCCTATATTCGTTACACCTTATGCCCAACTCGAGCTGATCCGCCAACCCGAGCAACAGGCCGAGCCGTTGCAGGCCTTCGATGCCGCCGACGAGTACCTGCTCAACTATCTGCACGAGCAAGAGCTGCCGGCGACGACCCGGGGGCTGGTGCTCAACGACAGCTTCGGCGCCCTGGCCGCCAGCCTGGCTGGTCATGCACAAGTCGTCAGCAGCGGCGACTCCTACCTGGGCCAACTAGGCTTGCAGATCAACCTGGGGCGTAACCAGTTGCCGACTGACGCGGTGAGCTTCGTGCCGGCCAGTGCAACCGCGCAGGGGCCGTTCGATCGGGTGCTGATTCGCGTGCCGAAGACCCTGGCCCTGCTCGAAGAACAACTGATTCGCCTGCACGGCCAACTGGCGCCTGACGCCCAGGTGATCGCCGCCGCCATGGTCAAGCACCTGCCGCGCGCCGCCGGCGATCTGCTGGAGCAGTACATAGGTCCGGTGCAGGCCTCGCTGGCGGTGAAGAAGGCCCGCCTGCTCGTGGCCACGCCTGAGACAAAAACCGCGCCGGCATCGCCCTACCCAACCCGTTACCACCTCGAGCAACCGCAGCTGGAACTGCTCAACCATGCCAATGTGTTTTGCCGCGAAGGCCTGGACATCGGCACCCGAGCCTTCCTGCCGCACCTGCCCAAGCACCTGGGGCGCACCCGCGCGGCCGATCTCGGTTGCGGCAATGGCGTGCTGGGCATCGCCTATGCCCTGGCCAGCCCGCAGGCAGAACTGACCCTGGTCGACGAGTCCTATATGGCCGTGCAGTCGGCGGCGCAGAACTGGCGCGCGGCGTTGGGCGAGCGCCCGGTGACTATTCGCGCCGGCGATGGCCTGGCCGAGCAGGAGGCGGAGTCACTGGACCTGGTGCTGTGCAACCCGCCGTTCCACCAGCAGCAGGTGGTCGGCGATTTCCTCGCCTGGCGCATGTTCCAGCAAGCCCGCGCGGCCCTGGTCAAGGGCGGCGAGCTGTGGATAGTCGGCAACCGCCACCTGGGCTACCACGCCAAGCTCAAGAAGCTGTTTCGCGGCGTCGAGCAGGTCGCGGCCACGCCGAAGTTCGTGGTGCTCAAGGCGATCAAGTAGGGTGGGTTAGCGGCGCAGGGCAGCAATCCCACGGCAGACAGAGAACTCGAAGCGCCGCGTAACCCACCAGACAGGAGTCCGGGTTGCCCCCATGGTGGGTTACGGCGCAACAAAAATTGGCGCAGCCTCGGCAATCCGGACAGGCGCCTAACCCACCCTACGCCAGCGGTTCATGGCGTACCCAGCCCCGCCGCCGTCATAAACAGCCGCAGCAGCCCGGCCACCACGCCGAGGGCCAGCACGCTGGCGGCCCAGATCAGCAGCAGCCAACCGAGGCGCTGCCACAGCGGCTTCTTCTCGCCCGACTCACTCATCGCCCCGCGCCTCAATGGTAGCCATCCTCTTCCCGCACCTTGCCGCGGAACACGTAATAGCTCCAGACCGTGTACATCAGGATGAAGGGGATGATGAACAGTGCGCCGACCAGGATGAAGCCCTGGCTCTGCGGCGGCGAGGCGGCGTCCCAGATCGACACCGACGGTGGGATGATATTCGGCCACAGGCTGATGCCCAGGCCGCTGTAGCCGAGGAAGATCAGGATCAGGGTCAGCAGGAACGGCGCGTAGTTGGCGTTGCGCGCCACCGCCCGCAACAGCGCCCAGGTGCACAGCAGCACCAGCAACGGCACCGGCATGAACCAGAACAGGTTGGGCAGGCTGAACCAGCGCGCGGCGATCTCGGCGTGCGCCAGCGGCGTCCACAGGCTGACCACGCCGGTGACCGCCAGCAGGACGAACACCAGCGGCCGCGCCAGGTCGTGCATCTGCTGTTGCAGGCGGCCTTCGGTCTTCATGATCAGCCAGGTGCAACCGAGCAAGGCGTAGGCGGCGATCAGCGCCAGGCCGCAGAACAATGAGAACGGCGTCAGCCAGTCCAACGCGCCGCCGGCATAGGCCCGATTCACCACCGGGAAGCCGTCGATGTAGGCGCCCAGCGCCACCCCCTGAAAGAAGGTCGCGGTCAGCGAGCCGCCGATAAACGCCTTGTCCCAGATGTGCCGCTTGGCGGCCTTGGCCTTGAAGCGGAACTCGAACGCCACACCGCGAAAGATCAGCCCCAGCAACATGAAGATCAACGGCAGGTACAGCGCACTCAAGACCACCGCGTAGGCCAGCGGAAAGGCGCCGAACAGCGCCGCGCCACCGAGCACCAGCCAGGTCTCGTTGCCGTCCCACACCGGCGCCACGGTGTTCATCATCACATCGCGTTCGCCGTCACTCTTGACGAAGGGGAAGAGGATGCCGATGCCCAGGTCGAAACCGTCCATCACCACATACATCATCACCCCGAAGGCGATGATCACGGCCCAGATCAAGGAAAGATCGATGCCCATATTCAGCTCCTCTCAGACAGTCTGTCGCTGCCGTTCTCGTGCAGATCTTCCTCGGCCGCGGACAACGGACGCGATGGCGTATGCTGCTGCCCTGGACCGCCCTCGACGACTTCCAGACCTTCGCCGGTGACCGGGCCCTTGCGCACCAGGCGCATCATGTAGCCGAGGCCCACGCCGAACAGGGCGAAATACACCACCACGAACAACGTCAGGGTCAGGCTCATCTGCACCAGCCCGTGCCCGGAAGACGCATCGGCGGTGCGCATCAGGCCATGAATCACCCAGGGCTGGCGACCGATCTCGGTGGTAAACCAGCCGGCGAGCAGGGCAATAAGCCCGGACGGCCCCATCCAGACCGCCAGATGCAGGAACGCGCGGTTCTCGAACAATTTGCCGCGACTGCGCAGCCACAAACCCCAGAGACCGGTGAGGATCATCAGCAGGCCCAGGGCGACCATCACCCGGAAGGTCCAGAACACCACCGTCGAATTGGCGCGATCCTCGGGGGCAAACTCCTTCAACGCCGGCACCTGCTGATCCAGGCTGTGGGTCAGGATCAGGCTGCCGAGGGCGGGAATTTCCAGTTTGAAGCGGGTCTCCTCGCGCTGCATGTCCGGCCAGCCGAAGAGGATCAGCGGGGTCGGCTCGTCGCCGTGGTTTTCCCAGTGACCCTCGATCGCGGCGATCTTCGCCGGCTGGTACTTGAGGGTATTGAGGCCATGCAAGTCGCCGATCATCGCCTGGATCGGCGCCACCAGCAGGGCCATCCACAGGGCCATCGAGAGCATCTTGCGCAGCGCCGGGTTGTCCCGGCCGCGCAGCAGGTGCCAGGCCGCCGAGGCGCCGACGAAGAACGCGGTGGAGAGGAAGGCCGCCGTGGCCATGTGCGCCAGGCGATAGGGGAAGGACGGATTGAATATCACCGCCAGCCAGTCCACCGGAATCACCCGCCCATCGATGATCTCGAAGCCCTGCGGGGTATGCATCCAACTGTTGGAGGCGAGAATCCAGAAGGTCGAGATCAGGGTGCCGATCGCCACCATGACCGTGGAGAAGAAGTGCAGCCCCGGCCCCACACGGTGCCAGCCGAACAGCATGACGCCGAGAAAACCCGCCTCGAGGAAGAAGGCGGTGAGCACTTCGTAGGTCAGCAGCGGCCCGGTGATCGCACCGGCGAAGTCGGAGAAGGCGCTCCAGTTGGTGCCGAACTGATAGGCCATGACCAGCCCGGAGACCACGCCCATGCCGAAGTTGACGGCGAAGATTTTCGACCAGAAGTGGTACAGATCGCGGTACACCTCCTGCCCGCTCTTCAGCCACAAGCCTTCCAGCACCGCCAGGTAACTGGCCAGGCCAATGGTGATGGCCGGGAAGATGATGTGGAAGGAGATGGTGAAGGCAAACTGGATTCGGGCGAGATCTAGAGCCTCTAAGCCGAACATAGAACTTCCTCAGTCAGATTATTCGGGGCACAGCCTGGTGCGAGCTCCAGACGTTGGAGCGCATTGCGGCGCAATCGTTCTTGTCATGCAGGCAAACGGCGGGTGGGCCAAGCAGCCCCCAGGCCAAGGCAAACGGGCCTTGACCTGGATCAATCAATGCTAAAAGAGTAACGCCATCGCACGCACTTGAAGCTGTGGTTATTTGTCGCGCGAGGCGACTGGCCTGGCCGTCGGCCATGCTAAGCTAGCGCATCATTAGTTAGCCTGCTAAGCACTTACCATGTCCGTTCACGGCAAACTGCTGCTGCGTCACCAGCGTCCCTTTATCGCCTTCTGGCTGGCCCGCGTGTGCACCGCCAGCGGCTTTCAGATGTTGACCGTGGCCATCGGCTGGCACCTGTATCAGTTGACCGGCAACGTGCTCGACCTGGGCCTGGTCGGCCTGGCCGAGTTCCTCCCGCGCGTGCTGTTCATGCTGCACACCGGGCATGTCGCCGACCGCTACGACCGGCGCAAGATCGCCGCCCTGTGCCAGGCCGGCCAGGCGCTGATCGCCATCGCCCTGGTGCTGGGCAGCAGCAGCGGCGCGGTGACCCGCGAGCTGATCTTCATCCTGGCCTTCCTGCTCGGCAGCGCCCGCGCCTTCGAGATGCCGGCGACCCAGGCGCTGCTGCCCAGTCTGGTGCCCAAGGCGCTGTTTCCCGCCGCGGTAGCCGCCTCGGCTTCGGCCATGCAGACCGCGACCATCGCCGCGCCGGCGCTCGGCGGCTTGCTGTATGCCTTCGGCAGCCTGTGGGTGTATGCGCCGACCGCGCTGCTGTATGTCCTGGCCTGCAGCCTGATGCTCAGCCTGCCGGCACGGCAAACAGCGCTGCGCAAGGAGCGCGCCTCGCTGCACTCGCTGCTCGCCGGCATCCGCTACATCCGCAGCCGCCGGGATATCTTCGGCGCCATCTCCCTCGACCTGTTCGCCGTACTGCTCGGCGGCGCCACTGCCCTGCTGCCGGTGTTCGCCAAGGACATCCTGCTCACCGGGCCCTGGGGCCTCGGCCTGCTGCGCTCGGCGCCGGCGGTCGGCGCCCTGTTGATGTCGTTCTGGCTGGCGCGCTTTCCCATCGAGCGTCAGGTCGGGCGGATCATGTTCACTGCGGTGGCGGTGTTCGGCGTGGCGACCATCGCCTTCGGCCTGTCTACCTCGTTCTGGTTCAGCCTGGCGGTGCTGGTAATTCTCGGCGCGGCGGACATGATCAGCATGGTGATTCGCGGCGCCTTCGTGCAGTTGCACACCCCGGACGAGATGCGCGGCCGGGTCAGCGCGGTCAACGGCCTGTTCATCGGCGCCTCCAACCAGCTCGGCGAATTCGAATCCGGCCTCACCGCGCACTGGTTCGGCACTGTGCCGGCGGTGGTGCTCGGCGGCGTCGGCACCCTGCTGGTCACCGGCACCTGGATCAAGCTGTTTCCCAACCTGGCCCGGCGCGACCAACTGCAGGAACCCGAAGAGATCGCCGAGGCGCCGCGCTAGCGCTGCGCCCTCAGTGCACCAGGCGCGGGTCGGCACTCAGGCGCTGGTAGAGAAAATCGCTCAGCGCCCGAATGCGCGCCACCTTGCGCAGGTCCGGATGGCTGAGCAGCCAGACCTGGGTGTCCAGCGCCGGTTCGGCGTCGGCCAGGCGCACCAGCTCGGCATGCGCCTGCGCCAGTGGGCAGAGCAACAGGCCGGCGCCCATGCCCTGACGCACGCACTCGAGCATCCCGACCAGGCTGTCGCTGCGCGTCAGCACTCGCTCATCGGGTACCTGGGCGGCCAACCAGGCACTCTGTTCGAGATGTGCCAAGGACTCGTCCGCGCCCACCCACAGGTGCTCCGCCCAGGGTAGCGACGTCGGCTTGTCGGCCAGGTAGGCACGCGAGGCATACACCGCCGTCTGGATCCGTCCGACGCAGCGGCCGATCAGGTTGTCCGGCGGCCGATTGCTGCCGCGCACGGCCATGTCGGCCTCGCGCTGGGTCAGGCTGAGGAAACTGTTGTTGATCACCAGTTGCAGGGACACCTGCGGATGCAGACGCTGGAACTCGGCCAGCAACGGCGTCAGCAGACTGTGGAACAGGGTGTCGGTGGACGTCAGGCGGATGCTGCCACGAACCTGCTGGTCCTGACCCAGCAGTTGCCGGCCGGCACCGTCGATCTGCTCGCCCACTCCGCCGAGCCGACCGGCCAGTTCCTCGCCCGCCTGGGTCAGCACGTAGCCCCCGGCCAGGCGCTGAAACAGGGCCACGCCGAGCTGCGCCTCCAGACGCTGCAAGCGGCGCAGCACGGTGCTGTGGTTGACCCGCAGGGCGCGCGCCGCCTGGCTGATCGAACCGCCCTGGGCCACGGTGAGGAAATACTGCAGGTCGCTCCAGTCCATCTATGCAAATCCGCATAATCGTTCCGCAGATATTGCGAATTTATCCGCCAAATTGCAAAGCCCAGACTCTGTGCACAGGCACTCTCGCCTGCTGCACACAGGACTTCTGTCATGCGTACATTCAACTTCCTCGGCAACCCAGCCGCGGCCAGCCTACTGCTGCGCATTGGCCTGGCCGGCATGTGGATCAGTCACGGCCTTATTCTCAAACTGCTCACCTTCGGCGTCGTCGGCCTCGGCAACTGGCTGGCCGCTATCGGCCTGCCATCCGCCCTGGCCCTGCCGCTGATTCTCGCCGAAACAATCGGCGGCCTGCTGATCCTGCTGGGCATCTACGGCCGCTGGGTGTCGCTGGCCCTGTTGCCGATCCTGCTCGGCGCGCTGCTGATCCATGCCGGCAACGGCTGGGTGTTTTCCAACCCCGACGGCGGTTGGGAATACCCCCTGTTCCTCGCCGTGATGACACTGGTGCACGCGCTGCTCGGCGATGGTCCCCTGGCCCTGAAGGCCGCAGGAGCCACCTCATGAAAGCTGCCCTCGAACTGATCAGCCATCCGCTGTGCCCCTATGTGCAACGCGCGGCCATCGTCCTGGCGGAAAAGGGCGTTGACTTCCGCCGCCGCGACATCGACCTGGCCGACAAACCGGCCTGGTTCCTCGCCCTCTCGCCGCTCGGCAAGGTACCGCTGCTGCGCAGCGAGCACGGCGTGCTGTTCGAGTCGGCGGTGATCGCCGAGTACCTCGACGAGACCCTGGCCCCACCCCTGCACCCACTGGACGCCTTCGAGCGTGCCCGCCATCGGGCCTGGGTCGAGTTCGCCTCGGCCGTTTTGAACGACATCGCGCGTTTCTACAATGCCGCCGACGCCGATGCGTTCGAGGCTCAGCGCCAGGCCTTGCGCCGCCGCTTCGAGCAGCTGGAGGCCGAACTCGGCAGCGGGCCCTGGTTCGCCGACGCGAATTTCTGCCTGGTGGATGCGGCCTTTGCCCCGGTGTTTCGCTACTGGCAGGTATTCGAACGGATCACCGACTTCGGCATCTTTGCCGGCTTGAGCAAGGTGCAGCGCTGGCGCCAGGCGCTGGCCATGCGGCCCTCAGTGCGCCACGCCGCCCCGGCAGACTACCGCGAACGCCTGTGGCAGTTCATTGCCCGTCGCGACAGCCATCTGACGACCCTGCTCAAGCAGAACTCGCCCGCACAGCTCGCCAGCGCCCCGGCCCCGCTGCGCTTAGGGTCGTAGCGGGGCTGCAGACCAGGCGCGGCTCAGCCGACCAGCATGGCCTCGGCCACCTGCTTGCGCGTGCCCTTGCCGCGCAGGTGTTCGACCAGGGTCAGGGCAAACTCCAGGGCGGTGCCCGGGCCCTGGCTGGTGATGCAGTTGCCGTCGACCACTACCGGCTGATCGACGAAGGTGCAGCCGCTGAGACGCTCGCTGAAGCTCGGGTAACAGGTCATCCGCCGCTGCTTGAGCACGCCGAATGGCTGCAGCGCCACCGCCGGCGCCGCGCAGATACCGGCGAACAATTTGCCGGCCTTGGCCTGCTCGCGTACCCGCTCGGCCAGCGGCTCATGCTCGGCCAGGCGCTGCGCGCCGGGCATGCCGCCGGGCAGCACGACCAGGTCGAAGTCCTGGGCCAGCACGTCGACCAGCATGGTATCGGCGGTCAGGCGGGTGCCGCGGGCGCAGGTGATCATCCGCCGACCTTCGATGCTGGCGACCACCACCTCGATTTCGGCACGGCGCAGCACATCGATCAGGGTCACGCATTCGATGTCCTCGACGCCATCGGCAACGGTAATAACTGCGCGTGTAGTCATGCTGACCTCCTCTAGGTTGCAGAACGAAAGCGGCCCGTTCGGTCATAAATTCACCGGTTACGGCCTAGCTGATATGATGCGCGCCTTTTCCCAGACCGCCAGCAAAATCATCCACGCGCCAGTGGCTGTGCTTTGCTTTCGTTCTGCACTTTTAACGGCGCATCAGACGTCACAGGGAGCTTCGCATGCTGGAAAAGCTGTTCCAACTCAAAGCCCACCAAACCACGGTGCGCACCGAGGTGCTGGCCGGTCTCACCACCTTTCTGACCATGGCCTACATCCTCTTCGTCAACCCGAGCATCCTCGCCGAAACCGGCATGGACCATGGCGCGGTATTCGTCGCCACCTGCCTGGCAGCGGCCATTGGTTCGGCGGTCATGGGCCTGCTGGCCAATTACCCGATCGCCCTGGCGCCGGGCATGGGCCTCAACGCCTTCTTCACCTACACCGTGGTGCTGACCATGGGCCACACCTGGCAGGTGGCCCTGGGCGCGGTGTTCCTCTCCGGGGTGATCTTCTTCACCCTGTCGATCTTCAAGATCCGCGAGTGGATCATCAACAGCATCCCCATGGCCCTGCGCGCCGGTATTGCCGCCGGCATCGGCCTGTTCCTGGCGATCATCGCGCTGAAGAACGCCGGCATCGTGGTCGACCACCCGGCCACCCTGGTCGGCCTCGGCGACATGAGCCAGGGCGGCCCGCTGCTGGCCTGCCTGGGTTTCTTCACCATCGCCGCCCTGGCTTACCGCCGCGTCACCGGTGCGGTGATGATCGGCATCCTGCTGATCACCGGCCTGTCGATCGTCCTCGGCCTGTCCAAGCTCGACGGCGTGATGTCGATGCCGCCCGCCCTGGCGCCGACTCTGCTGCAACTGGACATCATCGGCGCCCTGGACATCGGCTTGCTCAGCGTGATCTTCGCCTTCCTCTTCGTCGACCTGTTCGACACCTCCGGCACCCTGGTCGGCGTGGCGCAGAAGGCCGACCTGCTGGATAAGGACGGCAAGATGCCCAAGCTCGGCCGCGCCCTGCTGGCCGACAGCACCGCGACCATGGCCGGCGCCGCCCTGGGCACCTCGACCACCACCAGCTATATCGAATCGGCCGCCGGCATCAGCGCCGGCGGGCGCACCGGTCTGACCGCCTGCGTGGTCGCCCTGCTGTTCCTCCTCAGCCTGTTCTTCGCCCCACTGGCCGGCGCCGTGCCGGCCTACGCCACCGCGCCGGCGCTGCTGTTCGTCGCTGTTTTGATGATGAGCAGCCTGGCGCAGATAGACTGGGACGACCTGACCGTCGCCGCCCCCGTGGCCGTCGCTGCGCTGGCCATGCCGCTGACATTCTCGATCGCCAACGGCATCGCCTTCGGCTTTATCACCTGGACCCTGGTGAAAGTGCTGGCCGGACGCTGGCGCGACCTCAACCCGGCGCTGGTGATTCTCTCGGCGCTGTTTGTGGTCAAGCTGGGCTGGTTTGCCTGAGACTGACCGTCCAAACCCAGGGAGGGTTTACCGTAGCCCGGATGTAATCCGGGACAACTCTTAACCCGCCCTGGATTTCATCCAGGCTACCCTGAGCCGGCGTAGTTGCAGGATCAGAAACATCATTCCAATTGTCCAACCTCAGAGTGATTCATGAGTCTTTCGCAGTTCGATCCCGCTACCTACACCAGCCAGCTTGCCGAGAAGAAACAGCGCCTGATCGAACTGCTGGCGCCGTTCGCCGCCCCCGAGCCCGAGGTGTTCGACTCGCCGCGCGAGCATTACCGCCTGCGCGCCGAGTTCCGCCTGTGGCGCGAGGCCGAGCAGCGTCACTACGCCATGTTCGCCCCGGGCGACAAGCACACGCCGATTCTGCTGGATGACTTCCCCATCGCCAGCACGCGGATCAATCAGCTGATGCCACAGCTGAAAGCCGCCTGGCAGGCCAGCCAGGTACTGAGCTTCAAGCTGTTCCAGGTCGAGTTCCTCACCACCCTGGCCGGCGATGCGCTGGTCACCCTGTGCTATCACCGCCCGCTGGACGCAGCCTGGCAGGCCGAGGCGGAGCAGCTCGCCGGCGAGCTGGGGGTCAACCTGGTCGGCCGCTCGCGCGGCAAGCGCATCGTCATCGGTCGGGATTTTGCCGAGGAAGAACTGCAAGTCGCCGGCCGCACCTTCCGCTATCGCCAGCCGGAAGGCGCCTTCACCCAGCCCAACGGCGAGGTCTGCCAGAAGATGCTCGGCTGGGCCTATGAAGCGCTCGGCCAACGCGACGACGACCTGCTGGAGCTGTACTGCGGCAACGGCAACTTCACCCTGCCGCTGGCCACCCGGGTGCGCAAGGTGCTGGCCACCGAGATCAGCAAGAGCTCGGTGAACGCCGCCCTGGCCAACCTGGAAGGCAACGGCGTGGACAACGTGACCCTGGTGCGCCTGTCCGCCGAGGAGCTGACCCAGGCGCTCAACGAGGTGCGGCCGTTCCGCCGCCTGGCCGGCATCGACCTGAAGAGCTACCAGTTCGGCAGCGTGTTCGTCGACCCGCCACGCGCCGGCATGGACCCGGACACCTGCGAACTGACTCGACGCTTCGAGCGCATCCTCTACATCTCCTGCAACCCGGAGACCCTGGCCGCCAACATCAGCCAGCTCAGCGACACCCACCGGGTCGAGCGCTGCGCACTGTTCGACCAGTTCCCCTACACCCACCACATGGAAGCGGGCGTGCTGCTGACCCGGAGATAATCGGGCTTTCGCGGGCAACAGCTCCCGCACCCACAGATTGTCCCAGGATGCGGCTCCGACGTTTGCCTGCACAGCAAGGGATCTGACCAGGGCGGCAAATGCAGCCCTGAATCAGCGCCTGCGGGAACGCAGAACAGGCAGGCTTGCCGTGACCGGGGAACGGCCCGGTCACGGCAAGCCTCACCCTCGTTTCATCAGTTCTGAGTCAGCGCACCAGCGGGTAGCTCAACGGACCTGTTCTGCACGGCGCGATACAGCAGACTGGAAACCATAAAGCCGATCACGGCCAGTAGGCTCATCAGGGAAAAAACATAATCGTAGCCTTGCTGGCCCGGAAAGCTATCCAGGATGGAGCCATAGATCACATAGGCGAACATACCCGGTGCATAGCCGATCAGACAGCCGATACCAAAGGCCGAGCCGGTGATATGCGGGGCAATCCCCACCTCACTCATGGGCGCCCAGAACACCCCACGCATGGTGAAAACGATCAAGGCGAAGGAGAGCGTGGCCGCCATCCCGGCAAAGATGAAACTCGAGCCCTTGGGGATCAGCATGATCACCGCCATGACCGGCAGCAGCGCGAGGAACGCCCACCTCATATAACGCGCCGAGCTCTTGCAGCGCTTGTCCGCCAGGAAGCCGCCCGCCGGGCCACCCAGCACCTTGAGGAAATACTGATTGATGATCCCGTAGGCGCCGACCAGCGCCACCGGCAGCTCGTACATATCCTTCAGGTAGGGGATGAAATAGGTCAGGCCGCAGTAGACGATGTAGACCATGAACACATTGCAGCTGACCAGCCAGACGCCCGGTACCCGCACCGCTTCGAGCAGGCCGGAGAGACCGGAGCGCGGAGTCGCTGTCGACTGCGACGCGCGATCAGTCAGCAGGAACCAGGTGAGGATGCCGGCGAGAATATCGATCGTCGCGTAGAACAGGATGGCTGACTTCAGCCCCGCCTCCCCCGAGCCCATGACGACGAACACCCCCAGGGCGGAGAAGGCGATCAGGGTGTCGACCACGCCACGGCCGCCCTCGAGCAAGCCGAACATGCGCCCCTGCTCATTGTCATCGCCGAGGTTTTTGATGGCCTTGAGCAGGGAGGGCCAGAAGATGCAGTCGGCGCAGATGGCAAACAGGCCGAACACGATCAGCAGCCTGTCGAAACCGGGAAAGGTCGCCAGATAGAGCCCCAAACCGCCGGTGCCGATCAAGCCCAGGGGGATCAGCTTACGGGTGTCGAAACGATCGGCGAGCATGCCGCCGACCACGAAAAGCACGGTGGCGACAATGGCATTGACGCTCATCAGCGTGCCGATCTCGGTATGACTCAGCCCCATGAACTCCTGCATGGGGACGTAGAAGGCGTCTTTCAGACTGCCTAATTTATAGATGGTCCCACCACCGAGGATGAGGACCAAAAAACGAAACCACTTGGCTTTGGCCTGTGCTGTCATTGTTGTTCTCCACAGTAAACAAATTGGTATCTGCCGAGCGCCGCTTGAGCTCAGGCGCAGGTGAACGGCGTATCTGCCAGGGTTAATTCAGACAGGACCTTCAGCTCGCCCAACAAGCCGCGCACAAAGCGAACCTGATTGTTCGCCCAACGCCACTCATCGGCGGCCATCCGCTGCGCTGTGTAACCGGCGGGCAGGGCCGTCTCGCTCATCTCGCGATAGGGAATAAAGGGGTCTTGCGCTTCATCCGACTGGCGGAATGCCGGGGCGATGTAGTGGTTTTCCTGCTCCAGGATGAAGGCAATGACCTGGGGCGCCTGCTCACCGAGCATCAGCAATTCGTAAAGCATCCGCGGCCCAGGCAAGTCATCGTCGGCACTGCCCTGGAGCACACCCTGGTGACCAAAGCCGTTTTGCTCGGGGACGATGCGCACCCCTTTCAGGTGCACCTGGCGGATATGCGGAGCCAGGGTTTGCAGCGCCGAGAGCGGCTGCTCGCAGGCATTGATC
Organism: Pseudomonas sp. SJZ079; assembly: GCF_007993865.1. Lineage (GTDB taxonomy): Bacteria > Pseudomonadota > Gammaproteobacteria > Pseudomonadales > Pseudomonadaceae > Aquipseudomonas. The sequence continues at coordinate 66,846 of NZ_VIUH01000019.1, read as the reverse complement.
ATGTTGCCGAAGTCGAACAGTGCGTGCAGACGTGGATGGTCGAGACGCTCTAACAACTGCGCAATGTCGCCGCTCTTCAGCTCCTCGTGCTGCTCGAAGTCGAAGAACAGGTCATGCAACTCGGCTTGCTGGGCCAGATAGTGCAGATCGGTTTCGATCAGATCCATCACCCGTGAGAGATGCCCCTCGTAGCGCGAATAGACGCGGATATTGCGCACACCCAAGGTTCTGGCGATGGCCACCACCTGATCCACGTCCTCCTTGCGCGTGCTGCTGATCTCCAGGTGCAGATCGAGGCCCAACTGCTCGGCCTTGGCGGAAAATCCCAGAAGCTGCTCGGAGCTCATCCGGGCGAGGCTGTTGTCTTCGCCGTCGAGCAGGTGCAGGCTCAATCCCTGGAGTTCATGACGGTAGGCGAAATCGAGCAAATCGGCCGGTTGCAGAAGCCCCTGGGTCAGGTTGCTGAGTAACGGGTAGCCGTGGGCGAACAGACGCAGTTGCTCGAGTCGCTCGAGCAGTTTTCGCGCCAGTGATGGGGTGAGTAAGGGCGGAGGGCTGGCGCCGTCGGCCTTATGGCTCAACAGGGCGCTGAAGCGCGCTTGGATAGGGTTCATTGCAATCATTCCTCGTGTAGGCACCGGCCTGGCCGGTGGTGCCTTTATCGCGCGGGAATGGAGCTATCCATATAGCCATTACTGGCTAATTATTAAGACCACTTTTACAACCACACGCGCCGACCACGTGCCGCTTGCTCGGCAGCAAGGCCGGGGTGGACCTCAGAGCCTGTATCCCATGCTTATCAGGCCCTGTGCCAGGGCCTCGACCTTATCGACGGCCTGCTCCTCTGGCGTGCCGGCAAAACCTATCAGCAGGCCGGGCGGCAGGTAGCGCTGAATGCAGTAGTCGCTCAAGGCATAGGTATAGATCTGCTGGCTGGCCAGCCCTTGGGCGATGGCCGCGTCATTCAGCTCGGGTGGCATCCAGCCGATCAGGTGCATGCCAGCGTCCACCGGCTGGACTCTGATGAAATGGCCAAGGCGCTTCTGCAGCGTTTCCAACAGGCAGTGCTGACGCGCCTGATAGAGGGCGCGCATGCGCCTGATGTGGCCGAGGAAGTGACCTTCGCGCATAAAGTCGGCGGTGACCGCCTGCAGCAGCGTGGCGGGACTGCGATCCATTACCGCACGCATCGCGCAGAACGGCTCAACCAGTGCCTCCGGCAGAATCACATAGCCCAAGCGCAGAGAAGGAAACAGCACCTTGCTAAAGGTGCCGACGTACACCACCCGGGACCACTGGTCCATGGCGTAGAGCGCGGGCTGCGGGCGTCCCTGATAGCGGAACTCACTGTCGCAATCGTCCTCGATGATCCAGCCCAGGTTGCGCCCAGCCCATTCGATCAGTTCGAGTCGCCGCGCATAGCTCATCGTGGTGCCGAGGGGGTGCTGGCGCGACGGCGTGGTGAACGCCAGGCGAGCCCCCGGACACTCGCGCAACCCTTGCTGCACGTCGATGCCTTCCTCGTCGATGCGCAAGGGGACTATCCGACTGCCCTGGGCCTGAAAAGCGATGCGCGCGGCGATATGCCCCGGATCCTCCATCCATACGCTGTCCTGCGGGTCGAGCAAGAGCATTCCCAGCAGGTTGAAGGCCTGCTGGGCACCCGAAACTATCACCACCTGTTGGGCACTGCAGTGGATCCCGCGCGCGTCATACAGATACTCGGCGATCGCCTCGCGCAGCGCCCGCTGTCCCTTCAACTCGCCATAGCTGAGCATGTCCTTGGTCGGCTGACGCAGATGACGGCTCATCAGGCGCTTCCAGATCGGCAAGGGGAAGGCGTCGTAAGCGGCATGGCTGGGCAGAAACGAGGTCGGACAACCGGGCTCCCAGGCGGCGTATGAAATGCCACTGAAATGGTCACTGCGCAGCGACAGGACCGACTGACTCAGGTTCGACAGTCGTGGTGCCTTGCGCGGCTCGTCGGCCGCCGCATCACGGACGCCCCACTCGGCACACACAAAAGTACCGGCACCAGGGCGCGGCTCCAGAAAGCCTTCCGCGGTTAGCTGGTCGAACGCATTGAGTATGGTAATCCGCGATAAACCCAACTCCGCGCACAGGGTACGGGTCGACGGCAGACGCATGCCCCCATGCAGGTGGCCGGCGAGGATCTGCTGGCGTATCTGCAGGTACAGCTGGCGATACAGCGGCACCGAGCCCGTGCGATCCAGCTCGATACTCGCCAGCAGCATGCCACCGGGGGACTTCATTGGTTGCCGGCCTCTCATGGGCTATTGGCCTGTACGGCCGTATCTAGCGGTGCTCACCGCCGAGATTCACCTGAATGGCTGATCCATCACGGTGGCCACAGGCACTATGCAAGCCGCAAATGTTAGCAAAATGAAGCCCTGGAGATTGAACGATGAGCCTCCTCCCCCCCACCGCAGGCGCGCGACCCTGTTCGCGTCTCCACTGCGGTGAGGGACTGACTCCGGTTAGACCCGGACATCCCGCGCCGGCGCTTTCGTGCGCTGCCGGGTTTGCCAATTCTCGGCCAGGCCGACCTCCACATCCGCAGCCGGCAGCATGCCGCGCCCGCGCAGCAGGTCGGACGCACGCTCGGCGAGCATGATGGTCGGCGCGTTGAGGTTGCCGTTCGGCTCGGTAGGGAACACCGAGGAGTCGATCACCCGCAGTCCTTTGAGGCCGCGCACGCGCAGCTCGGAGTCGACCACCGCCAGTTCGTCCTCGCCCATGCGGCAGGTGCCGCAGGGGTGGTAGGTGCTCTCCAGGTTCTCGCGGACGAAGGCGTCGATCTCCGCGTCTGTCTGCACCGATGGCCCCGGCGCTATCTCGCCGTCGCGGAAGGCGTCCATCGCCGGCTGACCGATGATCTCGCGGGTCAGGCGCACGCAGCGGCGGAAGCCCTCGCGGTCCTCCTCGCGCTCCAGGTAGTTGAACTGGATGCGCGGATGCTCGTAGGGGTCGGCCGACCGTAGCCGCACATGGCCGCGACTCTTGGGTTTGTTCGGCCCGGTGAGCACCATGAAGCCGTGGCCCTTGATCGGCTTCTTGCCATCGTAGCGCATCGCCGCCGGGAGGAAGTGGAACTGGATGTCCGGCCAGCGCAGCCCCTCCTCGGAGCGGATGAAGCCGCCGGCCTCGAAGTGGTTGGTGGCGCCCAGACCGTCCTTGAACAGCAGCCAGCGCAGGCCGATCAGCAGCTTGCTCAGCGGGTCCATCTTGCTGTTGAGGGTCAGCGGTTGCTTGCAGCCGAACTGGATGTAAACCTCCGCGTGATCCTGCAGGTTCTCGCCGACCCCGGGCAGCTCGTGCTGCAGCACCACCCCGGCCTGCTCCAGTACCGCCGCCGGGCCGATGCCGGAGCGCTGCAGCAGGTGCGGCGAGCCGATCGGCCCACCGGCCAGGAGGATCTCGCGGGCGCAGAACACCTGCTGGGTGCGCCCACCGTGATCGTACTCGATGCCCACCGCGCGCTTGCCGTCGAGGATGATCCGTCGGGTCATGGCCTGAGTCACCACGGTCAGGTTCGGCCGGTCCATGGCCGGGCGCAGGTAGGCGTTGGCGGTGGAGCAGCGCACGCCGTCCTTGATGGTCATGTGCATGGCGCCGAAGCCTTCCTGCATGTAGCCGTTGCAGTCGGCGGTCTTGATGTAGCCGGCCTCCGCGCCGGCCTCGACCCAGGCGCCGTACAAGGGGTTCTGCATATGGTTGCCGTTGTTGGTGTGCAACGGCCCGGCATCGCCGCGGTAGGCGTCGCCGCCGGCCTCGTAATGCTCGGCGCGGCGGAAATACGGCAGGCAGTTGCGATAACCCCAGCCGCGCGCACCGAGCTCTTCCCACTCGTCGAAGTCGTAGGCGTGGCCGCGGATATACACCAGGCCATTGATCGACGAGGAGCCGCCGAGCACCTTGCCGCGCGGGCAGTGGATGCGCCGCCCGTCGAGGTAGGGCTCCGGCTCGGTCTCGTAGCGCCAGTTGTACTTCTTGGTGTTCATCGGGATGGAGAAGGCGCTGGGCATCTGGATCAGCACGCTGCGGTCGCTGCCGCCGAATTCCAGGACCAGCACCGAGGTGGCGGGGTCCTCGCTCAGGCGGTTGGCCAGCACGCAGCCGGCCGAACCGGCGCCGATGATGATGTAGTCGTATCGCTTAGTCATTGCTCAAGCCCTGTGCATTGAGATTCAGGGAAGTGGTCTTGACGCTGCCGCGCGGTGCGTAGGCGCCCCAGCCCAGTCGCGTGGCGAATGCGCGGGTCAGCCCGTAGTGCACCACCCCGGCCAGCAGGCAGGACGGCAGCGAGGCAGAGATGAAGCTGAACAGCGAGGTATTGGCCAGGGTCTGCGGGTTGAACAGCAGCACGTAGACGCCGAAGCCGACCACCAGCGCCAACAGCGCGATGGGGTTGAAGCCCTTCCAGTAGTGGTACGGCGACTGCTCCTCGGCCGCATAGATATGGCGCAGGTTCATCCGTTGCTGACGCAGGAAGTAGTAATCGGCAATACCGATGCCGGCCAGCGCGCTGTTCAGCGCCGAGGTCCACACCAGGAAGATGAAGAAGCCGTCGTAGATGCCCGGTGCGACGAAGACGATGATCGCCGGCGCCACACAGAACAGCACCACCAGCAGTTCCCAGCTCATCTCCCTGAGCTTCTTGCCGGCCAGTTGGCGCAGGCCGACGATCGAGGTGTAGAGGATGTTGATCATGCTGGTGACGTTGGCGAAGGCGACGAAGCCCAGGGCGATGACGCCGAACACCAGGCCGCCGATATGGGTCATCCAGATGGTCGGGTCGCTGTCGCCCAGGGCGGCGGACGCCAGCAGGCCGACCACCTCACCGAGCACCGCGGCGCCGAAGATGCCGATGATGTTTGGCCAGAACGCGGTGCGCTGATTCTTGCTCAGACGCGCCAGGTTGCCGATATAGGGCCACCAGGACAGGCCCGCCGCCATGTTCACTTCGACCGCGATCATGAAGTTGACCCGTTTGTCGGCGAAGGGCGCGTCCAGGGCCGGCAGGGCCAGCAGTTCGGCGACGCTACGTTCGCTGAGGATCAGGTAGAGCATCGCGCCCATGATCAGCACCAGCGCCGGGGCGACTATGGTGTTGAACACCTTGATCGAGGTGGGGCCCTTGGCGACCACGAAGCCGGCCAGGAGAATCGCGAAGAAGCCCGAGAGCAGCACCAGCAACCCGGTCGGATCGGTCTGATGCTCGCTCAGCAGGCCGCTCAGGCCGTCGATCGAGCGGCCGAACATCAGCCCCAGGACCGCCAGCCAGCCCATGGTCAGGAATACCACCGCCAGCACATAGACCAGACGGCTGCCGTTGCAGCCGAACATGCTGCGCAGGAAGGTGAACTGCTCGGTGCCGTACTTGCCGCAGGGCACGCAGGTGGCGAAGGTCGCCAGCAGCACACCGATGATGTTGCCGATGACGATGGCGGCGATGCCTTCGGTGACGCCGACGAACAGCGCGGTGGCACCACCGATGAGGAAGGCCCAGGTGGCGATGGCCAGGGCCGAGTTGGCGTAGGTGAACTCCCAGAAGCCCCACATGCGTTCCGTGGGCAGCAGCGGCGTATCGCCGCGCTCGGCTTCGAGACTGATATCGACGGGTTTAGACGTGGCCATGGCTCAGTACCCCCAGAGGTAGAAGCCGGTGACCAGCACCAGCGTCATCAGGGTGATTGCGATGTAGTCGGTGGCGCTCAGCGCACCCGGCCAGTGGTTGGCTTGCTCCATCTCCTCATAGACGCGGATGCGTCGTTCCAGGTCTTGCGCACGTACGCTTTCGGCTTGACTGTTCATCTGGACATAACCTCGTATGGCTCTTGTTATTGGCTACCCGATGTGTCCCGGCATGACGCTAGGTGTTATGCCGGTGGTCTGCTGCTTTCGTTAGTTCATGGCAGGGTGATCCACACCGCCTTGGTCTCCAACAGGTGTTCGAGTTGCTCGGCGCCCAGGTCCTTGCCGAAGCCGGACTGTTTGTAGCCACCGAACGGCATGGCCGGGTCGATGGTGCTGTGGGCGTTGACGTACACCGAGCCGGCGCGCAGCCGTGGGATCAAACCGTGCACGCGACCGAGGTCGTTGGAGTAGAGCGCCGCAGCCAAGCCATACGGCGAGTCGTTGGCCAGGCGCAGCGCCTCCTCGTCATCGTCGAAGGGTGCGGTGACCAGCACCGGGCCGAAGATCTCCTCCTGGACGATGCGCATGTCGTTGCGGCAGTGGGCGAAGATGGTCGGCTGCACGAAGTAGCCGGGGCCTGCGACGGGCTCGCCGCCGTACACCAGCTCGGCGCCCTCGCGCTTGCCGGCCTCGATGTAGTTCAACACCCGCGCTTGCTGCTGCTGGGATACCAATGGACCGATAAAGCAGTCGGGGTCCAGGCCCGGGGCGATCTTCAAGGTTCGGGTGTAGGCGATCAGCTCGGCGAGGAACTGCGCATAGATGCTGCGATGAATATAGGCGCGGGTGCCGGCGTCGCAGACCTGTCCGGAGTTGAAGAACACCCCGTTGGCCACCGCCTGGGCCGCGGCCGGGATATCGGCATCGTCCAGCACGATCACCGCCGACTTGCCGCCCAGCTCCAGGGTCAGGCGCTTCATCTGGTCCATGGCGGACTTGCCGACCGTGCAACCGACCGGGGTCGAACCGGTGAAACTGAGCTTGTCGATGCCCGGGTGGGTGGCCATCGCCGCGCCGACCAGGCTGCCGCGCCCGCTGACTATGTTGACCACGCCGTCGGGGATGCCCGCCTGCTGCACCAGCTCGGCGAAACGCAGCGCCGACAGCGAGGTCAGCTCGGCCGGTTTGACCACCACGGTGCAACCGGTGGCCAGGGCGGCGCCGAGCTTCCAGGCCATGGTCTGCAGCGGGAAGTTCCACGGCACTATGGCGCCGACCACGCCGACCGGTTCCTTGCGCGTATAGGCCAGGTAGTTGCCCGGCAGCGACGGTTCGACGGTGCGCCCGTGCAGCTTGCTGGCCCAGCCGGCGAAATAGCGGAAGGTGTCGACCGTGCCCTGGATGTCCACATCGCGCGCCTGGGCGGCGGACTTGCCCATGTCGATCGACTCGATCTCGGCCAGTTCGACGGCGTTCTGCTCGATCAAATCGGCCAGGCGATGCAACAGGCGCTCGCGCTCCAGCGGCTTGAGTTGACTCCAGGCGCCGCCGTCGAACTGCGCGCGGGCGGCCGCCACGGCGCGGTCCAGGTCCTCCGTGGTGGCCATGGGGATGCGGGTCAGCAGGCCCTCGGTGGAAGGCTCGATGACCTCGGCGTACTGGCCGTCGCTGGCCTCGACCCAGGCGCCACCGATGAACATCTTCTGCGCCTTGGCCAGGAAGGTCTGGGTGGCCTCGCAGACGCCGAATTTTTGCAGGTATTGCTTAACGATGCTGTCCATGGTCATGCCTCCTGAGTGGCGCGGGCCTGGGCGCGCTCGTGAAAGATGAAGCCGATGCTGTTGAGCAGCAGTTGCGCGGCGAGGATCGAGGTCATTCCGGTGGGGTCATACACTGGCGCCACTTCGACCAGGTCCATGCCGACGATATTGCCCTGGCTGCGCTTGGCCAGTGCCTGGATGATTTCCAGTACTTCGTAGTAGAGGAAGCCGCCGTGACTCGGGGTGCCGGTGCCCGGCGCGATGGACGGGTCGAAGCCGTCGATGTCGATGGTGATGTAGTAGGGCACGCCGCTGGGAATCAGCTCCAGCACGCCCTGGGCGCCGAGGCGACGCACGTCGCGGACCGACAGGATGTGCGAGCCGGCACTGCGCGCCGCGTCGTAGTCGTCGCGGTTGGAGGAGGACACGTTGCGGATGCCCATCTGGGTCATGCCGACGATGTGGTTCATCTCCGAGGCGCGGCGCAGTGGGCTGCCATGGCCATAGCGCACGCCATGGCGCTCGTCGACGAAATCCAGGTGTGCATCGACATGGATGATATGGATCGGCCCGCGCCCTTCGAAGGCCTTGATCACCGGCGCATGCACCGAATGGTCACCGCCCAGCACCACCGGCATGGCGCCGGCCTCGAGGATCTTGCGCACGGCGTACTCGGTGTTGGCGTTGCTCGTGGCCATATCGGTATGCACGATGTCGGCGTCGCCGACGTCGACCAGTCGCACGTCCTCGGCGGTCAGGTACATCACGTCGTCTTCGTGGTCGTAGGCGCCGGCGTGGCCGAAGGAAAACAGGGTGGAGGCCTCGCGAATACCGCGCGGCCCGAAGCGGGCGCCGGAGCGCCACTGGGTGCCCATGTCGTTGGGCGCGCCGAGGATCGCCACGTCGGCATCCAGCGTATCCCAGTCGGTGCACACCGGGGATTTGGCGAAGGTGCAGTGACCCACGAACGGCAGGTTCAGGCGACCGGATTCGTAATTGTTTTTGCTCACGGTTATCTCCTGGAATCGGCTTCATCGAAGCAATAATCGACGACGTCCCATTGTTAAGAGCCGCGGAAAAACCAAGCAATATTGGGTATCGGATGTTCAGATCGGGAATTACCGATCTATCCGCGCACCACCGAGCGGTGCCACGCGCGGGTCAGCCGGCCAGCGCCGCCAGCTCGATCTGCAGGTCGTCGAGGATGGTCTCCACCAGCAGGCTATGATCCTGGCCCCGGCGCATGACGATCTCGAAAGTCGTGTCGACGGCGATCTGTTCGGGAAACAGGCGCTGCAGTGCCCCCGACTCGACCCAGCGCTGGGCATAGTGGGTCGGCAGAAAACCCAGGTAGTTGCCACTGAGGATCAGCAGCGCCTGGGCCTCGACGTTGGCCACCAGGGCCGCCGCCTCGGTGACCCCCAGGGCTTCCAGGTCGCCACGGCGCATGTAGGAGCGCGCCACCACCTTCAGGCTCGGCAGCGCCGCGCGCAACGCCTCGAGCGAGGGGTACTGACCGGCGGCCTGGGCACTGCCATACAGGCCCTGCGCCTCGGCATACAGCGGTCGGTACAGCAGGCCCGGCACATGGGCATGGAAGTGGCCCACGGCCAGGTGCAGGGTGCCCTCCAGCACCGCCTTCTCCAGCTCGGCTGGGGTGCCGATCTGCACGTTCAGGTAGACGTCCTGGCAGCGGTCGGAGAAGCGCCGAATCGCCCCGGCCACCGGCGAGCGGGTATCGCTGATGGTGTTGTCGATCAGCCCCAGATTCAGCCAGCCGCCGAGCGTACGGCGGATCAACTCGGCGTCCGAGCGAAAATCATCCAGCGCCACCAGCAAACGCTTGGACGACAGGTACAGCGCCTCGCCCTGCTCGGTCAGGCGAAAGCCGCCACGCCCGCGCTCGCACAGGCGCACACCGAGGCGCCCTTCCAGTTGGCTGACGTACTCGCTGATGGTTGACTGGCCGATATTCAGCACCGCCTGGGCCGCGGCGAAACCGCCGTGCTTGACGATGGTTTCGAACACCCGCAGCAGCTTCAGGTCGATGGTGTGCAGTTGGTTCATGGCGTTGTCGTTTGCTGGGAAGGAGGGAACGGTTAGCCAATAAGCGGATGGCCAAGCCAGGCTCGAACTAGGCCCTCGCTAGATTTACAGCCAATACGCCAGCACGTCCAGCCACCCGCCCCCGCTTATGGGCGGGGCAGCCACAGGTCGTGCTCGATATGCCTGCTAGGGAAAGCGACAGGTTTCTCAGGTAAAGCCGCATCGCTCCGGGCGTATCACTCGTCTTCCGGCGATGGCCTGGACAAGCCGCGCAACGCCCAGAAGGCCAGCCCGGCGGAGACCACTTCGAGCAACAGCGCCACCAGGTTGAAGGTCTGCTGGGCGCCGCCGTCCAGCCACAGGCCGCCGATCCGCGCCAACGCCATGGCGCTGTAGAGCAGCACCAGCAGGGTCAGCGCCGCGTGGATCAGGTCGAGACGAATCAGCGCCAAGCCCAGGAAGGCCGCCAAGCCCAGCTGCAGCCCCCCGTAATAGGCGCGCACATCGGTCGCCGCAGCCGGCGCCATCAGCAGCATGCCGCTAAGGTTGCTCATCTCGTGCGGACGAATGAAATAGACCAGACCCAGGCCAGCCAGGGCCAGCAGTTGGATGACCAGAATGACGCGTGCACGCAGCATCGACAGCTTCCTTCCCGTAGTGCGATCAGGCCAGCATAGGCCGCCGCTCGTGTATCCGGAAACACTCGATGATTTGGATTGGCTGTGCAGCGACGCTATGCTCGCGGCAACCCCCCATTAGAGAATCTCTGCATGCGCCTGTTTCTCCTGCTCGGCGGACTCTTCGCCGGCCTCGTTCACGCCGCCGAACCACTGACCATCGACGTCTATCGCGACCCCAACTGCGGCTGCTGCAAGGCCTGGATCGGCCACTTGCAAGACAACGGCTTCAGCGTCAACGACCACCTCGAGGCCGATATGCCGGCGCTCAAGCAGCGCCTCGGCGTGCCGCCCCGTTTGGCCTCCTGTCATACCGGGGTGATCGACGGCCGCTTCGTCGAGGGCCACGTACCAGCTGCCGACATCCTCAAGCTGCGCCAGCAACCGGACCTGCTCGGCGCCGCTGTGCCGGGCATGCCGACCGGCTCGCCCGGCATGGAGCGCGGCGACATTCGCGATGCCTACCAGGTCATCGGCCTCGGCCCGAATGGCGACGAGCGGGTGCTGAGCGAGTACCCCGGCAACTGACCCACGGAGTCGCTATGTCCCCCTTGGTTTATTGGCAACTCGATGTATTCGCCGAGCGTCCGCTGGCCGGTAACGGTGTGGCGATATTCCCCGACGCCCGCCAGCTGTCGCCTGCCACCATGCAGGCGCTGACTCAGGAGCTGCGCCAGTTCGAATCGGTGTTCCTACTGCCCGGTGCCAGCGCCGATGCATACCAGGCGCGGATATTCACCATGGAAGAAGAGCTGCCCTTCGCCGGTCACCCGATCATTGGCACCGCGGCCCTGCTGCACCATTTGCACTGCCCTGGCGCCAGCGCCGAGTGGAGCCTGCAGCTGCTGGCGAAAAGCGTGACCCTGCGCACCCGCCGGCAAGACCTGGGCTTTTACGCGGAGATGGCCCAAGGGCGCTCGGAGTTCGGCGCCCTACTCGCCCACGAGCAGGCCTTGCGCTTCGCCGAAGCCTTTGGCTTAAGCGTCACCGAACTGGACAGCCGCTACCCCGCCACGGTGGTCAGCAACGGCCTGCCTTATCTGCTCTTGCCGGTCACCGCGCCGGGCCTGGCGCGCGCCAAACAGTGCCGCGCCTTCGCTGCCGAACTGGCCGCCCTGGGGGCCGACTTCGTCTATCTGCTGGACGTGGATGCCCGCGAAGGACGCACCTGGGACCCGCTAGGGCTGATCGAGGATATCGCCACCGGCAGCGCCGCCGGCCCGGTGGCCGCCTTTCTGGTGAAGTACGGCCTGCAGCGGCATGACGAACGCTTCAGCCTCAACCAGGGACGCTTCCTTGGCCGCCCCAGCCGCCTGGATGTCTGTGTGGCCGCCGATGGCCATGTCAGCGTTGGCGGCAGCGTGCAACTGCTGGCTCGCGCCGAACTGCTGGTCGACGCCAGCGAACTGGGCTGACCGCCGGACTGGCGTCGGCCACGCAGCAGGACGACACTCAACACCTGCCATGCACAAGGGAATCGAACCATGCGCTGGAAACGGGCACGACGCAGTGACAACGTAGTGGATGCGCGCGGCCGTAGTGGCGGCCGACGTTTCGCTGGCGGCAGGGGCTTGAGTCTCGGCGGTATCGCCGCGGTGGTGGTGATCGGCCTGCTGATGGGACAGGACCCGCTGCAGATCCTCGGCCAACTGGCCGGCCAGGCGACCCAGAGCAGCTCGCTCGGCCAGCGGCAGAACAGAGCACCGGCGACCAATGATGAGCAGTCGGAGTTCGTCCGCGCCATCCTTGGCGACACCGAAGACACCTGGCGCGCGATTTTCCAGAGCGCCAACCGCCAGTACCGCGACCCGACCCTGGTGCTGTTTCGCGGCGGGGTCGATTCCGCCTGCGGTTTCGCCGACTCGGCCGTCGGCCCCTTCTACTGTCCTGGCGATCAGCGGGTCTACCTCGACCTGGCGTTCTTCCGCGAGCTGGAGCAGCGCTTCGCCGCGGCTGGCGATTTTGCCCAGGCTTACGTGATAGCCCACGAAGTCGGCCACCATGTGCAGACCCTGCTCGGCGTCTCGGCCAAGGTCAATGGCGCGCGGCAACGTGGCGAACGGCTGGAAGGCGATAACGGCTTGCTGGTGCGCCAGGAGTTACAGGCCGACTGCCTGGCCGGGGTCTGGGCGCATCACGCCCAGCGCCGCCTCGACTGGCTGGAGAGCGGCGACCTGGAGGAAGCCTTGCATGCCGCCAATGCCATCGGCGATGACCGCCTGCAGCAACAGGCTCGCGGCCAGGTGGTGCCGGATTCCTTCACCCACGGCACCTCGGCGCAGCGCGTGCGCTGGTTCAAGGCGGGCTTCGAACAGGGTGACGTGAGCCGCTGCGACACCTTCCAGACCGCACGGTTGTAGGCTGACGCAGCAGCAATATCCATCGGAGTCGTCGCTGGGTGAGACGCCTGCGCGGTGGCCCGCGCAAGCAGCTGGGTGTGGCGCGACGTAACCCCGCATTGCTGACGCTGTGCTGGGTTACGCGGCGCTCGGCAACCTGTGTCGCCTGCGCCTCAACGGCATGCGCCGCTAAGCCAGCCTACGAGACGGCTGCGCTTACCTGGCAACTGGCCCGTTCACGAAGAATCTTTAACTAGAGACAGCACACCAGGGTGGATCGGCGTCCACCCTAGTGACCTATGTGGCTAGTGGGTTGCTGCTGGTTATTGCATCCAGGGCGGTGGCGGCTCTTCGCCCTTGGGCGCGTCCTCGGCATTCAACAAGGCCTGACGGCGCGCCTCATCGGCCAGCGCGGCCTTGATTTCATTGAGCACCGCATCGACATCCGCGTCTTCTTCCGGATCGGCGAATTCACCGGTCAACTTGCTCGCCGGGGTCAGTTTGCCTTCCTCATACAGCGCCCACATTTCCTTGGCGTACTTGCTGTATTTCAGCTCCGGGGCGAACTGGCCGAAGTAGGCGGACATATTGCCGACGTCGCGTTCGAGCATCTTGAACGCATGGTTGTTACCGGCCGCATCCACCGCCTGCGGCAGGTCGATGATCACCGGGCCCTCGGGGCCGAGCAACACGTTGAACTCGGACAAGTCACCATGCACCAGACCGGCGCAGAGCATCTTCACCACTTCCTCGATCATGAAGGCGTGGAACTCGCGGGCATCCTCCGGGTGCAGATCGACATCATTCAGGCGCGGTGCCGCATCGCCCTCCTCGTCGGTGACCAACTCCATCAGCAACACGCCTTCGAGAAAGTCGTAGGGCTTGGGCACCCGCACGCCGGCACCGGCCAGATGGAACAGGGCCGCCACTTCGGCGTTCTGCCAGGAGTCTTCCTGGCCCTTGCGCCCGTACTTGGTGCCCTTGGTCATGGCCCGTGCGTCACGGCTGTTACGGACCTTGCGGCCTTCCTGGTAGACCGCGGCCTGGCGAAAGCTACGCTTGTTGGCTTCCTTGTAAACCTTGGCGCAGCGCAGCTCATTACCGCAGCGCACTACGAATACCTCGGCTTCCTTACCACTCATCAGCGGGCGTATCACCTCGTCGACCAGACCAGCCTCGACCAGGGGTTCAATGCGTTTTGGCGTCTTCATCAGCTTTAACTAGGGGTCCTGTGTTGCCTATTGCGCGTAAGCAGCCCGTTATACGGCAATCCTCCGGCAGCGCCCAGCCTATACCGACCATTGCAGCCTTTAGTGTCGTTATCGCATGGACAAATGTTGCCGTAGTGCCTCGATGGCATAGCGCACCTTGGCCGGCTGGGCGTCACGTCGCGGGGTCACGATATAGATGCCGAATGCCGGCAACTGCCAGTCGCAGAGCAGCTCGCGCAGATCGCCCGTGGCCAGTTCTTCGCGCACCTCATGCGCGGGTTGCAGGGAGACGCCCATGCCGCCCAGGGTGAAGTTGCGCAAGGCCACGATGTTGTTGCACCCCACCCGACTCTCGATGCGCAGGCGCTGCACGTCGCCACCCGGTCCATGCAGGGTCAGTAACTTGTGCGGCAACTCGCCGTTCATCGTCAGCCAGTCCAGGCCGATCAAGTCCTGCGGATGGCTGATGGGCCGGCGCTGCACCAGGTAACTGGGCGCAGCGCACACCAGCATGCGCGTCTCGCCGATATGCCGCGCCACCAGGCTGGAGTCCTCGAGCTTGCCAACGCGGATCGCCAGATCGATGCGCTGTTCGATCAAGTCGATCTGCTCGTCCTGGAAGAACAGCTGCAGACTCAGCCCCCTGTGCGCCTGCAGCAGCGGCGCCAGAGCCGCACAGATCGGGCGCCCGGAAAACCCAACGGGCGCGGCGATGCGTAACTCGCCCACCAGCGCGTCGCGCAGTTCGGCCAGGCGTTGCTCGGCCTGCTCAGCCAATGCCAGCACCTGGGCGCAGCTTTGGTAGAAGACAGCCCCGGCCTCGGTCAGGGTCAGTTTGCGCGTGGTGCGATGCAGCAGGCTGACCTGGGTGCTGTCTTCCAATTTGCGGATCTGCTGACTGACCGCCGACGGCGTCATGCCAAGCACCTCGGCAGCCGCGACCATGGAGCCGCGATCGACCACGGTGGCGAAGATCGCCATGCGCTTGAGCTGCTCCATTAGTAAGCCCTACTTAATAGTGAAAGCCTTTTTAGCCTATTTTTCCGCCATTTATCCAGCTGCGATTATGTGTCCCACCAATCGCTCACCTGGAGACACCCATGAAAATTGCCCTGATAGGCGCCAGCGGCTTCGTCGGCAGCGCCGTCCTGCAAGAAGCCTTGAACCGTGGCCATCAGGTCACCGCTATCGTCCGCAATCCGCAGAAACTGCCGCCACACGCCGCGCTGACCGCTGTGGCCGCAGACGCCTACGATGCCGAGGCGCTCAGTGGCCAACTGACTGACCACGACGCGGTCATTCATGCCTTCAACCCGGGCTGGGGCACAGCCGATATTCGTCAGCGCTTTGTCCAGGGCACCCAGGCCATTTACGCGGCGGTCAAACAGGCCGCAGTCCAACGCCTGCTGGTGGTCGGTGGTGCCGGCAGCCTATACGTCGCGCCGGGCTTGCAACTGCTCGACACCGCAGACTTCCCCGCCGCCTACAAAGAAGGTGCAGAAGGCGCACGTCAGGCACTGCAACTGATCCAGAGCGAAACGGCGCTGGACTGGAGTTTCATCTCGCCGCCGGCGCATCTCCATCCAGGCGAGCGCACCGGCCAGTTCCGCCTCGGTAGCGATCAACTGCTGATGTCCGGTGCAGCGCCCGCAGGAATCGCCGTGACCGACCTGGCCGTGGCGATCATCGATGAATTGGAAAATCCGCAGCATATCCGCCAGCGCTTTACCGTCGCGTACTGAAGCGGCGCACACCTGCGCAGGTGCGGCCACCGACTCTCCCGCAACGCGCCTGAAGCACGACCACTTCCCCGCAATTTCCAAGCAATGGAGACGACATGCCCCTGACCGCCAATGCCTTTGTGCCCACGGCAACACCCGCGCGCTATATCGGCCGTCTGTGCAAACACTTCGCCCACAAGATTCCCGTTGCCTTCGACGAGCAGCAGGGCCGTATCGAATTCGCCTTCGGCCTGTCGCTCCTGCACGCGGAACCGACAGGCCTGCGCCTAAGCGTGGAGAGTGCCAAGCAGGACGACCTGGATAAACTCAAGCAGGTGGTCGCCAACCACTTCGAGCGCTTCGCCTGGCAGGAAGCGCTGACCCTCGACTGGCAATAGCCCACCCTGGCAACCGCTGTACTCGCAAGGTATTCGGCGCCCGCCGAACCTTGCGGTGTAGGGCCGGTCAGTTTGAAAGTGCGATTCGGATTGGCGGCGCCGGCGCAAGCGCCGACAATCGACCTATCGCCCACCGGAGCCGCGCCATGCTCGATCCCGACCTCTGCTGGCAAGCCGTCTGCAACCGCGATGCCGCGCGCGATGGCCAGTTCGTCTTCGCCGTCCGCTCCACCGGCATCTATTGCCGGCCCAGCTGTCCGGCACGCCGGCCGCTGCGCCACAACGTCAGCTTTCATCTTGACCCGGCCAGCGCCGAAAGCGCCGGCTTTCGCGCCTGCAAGCGCTGCTCACCGCAGGGCGCCAGCCCGGCCGAGCAGCTCGACCAACTGGTGGCTGCCGCCTGCCGCCTGCTCACCGAGCAGCAACCGACACCGACCCTGGAACAACTCGCCGCGCGCATCGGCCTGTCGCCCTCGCACCTGGTGCGCGCCTTCAAGGCCCGCACCGGATTGACGCCGAAAGGCTGGGCCAGCGCCCAGCGCCGCGCGCAGCTGGAAGCACGCCTGCCCCAGGCCGACTCGGTGCTGGATGCCGCGCTGGCCGCCGGCTATTCCGGCACCCGCGCGCTGTATGAGCATGGTGATGCGCTGACGCCTACGCAGCGCCGCCAGCAAGCGGCCGGTGAAGTGCTGCACTACGCCATCGCCGCCTGCCCGCTGGGCCAACTGCTGCTGGCCAGCAGCGCCAAAGGCGTCTGCGCCCTGCTGTTCGGCGACGCTGCCGAGCAGCTCGAAGACGAACTGCAGCAGCGTTTCGCCGCCGCCCAGTTGCAACGCGACGATGCCGAGCTGGGCGACTGGCTGCAGCAGGTGATCGCCCAGATCGAGGAGCCGCAGCGTGCCGCACAACTGCCGCTGGACCTGCGCGGTACGGCCTTCCAGCAGCAGGTATGGCGCGCCTTGCGGCAGATCCCGGCGGGCCAGACCCGGCGCTACGGCGAGCTGGCCGCCAGCATCGGCAGTCACCCGCGGGCGGTGGCCCGCGCCTGCGCCAGCAACCCGCTGGGCCTGCTGATTCCCTGCCACCGGGTGGTCGCCGCCAACGGTGCCCTGGGTGGCTATCGCTGGGGCGTGGAGCGCAAGGCCGCACTGCTGCTCCGTGAGCAGGAACCCGGCGTAGCCCCGTCTTAGACACCTGACGAAATCCGCAAGCCAGAAACGCAACCGCCGCCCAATGGGCGGCGGTTGCTAAAGCGGTGAAGCCGCAGCGCTGATGAGCCGCCGCGACCACCTTGGGCTTACGCCCGCTGAGCGCTTTCGATACTCAGGCGCTCGCCCTCTTCCTGATGCAGGGCGCGCACCAGGCAGTAACAGATCACCAGCAGCACCACGGAGAACGGCAGCGCCGCCGCGATGGTGGCCGCCTGCAAACCCTGCAAGCCCCCCGCCAGCAGCAACACGCCGGCCAACGCGCCAAGACCCATACCCCAGATGATGCGGAAGCGTTGCGGTGGGTTCTGATCGCCCATCGACAGGATGGTACAGATCACCAGGGTGGCCGAGTCGGCCGAGGTGACAAACCAGCTGACAATCATCAGGGTCGCCAGGCCGGCCATGGCCATGGTTGCCCACTCCACGTTCAGGCCCTCGATGGTCTTGTACAGCACCATGGTCACATCGCTGTTGGCCACCGCACTGAGGTCGACGGCGCCGGCCAGCTGCAGGTAAACCCCGGTACCGCCCATGATCACGATCCACAGGAAGGCGCCCAGGGTCGCGGCGAGCATGCCGCCCAGCACCACCTGACGCACGGTGCGGCCACGGGAGATACGCGCGATGAACATGCCGACAAACGGGCCCCAGGACAGCCACCAGCCCCAATAGAAGATGGTCCACCAACCCTGCCACTGACGCTCGGGGTTGGAGTCGGTCCATAGCCCCATCGGGATGAAGTTGGCCAGGTAGTCACCCAGGCTGGTGGCATACAGGCCGAGAAGGAACACGGTCGGGCCGGCCAGCAGGAGGAACAGGAACAGGATGCTGCTCAGGCGGATGTTCCACTCGCTGAGCCAGAGAATGCCCTTGCGCACCCCCGACACCGCCGACAGGGTGGCGACCACCGCCGTGCCTGAAATCAGGATCAACTGGTTGGTGGTGGACACCTCCAGGCCGAACATGTAATTCAGCCCGGCATTCATCTGCGCCACACCCAAACCCAGGGTGGTCGCAGTGCCGAACAGGGTACTGAAGATCGCCAGCAGGTCGACGGCATGGCCGATCGGCCCATAGATGCGCTCACCGATCAGCGGGTAGAGCGCCGAACGGATGGTCAGCGGCAGGCCGCGACGGTAAGCGAAATAGGCCAGGATCAGGCCGACGATGATGTAGATGCACCAGCCGTGCAGGCCCCAGTGGAACATGGTCACGCGCAGAGCGATCTGCGCCGCTTCCGGCGTATTGGCCGCCACCCCGGCCATGTCCATGAAGGGGTTGCCCTGCATGTGCATCACCGGCTCGGCAATGCTCCAGAACAGCAGGCCGGTGCCCACCGCCGCACTGAACAGCATGGCGAACCAGGAGAAGTTGCTGAACTCGGGGCGCTCGTCATCGCGGCCCAGGCGCAGGTTGCCGAAACGACTGAGCCCCACCCAGAAGGTGAAGAACAACACGCCGCTGACCACCGCCACGTAGTACCAGCCCAGGGAGCTTTCGATCCACTGCTTGATGCCGGTGTACAGGCCGTTGGCGAGCTCGCCGAAGAGCACGGTGAACAGCACGAAGCCCACCACCATCACCAGGGATGAGATGGCCATCGTCGGGTTAACGCCTGCGAACAGACGGTGGGAGCCTTGCATAGGATGTTCGCTCACGGGCGCGTCTCCTCCTTATTTTTGTAGTGGGCACACAAAGTAGTGTTCATCGCCAATGCCGGGCACCCCGCCCTGCCTGCACCTAGAAGACTCGAATCACACGCCTTCGACCTAGGGCTGCAACCGCCCGTCAAGCAACCTGGAATGGGCAGCAGCATTTGCTTGTATTACGGTATACCATAAACCGAATCACGGAAGCAAAGCCCGCTAGTCGGCAACCCTCGACAACCGCCGCAGGCTTAGAGCCTCAAGCCTTGAGGCCGACCAGCGGCACCGCCGAAAAGCTTGACTTGCACGAGATGTATTATGGTATACCATGATACCAAGCCAGCGCGATGCGCTTCACACTGCCTCATCTATCCAGGAGAGCCTCATGAGTTTTGAAATTCGCAAGATCGTCAGCTACGTCGAAGAAACCCTTATCGAAGGTGGCAAGGCGACTGACAAGCCGGTGACCATGGTGGGGCTGGCCGTAGTGATGAAGAACCCCTGGGCCGGCCGTGGCTTCGTCGAAGACATCCGCTCGGAGCTCAACCCCCACGCCTCCGAGCTGGGTGAGCTGATGGTCAAGCGTCTGACCGACGCCATTGGCGGCGCAGACAAGATCGAAGCCTATGGCAAGGCCGCCGTAGTCGGCGCCGACGGCGAGATCGAACACGCCTCCGCGGTGATCCACAACCTGCGCTTCGGCAACCACTACCGCCAGGCGGTGAACGCCAAGAGCTACCTGAGCTTCACCAACAAGCGCGGCGGCCCGGGCACCTCGATCCAGATTCCGATGATGCACAAGGATGACGAAGGCGCGCGCTCGCACTACGTCACCCTGGAAATGCACATCGAAGACGCCCCGCGTGCCGACGAAATCGTCGTGGTCCTGGGCGCCGCTAACGGTGGCCGCCTGCACCCGCGCATCGGCAGCCGTTACATCGACCTGGAAGAGCTGGCCGCCGAGCAGGCGCAGTAAACCCCGGTCAGTGCAGGAGCAAGCCATGATGTTACTCACCGCTGAACGCACCCCCGCCGGCACCAGTTACCTGGCGACCGGCCAGGGCCAACCCGTGGTACTGATCCACGGCGTCGGCCTGAATAAAGAGATGTGGGGCGGCCAGATCGTCGGTCTTGCTCCGCACTTCCGGGTCATCGCCTACGACATGCTCGGTCACGGCGCCAGCCCACGCCCGGCAACCGGCACCGACCTGCTCGGCTATGCCGAGCAGCTGCGCGAACTGCTCGAACACCTGCAGCTGCCACAGGCCACCATCATCGGCTTCTCGATGGGCGGCCTGATCGCGCGGGCCTTTGCCCTGCATTACCCGCAGCACACCCAGGGCCTGGTGGTGCTCAACAGCGTCTTCAATCGCAGCCCGGAACAACGCGCCGCGGTGATCGAGCGAACTCGCCAGGTCGCCCAGTACGGCCCCAACGCCAACGCCGAAGCGGCCTTGACGCGCTGGTTCAGCCGCGAATACCAGGCCGCCAACCCGGCGCAGATCGCCGCGCTACGCCAGACCCTGGCCAGCAACGACCCCGAGGGCTACCTGACCACCTACGAGCTGTTCGCCACCCAGGACATGTACCAAGTGGATCGGCTGGGCAGCATCCGCGTGCCGAGCCTGATCGCCACCGGCGAGCTGGACCCCGGCTCGACCCCGCAAATGGCCAAAGAACTGGCCGAGCTCATTCCCGGTGCCCAGGTTGCCGTGCTCGCCGAGCAGCGGCATATGATGCCGGTGGAGTCGCCGCGCCTGGTCAACCAGGTGCTGCTCGACTTCCTCAACCGCGCCCAGACCTCAGAGAACCCAGCAAAGGGGATCGTTGCATGACACTCACCCGCTTTCAGATGTGCATCGACGGCCAGTGGGTCGATGCCCTTTCCGGCAAGACTTTCCACAGCCTCAACCCGGCACTCGCCGAGCCTTGGGCGGAGCTGCCCGATGCCGACGAAGCAGACGTCGAGCGCGCCGTTCAGTCCGCGCAAAAAGCCTTTGAAAGCCCAGCCTGGCGCGGCCTGACCGCCACCGCCCGGGGCAAGCTGCTGCGCCGCCTGGGTGATCTGATCGCCGAGAACAAGGAACAGCTGGCCCAGCTGGAAAGCCGCGACAACGGCAAGCTGATCCGCGAAACCCGCGGCCAGGTCAGCTACCTACCGGAGTTCTTCCACTACACCGCCGGCCTGGCCGACAAGCTCGAAGGCGGCACCCTGCCGCTGGATAAGACCGACATGTTCGGCTACACCGTGCTCGAACCGCTGGGCGTGGTGGCCGCGATCATTCCCTGGAACAGCCCGCTGTACCTGACCGCGATCAAACTGGCGCCGGCCCTGGCCGCCGGCAACTGCATGGTCATCAAACCGTCCGAGCACGCCTCGGCGACCATTCTCGAACTGGCGCGCCTGGCCCTGGAAGCCGGCATTCCGCCGGGCGTGGTCAACGTCATCACCGGTTACGGGGCCAGCACCGGCGCCGCCCTGACCCGTCATCCACTGATACGCAAGATCGCCTTCACCGGCGGTGCCGCCACCGCCCGCCACGTGGTGCGCAGCAGTGCGGAGAACTTCGCCAAGCTGTCGCTGGAGCTGGGCGGCAAGTCGCCGAACATCATCTTCGCCGACGCCGACCTGGATAGCGCGGTCAACGGCGCAGTCGCCGGCATCTATGCCGCCTCCGGGCAGAGCTGCGTCTCCGGCTCACGCCTGCTGGTGCAGGACGAAATCTACGACGAATTCGTCGAACGCCTGGTCGCCCGCGCCCAGCGCATCCGCATCGGCAACCCGCAGGACGACAGCAGCGAGATGGGCCCCATGGCCACCGCGCAGCAACTGGCGGTGGTCGAAGGCCTGGTCGCCGACGCCTTGGCCGAAGGCGCGAAGCTGCGCCTGGGCGGCAAACGCCCCGCGATCGACGGCAACGGCTGGTACTACGAGCCAACCCTGTTCGAGTGCGACAGCAACTCGATGAAGATCATGCAGGAAGAAGTCTTCGGCCCGGTCGCCTCGGTGATCCGCTTCAAAGACGAAGCCGAAGCCCTGGCCATCGCCAACGACTCGCAGTTCGGCCTGGCCGCCGGCATCTGGACCCGCGACCTCGGCCGCGCCCACCGCCTGGCCCGCGACGTGCGCTCCGGGATCATCTGGGTCAACACCTACCGCGCGGTCTCGGCCATGGCGCCGATCGGCGGCTTCAAGAACAGCGGCTACGGGCGCGAGAGCGGCATCGACTCGGTACTGGCCTACACCGAACAGAAAACCGTGTGGATCAATCTCTCGCAGGAACCGATGGCCGACCCCTTCGTCATGCGTTGAGCGGCCAACCGCCCGAATTCAAGAGGTAGCAAAGATGATCGAACCAGGCATTTACAAAGAGGTGATGGGCTCGTTCCCCTCGGGGGTCACGGTGATCACCTGCCTCGACGAAGAGGGCGGCATCGTCGGCATCACCGCCAGTGCCTTCAGCGCGCTGTCGATTGACCCGGCACTGGTGCTGTTCTGCCCCAACTACGCCTCGGACTCCTACCCGGTGCTCTGCGCCAGCAAGCAGTTCGCCATCCACCTGCTGTCCGCCGACCAGACCGCCGAAGCCTATGCCTTCGCCGGCAAGGGCAAGGACAAGGCCAAGGGCATCGACTGGCACCTCAGCGAACGCGGCAATCCGCTGCTGAGCAAGGCCACCGCGATCATCGAGTGCGAGTTGTGGCGCGAATACGACGGCGGCGATCACGCGATCATCGTCGGCGCGGTGAAGAACCTGATTCTTCCCGAAACCGAAGTCACGCCCATGGTCTATCACCGCGGCAAGCTGGGCGCCCTGCCCGCTATTGCCTGAGCGAGATCAGCACACAGTCTTTTTGGGGGTCGTCTGCCTGCATCTTGGTAGCGACCCCTTTTTTACTTTCGGAGCCCACATGACCCCAGCAGCCGCACAACTGTTCCGCCAACAGGCCTTCATCGACGGCCAATGGTGTGACGCCCAGGACGCCAGCACCCAGGAGATCTTCAACCCGGCCAACGGCGCAACTATCGGCCGGGTGCCAAACATGGGCACCGCAGAAACCCAGCGCGCCATAGCCGCCGCCACTGCCGCCTGGCCGGCCTGGCGCGCACGCACCGCCAAGGAGCGCAGCAACATCCTCAAGCGCTGGCATGCGCTGATGCTGGAAAACGCCGACGCCCTGGCCGAGATTCTCACCCTGGAGCAGGGCAAGCCGCTGGCCGAAGCCAAGGGCGAGATCCTCTACGCCGCCAGCTTTATCGAGTGGTTCGCCGAAGAGGCCAAGCGCATCTACGGCGACACCATCCCCAGCCACAAGGGCGACGCGCGTATCGTCGTGAGCAAGGAGCCAATCGGCGTAGTGGCCGCCATCACACCGTGGAACTTCCCCGCCGCGATGATCACCCGCAAGGCTGGTCCGGCCCTGGCCGCCGGTTGCCCGTGCATCGTCAAGCCGGCGCCGGAAACGCCGTTCTCCGCCCTGGCCATGGCCGCACTGGCGGAACAGGCCGGCATCCCGGCGGGCATCTTCAACGTGATCACCGGCGACGCGGTGGCCATCGGCGGCGAGCTGACCAGCAGTGCCGACGTGCGCAAGCTGTCCTTCACCGGCTCCACCGCCATCGGCAAACTGCTGATGGCCCAGTGCGCCGCGACCCTGAAGAAAGTCTCGCTTGAGCTCGGCGGCAACGCGCCGTTCATCGTCTTCGACGACGCCGATCTGGAGCGCGCGGTCGAGGGCGCGCTGATCGCCAAGTTCCGCAATGCCGGGCAGACCTGCGTCTGCGTCAATCGCTTCCTGGTGCAGGACGGCATCTATGACGCCTTCGTCAGCCGTCTCGCCGAGCGCGTGGCCGAGTTCAAGGTGGGCGATGGCTTCGCCGCCGGCGTGACCCAGGGCCCGCTGATCAACGAGCGCGCCGTGGCCAAGGTCGAAGACCATGTGCAGGACGCCCTGGGCAAAGGCGCGCGCCTGCTGTGTGGCGGCGAACGCCATGCCCTGGGTAACGGCTTCTACCAGCCGACGGTACTCGCCGACGTCTCCCTGGAAATGAAGGTCGCCCGCGAGGAAACCTTCGGCCCACTGGCCGCGGTGTTCCGCTTCGGCAGCGAAGCCGAGGCCGTGCAACTGGCCAACGACACCGAGTACGGCCTGGCCGCCTACTGCTACACCCGCGACCTGGGCCGCGCCTGGCGTATGAGCGAGGCGCTGGAATATGGCATGGTCGGCATCAACGAAGGGCTGATCTCCACCGAGGTCGCACCTTTTGGCGGGATCAAGTCCTCCGGCCTCGGCCGCGAAGGCTCCAAGTACGGCATCGAGGACTACCTCGAGATCAAATACACCCTGATGGGCGGCCTGTAACAGGCCCGTATCGAAGGAGAGCAGCATGAGCAACGACAAGTACGAGAAAGGCCTGGCGATCCGCACCCAGGTGCTGGGCGAGGCCTACGTCAACAAGTCGATCGAGAATGCCGACGACTTCAACCGCCCGCTGCAGGAGCTGGTCACCGAGTACTGCTGGGGCCATGTCTGGGGCCGGGAGGGTTTGTCGCTGGCGGAACGCAGCATGATAAACTTGGCGATGATTTCGGCACTTAACCGGCCGCATGAACTGAAGCTGCATATTCGTGGAGCCTTGCGCAACGGCCTCAGCCGTGAGCAGATACGCGAGATCCTGCTTCAGGTCGGTATTTACTGTGGCGTGCCTGCGGCCGTGGACAGTTTTCGCATCGCCCGCGAAGCCTTCGCGGAAGCCGATGCCGAAGGCCAACCTCAATAGCGGGCGGCGCAAAGTGAGCTAAGCACCCTTGGTCCGTTGATCGGGGTGCTTTTTTGCTTTTTCTTCGGACAGCCCAACCAGAGCGGACCCCATGAAACGCTTGCCTCTCGACGACAGCTTCAAGGTCAATCGCAACCCCATTACCCTGCGCGAAATCGTGCTGGATAAACTGCGCAGCGCCATCATGAACTTCCAACTGCTGCCCGGCGATCGCCTGGTGGAGCGCGACCTCTGTGATCGTCTCGGCGTCAGCCGCACCTCGGTACGCGAGGCCCTGCGCCACCTGGAGTCCGAGGGGCTGGTCGAGTTCGCCGATGCCAGAGGCCCGCGAGTGGCCATCATCACCCTGGCAGACGCCTGCGATATCTACGAGCTGCGCTGTGTGCTCGAAGGCCTGATCGTGCAACTGTTCACCCTCAACGCCAAGGCCAAGGACATCCGCGCCCTGGAACGCGCCCTCGAGGAAAACCGCAAGGTCCTCGAAGAAGGCGAGCTGCAACAGGTGCTCGACTCGGTGCAGGGTTTCTACAATGTGCTGCTGGAAGGTTCCGGCAACCACATCGCCGCCACCCAGCTGCGCCAGTTGCAGGCGCGCATCAGCTACCTGCGCGCCACCTCGGTGTCGCAGGCCAACCGCCGTGGCAACAGCAACCAGGAAATGGAGCGCATCGTCGAGGCGATCAAGAGCGGCGACCCGCTCGCCGCGCACCAGGCCTCGGTCGACCACGTGCGCGCCGCGGCCAAGGTGGCCCTGGACTACCTCAAGTCCAAGCAGGACGAGACCGGCACGGTGCGCGAGATCGCCACGCCGATCGCCCTCAAAGAGCCCCGCATAGGACGCTGACGCCATGCCCAGCCCGCGCTTCTGCCCCAACTGCGGCGCCGACCGCCTGAGCCGCCAGGTGCCGGCCGGCGACACCCACCAGCGCCTGGTTTGCGCGGGCTGCGACTACATTCACTACGAAAACCCGAAGATCATTGCCGGCTGCATCATCGAGCAGGACGGCAAGTACCTGCTGTGCCAGCGCGCCCTCGAGCCGCGCCCCGGCACCTGGACCCTGCCGGCCGGCTTCATGGAGAGCGGCGAAACCACCGAACAGGCGGCCTTGCGCGAGGTGTGGGAGGAAACCGGGGTGCGCGCCGATATCGTCTCGCCCTATTCGATCTTCAGCGTGCCGAGGATCAGCGAGGTGTACATCATCTTCCGCGCGGTGGCGCTCGAAGTGACCGGCCAGTTCGGCGCGGAAACCCTCGACTACCGCTTCTTCGCGCCGGAAGAAATTCCCTGGGAGAGCATCTATTACCCGGCTATCCGGCAGATTCTCGAACGCTATATCGAGGAGCGCCAGGCCGGGGTCTACGGCATCTATATCGGCAATGACGACACCGGCAAGGTGCATTTCATCCGCTGAACCTGTGCCGCCCGGCCTTCAACTCAGTTGCAGGCTCAGGGCGCGCAGCCCTCGACTATGATCACTTCGGCAATAGCCGCGCCCTGCCGATGGCCGCAGGCGTCCTGGTACTCCGCCGAGTTGTAACAGGCCTGCGCCTGCTCGTAGGAGTCGAACTCGATCACCACGTTGCGCGGCGGCGTAGCACGGCCTTCCATGGCCTGCGCGCGACCGCCACGGGCGAGGAAGGTGCCGCCATACTTGGCGAACGCCGCTGGCGCCCGCCGGGTGTATTCGCCGTACTGCTCGGGGTCAGTCACCTCGACATGTGCAATCCAATAAGCCTTCATCGCCCTCTCCGTTACTCGTCAATATTACGTATTATGGTATACCATAAAATCTGCCAAACCACCGTCACCCATCGCAAACCGTGAGAGCACTGGCATGCCATTCAACAGTATCGAAGAAATCATCGAAGACTTCCGCCAGGGCAAGATGGTCCTCCTGGTCGACGACGAAGACCGCGAAAACGAAGGCGACCTGCTGCTGGCCGCAGAAGCCTGCACCCCGGCCGCGATCAACTTCATGGCACGCGAGGCACGCGGCCTGATCTGCCTGACCCTGACCGACCAGCACTGCCAGCGCCTCGGCCTGGAACAGATGGTGCCGAGCAACGGCAGCGCCTTCTCCACCGCCTTCACCATTTCCATCGAGGCCGCCACTGGCGTGACCACCGGCATCTCCGCCGCCGACCGCGCGCGCACCGTGCTGGCCGCCGTGGCAGCAGACGCCAAGGCCGAAGACCTGGTGCAGCCGGGGCATATCTTCCCCCTGCGCGCCCGCGACGGCGGCGTACTCAACCGCGCCGGGCACACCGAAGCCGGTTGCGACCTGGCGCGCCTGGCCGGCTACAGCCCGGCGGCGGTGATAGTCGAGGTGATGAACGAGGACGGCAGCATGGCCCGCCGCCCCGACCTGGAGAAGTTCGCCGCCCAGCATGGGATCAAGATCGGCACCATCGCCGACCTGATCCACTATCGCCTGAGCACCGAGCATACGGTGACCCGCATCGGCGAGCGCGAACTGCCGACGGTGCACGGCGACTTCCGCCTGATCACCTACGAGGATCGCATCGAAGGCGGCGTGCACATGGCCATGGTGATGGGCGAGATCAAGCGCGACGAGCCGACCCTGGTGCGCGTGCACGTGATCGACCCGCTACGCGACCTGGTCGGCGCCGAGTACACCGGCCCGCAGAACTGGACGCTGTGGGCGGCGCTGCAGAAGGTCGCCGAAGCAGGTCGCGGCGTGGTCGTGGTGCTGGCCAACAACGAGTCGTCCCAGGCCCTGCTGGAACGCGTGCCGCAACTGACCCAGCCGCGCCAGCAGTTCAACCGCTCGCAGTCGCGCATCTACTCCGAAGTCGGCACCGGCGCGCAGATCCTCAAGG
Organism: Pseudomonas sp. SJZ079; assembly: GCF_007993865.1. Taxonomy (GTDB): domain Bacteria; phylum Pseudomonadota; class Gammaproteobacteria; order Pseudomonadales; family Pseudomonadaceae; genus Aquipseudomonas. Next base: position 39,556 of record NZ_VIUH01000019.1, on the reverse strand, counting down.
ATCTAGGCGTCGGCAAGCTGCGCCACCTCGGTGCCCCGCTGAAATACGCCGGGCTGACCGGCTATGACCTGGAAGTGGTGGAGACCCTGACCTTCGGCGAATAACCCCAAACGCCGGGAGGGCTCAACCCTCCCGCGCCTGCAAGCCAAGCGCAACAGCCTCCCCGTACGCCCCGCTCCGCCATCTCAGCCGCAACCCCAACCGCAGTCAGAGCCCCAGGCTCAAGCCAGCGCATGCACCACTCGCGTGGCGAACCGCCCACGACCATCAGTCGCCTCAATCCCCTCGTCACGACTCAGCAGTCACGCAAGGCTTGCAGATATCTTGGAATACCATAATATGATATTCCATAGGCCGACCATTCCAGTGGACGATCTAGGCACGTTGGCAGACCTCGAGCCACAGCAAACCCAGCTTTACTTTCATGCATAGCGGCTCGACAACAACTACAAAATCGAGGAATACAGCATGTTGCAGAGAAACCCCGTCACCGCCACCCTCGCCGCCCTGGCCCTGGTGGCCAGCGCCAGCACTGCTGTCGCCGCCGACAGCCTGAACTTCGTCAGCTGGGGTGGCAGCACCCAGGATGCGCAGAAGCAGGCCTGGGCCGAACCCTTCACCGAGGCCAGCGGCATCCACGTGGTACAGGACGGCCCGACCGACTACGGCAAGCTCAAGGCCATGGTCGAAAGCGGCAACGTGCAGTGGGATGTGGTCGACGTCGAAGCCGACTTCGCCCTGCGCGCCGCCAGCGAAGGCCTGCTCGAACCACTGGACTTCGGCGTGATTAAGCGTGAGACGATCGACCCGCGCTTCGTCTCCGACCACGGCGTCGGCTCCTTCTACTTCTCCTTCGTGCTCGGCTACAACCAGGGCAAGGTCGGCGGCAACGCCCCGCAGGACTGGACCGCGCTGTTCGACACCGCCACCTACCCCGGCAAACGCGCGCTGTACAAGTGGGCCAGCCCAGGCGTACTGGAACTGGCGCTGCTCGCCGACGGCGTAGCGGCCGACCAGCTCTACCCGCTGGACCTGGAGCGCGCCTTCAAGAAGCTCGACAGCATCAAGCAGGACATCGTCTGGTGGGGCGGCGGCGCGCAGTCGCAGCAACTGCTGGCCTCCGGTGAAGTCAGCCTCGGCCAGTTCTGGAACGGCCGCGTCTATGCCCTGCAGCAGGACGGCGCGCCGGTCGGCGTGAGCTGGAAGCAGAACCTGGTCATGGCCGACTTCCTGGTCATCCCCAAGGGTGCGAAGAACAAGGACGCCGCCATGAAGTTCCTGGCCAACGCCAGCAGCGCCAAGGGCCAGGCCGACTTCGCCAACCTCACCGCCTATGCGCCGGTCAACGTCAACAGCGTCGAGCAGCTGAATGCCGACCTGGCGCCAAGCCTGCCGACCGCCCACGTCAAGGATCAGGTCAACCTCGACTACGCCTACTGGGCCAAGCATGGCGAAGCCATCTCCGCGCAGTGGAACGAGTGGCTGGTCAAATAACATGACTACCGCCCAGTCCAGTCAATCGACCCACGTTGCCGGCGCCGCCCCGCGCGCCGCCGGCATGCCGAGCAGCTCGACTGCACAGCGCTGGCGGGGGTTTTCCAACCTGCTGCCGGCGCTGCTGTTCCTCGGCCTGTTCTTCCTCGCGCCTCTGATCGGTTTGCTCATGCGCGGTGTACTGGAACCCAGCCTGGGACTGGGCAACTACGAACAACTGTTCGCCAACTCGGCCTACAGCCGCGTGCTGCTCAACACCTTCTCGGTGGCCGGTCTGGTCACTGTGATCAGCCTGCTGCTGGGCTTCCCCCTGGCCTGGGCGATCACCCTGGTGCCGCGCGGCTGGGGCCGTTGGCTGCTGAACATCGTGCTGCTGTCGATGTGGACCAGCCTGCTGGCGCGCACTTACTCCTGGCTGGTGCTGCTGCAGGCCTCCGGGGTGATCAACAAGGCCCTGATGGCGATGGGCATCATCGATCAGCCGCTGGAGATGGTGCACAACCTCACCGGCGTGGTGATCGGCATGAGCTACATCATGATCCCGTTCATCGTCCTGCCGCTGCAGGCGACCATGCAGGCCATCGATCCGATGGTGCTGCAGGCCGGCGCCATCTGCGGTGCCAGCCCGTGGCGCAACTTCTTCAGGGTGTTCCTGCCGCTGTGCCGCCCCGGCCTGTTCTCGGGCGGGCTGATGGTCTTCGTCATGTCGCTCGGCTACTACGTGACCCCGGCGCTGCTCGGCGGCGCGCAGAACATGATGCTGCCCGAATTCATCATTCAGCAGGTGCAGTCCTTCCTCAACTGGGGCATCGCCAGCGCCGCCGCCGCGTTGCTGATCGGTATCACCCTGGTGCTGTTCTATTTCTACCTAAAGCTCCAGCCGGAATCGCCGGTCGGCGCCAGCAATGCGAGGTAACCGAGCATGTTGCTGACACCCAATGCCATGGGGCCGCGCCTGCGCATCGGCCTCTACCTGACCACCGGGTTGATCGCCCTGTTTCTGCTGCTGCCGATCCTGTTCATCGTGCTGCTGTCGTTCGGCTCCTCGCAGTGGCTGGTGTTCCCGCCGCCGGGCTGGACCCTGAAATGGTACGAGCAGTTCTTCGCCAACCCAGAGTGGATGGCCTCGGTCATGACCAGTTTCAAGGTTGCCGTGCTGACCACCCTGTGCGCCGTCGCCCTCGGCCTGCCGACCGCCTTCGCCCTGGTGCGCGGGCGCTTTCCCGGGCGCGAGCTGCTCTACGCCCTGTTCACCCTGCCGATGATCGTGCCCCTGGTGATCATCGCGGTGGCGGTCTATGCGCTGTTTCTCAAGCTGGGCTACACCGGCACGCTGTTCTCCTTCGTGGTCAGCCACGTGATAGTCGCGTTGCCGTTCACCATCATCTCGATCATCAACTCGCTGAAGCTGTTCGATCAGTCGATCGAGGATGCCGCGGTAATCTGCGGCGCCTCGCGCATGCAGGCGGTGTACAAGGTGACCTTCCCGGCGATCCGCCCGGGCATGGTGGCCGGCGCGCTGTTCGCCTTCCTGGTGTCGTGGGACGAGGTGGTACTCAGCGTGATGATGGCCAGCCCAACCCTGCAGACCCTGCCGGTGAAGATGTGGACCACCCTACGCCAGGACCTGACCCCGGTGATCGCCGTCGCCTCGACGCTGCTGATCGGTCTGTCCGTCCTAATAATGGTGATCGCCGCCGCCCTGCGCCGGCGCAATGAAGTCAGCGCCTGAGCGCCGAGGAGAACGACATGAGTGCCGTGATCAAAGAGTCCGCCCAAGCCGATCAACCCCTGGTCAGCCTGCGCAACCTGAACAAGTACTACGGCGACTTCGCCGCCGTCGACAACATCTCGCTGGACATCAAGGAGGGCGAATTCCTCACCTTCCTCGGCTCCAGCGGCTCCGGCAAGAGCACCACCCTGTCGATGCTCGCCGGCTTCGAGACGCCCACGTCCGGAGAGATCCAGGTCGAGGGCAAGTCGCTGATCAAGGTGCCGCCGCACAAGCGCGACATCGGCATGGTGTTCCAGCGCTACTCGCTGTTCCCGCACCTCTCGGTACGCGACAACATCGCCTTCCCGCTGACCCTGCGCAAACTGCAGACCGCCGAACGCGAGCGCCAGGTCGACGCCATGCTCAAGCTGGTGCAACTGAACGACTTCGCCCATCGCCGCCCGGCCCAGCTGTCCGGTGGCCAGCAGCAGCGCGTGGCGATTGCCCGCGCGCTGGTCTACGAGCCACGCATCCTGCTGATGGACGAACCGCTCGGCGCCCTGGACAAGAAGCTGCGTGAGGAACTGCAAGACGAGCTGCGCCACCTGCACCGGCGCCTCGGCATCACCATCGTCTACGTGACCCACGACCAGGAAGAAGCCATGCGCCTGTCGCAGCGCATCGCCATCTTCAGTCACGGCAAGATCGTCGGCCTGGGCAGCGGTTACGACCTCTACCAGAACCCGCCGAACGCCTTCGTCGCCGCCTTCCTCGGCAACTCCAACTTCCTCAGGGTCAAGGCCCAGGGTGACGCCGCCGCGCAGTTCGAGAGCCAGTCCCTGGCCATGCGGCCGACCGCCGGCCTGCACGCCGCGCAGGAGCTGTTGCTGATGGTGCGCCCGGAAAAAGCCCAGGCCCTGACCAGCCAGCAGGCGCTGCAGGAGCCCCTGGCGGCCGGCTGGAACGAGATCGGCGCCACGGTCAACGAAGTGGTATTCCTCGGCGAAAGCCTGACCTACAACGTGGTCACCGCCGGCGGCACGGCGCTGACGGTCAAGGCCCTGTCCGGCAACCTGCAGCCGCTGCAAGCCGGCGCCGAGGTGCGCGTTCGCTGGGCTGCGGCCGACGCCTGCGTGTACAGCGAATGGAGCGAGAGCGACCTGAGCAAGACCGCCGGCGCGCACTAAGCCCCTGACGCAATACAAACAAACCCCTTGCTCTTCCGCGTGAAGGCAAGGGGTTTGGTTTTTTATGGGACTGGTTAAACCCTGAGCCGAACCGCCTTCGTAGGCTGGGTTAGCCGCGCAGCGGCGTAACCCAGCAGCGGCGCCACGACGAACACCACTCACACCAGTGTCGCCCAACCTCGGCAAATCCAACCGCAGCAGCCGGAGGACAGGCACGCGTTGTCCACCCTCCCCGACTCTCAACTTCGCGTAGCGTGCAAAACCGCGGAGCGTTTTCCGCCAATGGTTATCCAGGCTAGCTCGCTGCACCGATTTGTTCGGCGTATTCAACGCCACGCGCCAACCCAATCAATCTGCGGCTTCAGGCGCGCGGAAGGCCTTGCTGTAGTAGCCAGACGGGTCGAAACAGCAAATCCGCCTTTTCCCCGAAGAAAGCATGGCGCAGGCATCGCTAATCCGTTTTGCTCGGGTCTTGGATTGTTTGGCTGATGTAATCCAATGTATCCAGTCCAAACGTGCGATCGTTGTTGTCTCGCCCCAAACGCTCCGGGCTTCGGGAGCTGCCGCCAATGCTTCGGCCAGATCTGAAGGCATCTCGGGCTCAGGTTCTTGCTCCACAGCTTCGATCTCTAGGGTGACGACGTCGCCAACAACTGCGCCCGCTGCGTCCTTAAGCTCTTTACTTACCTTTAGCCAATGGCTCAATTGGCCATCCGGCTCGAGCGTAGCCTTGAAACGGTGGCCGTTAATCTTGCCGTCGACGGTAGTCCTTCCGCGTCTCGGAAGCTTCTCACTCACATCCTTTGGCAGAACTACGAATGCCCAAGAAGACTCACCGCCAGGATGCAGAGGACTAAGCAGTTTGGCTTGGAATTGAGATGTTCTGTCCACCTGAGTCATTGCGATCACACTCCGGATACGCCTAACGAGGCGGTAGAAAAACTAAAAGACACCTGTTGAAGCTGAGCCTCTGGTTGTTCTTCGGCCCAACACTGGCGTTTCTCGTGAAATCTAGCCTATTCATCTCGCTCAATTCCTACAGCTTCCACGTAGTTCAACGCTCTCGAATGAGCCATGAGCTTTTCCTACCGCCTTAACGCCCTGGTTCGGGAAGGGCCTGGCCGAAGGCGAGGACATCCCACTGGCAGCGCTTGTTAGGTTTATTCGAGTGCAAGCAAAGCGGCAAGTATCAGTTGACGGCTGTCACTTCGCCAGCGGCGCATCGAGAAACCCGCCGATCATCGGCACCAGCCACCCGGTGCGCGCCGTCACCTGCATGTGGTCGGTGCCGGGGAGCACGGCAAGCTGTGCGTGCGGGAGGAGCCGGAACGCCTCCACGGCATGCTCGGGGCGTATGACGTCGGCGTCGCCGACGATAACCAGTGCCGACGCGGTGATGCCGCGGATGGCCTCAGCCGGGATGTCCTCGAAGGCGCGCATGCGCTGGGCGGCCTTGTCGTGAAACATTCGCAGGTTCTCGGGGTGCGGCGCGACCTTGAGGTACTCCTCCTGCAGTTCCTTCGGCATGTTCTCCAGTGTGGCCTTAGCCATCGCCTGCCAAAGCCAGGGATAGGCACCCTCGCGCTTGAATAAGGCCGATGCCAATACGAGCTTGTGCACGACCTTCGGATGCCGGATCGCCACCTGCAACGCGATGGTGCCGCCGTTGCTGAATCCGAAGAGATCCGCCTTCTCGATGAGCAGATACTCCAGTAGCGCCGCAGTGTCGTCCGCGGACTGCTCGAAGCTGAACGGCCGGTCGGCGATGTCTGCCGTGTGTCCATAGCCCTGCTGCTCGAAGGCGATGACCTGCCGCACGCGCGCCAGCGCCGGTAGGATCTGACCGAAAGACGTCTGGATGGTGTCGCCGCCGCCATGCAGCAGTACGAGCGGCGGTTGCGCGGAATTCGCGACGCCGTGAATCTCGAAATAGATTCGCAGGCCGTTGACGGGAGCGTAGCCAGTCCGCACAGCTTGTTTGTTCTGGTTCATGGCCGGTTGCTCCGAGGTTCCGGCTGCCTTTGTGTGACGACGCCCAAGGTGAGGAGGCAAGCCCCTGCGGCCAGCGGCAGACTAAGAACGGCGATGCGCTTGTTCATGATTCGAGCAACGGTTGCCATGAGACCCTCCGGATAAGGAGACGACGCCGCCGGTTGAACTTGACCGGCCAGCCCTCCGCCCCATCTACATAGACGAACGAGGGGGAATGAAATCGACAATACCCGGGGCTGATATGCCTAATGTTATAGGTTAAGAGGCGGGCTTTAGCTTGTCCCAGTGGGCGAAGCCAACGATTTGAACAAGGCCGATAACAATGCTGATCCTGGTGATCGATTGGACGCTTGGCCCCCGTTGCGCGAACTACAGAGTGGCCAGGGCGATAGCGCCCAACACAGGCCTGATATACGAATGCAACCGCACTGACGACAGGGCAGGAAAAAGCATTACTCACCGTTTGCGGGGAGAGTCCATATACCAATTGTTATGGTGCTGAACACTCAAATAGTAGCTGCACTTGACTGAAGTAAAGTTTTTCAATGTCAAATGGAATAATAAATGGATCTACACAACCAAGTTGCTTGTACAAAAATACAACCTTGCAAATTAAGCAGGCTGCTAGCTTGATGATGTCATTGTTATGAGTTTTATTTGCACTTGACTCATAAATATACCTGCCATGGGTAAATAGGTCTTTGTTTGTGGCCAAAATTTCAAGATCAACTGAGTCAAGCAGGAAATTCTTAATTTTTTCAGGTAGCGCATGGTAGAGCACTATCAAGTCGTGGGCGTTTGCCTGCTTGGGCAGAGCCTCTTTCTTGCTGAATTCGTAAGTTTCATTAAGTTGCCCATGGTTGCCAGTTACTTTGGCATGGAAACTTTTTAGTAGGATTTCGATGGCTAGAGCACACATCACAGTTTGGATGCCCATTCTTTGATGTGGTGATGTTGTACAAATCATGTAGTAATCGTACGCGCTCTCGACCATGTAAGGTCTAAATTCAATAGATGTAATTCCAGAGATATCCGGACAGAACTTAACATCGCCCAATGGACTTTCCTTCGGAGCCATAACGTTTGGTTAAGGGGCGGGCTTTAGCCCAATGACATCAACTTAAGGAAGTTACCTATAAATATCATATAATTAGCGCTCAATTCAGCGCATAGGAGAAACCCTTTTGGCCCCTCATTCCACACTGTTTGACACCGCCCAGCAAACCCTGGCTTGAAAATTGTACAAAAAATAACCAGCCAGCTAGATTGTCCCACCTTCATCGCTACCCACCGCCGGCACCCTCAAGACTTTACCCGTCGACGCCAGCTGACCTTCAAGAATCTCGTTCTGTTCTTGCTCAATCAGCCGCGCACCGCCCTACAAACCGAACTCGATCAGTTCTATCGCGTGCTCAACCAGGCCTCGACCGAGTCCCAGGTGGTCACTGCGCAGGCCTTCAGCAAGGCTCGCAGCAAGCTCAAGCCCGAGGTCTTCGAGAGCCTCAACCAAGCCCTTCAGCAACAGATCGACAACCTCGGACTGCGCCAGAGGTGGCGTGGGCTACGCGTACTCGCCGTGGATGGTTCGACCGTTCATTTGCCGCTGGAGCCGGCCATGACGCGCTTCTTTGGCAGCCACTCCGAATTTCCCGTTGCCCGCCTGTCCATGCTCTACGACGTCGCCGACGGCCAGACGCTGCATAGCCTGATCGTGCCCATCGAGGTTGGCGAGCGCGATTGCGCCCACCTGCACCTCGCGCATCTGCCCGCCGACAGCCTGACGCTGTTTGATCGCGGCTACCCCGGGCACTGGCTATTCGCACTGTTCGAGCAGCAAAGGCGGCATTTCCTGATGCGTCTGCCTTGTGGCTACAACGCGCAGATCAATCAGTTTCTCCGCTCGGGTCAGGTCGAAGACACACTGTTCTTCGCCGCCAGTCATCCCGAGGCGCGCCTGTTCTGTACCGAGGCCGGCGTCGATCCCACGGGCCGGGTCGAATTGCGCCTGATCCGGGTCGAACTAGCGAGCGGTGAAAGCGAAGTGCTGGTGACCTCCCTGCTGGATCGACAGGCCTTCCCGACCGAGGTGTTCGCGGATATCTACCACCGCCGCTGGGGTATCGAAACGGACTACCGCCGCCTCAAGCAGACGCTCTGCCTGGATAACTTCAGCGGCCGTAGCGTAACGGCTGTGAAGCAGGACTTTCACGCCAGACAACTGCTGAAGAACCTGGCGCTGCTGATGCAGCACCTGCTGCAACCGGTCATCGAGCAGCGCCACAAAGACCGTAAGCTGCGCTGGAAGGTGAACTTCACCCAAGGCGTATCACGCCTCAAGAACACCCTGATCGATCTGCTGGTACGCCCCTGGCCAACGTCCTGACGTTGATGACCAACAGCCTCAGTGCCGTGCGTCCGGGACGCAGCTACCCACGCCAGCGCAAGCGCGCGGCCAGCCGTGGTTGTGAGGGCTACAAACCGACACGCTGAGAACCCGCACCACCGCCCGAACTGCCGTACAAAAAGCTGGCCAGAAGCGGCCGGCACGCGCTCGCCCGGAAAACGCGAAACCCGCTCGTTAAGGCGAACCGGCGACCATTAAGCTGCCGTCAGGGCTGCATATGCGCTGAATCGGGGAGCAAAACTGGTGGCAGTTCGGCTGTAACCGAGCGCTCAAGCTCTGGGGTTGCTTGCCCCGGGCAGGGCTGGGGGCTTAAGTTGATGTCATTGGGCTAAAGCCCGTCCCAGTGAGCGCAGCGAACGATTTGAGCGAGTTGTTATAGCTATAAACCCTTCTTGAACTCCTTTCCAACATTCAGCGCCTTGGCAAGCCCATAGAATATTTGATATTTGGCACCTGTTTTAACTTTTGGAGAGATATTGGCATAGCTTCTGTCTCTAAAGCACCAATGAATAAATTGCTTGTTGTCAGCAGTGAGTTCCATGTAACAAATAACATTCAGACCAAAAAGAAACTGCAGGAAATCATTTGCGGTTGCCATAAATTGAGGACGCTTCGCCGAAATTGACTTGATATGAAGTTGCAAACTACTAAATGACTTCAAGTATAGCTCATAGTCAAATGTATCTTTTCCTGAAAGGTATTCGAAAAATTTTAGGAAAATATCATACTGGTCTGAGCCGTAATAAAAAGAAAGATGATCCTTTACTTCCCCGAGCAAATAGTTTGAGTATTCCCTTTGGAAATGGGGATTTTCAAAGTCATCAATTGTGAAATCATCGTTGTTGCTCCCGTTTGAATTTGATTTTAAAAGTTCAAGCATCGTGACAATATCGCGTGGTCGGTAATATGACCAACGCAAGAAATTGATAAACGACGTCGGCGCATTGTATTGGTCAAAGACATTGGGCGAGTTCCATGGGAAATAATGATCCCATGCATCACCCTTTTTGGGGTGAGGTGCTTGCTGAATGGCAAGCATGTGATCAACCACTTCAAAAAGCTGAGAACTGCGGTGGTTGATATAATCAGTGCGCCAATCAAGGAATACTGCGTTGTCGCGAATCTTAGTGTTCTGATTTTGCAACCCAATAGACTCGAATATATCCGGCCGAATTAAAAGAACTGCCCTCATCCTTCCTTTTCCGCCTTTAATAGTTGGGAAGAAATCATTATTTATTTCCCAAACTGCGTGCGCCAATCCCTTTATGCACTCAAGGTATTCGTCGTATGGGATTGATGATGGCCTTATATCGATACCATCGATAAATAGTATATGATTTTGTGTCAGGCGAATTTGAGAAAAAGCTTCTTCGAATTGTTTTTGAATATAAAATAAATTTATCTGAAAGCGACTTTCAGAAAAGGTTACTGAATCTTTAGCTTCACCTTTCAAGGTAGCATGTTTATGAAGAAGCTCTGCTGCTAGCTTGGATTCCTGAACAAAGCTAAGTGCCTGAATTATTTCTGGTGAAAATGCGCTGAGATAGTACTCGTCGATTGCTGCATTTAAGGAGGCGAACTTTGTATAGTTTAGTAACTTTGATATAGCACCCTCTTGCTCTTGAACTTGCTTTGATATTAGAAGATAAAGAATTACCTTCCAAATGCTAGAAAAATCAGAAAGCGCTAGGTGCTTTTCTCTTTTTAATGAAATGAATTTCTGATATTCAGTTTCTCTTACATATCTGGTGCTTGCAACACTCTCTTTATAATTGTTATTTGACAAGTATACAGAATAAGCAGTTTTGCCCGTGCCCTTCTCACCAATCAAAAATGAAATATTTGGTTGACAGAGATCATCTAGATGTGAGTCTCGAATGAATATTTTATTTAATAACTCTTTGTTTTCGCGGCGCTTGTAATTTTCAGCGTCCGCATAACCAAGTTCTAATTCCTTGATTTTTTTTCATTGGAACCTCGGTATAAAGTAATGGGTATGACGGTTAAGCTAAGGGGCCGACTTTGCCGGTCCCAGCGAGTGAAACGAGCGGCTTGAGCGCCTTGTTATAGGAATTCACCGCGGTAATTACTTGGTTCGATAATAATGAAATATGCTTTGAGCCTTTGTGTAGCCGCAATAAGCCAAGTAACAGAAGGCAACAATGGCTACTGCTGGGCCTGCCGCATTCATTCCGGTCATAAATGTTGTATAGATTGAGCCAAGAATTACTAGCGCCACGTAGCTGGTAAGCTTTCTGTTTGTTGCAGATAGAGTTAATGGCACCACTGCGAGAGCAATTATATGAATTGCAATGGTAGTAATGATTTCTAAAATTAGCTTCGTTGGAATGGTATCGGTTTGTGCTTGGGTTATTTGAATAATGGCTTGGTACGAGAAATAATTTAAAACAGCCACAACAACTGTGCTGATGAAAAATATTGGGGCGAATTTCTTGATTGCGTTGTACATAAAATTAGACTAATTCCTATAACGATAAATAGACACCAAGTGGTGTGATAACGCTTTTGCGAGTTTGCTGGATAACATTCCTTGTCCTCTCATCTGCCCTTGTCTAGGCCGGGCGTTGTGGCGGTCGGGTGACCGTATAAGGGCGTTATACACCAGCCTGAACCGGGCTCTTCGGCGGCGTGTTTCGAGACTATGGCATTCGCGGCGGCGAAGTCCATCGGAACAGGCAGCGCAACCGGTGGCCGTTACTCGGCAGCAGCCAGGCCATTTCTCATCGACCATAGGCAATCGAGCTACGGCTTGCCTCGTGCCCCATGACCTCCGCCCGAAAGCACACTCCAAGCCATCCAGCAAAGCGCCCTGAGTCTGCTACGCCCGTCGGCAACCATTCGCCCCACTAAAAAACCACTTGCATAGCCAATATTACGGTATACCATCAGACACAGGCTCACCGTCATCCATGCCGGGCAGCCCTTCTCTCGTTCCACAGCGCTGCCGGGTGCAGCCATGCTCTGCAGAGGTGTTCCAGATGATCGATGCAAATGCCTATAAACAAGTCATGGGCTCTTTCCCCTCTGGCGTGACCGTGATCACCACCCTGGACGATAACGGTGGCATCGTCGGCATGACTGCCAGCGCGTTCAGCTCGCTGTCGATGGACCCGCCGCTGGTGCTGTTCTGCCCCAACTACAGCTCCGACTCCTACCCGGCGCTGATCAAGAGCAAGCGCTTCGCCATTCACTTGTTGTCCGCCGAGCAGCAGAGCGAGGCCTATGCCTTCGCCCGCAAGGGCAGCGACAAGGCGCAGGGTATCGAGTGGAGCCTCAGCGCGCTGGGTAACCCGGTGCTGAGCAACGCCACGGCGATCATCGAATGCGAGCTGTGGCGTGAATATGAAGGCGGCGACCACGCCATTCTGGTCGGCGCGGTAAAGAACCTGATAGTGCCGGAACAGGCGGTGATGCCGATGATCTACTGCCGCGGCAAGATGGGCGCCCTGCAAGCCTTCGCGTAACGCTCCGCCGCACACGCCAGCCGCCGTGCGCGGCTGCTGGCGTTGCAACTCCTCGCACGCCCAGCGCACCACTCCCCGCCTAACTCAAAGCCTCGCTCCCTTGCGCCCCGCTTTCCGGCGGCACGCGCCTGACTGTGGCCGTCAGCACGCGACGCTCGGTTCGCTCAGGCTATGCATCCTTTCATCCCTCATCCCTGGGCCCCGGCACATTGGCCGGAGCCCAGACGACTAGCGATCAGGTCTTGAAGCGCAGGACCAGGCTGTTCAGCTCATCGGACAGGTCGGTGAGCTTCTGCGCGTCATCGCTGGTGGAGCTGGCCAGCTTGGCCACCAGTTGCGCATCGCCGTGAATCTGGCTGATGTGCCGATTGATGTCCTCGGCGACCTGATGCTGTTCCTCGGCGGCGGTGGCGATCTGGCTGTTCATGTCGCGAATCACGTCCACCGACTCGCGGATCAACTCGAAGCTGGCGCTCGCCGCATTGATCGAGCTGACGGTCTGCTGCGACACCTCCAGGCTGCCGTGCATCTGCTTGCCCATCTGCTGGGTGCGCTGGGCCAGCTTGCCGAGCAGGCCATCGATCTCGCCGGTGGTGTCGGCGGTGCGCTTGGCCAGGGCGCGCACCTCATCGGCGACCACGGCGAAGCCGCGACCCTGCTCGCCGGCCCGCGCCGCTTCGATGGCGGCATTGAGCGCCAGCAGGTTGGTCTACTCGGCAATCGAGCGGATGGTGCCGAGAATCGACTGGATCTCGCTGCTGTCCTGCTCCAGCTGCTGCATGGCGTTGGCCGAGTGTTCGATCTCATGGCTGAGCTGGTTGACGCTGGTGACCGCCGCATCGATCTGCCGCTGGCCGTCATGCGCCTGGCGCTGGCCGCTATCGGCGGAGTCGGCGGCCTGGCTGCAGGAACGCGCCACCTCATTGGAGGTCATGACCATTTCATGGAAGGCGGTGGAGACCATGTCCACGGCTTCACGCTGACGCCCGGCGGCCTCGGCCATGTCCTGGGCGACCGCGCTGGAGCTGCCGGAAGCCCGGTGGATCTGCACCGCCGCCTGGCCGATGCGCTGGATCAGTTCGCGGATGGCACCGAGGAACTGATTGAACCAGCCGGCCAGTTGCGCGGTTTCGTCGCTGCCGCGCACCGCCAGGCTGCTGGTCAGGTCGCCCTCCCCCTGGGCGATGCTCTCCAGACCGCCGGCCACCGCGCGGATCGGCCGCACGATCAGCCCGGCGAACCAGGCGCCGACGCAGGCGAACAACAGCGCCAGCAGCAGCGCGATGCCGGCGATCACCCAGGTCAGGCGGGTGGCGGCACTCATCACCTCACTCTCGCGAATCAGGCCGACGAAACGCCAGCCCAACTGCTCGGAAGGCCAGATATTGGCCATGTAGCGTTCACCATTAAGTTCGATCTCCACCAGGCCCTTGTCGGCACTGCCGAGCTGGGCGTAAGCAGTGCCCAGCTCGGCCAATTTCTTGAAGTTGTGCGCGGGATCGCTCGGGTCCACCAGCACCGCGCCGTTGTGTTCCATCAGCATCAGGTAGCCGCTGTCACCCAGCTTGATCTGCTTGACGATGTCGGTGAGCTGCTTCAGCGACACGTCGATATTCACCACCCCGCCCAGACTGCCCAGGCGGTTGGCGAAGCTGCGCACGGTGCTGACCAGTACCACGTCATCATCCGCCCAGTAATAGGCCTCGGTGCGCTGGGTCTGGCCCGGCTGAGCCATGGCGCGCTGATACCAGGGACGACTGCGCGGGTCGTAGCTGTTCAGCTTGGGATCGCCCGGCCAGAACACATAACCGCCCTCAAGGGTGCCCAGCGACAGGTAGGCATAGGCCGGGTGGCTGGCGGCCAGGCCGGCGAACAGCTCGAACACTTGCTGGTCCTGCTCACCCATCGGCGTGCCGGCGGCATCGGCCGCGACATAGCTTTTCAGCTTGCCATCGATGGCCTGCAACTGCGGCTGGCCGGCGAGGAACTCGACGTTCTGGCTGATGCCCTGGAAGAACAACTGTATGGCATTGTCGACCTGACGGATCTCCCGGCCACTGCTGTCGAGGAAGTCCGTGCGCGCCTCGCTGCGCAGATTGAGGATGATCAGCACGGCGACCAGAACGACCGGTACGCAGGCGATGACCGCGAATGCCAGGGTGAGCTTTTGCTTGATGTTCATCCTCTATCCTTACTGTGAGGGCTGTCCGACGGGCAGAAATATTTTGCAGATATTCCGTATTATGGTATACCACTAATACGCGATGTGCGGAGCCTTATCATTGGTTGCCCTGGCGTCACCGCAGATTCACATCGATACAGCGCGCAGCGCTCTTTACCCACGTGGCCAGCCCAGCGCTGAGGCCGAATACACCCAGCTTCGAGGTAAGCGTCATGAAATTTTCTTTGTTCGTGCACATGGAGCGCTACGACGAGCAGATCAGCCATCGTCAGCTGTTCGAGAACCTCACCGAACTGACCCTGATGGCCGAGGCCGGCGGCTTCAGCACCGTATGGATCGGCGAACACCACGCGATGGAATACACCATCTCGCCGAGCCCGATGCCGCTGCTGTCGTACCTGGCCGGCAAGACCACGACCATCCGCCTCGGCGCCGGCACCATCATCGCGCCGTTCTGGCACCCCATCCGGGTGGCCGGCGAATGCGCCCTGCTCGACGTGATCAGCAACGGGCGCATGGAAGTGGGCCTGGCCCGCGGCGCCTACCAGTACGAATTCGACCGCATGGCGGGCGGCATGCCGGCCTCCTCCGGTGGCCAGCACCTGCGTGAGATGGTCCCGGTGGTACAGGCGCTGTGGCAGGGCGACTACGCCCACGATGGCGAGATCTGGAAGTTCCCCACCGCCACCTCCTCGCCCAAGCCGATCCAGCAGCCGGGCCCGCCCGTGTGGATCGCCGCACGCGACCCCGACTCGCACAACTTCGCGGTCAAGCACGGCTGCAACGTGATGGTCACCCCGCTGATGAAGGGCGACGAGGAAGTGGTCGACCTGATGAACAAGTTCGAAACCGCCCTGGCCAACAACCCCGAGGTGCCGCGCCCGCAACTGATGGTGCTGCGTCATACCCACGTACACAGCAACGACGATCCCGAGGGCTGGAAGGTTGGCGCCAAGGCGATCTCCCGTTTCTACCGCACCTTCGACGCCTGGTTCGGCAACAAGCAGACCCCGGTCAACGGCCTGCTGGCGCCAAGCCCGGAAGAGAAGTTCAAGGAGCGCCCGGAGTTCGAACTGGAGAACATCCACAAGAACACCATGATCGGCACCCCCGAAGAAATCATCGCGCGGATCAAGCATTACCAGGAACTGGGCGTCGACGAATTCAGCTTCTGGGCCGACAACGGCCTGTCTCACGCCGAGAAGAAGAAGTCCCTGGAGCTGTTCATCAAGCACGTGGTGCCGGCTTTCCGTTAACCCGCCCGCTTGCAGCGCAATAAAAGCCAGATCAGTGATGATCTGGCTTTTTGCGTTGTGCGATGCAAAAGCTCAGAAGAGCTACCGGGAGTGAGCACCGCACCTGAACCCAGGTATTGCGCCCAGGGTGCTGGCGCTATTTCTCCAGAATGGCGGTCACCCCCTGACCGCCGGCCGCGCAGATCGAGATCAGCCCGCGCCCCTCTCCGGCCACCGCAAGCAGCTTGGCCAGGTTGGCGACGATGCGCCCACCGGTGGCGGCGAAAGGGTGACCGGCGGCCAGCGAGCTGCCCTTGACGTTCAGCTTGTTGCGGTCGATGGCGCCCAAGGGCTTGCTCAGGCCCAGCCGGGTCTTGCAGTACTCGGCGTCTTCCCAGGCCTTGAGGGTGCAGAGCACCTGCGCGGCGAAGGCTTCGTGGATCTCGTAGTAGTCGAAGTCCTGCAGACTGAGGTTGTTGCGCGCCAGCAGGCGCGGCATGGCATAAACCGGCGCCATCAGCAGGCCTTCGGCGCCGCTGACGAAGTCCACCGCCGCCGCTTCGCCATCCTTGAGGTAGGCGAGAATCGGCAGGCCACGGGCCTTGGCCCAGTCTTCGCTGGCCAGCAGCACCAGCGCGGCGCCATCGGTCAGCGGGGTGGAGTTGGCGGCGGTCAGGGTGCCGCGCGGGCCGCGCTCGAACACCG
The DNA here is from genome assembly GCF_007993865.1 of Pseudomonas sp. SJZ079. Lineage (GTDB taxonomy): Bacteria > Pseudomonadota > Gammaproteobacteria > Pseudomonadales > Pseudomonadaceae > Aquipseudomonas. The sequence goes on along the minus strand of NZ_VIUH01000019.1, from coordinate 23,158 downwards.
GTTTGAGGCTGGCGAGCTTGGCGAGATCGATGTCCGGGCGCAGGTTCTGGTCACGGGTCAGGCCATTGAAGGGGCTGATCAGGTCGCTGTGCCAGCCCTCGGCATAGGCCGCGGCCAGCTTCTGGTGGCTGGCAACCGCCAGCAGATCCTGCTCGTCACGCGGGATGGCCCAGGTTTGCGCCATCAGCTCGCAATGCTCGCCCATCGACAGTCCGGTGCGCGGTTCGCTGTTGCGCGGCAGCGACGGTAGCAGATGGCGGGGACGCAGCTTGAGCAGGGTCTTCAGCTTGTCGCCGGTGGATTTGCCGCGATTGGCCTCCAGGAGAACCTGCCGCAGCCCTTCGCTGACCCCGATCGGCGCATCGGAGGTGGTGTCCACCCCGCCGGCGATGCCGCACTCGATCTGCCCGAGGGCGATCTTGTTGGCCACCAGCAAGGCCGCCTCCAGGCCGGTGCCACAGGCCTGCTGCAGGTCATAGGCTGGGGTTTGTGCCGCCAGACGCGAACCGAGCACGCATTCGCGGGTCAGGTTGAAGTCCCGCGAGTGCTTGAGCACCGCGCCGGCGACCACTTCGCCCATGCGTTCGCCATGCAGGTTGAAGCGTTCGATCATGCCTTCCAGGGCACTGGTCAGCATCTCCTGATTGCTCGCCGTGGCGTAGGCCGCATTGGAGCGGGCGAAGGGAATACGGTTGCCGCCGACTATGGCGACCCGACGCAGCTGGGTCATGCTGGACTCCTTGCGAAATGAGTGGGCCAGGAGCCTGTCGGACTTGATCGCCGGTAGCGAGGGAAAGTCCGACAGACGCCTGAGCACAAGGCTAGGGTCTGTTACCGTTTCATTCGCAATGAAACGGCAACAGACCCTAGCGTAGCGCCTATAAATCACAGCGGCCGATGCGCCCGCCAGGCAATCCCGGCCAGGTCATGCAACCTGCGACCGAGTCCTGTGGTCAACCCTTGGAGTCAGCCAGCTGGAGCCCGTTCCATGTCCGATCGATATCTCGCCTTCGCCAACTCCACAGCCGGCCGCCGCCTGGTCAAAACCCTTGGCCTGCCCGCGCCCCTGCCCCTGGAGCGCTGGCGCGGCGGGCGCACGCGGCCGATCGACGGCGCCCTGCTGATCGGCGGCGAGGGCGCGCTGAACGAGGCCGTAGTGCCGTTCGCCCATAAGCTCACCGATGCCTTGTACGCCGCCCACGAAGGCCAACACGCGCTGCCGCGCTGGACCGCCGAGCACGGGCCAAGGCTCAAGGCGCTGCTGTTCGATGCCAGCGGCCTGACTCGTTTCGAGCAACTGATCGAGCTGCGCGATTTCTTCCAGCCGACCTTCAAGGGCCTGGCTAATTGCCCACGCGTGGTACTGCTGGGCCGTGCCCCGGAGTCGCTGAAAGACCCGATAGCGGCCAGCGTGCAGCGCTCGCTGGAAGGCTTCAGCCGTTCGCTGGGTAAGGAGATTCGCCGGGGCGGCGGCGTCCAGCTGATCTATGTCGGCAAGGGCGCCGAGGATCAACTGGAAGGCGCCTTGCGCTTCTTCCTCTCGCCCAAGAGTGCCTACGTGTCCGGCCAGGTCGTGCGCCTCGGCCGTTGCAGCGAACAGGTCAAGGACTGGACCCGCCCACTGGCCGGCAAGCAGGCCCTGGTCACCGGCGCCTCGCGCGGCATCGGCGCGGCGATCGCCGAGACCCTGGCGCGCGACGGTGCCGAGGTCGTGCTGCTGGACGTGCCGGCGGCCAAGGACGCCCTCGACGCGTTGGCTGCACGCCTGGGCGGGCGCGGTGTGGCGCTGGACATCTGCGCCGAGGACGCGCCGGCGCAACTGGTCGCGGCCCTGGCCGATGGCGTGGAGATCGTCGTGCATAACGCCGGCATCACCCGCGACAAGACCCTGGCGAAGATGAGCGAGGGCTTCTGGAACGCGGTGATCGACGTCAATCTCAAGGCCCCGCAACTGCTGACTCAGGCGCTGCTGGATGCCGGCACCCTGCAGGACAACGGCCGCGTGGTGCTGATCGCCTCGATCAGCGGCATCGCCGGCAACCTCGGCCAGAGCAATTACGCCACCAGCAAGGCCGGGGTAATCGGCCTGGCTCAGGCCTTCGCACCGGTACTGGGCAAGCGCGGCATCAGCATCAACGCGGTGGCGCCCGGCTTCATCGAAACCCGGATGACCGCCGGCATCCCCTTCACCTTGCGCGAGGCCGGCCGGCGGATGAATTCCATGGGCCAGGGCGGCCTGCCCCAGGACGTCGCCGAAGCTGTGGCCTGGCTAGCCCAACCCGGTTCCGGTGCGCTGAGCGGACAAGTGCTGCGGGTCTGCGGGCAAAGCCTTCTGGGCGCCTGACGCGCGTCTCATCCGCCGCAGCGCTCGCCGACCGGGCTTGTTCACGCAGAGGAGTTGACGCATGACCCACGACTGGCACGATCTGCTCGCCCCACCGGCCCTGCCCGGCCTGTTCGCGCGCGCCCTGGTGCGCCGTCGCGCCACCGGCAAAACCTTGCCGAGCCATGGCGTTCGTTGCCAGATCAGCGTCGACCCCGAGCATTTGGCGCGTTACCGGCAGATCTGCGGCTTCGCCGACAATGGCCTGCTGCCGCCGACCTACCCGCACCTGCTGGCCTTCGCCCTGCAGCTGCAGTTGCTGACCGACCAGCGCTTCCCCTTCCCGCTGCTCGGCCTGGTCCACCTGGAAAACCAGATCCGCGTGCTGCGCCCGCTGGGCGGTCTGGGCCCATTCGACGTCAGCGTGCAGGTGGAGAAGCTGCAGGCCCATGAAAAGGGCGCGCAGTTCAGCCTGATCACCCGCCTGCAGGACCAGCTCGGCCTGCTCTGGGAGGGCGATAGCCGCATCCTCTGTCGCGCCGTGCACCTCGAGGGCCCGCTACCCGTCCGCGAGGAACAGGCCGAACTACCGCTGACCACCATCGCCCACTGGCAGGCGCCCGGCGACATCGGCCGGCGTTACGCGAAAATCGCCGGCGACTACAACCCGATCCACCTGTTCGACGTGACCGCCAAACTGTTCGGCTTCCCCCGCGCCATCGCCCACGGCTTGTGGAACAAGGGCCGCGCCCTGGCCGAACTGGGCGAGCGCCTGCCCAACGCCGGTTATCAGGTACAGGTGCGCTTTCAGAAGCCGGTGCTGCTGCCCAGCTCGCTCAGCTTGCTGGCCAGCGCCAAGGCGCCCGGCGGCCAGTTCCAATTGCGCGGCCAGGACGAGCTGGCGCATATGGCCGGTAGCTGGCGAGCGCTGGACTAACCGTGCGCCGCTGGGTTCGCCGGCATGCCGCGCGGATCGACGCTGCGCCGGCTTGCACCGTGACGACTTCCGGCCGAAGCTATGCGGCTGAAAGGAGCTGCGTATGAACCTCAACGAACTCACCGCCCGCCTGCACGCCATCCGCGACCAGAACGACTGGCGACAATTCCACAGCCCGAAAAACCTGGCCATGGCCGCCAGCGTGGAGATGGCCGAGCTGGTGGAAATCTTCCAGTGGCTGAGCGAAGAGCAGTCGCGCCGGCTCGCCCCCGAGCAGCTGGCGCATGCCGGCCAGGAGGTCGGCGATATCGTGCTCTACCTGTTGCTGATGTGCAGCGAACTGGGCATCGACATGGAACAGGCGGTGCGGGCCAAGTTGGCCGATAGCGAAAGGCGTTTCGGCAAATGAGAAAGCCTGCAGAATCGTCGCGAGCGGCTCGAGAGCCAGGAAGGGCCGCAGCGAGAACCGAGGCAGTACAGGCCGGTACGGCGAGGTTCGAGCAAGGACCTGACGCCGCTATCGCGACGCGCAGCAGATACTGGAGGCTTTCTTGAGCGATCGGCATTTCGATGAACTGGCGACCCGCTTCGCCGAGAAAATCTATGGTGGGGCCAAGGGCGCGATTCGCCTGGCGGTACTCCAGGCCGACCTCGCCGAGGCCCTGCCGGACCGACCGCTGCGGGTGCTGGATATCGGCGCCGGCCTCGGCCATATGTCTTTGTGGCTGGCCGAGCGCGGTCATCAGGTGACCCTGGCCGAACCGGCCGAACCGATGCTCAGCGGTGCCCGCGAGCGTTTTGCCGCCGCCGGCCAAGCGGCGACCTTTATCCAGGCGCCCTGGCAGGACTTGCTCGGCCAGCTCACCGAGCCCTATGACCTGGTGATCTGTCACGCGGTGCTGGAGTGGCTGGCCGAACCGCATAAAATTCTGCCGGTGCTGCACCAGCTCTGCGCGCCCACTGGCTGGCTGTCGCTGGCCTTCTACAACAAGGACGCACTGATCTACCGCAACCTGCTCAAGGGCCACTTTCGCAAACTGCGTAAAGCCGAGTTCGCCGGCGAAAAGCAGAGCCTGACCCCGCAGCGACCGCTCGACCCGCGTGAGCTGGCGGCGCAACTCGACGGCGACTGGCAGGTCGAAAGTCAGAGTGGCGTACGGGTTTTTCACGACTACATGCCGCCGGAATTTCAGCTCAAGGCCGAGCTGATTGACCTGCTGGAAATGGAGTTGGCCTACCGCCGGCATCCGAGCTTTGCCGGCCTCGGTCGCTACCTGCACTGGGTCTGCCGACCACGTTGAAGTCAACCGACGTGACCCTAGCCCGGATGTAATCCGGGAATGAGCCGGGGAGCCAACCTGGCCTGTACGACTGGCCAGACCCCGGATGACATCCGGCTGCACAGCCGGAAATAGAGTTGGTCCACCGCCACGTTGAGGCCAACTGACGTGACCCTAGCCCGGATGTAATCCGGGAATGAGCCGGGGAGTCACGGTGGCCTGTACAGCTGGCAAAGCCGCGGATTGCATCCGGGCTACACAGCGGCGCTGCAAGGCGCTGGCGGAGAACGCAATGAAGCGCTTGCCCCTGTTGTTGCTGCCCTTACTGGTCGCGTGCCAGAACAGCAACCCCTATACCGCGGACTCCAGGCCCATCCCCCCCGCCCCTGCGCAGGCGGCCAATCAGCTGGACCTCAGCGCCTACCCGGCGGCGCCGCGCGACTACGCCCGCTACCAGCGCTGGGCCTGGCTGAACGACCGCCTACCAACCGGCAGCGCCTGGGCCAGCTCGGCCCTGGTGCAGGAAGCGCTGAGCAACGCGCTCGACCAGCGTGGCCTGCGCCCGGTCCAGGCCGGTACCGCGGCCGACCTCAGGGTCAGCACCGACCTGTGCCTGGAGCGGCGCATTCGCCAGGTCGCCGACCGTTACGCCAGCGGTTACCGGCATGACCCCTACGGTGACGACTTGAGCCTATGGGGCAGCGCACCGCTGGTGCGCACCTATGAGGAAGAGGTGGTCGTGGTGGGCATCGAGCTGTTCGACGCGCGCGACGGCCAAGCGGTGTGGCGCGGCAGCGCGCAGGTGCTCAGCGACGGCAGCCAGGCCGAGCGCGCCGACGCCTTGCGCGCGGCGCTCAAGCGCGCACTGGAGCACTATCCACCAAACTGAACAGTTCCAGCCTCAGACGCCCGGCGCCTGCGGCACTTTAATCTCGGGAGGCTCAATCATGCGCCTGCACCTGTTACTGCTTTCCACCCTGCTGCTGAGCGCCTGCCAGACCGCGCAGCTCAATCGCGACTTCGACCCGAACCGCGACTTCGCCGCCTACCGCAGCTGGCGCTGGCAGGAACCGGCCGTGCAATACCGTCCCAACGACCCACGGCTCAATAGCGACCTGACCGAGCAGCGTCTGCGCACCGCGGTCAGCGAACAACTCGACCAACACGGCCTGCGCCCGGCCCCCGGCAACACCCCGGCCGACCTCAGGGTGCAGGCCTGGGTGATCGTCGATAACCGCCAACAGCAGATCAGCACCGGCTACGGCGGCGGTTGGGGCGCGGGCTGGGGCCATCAGTGGGGCGGTGTCTGGGGCGGCCCGGCCTATGTCGAGACCCGCACCGTGGATTATCAGGTCGGCACCCTGCAGATCGACCTGTTCGACGGCAAGGACGGCAAGCTGGTATGGCGCGGCAGCGCCGAACAAACCCTGCGCAGTAGCCAGGCGAGCCCGGCCGAGCGCAGCGCGGCGCTACGCGAGACGGTGGTCAAGGTACTCAGCCAGTACCCGCCCCGTTAGCGCCTGGCATCCGCTATCACCAGCGGTGCACCAGTCCTGACGGAGCCGGCAGCTTTTGCGGCATACTGGCGCGCCCGCCCTGCTGGAGATGCCCATGCCCGCCCCGATCTGGTGGTTATTCGCCCTGCCCTTTGTCGCGGGCGCCTGCCTGCCGCTGCAAGCAGGGATCAACGGCCAGTTGGCCAAGCACGTTTCCAGCACGCTCGGCGCCGCCTTGATCTCCTTCCTGGTTGGCAGCCTGGCGCTGCTGGTGATGGTCCTGGTGCAGCGCGAAGCGCCCACCCTCAGCGCCCTCAAGGGACTGACCTGGTGGCACTGGAGCGGCGGCCTGCTCGGCGCCTTCTTCATCTTCATCGCCGCCTTCGCCGGGCCGCGCATCGGTGCCCTACTGCTGATGGCGTTAGTGCTCGCCGGCCAACTGAGCATGGCCCTGACCCTCGACCATTTCGGCTGGGCCGGCTTTCGCGAGGCGCCGATCAGCCTCGGCAAGCTCGGCGGCTTGCTGCTGATCGTCGCGGGCATCTGGCTGATTCGCCGCAGCTGAAGCGCCTCGACCTTGCCTGTCGCGGCCCGCTAAAGACCCCGCGGTTACCGACGCCCCGCCCGTGCCCTCGAGCCGGCTGGAGCGGCCAAGCCGAGTGCGCGCCAGGCCCCGCTGTGTTAGTTTGTGCGCCCTTTTTTGCGTGTGCGAGCCGGCCTGTAATCGCCGCACTCGTGTTGCAATCGCGCACACGCCGTCTCACTCATCCGACATTCGCCCCTGCCGCCGCGTACTCGATGCGCCAGCGGATCATCGCCATCGGGAACACGCCATGCTGCACAGCCTGAAAAACACCTGGTTCTTCAACATCCGCGGCGACGTGCTCGCCGGTCTGGTGGTCGCCCTGGCGTTGATCCCGGAAGCCATCGCCTTCTCGATCATCGCCGGGGTCGACCCCAAGGTCGGCCTCTACGCCTCCTTCTGCATCGCCGTGGTGATCGCCTTCGTCGGCGGCCGTCCGGGGATGATCTCCGCGGCCACCGGGGCCATGGCCCTGGTCATGGTGACCCTGGTCAAGGATCACGGCCTGCAGTACCTGCTGGCCGCCACCCTGCTCACCGGGGTACTGCAGATCGGCGCCGGCTACCTCAAACTCGGTTCGCTGATGCGCTTCGTTTCGCGCTCGGTGGTCACCGGTTTCGTCAACGCCCTGGCGATCCTGATCTTCATGGCCCAATTGCCGGAGCTGACCAACGTCACCTGGCACGTCTACGCCATGACCGCCGCCGGCCTGGGCATCATCTACCTGTTCCCCTATGTGCCCAAGGTCGGCAAGCTGATCCCCTCGCCGCTGGTGTGCATCCTGGCGATGACCGCGGTGGCCATGTACCTCGGCCTGGATATCCGCACCGTCGGCGACATGGGCGAGCTGCCGGACACCCTGCCGATCTTCCTCTGGCCCGAAGTGCCGCTGAACCTCGAGACCCTGGCGATCATCTTCCCCTACGCCGCCGCGCTGGCCGTGGTCGGCCTGCTCGAGTCGATGATGACCGCGACCATAGTCGACGACCTGACCGACACCAGCAGCGACAAGAACCGCGAGTGCAAGGGCCAGGGCGTGGCCAACATCGCCTCGGGCCTGCTCGGTGGCATGGCCGGCTGCGCGATGATCGGTCAGTCGGTGATCAACGTGAAATCCGGTGGCCGTGGCCGCCTGTCCTGCCTGGTGGCCGGCTCGGTGCTGTTGCTGATGGTGGTGTTCCTCAGCGACTGGGTCAGCCAGATCCCCATGGCCGCGCTGGTCGCGGTGATGATCATGGTCTCGATCGGCACCTTCAGCTGGGACTCGCTGCGCAACCTGAAGAGCTTCCCGCTGTCGACCAACATCGTCATGCTCGCCACCGTCGCGGTCACCGTCTACACCCACAACCTGGCCTACGGGGTGTTCGTCGGCGTGCTGCTGGCGGCGATGTTCTTCGCCAACAAGATCGGTCACTTCCTGTACGTCGACTCCGAAGTCGACAACGACGGCAGCCTGCGCACCTACCGCGTGGTCGGCCAGGTGTTCTTCTCTTCCGCGGACAAGTTCACCGCTGCCTTTGATTTCAAGGAAGCGCTTGATAAGGTCGTCATCGACCTGTCCCGCGCGCACTTCTGGGACATCACCGCGGTCGCTGCCCTGGACAAGGTGGTACTCAAGCTGCGCCGCGAGGGCACCGAGGTCGAAGTGCTCGGCCTCAACCAGGCCAGCGCCACCATCGTCGATAGGTTCGGCGTGCACGATAAGCCGGATGCCGTCGACAGCCTGATGGACCACTAACAGGCCGTTGCAAAACTACTGCGCTAGGCTATGCGGCGTTGAAAGCGGCCTAAAAATGCTCATTTACAACGCGTAAACTGCGCTTTTGACTCACTACGCTCGCCCTATGGGCCAGCCTGCGGCTGTTACTCCGCTTCGCTACGTTGCGGCCGCTTTCGCCTTGCCTAGCCGTCGCTCGCTACATTTTTCAACAGCCTGTTAAGGAGAACACCCATGCCGCATGTCTTCGCCTGTATCGACGGCTCGCCCGCCGCTCCCGCCGTATGCGACTACGCGGCCTGGGCCAGCCTGCGCCTGCAGGCGCCGCTGAGCCTGCTGCATGTGCTGGACCACGCCCAGTACCCACAGCCGAGCGACCTGAGTGGCGCCATCGGCCTGGGCAGTCGCGAGCACCTGCTCGATGAACTGGCGGCCCTGGATGAGAAACGCAGCAAGCTGGCCCTGGAACAGGGTCACCTGATGCTCGAGGCGGCCAAGGCGCGCGCCACTGCCGCCGGGATCGACAATGCGCAGCTGCGCCAGCGTCACGGCGACCTGGTCGACAGCCTGGGCGAACTGCAAGAGAACATCCGCCTGCTGGTGATCGGCCGCCAGGGCGAAGCCAGCGCCAGCCTCGGCCAGCACATCGGCAGCCACCTGGAGAACGTCATCCGCACTTTGCAACGCCCGGTGCTGGTCAGCTGCGGCGAGTTCAAGGCGCCACAGAGCTACCTGTTCGCCTTCGACGGCAGCGCCACCGCGCGCAAAGGTATCGAGATGATCGCCGCCAGCCCGCTGCTCAAGGGCCTGGTCTGTCATCTGGTGATGATTGGCGCCGAGAGCGACGAGGCCTGGGCACAGCTCAAGGGCACCCAGCAGGTACTCGATGAGTCGGCCAGCGAGGTTCATCTGGCGCTGCGCAGCGGCGAGGTCGAATCGAGCCTGCACGCCTATCAGGCCGAGCACGGCATCGACCTGCTGGTGATGGGCGCCTACGGCCACTCGCGGATTCGCCAGTTCCTGGTCGGCAGCACCACCAGTCATCTGCTGCGTTCCAGCACTGGCCCGCTGCTGGTCCTACGCTAACCCGACACTCCCGCGCCATGCCCTGGTCAGGCCGAACCCTCTGGATTCGGCCGCAACTCCACACCCCTTCATGATGCCGAATAGCCATCGACCACTACTGCCGCTGCAGAAACGCTATGCTCTAACACGGCTGCTTTAGTGATTGTTGCCATGACTCACAACGAATTACCCCATGACCCTGCGACCTTCACCCTATGGCGCGAAGCCCAAGACATTCGCGCTCGCTCGCACCTGGCTGGCTTTTATTACCTGATTGCCTGGTTGCTGGTGTGGATAATGGGTGGTGAGCCGACCGCGCAATTCACCGTCGGCTTGGCCGGCACCGCTTTTTTTGGCTTGTTCTTGCTCCTGCGCCTGGTCAACCGCCTGCCGGAGCAGTACACCCCGCGACTCCTGCAAGGCTGGCTCAATCGACAGTGGGCGCTGATCCTGCTGGGCGCCCTGGGCTGGGGCCTGGCTTTGGGCTGGACACTGTACAGCCCCGACTTCAAGGGTTCGCGGGTTATCGCGATGATGGCCACCATCGCCTTCAGCACCGCCAGCGTCTATCACCTGGCCATGCGCAAACACCTCTCCCTGCTGATCCTGCCGCTGCTCTACCTGCCCGGCCTGTTGGCCCTGGCACTGGACTGGCAGGAGCAACGGGGGCACTTCATCGCCCTGATCGCCTACCTCAGTTACCTGATCTTCGCGCTCAACCGCAACCGTCAGGTGTATCAAAACCACCTGGCCATGGAGCTGAAACTGCTCGAGCAGCAGGAAAGCCTGGAGATACTCAGCCGTACCGACAGCCTGACCCAGCTGGGCAACCGTTATCACTTCAACAGCCTGTTTCCGGCAATGGTCGCCAACGCTCAGCGACAGAGTAATTCGCTGTCCTTGGTGCTGCTGGATATCGACTATTTCAAGCAGATCAACGATGCCCACGGCCACGCCTGCGGCGATGCCTGCCTCAGCGCCTTTGCCGAACTGATGCGCCAGGTATTCCGCCGCGACAGTGATGCCTTGCTGCGTCTGGGCGGTGAAGAGTTCGGCGTGCTGATGCCCGGCACCTCCTTGGAACAGGCCCACCTGCTGGCGGAAAGCTTCCGCCAGGAACTGGCGCAACACGGCTTCAGCGTACAAGGGCAGAACCTGCCACTGACCAGCAGCCTGGGGGTAGGTTGCTTCGACAAGCACCGCGACGTCAGTGCCGAAGCCTTCTTCAAGCGTGTCGACGACGCGCTGTACCGGGCCAAGAATGCCGGACGCAATTGCCTGATTCTGGCGTCCGTGGCGTGAGCCAGCCGTAGCGCCGGCAGCGTTGACTCACCGCCGCCGCTCACCCGGCGGACACCCGGCACCTGCCAGACATACCAAATTGCCATCACTCCGCTAGGCTTAACGAGTGACCCTTGGAGTCTGCAGTCTATGCCAGCCGAGCCTGCCGCTGTTTCCAGCTCGTGTTTCCCGCTCTGGCGCGAAGTCAACGATGTATATACTCGCTCCCGATTCGCCGGCTATTACTACCTGCTGACCTGGGCGCTGCTGTGGCTGACCAGCGCCCACCCCTGGCAGAATCTCTGGGTCTGGGCCGGCGGTAGCGTTGTGCTGCTGAGCTTCTTCTTCCTGCGTAACTTCAGCCGCCCCAGCAAACAGCAGGCGCCGGCCCAGCTGCAGCACTGGCTGAGGCTGCAGTGGACGATCATCCTCCTCCACTCGCTAGTCTGGGGCCTGATGCTGGCGGGCATCCTGTTTCATCCAAACATCAGCGTCTCGCACTTTCTGGTCATGCTGATCGTGGTGGTGTTCAGTACCGCCCTCGCCTTCACCTACCCCATGCGCATGCTGCCCTGCGCCCTGGCGATACTCCTGGTTTACCTGCCCAGCAACCTGGTCAAGTACCAGCAGGGCACCAGCGCGCTGGGCGAATCCGTGGCCCTGGCAATCTACCTGGGCTATCTGGGGCTGTTCCTCTATCGCTGGAACCGTGAGTACCGCATCGGCCTCGAGCGTGAGCTGCGCCTGATCCAACACAGCGAAGAGCTGGAGGAGCTCAGCCGCACCGACGCCCTGACCACTCTGGGCAACCGCCTGCAATTCAATTTACTGCTGCCCAGCTGGCAGGCGAATGCGCGCCGACAGAACAGCCCGCTGTCGCTGATCCTGCTGGATATCGACTACTTCAAACAGGTCAACGACCGCTTCGGCCACAGCGCCGGCGACCTCTGCCTGCACGCCTTTGCCGAACGCATGCGCCAGGTGTTCCGCCGCGACAGCGATGTGCTGATGCGCGTGGGCGGCGAGGAGTTCGCCGTGCTGATGCCCAACACCCCACTGGAGCAGGCCGTACAGCTGGCAGAGCACTTTCGCAGCGATCTGGTCAGCCATCCTCTGCAACTGAATGATCAGGCCCTGCCGCTGACCTGCAGCCTGGGGGTGGGCAGTTACCTGCCGCTGAGCGATGACTCGACCGAGAGCTTCTACAAGCGCATCGACGACGCGCTGTATCGGGCCAAAGCCAAGGGCCGCAACCGCCTGGAGCTGGCCGAGTGACCCGCCCCGCGCGCGGGAAAAATCGCTACGTGCTTGCCATGCTTCGCGCAGCAGAAGGTCGAGCAACTGGCTGACCACCGTCCCGTCGTAATCGCGACGGAACGGCGCAGTGTCGCTTAGAGCCGGAACCGACCCATCTGCCCGGCCAGGTCATCGGCCAAGCCACTCAGGGTCTGGCAATCCTCGCGGCAGGCACGCACCTCGGCGGCGGTGGCATGGGCCAGGTCGGCGATGCCCTGCACGTTGCGGTTGATTTCCTCGGTCACCGACGACTGCTCTTCGGTCGCCGCCGCGACCTGGGTATTCATGTCGCTGATGCTTTCCACCTGGGTGGTGATCGCCCCAAGCGACTGCCCCGTGCGCTGGCTGGCCTCGACCCCGGTGCTGGTCGCCGCTTGCCCGGCATGCATCGAGCTGACCGCCGTGTCCGCGCCCTGCTTCAGGCGCTGGATCATCTGCTGAATTTCATCGGTGGAGGCCTGGGTCCGGCTGGCCAGGGTACGCACCTCGTCGGCCACTACGGCAAAACCGCGACCCAGCTCGCCGGCACGCGCGGCCTCGATGGCCGCATTCAGTGCCAGTAGATTGGTCTGTTCGGAAATCCCGCGGATCACCGCCAGCACCTGATCGATGGACGCCACCTGCTCGGCCAGCTCGCTGACCGCCGCGGCCGCGCCGCCAATGTCGGTGGACATCCGTTCGATGTGCTCGATCGACTGGCCAACCACCAGCCCGGCCCGCTGCGCCTCATCGCGGGCGCTGTGCGAAGCCTCGGCGGCGCTGCTGGCGTTGCGCGCGATTTCCTGCACGGTCAGGCCCATTTCATGCACCGCGGTGGCGACCATGTCGGTCATCTCCTGCTGCTGGCCGGAGCGCCCGGCGGTGTTCTCCACCACCTGAACGACCTGGCCGACCGCACTGCGCAGGCGTTCGCTGGTGGCCAGCACCTCGCCGATCAGGCTGCGCTGGCTGCCGATAAAGCGGTTGAAGCCACGCGCCAGATCGCCCAGTTCATCGGCCCGCGACTCGTCCAACTGGCGGGTCAGGTCACCACCACCGCCACCGATTTCGACCAGCGCGGCGGTCACCTGACGGATCGGTCTGACCAGACCACGGGCCAGCCACACCACCAGACAGAGGAACACCAGGGCGACGCCGACGCCGATCAGGCTGCTCATCAGCAGCGCCTGACGCGCCTCGGCATAGATTTCCGCCTCAGGCACCTCGCTGACCAGCAGCCAGTCCAGGCTGTTGAATTGCTGCGCCAGGGCCAGATACGTCTCCCCGTCGCGCTCGAAGCGCACGACCTTGCCCGCGGCGCCGAGCAACTCGGCCGCCGGGGCTTCGCCCAACAGTTGCGACAGGCGCCCACTGCCGTTCAGCTCGGCCTGCGGGTGGACCTTGATATTGCCCTGGCCATCGACCAGAAACACCTGGCCCTGCTCACCGAACCGGAAGTCGCGGATCATCTCCGACATCGCCTTGAGGCTGTAGCCCAAGCCGGACACCCCCAGGGTCTTGCCGTCGCGCTTGATCCGCTGGTTGATGAACAGCGTCGGCAGGCGCGTGCCCTTGTCGATGTCGATCTCCAGCACCCGGTCGCGGCTGCTATCGACCAACTTGTAGAACCACTGGTTCTCCGACTGGTTACGGTTGATCGTGCGCACCAGACCGGCGCCGGTGGTGTAGTTGCCGCTCGCCAGTACGGCAATCGAGGTGGTCATGGCGTTCTGCTGAGCGCGCACCCCCTCCAGGTAGCGGGCGAACTCGTCACGCCGCTCCGGGTCCTCGCCTGCGGCCAGCCAGTCCTGCACCAGGCTGTTCTCGGCAATCCCGGCATTGGCGGTGATCGGCGCGGCCAGCACCCGCTCCAGGTCATTGCGGATCGCCAGCACCCGCGCCGGCAATGCCTCCTCGACCAGGTAGCGCTCGGTCAGGCGGTTGACCACCGCCGAATAGATGCCCACCACGATCAGGATGCTGGCGAGCAGGGCCGCGCCCATGCTGAGGATCAACTGCCATTGAATGCTGCGTTGCCAGAGGCGCATGGAGAGTCTCCTGTTGTTGTTCTCAGAGTGCCAGGCCGGTCATTGTATACAAAAGTGTTCACAGGATGACCGGCAATTACCCCCACTTATCGACCCAGGAGTCAGGCCCTTGAGCGCGACCATCAACAACCAGGCCTCAGGCCGACCAACGGCAGCATTGCCCCAGGCCAGCCCCCCCGGTTAGCCCGCTCGGTTTGGCCAAGGTCTGAAACGCTGCCCGCCCGCGCGCCCCGTCGTCAGAGGCCCTGACGCGCAGCGATCAGTTGCTGCAAGCGCTCGAAACCGCTGTCGACGCTGACGGCCAGCAGGCCGATCAACAGCGCCCCCTGCAGCACATAGGCGGTGTTGCCATTGACCAACCCGGCGATCACCGGATCGCCCAGGGTACTGGCGCCGATGGTCGAGCCAATCGCCGCGGTGGCGATGGTCACTGTGACTGTGGTGCGGATACCGGCGAAGATCACCGCCGCCGCCAGCGGCAGCTCCACCTCGAACAACACCTGCCGCGGCGTCATGCCCATGCCTTGCGCGGCTTCCAGCACCGCCGGCGGCACGCCCTGCAAGCCGGCCAGGGTATTGCGCAGCCCCGGCAGCAGGCCGTAGAGCACCAGCGCGACTATGGTCGGCAGGCTGCCGAAACCGAGCAGCGGCACCGCCAGCGCCAGCACCGCGACCGGCGGAAAGGTCTGGCCGATGGAGGCGACCTGACTGACCAGTGGCAGGAAGTCCCGGCCCCAGCCGCGAGTGGCGAGAATCCCCGCGGCCACACCCAGGCTGACCGACACCAGCGCCGCCGCGCCGACGATCAGCAGGTGATTGAGCAGCAGCTGGGCAAAGCTGTCGCGCCGGTAGATGACCGCCCCCGTGCCTGGCTGGACCTGGCGGAACAGCGCCTCCAGTTCAGCCATGCCGAGCACCGCCGCCAGCAACAGCAGCGACCAGGCCAGCGGCGCCAGCCAGGGTCTCAACCCGGATAACCCGGCGCTCATGCCGTCGCGCCGTGCAGCAACGCGCTGATCGGCAATAGCCCGACTGCACGGTTCTCGGCATCGCGCACACAGAGTTCGCCGACGCGGTGCCAGAGCATCAACGACAGGGCCTGACGCAGGCTGTCCTGAGCGCCGACCGAGAAGGCTGGCGGAGTGCCCTGCAACGGCAGCATACGCTCGGCGACATGCTGCAGGCTGGCGCGCTTGAGGCCGCGCTCGCCCTGGCCGAGCAGGCTCTCGACAAAGGCATTGGCCGGGTGATTCAGCAGGTTGACCGGGGTGTCGTGCTGGACGATGCGGCCCTGGTCCATGACCACGATGCGCGTCGCCAGCTTGAGCGCCTCGTCGATGTCGTGTGTGACGAAGACGATGGTCTTGTGGATCCGCGACTGGATGCGCAGCAGTTCGTTCTGCAGGCTGTCGCGGGTGATCGGGTCGAGCGCGCCGAAGGGTTCGTCCATCAGCAGGATCTCCGGGTCGCCGGCCAGCGCCCGCGCCACGCCGACCCGCTGGGCCTGGCCGCCGGACAGCTGGCTGGGAAACTTGTGGGCGAAGTCGGCGTAGGGCAAGCCCAGCAGTTCCAGTAACTCATGCACCCGCGTCTCGATGCGCGCGGTCGGCCAGTGCAACAGGCGCGGCACCACGCTGATATTGCGCGCCACCGTCCAGTGCGGAAACAGCCCGGTGTTCTGGATCACGTAACCCATGCGTCGGCGCAGCAGCTGGGCATCCAACTGGGCGATGGCCTGCCCGTCGATGCGGATGTCGCCACTGGAACAGTCGATCAACCTGTTGAGCAGGCGCAGGGTGGTGGATTTGCCGCAACCCGAGGTGCCGACTATCACGCAGATTTCGCCGCTGTCGATCCGCAGGGAAATGCCGTCCACCGCCGCCACGCCTTCGAACAAGCGGCTGACGTTGTCCAGCTCGATCATCGGTCGTGCACTCATGCTGCCACTCCAGGCTGAACTCGGCCGCTCACTCATGCGCCCACTCCAGGCTGAACTCGACCGCTCACTCATGTGCCCACTCCAGGCTGAACATAACCGGCCAGGGCACTGAACAGCGCATCGGCGAACAGCGCCAGGACGATGGTCGGCAGCGCGCCGAGCAGCACCAGGTCCATGGCGCCCTGACCCAGGCCCTGGAAGATAAAACTGCCGAAGCCCTCGGCGCCGATCAGCGCCGCCACCGCGGTCAGGCCGATGGCCTGGATGCTGGTGATGCGCACGCCTTCGAGAATCACCGGCAGGGCCAGTGGCAGGCGCACCTGGCTGAACACCTGCCACGGGCTCATGCCCATGCCGCGCGCCGACTCGATCACCTCCGCCGCCACCGCCTGCAAGGCCACGCTGGTGTTGCGCACGATCGGCAGCAGGCTGTAGGCAATCAACGCCAGCAGCGCCGGGGCCCAGCCGATGCCGCGAATACCCAGCTGCTGCAGCAGCGGCGAGTGCGCCGCCAGGTAGCTGAGCGGTGCGATCAACAGGCCGAACAGGGCCAGGCTGGGAATCGTCTGGAAGAAATTCAACACACCGAACACCGAGCGCTGCAACTGCGGCTGGCGCCGGATCAGCAAGGCCAGCGCCACGCCGAACAGCAGGCTGAACCCCAGGGCGCCGCCGACCAGACCCAGGTGGCCGCGCAACGCCTGCCAGAACTGCGCGCTGCGGCTGCCGTACTCGCGCAGCAAGGCCAGCGGCTCCAGATATCCGCCGTGGATCAATAGCCCGGTGATCAGCAGCAACCCCAGCGGGCCCAGGCGCCACCAGCCTGCGGCCGGCGCCAGACGCTGACGCACCTCGACCAGCAGCAACAGGGCGAAAAACAGCAGGCTCCAGCAGCCCGTCGCCAGGCCCGCGCGCGCCTGGGCTTGATCAGCCGGAATCTGCGTATGAATGAACCAGGCCAGGCTCGCCGGCCATTGCAGCAACAGCAGGATGATCAGCAGCAACATGCCGCGATAGCGGGCCGGCGAGGGCCGTAGCGCCAGCGCGGCAAGCGTGAGCAGCGCCGCCAACAGGGCCACGGCCCAGGCCGAACCCAGGGTGGCAAACAGCCCGAAGCCGCTGCCGGGGACGATGCGATTGGCCTGCACGCTGGCGAAGTCGCCCAGCAACAGGGTGCCGATGGCCAGCGCCACCAGGGTCAGCACCACCCGATTGCTCGCGCTCGCTAGCAGCCCCATGAGCGAGCGAACTCAGGGCTTCAGGCTATCCAGGAAGGTCGTGGCCACCAGACGCGGGTCGGCGCCATTGACCGCCACCTCGGCATTCAGTTTCTGCAGCACCTGCAGGTTCAGCGCGGCGAATACTGGCGCCAACAGGCTTTCTATCTGCGGGTAGGCCTTCAGGGTGTCGCCACGCACCAGCGGCGCCGGCTGATACACCGGCTGCACGCCGCGGGTATCCTCGAGCACCCGCAGGTCCAGCGCACTCAGGCCGCCGTCGGTGCCATAGCTCATGGCGCCATTCACCCCATTGGTCTGCAGTGCCGCCGCGCGCAGGGTGGCGGCGGTGTTGCCGCCGGAGAGAATCACCAACTGCTCTGGGCGCAGGCTGAAGCCATAGGCCGCCTGGAACGCCGGCAGGGCACTGGGCGACTCGACGAACTCGGCGCTGGCGGCGAACTTGAACTCACCACCGGCCTTCAGGTAACGGGCCAAATCATCCAGAGTAGCCAGCTTGTTGGCCCGTGCCAGATCCCCGCGCACGCTCATGGCCCAGGTGTTGTTGGCGTTGGCCGGCTGCAGCCAGACCAGTTGGTTCTGCTCCTGATCCAGCTGCTTGACCGTGGCATAGGCCTTGGCCGCATCCTTCCACACCGGGCTGTCGCCGAGGTCGAAGAAGAACGCGCCGTTACCGGTGTACTCCGGGTAGATATCGATCTCCCCGGCGATCAACGCGGCACGCACGATACTGGTGCCGCCCAACTGGATCCGCTCGGTCACCGGCACCCCGCCGCGCTCCAGCGCCTGGGCAATCAGATGCCCGAGCACCGCGCCTTCGGTATCGATCTTCGACGACACCACCACCGGCTCGGCGGCGAAAGCACTGCCCAGGCTGAACAGCGAACCGGCGAGCAAGGGCAACAGCAGGCGTTGGCAACGAGCGAGCAGAGACATGGGAGACCTCGTGAGCAGTGATGGCGGGCGCAGCACTAACAGCGTCTGGATAGAAGGGTAAGACAGCCCGGCGCTGTCGTCCAAGCGCTGCGGCATATCAGTCCGGGCTGATCGCCCCTGTGCAACCTTTCGCGGCACCCTCCGAGGGCGCAGGTTACAAAGGCCGGCCTTGCACCTGAAGGAAGCGGCCGAACAGCCGCGCGCCGAATACATTGACCAGCAGCCCGACCATGACCAGCAGCGCTCCGGCCATTTGCAGTGGACTCAACTGTTCGTCGAGCAGCCACGCCGACGAACTCAGCCCGATCACCGGCACCAGCATGGAGAACGGCGCAATCTGGCTGGCCGGGTAGCGCGACAACAGGCGGCTCCACAGGCCGTAGCCGAGCAAGGTCGCAACAAAGGCCAGGTACACGATCGCCAGAATCGAGGACAGGCTTATGCCTCTGAGGGAGCTCTCGATCAGCGCCGGGCCTTCCAGCAACCAGGACAGGGCGAAAAACGGCAGCGGCGGAATCAGACTGCCCCACACCACCAGCGCGAGCAGATCGACCCGGCCGACTTTCTTGGTGATGATATTGCCCATGCCCCACATGACCGCCGCACAGATGGTCAGCGCAAGACCGGCCAAGGTCATCGCCCCGCCACTCTGCAGGCCGATCAGCAGCAGCCCGGCGGCCGCGACCAGCAGACCGAGCAAATTACTCGCGCGCAGTCGTTCGCCGAGCAGCAGCGCCGCCAGGAACAAGGTGAAGAAGGCCTGGGACTGCAGCACCAATGACGCCAGCCCCGCCGGCATGCCGACCGCCATCGCCGAGAACAGGAAGGCGAACTGACCCAGCGAGATGGTCAAGCCATAGGCCAGCAACCAGCGTAACGGCAGCGCGGGCCGCTTGATGAAGAAGATCGCCGGCAGCGCCGCCAGGCTGAAACGCAGCGCCCCGAGCAGCATCGGCGGCACACCGTCCAGCCCGACCTTGATGACCACGAAATTCAGGCCCCAGGCGACGATCACCACCAAGGCGAGGGACAAATCTTTCGGCGACATGCCGCTGACTCCAGGGCGGGCGAGAAAGCCTCTATAAAAGCATTCGCCGGCATGCAGCCGCCAATACAGTCAGGACTTAATCGGGCTGCACAGTCGATCTAAGCGGTGCGATCACTGGCTTGGCTGAGTACCTTTCAGGGTCGCGAATGGAACACCCGTACTGCGCCAGGCGCATTAAGCTTGTGCCTATGCTCCGGCTGTATATAGCCCTCAAATCAGGGGGCGCGGACGCCGGTCGCGGCAAGCACTTACAGACGGGCACAGTCAGGAGACGCCATGGCCCTTACAGCACACCCAGCCTTCAGCGCCGGGGCCAAGGCGGTCGCGCCACTGCTTCCCGGGATGATTCCGTTCGGCATGATCGCTGGTATCGCCGCCATCGACGCGGGGCTGTCGCCCGGCGCCGCACTGGCCATGTCGGTGGTCATCTTCGCCGGTTCGGCGCAGCTGGTGGCCGCCCAGCTGATGAGTGTCGACACCCTGCCGCTGGTGATCATCCTCACGGCGCTGGTCATCAACCTGCGCTTCACCATGTACAGCGCCTCGATCGCCCCCCACTTCCAGGGTCTGAGCTGGCGTTGGCGCTGGCCCATGGCCTACCTGCTCACCGACCAGGCCTACGCACTGAGCATCACCCGCTACACCCTCGACCCCCAGGGCTCGGCCAAACACCTGTACTACCTGGGCACGGCGCTGCCGATGTGGCTGACCTGGGTGGGGGCCTGCGCCGCCGGGATCTTCCTCGGCGCCGGAGTGCCCGCGAGCTGGTCGCTGGACTTCACCATTCCGCTGTCATTCCTGGTGCTGCTGATCCCCTCAATTATCGACCGCGCAACCCTCGCCGCCGCCGTGACCGGTGGCATAGTGGCCGTCGCGGCCGCCAGCCTGCCCTACAACCTGGGCCTGTTTCTGGCGGCCGCCAGCGGCATAGGCGCCGGCCTGCTGGTCGAGGCGCTGCAGCCGCCCAAGCCCGTCCCCATGCAGAGCAACTCGCCAACCGGGGAGGACTGACGATGCCCAGCAGCACCGCCTGGCTGATCATTCTCGCCATCGGCATCGGCACCTTCGCCCTGCGCCTGTCGTTCATCCAGCTGTTGGGGCGGGCCAGCCCTCCTGCGTACCTGCAACGCGCCCTGCGCTTCGTGCCGGCCGCGGTGATGGCCGCGCTGGTGCTACCGGCTCTGGTCAACGTCAACGGCGCGATCGATCTGTCGCTGGGCAACGAACGCCTGCTGGCCGGCGCCCTGGCCGCATTCGTCGCCTGGCGCACCCGCCAGGTCCTGTTGACCCTCGCGGTGGGCATGGCGGCGCTCTGGCTGCTGCAGGCCTATGGCTGAGGCTTGGGTGTGACTGCCTCTTGGTAGCATCTATCGATACACATTTGAAGGATCGGCGTCTTTTGATTGTCTTGGCTGGCGGCACTCAAGGCTTGCCAGGATGCCTGCTGGTTAAAAACCAATCACTCCGACTGCTTTAGCTCGATTCAGCCAAACAGAGTGCAAACCGCCAGGTGACCCACGTCACAACTGGCACGACCGCACAGTGAATGGCCACTGGCCACCCACCCCTGGTTTTTGTAGACTCCGCCAGCCAAAACGATAGGTGCTCGGTCGTGCGGCGGCCATAAAGCCGCAGCAGCCGGCCTTGTCCGCACTCGGATGTACTCGGCCGCCTACCTGGACGGCGCGCCAACAAAGGACGCAATGGTCATGGATGCACCAAAGATTTTCACTTCAGCACGCCCCACCCCTCTCTATTCGCTGCCCGCGCGCGCCCAAGGCACTGCTCGGTAGCGTCACTCCGCCCGTTACACGCATCGCCAAACCCATCCAACGAGAACACTCACATGAGAACAACGCTACTTGCCGTCAGTCTGATTGGTCTGATTGGCCTGCTAAACGGCTGCGCGACCGAACAATCGCGCACCCTCGAAGTCGCCAAGGTGGCCTCGGCCCAAAGCGTTTATCACGGCCCGCGCAATCCGATTGCCGTGGGTAAGTTCGACAACCGCTCCAGCTACATGCGCGGTCTGTTCTCCGATGGCGTCGATCGTCTCGGCGGCCAAGCCAAGACCATCCTGATCACCCACCTGCAGCAGTCCAACCGCTTCAGCGTGCTGGATCGCGACAACCTCGCGGAAATTCAACAGGAAAGCGTGATCGCCAAGAAGAGTCAGCAGCTGCGCGGCGCCGATTTCGTGGTGACTGGCGACGTCACTGAGTTCGGCCGCAAGGAGATCGGCGACCATCAACTGTTCGGCATCCTCGGTCGCGCCAAATCGCAAATTGCCTATGCCAAGGTCAACCTGAACATCGTCAACGTGCGCACCTCCGAAGTGGTTTTCTCGGTGCAAGGCGCCGGCGAATACAGCCTGTCAAATCGCGAAATCATCGGCTTCGGCGGTACCGCCAGCTACGACTCCACGCTCAACGGCAAAGTGCTCGACCTGGCAATCCGCGAAGCAGTCAACAACCTGGTTGTCGGTGTCGACACGGGCACCTGGCGCCCGGCGCAATAACTCAAGGAAGACAACCCAGATGACTATCGAGATGAAAAAGTACGGCGCATTGCTCACCCTGGCCTCGGCCACACTCCTGGGTGGCTGCGTCAGCCAACCCAAGCCGCTCTACCACTGGGCCGGCTACCAGGAACAGGTCTACGAACACTTCAAGCACGAGAGCGGCCCGCAGCAGCAGATAGCCGCCCTGGAAGCCAGCCTGCAGGAAGCACGCGCCCACGACGCCACACCGCCTCCCGGCTTTCATGCCCACCTCGGCATGCTCTACGCCGAAATCGGTAGAGCCGACCAGGTCCGCCAGCAGTTCGAAACCGAGAAAAGCCTATTCCCCGAGTCCGCTGTCTACATGGACTTCCTGCTGCGCAACGCTGGGAGATAAGCAATCATGATCCGTCACATCCCCGTTAAAGCGCTGGCCTTGCTGCTCCTGAGCGGCCTGATCACCGGCTGCGCCACCCCCACGCCCTACGACTACACCGCGTTCAAGCAGAGCAACCCGGCCTCTATCGTGGTGCTGCCGCCGATCAACAAGTCGCCGGACATCAAAGCCAGCTACAGCCTACTCTCGCACGTGACCCTGCCCCTCGCCGAGGCGGGCTACTACGTCTTGCCGGTGGCGCTGGTGGACGAAACGTTCAAGCAGAACGGCTTGATGAATGCCGACGAGATGCACATGGCCCCACCGGCCAAACTGCACGAAATCTTCGGCGCAGATGCGGCCCTCTATATCGAGGTCAGCGAATACGGCAGCAGCTACAAAGTGGTGACCAGCGAAGTGGCGGTGACCGCCAACGCCAAACTCATCGACCTGCGCAATGGGCAGTTGCTGTGGGCAGGCAACGCACGGGCCAGCACCGCCGAAAACCAGAACAACAGCGGCGGCGGCCTGATCGGCCTGCTGGTCACCGCGGCAGTCAACCAGATCATCAACACCCTCAGTGACCGCGGCCACGAAGTCGCCGGCATCGCCAGCCAACGCCTGCTGACGGCGAACACGCCCAACGGCATCCTCCACGGCCCGCGCGCACCACAGCCCACGCAAACCCAGCTGGCGGCGCAGTAACAAACGCTCCCAGCAACACGCACAAGACCGGCTGCATGCCGGTCTTGTCGTCTAAAGGGGTCCGTCTAAAGGGGTCGGCGTGATTTGTTATCAACCACTGGCCGGCCTCGACTGCCCTGGCCCACCACCCGCCCAAGCTGCCTCTCTACCGAGTTGCGAACACCGGCGTGTTACCGGAAATATCGCCGAAGATAAGCGCAGTCGGCAGAATGCGCATCGTGAGCGCGAACCCTGGTTACTGGCCAGCAACCTACCCGTGGAGCAATGGACTGCTGCAAAAGTCGTCGCCGTTTACAAGGAGACAAAAGGGACAGACAAAAGGGGACACCCATTAGCCGGTCCTACGTCAAGATCCAAAGCCTACCCGCCCTGCTTTTTTAACAGCAGGGTGTTCCCGTTGCTAAACCTGAT
>NZ_VIUH01000018.1 GCF_007993865.1 Pseudomonas sp. SJZ079 | reverse complement strand
ACCAGCTCAGCCTTCGGTCGGCCTGTTCTCATAGCCCCGCCTCCGCCCCTCAATACACTCGATTAATAGTAGTTATTTGAGGGACGGAACACTAGGGGCCCGCTTGAGGGGAAACAGCAACGCCCCCCCACAGTGAACCGCTCGGACTCGCAACGGCAGCGCTCAGGCCCCCTGCGCCGCCACACGAGTTGCGCAGCGCTGCACAGCCGAGCGCCACGCTCGGCCTGCCTCTCCCACGAGTCGCCCCTGACTCCGTCCCCTCGCGCCTAGGCGTATTCACGGTGCCTGTGGCGCTTTCGCTGTCGCGCCTGCACAACACGCCTGGGCCGATTCGATCAGTATTTTTTACGATCGTTAATTTAATTGCACGAATATTGCAGGATTTCAAACACCCATAGCGATCTGTCACTCTTCTACCCACGGAGCCCTATCCATGTCGTTACGCCTGAAGCTTGCGCTGAGTTACCTGATTATTGGTCTGCTTCCGGTCTTGGCCATGGCGTTCACCGTGTACCACCAGGCCAGTCAGGCGCTCCAGGAGCAGACGCTGAATGCCTTGGAAGCCGTAGCGAATATCAAACAACAACAACTGCAGGACAACTGGCAATCCCGGCGTAACCAGCTCAATACCCTGGCCCGCAACCTCGGCGCCAGCTATCTCGGTTTGGACAGCCAGGCACTGATCAGCGCCGCCAACTATGATCGGGCGATCTTCGAGAACTTCATTGCAACCTTCGGCTACCGCGAACTGAAACTGATCTCCAGCGAAGGCAAGGTGGTGTTCAGCGTGTTGCGCGGTGATGACTACCAGCAGAACCTCAACGACAGCCGCTGGCGCGATACGCCCATGGCCCGTCTGGCCCTGCTTGGTCTGCACAGCCCGCAGGCGCTGATCGGCGACCTGGACGTCAACCCGCAAACCGGTGAGCCCAGCCAGTTCCTGGTCGCGCCGGTGCTCAGCGAGGGCGAGTTGCAGGCCCTGCTGATGCTGGAGTTACCCATCGCCCCACTGAACAGCGTGATGCAAACCCGCCAGGGTCTCGGTGACGCGGGTGAAACCTATCTGGTCGGTGCCGACGGCCTGCTGCGTTCCGACTCGGTGCGCTTCGCCGAACAGCAGGTCCTGCGCGGCGAGCGACAGGCTTCGCCACTACTCGGCCAGGCCATCAACCTGGCGCTGCAAGGCCAGCAGGGCCGCCTGAGCGAACCGGGGCTCGATGGCCTGCCCGCGCTCAAAGCCTTTGTCCCGCTGCAGGTCGGCGAGCAACGCTGGGCGCTGATCGCCGAGATGGATCAAGCCCAGGCATTTGCCCCGGTACGCGGACTGATGTGGCAGGTGCTCCTGCTGGGTCTGGCGACCATCGCGGCAGTGCTGTTGGCCACCTGGCTGATCAGCCGCAGCGTGATGCGCCCGCTGGGCGGCGAACCGAGCAGTATGGCCGCCCTGGCGCGACGTCTGGCAGCCGGTGAGCTGCATATAACCAGCGGGGAGCAGAACCACAGCGGTTTGATGCAAGCCTTGCATGAGATGGCCGCCGCCTGGCGCGAGGTAATCGAACGCCTACGCCAAGCCAGCCAGGCGGTGGGTGATGCCAGCGGTGACATTCTCGGCGCCGCCGGACGCACCAGCAGCAGCCTCGATCAGCAGCAGGAAGCACTGGAAATGGTGGTCAGCGCGGTCGACCAGATGGCCGCAACAGTGCAGGAGATCGCCGCCAGTGCCAGCCAGAGCGCCGATGGCAGCGCCGCCGCCCGCGAGGCCTTCACCACCATGCAGGCCACCCTGCAACGCATGATCGGCCGCCAGGATCAACTCCTCGGCGGCTTGCGCCAGGCCGACCACGTGGTACAGGCGCTGGCCGGCGACAGCCAGCAGATCGGCTCGGTGCTGGAGGTGATCCGTGGCATCGCCGAACAGACCAACCTGCTCGCCCTCAACGCCGCCATCGAAGCCGCACGCGCCGGCGAACAGGGCCGCGGCTTTGCCGTGGTCGCCGACGAAGTGCGCAACCTGGCCATGCGCACCCGCACCGCCACCGAAGAGATCGTGCAGATCATCGGCGCGCTCGGCGACTCCTCCAGCGAGGCACTGACCAGCATGCAGGGTTCCACCGAGCAGGCCCGCGCCCTGGAAGACGAAACCCAAGCGGTGCTCGGCTCCCTCAACCACCTCGACGACTCGCTGCAGAGTGTGCATGCCCTGGCGTTCCAGATTGCTGCCGCCGCCGAGGAGCAAGCCTCAACCACCCAGGAGGTCAATCAGCACATGCATCGCCTGCACGCCATGACCGGAGAGAACCGGCAGACCGCCGCGCACACCCGCGACTGTGGCGAACACTTGCAGAAGGTAGCGGGAAGCCAGGAGCAATTGGTGGCGCATTTCCAGCTTTAGCCGTCGGGCGCAACCAGCCAGACGCGCGCTGCGCGCTGCAGATGACCGGTGAGGGTGGCCAGTAACTCACCGCCGCTGCGCCAGTGATGCCAGTACAGCGGTACGTCCAGCGGACGCTCGGGGATTATTTCGACTAACGCGCCGCTGGCCAGCTCTTGCTCGACCTGCAGCTCGGGCACCAGCCCCCAGCCAAAGCCCGCGCAGGCCAGGCGCACGAACCCCTCCGAAGACGGACACAGGTGGTGGGCGAAACCGCCTGGTACGCCCAGTCCGGTCAGGTAGCGATGCTGCAACAGATCGTCCGGGCCGAAGACAATCGCCGGAACCCGGGCCAGTTGCTGCGCCTCGACCCCGTGGGGGAAATGCCGAGTGATGAACGCCGGACTGGCCAGGGCGCGGTAACGCATAGCCCCCAGTGCCAGTGACCGCGCCCCTGCGACCGGGCGCTCGGCGGCACATACGCAAGCCGCCACTTCGCCCGCGCGCATGCGCTTGAGGCCGACGTCCTGATCCTCCACCACCAGATCCAGCAACACGCCATGGTTGGCGCAAAAATCGCCCACCGCCTGTGCCCACCAGGTGGCCAGGCTATCGGCATTCAGGGCGATGCGCAGACGTTCGGGCAGCCCTCCTTCATCCAGTGCCGGCACCTGCCCCTGCAGGTCGCGCTCCAATAGTCGTACCTGCTGCACATGGTTGAGCAGGCGCCGGCCGACGTCAGTCGGTACCGGGGGCGTCACCCGCACCAATACCGGCTGGCCGACCCGGGCCTCGAGCAGCTTGATCCGCTGCGACACGGCCGACTGCGACAACCCCAGTACCTGGGCGGCCCGCTCGAATCCGGCCTGCTCCACCACTGCGGCCAGGGCCGCCAACAACTTGTAGTCGAACAAATCAGTTTTCCTAATGATAGATCAGCATGATTTGTTTCTCTTATACAGCCACGCACAGCAGACTGGCTACCTCCCCACCACTCAAGGACATCCTCATGACCGGCGAGACTTCGCTCCCCACGCTACTGCGGAGCATGAGCCCAACCCTGAACGACGGCGACTACGTGTTCTGCTGCCTGGCAGATGCCACGCCACCGGCGAACCTGCAAGCGCTCGGCAGTTTCCGCGAGCGCGAGGGCCTGAGCCTGATCCTGCCGCGCCAGCAGGCCGAGCGGCTGGGCCTGGCGTTCGACTATATCGCCGCCTGGATCACCCTCGAGGTGCACTCGGCGCTCAATGCGGTCGGCCTCACCGCCGCGGTGGCCAGCGCCCTGGCCGACCATGGCATCAGCTGCAACGTGATCGCCGGTTACCACCACGATCACCTGTTCGTCGCTAAAACCGATGGCCAACGCGCCGTGGCAGTGCTGCAACAACTGGCCAAGCAGGCGGAGTGACAAGCATGTGGCAGAGCTATTTGAACGGTTTGCTGATCGCCGCCGGACTGATCATCGCTTTGGGCGCACAAAACGCCTTCGTCCTGGCGCAGAGCCTGCGCCGTGAACATCACCTGCCGGTGGCGGTGCTCTGCGTACTCTGCGATGCCCTGCTGGTCACCGCCGGGGTGTTCGGCCTGGCCAGCCTGCTAGCGCAGAACCCGACGCTGCTGACCATCGCCCGCTGGGGCGGCGCGGCTTTTCTGCTGTGGCTGGGCGTTCAGGCGCTGCGCCGCGCGCTGCACCCGCAGGCACTGAGCCAGGCCAGCCAAACCGGCCCGCGCTCACGCCGTGCGGTCCTGATGACGGCCCTGGCGGTGACGCTGCTGAACCCCCACGTCTATCTGGACACCGTACTGCTGATCGGCTCCCTCGGCGCGCAACAGGCGGTGCCCGGCGCCTACGCGCTGGGCGCCGCCAGTGCCTCGCTGATCTGGTTCTTCAGCCTGGCGCTCGGTGCCGCCTGGCTGGCGCCCTGGCTGGCGCGCCCGGCGACCTGGCGCCTGATCGATCTGGCGGTGGCCTTGATGATGTTTGCCGTAGCCGGGCAATTGCTGAGCAATCCCCCAGGCGCTTGAGCCTACGCAGAGCTGCGCGCGAAAAGGCCCTGGCACCGGCTTTTCCACACAGTTGCTGCGTGGTTATGGCGGAGACCCGGTGCTATGATCTCGGGTCTGCGGCGCAAGGAGGACAAACTCCCGCCGCTTGTCTGGCCGCCCGTGATCGGCCTCGCGCTCAACGCACCTGTCCTGATTAGGAGATAAACCATGGCTTTCGAATTGCCGCCGCTGCCGTACGAGAAAAACGCCCTCGAGCCACACATTTCCGCCGAGACCTTGGACTACCACCACGGCAAGCACCACAACGCCTACGTGGTGAACCTGAACAACCTGGTGCCCGGCACCGAGTTCGAAGGCAAAACCCTGGAAGAGATCATCAAGACTTCCTCGGGCGGTGTTTTCAATAACGCGGCACAAATCTGGAACCACACCTTCTACTGGAACTGCCTGAGCCCGAACGGCGGCGGCCAACCGACTGGTGCCCTGGCCGACGCGATCAACGCGGCCTTCGGTTCCTTCGACAAGTTCAAGGAAGAGTTCAGCAAGACCTCCATCGGCACCTTCGGCTCCGGCTGGGGCTGGCTGGTGAAGAAGGCCGACGGCTCCCTGGCCCTGGCCAGCACCATCGGCGCCGGCTGCCCGCTGACCAGCGGCGACACCCCGCTGCTGACCTGCGACGTGTGGGAACATGCCTACTACATCGACTACCGCAATGCCCGTCCGAAGTATGTCGAGGCATTCTGGAACCTGGTCAACTGGGACTTCGTAGCCAAGAACTACGCAGCCTAAGCGTTTAGGTGCAGGTACGAAAAACCCGGTTTAGACCGGGTTTTTCGCTATTGGCAGGTGCTGCGCCACTCGCGCCCCGGTTACCACCTGTTCACGCGGCGGATGGCCGTAATGCCAAAAAAGCTACTCCTCCAGGAACACCCCATCGTCCCGACGCAACCGCCCCCATGCAGGCCCGCCGACCAGAGCCCAATCCTGAGCATCGACGCCAGCAACAGCTGCAGTTAGCTCGGTCGCGACAGGCGCAAATTAACGCACCTGCATCGGCCCGAGCCAGTTAAACGCTTCCGCCTGTCACTGGACAGGCTACCGCAAGGCCCTGTATCAAATGCTAAAGTGCCGAACGGTACTCAAGTCCGCGCCACATTGCACCGACACACTGATACAAGGTCAACGCCCGCCGACCCCCGCACCCTTGCCGTGCAGTCGGTCGGCAAGCGCCCGATTGGAGTAATGGCCCTTTGACGGCAACCGCGAGTTTGCTAATACTCACACCCGTCTGATGCCTCAGGTATCGAACAAGGAATCGTCACTTGAAGCTGGAACTCAAGAACAGCCTGTCCCTAAAATTACTGCGCGTCGTATTGCTCTCGGCCCTGGTCGTCGGGGTGGTATTGAGCTGCGCGCAAATAGTCTTCGACGTGTACAAGACCCGTCAGGCGATAAACAACGACGCCCAGCGGATTCTCGGCATGTTCCGTGACCCCTCGACCCAGGCGGTGTACAGCCTGGATCGCGAAATGGGCATGCAGGTCGTCGAAGGCTTGTTCCAGCACGAGTCCGTGCGCGTCGCCGCCATCGGCCACCCCAACGAACCGATGCTCGCGGAAAAATCGCGCAAGCCGGTGCAGCTGCCCACCCGCTGGCTGACCGACCCGATCCTCGGCCAGGAACAGCACTACACCACCAAATTGGTCGGCCGCGGCCCCTACAGCGAGTATTACGGCGACCTCAGCATCACCCTCGACACCGCCCCCTATGGCGAGGACTTCGTCACCAGTTCGGTGATCATCTTCATCTCCGGCGTGCTCCGCGCCCTGGCCATGGGCCTGGTGCTCTACCTGGTCTACCACTGGATGCTGACCAAACCGCTGGCGAAAATCATCGAGCACCTGAGCAACATCAACCCGGACCGGCCCAGCGAGCACAAGTTGCCGATGCTCAAAGGCAACGAGAAGAACGAACTCGGGCTGTGGATCAATACGGCCAACCAGCTGCTCTCCTCCATCGAGCGCAACACCCACCTGCGCCGCGAAGCGGAAAACAGCCTGCAACGCCTGGCCCAGTACGACTTCCTCACCGGTCTGCCGAACCGCCAGCAATTGCAGCAGCAACTCGATCAGATCCTCGAAGATGGCGGTCGCCTGCAGCGACGGGTCGCGGTGCTCTGCGTGGGTCTGGACGACTTCAAGGGGATCAACGAACAGTTCAGCTACCAGACCGGCGACCAGCTGCTGCTGGCCCTGTCAGACCGCCTGCGCAGCCACAGCGGTCGTCTCGGCGCCCTGGCTCGACTAGGCGGCGACCAGTTCGCCCTGATCCAGGCCAACATCGAGCAACCCTACGAGGCCGCGGAGCTTGCCCAAAGCGTGCTGGACGACCTGGAAACGCCGTTCATGCTCGATGACCAGGAAGTCCATCTACGCGCCACCATCGGCATCACCCTGTTCCCAGAAGACGGCGACAGCACCGAGAAGTTGCTGCAGAAAGCCGAGCAGACCATGACTCTGGCCAAGAATCGCTCGCGCAACCGTTACCAGTTCTATATCGCCAGCGTCGACAGCGAAATGCGCCGGCGCCGGGAACTGGAGAAAGACCTGCGCGAGGCCCTGACGCAAAACCAGCTGTACCTGGTCTACCAACCGCAAATCAATTACCGCGATCATCGGGTAGTCGGCGTCGAGGCCCTGTTGCGCTGGCAGCACCCGCAGCACGGTTTGGTCCCGCCGGATCTCTTCATTCCACTGGCCGAGCAGAACGGCACCATCATCGCCATCGGCGAGTGGATTCTCGACCAGGCCTGCCGCCAGTTACGCGAATGGCTCGACCAGGGCTTCAGCGACCTGCGCATGGCGATCAACCTGTCGACCGTGCAACTGCATCACGCCGAACTACCGCGCGTGGTCAACAACCTGATGCAGGCCTATCGCCTGCCGCCACGCAGCCTCGAGCTCGAAGTCACCGAGACCGGTCTGATGGAAGACATCAGCACCGCCACCCAGCACCTGCTCAGCCTGCGCCGCTCCGGTGCGCTGATCGCCATCGACGACTTCGGCACCGGTTACTCCTCGCTGAGTTACCTGAAGAGCCTGCCACTGGACAAGATCAAGATCGACAAGAGCTTCGTCCAGGACCTGTTGGAAGACGATGACGACGCCACCATCGTGCGCGCCATCATCCAGCTCGGTAAGAACCTGGGCATGCAGGTGATCGCCGAGGGCGTGGAAACCGCCGAACAAGAGGCCTACATCATTGCCCAGGGCTGCCACGAAGGTCAGGGCTATTTCTACAGCAAACCGCTGCCAGCCCGCGAGCTGACCCTCTACCTCAGGCAGGCCCGGCGCCTCAGCACCGAAACCAACTCAGCCACGCTGTAACTGCCCATCAAAAGCCCGCTGCGGCGGGCTTGTGATTTTCGCAGAGCCGGCCATCCCCACTTGCGCATCGCAGGCCAGCGCAGCACTAGCGCCTGGTCGAGCGCTACGTCACCCCCAGCAACCAGGCCGCAGCCAAGGCCCCGGCCAGGCACAGCACGGCGCCACCGGCGGCCTGCCAATAAAACTGCCGCGCCAGCTCGTCCTCCCCGGCGCACGACAGGATAAACGGCATCGCTTCACGCGGCTGGCCCAGCTGGTGCTGCGCAGGCTGCAGACTCTGTCGGCGGTGGCGATCTTCGGCCTCCAGCTGCGCGGACAGACGCACACGATTCCATTCCTGCGGGTCGAGCTGGCCATTGTTATCGCTGTCGAAGCGCTGCAGCAAACCGGCGAAATCGCCCTTCCACTCGCGGATCACCGCGCCCTGTGCCGTGCTCAGATCAAGGCCCTGGCGGCCACCGCCGCTGCTGCGGAAATCGCCGATGGCATACAGCGGCTGCCCGGCATGCAGGCGCTCCTCGGTGTAGCGATAACGCTTGCCACTGCTCAGCAAGCCCAGCCAGCCGCTGTTCACCGGCCCGCGCGGATGGCGCAAGTGGCCCTGCCATACCTCGCGCGTGGAGGGGCGCACTTCGGCACCGCGCGGGTTGATCAGACAATGACCAGTGCCGTCGTCCAACCGCAGCCAACTCTCGCAACTGCCGCTTTCCAGGATCCGCCAGCTGCGTTTCTTGTCATCGTCCCGGTATTCCTCGATCTTGAAACGCCACCACAGGCAGGGCTTTCCGCTCAGCGGCGCGACTATCACGCTGTCCGGCTGTGGCTGCAATACACCATAGAACTCGGCATAGCCCTGCGCCGCCGAACGGATTTTCGAGGTCGGCGTATCCAGCAGATGGCGTGCCTGGACCAAGCGCCGCAGGCACCACCAGCCACCGCCGGCCGTTGCGCCGACGCTGAGTGCCAGACCGATCAGCAACCCGTCGATGGCCACGCCTCAGCCGAACAGGGCTTTGAGGTCGACGTCGGCCTTCTCCGCCTCGCTGAACTCCAGCAGTTCCCTGGAGTTGAAGGCAAAGGCCCGAGCGAGCAGCACATCGGGAAACTGCTCGATGCGCACGTTGTTCAGGTTGACCGCCTCGTTGTACAGCTCGCGGCGGTCGGCGATGCCGTTTTCCAAACCACTGATGCGCTGCTGCAGGTGCTGGAAATTGTCATTGGCTTTCAGCTGCGGATAGTTCTCGGCCAACGCGAACAGCTGCCCGAGACCGGCCCGTAAACCACTTTCCGCCTGGCCGAGGGCGCCGATGTCGCCCTTCTCGCGGGCACTGGACACGGCCTGACGCGCGGCGATCACCCGCTCCAGGGTGGTGCGCTCATGCAGCATGTACTGCTTGCAGGTCTCGACCAGCTTGGGCAACTCTTCGTGGCGCTGCTTGAGCAACACATCGATATTGGCCCACGCCTTGCTCACCCCATGCTTCAAGCGCACCAGGCCGTTGTAGAGGATCACCGCGTAGGCGGCGGCGAGAATCAGAACCACGATAACGGCGACACTGGTCAGGCTCATGCAGGTTTCTCCATCTCAACTGCAGGGTTGGAGGCGGCATTCTAGTGGCAGCAGGCCATCCAGGCCGAGAAATTGCGCACGCTCCACCCGACAATTCCATCACGGCCCTTTACACATAATGCAAATCTTTCGCATTATGGTAGCGTTTTACAGGTACTGCCGAGTGCCTCTCTCACTTACCTCGCAAAGGATTTCGTCATGATTCGTATGCCCCTGGCCTCCGCCAGCCTGCTGGCTATCGCCATTTCTCTCGCCGGTTGCGGCGAAGAAAAGACTGCTGCCACCCAGACCACGGCGTCCGTCGCCACTGCCGCCAGCGCCCCGGCCGCCGCTACGAGCCAATTCGACGAAACCGCCGCCAGCGCAGTAGTCGTGCATTACGCCGACCTCGCCCTGGCGGTATTCAGCGACGCGGCCAGCACCGGCAAAACCCTGCAAAGCGCCATCGACGCGCTGCTCGCGCAGCCCAACGCTGACACCCTGAAAGCCGCTCGCGAAGCCTGGCTGGCAGCTCGCGCGCCCTACATGCAGAGCGAAGTGTTCCGTTTTGGCAACGCCGTGGTGGATGACTGGGAAGGCCAGCTGAATGCCTGGCCGCTGGACGAGGGCTTGATCGACTACGTCGCGACCGACTACCAGCACGCCCTGGGCAACCCCGGCGCCAGTGCCAACATCATCGCCAACAGCACGATCCAGGTCGGTGAAGACAAGCTCGATGTGAGCACTCTCACCCCCGACACCCTGGCCAGCCTGAACGAGCTGGGTGGCTCCGAAGCCAACGTCGCCACCGGCTACCACGCCATCGAATTCCTGCTCTGGGGCCAGGACCTGAACGGCAGCAACCCTGGTGCCGGCGAGCGCCCGGCGACTGACTTCGTGGTCGGCGATGGCGCCACCGGCGGCCACAACGAGCGCCGCCGTGCCTACCTGAAGGCCGCCGTTGACCTGCTGGTCACCGACCTGGACGAGATGGTCGGCCAGTGGCAGCCCGGCGTGGCCGACAACTACCGCGCCAGCCTGGAAGCCGACTCGGCGGCAAACGGCCTGCGCAAGATGCTCTTCGGCATGGGCAGCCTGTCCCTCGGCGAACTGGCGGGCGAGCGGATGAAGGTCGCCCTGGAAGCCAACTCCACCGAAGACGAGCAGGACTGCTTCAGCGACAACACCCACAACTCGCATTTCTACGACGCCAAAGGCGTGCGCAACGTCTACCTGGGCGAGTACCGCAAGGTCGACGGCAGCACCCTGCAAGGCCCAAGCCTGTCCTCGCTGGTGGCCAAGGCGGACGCCCAGGTCGACGCCACCCTGCAAGCCGACCTGCAAGCCACCGAAGGCAAGCTGCAAGCCATGGTCGACAGCGCCAACGGTGGCCAGCACTTCGATCAACTGATCGCGGCTGACAACAGCGCCGGTCAGCAGATCGTCCGCGACGCCATCGCCGCCTTGGTCAAGCAGACCGGTGCCATCGAGCAAGTTGCCGGCAAGCTGGGCATCGGTGACCTCAACCCGGACACCGCCGACCACCAGTTCTAAGCAACCCGCGCATCACGCCGATGCCTGTCAGGGCATCGGCTTTTTTATGCCTGCGGCTTTTTGCCCTATCGCTAACGCAAATCCGTCTTATTTAAATTCAGCCAAACTGATAAGCTTACCCGCCTCGAAATTGCTGCCGCGGATATTTGTCGATGCTTGCGCTGTCTCGTCGCCTGCTGCCCTTCCTGGCCTTGGCCCTGGCTGCCTGTGACCAGTCGCCGCGCTTCACCCAGGCCGAGCCCGGCGAAGCCCTTTCCGCCGGGAGCGCCACGGTATTCAAGCGCGACCACAACGCCTTCTCCCTGCCGTCCGCCAACCTCTCGCCGCTGCGCCGCCTGGACTTCAGCGTCGGTAACAGTTTCTTCCGTAATCCCTGGGTGATTGCCCCCTCGACCACCATCGCACGCGACGGCCTGGGTCCGCTGTTCAACACCAATGCCTGCCAGA
Source organism: Pseudomonas sp. SJZ079 (assembly GCF_007993865.1). Lineage (GTDB taxonomy): Bacteria > Pseudomonadota > Gammaproteobacteria > Pseudomonadales > Pseudomonadaceae > Aquipseudomonas. The sequence continues at coordinate 94,664 of NZ_VIUH01000018.1, read as the reverse complement.
ACTGCCATATCAAGGACGGTCGCGGCCACCCGCCTGGCCCGGATGCGCTCAGCGCCGCCTCGATGCTGGTGCGCCTGTCGGTGCCGGCCACCGGCGCACAGGCCGACACCTTGCAACGCCTAGGGGTTATCCCCGAGCCCACGTACGGCGGTCAGCTGCAGGACATGGCCAATCCCGGCGTTGCCCCCGAAGGCAAGGTGCGCATCCGCTATAGCCCGCTCACGGTGCAATTCGCCGACGGCAGCCAGGTCGAGCTGCGCCAGCCGACGCTGGCAATCAGCCAGTTAGGCTACGGCCCCCTGCACCCGCAGAGCTTATTCTCCGCACGGGTCGCCCCGCCGATGATCGGCCTCGGCCTGCTCGAAGCCATTCCCGAGGCTGCACTGATGGCCCATGCCGATCCGGACGACACCGACGAGGATGGAATTTCCGGGCGGGCCAATCGGGTCTGGGACGATGTACGGGAAAAGACCGTACTCGGGCGCTTCGGTTGGAAGGCCGGGCAACCCACGCTGAACCAGCAGAACGCGCACGCCTTTGCCGGCGACATGGGTTTGACCAGCAGCCTGATGGCGAGCGATGACTGCACCGCCTGGCAAACCGCGTGTCGTAATGCGGTCAACGGCGGCGAGCCCGAAGTCAGCCCGGAGCTGCTCGCCAGCGTGCTGTTCTACACCCGCAATCTGGCCGTGCCGGCCCGCCGCGATGTCGACGCGACGCAGGTCCTGAGTGGCAAGGGCCTGTTCCACCAGGCCGGTTGCCAGAAATGTCATGTGCCCAGCTTTACCACCGCCACCGAGGCCGCCGAACCCGAACTGGCCAAGCAGTTGATCCGCCCCTATAGCGACCTGCTGTTGCACGACATGGGCGAGGGCCTGGCCGATAATCGCGGCGAGTTCCTGGCCAACGGTCGCGAGTGGCGTACCGCACCGCTGTGGGGCATCGGCCTGACCGAGGCGGTCAACGGTCATACCCAGTTCCTGCATGACGGCCGCGCGCGTAATCTGCTGGAGGCCATTCTCTGGCACGGCGGCGAAGCCGAAGCGGCCAAGCAACAGGTCCTCACCTTCACAGCCGAAGAGCGCAGCGCGCTCTTGGCGTTCTTGAACTCGTTGTAAGGAGCCACGCATGACTCGTTCGCCGCTTACCCTCGCCCTGCTGGGCCTGGCGCTCAGCGCCTGTACCCCCAGCGACCCGCAGCAGCAACTCAGCACGACCCTGACCGATGGCGTACTGCTGCCGGCTTACAGCGCCTGGGTTGAGACCGACCGGCAACTGGCCGCCAGCGGTCAGGCCTTCTGTGCCGGCGAGCAAACCTTGGCCGACGCACGCCAGGCCTTCGTCACGGCGCAAAGTGCCTGGTCCGGACTGCAGCCCCTGCTCATCGGCCCCCTGGCAGAGGGCAACCGCGCCTGGCAGGTGCAGTTCTGGCCGGACAAGAAAAACCTGGTGGCACGCCAGGTCGAAGGCCTGATCAAAAGCAAGCCCCAGCTGACCCCGGCCGACCTGGATAAATCCAGCGTGGTCGTGCAAGGACTGACTGCCTATGAATATCTGCTGTTCGACCCGGCCATCGACCTCAGCGAATCCGCGCAGAAAACCCGTTACTGCCCTTTGATCGTGGCCATCGGTCAGCACCAGCAAGCGCTGGCGAGCGACATCCTCAGCCAGTGGCAAGCCGCAGACGGCATGGCCGCCCAGCTGAAAAACTTCCCGAATACCCGCTTCGCCGACGCCCCGGAAGCCGTGGCAGAGTTACTGCGCACTCAGGTCAACGCCCTCGATGGCCTGAAAAAGAAACTCGGCACCCCGCTCGGCCGGCAGACCAAGGGCACGCCACAGCCCTACCAGGCCGAAGCCTGGCGCAGCAACGCCAGCCTGGCCAACCTGGCCGCCAGCTTGGCCAGCGCCGAACGGATCTGGCACGGCGCCGAACAAGATGGCTTCCAGAGCCTGCTGACCCAGGAACAGAGCGAGCTGGGACAACGCATCGATGCCGCCTACGCCGACACTCGCCAGCGCCTCGCAGCCCTGCAACGGCCGCTGGCCGATCTGCTTGGCGATGACAGCGGGCGAGCCGAGCTGAATGCGCTATACGACAGCCTGGGCGCCCTGCATCGCCTGCATGAGGCCGAGCTGGCGAAGACCCTCGGCATCCAGCTGGGCTTCAATTCCAACGACGGAGACTAGAGCGTACCCATGAAGCGTAGAGCCTTTATCGGCCTCGCGGCCGCGACCCTAGCCGCCAGCGCCTTGGGTGGCTGGACGCTGGCCCAGCACGGCCGCCAGCCGCTGCTCCTGTCCGCGCGCAACGATGCTGCCGGCAAGCACTATGCCGTAGGCTTCCGCCTGGACGGCACTCAGGTCTTCGCCACCCGGGTCGACGAGCGCTGCCACGATGTGGTGGCGCACCCGAGCCTGCCGCTGGCGCTGTTCGTCGGCCGCCGGCCCAGCACCCAGAGCTACCTGATCGACACCCGCGACGGCCGCCTGCTGCAAACCCTGCAGTCCCCGCCCCAGCGGCACTTCTACGGCCACGCGGTATTCCACGCCAGCGGCGATTGGTTGTACGCCACCGAAAACGATACCTCCGACCCCGGCCGCGGAGTGATTGGCGTCTATCGCCTGGAGGGCCAGCAACTGCGGCGCAGCGCTGAGCTGTCGAGTCACGGCCTCGGCCCGCACCAGCTGCTGTGGCTACCCGATGGCGAAACCCTGGTGGTGGCCAACGGCGGCATCCGCACCGAGGCCGACAGCCGGGTGGAAATGAACCTCGACGCCATGCAGTCCAGCCTGGTGCTGCTCAAGCGTGACGGCACATTGCTCAGCAAAGAGCAGCTCCCCCAACGCATGAACAGCGTGCGCCACCTCGCGGTCGCCAGCGACGGCACGGTGGTCAGCGGCCAGCAATACATGGGCGAAACCGGCGACATGGCTCCTCTGCTGGCCATCAAACGTCCCGGACAAGCCTTCCAGCCCTTTCCGCTGGCCGAAGCGCAACGCCTGGCGATGCACCAGTACACCGCCAGCGTGGCGATCAACAGCGAGCTGCGCCTGCTGGCCCTGACCGCGCCGCGTGGCAACCGGGTCTTCATCTGGGACCTGGACAGTGCCGAGCTGCGCCTGGATGCAGCGCTACCCGACTGCGCCGGCGTCGGCGCGGTGGCCGAGGGCTTCGTGGTCAGCGCCGGCATTGGCCGCTGCCGTCTTTACGACTGCCGTACGACACAGATCCTTGCTCAGCCGCTGCAACTGCCGACAGGGCTGTGGGACAACCATCTGCGTCTGGCGAGCTGAGTGCCGCCCAGATAAGCCCCGGCCGCTGCGCCGAGTAATACTCGCGCAGCGGCCGCCGGGCATTTCAGCACCTGCATAGTGCTGCGTAAGCTTTCGCCAAGCCCCTTCTTTGACTTGCTCAGGCAGGGGTACTAATGTGCTTTCCTTGCCTATTCCCAGGCCCCCACTTGTCTTGCCAAGGAACCGGAATATGTTGCTCCGCCGCATGCTGATCATGCTGGGCGTCGTAGCCCTCGTGGTGCTCGCCCTCGCTGCCTACAAAGGCTGGTCCATTTACCAGCAGGTCCAACAGTTCTCGCAGCCGCAACCGGCTATCAGCGTGGCCGCAGAACCGGCCGTGGAACGTCCCTGGCAGAGCCGCTTGCCGGCCATCGGCACACTCAAAGCCTTCCAGGGCATCGACCTGACCGTGGAAGTCGGCGGCATCGTCCGCGAAGTGCTGTTCAGCTCTGGCGAAAAGGTCGAGCGCGACCAGCCGCTGCTGCAGATGGACAGCGAGGTCGAGCGGGCCATTCTGGCGACCTCCGAAGCCGAAAGAGGCCTGGCCCGTGTCGAGTTCGAACGCGGACGCAGCCTGGTCAGCCGGCAGAACATCTCCAAGAGTGCCTTCGACACGCTCTCCGCCGAGCTGCAAAAAGCCAACGCCAGCGTCGCCCAGCTGCAGGCGCAACTGGCGAAGAAGCGCATCCTCGCGCCCTTCGCCGGCACCATCGGCATCCGCCAGGTGGACCTCGGCGACTACCTGGCGCCCGGCACCGCCATCGCCACCCTGCAGGACCTGTCCAAGCTCTACGTCGACTTCTTCCTGCCCGAGCAGGTCGTACCGCAACTGACCGTCGGCGAGCGTGTGCGCTTCAGCGTCACGGCCTACCCGGGCGAAGTATTCGAGGGGAAGATCGCTGCGATCAATCCCAAGGTCGAAGACACCACACGCAATGTCCAGGTACGCGCCCAGCTGGATAACCCCGACGACAAGCTGCTGCCAGGCATGTTCGCCAACCTGGAGGTGCTCCTGCCGGGTGAGCACCGGCGCGTCGTGGTGCCGGAAACCGCCATCACCTACACCCTCTACGGCAATTCGGTTTACCTGATCGAGGAGCAAAAAGACTCGGAAGGCCAGCTGGTCAAAGACCCGCAGGGGCAAACGCAGCTCGTCGTGGAACGTCGCTTCGTCGAGACCGGTGAGCGTCGCGAGGGGCAAGTGGTGATTAGCAAGGGCTTGCAGGCCGGCGAACGGGTAGTCACCGCCGGCCAGCTCAAGCTGGACAACGGCGCCCACGTCACGCTCGCCGAAGCCCCGGCCGATGTGGCCAGCCAGCCCAGCGCCGAACACTAAGCCGACACGGGCGTAAAGGAACTTACCTATGGCTTTTACCGATCCCTTCATCCGCCGGCCGGTGCTGGCGACCGTGGTCAGCCTGCTGATCATCCTGCTCGGCCTGCAGGCCTTCAGCAAACTGACCATCCGCCAGTACCCGCAGCTGGAAAACGCCCTGATCACGGTGACCACCGCCTACCCCGGGGCCAACGCCGAAACCATTCAGGGCTACATCACCCAGCCGCTGCAGCAGAGCCTGGCCAGCGCCGACGGCATCGACTACATGACCTCGGTCAGTCGGCAGAACGTGTCGATCATCTCCATCTACGCGCGCATCGGCGCCGACAGCGACCGTTTGTTCACCGAGTTGCTGGCCAAGGCCAACGAGGTGAAGAACCAGCTGCCGCAGGATGCCGAAGACCCGGTGCTGTCCAAGGAGGCCGCCGACGCCTCGGCGTTGATGTACATCAGCTTCTACAGCGAGCAGCTGTCCAACCCGCAGATCACCGACTACCTGTCGCGGGTCATCCAGCCCAAACTGGCCACCCTGCCCGGCATGGCCGAGGCGGAAATCCTCGGCAACCAGGTGTTCGCCATGCGCCTGTGGCTCGACCCGGTGAAACTGGCGGCCTATGGCGTCACCGCCAGCGACGTCAACGACGCCGTGCGCGATTACAACTTCCTCGCCGCCGCCGGCGAAGTGAAGGGTGAGTATGTGGTCACCAGCATCAACGCCGAAACCGACCTGAAGTCCGCCGAAGCCTTCGCCGCCATTCCCCTGAAGACCGTCGGTGACAGCCGCGTGCTGCTTCGCGACGTGGCACGGGTGGAGATGGGCGCGGAAAACTACGACTCGGTCAGTTCGTTCGATGGCATTCCTTCGGTGTATATCGGCGTCAAGGGCACGCCGGGCGCCAACCCGCTGGACGTGATCAAGGAAGTGCGCAGGCTCATGCCGGAGCTGCAAGCCCAGTTGCCGCCCAACCTCAAGGTTTCCATCGCCTACGACGCCACGCTGTTTATCCAGGCCTCGATCGACGAGGTGGTGAAGACCCTGTTCGAGGCGGTGCTGATCGTCATAGTGGTGGTGTTCCTGTTCCTCGGCGCGCTGCGTTCGGTGCTGATTCCGGTGATCACCATTCCGCTGTCGATGATCGGCGTGCTGTTCTTCATGCAGCTGATGGGCTACTCGATCAACCTGCTGACCCTGCTGGCCATGGTACTGGCCATCGGCCTGGTGGTGGACGACGCCATCGTCGTGGTGGAGAACATCCACCGGCATATCGAAGAGGGCAAGACGCCGTTCGATGCGGCCATCGAAGGCGCACGCGAGATCGCCGTGCCGGTGGTCTCGATGACCATCACCCTGGCCGCGGTCTATGCGCCGATTGGCTTCCTCGAAGGCCTCACCGGTGCCTTGTTCAAGGAGTTTGCCCTGACCCTGGCCGGCGCCGTGATCATCTCCGGCATCGTCGCCCTGACCCTGTCGCCGATGATGTGCGCCAAGCTGCTGCGCCACGACGAGAACCCCTCCGGGCTGGCGCACCGCCTCGACCTGATCTTCGACAAGCTCAAGCGCCGTTACCAGGGCGCCCTGCATGGCACCCTGGAAACGCGGCCGGTGGTCGTGGTGTTCGCCCTCATCGTCATGGCGCTGATCCCCGTGCTGCTCAATTTCACCAAGAGTGAGCTGGCGCCGGAGGAAGACCAGGGCATCATCTTCATGATCGCCAACGCCCCGCAACCGACCAACATCGAGTACCTGAACAAGTACACCGATGAGTTCGTAGCGATCTTCAAGGAGTTTCCCGAGTACTACTCGTCGTTCCAGATCAACGGCTTCAATGGTGTGCAGTCGGGCATTGGCGGCTTCCTACTGTCGCCGTGGAACGCTCGCGAACGCACCCAGATGGAGCTGCTCCCCGAAGTGCAGGGGCGCCTGGCGCAGATACCCGGCCTGCAGATCTTCGGCTTCAACCTGCCCTCCCTGCCCGGCACCGGTCAGGGCCTGCCGTTCCAGTTCGTGATCAATACGCCCAACGACTACGAGTCGCTGCTGCAGGTGACCGACAAGATCAAGCAGCGCGCACTGGAGTCGGGCAAGTTCGCCTTCCTCGACGTCGACCTGGCCTTCGACAAACCGGAAGTGGTGGTCGAGATCGACCGGCAGAAAGCCGCGCAGATGGACGTGTCGATGCAGGACCTCGGCTTGACCCTGGCCAGCCTGCTCGGCGAGGGCGAGATCAACCGCTTCACCATCGACGGCCGCAGCTACAAGGTGATCGCCCAGGTCGAACGTGCCTACCGCGACAATCCGGGCTGGCTCGGCAGTTATTACGTGAAGAGCAAGAGCGGCGCGATGCTGCCCCTGTCGACCCTGATCACGGTCAGCGACCGCGCCCGCCCGACTCAGCTGAACCAGTTCCAGCAGCTCAACTCGGCGATCATCCAGGGCGTGCCGATCGTCAGCATGGGCGAAGCCATCGACACCCTGCGGCAGATCGCCGACGAGGAAGCGCCGCAAGGCTACGCCTTCGACTACGCCGGCGCCTCTCGCCAGTTCGTGCAGGAAGGCAGCGCGCTGTACCTGACTTTCGGCCTGGCGCTGGCGCTGATCTTCCTGGTCCTGGCCGCTCAGTTCGAGAGCTTCCGCGATCCGCTGGTGATTCTGGTGACAGTGCCGTTGTCGATCTGTGGCGCGTTGATCCCGCTGTTCCTCGGCCTGTCCAGCATGAACATCTACACCCAGGTCGGGCTGGTCACGCTGATTGGCCTGATCACCAAGCACGGGATTCTGATCGTCGAGTTCGCCAATCAACTGCGCCGCGAGAAGGGCTTGTCGCGCCGCGCCGCCATCGAGGAAGCCGCGTCGATCCGCCTGCGCCCGGTGCTGATGACCACTGCCGCCATGGTATTCGGCATGGTCCCGCTGATCCTGGCCAGCGGCGCCGGGGCGGTCAGTCGTTTCGATATCGGCCTGGTAATCGCCACCGGCATGTCGGTGGGCACCCTGTTCACCCTGTTCGTGCTGCCGTGCGTGTACAGCTTGCTGGCCAAGCCCGATCCACAACCGACTGGGCAACTTGTCAGCGAACGCTGATCCGCCAGCACGAAAAAGCCCCGCAACTCAGCGGGGCTTTTTTTGGCTCGGGCACTCACCTCAGCCCTGAGGCCCCATGCCCTGGGACAGACCGAACATGAACAACAGCAGATCCTGGTCCGGCCGCAACTGCGGAGCCAGCTGCGCCTGTGGCGGCAGCGGACAGTAGCCGAGACCGTTGCGGGTCAAGACCTCTACACCAGGTTCGTGCCAGGCGGCTACCGCGAGCGAGGCAACGCCGAACGCAGCGACAAGGAACAAACTTCGTGCGATTTCTAGCTTCATTACTGCAACCTCTTGATAGCGCTGCCAAACGCTGTTTGCTAACCCTAGATCACTGAGTACCACAACGTCGATTTCAGCGACGAACGGCAACGCCTACAGCTGATTCGTCGACTGCTCGGCCAGCAGCAGTGTTGTGCCCGCTCACCGAGTGCCCGCGAATGCCAGCAGGCTTGGAACAACAGCGCACTCGAATAGTTCCGCCGATCACGCCACCCGACATGTCACGGGGCATCGGTTCACCCGCGAGCGGCGTTGCAGTAACACCCAACAGTCACCTAAGTGCCCAGTTGGGTCGCCGCCGTACCGCGGCACGGAGCAGCGCCTAAGCAACGGAGGGACGCCGCAAAAAAGCCCGCAAAGTCCTAAGCCTCAGCGGATAACCGCGTGCTAGAACCCACACCAGTGAAATCAATAGCCGAACGAGAGGACGCTGACACAACTAACTGCAGCCCAACGACGTGCAACAAACCGATAACGCTGAAATAGTTAAGCAAGTGGCGTACCCGATTTCCCCGCACACGCCCCAGTACACAAATAGCGGACATAAAAAAACCCCGCGACAGGCGCGGGGTTTTCGTACAGCTCAGGGAGCTGGGTGGCTTACATCATGCCGCCCATGCCGCCCATACCGCCCATGCCACCCATATCAGGCATGGCCGGCGCTTTGTCATCAGCCACTTCGGCGATCATCGCTTCGGTGGTGATCATCAGGCTGGCGATGGAAGCTGCTGCCTGCAGAGCCGAACGGGTGACTTTGGCCGGATCGAGAATACCCATCTCGATCATGTCGCCGTAGACGCCTGTTGCAGCGTTGTAGCCATAGTTACCCGAACCTTGCTTGACCTTGTCGACCACCACGCTCGGCTCATCGCCAGCGTTGGCGACGATCTGACGCAGCGGCGCTTCGACAGCGCGGCGCAGCAGAGCGATACCAACGTCCTGGTCGTCGTTGTCGCCTTTCAGGCCTTCGATGGCCTGCAGAGCACGTACCAGGGCAACACCACCACCAGGCACCACGCCTTCTTCGACGGCAGCACGGGTAGCGTGCAGGGCGTCTTCTACGCGAGCCTTCTTCTCTTTCATCTCGACTTCGGTGCCAGCGCCGACCTTGATCACGGCAACACCGCCAGCCAGTTTGGCCAGACGCTCTTGCAGCTTCTCTTTGTCGTAGTCGGAGGAAGTGTCTTCGATCTGCTTACGGATCTGCAGAACGCGCGACTCGATATCGGTGTGAACGCCAGCACCGTCGATGACCGTGGTGTTTTCCTTGCTCAGGATCACGCGCTTGGCGTTACCCAGGTGCTCCAGGGTCGCGCTTTCCAGGCTCAGGCCGATTTCTTCGGAAATCACGGTACCGCCGGTCAGAACGGCGATGTCCTGCAGCATGGCCTTACGGCGATCACCGAAACCCGGTGCCTTGACGGCAGCGACTTTGACGATGCCACGCATGTTGTTCACCACCAGAGTCGCCAGGGCTTCGCCTTCGACGTCTTCGGCCACGATCAGCAGCGGCTTGCCTGATTTGGCAACAGCTTCCAGCACCGGCAGCATTTCGCGGATGTTGGAGATCTTCTTGTCGACCAGCAGGATCAGCGGGCTGTCCAGCTCGGCGACCATGGTGTCCGGCTTGTTGATGAAGTACGGGGACAGGTAGCCACGGTCGAACTGCATGCCTTCGACAACCGACAGCTCGTTTTCCAGGCCCGAACCTTCTTCAACGGTGATCACGCCTTCTTTACCGACTTTTTCCATGGCTTCGGCGATGATGTCGCCGATGGAGTTGTCGGAGTTAGCGGAGATGGTACCCACCTGAGCGATGGCCTTAGTGTCGGCGCATGGCTTGGACTGCTCTTTCAGCTGAGCAACGATGGCGATAGTCGCCTTGTCGATGCCGCGCTTCAGGTCCATCGGGTTCATGCCGGCAGCGACGGCTTTCAGGCCTTCGTTGACGATCGACTGAGCCAGAACGGTAGCGGTGGTGGTGCCGTCGCCCGCGTCATCGTTGGCACGCGAAGCAACGTCTTTGACCAGCTGGGCGCCCATGTTCTCGAAGCGATCTTTCAGCTCGATTTCTTTGGCAACCGAAACGCCGTCCTTGGTGATGGTCGGAGCGCCGTAGCTCTTCTCGATGATCACGTTGCGGCCTTTCGGGCCGAGGGTCGCTTTTACCGCGTCAGCCAGGACGTTTACACCGGCCAGCATTTTCTTACGGGCGGAGTCGCCGAATTTGACTTCTTTAGCAGCCATGGAATTTGATCCTCAATTCTTTACGGTTAAACGGAAATTCGCGGGAATCAGGCTTCGACGACAGCGAGAATTTCGCTTTCGCTCATCACCAGCAGGTCTTCGCCGTCGACCTTGACGGTGTTGCTGCCGGAGTAAGGGCCGAATACCACTTTGTCACCGACCTTGACGGCCAGCGCACGGACTTCGCCGTTGTCCAGCACGCGACCGGTGCCTACAGCGACGATTTCGCCCTGATTCGGCTTCTCGGCAGCGGAACCCGGCAGCACGATGCCGCCTGCGGTTTTGGTTTCTTCTTCGCTGCGACGGATCACGACGCGGTCATGCAGAGGACGAAGCTTCATTGTCGATCTCTCCCAATAGGTTGGTTACATCGGCTGGTGTCTTCACCAGCGGGTTAGCAAAATCCGGCAGTGCCGGTTGCGCTGTGCCAGGCACAACGCTGAAGTCTGTTCTGCCGAGTCCGACAGAAAACCTTGCGGTGACCGCTACATAAGGGCGTACAAGGGGATTTCAAGGGCAAACGGTGAATTTTTTTAGCGACATTGAGCCCCGCTGTCGACTCATTGCCGGCCGTCACCGGGCGCGCTGGCACAACAGCAACCCCCCGAAAGCGAACGGGACTCAAGCAAGCTGCGGCTAGTCGCGACGCTCGTATTCACCTTCCAGTACATTCGGCCGGGTCTGCCCCGAACGTGCGGCCAGATCATCGGCAAAAGCCCGCTGGCGCAGGGCCTGTTCCTGGGCGCGCTGGCGCACCTTGTTGACTAACAAGCGGCGGGTGAAGGGAATCAGACAGAGCACACCGAAGATGTCGCTGATAAAGCCTGGCAACAACAGCAAGCCACCGCCAATCGCAATAAACAGGCCCTCGAGCACCTCCTGCTCCGGCAACTCGCCACGGGCCAGTTTCTCCCGGGCGCGCCACGCGGTGGCGACACCCGCGACCCGCAGGAGCACGCTACCGAGAATCGCCGTGCCTATCACCAGCAGCAGGGTGGGCAGGACGCCAATCGCGCTGCCGACCTTGATCAGCACAGCCAGTTCGATGACGGGGAACAGTAGAAACAACAGCAGGAAAACACGCATCAAAACATCCTTCGCGGAAGAAAGGCTTCCAATAAGAGTGAGATAGGGTGCATTGCGCTTAATTCAAGGCGCAGCACCGCCGCCGGTCGGCCAAGTCTCTGCGCGAGCCAGCTGCACCAAGGCTTGGCGCACCTCGCCAGGACTGTTACAGGATGTTGGAAAGGCCAGCCAGTACAGGCCCTGACCGATACGCAGGTGAAACCCCTCGTGGTCGATGCCCACCAGCCGCGCCGGGACATGGCTCGGCAAGCCCGCCAGCGCGACGTAATGCGCGATGGCGCTGGCGTGGTCAGCATTCATGTGCTCGAGCATGGCCACTTCCGCCTCACCAGCAAAGGCATTGGCCAACGCCACCTGATCCAGCCAGTGAATCGCGCCGAAGCCGCCGATATAGCGCCAACGTACCGGCTCCAGTACCCAGAAATCGAAATCATGGGCACGGTGGTAGTTTTGCGATTCGGGAAAATAGCGGTAATAACGCGCGGCCGCCGCTTCGATAGCGGCCTCGTCACACAATTGTCGTGCTTCGGCGAGCAGAGTGAGACGGCCAACCGCTTGTACGTCCTCGGCATCACGCTCACCGACCAGCAGCGAGCATTTGCCGTCCTGCTTGAGATTATGCGTGTGCTGGGCGATCCGACTGATCAGGATCAGCGGCCAGCCCTGAGCGTCCAGGCAGTAGGGCACCACCGATCCGAAAGGGAAGCCCGGCATGGCTTTCGAGTGGGTGGAGAGCACTCCACGGTATTCCTTGAGTAGCAATTCTCGGGCATGCTTGCCGGCTTTCACGCTCACCTTATGACTCCTCGCAAAGAATCCGTCATAAACGGACAGGCGCCTAGAATAGCGATTTCAGCGCGCCAGCGGGGCAAGACGAACCACATTGAGGGGCTATGCGATGCAACTGCAAGATAAAGTCATCATCATCACCGGCGGCTGCCAGGGTCTGGGTCGCGCCATGGGCGAATACCTGGCGGGCAAAGGCGCCAAACTGGCACTGGTCGACCTGAACCAGGACAAACTCGACGAAGCCGTGGCCGCCTGCAAGGCCCTCGGCGCCGAGGCCCGCGCCTACCTGTGCAACGTCGCCAATGAAGAGCAGGTGACCCACACGGTCGCCCAGATCGCCGAAGACTTCGGCGCCATCAATGGCCTGGTGAACAACGCCGGTATTCTCCGTGATGGCCTGACCATCAAGGTGAAAGATGGCGAGATGAGCAAGATGAGCCTGGCCCAGTGGCAGGCGGTGATCGACGTCAACCTGACCGGCGTGTTCCTCTGCACCCGCGAAGTAGCGGCGAAGATGATCGAACTGAAGAATGAAGGCGCGATCGTCAACATCTCTTCGATCTCCCGCGCCGGCAACATGGGCCAGGCCAACTATTCCGCGGCCAAGGCCGGCGTCGCCGCCGACACCGTGGTCTGGGCCAAAGAACTGGCGCGTTACGGTATTCGCGTCGCCGGCGTAGCGCCGGGTTTTATCGAGACAGAGATGGTCGCCAGCATGAAGCCCGAAGCCCTGGAAAAAATGACCTCCGGCATTCCGCTGCGACGCATGGGCAAGCCGGCCGAGATCGCCCATTCGGTGGCCTATATCCTGGAAAACGACTATTACACGGGCCGTATCCTCGAGCTGGACGGTGGTCTGCGCCTGTAAGCGCGCCACTCGTCCAGAAAAAAGCCCTGCACGAGCAGGGCTTTTTTCTGGCTGCAAACCTGGTGTTCGAGCCTGTTACCAGCCCACGCCAAAACCCAGGCTGTAGTGGGTCTCGTCCAGATCGCCTTCGGAGCCACTGACCAGGTCTTTCTCGGCCTTCATATGCAACGAAGCCCAGTCGGTGACCTTGTAGCGCAGACCGACTTCGGCCTCCAGGGTGTAGTCGGCGACATTGGCCAGTGGTTTGCCGACCTCGCCGGCGCTGAACAGCTCGAAGCTCTTGCCGACCAGGTAACGGTTGTAATCCCACTTCATGCTCAGCGCATAGAAGTTGTCTTTATCGCCATTGGCAAACAGGTAGTCGGTGCGATTGAGCAGACCGGCCACCGAGAAGGCGCCCAGCTCGTTGTCCCAGAACTGGTAACCCGGACCGGTACCCAAGGTGCGCTGACGCCGCAGGTCCTCGATCTGATCGTGCTGGTATTCGGCACGCCCCTGCCAGAACCAGTGCTCATCGAGAAAGCGGTCGAGGGCGTACTCGGCATTCCAATTATCCGTGGCCACCACACCGTCCTGGTACTCGCGGTCGTAGCCGGCCTCGGCATTGTGCCGCCACAGGCCATGCCGCGCCTTGGTCTTGATATCCACGTCGTAGTCGTCGGTATCGTGTTCGGCGCGCTTGTAGTCCAACGCCGCGTCGATATTGCCCTTCCAGGTAAAATCCTCGACTAGCGGCTTGGGCTTCATGATCTGTTGAATGCTGGCAAGCTCGATGGTCCGTGGCGCCTCGCCGTTGGCCAGGATCACCTTGCCCGCCTCGGCGGGCTGCAGCGACTTGGCCACTTCGCCCTTGACCGCGCTTTCCTTGACCAGCAACTTACGGTCACTTTCCAGGGTGGCGATCTCTTTCCAATCCAGGGCAATCGAGCCACCGTATTCGGTCTCCAGCAGCAACTTGCCGCCATCGAAGAATTTGATCTTGCCCGTCAGGCGATCACCGTTTTTCAACCAGACGGTATCGGCCAAGAGAGGGGTGGCGGCCATTGAAAGGGCCAGGCACAGCAGGGTTCTGGAAAACATAAAGGGTCGACAACTGATTAGATGGGCGAAAGGCCGAGCATTATCGGCAAGTCCGGCGCTTGAGCAAGCATTGACCGATAGAATGAGGGCAAGTTCAAGGCATGCGACCAGCAGTACGTCGGCAAAGCGGGTGGGCCATGCCCGCTCGCCGCAGCCCAGTAAGAGGGCTAAGTCCATGGCAACGATAACAACAGGGCACATAGCGCCATGACCCATCGACAAGGGGCGGAGCAGACCGCAACGACCCAACACACCGCCTCGTCTCTGGCCATACGACGCGAGGCCCTGTATAGCGTGCTGGCGCAGGTGCCGGCCGGCAAGGTGGTCAGCTACGGGCAGCTCGCCGAGCTGGCGGGACTCGGTCGCGCTGCGCGCTGGGTCGGGCGTACCCTCAGCCAGTTGCCGCAGGACACCACGCTGCCCTGGCACCGGGTGATAGCGGCGAGCGGCCACCTGAGTTTGCCGGCGGGCAGTGCCTCCGGCGCCGAACAACGCGCCCGCCTGCGGACAGAGGGAGTGCTAATCGACGAAGAGCGGGTGGATATCCGCCGGCATGGCTGGCGCCCGATGGAGTACAGCGGTTAGAGTGCGGCCTTTGTTCCGTAATCCGTAGGCAGATACCCGCTCAATGCCCCGTAAAAGCTGGCGCGATGCCATCGCCGCCTACTCCAGCCCTGCCACCCTGGCGCTCCTGATACTCGGGTTCGCCGCAGGCCTGCCCTATATGCTGGTGTTCTCGACGCTCTCGGTGTGGTTGCGCGAGGCTGGCGTGGCGCGCGAGACCATTGGCTTCGCCAGCCTGATTGGCCTGGCCTATGCGTTCAAATGGGTCTGGTCGCCCTTGCTCGACCAGTGGCGCCTGCCCCTGCTCGGCAAACTCGGCCGTCGACGCTCCTGGCTGGTGCTGGCCCAGGTACTGATTGCCATCGGGCTGGCCGGCATGGCGCTGTGCGACCCACAAACCCACCTGACCTGGCTGATCGCCCTGGCGGTATTGGTGGCGTTTGCTTCGGCCACCCAAGACATCGCCGTCGATGCCTATCGCCTGGAAATCGTCGAGGAAACCCGCCAGGCGGCGCTGGCTGCCAGCTATATGGCCGGTTATCGCATCGCGGCGCTGCTGGCCACTGCCGGCGCGTTGTATTTCGCCGAGGGTTTCGGCTCCACCGTGCAACTCTATCAACACAGCGCCTGGGCCGGCACTTACCTGGTGTTCGCCCTGCTGATGCTGCCAGGCCTGCTGACCAGCCTGTGGATGCGCGAACCGCCGGTGCCCCTGCAAACCCAGCTGGCCGCTGCGCGCTACGGCTTCAGCCATCAAATCGTTTCGGTGTTGGTGCTGATTGTTCTACTGGTCTCGGTACCGGCGATGTTCACCCAGCTGTACTACACCGATTTCGCCAGCCTGGTGCGCGGCGAAGCCAGTTTGCTCGACCTGTTGCTGGAGGATCGCGCCTTCCTGCGCGCCCTGCTCTACACCATTCTCACCAGCCTGTGCCTGTCCACCATGGGCCGGCGCGGCTTGGCGCCGGTACTGACGCCGATCAACGACTTCATCCTGCGCTACCGCTGGCAAGCCCTGCTGCTGCTCGGCCTGATTGCCACCTACCGCATGTCGGACACGGTGATGGGGGTGATGGCCAACGTGTTCTATATCGACCAAGGCTTCACCAAGGACCAGATCGCCAGCGTCAGCAAGCTGTTCGGCTTGGTCATGACCCTGCTCGGCGCCGGGATTGGCGGCCTGTTGATCGTGCGCTTCGGCATCTTGCCGATCCTGTTCATCGGCGGCGTGGCCTCGGCGGCGACCAACTTGTTGTTCCTCATGCTGGCGGGCATGGGCGCGGACTTGCAGATGTTGATCCTCACCATCAGTGCCGACAACTTCAGTGCCGGCCTGGCCACGGCGGCGTTCGTCGCCTACCTGTCGAGCCTGACCAACCTGAAGTTTTCTGCGACCCAGTACGCCCTGCTCAGCTCGATCATGCTCCTGCTGCCGCGGCTGATCGGCGGTTACTCCGGGGTCATGGTGGAAAAGCTCGGCTATGCCCAGTTCTTCCTCATCACCGCCCTGTTGGGGGTACCGACCCTGGTGCTGATCGCCTTGCAGTGGAAACGCGAAGGCCCGCAGACCAATGGCTCGACGTCAGCCACCCCGCCCGAGCAGGCGTAGCACTCTTCGCCGCCTGCCAGTTGGCTGAGCGACTACCACCCTGGGTTGGACGACTCAAACCTGCGCATTCTGCATGCAGAGCGCAGTCCCTCATCGGCTGCTGCCAGCCAGGTAACCGGCAGCCGGAGTCGTCAAGCGTTTTACCCCCAGAGCCCCTGAACCAAGGCTGCACGAGCGATTCGCGGGCACGCTGCCGGCCTTCGTCAGAGTGAGGAAGGGTCCCCGGCGCGGCGCAAGACGGTAACTTTTGTTATCCAGGCCTCTGCACACGCCAAGCCGATGCGGGAGTTCCCGAGATCGTCTATTGCGCGGCCGGACAAGGCCCCGAGGTTGGTGGGGGGTTACTGATCACCGCCCTGGACGGTTTCCAACAGCTCGACGACTGGTATGCCCAGGGGGACGCGAGCGCCATGGTGAGCAACTGCACCAGCGCCTGCTGCAAGAAGTCGTGGGCAACCTCGCACGCCTGCATCTAGCGCGCTGGCGGCACAGCGGCCTCTACTTCAAGCACAGCTACGTACGGGTCAGGGCAAAGGGTGAAACGGCGCAGATCGCCGTGGCACCACTCGACCTGGAGAAGTGCCGCCGCCCCCTCACACGCACCCAGGCCGCCTTGCACGACCTTCACCAACCAAGACGCCACTCGCCGTGGAATGAAGCGCACTGGCAATGCCTGCTGGACACCTATCGGGCCACCTGCGGGAGCGCTAGTAAGGGCTATCCCCTGAACGGAATGTACGGCCAAGCGCCATTACAAGCGCTTCGCCGCACCCTCTTGCTCCTCAGCTGGCCTGCACCAGATGCACCACTCGCTGCGGGAACGGAATGCCGATGCCAGCTTCGTCCAGACGCTCCTTGGCCAACTCGGTGAACTCGAAGGTCACCGGCCAGAAATCCGCCGTGGCCACCCAGACCCGCAGCGACAGGTCGACTGAACTCTCGCCCAAGCCCACCACAAACACCACCGGCGCCGGGTCTTTGAGCACCCGCGGGTCCTCGGCGATCTTCAGCAATACCTCACGCGCCTGTTTTATGTCGCTGGAGTAGTCGATGCCCAGTTTGATCTCCGCACGACGCTTGGGCTCACGCGAATAGTTGGTGATATGGCCGTTGGACAGGCTGCCATTGGGCACGATCACTACTTTGTTGTCTGCGGTCTTCAGCGTGGTATGAAAGATATGGATGCTGTCCACAGCGCCCGACACGCCTTGCGCCTCGATCCAGTCGCCCGCACGAAACGGGCGGAACATCATGATCAGCACTCCACCGGCAAAATTCGCCAGGCTGCCTTGCAGCGCCAGGCCAATTGCCAGACCGGCGGCACCGATGACGGCGATAAAGGAGGTGGTCTCCACGCCGATCATCGAGGCCACGCTGACCAGCAGCAGCACCTTGAGGACGATGCTGGCCAGGCTGCCGATAAAACTGTGCAGGGCGCGATCGACGTTACGCGTGTCCAACAAAACGCCGACTTTGCGGGTCAGTGCATTGATCAACCACCAGCCGACCAGCAAGGTGAGCAGGGCCAGAGTCAGCTTGCCACTGTAGTTCAACACTACCGGTAGCCAGGTCTCCGACATCTTCGCCAGTTGCTCGACATTCATTTCCATCAGACGCTCCTTTTCAACGCTTTTTAGCCAACAAGCGTGTTCCAACACATAAAATGCAACCGCCATGGCAAGCCATGGCGGTCAAATTGCTATCACAGCCGCTACGGCGCCAATCCGCCGCATGAATTCACTATCTCGCGGATCAATCGCGAAAATTGTTGTACTGCAGCGGCATACCGAATTCCTTGGCACGCAGGGCGGCGATTGCCTCTTGCAGGTCATCGCGCTTCTTGCCGGTAATGCGCACCTGCTCACCTTGAATCGCAGCCTGGACCTTGAGCTTGCAGTCCTTGATGTGGGCGACGATCTTCTTCGCCAGCTCCTTGTCGATGCCTTCTCGGAGGGTCACCTCCTGCTTGACCACCTTACCGGAGGCGTAGGCATCCTTGGTTTCCAGGCACTGACTGTCGATCTTGCGCTTGATCAGGTTACTGCGCAGTATCTCGAGCATCTGCTCGAGCATGAAGTCCGCTTCGGCGGTCAAGGTGACGGTCAGGTCCTTGTGCTCCAGGCTGCATTTGCCGCGCAGGTCAAAACGACGTTCCAATTCCTTGACGGCATTGTCCATGGCATTGGTGAGTTCGTGCTTGTCCAGCTCGGACACCACGTCGAACGAGGGCATGGGCTTCCTCCTGATAGACGGCGCAACCCAAGTCACAGATGGGGCGCGCCAGGCTTGTTGATGATTAAAATGCGCGGTCATTATATAACCGTAGCGACAGACACTGCCCGGGCATGTTCCGGCCCCTTTTTTTAGCCCAGCGAGCCTGCCCATGCCAAACCCCCATCTCAGTATCCTGGTGGTGGACGACGCCAAGTTCTCCAGCGCGATGATTGGCCGGGCCTTGAGTCAAGCCGGCTATCAGGATCTGCGCTTCGCCAACAGCGCCGCAGAAGCCATCAAACTACTCGAACAACGCCCCGCCAGCGTATTGTTGGCGGACTGGCTGATGCCGGAGATGGATGGCCTGGAACTGACCGGCCGGGTGCGTCAGCTGGACGAGATGACCGATCACTACACCTACGTCATATTGTTAACCGGCAAAGAAGGCGATCGCGTCATGGCCGAAGCCTTCGACCGCGGTGTCGATGACTTCATCAGCAAGGCGGCCATGCACGAACAGCTGGTGCCGCGGGTGTATGCCGCCGACCGACTGTGCAACACCTTGCAGCGCCTGCTCCATGAAAACCACCTGTTGACCGAAAACATCGCCAGCCTGGAGCAACGCAACCTGGTCGACCCACTGACCGGCCTGGGCAACCTGCGCTACCTGCAGCAAAAACTGCTCGACAGCCTGCGCCAGGTCGAGTCACGCGGCGGCGCGCTGTGTTACCTGTTGATCGGCTTACACAATGCCGGCGAGCTGCAGCAGAAACACGGCAATAACTTTTATAACGAGTTACTGCATGGCGTTGCCCGCCGCTTGCAGCAGCTGGTGCGGCCACTGGACGTACTGGTACGCCTGAACGACCACCACTTCGCCCTGATCACCCTTATCGAAGACCTGCACGAGTGTTCGCCCAGCAGCTTCAAACGCCTGCACGACGGGCTGAACCTCAAGGCATTCAAAACCAGTGAAGGCTTCATCAATCTCAAGGCCGGTATCAGCCTGGTGGGTCTCGACGCCAAAGCCCTGCCCATCGACCCGGAAAGCCTGATCGGTCATGCTGCCAAGCTGTTACCCGAGTCTTACGCCAGCGAGCGGGTCACCGCCATGCGCCTGCCGCTGGCGAAATAAATAGCAACCGGAACGCCTCATGCGACTGATTCAAAGCGCACAACGATGAGCTGGCACATTCTCGGCGCCGGCAGCCTGGGCAGCCTGTGGGCCGTCCGCTTGGCCCGCAGCGGCCTGCCGGTACAACTGATCCTGCGTGACCAGAGTCGCCTTGAGGCGTATCACCGCGCCGGCGGTTTGACCCTGGTCGAGCAGGGACGCCCCCAACTCCACCCAATCGCCGCGCAAACGGCCGACCATCCCGCGCCGATTCAGCGCCTGCTATTAGCCTGCAAAGCTTATGACGCCGAAGCGGCCGTTGCCCGCCTGGCGCCGCGCCTGACCGCCGATGCCGAGCTGATCCTCCTGCAAAACGGCCTGGGCAGCCAGGCGGCGGTGGCCGCCCAAGTTCCTCAGGCTCGCTGCATTCTTGCCAGCAGCACCGAAGGTGCTTTCCGTGAAGATGACTTTCGCGTGGTGTTCGCCGGCCATGGCCACACCTGGCTCGGCGACCCGCTCGACCTCAGCCCGCCCAGTTGGCTGGACGATCTCGAGCGCAGTGGCATCGTGCATGACTGGAGCCTGGATATCCTCAGCCGGCTGTGGCGCAAACTGGCCTTGAACTGCGCGATCAACCCATTGACCGTGCTGCACGACTGCCGCAATGGCGGCCTGAGCGAGCATCCAGCGGAAATCACCACGCTCTGCGCCGAACTGGGCGAACTGCTTGAAACCTGTGGTCAACCGGCTGCCGCCGCGGATCTACATGACGAAGTGCTGCGCGTGATCCAAGCCACCGCTGCGAACTACTCCTCGATGCATCAGGATGTGCGGCAAGGTCGCCGTACCGAGATCGCCTACCTGCTCGGCCACGCCTGCGCCGCGGCCCAACGCCATGGGCTGGCGTTACCGCACCTGCGCGCGCTGCATACGCGGCTGGTCAAGCACCTGAACGCACACGGATTGCCCAGCCAATAAGCCGCGCGTTACCCTGCTCGCACTTCCGCCATAGCGACGTACCTACCCATGCTTCTGCGTCAGCGCCTCGAAAACCTGCCCGTCGGGCGCAAGCTGCTCGCCGCCCTGTTGGTCCTGCTGATGGCGGTACTACTGGTCGCCAACCTGGCGTTTATCAGCGCGGCCTACTGGATCTCTCAAGAGAGCATGGCGCCGCAAGCCTTGCACACCCTCGGCCGGCTGATCGCCAGCCCGCCCCTGAGCCATGAGGCGCTGAGTTCGGCGAGCGCCGCCGAAGGCCTGCTCAAACGCCTGGATGATTATGCACCGCTGCGCGCAGCGGTGATCTACGGCAGCGACGGCGCCAGCCTGGCGCAGCTGCAACGCGGCGAGGAGCTGCGCTTGCCGCTGCGCGTCGAGCAGCTGGACTCCTGGCGCTACAGTGAATTTCGCACCAACCTGCTGGTCGAACTGCCGCAGCCCGGCACTCGTCCTGGACACTTGTTGCTGGTGGCCTCGGGCGAGCTGCCTGGCGCCTTCTACACTGGCACCCTGACCGCCAGCGGGGCAATTCTGTTCGTCAGCATCCTGCTGTGGTTTACCGTCGCGCGCCAGATCCGCCGCCTGGTGACCAAACCGATCCGCCGACTGGAAGAGCTGTCGCGCCAGGTCACCCGCGAAGAGAACTACGCCCTGCGCGCCGGCCGCGGCAATCAGGACGAGATCGGCAGCCTGGCCGATGCGTTCAACACCATGCTGATGCGCATCGAGGCGCGCGAGCAGCAACTCAAGCGCGCCCGCGACGATGCTCAGGAGGCCTTCGACCAAGCGCAGAACCTGGCCGAGGAAACCCGTCACTCCAACCGCAAACTGGAGCTGGAAGTCCAGGTACGCAGCAAGATCGAAAAGAAGCTCACCGGGTTCCAGAACTACCTCAACAGCATCATCGACTCCATGCCCTCGGCGCTGATTGCCCTCGACGAGCAGCTCTACGTGACGCAATGGAACCAGGCCGCCAGCGCCCTCTCCGGTACCCGATTGGACGAAGCGCTGAACCAGCCGGTGTTTCTCGCCTTCCCGCCACTGAAAGCCTTTCTCGCGCAACTCAAGCACTGTGTCGAACAGCACAAGGTCGAGGAAGTCGAACGGGTGACCTGGAGCAAGGGCGAAGAGTCGCGCCACTATGCGCTGACCTTCTACCCCTTGATGGGCGGCACTGGGCGCGGCGTGGTGATCCGTATCGACGACATCACCCAGCGTCTGAGCCTGGAGGAAATGATGGTGCAGTCGGAAAAGATGCTCTCGGTCGGCGGCCTCGCCGCCGGCATGGCCCACGAGATCAACAACCCGCTCGGTGCCATCTTGCATAACGTGCAGAACATCCGCCGTCGCCTGTCGCCGGAGTTGGCGAAGAACCAGCAACATGCCGAGCAGATCGGCGTGAGCCTGGAGGCCATCGACCGCTACCTCAACGCTCGGGAAGTGCCCCACCTGCTCGACGGAATCCAGCAGGCCGGCACTCGCGCGGCGAAGATCGTCAGCCATATGCTCAGTTTCAGCCGCCTGAGCAACCGCCAGCTGGCGCCCTGCCAACTGCCGGCGCTGATCGATCAGGCACTGGAAATCGCCAGTAACGACTTCGACCTGACGGAAAGTTTCGACTTCAAGAGCCTGATCATCCAGCGTGAGTTCGACCCCAAGCTCGGCCCCGTCCCGGGTATTGCCAACGAACTGGAACAAGTACTGCTCAACCTGCTGAAAAACGCCGCCCAGGCGATTCACCAGCGCGAGGACGACAACCAGCCCGGGCAGATAACCCTGCGCACCAAGCTGGCGCCACCCTGGGTGGAGGTGCAGGTGGAAGACAACGGTATCGGCATGCCCGAGTCGGTACGTAAACGCATCTTCGAACCCTTCTTCACCACCAAGGAAGTCGGCGAAGGCACCGGGCTGGGTCTGTCGGTGTCTTACTTCATCATCACCAACAACCACAAAGGGCAAATGGAAGTGCAGTCCAAGCCGGGCCAGGGCACGTGTTTCACCCTACGCCTGCCGCTGCCTGCGGCCCCTACACATTCAGGTCTGTAAATATGGGTTATCGACTGTCAAAGATCTACACGCGCACCGGCGACAAGGGTGAAACCGGCTTGGCCGATGGTCGGCGGGTCAGCAAGGATCATCCGCGCGTGGAGGCCATGGGCGAAGTCGACACGCTGAACAGCCAGCTCGGCCTGCTATTGGCCGAGCTGGCTGTGCAGGCGTTGCAGCAGCCCGCGCTGAGCGAAATCAGCGAGGTGCTCGCACCCTGTCAGCATCGCCTGTTCGACCTCGGTGGCGAGCTGGCGATGCCGGACTACCAGGCGCTGCATGAGGATGAAGTCGAACGCCTGGAGGCGGCTATCGATCGGTGGAACGAAGAGCTCGGCCCGCTGGAAAACTTCATCCTGCCCGGCGGCTCCCGCCTGATTGCCCAAGCCCATGTATGCCGAAGCCTGGCACGCACAGCGGAACGGCGTTGCCAGCAGCTGAATGCCGCGGAGCCTATCCGCGCCGTCGGACTGGCCTACGTCAACCGGCTGTCCGATCTGCTGTTCGTCGCCGCACGCCTGATCGCCCGCCGCCAGCAGATCGCCGAAGTGCTCTGGCAGGCGGCGCCGAAACAGCCGGGTTAGCCTCGAGGCGCGTGTAAAAGTTCGCCGCCCGGCGTCCCAGCGAAACGCTCAGAGCAGACTCAGGCGACTCTCGAAGCGCCGTTGCTCGCCACTCAGCGGGTCGCTAAACGCCAACGCCTGGGCCAGCAGCTTGAGCGGCCGGGTGTAATCGTCCACGGCGTCCGCCGCGTCGCTGACCTCGGGATAGAACGGATCGTTGCAGATCGGCGCCCCCAGGGCGGCCAGGTGCACGCGCAATTGATGCTTCTTGCCGGTGACCGGGTACAGCGCATAGCGCCACAGCTCGCCGAGCCGCTCGGCGACCTCGATGCGGGTTTCCGTGTTCGCCTCGCCCGCGGCCTCCTGCATGCGGAAGAACGGCTCGCCCGCGACCAGCCGCGTGGCCCGCAGCAATGGGAACTCGACCCCCGGCAGGGCCGGCGCCAGGGCTTCGTAGCGTTTGACCATCTGCCGTTGACGAAACAGCGCCTGATACTGGCCGCGGCTCTGTGGGTTGGTCGAGAACAGCACCAGGCCGGCGGTATGCCGGTCGATACGGTGCAGCGGCACCAGATCGGCATTGCCCAGGCGCTTGACCAGGCGCGCCTGCAGGGTCTGCTCGACGTATTCGCCGGCCGGCATCACCGGCAAGAAATGCGGTTTGTCGGCCACCAGCAGATGCTCGTCGACATGCAGGATCGATTCGACGAAGGGAATCGGAGTCTCCGCCGCCACTTCGCGAAAATAGTGCACGCGCAGCCCGGCCCTATAGACATGCTGCGGTCCAAGCGGCACGCCGTCGGCATCCAGTACCTTGCCGCGCGTCATACGCTGCAGCCACACCTCGCGGCCGATTGCCGGAAAATGCGCGGCCAGGCAATCGAGCACGGTAGTCCACTGGCCTGGCGGCAGATGCAGAGTACTCGGTCGCATATTGGACGGGGAACGGGCCTGCACGGACATGACGACACTCGATGGACACGGCGAGCGCCCATTAGGCCGCAGCCACATTGCTGTCGTCAAAGGTGCAGCGCACCTGCCCCCCGGATGAACAGCCTACGCAGAGATCGCAGCTAGGGTCTGTTGCCGTTTCATTCGCGGCCGCGCCGTAGCCTGTTTTTGCGCGAGGCAAGGCACGAGGAGCGCGGTTTGGTTGTTCCAAATGAGCGACGAGAAACGCCGCATCGCGCAAAAACAGGCCCGGCCCTTCGGGTTGCGCGGGAAATGGCCCCCGCTGTTGTTGCAGGACTTGGCAAGGGAATGACCATTACCTGCGTCCTGCGCCTAATCGGGGGCCATTTCTCGCGGCAACGCGGCTCGCAATGAAACGGCAACAGACCCTAGAGCAGAATCACCGCCCAGACCAGGCCAATCAACAGCAACGCGACCAGCTGTGCCGCACTGCCCTGATCCTTCGCCTGCTTCGACAACGGGTGCAGCGCCAGCGAAATACGGTCGACCGTGGCTTCGATCGCCGAGTTGAGCAGTTCGACAATCAGCGCCAGCAGGCAGACCGCGATCATTAGCGCGCGCTCGGCCCGGCTGACATCCAGACTGAACGCCAGCGGAACCAGCAGCATGTTCAACGCCACCAGCTGACGAAAGGCCGCCTCGCCACGAAACGCAGCCTGCAGGCCCGCCCACGAGTAACTGGCAGCATTGAGGATGCGTCGCCAACCGCTTTTACCTTTTAACGCGCTAGCCTCAAGCGGCATGGTCAGTGGTTCAGAGTTCATCATGGCGGTATGGCTCCACGGCCCGGATATAACAGTTGTACGCGTTTATCAACAATTGCCAGTCGCCCTCGGGCATCGCCCCTTTGTGGCGATACAACTGCTGCAAGTCCTGCTGCGATGCCGTGGCAGTGAGCAGCCGACGACGACTCTTCTCCAAATCGAGCAACGCCACCTCAGCCCAGTCGCCGTCCGCTGTCTGGTGGCGCTTGATAAAGATGTGCTTGGAGTACAGGCAACCATGCTGCCAGGCGGCCCGATGCAGGCGACTGAGCATGATCGACAGCTGTTGCAACATATCCCGATTGAGCTCACCGCCATCGCGTTGCGGCTCGCCGCTGGCATACCACTGATCCAGATTGACGAACCCCTCCAGTGCTTCGGTGACCAACAGTGCCCGCCATTGCCCGGCCTCCTTTTGCGCACCGCAATAAACCAGGTGCGGGACGCGGATACCGAGCTTGCTCAGGGCCTGCAGCGCATGCAGCTCACGCAACACCGTGGGTCGTCCCAAGGGGTGGCGCCAGGAGCGATAGAGATGCCCGACCTGGCGCTTGATATACAGCAGCTTGTGGTTTTTATCGCGCACCCTCTGCACACCGCTCTCGCCCGCACGACGTTGATTAGGTGCCTCGACCCACTCGCCCCGGGTTTGCCACCAGCGCTCGAACGTCGTCGGGCTGTGCTCGCCCTGCCTTGCCGCGATCAGACTGCCCATGTTCAACCTCTCTTGCGCAGTACATAGACCCGCCACATAGCGTAACCCGGCAAAAAATCGTGGCGACTGAGAATCTCGAAACCCACCTGTTTGAACTCGGTTTCGATGACGTCCCTAGCAATGATGAAGCGGTTCTGGTTCTCCGCCGCGCCCCTCGCGGCTGCCCGCCGGGCCTCCAGGCGCCGACGTTTCCAGGCCTTGAAATTGCCGTCGACCCACAAGGACACAATCAGCGTATCGCGCGTCACCCGGTAAAACTCGCGCAGCATGGCCAGGCGATATTCGGGATCGGCGATATGGTGCAGCAGACGCATGCAGAAGATGCTGTCGACCGCATTTTCCGTCAGGTCGATAGCGAAGGCCGAGGTTTGGAACGTCTTCACCCGGGCCACGACATCCGCAGGTTGCCTGGTCATGGCAATGGTCAGCATGTCGCGCGAATTGTCCGCGGCGAGGATCACCCGGTTCGGCCGTTCGGCCAACAGCGGCCAGAAACGCCCGGCGCCGCAGGGCAGGTCAAGCACCAGATTGGGCTCGCCTGCCCGTTTCAGAGCCCGTCGGGCCAGCTGCACGTCACGCCAATGGGACAACCGCCGCGCCAAACCGTCCTGATGCTTGTGCAAATACTGCTGGGCATGCTCGCGGTCATATTTGCGCGAAAACTCAAGCTCAATGGGCTTGTTGGTCGACATTACAACCTGCTCCGATAGGGAATCCATGGTCGTCAGGCTATCGTCGCGCCCATAAAGCCACTGTCAAAAGCATGTGAAAAATACGTGAACTCAGCCCTGCAAACTGACCTCGAAGCGACTGCCCTGCGGTGGCAGGTCACTGACCCGCACCGCCCACCCCTGATGGGTGCAGATCCGCTTGACCAGGGACAGGCCTAAGCCCAACCCCTCACCACGCTCCTCGGCGCCCCGGACGAAGGGCTGAAACATCTGTTCGTGCTGATCCAGGGGAATACCGACACCACTGTCTTCCACACGAAAGCCACCGGTCTCGAGAATCAGCCGTACGCCCCCCTGCTCGGTGTAATGCAGGGCATTACGCAGCAAGTTGGACATGACCGTGCGCAAAAACGTGAGGTTGTACTGCGCACTATCGGCGCCCTGCTCGATCAGCTGGAACTGCAGGCCTTTCTCCTCGATCAGCGGCGCCCAGCGCCTGCTCTGCTCGTCCGCCACCTCGGCCAGAGAGGCGCTGCCGCCCTGCCTCGACTCTTCCGGCTTGGCGCGGGCCAGCATCAGAAAGGTCTGCACCAGCTCACTCATTTCTTCCGCCGCACGCCTGATGCGTTGCACCTGCTCGCGCGGCCGTGGCCCAAGGCCCTGTGCTTCGGCCAGCAGCTCGCAGGAGCTGGCGATGATCATCAGCGGGGTACGCAGCTCGTGACTGACGTCACTGGTGAACAGCCGCTCACGCTCCAGGGTTTGCCGTAGCTGGCCCAGCGTACCGTCGAAGGCGCCCGCCAGGTGGCCGACTTCATCATCCGGATAATCCGGCGCCAGGGCCGGCGCCAGGGCATGCAGCTGATCGCGATGACGCACCTGACTGGCCAGGCGGATCACCGGCGCCATCACTCGCCGTGCCAGCAACCAGCCGAGCCCCCAGGCAGCCACCACACTCAGTAAAAAGCCGGCCAGTACGACATCGAACAGCACCCGCTCACGCGCCTCGAATTCATGCTGCTCTTGCACCAGCATAAACACCTGGCCGTTCTCAGTGCGCTTGAAGGCGTAGAACGCCTGATCGCCCTCGACCACCTCGGAAAACCCGTTTCTGACTTGGGCAAACTGCTGCGGCACCGCATACTCGGCCAGCTGCGAGGCGAAGAACCGGGTGCTGGAGTCCACCCTGGGACGCTGGCCGCGCTGCAGGTCCTCATGGATCACGTTGCTCAGCTCGCGATCCAACTCCTGGGAGACCAGGTGTTCCTCAACGAAATGCACGCTGGCAACGATACTCAAGGAGAGTACCCCGCTGACGGCCAGGGTCATCAGCACGAAGGCGATGACGATGCGCCAGCGTAGCGGCTGCTTAAAGTCCATCGACGGACTCCGCCAGGCGATAGCCGATACCGTGCACGGTATGCAGCAGCGGCTTGGCGAACGGTTTGTCCAGCACCTGGCGCAGTTGGTGGATGTGGCTGCGCAAGCTATCGCTGTCCGGGCAATCGTCGCCCCACAAGGCCTCTTCCAGTGCTTCACGGCGGATTACCGCGGGGCTTTTCTGCATCAACACCGCGAGCAGTTTGAGCCCCAGCGGATTGAGCTTGAGCGCTTGGCCCGCGCGGCTGACATGCAGGGTATCGAGGTCGTAAAGCAGCTCGCCGACCTGCAGCTGGCGCTTACGACTGCCCAGGCTGCGCCGCAGGACAGCCTCGATGCGCGCCACCAGCTCGGACAGCGCGAATGGCTTGAGCAAGTAATCGTCGGCCCCGGCGTTCAATCCTTGCAGACGATCATCCAGCGCGTCGCGGGCGGTCAACATGATGATCGGCGTATCGCGTCGAGCATCCTCGCGCAGACGTTTGCACAACTGATAACCGTCCATGCCCGGCAGCATGATATCCAGCACTATCAGGTCGTAATGTTCGGTCGCTGCCAGGTGCAGACCGCTCAACCCATCCTGCGCACAGTCGACGCTGTAGCCCTTCAGAGACAGGTAGTCGAGGACATTGGCGAGAATGTCCCGGTTGTCTTCCACCACAAGAATACGCATGTTCGGCTACCCCTTCAGACCACGGCTGGTTGCAACTTTGACGTTTTTTTCACGCTGTTTTTACGTACGGCTCACGCCCACACCAACAGACTGCGGCGCACTCACCCGAGCTGGATCATACGATGTCGCCGCTCCACTTTGCTCAGCTTCGCTACCTTTCACTGTTTTTTCCAGCCTGGCTGGCAGTGTTCTGCATGACTCACGCGGGCGTGCTGCTCGCGTACCTGGCGACTGTCCGCGCCAATGGCAGCGAGCCTATCCCGGCTGATGCCATTGGCCTGTGGCAGGACCCGGGCTTTCCCCTCTACGCCGCGTCGCCGCTGGCCCTGCACCTGCTGCTCGGCCCGCGCAAGGCCACGCGACGCCACGATAATGCGCTCGCTATCAGCCACGCGTAGAGCGTGCCGGCGAGCGATCTGCTGACCACCGCCGCTTTCGAGCAATCCTAGTCATCTTGCGCCCTGTCCGCGCGGGGCTTAGCCAAAGGAACAGCACCATGCACACCGAATCACCAGCCGCCTCGCGGCCGTTCAACTTCTATTTGGGCTTCGGCATTCCGCTTGGCGTGATGCTATTGCTCCTGCTGGCAGACCCGACGACCCTGGATTTCACCATCGCCAACTGGGCCTACGACCAGCAGAGCGGCTTTATCGGCCGGCACAGTGCGTTTCTCGAAGACATCCTGCATGACCGCGCCAAACAGGCGGTGATCGTCATTGGCGTACTGGCCATAGTCGGGTTCGTACTGAGCCTGCTGAGCAAGAAGCTCCAGCACTGGCGCCGCCCCTTCGGCTACCTGGTGCTGGCGATGGGCCTGACCACCAGTATCGTCACGCCCCTGAAGGCCCTCACCGGGGTGCACTGCCCATGGAGCCTGAGCCAGTTTGGCGGCGAGGAGACTTACACGCCGCTGCTCAGCGCGCGTGCGCCTACCGCCGAGCCAGGACGTTGCTGGCCGGGCGGCCATGCCGCCGCAGGCTTCGCGCTGTTCGCGCTGTTCTTCGTGCTGCGTGATCGGCGCCCGCGCACCGCCAAGGCCGCGCTCTGGTTTGCCCTGGCGTTAGGCACCACCTTTTCGGTTGGACGGATGCTGCAAGGCGCGCACTTTTTCTCCCACAACCTGTGGACCGCACTATTTTGCTGGGTGATCTCGCTGGGTGCCTATCGACTGGTGCTCTATCGCGCCGCGCAAAGCGACCATGACACTGTCGCCGCGCTATCCGCGAGCGAGGGTGCGGCAGGCTAAGCCAAGCAAGCAACCGCGCGACTAAACGGATCAAACGGATCAAACAGCCTGCGCGGCGACTCTACCCGGGTGGGTTTCCAGGGACACCCGAAACAGTGCAGCCACCAGGTCGGTCTGGGTGACGATGCCCAACAGCACGCCATGCTCATCCAGTACCGGCACTTTATGCACGCTGCCATCGGACAACAGCTGTATCAGGTAGGTAATGGGCCAGTCCGGCCGACAGCTCGGCACCTTGCGCTGCATCAGTTGCCCGACCTGTACCTGCTCGGCCTCGGGCC
The DNA here is from genome assembly GCF_007993865.1 of Pseudomonas sp. SJZ079. Classification (GTDB taxonomy): domain Bacteria; phylum Pseudomonadota; class Gammaproteobacteria; order Pseudomonadales; family Pseudomonadaceae; genus Aquipseudomonas. The sequence goes on along the minus strand of NZ_VIUH01000018.1, from coordinate 64,783 downwards.
CAAGCTGCATCGCGTCATGCAGATAGAGCATGCCGTGCAGCGTGCGCTGCGGATCGACCACCGGCATGGCACTCAGCCGGTGTCCATGCATCTGCTTCAGGGCCGCGCCGACAGTGGCGTCCGGGGCCAGGCTCAGCACGTCCTTGGACATGATGTCGACACAGCGCGTCTCGCCGAAACGCCGTCGATAGGCCCGCTCCTCGGTTTGCCGCAAAATCTCTTCCAGGTCGCCACGGGCGATATCCAGCAGTTCGCCGCGCGCATTGAGCACCGCATCCAGGTCCTCGGGGGTAAAGCCCAGGCGGTCACGCGGGATCGGGTCGGCGGTCTTATGCACGTTGCCATGTTCAACCGGACGGTGCGGGTAGCGGCGTCTGAGTGCGTTATTGAACAGCAGGGCTATCAGCAACAAGCCCAGGACATTCAGGGCGACCGGGTACAGCACGAAGTGATAACCGAGCCGCGTCACTTCCTCGCCGCCCAATACGGCGGTCAAGGCGATGGCCCCACCCGGTGGATGCAGGCAACGCAGGGCAAACATCGCGGCAATCGCTACAGCACCGGCGACGGCAGCCGCCAGCCCGGAATGCCCCAGCCACTTGGCGCAGCTCACTCCCACCAAGGCGGCGAGCAAACTGCCTCCGACCACCGACCAGGGCTGTGCCAGCGGACTGGAAGGCACGGCAAACAGCAAGACAGCGGACGCGCCCATCGGCGCGACCAGCCAGAGGCTGGCACCGCCCATGGCCTGGCGACAAAACCAGCCGGTGAACAACAAACCGAGCAAGGCCCCGACACAACTCAAGCCCTGCTCGCCTCGACTGATGGTCATCGGGGCCGGCCAGAAACCCTGCAACCAGCCCTTAAAACTATTCACCGCTCACGCCCGCCTGTCTTTGCACCGTTTCAGGGCGTGCAATATACCTTCCCCAGGCTCATCACGGTCAAGTCACGACTGATTAGTCCGGCCAGAACGCGCGAATCCCCGCCACCCCCTGCGCCCCGATCTGCCACGCCCGCTCAAGCTCGGTCGGGCCCACGCCGCCGAGCAGATACGCCGGTTGCTTGAAGCCCTGCAACAATTCGCTCGCACGGGTCCAGCCGAGTGGTTGTGCCTGCGGGTGAGTGGGCGTCGCTTGCAGCGGCGACAGGGTGACGAAATCCACCCCCAACTGCGCCGCCAGCGCCAGTTCTTCAGCCGAGTGACAAGACGCCGCCAGCCAGCGCTCGGCCGCTAACGGCCGTCCGCTATCTGCCAGTTCGCGCAGCTGTTGGGCCGTCAGGTGCCAGCCAGCGGCGGGAAAGTCGCTCAACCATTCCAGCGGCCCCTTGAGCATCAGCTGCGCACGTCCAGCGCACAGCCCCACGGCATCCAGCGCCAGGTCACGGTACTGCGGGTCGAACATCGCCGGGGCGCGCAATTGCAGCAGAGCGATGCCGCTGTCCAGCGCACGCTGGATACCGCGCAATAATTCTGCTGGCCCCAGTCCATCCGGGGTGATCAGGTAGCGCTCGGGCAAGCGCGCGGCGGCAACGATGGGGCGATTGGCGGCCGGAAACTCATAGTCGCCCAACTGCCGCGGATTGACCCAGGCCAGCGGTTGCCCTTCTGCGCCATGCGCTTGGCCAGCGAACGCCGAGACCTCCCAGACGTCCAGCAGCACCTGCTTGTCCGGGTAGTCGTGACGCACCTGGATCAACGGCCGCGCCGCTGTCGGATGAATGCCCAGCTCTTCCTGCAGCTCCCGAGCCAGGGCCGCCTCAATCGCCTCGCCGTTTTCCACCTTGCCGCCGGGAAACTCCCAGAGGCCGCCCTGATGGCTAGCATCCGCCCGCTTGGCGATCAGGATGCGTCCGTCCGCGCCACGAATCACCGCCGCAGCCACATGCACGCGTTTCACCCTAGCTGCTCCTTGAGAGCTGCCTGATACCAACGCTGAAACGCCGGCCACTGATAGACGGTGGCCACATAGGCCGCCGCGACCTCGGGCAAATCGACCTGGTAACTGCGCAACCGCGCAGCCGCCGGCGCAAAATAGGCGTCCGCCAGGCTGGCATGGCCGAACAGAAACGGGCCGTCCTGGCCGAAGCGCTCACGGCATTCGGCCCACAGCGCGCAGACTCGCCGAATGTCGGCCAGGGCGTCGTCCGGCACCTCGGCCAGCGCCTGATCGCGCTTGAGGTCCATCGGCAGGTGCGTACGCAACGCAACGAAGCCGCTGTGCATTTCCGCACACACGCTACGGGCCAGCGCGCGGGCGTACTGACCGCGTGGCCAGAGGTGGGCCTCGGGGAAGCGCTCGGCGAGGTATTCACCGATCGCCAGGGAGTCCCACACCGGCCCCTCCTCGGTTTTCAGCAACGGTACCTTGCCGGTCGGTGAGTGCTCACGGATACGCGCCTGGGTATCCGCGCGATCGAGCGCAATCAGCTGTTCCGTATAAGGCGCGCCGCTCAGCTCCAAGGCCAAGGCCGCGCGCAGCGACCAGGAGGAATAGCGCTTGTTGCCGATGATCAGATTCAGGGACATGGGGTCGCTCCGTGCGTTAACCAGTGAGGACAGCTCAGTCGACGGTAAAAGGCGGCCCTGCGAATAGCAAATTCCCGTTGTTCATGGGCCCATGAGCAACGGGAATAGCGACAGCGTTACAACGCATACACCCCGATCAGGTGCGGTACTCGGCGTTGATCTTCACATACTCGTGGGACAGGTCGGTGGTCCAGATGGTTTCGCTGCAGCTGCCGCGGCCCAACTCGATGCGGATGGTGATTTCCGCTTCGGCCATCACCGCCGAACCCTGCGCCTCGGTATAGCTGGCCGCGCGGCAGCCGCGACTGGCGATGCACACCTCGCCGAGGAACACATCGATCTTGCTCACGTCCAGTTGCGCCACCCCGGCACGCCCGACCGCCGCGAGAATCCGTCCCCAGTTCGGGTCGGAGGCGAACAGCGCGGTCTTGATCAGCGGCGAATGAGCCACGGCATAACCGACGTCCAGGCACTCCTGGTGAGTCGCCCCGCCATTGACCTGCACGGTGACGAACTTGGTCGCGCCCTCGCCGTCGCGCACGATGGCCTGGGCCACTTCCATGCACACCTCGAACACCGCCTGCTTGAGCGCGGCAAACAACGCCCCGCTGGCCTGGGTGATTTCCGGCAACGCCGCCTTACCGGTGGCGATCAGCATGCAGCAGTCGTTGGTCGAGGTGTCGCCGTCGATGGTGATGCGGTTGAACGACTTGTTCGCCGCATCGCGCAGCAGATCGCGCAGCACGCCTTGAGCGACCTTGGCGTCGGTGGCGATATAGCCGAGCATGGTCGCCATGTTCGGCTTGATCATCCCCGCGCCCTTGCTGATGCCGGTGACGGTCACCGTGACGCCGTCATGCACGAACTGACGGCTGGCGCCCTTGGGCAAGGTGTCGGTGGTCATGATGCCCACGGCGGCCTCGGCCCAATGCTTCTCCGACAAATCGTCCAGCGCGGCCTGCAACGCGCCCTCGATCTTCTCCACCGGTAACGGCTCACCGATTACCCCAGTGGAAAACGGCAACACCGTGCTTTCCTCGACACCCGCCAACTGGGCCAGCGCCGCGCAGGTGCGGGAAGCATCCTGCAGGCCAGGCTCGCCGGTGCCGGCATTGGCATTGCCGGTGTTGGTCAACAGGTAGCGCACGGGGCCCTGCACGCGCTTCTTGGCCAGAATCACCGGGGCCGCGCAGAAGGCATTGAGGGTGAACACGCCGGCGACACTGGAGCCCTCGGCGCAGCGCATCACCACCACATCCTTGCGCCCTGGGCGCTTGATGCCGGCCGAAGCGATGCCCAGTTCAAAACCTGGAACCGGGTGCAGGGTAGACAGCGGGCCAAGACCAACAGCCATAAGAAACGCTCCTTGAAGTAATAAAACGTCGTATCGCCTGGTGTGTGCACTCGATGGCAAAACCGATGGTAAAACGCCGCGAGCGGTTAAACCGTTCGCGGCGTCATCCCGGCAGGGTCAAGCATAGCCAAACCCCATGCCCGTACTACTGTACGGCTCGCCCGATCAGCTGATCTGACCGTGGCAGTGCTTGTACTTCTTGCCGGAACCACAGGGGCAAGGCTCGTTGCGCCCCGTCTTCTGCTCGCTACGCACCGGCGCCGCGGCGACCGCCACATCACCCTCTTCGGCGGTGTCGGCAGGCCGATCCAGCGCCGAGGCCTCGGCATGCTGGAACTGCATGCGCTGCGCCATCGCTTCGGCTTCCTGGCGCAGACGCGCCTCTTCCTCAATCGGGTCTTCGCGGCGTACCTGGACGTGGCACAGCACGCGGATGGTGTCACGCTTGATCGAGTTGAGCAGCTCCTGGAACAGGGTGAAGGACTCGCGCTTGTATTCCTGCTTGGGATTCTTCTGCGCATAACCACGCAGGTGAATGCCGTGGCGCAGGTGATCCATGGTCGACAGGTGGTCCTTCCACAGGTCGTCGAGCACGCGCAGCAGAATCTGCTTCTCGAAGGTGCGCAAGGCTTCGGCGCTGGCCAGCTCTTCCTTCTCGTTGTAGGCCGCGATCAGCTCTTGCAGAATCCGCTCGCGCAAGGTTTCTTCATAAAGCTTGTGGTCATCGTCGAGCCACTGCTGGATCGGCAACTTCAGGCTGAAGCTGCTGAACAGCGCGGCTTCCAGACCGGCAATATCCCACTGTTCGGGCAGCGACTGCGGCGCGATGTGTTCATTGATGGTGCCGTCCAGCACCTCCTGACGGAAGTCGACGATGGTCTCGCCAATATCGTCGGCCGCCAGCAGGGTATTGCGCATGTGATAGATCACCTTGCGCTGTTCGTTGGACACGTCATCGAATTCGAGCAGTTGCTTACGCATGTCGAAGTTACGCCCTTCGACCTTACGCTGGGCCTTCTCGATGGCGTTGGTCACCATGCGGTGCTCGATCGCTTCGCCCGCTTGCATGCCCAGGGCCTTCATGAAGTTCTTCACCCGATCGGAGGCGAAGATGCGCATCAGGCTGTCTTCCAGCGACAGGTAGAAGCGGCTGGAGCCCGGGTCGCCCTGACGACCGGAGCGGCCGCGCAGCTGGTTATCGATACGCCGCGACTCATGCCGTTCGGAGGCAATCACGTGCAGGCCGCCGGCTTCGATTACCTGCTGGTGACGTTTCTGCCAGTCGGCCTTGACCTGAGCCACCTGTTCGTCGGTTGGACTTTCCAACGCCGCCACTTCGACTTCCCAGTTACCACCCAGGAGGATGTCGGTACCGCGACCGGCCATGTTGGTGGCGATGGTCAGCGCGCCAGGGCGGCCGGCTTGGGCAATGATCTCGGCTTCTTTTTCATGGAACTTGGCGTTGAGCACCTTGTGCTCGATGCCTTCTTTTTCCAACAGCCGCGAAACGTATTCGGAGGTTTCGATGGTCGCCGTACCGACCAGAATCGGCCGACCTTGGGCCTGGCATTCCTTGATATCGGTGATGATCGCGGCGTACTTCTCTTCCTGGGTCAGGTAGACCAGGTCGTTGAAATCCTTACGCGCCAACGGCCGGTTGGTCGGGATGACCATCACCGCCAGACCGTAGATCTGATGGAACTCGAAGGCCTCGGTGTCGGCGGTGCCGGTCATGCCGGACAGCTTGTTATACAGGCGGAAGTAGTTCTGGAAGGTGGTCGAGGCCAGCGTCTGACTCTCGGCCTGAATACTCAGACCTTCTTTGGCTTCGATCGCCTGGTGCAGGCCTTCCGAAAGACGCCGCCCCGGCATGGTCCGACCGGTGTGCTCGTCGACCAGGATGACCTGATCGTTCTGCACGATGTATTCGACGTTGCGCTGGAACAGCTTGTGCGCACGCAGGGCGGAATACACATGGGTCAGCAGTCCCAGGTTGTGCGCGGAGTACAGGCTCTCGCCCTCGGCCAGCAAACCCACCTGAGTCAGCAGCTCTTCGACGAACTGGTGGCCCGCCTCATTCAGCTCGACCTGACGGGTCTTCTCATCGACCGAGTAATGGCCTTCCTGAGTGACCACGCCTTCCTCTTCCTCGATGTGCTGCTTGAGGCGAGGGATCAGCTTGTTGATCTCGATATACAGCTTGGAGCTGTCCTCGGCCTGACCGGAGATGATCAGCGGCGTGCGCGCCTCATCGATGAGGATCGAGTCGACTTCGTCGATCACCGCGAAGTTCAGCTCGCGCTGGAACTTGTCCTCCAGGCTGAAGGCCATGTTGTCGCGCAGGTAATCGAAGCCGAATTCGTTGTTGGTGCCGTAGGTGATGTCGGCGGCATAGGCCGCGCGCTTCTCTTCCGGCGGCATGAAGGGCGTGACGATACCGACCGACAGACCGAGAAACTCATACAGCGGACGCATCCAGTTGGCGTCGCGACGGGCCAGGTAGTCGTTGACCGTGACCACATGCACGCCCTTGCCGGACAACGCATTGAGGTACACCGCCAGAGTCGCCACCAGGGTTTTACCTTCACCGGTACGCATCTCGGCGATCATGCCTTCATGCAAGGTGATGCCACCGATCAGCTGGACGTCGAAGTGACGCATGCCGAGTACGCGCTTGCCCGCTTCACGGGCCACGGCAAAGGCTTCCGACAGCAGCGCGTCGAGGGTTTCTCCTTTGCCCAGGCGGGCCTTGAATTCGTCAGTTTTGGCGCGCAGTTGCTCATCCGAGAGCGCAAGCATCTGCTCCTCGAAGGCATTGACGGCCTGAACCGCCTTGAGCATGCGCTTGACCTCACGCTCGTTCTTGCTTCCAAAGAGTTTTTTCAACAAAGGCGCAAACATATCGACAGGATCTTCCCACGCGTATGGATGGAGGGCGGCCCCGTGAGTCGCCCATGCAGCCCTCATGGCTGCGTGCGAAGGGGGCATTCTACCCGGAAACGAGGATGAAGAAAGCGGCGTTATTCGACGCCGCTGACGCGCGCGATGTAGCTGGCGGGATTGACCACACGACCATTCAAGGTAACTTCGAAGTGCACGTGGTAACCGGTAGAGCGCCCGGTACTGCCCACCTTGGCGATGGTTTGGCCGCGCTGCACCAGGTCGCCGACCTGCACTAGATTGCGCTGGTTATGCGCATACAGCGTGACATAGCCGTCCGCATGACTGACCTCCACCGTATTACCGTAGCCGGAACGACGCCCCGAAGCGGTCACCACACCGGCAGCCACAGCCACCACAGGGCTGCCGGCCTTGGCGGCGAAATCCACGCCTTTGTGCATACTCAAACGACCACGCAAAGGATCGGTACGCCGGCCGAAAGGAGAGGAGATATAACCCTGTAAGACCGGGCGCCCCGCCAAATACTCGGCTTCGTTGAGGCGGCGTTCGGCCAGCAGGTCTTCCAGCACTTCGAGCTGCTGCTCACGGCTGTCTACCCGCAACGCCAACTCATCCAGACTGCTGAGAAACGATGGCGGCGCATAGGCGGCGGCATCGAGCGGCTCTTCCAGGCCGCCCTGCCCCACACTCAAGGAAAAATCGAATTCACTGGAATCCAGCTCGGCCAGCTCGGTCAGCCGCTCGCCCAGTGCATCCAGACGCGTCAGGCGCGCCTGCAACTCGGCAACATGCACGGCGAAGGCATCCAGTTGACGCTGCGCATCGTTGCGTGCCGCGCCGACCTCTGCACGCTGCTGATCCAGCGCCTGGGTCAGTTGCGCATTGTCCTGTTCGCTGAGCGATGGCGGCGCCCACCAGGCACCAAACGCCGCCCCCGTCGCCAGCATCGCGCCGATCAGCACGACCAGCACCAGCAACAGCCAACGTAAATCCAGGCTGAGTGAACGTGCGGCGCCGTGACGCCGACTGAGTAAAATGATGTGCATGGCTTCCCCTTTACGGTGGAGCCCAAGTTGGCAGCAGGGTTTCTGCTACCATGGCGGCTCCACAATTTCAGGCGTCCTGCCATGACGTTTCGTCCCTTGCCGGCCCGAGCACCCGCCGCGCTGCTGCGCGAAGCGAAGCCCTTGAAAGCGTTATTCAATCAGGCGCAACGCCTCGATCACCTGCAACGCTTGCTGGAAAGCCAGCTGCAACCTGCGGCCCGCGAACACTGCCATGTCGCGTCCTGGCGTGAGGGCTGCCTGCTTCTTATCGTGACCGATGGCCACTGGGCCACCCGTCTACGTTATCAACAGCGGCGCCTGCTCAGACAGCTGCAAGCACTCGAAGAGTTCGCGACCTTAGCGAAAATCCTCTTCAAGGTGCAACCGCCGACCGCCGAAAGGCGTGCAGTCGGTCGCACTATGCACTTGTCCAGTAGCGCTGCCGAGAACATCCAGGCCACTGCCGACGGGGTCCGCGACCCTAAATTACGTGCCGCCCTGGAGCGTCTGGCCAAACACGGCAAACCCAGCGAATAACCTGACCCGGGTCTTCCGTGCGGTCAAAGCCAGTCTCCAAAAAAAAGAGGCCACCCCAGGGTGGCCTCGAATCAGAAAGGAAGAGAGTCTTGCTTACACGGCCGCAACCGGGCGCATATATGAAATGGGGGCAGTCTTGGCATCGTCGAAGGTGACCATTTCCCAAGCATCCGGCTGCTCGATCAAGGTGCGCAGCAGAAGGTTGTTCAATGCATGCCCTGACTTGAAGCCACGGAACTCACCAATCAGGCTGTTACCGAGCAGGTAGAGATCGCCGATGGCATCGAGAATCTTGTGTTTGACGAACTCGTCCTCGTAACGCAGGCCGTCTTCGTTCAATACACGGTACTCATCCACCACGATGGCGTTGTCCACGCTGCCGCCGAGCGCCAGGTTCTGCGAACGGAGGAACTCGATGTCACGCATGAAACCGAAGGTACGCGCCCGGCTGACCTCCTTGACAAAAGAGGTGCTGGAAAAATCCACGCTGGCCGACTGGGTACGATTGCGGAAAACCGGGTGATCGAAATCGATCTCGAAGCTCACCTTGAACCCCTCGAAAGGCACGAAGGTGGCGCGCTTGTCGCCCTCTTCAACCGTGACTTCGCGGATGATGCGGATGAACTTCTTATGGGCTTCCTGCTCTTGCAAACCAGCAGATTGAATCAGGAATACAAAAGGACCGGCACTGCCATCCATGATCGGTACTTCGGATGCGGAGAGTTCGACGTAGGCGTTATCGATGCCCAGGCCAGCCATGGCCGAAAGCAGGTGCTCTACCGTATCCACCTTGACGTCACCATTGACCAAAGTGGTCGACATGGTGGTTTCACCGACATTGCACGCCCGCGCGGGAATTTCCACCACGGGATCAAGGTCGGTACGACGGAACACGATACCGGTGTCCACAGGTGCCGGCTTCAGGGTCAGGTATACCTTCTCCCCGGAATGCAGGCCGACGCCAGTGGCGCGGATAATGTTCTTCAGGGTGCGTTGTCTGATCATGGCTTGGCCGCTATAGCGCTAGTTGCGAATTGTTTTCAACAATGGCCGGCGATAATAGCAGAACCGGCCCTTGCTGAACACCAATCGATTCCATGCTCCTGATACACTCCATCAATCGGCTTGACGACGCAAGAACGCTGGGATGTCCAGGTAGTCCAGGTCATCGTGCGCGTTCAGTTTGGCCGCAGTAGCTGCACCGGAGTGGCTCTGGCGCTGGACCGTGGGCCGTTCGTAGTCCTTGTAGTTGACACTCTGCTCGCTGCGCGCAGGGGCTGCTGGAGCAGCCGAGGCCGACGAAGCAGCCGTGACCTGCATGGTGTTATCGACCACTTTGACCGGCTTTTCAATGCGCGCGCCCAGACCAGTGGCAACCACGGTCACGTGCAACTCTTCACGCATATCCGGATCGATCACGGTTCCCACTTTGACCGTGGCGTGCTCGGAGGCGAACTGCTCGATGATGCTACCCACGTCGGAGTATTCACCCAGGGACAGGTCAGGACCGGCGGTGATGTTCACCAGGATGCCGCGCGCGCCTTGCAGGTTGACGTCTTCCAGCAACGGGTTGCGAATTGCCGCTTCGGTGGCTTCACGGGCGCGATTCGGACCGCTGGCGCAGCCGGTACCCATCATCGCCATACCCATTTCGCTCATCACGGTTTTCACGTCGGCGAAGTCGACGTTGATCATCCCTGGACGCTTGATGATGTCGGAGATACCGCGGACGGCACCGGCCAGCACATCGTCGGCCTTGGCGAAAGCCGACAGCAAGCTGGCGTCTTTACCGAGGATGGTCAGCAGTTTTTCGTTAGGGATAGTGATCAACGAATCGACGCTTTCCGACAGCGCACGAATGCCCTCGTCGGCGATTTGCATGCGCTTACGACCTTCGAACGGGAACGGACGGGTCACCACCGCAACGGTGAGAATACCCATTTCCTTGGCCACCTGGGCGATCACCGGCGCGGCACCGGTACCGGTCCCCCCACCCATGCCCGTGGTGATGAAGACCATATCGCAGCCCTGCAATACTTCGGCGATACGCTCGCGGTCCTCCATGGCGGCCTGACGACCGACTTCCGGGTTGGCACCGGCACCCAGCCCCTTGGTCACACCAGGGCCGAGTTGCAGCACGGTGCGCGCACCGATGTTTTTCAGTGCCTGCGCATCGGTGTTGGCGCAGATGAACTCGACGCCTTCGATGTTGCTGGAAGCCATGTGATTGACGGCGTTACCGCCGCCACCACCGACACCTATGACCTTGATAACCGCACTAAGCGGAGCGCTGTCTACGAGTTCGAACATTTTCCCTCTCCTTCCTTTCTAGTTGTAACGCCTACTGCACACGCCGTTTAACATCAGAAATTGCCCTGTACCCAGCGTTTCAGGCGCTCGAATACCGGTGTAATGGGTTCATCGTTGTAACTGCCGATGCCAGACATGGAGACGCCGTCGGCCTGCTTTTGCAGCCCGTACAGCAACAGGCCCACGCCTGTGGAATAGATAGGGTTGCGCACCACATCGGCCAGCCCCTTGACGCTGTGGGGGAAACCGAGACGCACTGGCATGTGAAAGATTTCCTCTGCCAGTTCGACAGCGCCTTCCATCTTCGCGGTACCGCCGGTGAGCACGATCCCGGCCGGGATCAGGTCCTCATAGCCGCTGCGCCGCAGCTCAGCCTGAATCAGGGTGAACAGCTCGTCGTAGCGCGGCTCGACCACTTCGGCTAGCGATTGCCGGGACAGGTCACGCGGCGGACGGTCGCCGACGCTGGGCACCTTGATGGTCTCGCCGGCACCGGCCAGCTTGGCCAGGGCGCAGGCGTAGCGAATCTTGATCTCTTCGGCATACTGGGTCGGCGTTCGCAGCGCCATGGCAATGTCGTTGGTGACCTGATCGCCCGCAATCGGAATCACCGCGGTGTGGCGAATCGCCCCCTCGGTAAAGATGCAGATGTCGGTGGTGCCGCCGCCGATGTCGACCAGGCACACGCCCAGTTCTTTCTCATCTTCGGTGAGCACCGCGTAGGCCGACGCCAGCTGCTCGAGGATGATGTCGTCGATCTCCAGACCACAGCGACGCACGCACTTCTCGACGTTCTGCGCCGCGTTCACCGCGCAGGTCACCACATGCACTTTGGCTTCCAGACGCACGCCGGACATGCCCAGCGGCTCGCGCACGCCTTCCTGGTTATCAATCACGTAGTCCTGCGGCAGGGTGTGCAAGACCCGCTGATCCGCCGGAATAGCCACCGCCTGAGCGGCATCCAGTACGCGCTCCAGGTCGGCCGGACTGACTTCGCGGTCACGAATGGCGACGATACCGTGCGAGTTCAGGCTGCGGATGTGGTTGCCCGCCAAGCCGACAAAGGCCGAATGGATGCGGCAACCGGCCATCAACTGCGCCTCTTCCACGGCGCGCTGAATCGACTGCACGGTGGATTCGATATTCACCACCACGCCCTTCTTCAGGCCGCGTGACGGATGGGTGCCGATGCCGACGATTTCCAACTGACCATCGGCCGTCACCTCGCCCACCAGCGCCACCACCTTGGAGGTGCCAATGTCGAGACCGACGATCATCTTGCCGCTCTGCACGTTTGCCATGTCTCTCGCCTTCTCCTGATTCACTGCACGACGACGCTATCGGCCGCCGTAGGCGCAACCGGCTCGCGCCACGCCACGGCCAGGCCGTTGGCGTAGCGCAGATCGATCCGCGCGATATTCGTTTGTTGCGCTTTCAGCACCTTGTCGTAGATGGCGATGAAGCGGCGCATCTTCTCCACCAGATGATCGCGCCCCAACAACAGCTCGATGCCCTGACCGGTAGAGAGAAACCAGCTGCCGCGCTCACGCAGTTCCAGGCGTGCCACGGAGAACCCTAACGGCCGGAGCATCTGGCTCAGCACCTGGTATTGCTGCATCACCTGCTGTTGTGCGCGTTTTGGGCCATACAACTGCGGCAAGTGTTCGTAATGCGCCAGCTCTCTCGGCGCGAACGCCTGGCCCTGGTTGTTCAGTAATGCCTCATCGCCCCAGCGGGCGATCGGCAGTTGCTCCTCCAGGTGCACCAAAACCTGATCCGGCCACACCCGGCGCACGTTGGCCGTGGCGATCCAAGGCATTTGCTCCAGCTCACCGCGCATGCCCTGCAGGTCGACACTGAAAAAACTCGCCGTGACGAAAGGCGCAATACGCTGTTGCACGGCCTGCTGACTGATGTAGCTGAGGTCGCCCTCGACGCTGATCTTGGTGATTGGCCGGTCGGCGTAAGGCAGCAGACGCTGCGCCAACTCATAAGCGCCAACGCCCAGCACGACCAACAGCAATGGCCAGGTAATGCGTTTTAGCAGGTCGAAATTCGGCCTGGGCAAGCGCACGCCGATTGGTTCCTTGGCCACCATGCGGCTGGCGCCGCGCGGCACAGGTTTGCCGCGCAACGGCGTGCGCGCAGAACCTGGCTGATGACGAAGGATGGCGCCCATGGCTTAACCCCGAGCCTCGAGACTGTCGGCGAGGATCGCCAACACCAGTTGTTGAAAGTCCAGGCCGGCAGCCGCTGCGGCCATCGGCACCAGGCTGTGGTCGGTCATGCCCGGCACGGTGTTGACCTCCAGCAGCCAGAACTGCCCCTGGTCATCCTGCATCACGTCGACCCGCGCCCAGCCCTGGCTGCCCACGGCCTCACAGGCGCGCGCGGACAGGGTCTTCAGCTCCTCTTCCTTGGCAGCGTCGAGGCCGCAGGGAATGCGGTACTGGGTGTCATTGGCCAGGTACTTGGCGTCGTAGTCGTAGAAACTGTGCGGCGTGCCCAGGGCGATCGGCGGCAGCACCTGGCCACGCAGGGTGGCGATGGTGAACTCGGGGCCGTGAATCCATTGCTCGACCAGCACCTGCGCATCGTACTGGCCGGCGTTTTGCCAGGCGGCGATCAACGCCTCGACATCGGCTACCTTGGCCATGCCGATGCTTGAGCCTTCATGCGCGGGTTTGACGATCAGCGGGAAGCCCAGCTCGGCCGCAGCGGCACGGCAATCCTCGGCACTGGCCAATACCGCATGACGCGGTGTCGGCAGGCCCAGACTCTGCCAGACCTGCTTGGTGCGCAATTTGTCCATGGCCAAGGCAGACGCCAGAATGCCGCTGCCGGTATAGGGAATCCCGGCGCACTCCAGCAGCCCTTGCATGCTGCCGTCTTCACCACCGCGGCCATGCAGGACGATAAAGGCGCGGTCGATTTTTTCGTCGAGCAGGCGCTGCAGGAAATCATCGCCGACATCGATACCGAAGGCATCCACGCCAGCGCCTTGCAGGGCTTGCAGCACGGCATTGCCGGACTTCAGCGAGACCTCGCGCTCGGCGCTCTTGCCGCCGAACAGCACCGCCACGCGGCCGAAGGCCGTGACCGGAACCTTGGATTGCAAACTATCGGCACTCATTTCGACTCACCTGTGACCGCAGCGAATAAGGGACTCTGCAACAGCTGGGGCGCGAGGCCGCCAATATCTCCGGCGCCCTGGCAGAGCAGGATGTCGCCGGCCCGCAGCAGCGGCTTGATCAGCGGTGCCAGTTCGACACCTCGCTCGATGTAAATCGGGTCGAGCTGGCCGCGCTGGCGAATGCTGTGGCACAGCTGCCGACTGTCCGCCCCGGGAATCGGCTCTTCGCCGGCCGGATAGACCTCCATCAGCAGCAGCACATTGGTTTCCCCCAGCACCTGGACGAAGTCGTCGTAGAGGTCGCGGGTACGGCTGAAACGATGCGGCTGGTACACCATCACCAGGCGCCGCTCCGGCCAACCACCGCGTACGGCCTTGATCACCGCGGCGACTTCGCGCGGGTGGTGACCGTAGTCGTCGACCAGCATCACGCTGCCGCCGTCCACCGGCAGTTCGCCGTAGACTTGAAAACGTCGACCCACGCCCTGAAAGCCGGACAAGCCCTGAACAATGGCCTCATCGCTGATGCCTTCGTCGGTGGCGATGGCGATGGTCGCCAGGGCGTTCAGTACGTTGTGGTTGCCCGGCATGTTGACCGATACGTCGAGCGGCTCGCGGTCGCGGCGCAACACGGTGAAATGGGTCAGCATGCCCTGCTGGCGCACGTTGATCGCCCGTACATCCGCGCCTTCGTCGAACCCGTACGTCATGATCGGGCGCGCTACCTGCGGCAGAATCTCGCGCACCACCGGATCGTCCACGCAGACCACCGCCAGGCCGTAGAACGGCAGGTTATGCAGGAACTCGACGAAGGTTTTCTTCAACCGGTTGAAGTCACCCTCGTAGGTGCTCATGTGGTCCATGTCGATATTGGTGACGACCGCGACCATGGGCTGCAGATGCAGGAAACTGGCGTCGCTCTCGTCGGCCTCGGCAATCAGGTAGCGGCTGGTGCCGAGCTGAGCATTGGTGCCGGCGGCATTCAGACGACCGCCAATCACGAAGGTCGGGTCCAGGCCACCGGCGGCGAACACCGAGGCCAGCAGGCTGGTGGTGGTGGTCTTGCCGTGAGTGCCGGCCACCGCGATGCCGTGGCGATAGCGCATCAGTTCGGCGAGCATCTCGGCCCGCGGCACCACGGGAATGCGCCGTTCAAGTGCGCTCGCCACTTCCGGATTGGAGGTGTTTACCGCACTGGAAACCACCAACACGTCGGCATTTTCAGCGTTCTCGGCACGGTGACCGATAAAAATCTCTGCACCGAACCTCTGCAGACGCTCAGTCACCGCCGAGCCCTTCAGGTCGGAGCCGGACACCTGGTAGCCGAGATTCAGCAATACCTCGGCGATGCCGCACATACCGGCGCCGCCAATACCGACGAAGTGGATGCGCCGAATCCGGCGCATTTCCGGCTGCGGGAATGCTTTCTGGCTCTCAACCACGGGCCACCTCCAGGCAAATCTCGACCACATTGCGGGTGGCATCGGGCTTGGCCAGACGCCGCGCTGTGCTGGCCATTTCGTTCAATCGTTCGACGTGCATCAAAACCTCGGTCAACTGTGCGGCCAGCGTGGCGGCGTCAGTGGTGCCTTGCGGCAGAAGGACAGCGGCGCCCTCGCTGGCGAGATAGCCTGCGTTTTGCGTCTGGTGATCGTCGATCGCGTGGGGCAACGGCACCAGGAAGGACGGCAACCCGGCGGCGGCCAGCTCGCTGACGGTCAAGGCACCGGCGCGGCACACCACCAGATCGGCCCAGGCATAGGCACGCGCCATATCCTTGATAAAGGGCACGACCTGCGCTTCGACGCCCACCGCGCGATAACGTTCGCCGGTAATTGCGTCGTGCTGCTTGCCCGCCTGATGAAACACCTCGGGGCGCAATTCGGCCGGCAGCCCAGCCAGGGCTTCTGGCAGCAATTTATTCAGCGGCTCGGCTCCCAGGCTACCGCCCAGCACCAACAGGCGCGGCCGGCGATTGAGCAGCGAATCGCGCGGAGTTTCCAGGAACAGTTCCTCGCGCACCGGATTGCCGGTGGTACGGCGTTTAGCCGATGCGCGGAAGGTGTTCGGGAAAGCTTCGCAGACGCGGCTGGCGAACGGCACCAGGCTGCGGTTGGCGGTACCGGCCACGGCGTTCTGTTCGTGAATGATCAACGGCGCGCCAGACAACCTGGCGGCCAAGCCGCCGGGACCGGTGACATAGCCGCCCATGCCGAGCACGCATATCGGTTGCAGTTCACGCACCACTCTGCGCGCCTGAAACAACGCTTTGAGCAACTGCAACGGAGCCTTGAGCAGGGACAACTTACCTTTACCGCGCAGACCACTGACGTCGATCAGATGCAACGGCAAACCGGCGGCTGGCACCAATTCGTTCTCGATCCCCCGCGGCGTACCCAACCAATGCACACGGTAGCCGCGCGCCTGGAACTCGCGAGCACAGGCCAGCGCCGGGAATACATGACCGCCGGTGCCACCGGCCATGATCAGCACATTACCGGGCATGCTTCACCTCCACGGCGTCATGCCCCTCAAGGAAATCCGCTTCTTTGAAGTCAGTATCCTCGCTGCCCAGCTGGGTGCGGCGCTCCCACTCGATACGCAGTAGCAGCGCCAGGCTGACGCAGCAGATCACCAGAGAACTGCCGCCGTAACTGAGGAACGGCAGGGTCAAACCTTTGGTCGGCAGCAGGCCGACATTTACCCCAATATTGATCAGCACCTGGCCAATCCACAGAAAGGCCAGACCGTAGGCGACGTAAGCGGAGAACAGCTGCTTGGCCTTCTCCGCCCATAAACCGATGTACAGGGCACGCACGCTGACGAAGACGAACAGGGCGACGGTGGTCAGTGCCCCGACCATGCCCAGCTCTTCGGCGAGCACGGAGAAGACGAAGTCGGTGTGCGCTTCCGGCAGGTAGAACTGCTTCTGCACGCTGTTGCCCAGGCCCACCCCGAACCATTCGCCGCGACCGAAGGCGATCAACGCCTGACTCAGCTGATAGCCGGCACCGAACTGGTCGGCCCAGGGGTCGACGAAATTGGTCAGGCGCTGCATACGGTAGGACTGCCCCGTCATCACCAGGGCACCGGCGGCCAATACGCCGGCAGCCAGCGGGATGAAGCGCCACAGGTTGACCCCGCCGAGGAACAGCATGGCGATCGAGGCGCCGACCAGCACCACGGTCGCACCGAAGTCCGGTTCGGCCAGCAGCAGGCCGGCGATGGGCGCGAGCACCGCCAGAGGCTTGAGAAATCCGATCAGTTTCTCGCGCACCTCGGTTTGCCGACGCACCAGGTAGCCCGCCAAAAACAACACGGTGAACAGCTTGGCCAACTCGGAAGGCTGCACGTTGAACATGCCGAAGCCGATCCAGCGATTCGCACCATTGACCTCACGGCCGATCCCCGGCAACAGCACCATGATCAGCAGAACGACGGCAATCAGTAACAGAGTCCCGCCAAAACGCTGCCAGAAGGCCATCGGCACCAGCAGGGTCACCACGCCAGCAGTCAGCCCCAACGCCAGGTAAATCAGATGGCGGAGCATGTGGTAGAGCGGGTTACCGGTCAGCGCCGCGGCGACTTCGGTGGACGCCGAGGTGATCATCACCAGGCCCAACCCCAGCAGCGCCAGGCAGCCTGCCAGCAATGGGAAGTCGAGATCGATACCGCGACGGGTATGCAGGGGCGACGGAGCGGCGAGCAGACGCGCGATCATCAGTTCAGTCCCTCCACGGCAAGGGCGAACAGGCGGCCACGCTCTTCGAAATTCTTGAACATGTCGAGGCTGGCGCAGGCCGGCGACAACAGCACGGCATCACCCGCCTGCGCCAGTCCGGCACAACGCTGCACGGCCTCCTGCAGACTGCTGACCCGGACCAGCGGCGCGGCACCGTCAAGCACCGCAGCCAAACGCTCGGCATCGCGGCCGAGCAACACCACAGCGCGGCAGAACTTGGCCACCGGTCCGCGCAGCGCCGAGAAATCCGCGCCCTTGCCATCGCCGCCGGCGATCAGCACCAGCTTGCCGGCGATATCCGCGCCAAGGCCGTCGATGGCGGCCAGCGCGGCGCCGACATTAGTCGCCTTGGAGTCGTCGTAGTAGCTCACGCCATTGCGCTCGCCGACCCACTGGCAGCGGTGCGGCAGGCCGGTGAAGGTTTTCAGGGTTTCCAACATCGGCGCGAACGGCAGGCCTGCGGCATGGCCCAGGGCCAGGGCCGCGAGGGCGTTGGACTGGTTGTGCGCGCCGCGAATTTTCAGCTCGCGCACCGGCAACAGCGCCTCGAACTGGAAGGCCAGGCACTTCTCGCCGTGCTCCTCGAGCAAGCCGAAGCGCTTGAAGTCCGGCTTGCCCAGGCCAAAGCTCCAGCACGGCAGCTGATCGGCGACCAAAGGCCGCGACAAGGCGTCATCGCGGTTCACCACCACCTGCTTGGCGCCACGGAAGATCCGGTGCTTGGCCAGGTGATAAGCCGGCAGCCCGTTGTAGCGATCCATGTGGTCTTCGCTGATGTTCAGGCAGGTCGCTACTTCGGCATTCAGCTGATCGGTGGTTTCCAGCTGGAAGCTGGACAGCTCCAACACGTACAACTCGACATCATCGGCCAGCAGGTCGAGCGCCGGCGTGCCCAGGTTGCCGCCCACGGCGACCTTCTTGCCGGCGGCTGCCGCCATCTCACCGACCAGGGTGGTGACCGTGCTCTTGGCGTTGGAACCGGTGATGGCGATTATCGGCGCCTTGGCATAACGGGCGAACAGATCGATGTCGCCCGACAGCTTCACGCCGCGCTTGGCGGCTTCCTGCAGTGCC
The DNA here is from genome assembly GCF_007993865.1 of Pseudomonas sp. SJZ079. GTDB lineage: Bacteria > Pseudomonadota > Gammaproteobacteria > Pseudomonadales > Pseudomonadaceae > Aquipseudomonas. The sequence continues at coordinate 46,156 of NZ_VIUH01000018.1, read as the reverse complement.
GGCGTGGCGAGTGGCAGGCCGGGGCTGACCAGCAGCTCGCTGGCACGACAGAGGAACTCCACGTCCAGCTCGCCGCAACGCACTTCCACCTGCGGGAACTGTTCGCGCAAGGCGCTCAGCTCCGGCGGGTTCGCTCGCGTATCGGCCACGGCGAAGCGCACGCCCTGACGCGCCAGGAAGCGCACCAGGGACATGCCGCTCTTGCCGAGGCCGACAACGATGCGGAAGTGGTCAGAAGCGATCAGGCTCATACAGTCCTCAGCGCAGTTTAAGGGTGGCCAAACCGACCAGCACCAGGATCACCGTGATGATCCAGAAGCGCACGATCACGCGCGGCTCAGGCCAGCCTTTCAGTTCGAAATGGTGGTGAATAGGCGCCATGCGGAAGACCCGCTTGCCGGTCAACTTGAAGGACGCGACCTGGATGATCACCGACAGGGTTTCCATGACGAACACCCCACCCATGATGAACAGCACTACTTCCTGACGGACGATCACCGCGATGGTGCCCAGCGCGGCGCCCAGCGCCAGCGCGCCGACGTCGCCCATGAAGACTTGCGCCGGGTAGGTGTTGAACCACAGAAAACCGAGGCCGGCCCCCACCAGTGCGGCGCAGAACACGATCAGCTCACCGGCACCCGGCAAATAGGGGATCAACAGGTAATCGGCGAAATTCACGTTGCCCGACAAGTAGCAGAAGATCCCCAGCGCGCCGCCGACCATCACGGTGGGCAGAATCGCCAGGCCATCCAGACCATCGGTCAGGTTCACCGCATTGCTCGAGCCGACGATGACAAAGTAGGTCAGCACCACGAAGCCCGCGCCCAGTGGAATGCTCACGTCCTTGAGCAGCGGCAGGATCAGGGTGGTTTCCAGCGGGCTCTGTGCGGTCAAATAAAGGAACAAGGCCGCACCCAGGCCGAACACCGACTGCCAGAAATACTTCCAGCGACTCGGCAGCCCCCGTGAATCCTTCTCGATCACCTTGCGGTAGTCATCGACCCAGCCGATGGCGCCGAACAGCAGGGTGACGGCCAGCACCACCCATACATAGCGGTTGCTCAAGTCGGCCCAGAGCAGTGTGCTGATGGCGATGGCCGAGAGAATCAGTGCACCGCCCATGGTCGGCGTGCCCTTCTTCGACAGGTGCGACTGCGGGCCATCGTTGCGCACCGACTGGCCAATCTGGCGGACCTGCAAGGTGCGGATCATCCACGGCCCCAGCCACAGCGACAACGCCAGCGCCGTCAACACGCCGAGGATGCCGCGCAGTGTCAGGTACTGGAACACGGCGAAACCCTTGTGGAACTGTTGCAGGTACTCCGCCAGCAGCAGCAGCATTTAGTGACTCTCCCCGGATGTGCCACACAGCGCCGCGACGACTTTTTCCATCGCGGCGCTGCGTGAACCTTTAATTAGAATGGTGGTGTCGCCCTGCTCGGCGCGAAGCGCTTCGATCAGGCTGGCTTGTTCGGCGAAATGCCGGCCATTTACTGCAAATTCTTCGACCGCATAAGTCATCAGCGGACCAACCGCGTAAAGTGCATCGACTTTACCCAGCGCATAACGCCCGACATCACGATGGCCTTGCTCGGCCCATGCCCCCAACTCGCCCATATCGCCGAGCACCAGAACGGTGCGACCGGAAAAGCCGGCGAGTATATCAATGGCCGCGCAAATCGAGGCGGGGTTGGCGTTGTAGCTGTCATCGATGACTCGCACGCCATTCGTCGCCAGCTGCGCTACACCGCGGCCTTTGACCGGCTGCAGGTTTTCCAGCCCGGTCTTGATATCGACCAACGGCACTGCCAGGGCATGTGCCGCGGCGGCTGCCGCCACGGCATTGGCAACGTTGTGCCGGCCCAGCAGGTTGAGCTGAATACGCGCCTGACCTTCGGCGCAATGCAGGCTGAAGGCCGAGCAACCGCGTACATCGCACGCCAGATCGAGGGCATGGAAGTCGGCCTCGGGGTTGCATAGGGCAAAGCTCAATACTTGCCGCCCCTTGGCGCGCAGCTTCCAGGCGGCGAACGCCGGGTCATCCAGGTTCAGCACTGCGACACCGTCGGCTGTCAGGCCTTCGAGAATCTCACCTTTGGCCTCGACGATTTTTTCCGGGCCGCCAAACTCGCCGACGTGCGCCGTGCCGGCATTGGTGATGATTGCCACATCGGGCCGAGCCAGCCCCACGGTGTAACGGATTTCACCAACTCGCGAGGCACCCAGCTCGATCACGGCAGCGCGGTGCGCAGGCGCCAGTTCCAGCAGCGTCAAGGGTGCGCCAAGGTCGTTATTCAAATTGCCACGGGTCGCCAATACCTCGCCGCCCTGGCCGACGCATGCCGCACGCAGAATACTGGCGAGCATTTCCTTGACCGTCGTCTTACCGCTGGAGCCGGTGACCGCCGCCAATGGTCCGCCATAGGCCTGACGATTCAGCGCGGCTAGCTGACCGAGCGCCCGACGGGTATCACCCACCAGCAACTGCGGCAGCGGGGCATTCGCCACTTCACGCTCGACCAGGGCAGCCACCGCGCCTTGGGCGGCAACATCGGTCAGATAATCGTGGCCATCGAAACGCGGGCCGCTCAGGGCGATAAACAACTGACCCGGATGAATCGCCCGGCTATCGGTGCTGACCGCATTGAAGGTGCAATCTTCGCCAATCAGCTGGGCATTCAGCGGCAGTGCCACTTCGCTCAAACGCAGGGCCTTAAGCATGTGCGACCTCCCATGCCACCAGGGCTTTGCCGGCTTCATCCAGGTCGGAGAAGGGCTGCCGTTCGCCATTGATTTCCTGGTAGTCCTCGTGCCCCTTACCGGCCAGCACCAGGACATCGTCCACCCCAGCCTCGGCGATCAGCTGGGCGATGGCCTGGCCCCGGCCATGCATGAAGCACACATGGTCCGGCGCACTGAACCCCGCGCGGATATCGCTGAAAATCTGTTCCGGGGCCTCGCTGCGCGGGTTGTCGTCGGTCACCAGTACGCCATCGGCCAAGCGCTCGACCACCGCAGCCATCAACGGACGCTTGCCGCGATCACGGTCGCCGCCACAGCCGAACAGGCACAACAGGCGCCCCCGAACGTGTGGACGCAGGGCCTGCAGAATCTGTTCCAGGGCATCTGGGGTGTGCGCGTAGTCGACCACCACCAGCGGTTGCTTGATCCCGCCCAAGCGCTGCATGCGCCCGACCGGCCCCTGCAGACGCGGCAGCACCTTGAGAATTTCATCGAGCGGGTAATCCATGCCGAGCAACGCACCGACCACGGCCAGCAGATTGCTCAGGTTGAAGCGCCCGAGCAAGGAACTGCGCAGGCTGCCTTCGCCGCGCGGGGTGACCAGCCTGGCGCGCACTCCCTGATCGTCGAACTGGGCTTCACGGCAATGCAGATAGGCACTGGAGTCCTCCAGGCTATAGCTGATCAGGCGCGATTCCAGCTGATCCTCGGCCAGTTTGCGCCCGGCGGCATCGTCTATATTCAGTACCCGGCAGCGCAGACCTGGGCGGCGGAACAGCATGAACTTGGCTTCGGCATAGGCCTCCATCGAACCGTGATAGTCCAGATGGTCGCGCGACAGGTTGGTGAACACCGCCACATCGAACGCCAGCGCCGCCACGCGGCCCTGATGCAGTCCGTGGGAAGAGACCTCCATGGCCACCGCACGGGCGCCGGCCTTTTTCAAATCGGCCAGTGTCGCCTGTACGCCGATCGGGTCCGGCGTGGTGTGCCGGCCAAGCGCAAGGGCGTTATAAAAACCGTTACCCAGGGTACCGACGATGCCGCAGCGCTGACCGAGCAGATCCAGCGCCTGGGCCAGCAACTGGCTGACGCTGGTTTTACCGTTGGTGCCCGTGATGCCAACCAGATGCAGTCCGCGGCTCGGTTCGCCATAGAAACGCCCGGCAATCGCCGACAGCTGCCCGGCCAGGCCCTTGATCGCCACCAGCTCGGCGTTGCCGGACACAATGCTCGGTGCACCTTCGGCCTCATAGGCCACCGCGGCGGCACCCCGCGCGATTGCGTCGGCGATATGCAGGCGACCGTCCTGCTGGCCGCCCGGCACGGCGAGGAACAAATCGCCCGGACGTACTTTACGGCTATCCAGGGTCAACTCACGGATCAGCCCGGCGCTGGCAGCTTCAGGCAATAATTGATTGAGGGGCATGGGCATCAGATACGCCCTCCTTTATCTGCGTTCACTGCAGTCACCTGCGGCTCGACGAGCGGTGGCAGGTTGTCTGGCGCGATATTCATCAGACGCAGCGCCCCAGCCATGACCTTGCCAAATACCGGCGCCGAAACCAGGCCGCCGTAGTAGCCACTCTTGCTCGGTTCGTCGATTACCACGGCAATCGCGATGCGCGGGTTAGCCGCCGGCGCGAAACCAGCGAACAGCGAGCGGTAGGCATTTTCTCGGTAACCTTTGCTGCCCACACTCACCTTGCGCGCGGTCCCGCTCTTGCCGGCAACGTGGTAACCCGGTACCTGGGCGCGAAACACGCCACCCGGCGCCTCGATGACCTGTTGCAGCATGCCTTGCAGCGTCTTGGCGACATCTTCTGGAATCACTTGCACACCATCGTCCAAGCGGTCCACCCGAGTCAGCGATAACGGCACCATGCGCCCACTGTTGGCCAACACGGCGTAGGCATGCGCCAGCTGAACGGCGGTCACTGACAGGCCGTAGCCATAGGACAGCGTCGCGGTTTCCGCCTGATGCCAGTTGCGATGATTGGGCAGATTGCCGACCCGCTCGCCAGGAAAGCCCAGCCCGGTGTCCTGCCCCAGACCGACCTGCTGCATCACGGTGTAGATCGCCTCGCCACCGATATCGAAGGCGATCTTGCTCATGCCGACGTTGCTCGATTTGATCAAAATGCCGGTGAGGTCCAGCGGACCATTGGCACGCGAGACATCGCGAATGGTGTAGCGACCGATTCTCAGCGAGCCGGGATAGACATCGACCGTGTCGCTCGGCTTCCAACGCCCGCTTTGCAGCGCGGCACTCATCGAGAAGGGCTTCATGGTCGAGCCAGGCTCGAACACGTCGATCAATGCCCGGTTGCGCATGGCCGCCGGTTGCAGATTGCGGCGATTGTTCGGGTTGTAGGTCGGCTGGTTGACCATGGCCAGCACTTCGCCACTCTTCACGTCGAGCATCACCAGGCTGCCGGCCTTGGCGCCAAATTCGATCAGCGCGTTGCGCAACTCGCGATGCGCCAGGTACTGCAGACGCAGGTCGACGGACAACGCCAAGGCCTTGCCAGGTTTGGCGTTCTGCGCGACCTGGACATCCTTGATCAGGCTGCCACGACGATCCTTGAGCACTTGACGCTTGCCCGGCACGCCGGCCAACCATTCGTCGAAGGCCAGCTCCATGCCCTCGCGGCCACGGTCGTCGATATCGGTAAAGCCGATCACGTGAGCGGCCACTTCGCCCGCTGGGTAGAAACGCCGGAACTCCTCGATGGCGTAGACGCCTGGCACCTTCAGGTCGAGCACCTGCTGGCCCCGCTCAGGCGTCAGGCCGCGCACCAGATACATGAACTCGCGCTCGCGATTTTGCTCCAAACGTGCCGCCAGGACCTTAGCGTCCTGGCCCAGGGCTTTGGCTAGCGCGCCCAATTGTTCGCGAGCCTTGTACAACTCTTTGCCATTCGCCCACAACGTAGTCACCGGGGTGCTCACGGCCAATGGCTCGCCATTGCGATCGGTGATCAGACCACGGTGCGCGGGAATGGGAATATGCCGCACGCTGCGCGCATCGCCGTGGGCCTGCAGGAAGTCACGGTCGACCACCTGTAAATCGACGATACGCCAGGCAATCGCCCCGACCATCAATGCCAGGAGTAATAGCACCAAGCGGAAACGCCAGGGATAGAGGGCGCCTTCGAGCTTGATCATGGCGCCACCATGCGCACTTCGGCGGCGTCGGGAATGCGCATGCTCAGCTGTTCGCGGGCCAGGGCTTCGATTCGATTATGCGCGGTCCAGGTGCTCTGCTCGAGAATCAAACGACCCCATTCGGCCTGCGCCTTGTCGCGGACGCTCAACTCGGCATACAAATCGTTGAGCAACTGGCGATTCCAGTGGGCACTATAAGAAACCGCCAGGGCCGAACCGAGCACGATAAGAAACAGCACCAGCATCAGCAGGCTGCCGCGCGGAATAGGCGAGGCAAATACCGCGCTCATCGCACTTTCTCCGCCACACGCATGACCGCACTGCGCGAGCGTGGGTTGGCCTTCAACTCAGCCTCAGAAGCGAACTGCGGCTTGCCGATCAGTTTCAGACGCGGCTGAAATGCTTCTGGAATGATGGGCAGATCACGCGGCAACTTATCCGCTTCACCCTTGGCATGCTTGCGCATGAAGAGCTTGACGATGCGGTCCTCCAGCGAATGAAAGCTGATCACCACCAGCCGTCCACCAACCTCAAGCGCCTCCAGCGCGGCGTCGAGGCCATGTTCCAGATCGCCCAATTCGTTATTGATATAAATCCGCAGACCCTGAAAAGCACGAGTCGCAGGATTCTTGCCTTTCTCCCAAGCAGGGTTGGCAACCGTCAGCACTTGCGCCAAGTCGGCGGTGCGCTCGAACGGTCGCTCGGCACGACGCTGGACCACGGCGCGCGCCATGCGTTTGGCGAACCGCTCCTCACCGTACTCTTTGAAAACCCGGGCAATTTCATCTTCACCGGCGCTGGCAATCCACTGCGCAGCGCTGACGCCACGGCTCGGGTCCATACGCATGTCCAGCGGACCATCGTTGAGAAAACTGAAACCACGCTCGGCATCGTCCAACTGCGGCGAGGAAACCCCCAGATCGAGGAGGATTCCGCTCACCTTGCCAGCCAGGCCGCGGACAGCGGTTTCTTGATCAAGTTCCGCAAAACTACGCTGCACAACGACAAAGCGGCCGTCTTCGGCCGCCAGCGCATTCCCTGTTGCAATCGCCAGGGGATCTTTATCGAACCCCAATAAATGGCCGTCAGGCCCCAGCCTTTCGAGGATCAGCCGACTGTGCCCACCCCGCCCAAAGGTACCATCCAGATAGCAGCCATCCGCCCGCACGCAAAGCCCATCTACGGCCTCTTCGAGCAACACGGTTATATGGCGAAAGCTATTAGTCATAGTCACAGGATCAGGTCACGTAAGTCGTCGGACAGCGCACCCGGCTGTTTGATGGCGGCCAAATCGGCATCGGCCACCGCATTCCAGGTGTCTTCATCCCACAGTTGAAATTTATTGAGCTGACCCACCAGCATCGCGCGCTTATCCAGCTTGGCGTACTCGCGCAAACGCGGCGGTACCAGAAAACGACCGCTGGCATCCAGTTCCAGATCGACGGCATTGCCGATCAGCAATCGCTGTAAGCGGCGGTTTTCCTCACGGAAGGACGCCAGCTCACGCAATTTGCTCTCGATCAGTTCCCACTCGGCCAACGGATAGACACAAAGGCAGGGGTCGATCGCGTCGATGGTAACGATGAGCTGACCCGCACAACGCGACACGAGCTCGTCCCGATACCGACTTGGCATCGCGAGTCGCCCTTTGGCGTCGAGACTGATGGCGTTAGCTCCACGAAACACGGCTGCGCTTCCCCTTTAATTAGCTATCCATGCCCTAAAAAACCCACTTCATGCCACTTTTTACCACCTGCGCACACTATAGGAACGCGTATACCCCACCGTCAAGGCGCGCCATGGGGGAAAAACCCTTATAGAACGGCGATTTAGCAAACTAAGGCGGGGTAAAAACGCAGGGTGACGAGAAGTGCACCAGCTAAAATTCAGGTACAACAGCAGCCTGAACTTCAGACTTAAAGTAATTTATTAAGAGTAAGATTTTTTCGGTCTTAAAAAGGCGGGATTAAAGGTGAAGCGAAGGGTAGAAAAAAGGTGGAGAGTCGATCTGTAAGCCGGGTTCTGTCGAGGACAGTCATTCCTCTACGACGTACATCACTGCACGCCTTTAGCAACCTACCCGGTTCCAGCGCGGGCCACGCCAATGGAACCCTATTTGGTCTTGCTCCGAGTGGGGTTTGCCTAGCCACGGACTGTTACCAGCCGTGCGGTGCGCTCTTACCGCACCTTTTCACCCTTACCGGCGCCGAAACGCTTAGGCGGTTATTTTCTGCGGCACTTTCCGTAGGCTCACGCCCCCCAGGCGTTACCTGGCACTCTGCCCTATGGAGCCCGGACTTTCCTCCCCCACATTTCGCAGAACGAAACGCGGCAGCGACTGTCCGATCGACTCTCCGCCGCCAAGGGTAGCGACACCGGCCCTAGAGAACAAGCTCAAACGCTCTTCTGCTGCTGCAAAGCCACCTGATAGAGCAGATTCTTGCGCACTCCGGTGATCTCGGCCGCCAAGGCCGCCGCACGCTTGAGCGGCATTTCCTCGAGCAACAGATTGAGCACGCGCAGCGCCTCAACACTCACCGCCGCCTCGCCCTCAGGCGCCTGCCAACCGGCTACCAACACCACGCACTCGCCACGCTGCTGATTGCTATCGCCGGCCACCCACGCGCACAACTCCACCAATGGCAAGCCCTTCAGCGTCTCGAAGGCCTTGGTCAGCTCACGCGCGAGCACTGCCGGGCGCTCACCCCCGAAGACTTCCCGCATATCTTCCAGCGACTCGAGAATACGATGCGGCGCCTCGTAGAAAATCAGCGTGCGCGATTCTTCTTTCACCTGCTCCAGTCGCGCACGGCGCGCCGCCGTCTTGGCCGGCAAAAAACCCTCGAAAATAAACCGATCGGATGGCAACCCCGCGGCCGACAAGGCCGCGATCAAGGCACAGGCACCCGGCACCGGCACCACGGCGATTCCCGCCGCACGCGCCTGACGCACCAAATGATAGCCAGGGTCGGAAATCAACGGCGTGCCCGCATCGGAAATCAGCGCCAGGTCTTCGCCAGCTTGCAGGCGGGCGAGAAAGCGCCCCCCTTGATCACGTTCGTTGTGCTCATGGCACGCCACCAGCGGCGTGCCGATGCCGAAATGCTGCATCAGGCGCGCGGAATGACGCGTATCCTCAGCCGCAATCACCGCCACGTCATTGAGAACCTTGAGCGCCCGGGCACTCAGATCATCCAGATTGCCAATCGGCGTAGCGACCACAAAAAGGCGGCCCGGGGCGGGTGTAGGCGCAGCGGGAGCAGTCACAGCACATGCCTCTTCAATCACGAAAGCGCGCATTGTAGCCCGTTTCACACCATCGACATCGCGCCGCCGCCCGCGCTTGGTTACAATTCGACGTTCATTTGATCAAGTATCAGGATCGCTTAGATGATCGCCTGCCTGCGCCTCCTCTCCACCCTCTGCCTGGTCGGTCTGCTGGCCGCCTGCGCCAGCTCACCGTCCTCCACTCTCGGTGAACTGCCGCGCACACCTCAAGCCAGCGTCGAGCAACTGCTGCAACAGGCCGGCGACAGCCAGTCCGAACAAGCGACCTTGCTGCGCTTGTCCGCCGCCGATCTGGCCTACCAGCAGAAAAACCTGGGGCGCGCCATTCAGATCCTCGAGCAGGTGCAACTGGACAAGCTGAAACCCGCCCAGCAGATATACGCCAGCACCTTGAGTGCAGAGCTGGCACTGGCCCGTAACAAACCCAAAGCCGCCTTGCGTGCACTTAGCCATCCCAGTCTAGAACGTTTAGGCGAGCTGCCTATCGAGCAGCAAATCCGCACCCAGTTGACCCGCGCCAAGGCGCTGCAAGAAGACGGACAAACCCTGGCTGCCGCCCGCGAACGTATGTTCATCGCCCCCCTGCTCACAGCTGGGGCAGCCAAGCGCAACCACGAAACCATCTGGACACTGGTCAGCGGCCTGCCACCCGAGGCGTCGCACACCGAGAGCGATGCCGACCTGGCTGGCTGGCTGAGCCTGGCGCGCGCCTCACGGAGCGCAGGCACCCTGAAACAACAACAAACCGCCATCGACAACTGGCGCATGCAACACCCCGAGCACCCAGCCGCACGGCAATTACCGCAAGCGCTAAGCGAACTCCTCGCCCTCTCCAGCCAACCCCTGAGCGAAATTGCCCTGCTGTTGCCGCAAGAAGGCCAACTCGCCTCCGTAGCACGCGCCCTGCGTGATGGCTTTCTTGCCGCGCACTACCAGGCGCAACAGGCCGGACAGAACCCGCCTAACATTCAATTCTACGACAGCTCGCGCCTCAGCTCGCTTGATGATTTCTACCGCCAGGCCCAGCAAGCCGGTGTGCAGCTGGTCATCGGCCCACTGGAAAAACCACTGGTCAAGCAGCTCAGCGCGCGTGAACAGCTACCGATCACCACCTTGGCTTTAAACTACAGCGAAGCCGGTCAGGAAGGTCCCGCCCAACTGTTCCAGTTCGGCCTCGCTGCCGAAGATGAAGCCCGCGAAGTCGCTCGCCGCGCCTGGGCCGATGGTATGCGCCGAGCCGTTGCCCTGGTGCCTCGCGGGGAATGGGGCGACCGTGTGCTCGCCGCCTTCCGCCAGAGCTGGCAGAGCGCTGGCGGCACCCTGATCGCCGCCGAACACGTCTCCGAACCCGTGGAACTGGCGCAACAAATCGCCAACCTGTTCCAGCTGCGCGAAAGCGAAGCCCGCGCCAAAAGCCTGCAAAGCACCCTGGGCACAGCCGTGGACGCGCAACCTGCGCGGCGCCAGGATGTCGACTTCATCTTCCTCGCCGCCACTCCGCAACAAGCCCAACAGATCAAACCCACTCTGGCGTTCCAATACGCCGGCGACGTGCCAGTCTATGCGACGTCGCACCTGTTCACTGGCAACCACAGCCAGGCACAGTACAAAGACCTCAACGGTATCCGCTTCTGTGAAACGCCTTGGCTGCTCGGGGTCGACGACCCGCTGCGCCAGCAGGCCACCAGCCAATGGCCGCAGGCCGGGGGCAGCCTTGGCCGCCTGTACGCCATGGGTGCCGACGCTTACCGCCTGGCGCCGCGCCTCGATCAACTCAAAGCCCTGCCCAACACCCAGATCGACGGGCTGTCCGGCAAGCTCAGCCTGAGCCCGACGCAACGCGTGGAACGCCAACTGCCCTGGGCCGAGTTCCGCGACGGCCAAGTGCAGCGCCTGCCCGACACCCCCAATTGATCGACCACAGCAGCAGCCAAAGCAGCGGCAAGGCGGCGGAAGCCCTGGCCCGCCGGCACTTGGAGCAACAGGGACTGCGCCTCCTGGCGCAGAACTGGCACTGCCGCCGCGGCGAGCTCGATCTGGTCATGCTCGACACGGATACAGTAGTATTCGTTGAGGTTCGCTACCGGCGGCATACCGCCTGGGGTGGCGCTATCGAGAGCGTTGACGCGCGAAAGCGCGAGAAACTGACAATGGCCGCCATGCACTTCCTGCACCAGGAATCACGCTGGGCTAAGCACCCATGCCGCTTTGACGTGATTGCCATCAACAACCAAGGCAGCGCTCCCCCGCAACTGAACTGGATTCAAAACGCCTTTGATACCTGAGCAGACACAACACTGAAGGTTATATCGCCAATGGAAATGCAAGCCCGTATTCGCCAGCTGTTCCAAGCCAGCATCGAAACCAAGCAACAGGCTATGGAAGTGCTCGTGCCATTCATCGCCCAGGGCAGCCAGGCTATGGTTCAGGCACTGCTCAGCGAAGGCAAGATCCTCTCCTGCGGTAACGGCGGTTCGGCCGGCGATGCCCAGCATTTCTCATCCGAACTGCTCAACCGTTTCGAGCGCGAACGCCCTAGCCTTCCAGCTATCGCCCTGACCACCGACAGCTCGACCATCACCTCTATCGCCAATGATTACAGCTACAACGAGGTGTTTTCCAAGCAAATCCGCGCCCTCGGCCAACCCGGCGACGTGCTCCTGGCCATTTCCACCAGCGGCAACTCGGCCAATGTGATCCAGGCCATCCAAGCGGCCCATGATCGCGAAATGACCGTGGTTGCCCTTACCGGTCGCGACGGCGGCGGCATGGCCTCGCTGCTACTGCCCGAGGATGTCGAGATCCGCGTGCCCTCGAAAGTCACCGCACGCATCCAGGAAGTCCATCTGCTGGCTATTCATTGCTTGTGCGACCTGATCGACAGCCAACTATTTGGGAGTGAAGAATGACCCGTACACCTCTGATACTTGCCACCCTGGCACTCAGCCTGCTCCTTTCCGGCTGCGGCAGCCGCAGCATTGGCAACAAGATTGATGATCAGTTCATCGACCCCGAAGTCAGCGCTAATATTTCGCGAGCGCATGCCGACCTGACCAGCCCCTCCTCGCATATCGTGGTCACCAGCTACAACGGTGTGGTTCTGCTCGCAGGACAAACCCCACGCAGCGAGCTGAAAGTCGCCGCCGAGCAGGCCGCGCGCAAGGTACAGGGCGTCAGCAAAGTGCATAACGAGTTGCAGGTGCTGCAGCCAACCTCGGTGCTCGCACGCAGCAACGACTCCCTGCTAACCGCCAAGGTCAAGGCGCAAATGCTCGCCGACAGCAGCGTACCGGGATCACGCATCAAGGTGGTCACCGAGAACGGCATCGTTTACCTGCTCGGCCTGGTCACGCACCTGGAAGCTAACCACGCCACCAGCCTGGTGCAGAGCGTCTCTGGCGTGCAGAAGATCGTCAAGCTGTTCCAGTACACCGACTAAGCTCAGTCAACGGACATACAAAAAAGGCGACCCGAGGGTCGCCTTTTTTGTTTACTTCACCACTTTAAGACTGGGCCGACCACTCGGTCGCGGCGGCTCGCCGTCTGGCGGGCCTTGATCATCCGGACCTTCGTCCTCCTCGTCATCCGGCACCGGCGGCTCCAAGTCGAAGACCATGCCCTGGCCATTCTCCCGCGCATAGATCGCCAACACCGCCGCAGCCGGCACATACAGACTGTGCGCCACACCGCCAAAACGCCCTTCGAAGCTTACTGCTTCGTTGTCCATGTGCAGATGACGCACTGCACCTGGCGATACGTTAAGAACGATCTGCCCATCACTGGCGAAGCCTGGTGGCACTTGCACCCCTGCAAACTCGGCATTGACCAACAGGTGCGGGGTGCAATCGTTATCGACGATCCACTCATACAGGGCTCGAACCAGATAGGGACGACTAGAGTTCATCGAAGCCTCCTATGGCGTTAACGCATATCTCGTTCAACGGTGGACAGACTGGCTTGAAAAGCCTCGCGAGCAAACTGACGCTCCATATAATCAAGCAACGGCTTAGCCGGCTTCGGCAACTCGATACCCAGCACCGGCAGACGCCAGAGAATCGGCAACAAGCAACAATCTACCAGACTCAACTCTTCACTGAGGAAGAACGGCTTGTCGACGAACAACGGCGAAACCCCTGTCAGACTCTCGCGCAACTCCTTGCGGGCCTGCACGCGTGCCGGCTCTTTGCTGCGCGAATCCAGGATCAAATCCACCAAGGCGCACCAGTCTCGCTGAATACGATGAATCAGTAAGCGGCTATTGGCTCGCGCCACCGGGTACACCGGCAACAGCGGCGGATGCGGGTAGCGCTCATCCAGGTATTCCATCACCACAGTCGACTCATACAACGCCAGGTCACGATCGACCAGGGTCGGCAGACTGGCGTAGGGATTGACTTCCAGCAGACTCGGCGGGCAACGGCCCGGCTCCACAGTGATGATTTCGGCGCTGACACCCTTCTCGGCGAGCACAATACGTACACGGTGGGAATAGTGGTCAGCGGGGTCGGAGTAACAGGCCAACCGATTGGTCACGCCCATGGCGGTCCTCCTCGCTTATTTAGGTTATGTGAAGCAGAAAAACCTGCGCGCCCAAAGGGGCGCGCAGGTCAACAAAGGAGAAGCAACAGTTTAGTGCACGTCCTTCCAGTATTCGCGCTTGAGCAGGTAAGCAAATACAAAGAAGAAAGCCAGATAGAGCAGAACGTAGGTACCGATACGCTGACTTTTCAACGCCACCGGGTTAGCCGAGTACGCCAGGAAGGTCACTAGATTCTTGATCTTCTCGTCGAACGCCTCCTCACTCAGCGCGCCGGTTTTCGGCTCGATAGTCAACTGATCGCAACCCTCGTGGGTAATCGGCGTACCGGTCAACGGGTCGAATTGCTTCTTACCGTCCTCCACCACCTGCACCTGCTTACAGCCGATGTACTGACGGCCTTGCAGCCCTGCCAACACGTTTGGCATACCGACGTTGGGGAACACCTTGTTATTGGCCCCCAACGGACGGGTCGGGTCTTCATAGAAGGTGCGCAGATAGGTGTACAGCCAATCGGTACCCCGCACGCGAGCCACCAAGGTCAGATCTGGCGGCGCAGCGCCGAACCAGGCCTTGGCATCTTCAGGGCGCAAACCAATCTTCATGTGGTCGCCAATCTTGGCGCCACTGAAGACCAGATTCTCAAGCATCAACTCGTGCGGAATACCCAAGTCATCGGCAACTCGCTCGTAGCGCTGGAACTTCGCACTGTGGCAACCCATGCAGTAGTTGGCGAAAGTCCTCGCGCCATCCTGCATGGCGGCCTTATCGGTCAAGTCGATATCTACTTTGTCCAGCTCATGACTGCCAGCGGAACCCAGAGCCAAGGCCGGTATAGCAGCGATAACCAGTGCAGCAAATAGCTTCTTCATCAGCCCGTCACCCTTTCCGGAACCGGTTTAGTCTTCTCCATCCTGGTGTAGAACGGCATCAGGATGAAGTAGGCGAAATACAGCGCGGTACAGACTTGCGACAACAGGGTGCGGCCCGGCGTCGGAGCCAATACGCCCAGCACACCGAGGATCACGAAGGACACGCAGAACAGTACCAGCCAGATCTTGCTCAGCCAGCCCTTGTAACGCATCGACTTGACCGGACTGCGATCCAGCCATGGCAACACGAACAGCACGGCAATGGCAGCACCCATGGCGATGACCCCGAGGAGCTTGTCCGGCACCGCGCGGAGAATCGCGTAGAACGGGGTGAAGTACCACACCGGTGCAATATGCTCAGGGGTCTTGAACGGGTTGGCCTGCTCGAAGTTCGGCTTCTCCAGGAAGTAACCACCCATCTCCGGAAAGAAGAACACGATGAAGCAGAAGATGAACAGGAACACTACGACGCCGACGAGATCCTTGACGCTGTAGTACGGATGGAACGCGATACCGTCTAGCGGTATACCGTTCTCATCTTTCTTCTTCTTGATGTCGACACCGTCCGGGTTGTTCGAACCAACTTCGTGCAGCGCCAGGATATGCAGCACCACCAGACCGAGAATCACGATCGGCAGCGCGACCACATGCAGCGCGAAGAAGCGGTTCAGGGTGATCCCGGAAATCAGGTAGTCGCCCCGGATCCACTGAGTCAGGTCGCCGCCGATCACCGGAATGGCACCGAACAGCGAGATGATCACCTGGGCACCCCAGTAGGACATCTGCCCCCACGGCAGCAGATAGCCCATAAAGGCTTCCGCCATCAGCAGCAGATAGATCAGCATGCCGAAGATCCACACCAGCTCACGTGGCTTCTGATAAGACCCGTAGAGCAGACCGCGGAACATGTGCAGGTAAACCACGATAAAGAACGCCGAGGCGCCAGTGGAGTGCAGGTAACGCAGAATCCAGCCGTGCTCCACGTCACGCATGATGTACTCGACCGAAGCAAACGCCTCTTCGGCCGACGGCGTGAAACTCATGGTCAGCCAAACACCGGTGACGATCTGGTTAACCAGCACCAAGAGTGCCAGGGAGCCAAAAAAGTAGAAGAAGTTGAAGTTCTTCGGCGCGTAATACTTGCTTAGATGATCTTCCCACATCTTGGTCGCCGGGAAGCGTGCATCCACCCATTCCATGAACTTACTCATCAAGCTTGCTCCTGATCCTGACCGATGACGATCACATCATCCGACTCGTACATGTGCGGCGGCACCGGCAGGTTCAGGGGCGCAGGCTGGGCTTTGTATACGCGGCCAGCGAGGTCATAACGCGAACCATGGCACGGGCAGAAGTACCCACCCACCCACTCAGCGCCAAGATCGGCTGGAGCCACCTCCGGACGGAACGCCGGCGAGCAGCCCAAGTGGGTGCAGATACCGACTAGAAGCAGGACTTCCGGCTTGATCGAACGGGTTTTCGGGTCGACATAAGTCGGCTGATCCGATGCCTGGGAATCAAAGTCCGCCAATTGCGCTTCGTGTTTGGTCAGGTTACCGAGAATTTCTTCGGTACGGCGCACAATGAACACCGGCTGCCCCCGCCATTCAGCAATCATCTGCTGGCCGGGCTCGACCTTGCTGACATTTACCTTCACCGCTGCACCGGCCGCCTTGGCCTTGGCACTTGGGAACCATGACCCCACGAACGGGACCGCGGCCCCCACCGCTCCTGCAGCACCCACCACGGAGGTGGCCGCCACCAAGAAGCGACGCCGGCCTGCATTCACGCCGTCATTGCTCATTCAGTCGTCTCCCATCAGCTTTGCGGCCTGTTATTCAGGCCTCTACTAAATAAATTTCGGGTCACGCAAAAAATTCGCCAAATGGTAAAGAAAAGCCCCTTACCTGACAAGGTAATTACCCCACCCAAAGCGGCTCAACACCTTGCCAGACGCGGCATCTAAGGCTGCGGCATGTTGTCACAGACCAGGCGAACGCGCATAAAAAACGCCCAGCTCCGGAAGGAAACTGGGCGCTTTTGAACGCAGGAAGCGAATTAACGCTTGGAGTACTGCGGACGCTTACGCGCTTTACGCAGACCAACCTTCTTACGTTCAACTTCACGAGCATCGCGAGTCACGAAGCCTGCTTTACGCAGAGCCGGGCGCAGCGATTCGTCGTAGTCCATCAGGGCACGAGTGATACCGTGGCGGATAGCGCCAGCCTGACCACTCACACCACCACCGAGAACGGTGACGTAGATGTCGAATTTCTCGGTCATCTCAACCAGTTCCAGCGGCTGACGAACTACCATGCGGGCAGTTTCGCGACCGAAGAAGCCGTCGAGGGTACGATTATTGATGGAGATCTTGCCAGTACCAGCACGCAGAAAAACGCGAGCGGTTGCAGTCTTGCGACGGCCAGTGCCGTAATTTTGAGTCGCCGACATAATGAACTATTCCGTTAAAACTTCAGTTCTTGGGGCTGCTGAGCAGTATGAGGGTGTGCAGTGCCCGCATAGACTTTCAGCTTACGATACATGTCGCGACCCAGCGGGTTCTTAGGCAGCATGCCCTTGACCGCGGTCTCGATCACGCGCTCAGGAGCTTTGGCGATCAGCTTTTCAAAGTTGATCGACTTGATCCCGCCCGGAAAACCGGAGTGTGAGTAGTAGATCTTGTCGGTGGTCTTAGCACCAGTAACGCGGATCTGCTCAGCATTGATCACGACGATGTAGTCACCGGTATCAACGTGCGGAGTGTACTCCGGCTTGTGCTTGCCACGCAGACGGCTCGCGATCTCGGTGGCCAGACGACCCAGGGTCTGACCAGCAGCGTCGACGACGAACCAGTCGCGCTTAACTGTTTCCGGTTTAGCAGTAAAAGTCTTCATTCTTTATAGCCTCAGGGGCCGCCCTGATAAATTAGACGGCGGATCTTACTGAATAGTGCGTACTTTGACAAGTCAAAGGCAGCCGGATACAGACGCTATCGGGGGCTCGGGTCAGCGCGTCCGTCACACGGCAAGATTCTTCGGCAGGCGGCGCATCACTTCCACTGCAGAAAGAGGTGCGCAATTATGCCGATTGCGAAAATAAATACAACCTGATTGTATGGCTGTTTTGCCGGAGGAACTCGAAATGGATCACCGCCAACTAGGCCGAACGGATTTGCGCGTCAGCAGCCTGTGCCTCGGCACCATGACCTGGGGCGAGCAAAATACCGCCAGCGACGCCTTCGCCCAGATCGAGCGCAGCAAGGCGGCCGGGGTGAATTTTATCGACACCGCAGAGATGTACCCCGTCCCGCCGCGCGCCGAGACCTACAGCAAGACCGAGCAGATCATCGGCAACTACTTCAAACAACACGGTGATCGCTCCGACTGGATCCTCGCCAGCAAAATTGCCGGCCCAGGCAATGGCATCAATTACATCAGAGACGGCCAGCTCAAGCATAACCGCAAGCACATAACCGCAGCCCTGGACGCCAGCCTCCAGCGCCTACAGACCGACTGGATCGATCTCTACCAGCTGCACTGGCCGGAGCGCCCGACCAATTTCTTCGGCCAACTCGGCTATCGCCACCAGGACAGCGAGTTCACGCCATTGGAAGAGACCCTTGAGGCACTCGACGAACAGGTCACAGCAGGCAAGATTCGCCATATAGGCCTGTCCAACGATACGCCCTGGGGCACCATGAAGCTCCTGCAGCTGGCGGAAAGCCGCGGCTGGCCACGTGCGGTATCGATCCAGAATCCGTACAACCTGCTCAACCGCAGCTTCGAAGTTGGCCTTGCAGAAGTTGCCATGCGCGAACAATGCGGGCTCCTGGCTTATTCGCCAATGGCCTTCGGCATGCTTTCCGGAAAATACGAGGGCGGCGCCCGCCCGGCTAACGCCCGAATCAGCCTGTTCAGCCGCTTTTCCCGCTACACCAATCCTCAATCCACAGCGGCCTGTTCGCGCTATGTGGCCCTGGCCCACGAACATGGCCTGAATCCGGCACAGATGGCCCTGGCCTTTGTCACTGCGCAGCCGTTCGTGACCAGCAACATCATCGGCGCGACAACCCTGGAACAATTGGATGTAAACCTAGCCAGCATCGAGCTGAAGCTGAGCGATGAGGTACTGGCAGGCATCGAGGCGATCCACAGAGCGCAACCCAACCCGGCCCCCTGAGAATCTCAGGCGCTCGTTCAGCCATGCAAAAGCCCGGCATCAGCGATACCGGGCTTTTTTTCAGCAGCAGCGTTATTCGCGAATACGCTCGCAGCTACAACGAACGCGCGATGATCTCCTTCATGATTTCGTTGGTGCCCGCGTAGATGCGCTGGACACGGGCGTCGGCCCAGGCGCGCGCGATCGGGTATTCCCACATGAAACCGTAGCCACCGTGCAACTGCACGCACTCATCCAGCACCTTGCACTGCAGATCAGTGCCCCAGTACTTGAGCATGGCCGCAGTCGGCACATCCAACTTGCCCTGCAAGTGCAGCTCCAGACAGCGATCGACAAACACCCGACCCACCTGAATCTCCGTGGCCATCTCAGCCAGTTTGAAACGGGTGTTCTGGAAGTCGGCAATGGCCTTGCCGAAGGCCTTGCGCTCACGGGTGTAATCCAGGGTCCACTGCAGCGCCGCCTCAGCCGAAGCCAGCGCGCCAACCCCCACAGTCAGGCGCTCCTGCGGCAATTCCTGCATCAGGTAGGCGAAGCCCATGCCAGCCTGCCCGAGCAGGTTCTCCTTGGGCACACGCACATCCTGAAAGAACAGCTCGGAGGTGTCCTGAGCCTTCATCCCAACCTTCTCCAGGCGCTTGCCTCTTGAAAAACCAGGAGAGTCGGCCTCAACCAGAAACAGGCTGGTGCCCTTGGCGCCGGCCTTCGGGTCGGTCTTGGCGACGACGATCACCAGGTCGGCCAGATAGCCGTTGGTAATGAAGGTCTTCGAGCCATTGATCACGTACTCGTCGCCGTCCAGCACGGCCGTGGTTTTCACACCCTGCAAGTCGGAGCCCGCGCCCGGCTCGGTCATGGCAATAGCCGTGACCATCTCGCCCGAGACCAGCTTGGGCAGGTACTTGAGTTTCAACGCCTCGGAGCCGTAATGCAGGATGTAAGGCGCAACGATGTCGGAGTGCAGAGAGAAGCCAATCCCGGTCAACCCCAAACGGCCGACCTCTTCGATCACCACGGCGCTGTAGAGGAAGTCCACGGCCATGCCGCCATACTCTTCGGGAATGTGCGAACAGAGCATCCCGGCCTCGCCTGCCTTGTTCCACAACTTACGATCGATATGGCCATCCTTCTCCCACTGCTGGTGGAATGGCACCGCCTCCTGTTCGAGAAACTTGCGCACACTGTCGCGAAAGAGTTCATGGTCGGAGCTGAAAATAGTTCTTGGAATCATCCTGGCACCTAAGAAAGCGGGCTGAGAGCCGCATTGATAAGCCACGACTGTAGGGCAGTAGCCCCCTCGATCACACTGGACACATACGCCAAAAAATAAGACGATCCAGCCGTCTCGTGACCACTTTACCCCTAAGCGACCTCGAGCCACCTCAGAGGTAATAGGGCTCAGCCTTTAACCCATAAGAACAATAACGATGACTATTGCGCAGCCCACACCACTCAAACGCGTCAGCATTCTCGCCACCGAGGGTGTATTCGCCTCGACCCTGATGCAGGCCAAAGACTTCTTTCACATGGCCAGCCTGCGCTACGGCAAGCAACAGGGCCTCGGCCTGACGCCGACCTTCGACATTCGCCTGGTCAGCCCGGACGGGCAAGCCGTGCGCAGCTTCAGCGGCGTACTGATGCCGGTCGACGGCCCTCTGGATAACGCCGACCTGATCATTTTGCCGGCCTTCTGGGATGATTTCGATGCCCTCTGCCAGCGCCACCCACAGATACTCAGCTGGCTCAGAGAGCGCCATGCATCCGGCAGCGTGATCTGCGGCGAAGCCACCGGCGTGTTCTGGATGGCGCAGGCCGGGTTACTCGATGGCAAGGAAGCGACCACCTACTGGCGCTTCTTCAACGAATTCACCGAGCGCTTCCCCAAGGTATTGCTGAATCAGGAAAAACACCTGTCGGATGCCGACAACCTGTACTGCGCCGGCGGCGTCACCTCGGCCTGCGACCTGTATATCTACCTGATCGAACGCTTTTGCGGCGCCAGCGTGGCGCAGGGCGTCGCTCGCGATATCCTCTATGAAGTGCAGCGCAGTTACACCCCCGGGCGCATCGGGTTTGGCGGGCAGAAGCTGCACCACGACCTGACCATCCTGCAAATTCAGCAATGGCTGGAGGATCACTTCGCCGACAAGTTCCGCTTCGAGGACGTTGCCCGCGAACACGGCATGAGCATCCGCAACTTTATGCGACGCTTCCAGGCCGCTACCGGCGACAAGCCCCTGCACTACCTGCAGCGGTTACGCATCGAAACCGCCAAGGGGCTGCTCAGCGCCACTCGCAAGAGCATCAAGACCATCAGCTACGAAGTCGGCTATGACGATGCCAGCTTCTTCGCCCGCCTGTTCCGCCAGCACACCGAACTGTCACCCAACCAGTACCGCCGCCAGTTTCACCACCAGGACAGCCCCGCCTGATTGCACCCAACAAGAAGGCTGCCCATCGGCAGCCTTATCAGTGCATCGCGGATCAGGGCTTGTGCGCCCGCGAGAGAAATTCATGGGACTGCATTTCCAGCAGCCGGCTCAGGGTACGCTGGAACTCGAAGGTCAGGCGCCCACCGGTGTAGAGATCTTTCAACTCCACTTCGGCGGAGATGATCAGCTTGACGTTGCGGTCGTAGAATTCATCCACCAGATTGATAAAACGCCGCGCCATGTCCTCCTTGGCCACGCTCATCTGCTCGACATTGGAGATCAATACGGCGTGGAAGATCTTGCCCAGTTCAATGTAGTCGTTCTGGCTGCGCGGGCCATCGCACAGCTCGCGAAACTCGAACCAGGCCACGTCATCGCCGACCTTGCGCGCGGTGATGGCGCGATTTTCGATCATCAATGCCTCGTTTTCCTGCACCGCGCAGTGCTCGGGTAACAGGCTAGTGAAGCTCTTCTGCAGGCTTTCTTCGGCCGCCACATCCAACGGCCAGTGGAACAACTCGGCCTGCTCCAGGGCACGCAGACGGTAGTCCACACCGCTGTCGACGTTGACGATCTCGGTGTGCTGCTTCAGCAGGGCGATGGCCGGCAGGAAGCGCGCACGCTGCAAGCCATCCTTGTACAGACCGTCCGGCACTATGTTGGAAGTCGCCACCAGACTGACACCGTTCTTGAACAGTTCCTCCAGCAGCATGGCGAGAATCATCGCGTCGGTAATGTCGGAGACGAAAAATTCGTCGAAGCAAATCACCCGCGCCTCATCGGCGAAACGCCGACCGATGATGGTCAGCGGATTCTTCTCGCCCTTGAGCGTGCGCATTTCCTCATGAACCCGCTTCATGAATCGATGGAAGTGGGTGCGCATCTTCTGCTCGAACGGCAGGGCATCGAAAAAAGTATCGACCAGATAGGTCTTGCCGCGGCCGACACCTCCCCAGAAGTACAGGCCTTTTACCGGCCCCTGGGGTTTCTTGCCAAACAGCTTGCCGAACAGCCCGGACTTGCTCTGCCCATCAGCCACCAGCTCGTCGTACAGACGCTGCAAATGACGCACTGCCGTTTCCTGAGCAGCGTCATGGAAGAAGTCGGGGCGTTCGAGGTCGGCCTGATAGCGCTCTAGCGGTGTCATATTCGTTAGCCAGGCAAGTAAAAACGGGGCCGACACTTTAGCGACGCCCCCCTGAATTGGCAATCTGTCGCCAGTGTTAACTGTGGCGAATTCTGCCGCGCAGTCGGCCTAGAGCCTCGACTATCGCTCTGACCCTAGGCTCCCGCCAACCCGGCGATGATATCGCGCAGACGCAACATGGCGGCGTCCAGCTCCTCTGGATCGGCATAGGCCGGGCTGTCGGCCAGACACTCGCCATCCAGCCAGAGAGTGAACTGATCGCCCTCGTCCTCACGCAATTCCAGAGCATCAGCGCCCTGAGCGATCAGCCGCTGACTGACAACGCCGACCGTCTTGGGGTCGCTGAAGGGGCGCGAGAGCAACAGCTGCTCGCCGTCGGCAGCCAGGAAGCGGAAGCGGAAGCTGCCATCGGGCTCGCGAAAACTGACGAAGCGCGCGCTCTTGGCCGCCTTTTTCTTGCCCTCGCCAGCCACCTTGACCTGTTCGCGAAACGAGCGCAGGCCGACCGCCTCGCGCAGCTCACCGAGGAACGGAGTGGCTACCCTGCGCGCCTTGGCCGCGCCAGCCAGGAGAATGTCCTCAAGCTCGGCCGGCTGGCCGATCAGGGCCTGATAGCGCTCGCGCGCCTCGCCCAGCTCAGCATCGAGCAATTCAAATAGGCGCTGCTTGGCCTCGCCCCAGGCCAGACCAGCCAACAGGTCGGCCCGAAACTCGGCCTGCTGCACGGAGCTGGCAAACGCCTGATAGAGGGTAAACAAGTGCGAGCTGTCCGGGTCTTTCGCCTCGCCCGGCAGCTTTGAATCGGTGACGATGCGGGCAATCGCGCTCTTAAGCTGCTTGGCACTGCCAAACAGTGGGATGGTGTTGTCGTAGCTTTTCGACATCTTGCGCCCGTCCAGCCCTGGCAGGGTCGCCACTTCTGCTTCGATCACCGCTTCAGGCAGGGTGAACAACTCGTTGCCCTGGCCGAACAAATGATTGAAGCGCTGCGCGATGTCGCGGGCCATCTCCACGTGCTGGATCTGATCCCGGCCGACCGGCACCTTGTGCGCGTTGAACATCAGGATGTCCGCCGCCATCAGCACCGGGTAGCTGAACAGCCCCATGGTCACGCCGGCATCCGGGTCTTCGCCGGCTTCGACATTTTTGTCCACCGAGGCCTTGTAGGCATGCGCACGATTGAGCAGGCCCTTGCCAGCCACGCAGGTGAGCAGCCAGCACAACTCGGGAATTTCCGGGATGTCGGACTGACGATAGAAGGTCGCCCTGCTGACATCCAGGCCGCAAGCCAACCAGGTCGCGGCAATTTCCAGGCGCGAGCGCTGGATGCGCACCGGATCATCGCACTTGATCAGCGCATGGTAGTCGGCGAGAAAGTAGAAGGACTCCACGTTGGCGTCGCGACTGGCGACGATGGCCGGGCGAATCGCGCCCGCATAGTTGCCGAGATGCGGCGTGCCGGTGGTGGTGATGCCGGTAAGGATACGAGTGGTCATGGCGTTCGCTTGTCAGGTTAGGCGCGGGTCAGACTGCAACCAGGAATCAAAGACGCGGCAAAACCATTGTCTTTAAATCGGTGAGCTTGCCGTGAAAAAAGTGCCCACATTCTGCCACTTTCAGCAGCTCATGGGGACGCTCCTGCGCCGCCGACCAGTCATAAACCGCCTGCGGGCTGATCACCTCATCGTCTTCCGGCTGAATCAGGGTCAGCGGACACCGCTGCGGCAGCGGCGTGTCTACCGCGAGCCGCGTGACCGCCGGGGCGACCATAAACAGCTGCACCAATTCAACACCCTGGTTTTCCAGGCGCCCGCCCAGGCTGGCGGCGACAAAGCCGCCAAAGGAGAAACCCATCAGGGTCAATGGCAAGTGCGGGTACTGGGTGCGCAACCAGCGGGCCACGGCCTCGGCATCATCGACCTCGCCGCTTGCCATGTCATGGGTTCCGGCACTGGCGCCGACGCCACGGTAATTGAAACGCAACGTGGCCAGACCGGCATCGCGCGCGGTGCGCTGCAGGGTCGAAACGACCTTGTTGAGCATGCTGCCGCCCTGCACCGGATTGGGGTGGCAGATCAGCGCAACGCCCCGCGCATCGGGCACTTCGAGAAACAGGGCTTGCAACTGGCCACAAGGGCCATCGATCAATGTGGGGGTTTCGCGGTTGAGCAACGGTGAACTCCGTGACCTCGAACTGGGTCGACTCGTCTAGCTGACAGCCTGCGCCAGACTGATTTTGGCATTGCATTGCGGTATACAGCGCAGGTTCCAGCCGTTAACGTAAAGCAAAGCCGTTTAGAGAGGAAGGACTCGTGGAACAGACGCTCACAGCCTGGTTGCTACCGGCCCTCACCCTGGTCGCCGGTGTCGCCATTGGCTTCTTGATTGCCCGCCTTGCGCCCAATGCAGCCCCCGGCCGCACACAGCGCCAGCTGGACGACATGCAGGCCCGTTTCGACGCTTACCAGAGCGAGGTGGTAACCCATTTCAACACCACCGCCAATCTGGTGAAGAAACTCACCCAGAACTACCAGGATGTGCAGGAGCACTTATCCGAAGGCGCCAATCGCTTAGCGCTTGACGAACTGACGCGGCAACGCTTGCTCGCCGCCTTGCATGCCGACGAAGGCAGCGTAAAACGCGAACGTATAAGCACGCCGAAGAACGATGAAATGCCCAAGGACTATGCCCCTAAAAGCGCCGATGTACCGGGTATGCTCGACGAAAACTACGGCTTGAAGAGCAAGCGCTGAGTGGATTGATCGGCCAGTCGCAGCGACAACGACCGGCTACTGTCCAGCCAACAAAAAAGCCCCGCACATGGTTCATGTGCGGGGCTTTTTTGTTGGCTGGCGATCCATGGAGCCGTTCGAGCAGCTGTCATGCCTGCCGAGCGAACTGGAACCGGCAGGAATGCACTTTAGCTGACTAAATATGCATGCCGGGCCGGCTTTCAAGCTCCCACGATCAAGCGCCTCCAGCTAGACAACCGCGCTTAAATCGCACCGCGCTGACGCAACAATGCCAGGACCTGCTTGACGCCTTCTTCCAGCGAAACACTCTGGGTGTCGATCAACAGATCGGCATCCAGCGGCACATCATAGGGGAAGGACTCACCGGGAATATTGTCGCCAGCAGCCGCATACAAGCCTTGCGGATCACGCGCGCGGCATTCTTGCGGCGATGCCTGCACATACACGGTGATCAGACGCTCGGCGCCGATCAGCGACTTGGCCTGCTCGCGGCCTTCGGCATCCGGCGCGACGAACGCCGCCAGGGTCAGCAAGCCTGCCTCGTTGAACTGACGCGCCACATGCGCGGCACGCCGCCAGTTCTCGGTGCGCCCGGCACGGTCTTGCGGCAAGCCTTTATTCAGGTCTTGACGCAGGTTCTGACCGTCCAGCACATAGACCGCACGGCCCATATCGAACAACTTGCGTTCCACGGCATAGGCCAGGGTGCTCTTGCCGGCACCGGACAGACCGCTGAACAACACGGTCGCCGGCTGCTGACCCAGGCGCGCCGCACGCTCCTCAACAGACACATGGGCCAGCTTGCCATGATGACCGCTGACATTTTGCGCCCCCACCGGCTCGGCGATGATCATGC
This sequence comes from Pseudomonas sp. SJZ079, assembly GCF_007993865.1. Taxonomy (GTDB): domain Bacteria; phylum Pseudomonadota; class Gammaproteobacteria; order Pseudomonadales; family Pseudomonadaceae; genus Aquipseudomonas. The sequence goes on along the minus strand of NZ_VIUH01000018.1, from coordinate 20,182 downwards.
CGGCGCCGACTGTGCCATTGGTCAGTCGATCCACGACGATAAAGGCACCGGTGGTACGGTTATGCGCGTAGCCGTCGAGCGCTATTGGCGCGTCGAGCGCGATCTTGACCTGCCCAATTTCATTCAGCTGCAAGCTGCTCGCCGGCCCCTGCTCCAGGGTGTTTACATCGACCCGGTGGGCGATGCTGGCGATGGAGCCCGGAACATAGCTGGTAGCGCGTTTGATCGAGTATTTTTTGCCCGGCAGCATCGGTTCTTCGGCCATCCACACCAACATGGCGTCGAAGCTATCGGTCACTTGCGGACGGTTGTCGGCATGCACCAACAGATCGCCGCGCGACACATCGATCTCGTCTTCCAGCGTCAGGGTCACGGCCTGGCCCGGGCCCGCGTGTTCCAACTCGCCATCGAAGGTCACGATCGACTTGACCTTGCTGCCCTTACCGGACGGCAGGACCACCACTTCGTCGCCCTTATGCACGATACCGCTGGCCAGGGTGCCGGCGAAGCCGCGGAAATTCAGGTTGGGGCGGTTGACGTACTGCACCGGGAAACGCAGGTCGGTGAAGTTACGATCACCGGCGACCTCTACGGTTTCCAGAATTTCCATCAGCGACTGGCCGTCATACCAAGGCGACCGCTCGCTCTTGTTGACCACGTTGTCGCCTTTGAGCGCCGACATGGGCACGAAATGCAGGGAGCTCGGCTGCAGCGCGATACCTTCGGCGAACTTCAGGTAATCGGCCTTGATCTGCTCGAATACGCCCTGATCGAAGCCTTTCAGGTCCATCTTGTTGATCGCCACGACGATGTGCTTGATGCCCAGCAGGGAGGCGATGAAGCTGTGACGCTTGGTCTGGGTCTGCACGCCGTAACGGGCGTCGATCAGAATGATCGCCAGGTCGCAGGTCGAAGCACCGGTGGCCATGTTACGGGTGTACTGCTCATGGCCCGGGGTATCGGCGATGATGAACTTGCGCTTGGCGGTACTGAAGTAGCGGTAGGCCACGTCGATGGTGATGCCCTGCTCGCGCTCGGCCTGCAGGCCATCGACCAGCAGCGCCAGGTCGATGTCATCACCGGTGGTGCCGACTTTTTTCGAATCGCGGGTAATGGCTTCCAGGTGATCTTCGTAGATCATCTTCGAGTCGTGCAGCAAACGCCCAATCAGGGTGCTCTTGCCGTCATCGACGTTGCCACAGGTAAGGAAACGCAACAGTTCCTTGCGCTCGTGCTGCGCCAGGTAGGCCTGAATGTCTTCGCTGATCAGATCGGATTGGTGCGACATGTTAAAAATACCCCTGACGTTTCTTGTCTTCCATCGAGCCGGCACCGTCGTGGTCGATCACCCGACCTTGGCGCTCGGAGGTCCGGGTCAGCAGCATTTCCTGGATGATATCGGTCAAGCTGGTCGCCTCGGACTCCACCGCACCGGTCAGCGGGTAGCAGCCCAGGGTACGGAAGCGCACTTTCTTCTTGACGATGCGCGCCTTGTCCTCATCGCTCAGGTGCTCGAGGATGCGCTCGTCATCGATCATGATCAGCGTGCCATTCTTCTCGATCACTTCCCGCTCGGCCGCGAAGTACAACGGCACGATTGGAATGCCTTCCAGATAGATGTATTGCCAGATGTCCAGTTCGGTCCAGTTCGACAGCGGGAACACGCGAATCGACTCGCCCTTGTTGACCTTGCCGTTGTAGACGTTCCACAGCTCGGGACGCTGGTTTTTTGGGTCCCAGCGGTGCTTGCTATCACGGAACGAGTACACCCGTTCCTTGGCGCGGGACTTTTCCTCGTCACGCCGCGCGCCACCAAAGGCCGCATCGAAACCATACTTGTCCAAGGCCTGCTTGAGGCCTTCGGTCTTCATGATATCGGTGTGCTTGGCGCTGCCGTGGGTGAAGGGGTTGATGCCCTGCGCCACGCCGTCCGGATTGACGTGGGTGATCAGGTCCAGTCCCAGCTCCTCGACCATCTTGTCGCGGAACGCATACATCTCCTGAAACTTCCAGCGGGTATCGACATGCATAACCGGGAACGGCAGCTTGCCGGGGAAGAACGCCTTGCGTGCTAAATGCAGCATCACGGCGGAATCTTTACCGATGGAATAGAGCATCACCGGGTTGTCGAATTCGGCGGCCACTTCACGAATGATGTGGATACTTTCCGCCTCTAGTTGTTTCAGGTGGGTCAATTTATCGAGCATGGCTACTCACGGATTGCTTTCTATTAGGGCCGAGGGCCGTGGACGTGGGCGCACTCTAGCACAGCGTCATCGTCTATTCAGGGCGCTGGTTAGATCGAAAAAATCTAGGTTTATACCCAGCGTTTCAGGCTACTACTCAGTTCAAGACTGGCGAAAAGCCCAGCAGCAAAGTCGGCCATGGCACTCAACATCCGGTTAAATCGGATTGGCGCAGTCGATAAACAGGTGTTCGATGGCAAAGCGTCGCGCCAGGTAATCGCCCAGTGCCTGCACGCCATACCGCTCAGTGGCATGATGCCCGGCGGCAATAAAACTAATGCCGTTTTCCCGCGCGCTATGGAAGGTCTGTTCGGACGCTTCGCCAGTCAGGTACAAATCGACACCCGCGGCTATTGCCTGGTCGATGTAGCCCTGACCACCACCGGTACACCAGCCGATGCGCCGAATCATCTGCGGGCCTTCGACCAGCAACGGCTCGCGCCCGAGTACCTGCTGCACGCGACGGGCAAAGTCACGCGGACTCACGGGCTCATTCAAGGAACCGATCAAGCCAACGGTACGTGGGTTGCCGGGCTCCAACGGGCCTTCGATGGTGATATCGAGTTGGCGCGCCAGCTGCACGTTATTGCCGACTTCCGGGTGCACATCGAGAGGCAGGTGATAGGCCAGCAGGCTGATGTCGTTGACCAGCAGAGTCTTCAGTCGACGTTGTTTCATGCCCGTGACGCAGGGGTTCTCGCCCTTCCAAAAATAACCATGATGCACCAGCAGCACATCGGCCTCGGCTGCCAGCGCGGCATCGAGCAACGCTTGGCTGGCCGTAACGCCGCTGACGATACGCCGCACCTGGGGGCGGCCTTCGACTTGTAAACCATTCGGGCAGTAATCGCTGATACGCTCTGCATCCAAATAGCGCTGCGTTTCCTCGACTAGGGTCGTCAGGGCAATGGCCATGTAGATTCCTCAACTCTGTGGCAAGCCGCTGCTTTATTGGCACACGGCCCTCTATAATGGCGCACCTTAAGGCCCTCGCGTGGCCCTCGCAACCCTCAGGATTCCATAGATGCTCAAGGCCCTGCGCTTTCTCGGCTGGCCCCTACTGGCCGGCGTACTGCTGGCTCTGCTGATCATTCAGCGCTACCCCCAATGGGTCGGCCTGCCGCAACAGGACGTGCAGATACGCCAGGCGCCCAGCAATAAGCGCAATCAGCAAGGCCCAGTATCCTACGCCGACGCGGTGAGCCTCGCCTCACCGGCGGTGGTCAACCTCTACACCACCAAGCTGGTCAACAAGCCCGCCCACCCGCTATTCGAAGACCCGCAGTTCCGCCGTTTCTTCGGCGACAACCTGCCCAAGCAACGGCGCATGGAATCCAGCCTCGGCTCCGCAGTCCTGATGAGCCCGGAAGGCTACCTGCTGACCAACAATCACGTGACCGCGGGCGCCGACCAGATCGTCGTGGCCTTGAGGGACGGTCGCGAAACCCTGGCACGGGTGATCGGCAGCGACCCGGAAACCGACCTGGCAGTCCTGAAAATCGACCTCGAGGACCTGCCCTCGATCACCCTGGGCCGCTCGGAGAATATCAAGATCGGCGACGTCACCCTGGCCATCGGCAATCCCTTCGGCGTCGGCCAGACCGTGACCATGGGCATCATCAGCGCGACTGGACGCAACCAGCTGGGCCTCAACACCTACGAAGACTTCATCCAGACCGATGCGGCGATCAACCCCGGCAACTCCGGCGGCGCGCTGGTCGATGCCCTCGGCAATCTGGTCGGCATCAACACCGCGATTTTCTCCAAGTCCGGCGGCTCGCAGGGCATCGGCTTCGCAATTCCGGTGAAGCTGGCGCTGGAAGTGATGCAGGCGATCATCGAGCACGGCCAGGTGATTCGTGGCTGGCTGGGCATCGAAGTGCAACCCTTGACCCCGGAGCTGGCCGAGTCGTTCGGCTTGGCGGGTCGCCCCGGTATCGTCGTCGCCGGGATTTATCGCGACGGGCCGGCGCAGCGTGCGGGCCTGCAACCGGGCGACCTGATCCTCAGCATCGACGGTGAAGCGGCCAGCGACGGCCGCCGCTCGATGAACCAAGTCGCCCGTACCAAGCCCGGCGATAAAATACACATCGAAGTCATACGCAATGCCGAGCTGATGCGCCTAACTGCCGAGGTCGGTGTGCGTCCCCCGGCAAACGGCAATTAATCCACAGAGGACCGCGCGTTACAGACTCTGCAGCGCCGCCAACAGCGCCTGATTCTGCTCTGGCGTGCCGATGGTGATGCGCAGAAACTGAGCAATCCGCGCCTGCTTGAAGTGACGCACTATCACCCCCTGCTCGCGTAACTGCGCCGCCAGCTGCGCCGCATCGTGCTGTGCATGGCGGGCGAAGACGAAGTTGGCGGCCGACGGCAGCACCTCGAAGCCCAGCTGCTGCAGCCCGGCCACGACCGCCTCACGACTGTCGATCACCGCTTGACAGGTCGTGGCGAAATACGCGCGATCCTCGAACGCCGCCGCCGCGCCGACGATGGCCAGACGATCCAGCGGGTAGGAATTGAAACTGTTCTTGATCCGCTCCAACGCCTCGATCAGGTCGGCATGCCCGACCGCCAGGCCGACCCGCAGGCCCGCCAGGGAGCGCGACTTGGACAGGGTCTGGGTCACCAGCAGGTTGGGGTATTGATCCACCAGGCCGATCGCCGTCTCACCGCCGAAGTCGATATAGGCCTCATCGACCAATACCACCGTCTCGGGATTGGCCTGTAGCAGACGCTCTATGGCCTCAAGCGCCAGCAGACAACCGGTCGGCGCATTGGGGTTGGGGAATATGATGCCGCCATTCGGCCGCGCGTAATCCTCGACGCGAATCTGCAACTGTTCATCCAGCTCGATCGCCTCGAAGGGGATGCCGTAGAGCCCACAGTAGACCGGGTAAAAACTGTAGGTCACATCGGGAAACAGCAGCGGCTGGCCATGCTGGAACAGGCCGTGGAAGGCATGCGCCAACACCTCGTCGGAACCGTTACCGACGAAGACCTGATTGGCCTGTACGCCGTAGTAGTCGGCCACCGCCTGCTTCAGCCGGTCGGCGTTAGGGTCAGGATACAGCCGTAGGTTGTCGCTCAGCTCGGCCTGCATGGCTGCGATGGCCTTGGGGGATGGGCCATAGGGGTTTTCGTTGGTGTTCAGCTTGACCAGCTTCGCCAACTTCGGCTGCTCACCTGGTACATAGGGCACCAGCGCTTTGACGAAGGGGCTCCAGAATTTGCTCATTGCCCTTCTCTCCTCGAATTTATTGCGGTCTGCTAGGTGTAGGAGCCGGCTTGTTGGCGATGTAGTTGCCTGCACGATCGCCAGCAAACTGGCGCCTAGGGCTTGATTCGATACTCGGCGCTACGCGCGTGAGCCGTCAGCGATTCGCCGCGGGCCAGTACCGAGGCGGTCTTGCCCAGTTCGGACGCCCCGTCTGCCGAGCAATAAATGATCGACGAGCGCTTCTGGAAGTCGTACACGCCCAACGGCGAGGAGAAGCGTGCAGTGCCCGAAGTCGGCAGCACGTGGTTCGGCCCGGCGCAGTAGTCGCCGAGTGCTTCGGCGGTATAGCGACCCATGAAGATCGCGCCGGCATGGCGGATCTGCGACAGGTACTGCTCTGGGTCCGCCACCGACAGCTCCAGGTGCTCCGGCGCGATGCGATTGGCCACTTCGATGGCCTGAGCCATATCCGCCACATGAATCAGCGCGCCACGGCTTTCGAGGGACGCGCGCACGATCTCGGCACGTTCCAGAGTGGGCAGCAGCTTGGCGATGCTCGCAGCGACCCGGTCGAGGAAGTCTGCATCCGGGCTGAGCAGAATGGACTGGGCATCTTCGTCATGCTCGGCCTGGGAGAACAGGTCCATGGCGATCCAGTCCGGATCGGTCTGGCCATCACAGACCACCAGGATTTCCGAGGGTCCGGCGATCATGTCGATACCGACCTTGCCGAATACGTGGCGCTTGGCGGTGGCCACATAGATGTTGCCCGGCCCGACTATCTTGTCCACCGGGGGCACGCTCTCGGTGCCATAGGCCAGCGCGGCCACGGCCTGAGCGCCACCGATGGTGAAGACCCGGTCGACCCCGGCGATGCAGGCGGCGGCCAGCACCAGCTCGTTGATTTCGCCGCGCGGGGTCGGCACCACCATCACCACTTCCGGCACACCGGCCACCTTGGCCGGGATGGCGTTCATCAACACCGAGGAGGGATAGGAGGCCTTGCCGCCCGGCACGTAGAGGCCGGCACGATCCAGCGGGGTGACCTGCTGGCCGAGGACCGTGCCGTCGGCTTCGGTATAGCGCCAGGAGTCCTGTTTCTGCTTCTCGTGATAGCGGCGCACGCGCTCGGCTGCCGTTTCCAGCGCCGCGCGCTGAGCCGGAGTGATGCGGGTCAGCGCCAGCTCCAGGCGCTCGCGCGGCAGGATCAGGTCGGCCATGCTGGCGACCTCGAGCCCATCGAAACGCTGGGTGTACTCGACCAAGGCAGCATCGCCGCGACTGCGCACGGCGTCGATAATCTCCAGCACACGCTGGTTGACGCCGTCGTCCGACACGCTTTCCCAGCTCAGCAGATGATCCAGATGACGGGCAAAGTCCTGGTCAGCGGCATTGAGTCGACGGATAGCGATAGGACTGGTCATAGCGGGCCTCATGATTGGCAATTGCTCGGGCGTCGCTAGGCTACCAAGCCCACCGTATGGACGCCCGAGAAAAGTGGCTATGACACGGATAGGCGGATGCGGCAAGGCGCCGCACTGAGGGTATTAGCTGGGGTGTCGCGCCTCAACGGCTTCACGCAGCGTGTCGATCAGCGCCTGAATGCGCGCGTGCTGCATCTTCATCGAGGCCTTGTTGACGATCAGCCGCGAGCTGACGTGGGCAATCAACTCCTGGGCTTCCAGGCCATTGGCGCGCAGGGTGTTGCCGGTATCCACTACATCAATGATCTTATCGGCCAAACCCACCAGCGGCGCCAGCTCCATCGAGCCGTACAGCTTGATCACATCGACCTGACGGCCCTGTTCAGCGTAGTAACGCTTGGCCACGTTGACGAACTTGGTGGCCACCCGCAGGCGCCCGCTCGGCTCCAGCGCACCGATCGCACCGGCGGTCATCAGCTTGCACTTGGCGATCTGCAAATCCAGCGGCTCATACAAACCCTGGCCGCCGTACTCCATCAGCACGTCCTTGCCCGCCACGCCGAGGTCGGCCGCACCATGCTCGACATACGTCGGCACATCGGTCGCGCGAACGATCAACAGGCGCACATCCTCCAGCGTGGTGGGGATGATCAGCTTGCGGCTTTTATCCGGATTCTCGGTTGGCTCGATACCGGCCGCAGCGAGCAACGGCAGGGTGTCATCGAGAATGCGGCCTTTGGACAGGGCAATCGTGAGCATGGTTAAAACATATCCTTAGAAACGGCTTGAAAACATCGCGAGCGCAGGTGAAGCGGCTGGCAACGCCGCCTCACCCAACGCAGCAGTTTTAAACTGCCTCTCAGCCCGGTACGCGACGGATCTTGGCACCCAACAACTGCAGTTTTTCCTCGATGCATTCGTAACCACGGTCAATGTGGTAAATGCGGTCGATCAGCGTATCGCCGTCGGCGACCAGCGCCGCGATGACCAAGCTGGCCGAGGCGCGCAGGTCGGTGGCCATCACCGGAGCCCCCTTCAGGCGCTCAGCACCACTGACGATCGCGGTATTGCCCTCTACCATGATCTGCGCACCCATGCGGGTCATCTCATAGACGTGCATAAAGCGGTTCTCGAACACGGTCTCGATCACCGTACCGGTGCCCTCGGCAATTGCATTGAGCGCAACAAACTGCGCCTGCATATCGGTCGGGAAGGCCGGATAGGGAGCGGTACGCAAGTTGACCGCCTTCGGCCGCTTGCCCTTCATGTCCAGCTCGATCCAGTCGTTGCCACAGGTGATTTCCGCACCGGCTTCCTGCAACTTGGACAGGACCGCCTCAAGCGTGGTCGGGTCGGCGTCTTTGACCTTCACTCGACCGCCTGTCGCAGCAGCTGCCACCAGGTAGGTGCCGGTTTCGATACGATCGGGCATCACACTGAAACGTGCGCCGCCGAGACGCTCGACGCCATCGATGATGATAGTGTCGGTACCGGCACCCTGGATCTTCGCGCCCATGGCAATCAGGCAATTGGCCAAGTCGACCACTTCCGGCTCGCGGGCGGCGTTTTCCAGCACGCTGCGACCCTTGGCCAGCGTGGCGGCCATCAAAATGTTTTCGGTGCCGGTCACGCTAACCGTGTCGAAGAAGAAGTGCGCGCCACGCAAACCGCCTTCCGGCGCCTTGGCCTTGATATAGCCGCCTTCCACATCGATCGTCGCGCCCATGGCTTCGAGGCCACGGATATGCAGGTCAACAGGCCGCGAGCCGATGGCACAGCCGCCCGGCAGGGCCACTTCGGCCTCACCAAAACGCGCCACCAGCGGCCCGAGCACCAGGATCGAAGCACGCATGGTTTTCACCAACTCATACGGCGCGACCAGGGTCTTGATCGCCCGCGCATCGACTTCCACACCGAGCTTTTCGTCGATGACCGGCTCAATGCCCATGCGCCCAAACAGCTCGATCATGGTGGTGATGTCGTGCAGGTGCGGCAAATTGCAGATAGTGATCGGCGCATCGCCCAGCAAGGTCGCGGCGAGAATCGGCAGGGCAGAGTTTTTCGCGCCGGAAATGCGAATTTCGCCATCGAGGCGCACACCGCCGGTAATAATCAGTTTGTCCATAGCTATCTCGTCGCCCGCAGGCTTAGGAACGCGCGGCCCAATCGGCACGGCTGAAGAATTTCATGCTCACCGCATGGATGCTGCCATCGGCAATCCAGGGATTAAGGTGGGCGTAGATCTGCTGTTGACGCTTGACCGGGCTCAAGCCCGCCAATTCATCACTCACCAGATTCAGCTGGAAGTTACAGCCTTCGCCTTCTACTTCCACCTGGGTGTTCGGCAGTTTAGCCTCTAGGAGACTCTTTACTTCTAAGGCCTGCATGCTCAACCTCGATCGGTGCATTGATTAACGACAGCAGAGCCTAGGCTCGCGGGTCGAGCATCATACAAAAAAGCCCCGCGCCTGCGAACCCCGCGCGACACTGCGCCGACCGGAGCCCCGACTACAGGGCGGGATTCAATCCTCCAGCGGCAGCACTTCGAGCAGCCCCGAAACACTGGCGATATCGCGCATATCCGCCGGCAGGCCACGCACCGTAAGGCTTTTACCTGCGGCCTTGGCGTCACGCATGAACGCCAGCAGCAGCGACAGCCCCACGCTGCTGGACTTCTCCACAGCAGCGCAATCGATCACACAGGCGGCGGCCTGGCTGGCGCCAATCAGACGCCCGCCCTGCTCACGCGTGGCCGGCCCACTGCGGTAATCGAGTATCCCAGATAGCAAGAACTCGCCAGGCGCTTGCTCGGCAATACGGGCCTGGCTCACGACTTGCCCTTGGCCTGACGCGCCTTAGCCACGGTATTGGCCCAGGTATCGATGACCTTATCCAGGTCATTGCCATTATTCTGCATGGACTGAGAGAACTGATCGCGGAACAATTTGCCAACGTTGATACCGTTGATCACCACGTTACGCAGCTTCCAGCCACCGTCCTGGCTGACCATGGTGTAGGACAGCGGATAAATCGTACCCTTGCCGTCCTTGATTTCCATGTTCACCGCCGTACGCTGTGGGTCCTGCTTACCACTGGCCGGCAGTACGCGAATATCCTGATTGTTGTATTCGAGCAAGGCGTTGCCGTAAAACTGCATCAGGCTGCGCTTGAAGTTTTCCTGGAAACGCTGCATTTGCTCCGGGCTTGCCTGGCGCGAATAACGCACCGTCATCACACCGCGGGAAATCCCCTCGACATCCACCACCGGGCCAAGGATGGTATTCAGCGCCGTGTAGAACGCCGATGGATCGTTGCGGTACTGCTCCTTATTGGCCTTCAAGTCCTCCAGCAAGGTGCTGGTGGTCTGCTGCACCACTTCATGAGCAGTCGGTGCGGCCACTGCAAACAACGGCAGGGCGGCCAGCAATATGAAAAAACTGTTACGCAGTGTCTTGAGCATCGTTACACCCCTCATCAATTGGCCTGATCTTTATTCACTGAGTTGAGCAGGAACTTACCGATCAGGTCTTCCAGCACCAGGGACGACTGGGTGTCGTGAATGGTGCTGCCATCGGCGAGCAACTCTTCATCCCCCCCCACACTGATGCCGATGTACTTCTCACCGAGTAAACCCGCCGTCAGGATCGAAGCGGTCGAATCCAGCGGCAGGTTGTCCACGTTCTTGTCCAGCGCCATGGTGACACGCCCGGTGTAGCTGTCACGATCCAGGTCGATCGCCGTCACCTTGCCGATGGTCACTCCCGCCGTAGTCACCTTGGCCCGTACGGTTAGACCGGCGATGTTGGTAAAGTGCGCATAGACCTTGTAGGTATTGTCGGCGCTGCCGACAGTAAGGCCGCTGACGCGTAGCGCCAGCAGCAGCAAGGCCAAGATTCCGACCAATAAGAACAGGCCGACACCGATTTCCAGGGTGCGGTTTTGCATCAGAAGTCTCCAAACATCAAAGCGGTCAAAATAAAGTCCAACCCCAACACGGCCAGCGAGGCGTAGACCACTGTCCGGGTCGTGGCGCGACTGATGCCTTCCGAAGTTGGCTCACAGTCATAGCCTTGGAATACGGCGATCCAGGTAACGACGAAGGCGAAGACCAGGCTTTTGATCACCCCATTGAGCACGTCTTCGCGGAACGCAACGCTGCTTTGCATATTGGCCCAGAACGAGCCTTCATAAACGCCGAGCCAGTCGACGGCAACCATCGCCCCGCCCCAAATGCCGACCACGCTGAAGATCATCGCCAGCAGCGGCATCGAGATGAAGCCGGCCCACAGCCGCGGCGCGACGATGTACTTGAGCGGATCGACGCCAATCATCGCCAGGCTGGACAGCTGCTCGGTGGACTTCATGTTGCCGATTTCCGCCGTCAGCGCCGAGCCGGCACGCCCGGCGAACAACAAGGCGGTGACCACCGGCCCCAGCTCACGCAGCAGCGTCAGCGCAACCATCTGCCCGACCGCCTGCTCCGACCCGTACTTCGCCAGGATACTAAACCCCTGCAGCGACAAGACCATGCCGATAAACACACCCGAGACCACGATGATCGCCAGGGACATGACCCCCACCGAATACAGCTGCTTGATCAACAGTTGCAGCGAATTGCCCGACGTCCCCCGCCCGAGTAGCGCGCGCAGGAGAAACACGGTGGAGCGTCCCAGCGTGGCGATCACATCGAGACCGGCACGACCGAACAGACGAATCCGCTCGAGCGTAGATGTCTTGCGCATCAGCGCTCCCCCAATAAATCGTCGCGGTAGTTCGCCGCCGGAAAATGGAAAGGCACCGGACCATCTGGCGTGCCTTGCATAAATTGGCGGACGCGCGGGTTCTCCGAGTTCATCAACTCTTCCGGCGTGCCCTGGCCCAGCACCTGGGTGTCACCCACGACATAGAGGTAGTCGGCAATACTGGCGGTTTCCGCCAAGTCGTGGGACACCACGATGCTGGTGATACCCAGGGCATCGTTGAGCAGACGAATCAAGCGCACCAAGACGCCCATGGCGATCGGGTCCTGGCCCACGAAGGGCTCGTCGTACATCAGGATTTGCGGGTCGAGGGCAATCGCCCGGGCCAGCGCAACGCGGCGTTTCATGCCGCCAGACAGCTCATCCGGCATCAAGTCCAGGGCACCGCGCAACCCCACGGCCTGCAGTTTCATCAGGACGATGTCACGAATCATTTCATCAGGCAGCTGGGTGTGCACACGCAACGGGAAGGCGACGTTCTCGAACACATCCAGATCGGTGAACAGCGCGCCACTTTGAAACAGCACGCCCATCTGCTTGCGCATATCGAACAGCTCGCCGCGCGAGAGCTTGGGCAGGTTCAGCCCATTGACCCATACCTCGCCCCGGCTCGGTTTGAGTTGCGCACCGATCAGGCGCAGCAGCGTGGTTTTGCCACAGCCTGAAGGCCCCATGATCGCGGTGACCTTACCGCGCGGGATACGAATATCGACATTATTGAAAATAGCCCGGTCGCCCCGCTGAAAGCTCACACCTTTCAGCTCGACTGCGTACTTATTCTCGGCGCTCATCTGGACTCCTTGCGAACAGCCTCCCTGACAGACGTCCCGCCTTGCACTAAAGACACCAGCATGACAGGACGAGCCGAAAATGGCCGCGCACTATAGCACCGCTCGATTAGCCGGCCCAAGCGGCAACGTTCACTGCCAAGCACCGCACAATTTGAGCTCAATCTATCACCCGAACGATTCAAAGGTGAGCACGCGGGTCTTTACCGCTATAATCGCCGCCTTTTCATTCGGCATGCCTCTCTAAACGCTATGAGCCAGTCCCACGAGCTGATCAAGTCCGCGCAACGCACCATCCGCTTGGAAATAGAGGCGGTCGAAGAGTTGTTGCAACGGATCGACACCGACTTCATCCGCGCCTGCGAGCTTATTCTGGCCAGCAAAGGCCGTGTGGTCGTGGTCGGCATGGGCAAATCCGGGCATATCGGCAACAAGATTGCCGCTACCCTGGCCAGCACAGGCACCACGGCATTCTTCGTCCACCCGGCCGAGGCCAGTCATGGCGACATGGGCATGATCACCCGTGACGACGTGGTGCTGGCCCTGTCCAACTCGGGCTCAACGGCGGAAATAGTCACCCTGCTGCCGCTGATCAAGCGCCTCGGCATCACCCTGATCAGCATGACCGGCAACCCCGACTCGCCGCTGGCCAAGGCGGCCGAGGTCAATCTGGACGCCCGCGTATCCCAGGAAGCCTGTCCACTCAACCTGGCGCCGACCTCCTCGACCACCGCCTCACTGGTACTCGGCGACGCCCTGGCCATCGCCTTGCTGGAAGCACGCGGTTTTACCGCCGAAGACTTCGCCTTCTCCCACCCAGGCGGCGCGCTGGGTCGGCGCCTGTTGCTCAAGGTCGAGAACGTGATGCATGCAGGCAAGAACCTGCCCCAGGTGCAGCGTGGTACGTCGCTGCGCGAGGCCCTGCTGGAGATGACCGAGAAAGGCCTGGGCATGACCGTCGTCCTGGAACAGGATGGCCGTCTCGCCGGAATATTCACCGACGGCGACCTGCGTCGCACCCTGGATCGCGGCATCGATGTGCGCCAGGCGAGCATCGATGAGGTGATGACCGTCCACGGCAAGACCGCCCGCGCAGAAATGCTCGCCGCCGAGGCCCTGAAAATCATGGAAGACCATAAGATCAGCGGGCTCGTGGTGGTCGATGACGGCGACCGGCCAGTCGGTGCCCTGAATATGCACGACCTGCTACGCGCTGGAGTGATGTGATGAACCCGGAACTGCAGCAACGCGCACAGGCGATCAAACTGGCGATCTTCGATGTCGATGGCGTGCTTACCGACGGCAAACTGTATTTCCTGGTCGACGGCAGCGAATTCAAGACCTTCAACACCCTCGACGGTCACGGCATCAAGATGCTGATCGCCTCAGGCGTACGCACCGCCATTATCAGCGGCCGCAAGACCCCGGTGGTCGAGCGCCGCGCGCAGAACCTCGGCATTCAGCACCTGTACCAGGGCCGTGAAGACAAATTGGTGGTACTCGATGAGCTTCTTGGCGAACTCGGCCTAAGCTATGAACAGGTCGCCTACCTGGGTGACGACCTGCCGGACCTGCCGGTGATACGCCGGGTTGGCCTGGGCATGGCCGTTGCCAGCGCGGACAGCTTTGTCCGCCAGCATGCCCACGGCGTGACCCAGGCGCGTGGCGGCGAAGGCGCCGCGCGCGAATTCTGCGAGCTGATCATGCGCGCCCAAGGCAGGCTGGACGCTGCTCAAGCCGCCTACCTGTAGAGCCTACTATGCTGCGTAAACTGCTGACCCCTATCCTGTTCGTCATTGCCGCCGCACTCCTGGCCGCGCTTGGCTACTGGAATATCAACCCCGATAGTTTTTCGGAGCGGCCGACCAAACCCGGCAGCGAAAACGCTATCGACTTCTACGTAATCAACGCCAAGACCGTGCAATACCAGGTCGACGGCAAGCTGCACTACGAGATGACCACGGACAAATTGAAGCACGTCAAGGCCACCGACATCACCCTGCTGACCAACCCGAACCTGGACCTGTATCGCGGCAGCGACTTTCCCTGGCACGTGCGCAGCGAGCGTGGCGAAGTGGCGCCAGAGGGCAAGAAAGTCGTACTCATCGACAAAGTGCGCGTCGAGCGCACCGATGCCAAGGGCCGCCCGACCATTCTCACGACCAGTCGCCTGACCGTATTCCCCGAGAAGGAATATGCGGAGACCCGGCAAGCCGTTAGAATCGACGCGGCCAATGGGGTGACCACGGCACAAGGAATGAAAGCGTACTTGAATGACGGCAGGATGCTCCTGCTGTCCAACGTAAGAGGCCAGCATGAGGTTCGTTAAAACCTTCCCCCTTCTCCTCGCTTTAAGTGCTGCGCTCGGAAGCGTCAGCGCTTGGGCGCTGCCATCCGACAGCGCGCAGCCTATTCGCGTGCAAGCCGACAGCGCAGAGCTTGACGACAGGCAAGGCGTTGCGGTTTATCGCGGCGACGTGGTAATTACCCAGGGCACCCTGAAAATCACGGGTAATACCGTGACCATCACGCAAAATGCCCAGGGCGACATCGAAGTCTTCACCGCAGTCGGCAAACCCGCCTACTACGAGCAAAAACCCGCTGCGGACAAACAGATCGTCAAGGCTTACGGGCTGACCATCCAGTATTTCGCAGCCAATGAGCGCATCGTGCTGATCGACCAAGCCAAGGTGATTCAGGAAGGCAACACCTTCGAAGGCGAGAAAATCGTCTATGACACCCAGCGCCAAATCGTCAATGCCGGCCGCGCCACCGGTACCAACGTCACCACGCCACGTCCACGCATCGACATGGTGATCCTGCCGAAGAACAAATCAGCCGAACAGCAGGCAGAGTAGCAATGGCCACTTTGAAAGCCCAACACCTGGCCAAGAGCTACAAAGGTCGCCAAGTCGTCCGCGACGTCAGCCTGAGCATCGACAGCGGGCAAATCGTCGGCCTGCTCGGCCCCAACGGCGCAGGCAAAACCACCTGCTTCTACATGATTGTCGGCCTGGTGCAGGCGGACCAAGGCCGCGTATTGATCGACGATCACGACGTCAGCCATCAACCGATGCATGGCCGGGCACGGGCCGGCATCGGCTACCTGCCGCAGGAAGCATCGATTTTCCGCAAGCTCAGCGTGGCTGACAACATCATGGCCATCCTCGAGACGCGCAAAGACCTCGACCGCCCCGGCCGCCGCAAGGAGCTGGAAAGCCTGCTGCAGGAATTCCATATCAGCCATATCCGCGACAACCTGGGCATGAGCCTGTCGGGAGGCGAACGGCGCCGCGTGGAAATTGCCCGCGCCCTGGCCACCGCACCGAAATTCATTTTGCTCGACGAGCCCTTTGCCGGCGTCGACCCGATTTCGGTCGGCGACATCAAGCAGATCATTCACCACCTCAAAGCCAAGGGTATCGGCGTACTGATCACCGATCACAACGTCCGCGAAACCCTGGACATTTGCGAAACCGCTTACATAGTCAATGACGGTCAATTGATCGCCGAAGGGAATGCCGAAGCCATTCTGGCCAACCAAATGGTCAAAGAAGTCTATCTGGGGCATGAGTTCCGCTTGTAATAACGGCTTTTCTCAACCGAACAGCAGCTAGCGCTAGGCAAATCACTTAAGCTCAGGCATATAATTTGCTTCCTTGTGGCGCTCAAAACGCCCTGTAGTGGATTGCGCACAGACGCCGGTAAATAAGGTCTGCAATGAAACCATCGCTAGTCCTGAAGATGGGCCAGCAGCTGACGATGACCCCGCAGCTGCAACAGGCCATCCGCCTACTCCAACTGTCCACCCTGGATCTGCAACAGGAGATCCAGGAGGCCTTGGAGTCCAACCCGATGCTCGAACGCCAGGAAGACGGCGAAGACTTCGACAATTCGGACCCCATGGCCGACGGCGCCGAAAACGCGACCCCGACCGCTCAGCAGGAACCCGCCCAGGCGGAAACCAGCTACCAGGAAACCGCGCAGACCGTGGACAACCTGGAGGACGGCGAGTGGGGCGAACGCATCCCGAATGAGCTACCGGTCGACACCGCCTGGGAAGATATCTACCAAACCAGCGCCAGCAGCCTGCCGAGCAATGACGACGACGAGTGGGACTTCACCACCCGCACCTCCGCAGGCGAAAGCCTGCAAAGCCACTTGCTCTGGCAACTCAACCTGGCGTCGATGTCCGATAAGGATCGCCTGATCGGCGTCACCCTGATCGACTGCATCAACGCCCAGGGCTACCTGGAGGAGACTCTCGAGGAAGTAGTGGACGCCTTCGACCCTGAGCTGGACATCGAACTGGACGAAGTGGAAGCCGTGCTGCACCGCATTCAACAGTTCGAACCGGCCGGCATCGCCGCGCGGGACTTGCGCGAATGCCTGCTGCTGCAACTGCGTCAACTGCCGGCCAAAACCCCCTGGCTAAGCGAAGCCCAGCGCCTGACAAACGACTACCTCGACTTGCTCGGAAGCCGCGATTTCAGCCAGCTGATGCGCCGCATGAAGCTCAAGGAAGACGAACTGCGGCAGATCGTCGAACTGATCCAAAGCCTCAATCCGCGCCCCGGTTCGCAGATCGAATCGGGCGAGCCGGAATACGTGGTCCCCGACGTCATCGTACGCAAGCACCACGACCGCTGGCTGGTCGAGCTGAATCAGGAGGCCATGCCGCGCCTGCGGGTCAACCCGCAGTATGCCGGCTTCGTGCGCCGCGCCGACGCCAGTGCCGACAACACCTTCATGCGCAACCAACTGCAAGAAGCCCGCTGGTTCATCAAGAGTCTGCAAAGCCGCAACGAAACCCTGATGAAAGTTGCCACGCAGATCGTCGAGCATCAGCGCGGCTTTCTCGACTATGGCGATGAAGCCATGAAACCCCTGGTGCTGCACGACATTGCCGAGGCCGTAGGCATGCATGAGTCGACCATCTCGCGGGTCACCACGCAAAAATTCATGCACACCCCACGCGGCATTTACGAGTTGAAGTACTTCTTCTCCAGCCATGTCAGTACCGCAGAAGGCGGCGAATGCTCGTCGACCGCGATCCGCGCCATCCTGAAGAAACTGGTCGCCGCGGAAAATGTAAAAAAGCCGTTGAGTGACAGCAAGATCGCTGGTTTACTGGAAGCACAGGGCATACAAGTGGCCCGCCGCACTGTCGCGAAATACCGTGAATCCCTCGGCATAGCGCCTTCCAGTGAGCGCAAGCGATTGATGTGAGGCGGCACGAGAGAAAAGACCGACCACACTGCATACAACACCCCTGGATTCGCCTCCATCAAAAGCAGCCATACTGCCCATACGCGAAGAGCGACAGTGCCCGGGCGAGTTCGATGCAACATTCTCAGCATTAAAGTGTTCCGGCGGCAGGCCCGTTAGCCTGCCTCTTACACACGGCAACAAGGAGAAAGCGGTATGCAAGTCAACATCAGTGGACACCAGCTGGATGTGACCGACGCCCTACGCGACTATATCGACGAGAAGCTCAGTCGATTGGAGCGCCACTTCGACAAAATCACTAATGTGCAAGTCACCATGGAGGTCGAGAAGCTCAAGCAGAAGATCGAGGCGACGCTGCACATTGCCGGCGGCGAAGTCGTCGCCAATGCTGTACATGACGACATGTATGCGGCCATCGATTTACTGACCGACAAACTCGACCGACAACTCATCAAGCACAAGGAAAAGCATCTCGACCGCCAGCAGGGTGCAATGGCCCGCTGACAGCGCCTATCTCCTATGATCCGACTTGAAAATATCCTGACCCCCGGCCGTTCCCTGGTGAACGTGCCGGGCGGCAGTAAAAAACGTGTTCTCGAACAGATTGCCAACCTGGTAGCGCGCGAGCTGCCCGACCTGGATGGCCAAGACATTTTCGAGAGTCTGATTGCCCGCGAAAAGCTCGGCTCGACCGGTTTCGGTAATGGCATCGCCATCCCACACTGTCGCCTGCCAGGCTGCACTGCGCCGATCAGCGCTCTGCTACGGCTGAGTACCGCGGTGGATTTCGATGCCATCGACGGCGTACCGGTCGACCTGCTGTTCGTCTTGATGGTGCCGGAGGCCGCCACCGACGAACACTTGGAACTACTCCGTCAGATTGCCAGCATGCTCGACCGCAGCGATGTACGCGAACGCCTACGCCAGGCAGCCAACAGTGACGCCCTGTATCAGGTCGTAGTGGACGTACAGAGCGGTCGCTAGACAGAGACGCTGTCAGGCGGCAAGGCGCGAGGAGAGTGGCTTGGCTACGGCAAATAAACGACGCGTGATGCAGGCCGACGACAGGATCACCCCGAGCCCCAGGGCGGCGTATCAACGTTCGCCCTGCGTCGCGGCAAGCCCAACCCCGAACATAGCCATTGCCTGCGTCACACCTCTAGCCTGGCGAGTTCCGCTGCGGCAACATGATACAACCCGCCATAGTTGCAGAGCCTAATCATGCGCTTGATCATCGTCAGCGGCCGCTCCGGCTCAGGCAAAAGCACCGCCCTCGATGTCCTTGAAGATAACGACTTCTACTGCATCGACAACCTGCCCGCCGGTTTGCTCCCCGAACTGGCCGAGCGCGCCCTGCTGCACACCGAACTGCTGCACCCGCAGGTGGCGGTATCAATCGATGCACGCAACCTGCCGAGCCAGCTCAAACGCTTCCCGGAACTGCTGGATGAAGTACGTGCCCGGCACATCCAGTGTGATGTGATTTACCTGGATGCCGACGAAGAGACCCTGCTCAAACGCTTTTCCGAAACGCGCCGACGCCACCCCCTGACCAATGAAAATCGCTCACTGGCGGAAGCCATTGCCGATGAAAGCCAGTTACTGGGGCCGATCATCGATCTGGCAGACCTGAAGATCGACACCACCCACCTCAACCTGTACCAGTTGCGCGACAGTCTCAAGTTGCGTCTGCTGAATCGGCCGGAACCCGGCACCGCGTTTCTGGTGGAGTCCTTCGGTTTTAAACGTGGCATGCCGGTGGATGCCGACCTGGTCTTCGATGTGCGCTGCCTGCCCAACCCCTATTGGAAACCGGACTTGCGCGACTACTCCGGCCTCAATCAACCGGTGGTGGAGTACCTGTCGGCCCAGGCCGATGTCGAAGAGATGTATCAGGACATCCTCACTTACCTGAAGAAGTGGCTGCCACGCTTCGCTGCCAGCAACCGCGCCTATGTCACGGTGGCGATCGGCTGTACCGGCGGTCACCACCGTTCGGTATACCTGGCCAACCGCCTCGGCGAGACCCTCAAACCCATCCTGAAAAACGTCCAGATTCGCCACCGCGACCTCAGTTAAGGAATTGCCGCGATGCCCACCTGCGAAATCACCATCATCAACAAACTGGGCTTGCACGCACGTGCTGCCGCCAAGTTTGTCGGCGTCGCAGGGCGCTTTCCTTGTCAGGTCAGGGTCGGTCGTGCGCCGGAAAGCCTGGTGGACGGCAAAAGCATCATGGCGGTGATGATGCTCGCCGCCGGCAAGGGCACACCGATTCACCTGCACACCGAAGGCGAACAAGACCACGACGCGCTATCTGCACTGGTGGAGCTGATCAACAACCGCTTCGACGAAGGCGAGTAAACGTTGCCAGGCAAACAAAAGCGGCTACCCGAACCAACGAGTAGCCGCTTTTTTTAGGCTCTGTCCCAAAATTGTGTTGCAAGGACTAAGCTTTAAGGCAGACATCCGCTTGTGAGGTCTGCCCACCATGGATACTCAAGCCTTTCAGCGC
>NZ_VIUH01000017.1 GCF_007993865.1 Pseudomonas sp. SJZ079 | reverse complement strand
GTCGCTCAACACCAGCTCAGCCTTCGGTCGGCCTGTTCTCATAGCCCCGCCTCCGCCCCTCAATACACTCGATTAATAGTAGTTATTTGAGGGACAGAACACTAGCTGGTGTTGGAACAGCAGCCTCGAGCGGACTGCGGCCACCCCGAAGCTGCCGACTGCGAGCACGCAACTGACCCGCGGCGAAGCGAGCCCGGCGTATTGGTCTGACGTCAGCGGGGGTAAATAGCACGCGGGCTCAAGGCTGCTTGCGTCTCGCCTCGGCCCTAAAAAGTCAGCACGCCATAGTGCATGGCCTTGGCGATGGCTTGAGAGCGATTGATCACGTCCAGCTTGCGGAAGATATTGCCGAAGTGAAACTTCACCGTTCGCTCGGAAATGCTGAGGATATGCGAGATATCCCAGTTGCTCTTACCTTCCTTGGCCCATTGCAATACCTCCAGCTCACGTCGGGAGATATCGGGCGCCATCAGACTACAGCGGTTCAACTCGCCTGGTCGGTTGAAGATCTCGTGCAGGTGCGGCACCAGATAATCCAGCGCCCCGACATATTCCTCGGCTGGCAAGCTGTCCGGCAGCACCATGGAAATCAGGGTCGAGCCCTTGTGTCCCCGGCCATTCGCCGCACAGGCCAAGCCATTGCTGCCCAGGAAGTCTCGCGAGAGCGCGTGAAACTCAGCGGTGGCCTGTCGACCATGGCCGTAGCTGTCCTGCCAGGTGAACGCCTGATCCTGGCATTGCGATTGCAAAAGTACAGGGTCCTGATGCTGAAAGGAGCGCTGAAAATACAGCTCGATCCATTCCTCGCTGTAGCCGTAATTGATCAGTTGCCGGGACTCGCTCAGGTTGAGCGCGTGGGTATTGTCCAAGCAGACGATCAGAGCGGAGAACGGAATGATGCTGCGCGCCAAGGCGACTACTTGGTCGACATCGTCCTTGTTGCTGCTGGCTTTGATACAGAGCTGCGCCAGCTCCAACAATTTCACCAGGTCTTTACGAGAGTGGAAGGTGCTAGCCATAACATCCATCCTCCAGCGAGCTCCACGCACAACGAGATAGCGTCCATTAACTGCAGGGCACCAGCAAGGTGCATGTAACGGTTGTGATCAACAGCGTACCTACTGCAAAAACGATCCTATAGCCGTGTCTGGATCGATTCAATAATTATTTATCGACCACTATATATTTAAATATAAATCCAACCCTGCGCACACTTTTGCCCAGCGCACGGCATACGGCAGACGGCGGCGGCACAGTCGGGCCATCAGGGTTTGTTCTACAGGGGACATGTGTCAGGACGTGCGAGGTCAACTCGCTTGGGCGGTAAGTTCAGCGCAGCTACTTGGCGCCTGGACGCCGACGCAGCGGTTCACCTTGGCCGACCCAGGATGAACGGCCCCGCGGCAGCTCAAGCACACCGACAGCGCAGTCGACGCCTGGGTAGCGGTTACTGGCGTGGCGCGTAGGCAAACACATCCGCACGCATCTGCTGCGGCGCCATGCCGGCCCCGACCAAGGCGTCCAGGGTGGCATAGATCATCGAAGGCGAGCCGCTGGCATAGACATGCAAGGGGCGCAGATCGGCAAAGTCGGCACTCACCGCCTCATGCAGCAGGCCACAGCGCCCTTCCCAGACGCAGGCGTCGCTGACCACCCGGTGCAGATAGAGATTGGCCAACTGCTGCCATTCGCTCCAGTTCGGCAACTGGTAGAAATCGTCCGGGCTCCGCACGCCCCAGTACAAATGCACGGGATGAGCGAAGCCGCTAACCCGGCAATGCTCGATCAGGCTGTGCATCTGCGCCATGCCGGTACCGGCGGCGATCAGGACCAGCGGCCCTTCCGGCAATTCGGCCAGGTGCGTATCGCCGAACGGCAGTTGCACGCGCGCGAAGCCCTGGCGACGAAGGAAGTCGAGCAGGGCCACGGACGACGCGTCGCGCGCCAGGATATGCAGCTCCAGCTCGCGCCCGGCATGCGGTGCCGAGGCCAGGGAAAACGCCGAATACTCGCCGTCCTCGCGCTGCAACAACAAGTACTGGCCGGCGTGGTAGCGTGGCGGCTTGCCGGCTGGGGCGCGCAGGCGCACACGCCAGACATCGCCACCGACATCCAGGCACTCGACTAACTGACACGCCAGCTCCCGTACCGGCAGCTCACCGGGCGCCAGCACCCCGTCCCAATGCAGCACGCAGTCTTCCAGCGGTTCGGCCAGGCAGGTGAACAGTTCACCATGCGCCACAGTCGCACCGCTCTGCTGCACGCGACCTTCGAGCAGCAAGGCGGCACAGATATGGCAGTTACCGTTGCGACAGGCCTGCGGGCAGTCGAAACCCTGGCGCCGCGCGGCATCGAGGATGCGCTCGCCGGGCAACATCGCCAACACTGCACCCGAGGGTTGTAAGGTAACTTGCATCAATCGATTCCTAACTCTTGCCACAGCTCATCGACACGGCGCTTGACCGCTTCGTCCTGGACGATCACGCGACCCCATTCCCGGCTGGTCTCGCCCGGCCACTTATGGGTGGCATCCAGGCCCATCTTTGAGCCTAGCCCGGAGACCGGTGAGGCGAAATCCAGGTAGTCGATCGGTGTATTGTCGATCAGCACCGTATCGCGCTTGGGGTCCATGCGCGTGGTGATGGCCCAGACCACGTCGTTCCAGTCGCGCGCGTTGACGTCGTCATCGGTGACGATAACGAACTTGGTGTACATGAACTGTCGCAGAAACGACCAGACCCCGAGCATCACCCGCTTGGCATGGCCGGGGTACTGCTTCTTGATGGTCACCACCGCCATGCGGTACGAGCAGCCTTCCGGCGGCAGGTAGAAGTCGGTGATCTCGGGGAACTGCTTCTGCAGGATCGGCACGAACACCTCGTTCAGCGCCACCCCGAGGATCGCCGGCTCATCTGGTGGGCGGCCGGTGTAGGTGCTGTGGTAAATCGGTTTTTGCCGACGGGTGATGCGCTCGACGGTGAACACCGGGAAGCGATCGACCTCGTTGTAATAGCCGGTGTGGTCGCCGTAGGGCCCCTCATCGGCCATCTCGCCGGGATGGATCACTCCTTCCAGGACGATCTCGGCGCTGGCCGGCACCTGCAGCTCACTGCCACGGCACTTCACCAGCTCGGTCTTGTTGCCGCGCAGCAGGCCGGCAAAGGCGTATTCGGACAGGCTGTCCGGCACCGGCGTGACCGCACCGAGAATGGTCGCCGGATCGGCGCCCAGGGCCACCGCCACCGGATAGGGGCGATCCGGAAACTTCTCGCACCAGTCGCGAAAATCCAGGGCGCCGCCGCGGTGGCTCAACCAGCGCATGATCAGCTTGTTGCGGCCGATCACCTGCTGGCGGTAGATACCGAGGTTCTGCCGTTCCTTGTGCGGGCCTTTGGTGACGGTCAGGCCCCAGGTAATCAACGGCGCGACGTCGCCGGGCCAGCAGGTCTGCACCGGCAACTTGCCCAGGTCGACGTCGTCGCCCTCCTCGATCACCTCCTGGCACGGCGCGTCCTTCAGCACCTTGGGCGCCATGGCCAGGACCTTCTTGAAGATCGGCAGCTTGGACCAGGCGTCTTTCAGGCCTTTCGGCGGCTCAGGCTCCTTGAGGAAGGCCAGCAGCTTGCCGATTTCACGCAGCTCACTGACCGCTTCCGCGCCCATGCCCAGCGCCACCCGCTGCGGCGTGCCGAACAGGTTGCCGAGCACCGGCATGCTGAAGCCCGTGGGGTTTTCGAACAACAGGGCCGGGCCGCCCTTGCGCAGGGTGCGGTCGCAGATCTCGGTCATTTCCAACACCGGGGAAACCGCTGTTTGAATGCGTTTGAGCTCGCCGCGCTGTTCCAGGCCACGGATAAAATCGCGCAGATCGCGATACTGCATGCAGAAGCCTCGTGTCGGGCAGTCCAGTCGAGGCGCAAAGTTTAGCGCCGAAGCCGGTCATGCTGAAGGTTCAAGCGAAGTACAGACACACAAAAGCCGGGTCTCCCCGGCCTTTGTGGCTGAACACTAACCAAAGAGCGTAGCGAGCGAAGGTCAGGCAAGGCAAAAGCAGGCGAAGAAGCGGAGTGTACTTTTGTACATGGGCATCTGAGCCTGCTTTTAACGCAGCATCACCGAAGTGAAGTAGACCTGCCTTACTTGCGTCGCATCGACAGGAAGAACTCTTCGTTGGTCTTGGTTGCCTTCAGCTTGTCGGTGAGGAACTCGATGGCGGCGATTTCATCCATCGGATGCAGCAACTTGCGCAGAATCCACATGCGCTGCAGCTCGTCTTCGGCAGTCAGCAACTCTTCGCGGCGAGTGCCGGAACGGTTGATGTTGATCGCCGGGAACACACGCTTCTCGGCGATGCGACGATCCAGCGGCAGCTCCATGTTGCCGGTGCCTTTGAATTCCTCGTAGATCACCTCATCCATCTTCGAGCCGGTTTCCACCAGCGCAGTGGCGATGATGGTCAGCGAACCGCCTTCCTCGATGTTGCGCGCGGCGCCGAAGAAGCGCTTCGGCTTCTCCAGGGCGTGGGCATCGACACCACCGGTGAGGACCTTGCCGGAACTCGGGATCACGGTGTTGTAGGCGCGTGCCAGACGCGTGATGGAGTCGAGCAGGATGACCACATCCTTCTTGTGCTCGACCAGGCGCTTGGCCTTCTCGATGACCATCTCGGCAACCTGCACGTGGCGGGTCGGCGGCTCGTCGAAGGTCGAGGCGACCACTTCGCCACGCACGGTGCGCTGCATCTCGGTCACTTCTTCCGGACGCTCGTCGATCAGCAGGACGATCAGGTGGCATTCGGGGTTGTTGCGGGTGATGTTGGCCGCGATGTTCTGCAACATGATGGTCTTGCCGGCCTTCGGCGGCGCCACGATCAGGCCACGCTGGCCCTTGCCGATCGGCGCGCAGAGGTCGATGACCCGGCCGGTGATGTCTTCGGTGGAGCCGTTGCCGGCTTCCATGACCAGGCGCTTGGTGGGGAACAGCGGCGTCAGGTTTTCGAACAGAATCTTGTTCTTCGCGTTCTCTGGACGATCGTAGTTGATCGTATCGACCTTGAGCAGCGCGAAGTAACGCTCGCCTTCTTTCGGCGGGCGGATTTTACCGACTATGGTGTCGCCGGTGCGCAGGTTGAAGCGGCGGATCTGGCTGGGCGAGACGTAGATGTCGTCGGGGCCGGCCAGGTAGGAGGCATCCGCGGAGCGGAGAAAGCCGAAACCGTCCTGGAGAATCTCCAGCACGCCATCACCGGAGATCTCCTCGCCGCTTTTCGAGTGTTTTTTCAGCAGCGAGAAGATCACGTCCTGCTTGCGCGAACGGGCCATGTTCTCGATGCCCATTTGTTCGGCGAGTTCCAGCAGTTCGGTAATCGGCTTTTGCTTGAGTTCGGTCAGATTCATAGGAATGACGTAATCATGAAGGAGGGAGAATAAGCTATTCGCTTGGGAGGCCGCGCCGCTGGCAAGGCGACTGGATCGCCTGCTGGTATAGCGAAGTATTCGAGTAGGAATGCGGCGACAACGGCTTGCAGAGGGCTGCATAGAAAATACAGCGAGGCCGAATGTAACACCGGCTTAACGAAGGCGTCTAGCCTTCATACAGAAAAAACCCCGCGACTGGCGGGGCTTAATTGATCACGGCAATTCAGATATTGCTGTCGAGGAAAGCCGTCAGTTGCGACTTGGACAGCGCACCGACCTTGGTCGCCTCGACATTGCCGTTCTTGAACAGCATCAGGGTCGGGATACCACGCACGCCGTACTTCGGCGGGGTGTCCTGGTTTTCGTCGATGTTCAACTTACAGACTTTCAGCTTGCCCTGGTAAGTCTGGGCAATTTCGTCGAGAACCGGCGCGATCATCTTGCACGGGCCGCACCACTCAGCCCAATAGTCGACCAGAACCGGCCCTTCGGCCTGGATAACGTCTTGGTCGAAGCTGGCATCGCTGACATTGGTGATGAGTTCGCTCATGGAAAGTCTCCGTGTTCGGAAGCAAAAAGTGGCCGCCATGATAGCCCGGCTTTAGCGACACAGGAAGGTAAGCACTATTGATAGACACTATTGAGCTTGTCTATGGGCCTTGGCAAATTTCTCCGGCAGCCCAGCCGTAAAGCAGAGCAAATGCCCACTCAGTACGCAAGGTGGCCAAGCGGATAAAGTGCTAAATGGCCTGCAGCAGCAGGAAAATCGCGAGCATCCTGCGCCAGAGTCGACGCCCGCATGGCAAGTGCCCAAGCCTAATCGCAAAACGCCCCGACCGCGCAGCAAGATCAGTATGCGTTGGCGTGCCCGGTCTATCATGGCAGGATGGCGGCGTTCCACATCGAGACGCTGCCCCCCATGACGCATACCCCTGCCGAGTCATTGCCATTGATTGCCGCCATCGACCTGGGTTCCAACAGCTTCCACATGGTCCTGGCCAAGGCCGAGCATGGCGAGATTCGCATTCTCGAACGCCTGGGCGACAAAGTGCAGCTGGCCGCCGGTATCGACGAAGACCGCCTGCTCAGCGAGGAAGCCATGCAACGCGGCCTCGACTGCCTGCGCCGCTTCGCCCAGTTGACCGCCAACCTGCCGGAGGGCGCGCTACGCATCGTCGGCACCAACGCCCTGCGCGAGGCGCGCAACCGCGGCGAGTTTATCCGCCGCGCAGAGGCACTGCTCGGCCATCAGGTGGAGGTCATCTCCGGTCGCGAAGAAGCACGGCTGATCTACCTCGGCGTCTCGCACAGCATCGCCGACACCCCGGGCAAGCGCCTGGTGGCCGATATCGGTGGCGGCAGCACCGAGTTCATCATCGGCCAACGCTTCGAACCGCTGCTGCGCGAGAGCCTGCAGATGGGCTGCGTGAGCTACACCCAGCGTTTCTTCAAGGACGGCAAGATCACCCCGGCGCGCTACGCGCAGGCCTACACCGCGGCGCGCCTGGAATTGATGGGCATCGAACACGCCCTGCGACGGATTGGCTGGCAGGAGGCGGTGGGCGCCTCCGGCACCATCAAGGCCATCGGCCTGACCACCAAGGCAGCCGGCCATGGCAACGGTGAGGTGACGCCGCAGGGGCTGGCCTGGCTGAAACGCAAGATCTTCAAGCTCGGCGAGACGGAGAAACTCGACCTCGAGGGCATCAAAGCGGATCGCCGGGCGATCTTTCCCGCCGGACTGGCGATTCTCGAAGCCATCTTCGATGCGTGCGACATCCAGCGCATGAGCCACTCCGAAGGCGCGCTACGGGAAGGCGTGCTGTATGACCTGCTCGGCCGCCATCACCACGAGGACGTGCGCGAGCGGACGCTGAGCGCGCTGCTGGAGCGCTACCACGTCGACCTGGAGCAGGCCGCACGAGTCGAAAGCAAGGCCCTGGAAGCACTGGAGCAGGTTGCAGACAGCTGGCAACTGGACGATGAGTGGCACCGCGAATTGTTGGTGTGGGCGGCGCGGGTGCACGAGATCGGTCTGGACATCGCCCATTACCAGTACCACAAGCACGGTGCCTACCTGATCGAACACTCCGACCTGGCAGGCTTCTCGCGCCAGGACCAACAGATGCTGGCGCTGCTGGTGCGTGGCCATCGGCGCAACATTCCCAAGGACAAGCTCGGCGAATTCGGCAACGACGGCATCAAGCTGATCCGCCTGTGCGTGCTGCTGCGCTTCGCCATTCTGTTCCATCACATCCGCGGCAACCAGGAGTCTCCCATGGTGCGCCTGCAGGCGAGCGGACAGCACCTGGAAATCCGTTTCCCGGAAGACTGGCTGGAAGCCAACCCGCTGACCCAGGCGGACTTCACTCAGGAAGCGGAATGGCTCAAACGCGTCGGCATCGAGCTCAGCGTGCGCTGACCAACGGCACCGTCAGCTTATCCAGCAAGCCCGCCTGGGCACTGCGCGGATGCTGGTTGCCGGTCGGGCTGCTGCGCAGGTAGCGGCCATCGGGCTGCAGGATCCAGCTGTGGGTGTTGTCCGTCAGGTAGGCCTCCAGTTCCTTCTTCACCCGTAGAATCAGTTTCTTGCCTTCTACCGGGAAGCCGGTCTCGACCCGCTTGTCGAGGTTGCGCTCCATCCAGTCGGCACTCGACATATAGATCTTCTCCTCGCCCTCGCTGAGGAAATAGAACACCCGCGTGTGCTCGAGGAAGCGGCCGATGATCGAGCGCACCTGGATATTGTGCGACACGCCGGGGATGCCAGGACGCAGGCAACACATGCCCCGCACCACCAGATCGATCTTCACCCCGGTCTGGCTGGCCTTGTACAAGGCGCGAATGATCTTCGGGTCGGTCAGCGAGTTGAACTTGGCGATGATGTGCGCCGGCTTGCCTTCGCTGGCCAGGTGGGTCTCGCGGGCGATCAGCTCGAGCAGGGTCTTCTTCAGGGTGAAGGGCGCATGCAGCAGCTTCTTCATGCGCAGGGTCTTGCCCATGCCAATCAGCTGACTGAACATCTTCGCCACGTCCTCGCCCAGCGCCACGTCGGCGGTGAGCAGGCTGTAGTCGGTGTACAAACGCGCATTGCCGGCGTGGTAGTTGCCGGTGCCGAGGTGCGCGTAGCGGACGATATCGCCGTTCTCACGACGCAAGATCAACATCATCTTGGCGTGGGTCTTGAAGCCGACCACGCCGTAGATCACCACGGCACCGGCGGCCTGCAGGCGACTGGCCAGGGCCAGGTTGGACTCCTCGTCGAAGCGCGCGCGCAACTCGATCACCGCGGTGACTTCCTTGCCGTTACGCGCGGCTTCCACCAGGGCGTCGACGATTTCCGAGTTGGCCCCGGAGCGGTACAGGGTCTGCTTGATCGCCAGCACGTGCGGGTCTTTCGCCGCCTGGCGCAGCAGGTCGACCACCGGGGTGAAGGACTCGAAGGGGTGCAACAGGAGGATGTCCTGCTTGCTGATCACGCTGAAAATGTTCTCGCTGTTCTGCAGCAGTTTGGGGATCACCGGGGTGAACGGCGGGTATTGCAGCTCCGGGTGACTGGCCAGGCCGGTGATGCTGAACAGCCGGGTCAGGTTGACCGGGCCGCTGACCTGATACAGCTCGCTCTCGGCCAGACCGAACTGCTTGAGCAGATAATCCGACAGATTCTTCGGGCAGGAGTCGACCACCTCCAGACGCACCGCATCGCCGTAGCGCCGCGAGAACAGCTCGCCGCGCAGGGCACGGGCCAGGTCCTCGACATCCTCGGTATCGACCGAGAGGTCGGCGTTACGGGTCAAACGGAACTGGTAGCAACCCTTGACCTTCATGCCCTGGAACAGGTCGTCGGCATGCGCGTGGATCATCGAGGAGAGGAACACATAGTTATCCCCGGCGCCGCCGACCTCTTCCGGCACCCGGATAATCCGCGGCAGCAAGCGCGGCGCCGGGATGATCGCCAGACCGGAATCGCGACCGAAGGCATCGACCCCTTCCAGCTCGACGATGAAGTTCAGGCTCTTGTTCACCAGCAGCGGGAAGGGGTGGGTCGGATCCAGGCCGATGGGGGTGATGATCGGCGCAATCTCGTCGCGAAAATAGCGCCGCACCCAGCTCTTCAGCTTGGCGTTCCAGTGGCGCCGACGGATGAAGCGTACCTGGTGCTTTTCCAGGGCCGGCAACAGGGTCTCATTGAGAATCGCGTACTGGCGCGAAACCTGTTCGTGGGTCAGCTCGGAAATCCGCGCCAGGGCTTGGTGCGGCTGCAGGCCGTCGGCGCCGGCCTGCTCACGGGCGAAGTTGATCTGCTTTTTCAGGCCGGCGACGCGAATCTCAAAGAACTCGTCGAGGTTGCTGGAGAAGATCAGCAGGAACTTCAGCCGCTCCAGCAACGGATAGGACTCATCCAGCGCCTGCTCCAGTACTCGGATGTTGAACTGCAGCTGGGACAGCTCGCGATGGATATACAGGCTGCTGTCATCCAGGCTCGGCACGACCTGCGGCGGTGCCGGCGTTGGCACTTCGACCGGCGGCTGAGTTTCCACCGGTGTTTCGGCGACGACCACGGGCTGGGGGTCGAGCAATTCGCTATCGGTGAGTCCTTCGGTATTCATTAGATCGTCCTGGCAGGACTAGTGCCCCTGCTGTAACAGTTCTGCCGCGCGAACGGCGAAATAGGTGAGGATGCCATCGGCGCCGGCGCGCTTGAAGGCGGTCAGGGATTCGAGAATCACCGCCTCGCTCAACCAGCCATTCTGGATCGCGGCCATGTGCATGGCGTACTCGCCACTGACCTGATAGACAAAAGTCGGCACGCGAAATTCAGCTTTTACCCGCCAGAGGATGTCCAGATAAGGCATGCCCGGCTTGACCATGACCATGTCGGCGCCTTCTGACAAATCCGCCGCCACTTCATGCAGCGCTTCATCGCCATTGGCCGGGTCCATCTGGTAGCTATTCTTGCTGCCTTTGCCGAGGTTGGCGGCTGAGCCCACGGCATCGCGGAACGGCCCGTAATAGGCACTGGCGTATTTGGCCGAGTAGGCCATGATCCGCACGTTGGTGTGATCGGCCAGCTCCAGCGCCTCGCGGATCGCCTGCACGCGACCATCCATCATGTCCGACGGCGCCAGCACCTGGGCACCGGCGGCGGCATGCGACAGCGCCTGTTTGACCAGGGCGTCGACGGTGATGTCGTTCTGCACGTAGCCGTTTTCGTCGAGGATGCCGTCCTGGCCGTGGGTGGTGAAGGGGTCGAGGGCCACATCGCTGATCACCCCCAGTTCGGGGAAACGCGCGCGCAGGGCGCGGATCGCACGCTGGGCGATACCTTCCGGGTTCCAGGCCTCGCTGCCATCCAGCGACTTGTTCTCCAGCGGCGTGACCGGAAACAGCGCCAGCGCCGGAATCCCCAGGGCCACCCATTTTTCCGCCTCCTGCAGCAGCAAGTCGATGGACAAGCGCTCGACGCCCGGCATCGACGGGATCGCCTCGCGGCGGTTGTCACCGTCCAGCACGAACACCGGCAGAATCAGGTCGTCGACACTCAAACGGTGCTCGCGTACCAGACGACGGGAAAAGTCGTCACGGCGGTTGCGGCGCAGGCGGGTACCTGGGAACAGGCGGTTGGCGGGGGTAATGCTCACGACAGACTCCAGAGCCCGCTCGAACGGGCCAGTGTGACAGTTATAAGCGACCATTATGACCAAAGTATGACGGCGCACGACAACGCTGCGACCGCGTGCCGCAACCTCCTGGCGGGTCGCCGGACAAAGCAGGCCGACATTTTCACCTGATACAGGGCAAACGGCTAGCGCAAGACAGGCTCCGCGCAGCCGCTATGCCGCCGGGCTCGGCAAGTCACGCCGCGCCCATAACGCGGCAATCAGGTTCGCCAGGCCGTAGCCCAACAGCAGCGCCCAGACCAGCGCTGCTGCGGGTAACAGGTCAGCGCGCTGGGCCCGCCACAACGCAGGCAGAGTGAGCAGCAGGCGCAGCAGTTCCAGACGCCAGCACATACAAGCCAAAGGCCATCCAGGCCCACCCCAGCAGCAACACCGGCAGGCGCAAACCGGTGCGCATGACAGCAGGGGCACGCCTCCGATCTGCGTGCCCCTGACCACACATTGGCGACTGCCCCTCAACTCCATGAGAATGCGCAGTAACAGGCTATTCTCTTACTGCCTGCGCACCCACCTTGGCCCAACCCTGTAACCAGGAGTATTCGATGAACAAGAAAGTGGCAGTAATTCTTTCTGGCTGCGGCGTTTACGACGGCTCGGAAATTCACGAAAGCGTGATTACCCTGCTGCGTCTGGATCAGCGTGGCGCCAAGGTGCAATGCTTCGCGCCGAACGTGCCCCAGTTGCATGTGGTCGATCACTACAGTGGCGACGAGATGGATGAAACGCGCAATGTGCTGGTCGAATCGGCGCGCATCGCCCGTGGCAAGATCAAGGACGTGCGCGAGCTGCATGTTGCCGATTTCGACGCCCTGCTCATGCCCGGCGGTTTCGGCGTGGCGAAAAATCTCTCCGACTTCGCCCTGAGCGGCGCCAACTGCACGGTGCAAGCCGACGTATTGAGCGCCGCCCAGGCGTTCGTCAAGGCCAACAAACCGGTCGGCCTGATGTGCATCTCGCCCGTCTTGGCGACGCAGATATTCGGCAAGGGCGTGGTCTGCACCATCGGCAACGACCATGAGACGGCCGCGACATTGACCCAGATGGGCGCCGTGCACAACGAGTGCGAGGTCGAGGACATCGTCGAAGACGCATCGCACAAACTGATCAGCACCCCGGCCTATATGCTCGCCCAGTCGATCAGCGAGGCGGCGTCCGGCATCAACAAGCTGGTCGACCGGGTACTGGAACTGGCCCACGCGCAATAACCGGCTGATCGGCACGGCCCGCACAGTGGACTACGCCGAACCCGCCAATGCACGCGGCACAACCGCCGCGCCTCTGGTCAAGGCTGACTCACTGCGGCAGCGTGGCGCTATAGCCACGGAGATTCGCGCCCATGACCACGCAACCCTTTGAACTCACCGCCGAGCTGCAACAGGCGGTGAGTAGCTTCTTTCAGCGCATCCCGTTCAATCAGCTCCTGGGCATCCAGCTCGACGAGCTGTCGCCCGAACGGGTACTGATGTCCCTGCCGATGAAAGATGAACTGATCGGCAACTTCATGCACGGCATCCTGCATGGCGGGGTAATTTCCTCGATATTGGATGTGGCCGGTGGTGCCATGGCGCTGATCGGCGCCTTCGAGCGTCACCAGCACCTGTCCGGTACCGAGCGCATTACGCGACTGTCCAAGCTCGGCACCATCGACCTGCGCGTCGACTACCTGCGCCCCGGGCGCGGCAAGCACTTCATCGCCAGCGCCGTGCTGCTGCGTTCAGGCAACAAGGTCGCGGTAGTACGCAGCGAGCTGCACAGCGATGACGGCACCCTGGTGGCAGTGGGCACCGGTACTTATCTCTGCGGCTAAATGCGCATCAGCCGGGTCAGGATACGATCCAGGGCATTGGCGAAGGCTTGCCGGTCCTTGTCCCCATAGGGTGCCTGACCACTTCCGACCTGGCCCTGCTCACGCAGGTCGGTAAACAGATTGCGCACCGCCAAACGCTCGCCCATGTTGCGTTCATCGAATTCCTTGCCGCGCGGGTCCAGGGCCGCCACGCCTTTCTTCACCAGCCGGTCGGCCAGCGGCACATCGCTGCAGATCACCAGCTCACCAGGCACCGCGTGCTCCACCAGGTAATCGTCCGCCGCATCCGGGCCGCTCGGCACCACGATCAGGCGCACGCAGGCGAAGGCTGGCCGGGGCTGCGCCTGACCGGCCACCAGTACCACCTCGAAACTGCGTTTGAGGGCGAACTTCACCAACTGATCCCGCGCGGCTTTAGGGCAGGCGTCGGCATCTATCCATACGCGCATCGATAACCACTCTCCATGGGCCAGGCAGCGCCCGGCGACTCGTCCATCATGTCGGCTTTCAGCGACGACGCCAGCGCCCGCCTACGCATGCTCTACTGAGGCGCGGCGCCGCTCACCACGCCAGCTGCGAGCATACAACGCGATCACCGCCAACGTCGCCACGGCCTGCGCCGAGAGGCTATAGGCATCGGCATGGATACCCAGCCAGTCGAAATCGACGAACGACACGGGTCGCGTGCCCAGCACCCCGGCTTCCTGTAGCGCCGCCACACCGTGGCCGGCGAACACCACCGACAACACGCAGAGCAGGATGGCGTTGGCACTGAAGAAGGTCGCCAAGGGCAACTTGCGCGAGCCGCGCAGCACTACCCAGGCCAGACCGACCAGCAGCAACACTGCCGTCGCCGCGCCGGCCAGCACCATGCCGTGGCCCGCTGGCCCCGCCTGCAACCAAAGGGTTTCGTAGAACAGGATGACCTCGAACAGCTCGCGATACACCGAAAAGAAGGCCAGCACGGCGAAACCGAAGCGTCCGCCGCCGCCCACCAGGCTGGCGTTGATGTAGGTCTGCCAGGCCGCTGCGTGCCTGCGGTCGTGCATCCACACCCCAACCCAGAGCAACACCACACTGGCAAACAATGCGGTGACGCCCTCCAGCAGTTCGCGTTGCGCGCCACTGACGTCGATCACGTACGCCGCCAGGGCCCAGCTGCCGAGCCCAGCCAGCAGCGCCAACGCCCAGCCCAGGTGCACGCTGCGCGCGGCCTGCTGCTGACCGGTGTTGTTCAGGTAGGCGAGAATCGCCGCCAGCACCAGGATGGCCTCCAGTCCTTCACGCAGGAGGATCAACAGGCTGGAAAGAAAGCTCAGCGACGCATTCATCTGGCCGCCCGCCAGCAGCTTGGCCGACTCGTCCAGCGCCGCCTTGGCCATTGCCAATGCCTGCGCCGCCCGCGCCGGACTGACAGCATCCTGCAGCGCCTGCCGATACGCCATCAACGCGCGTTCTGCGGACTTGCGCTGCAGCGGGTCGAGGTTATCCAGGGCACTCTCGACCAGCTCGAAACCTTCCAGGTAAGCCGCCACGGCAAGGTCGTAGGCCTGCTCGGAGCGGCCGTCGCGATAGGCCTGCAAGCTCTGCTCGAGGGTGGTGGCGCTAAACTCGAGCAACTCCTGCGGACCGCGTTGCGCCTGCGGCGGTCGTGCGCGCTGGGCACGGAAGGCGGCGGCATCCTGCGCGCCTCGACGTCCGGCGATTTCCTCGGGCGTAGAGCCGGCCAGCTCCGCCAGACTGAAGCGGGAATTGCCGGCCTGCGCCGGATCGGCGGTGAACGAGGCAATGTAGCTGGCCAGGTCCCAGCGCTGACGTTCGTCCAGCTGATCAGCGAAAGCCGGCATGTCGGTGCCGTCGATCCCCAGGCCGAGCGTATTGAACAGGTCGTACAGACTCATGCGATCCAGCCGTGCGCTATCGCGCAGGTCGGCTGGCGGCGGCAGCAGACCGATCCCCGCCGGTCCATCCCCCGCCCCGCTGTCACCATGGCAGACCGCACACTGCTGGGCGAACAGCGGGGCGCCGCGGGCCGCATCGGGGGTAATGGCCGGGGCCCGCGTCACCCCATACACCTCAGCCAGACGAGTCGCCAGCTGGCGGGCCTGGCGGGTCACCTGCGGGCCATCCCGGCGCTGACTGACCACTTCGCGCAGACTGACGACGCCTTGCTCCAGTTCAACCCGCCCGGCGCGGGCCGGCAGGGCAACGATCAACCCCTGCAACACCGCGAGAAATTCCAACTGCTGGCGGTACTCAGCCGAGTCGACGACACGGCCAGCCGAGACGCTAAGCGGGTAGTCGGCGCCGATATAGCCGAGCAAGTGCAGGGATCGAGCGGCACTGTCGCCGGTTTCGGCGAAGGCCACGAGGCTAATCAGGGAGAGGGCTGACACCACCACAACAGCCAACCAGCGCGGGCACCTAAGCATGGGCTAATCCAAAATGAGAATATTTTAGATTTAATTGTTGCCCTCCTCGCGCTTCAACTCAAGTCGCCAATCGATCGCCCGCTGCGACCCATTGTCACAAGCCCTCACTGACGCAGCGCGCCTGCACGTGCTGCGGTGCATCGCCGACGTCTTGCACGGGATGCGAGTAAAGCGCAAACGAGGCCGTTGCCGGCAACCCGAATGGCCTGCTGACGGCCTTCCCGAGCAACGCCTTCGCGTCGGTCCAGTCACTCACCCTGGTCGCCATCCACACCGCAGCCGCAGGGGCTGGACTGGCGCGCAGCAGCCCATGGCCGCGGCGTAGAACTGGGCCAAGCCCCTCAGCGGATCACGCCGGAACGCGGCGCACCGTGGCCAGGAGCGCCGCCGCACCGACGAATAGCACGGCGAAGCTGCGGTTCATCACCCGCTGCTGACGGGGGCTGCGCAGCACGCGCAAGACCCGTGAGGCCAGCCCGGTATAGCCGGCCATGACGATCAGGTCGACGCAGATCATGGTCACGCCCATCATCCAGTACTGCGCCAGCAACGGCGCCTGTGGATTAACGAACTGCGGCAACACCGCGAGCATGAAGATAATCGCCTTGGGGTTGCTGATATTCACCAGAAAGCCGCGCAGCACCAGGGTCAGGGGACGTCCCAGCGGGCGTTCCGACGATTCTGCGGCGAGGTCGCTGGGCAACGCCCGCCACTGCCGGTAGCCGAGATAGACCAGGTACAGCACACCGAACCACTTGATCAGGCTGAAAGCCAGCGCCGAGGTCGCGAGAATCGCCCCAACACCGGCGGCGACGATGGCGATCTGCAAGGCCAGGCCCACTTGCAGGCCCAGCGCGGTCCAGTAACCGCGCCAGAAACCGTATTGCAAACCGGCGGACATCGAGGCGATCGCCCCGGCACCCGGCGACAGGCTGATGACCCAACAGGCCACGAAAAACGCAAGCCAGGTTTCCAACGCCATGGCAGATACCTCCAGACAGGGTGATGAACGACGGCCCGTCAGGCCGCAGCAGAGAGTGGGCTAGTTGCACAGCATTGGTAAGCAGCCCCACGAAAAAGGGGCAGGCCAATAGCCTACCCCTTGCGCCGTGACGCGCCCAGCTCGACCATCAGTCCGGTGAGCCTTTTCGCAGCTGCACCGGAGCCTGCGCTTGTTTGCGTGCCATGGCGCCGCGCAGGCGAATATTGATCGCCTCCACCGCCAATGAGAAGGCCATGGCGAAGTAGACGTAGCCCTTGGGCACATGCACCCCGAAGGATTCGGCCACCAACAGGGTACCGACCATGATCAGGAACGACAGCGCGAGCATCTTCAGCGATGGATGCTTGTCGATAAAGTCACTGATGGTGCCGGCCGACAGCATCATCACGATCACCGAGATGATGATCGCCGCGATCATCACCGGCACGTTGTCGACCAGGCCGACGGCGGTGATCACCGAGTCCAGGGAAAACACAATATCGATGATGGCGATCTGCACGATGATTCCCAGGAAGCCATAGCTCTTGCTACCGACAGCGTGCTCCTCCTCGGCCCCTTCCAGGCTTTGAAAAATCTCCATGGTGCTCTTGAACAACAGAAACAAGCCGCCGAAGAACAGGATCAAGTCGCGCCCGGAAACACCATGTTCGAACACCTGGAACAGGTCAGCAGTCAGGCGCATCACCCAGCTGATCGACAGCAGCAGGAGAATCCGCGTGCCCATGGCCAGCGCCAGGCCAAAAAAGCGTGCCTTCGGCTGCTGCGCCTTGGGCAGGCGGCTGACCAGAATCGAGATAAAGATGATGTTATCGATGCCGAGGACAATTTCCAGGGCCGTCAGGGTGAAAAATGCGACCCAGATTTCCGGGTTGGCGAGCCATTCCATAGGGGGTTAAATCTCGTGAGTGCGAAAGGTTGGAGCTGGTCATTGCGCCAGTGGCGCGCGGCGCAATGCTAGCAACAAGGGGATTGAGCGCAAGCCTATCTGCGCAGGGCAGCGGCGACTAGCGTGGCACCGCCGCACAGGCCGTGCCAGGGGGGCCAAGGCTCAACTACTGGCCGCCTCCAAAGCCTGCTGCAAGCTTTCGAGGGCTTCCAGAGCAGTCATCCAGCGCTCTTCCAGGTCGGCTTCGCGGCTCTTCAAGGCCGCCTGTTCGGCCAGCAACTCACGCAACTGGTCTTTGCGCGCCGCCTCATAGACCGCACTGTCACCCAGGCGCGCCTCGACCCCGGCGAGCTGCACATGCAGTTGACCGAGCTCTTTTTCCAGCTTGTCGGCCTCACGCTTGTGCGGCGCCAGTTGCTGGCGCAGCGCCGCTGCCGCCTGGCGCTGGCCACGCTTGTCGGTTTTATCCAGAGTGCTTTCGTTGCTGCTCGACGGAGCCTGGCGCACCCGGTAATCCACCAGCCAGCGCGCATAGTCTTCCAGGTCACCGTCGAACGGTTGCACCCGACCATCGGAGACCAGGAAGAACTCGTCGGTGGTGCTTTTCAGCAGATGACGATCGTGGGAGACCACCACCACAGCGCCGCTGAATTCCTGCAGCGCCATGGTCAGCGCCAGGCGCATCTCCAGGTCGAGGTGGTTGGTCGGCTCATCGAGCAACAGCAGGTTGGGCTTGCCCCAGGCGATCAAGGCCAAGGCCAGACGGGCCTTCTCGCCACCGGAGAAGTTCAGCACCGGCTCGTCGCAACGCCCGCCTCGAAAATCGAAGCCACCGAGAAAATCGCGCAGTGTCTGCTCGCGCTCGCCGGGGGCCAGGCGCTGAAAGTGCAACAGCGGACTGGCCTTGTCGTCCAGGGCGTCAAGCTGATGCTGGGCGAAATAGCCCACCACCAGATTCTCGCCGCGCTGCACACGACCACCGATGGGCTGCAATTCACCCGCCAGGGTTTTGATCAGGGTCGATTTGCCCGCGCCGTTGGGCCCGAGCAAGCCGATCCGCGCGCCGGGCGCCAAGCTCAGCTTGACCTGCTCGAGCACCACCTTGTCGCCATAGCCGAGACGGCCTTCGCTGACATCGAGCAGCGGGCTGGAGATCTTGCTGGCCTCACGGAAGCTGAAATCGAACGGCGAATCGACATGCGCGGCAGACAGCTCCTCCATGCGTTCCAGCGCCTTGATCCGGCTCTGCGCCTGGCGCGCCTTGGTCGCCTGAGCCTTGAAGCGAGCGATGTATTTTTCCATGTGCGCGCGCTGCGCTTGTTGCTTCTCGAAGGCCTGTTGCTGCTGCGCCAGACGCTCGGCACGGGTGCGCTCGAACGCCGAGTAGCCACCGCGATAGAGGGTCAACTTGCGCTGATCGACGTGCGCGACGTGATCGACCACCGCATCGAGGAAGTCACGGTCGTGAGAAATCAGCAGCAAGGTGCCGGGATAACTCTGCAACCAGCCTTCCAGCCAAAGGATCGCATCCAGATCCAGGTGGTTGGTCGGCTCGTCGAGCAGCAGCAGGTCGGATGGACACATCAACGCCTGCGCCAGGTTCAGGCGCATGCGCCAGCCACCAGAAAAATCGCCCACCCGGCGATCCATCTGCGCGCTGGCAAACCCCAGGCCGGCGAGCAGTTTGCGCGCACGGGCGTCGGCGCTGTAGCCGTCGAGGTTGTCCAGTTCGGTATGCAAACGGGCGATGGCCGCGCCGTCGTGCGCCGCCTCGGCGGCAGCCAGCTCGTCTTGTACGCGGCGCAAGTGCAGGTCGCCATCGAGCACATAGTCGACCGCCTGGCGCTCGACCGCATCGATTTCCTGGCGCATATGGGCAATTCGCCAGTCGGCGGGAATCAGGCAGTCGCCGGCGTCCGCGCTCAACTCGCCGCGGAGCAACGCGAACAGGCTGGATTTGCCGGCGCCATTGGCGCCGATCAGACCGGCTTTGTGGCCGGGATGCAGGGTCATCTCGGCGTCTTCTAGCAGACGCTGAGGGCCACGCTGTAAAGTGAGGTTCTGGAGTCGGATCATAATGGCGGCGGATTCTATCAGAGTCGCCCGCCGCGTACTTGGAAAGCACCATGCCCTCTGACCTGTGGCGTTTCGCCGAAGACTTTTACCAACGCCCTGGCGTCGAAAACGCCTGCCTGCATCTGCAGGCCCAGGGCGCGGACGTCTGCCTGCTGATCTGCGCGGCCTGGCTCGACCGACGTAACGTGGCCTATAGCCGATCGCACGCCGAACGGCTAAGCGCGGCAGCGCAGCCCTGGCAGCGTGAGGTGGTCGGCGCACTCAGGCAACTCCGCCAGGCCTGGCGCGAGCCCGCCCGCAGCGACCCGGCCTTGGCGACACTCCGCGAGCAGGTTAAACGACTGGAACTGGACGCCGAGCGCGTGCAACTGGAGCGCCTGGCCTCACTCAGCGCCGACTGGCCGAGCGAGGGTGGACCGTCTCAGTCGAGCTGGTTAGAGGCACTGACGTCGACGCAAACCAGCGAAGACCGCGGCGCGCTGGAACACTTGCGCGCCGCGACCCTGATGCCTTAGGACGCGGCTGGCGGCGTGCTGCCATTGCCCGCAGGGGCCACACTCGGAGCCTTCACCGCCGACTCCGCCGCAGGAGTCACCGAGCCACTGGCGACAGCCTTAGGGGTGGCCGGTTTGGCGGCCACCGGTTTTTTCACCGCAGGCTTGACCACTGGCTTTTTAGTCGCCGGTTTGGCAGTTGATTTAACCGCCTGTTTCGTAGCGGGTTTAGCCACGGGTTTGGCAGTTGGCTTAGCCGTTGGCTGGGCCTTGGGACTGCTCGCGGCTTTCGTCGCAGGTGGGGTACCTGTCGCCGGTTTTGCAGCGGGCTTGGCGGCTACCGGCCTCTTGGCCACGGGCTTGGTGGTCGGTTTGGCCCCTGACTGGCTCGCGGGTTTGGCTGGCGTTTTAGCGGTAGGTTTAGCGGCTGGCTTGGCGACTGGCTTGGCCGCGACTTTAGCAGGCGCGTTGCTAGCCGGCTTGGCGGCTACCGCTGCTGGTTTTTTCGCTGCGGGCTTGCTAGCCGGTTTTGTTGCGGCCTTGGCCGCCGTGACCGCTGCCGGGCTGGCGGCAACCTTGGCTGCAGCTGTGGCAGCCGGCCTGGTAGTCCGGCGGGCAGCAGGTTTGGCAGCCGCCTTGGCCGCGACATTGCTCGCCACAGGTTTCGCCGCTGGCGCCTTAGCATCGCGCCGGCTCAACGCCTTGACTGCCGCCTCCTTGACCTTGCCCACACCCTGGGCGAGTTTCAGACTTTCCTGAGCATCGCGTTTGAGTTGCACGATGTAACTACGGGTTTCGGTTTGCCGTGCTTTAAGGGTATCGAGTAGTTCTTCCAACTCGTCCACTGCTGCCCTGGCTTTGGCCTGCGCCTTGGCCTTTCCGGCACTGGCTGCGTCTTGCAGCTTGACGCTCGCCTTGTGCAATTTCGCCTGGGCTTTGCCGCGCTGCTTCTCTAATGTGGCGAGGAGTTTTTCGGCCTCGCTCTGCGCCTGATCACAGGCCTGTTGCAGGTGTTCGAGCAGGCTATGGGACAGCTGCTGCAGCAGATGCAGCGGCGTGTTAACCGCTTTCTTGTTCACGTTTTTCTTGGCCGACATGGCACGCCTCCTGGCGGTTGGAGATGCAGCCATACTAGCCCCCAGACTCGCCGGTCGCTAGTTTTCGCACTGGCCGCCAAGGTACGCCTGGCCTAGCCCTAAGCATCCTGGACCGGGAAAGACACATCCCCCACTCGCGCCAGTGCTTGTTTCGAGCTGACCGGCGCCATGCGCACAACCCCGGGGTCGGCTCCTGGCTCTGGCTCTCAGCCATAACCCAGGAGTAGTTGGCGGCGAGCAGACCGCTAAAAAGACCAGATAAAAAGACCGAACGAATAGCAGGGTTACCACGGCAAGCCTGGCCCGGCAGCCTGGTAAGAAAGCCAAGCCAGACGGCGGCTATTTGAAATGCGTGACAGCGCAATGCGCTATACACCCAGGCCGTGGCGCAGGAGCTAATGCGAGGTGTCGAGAGGACTGTGTGTGGCGGTCACTGCCGGACGCAGCTAACCATTCTAGCGATATCAAACGCCGCAAGGGCTGCGACTGCAGTGGGTAATCGGGCTTGCGCAATGGCCGCGGAGGCATTGCCTGCCCAGACCTATGGCATCGCCAGACACTGGCGATTTAACTCCGGCCTCTGCGCCTTGGGTGTGCGAACAGCAGCGGTTCGACACCACTAAAGACAACTTTCGTTTAGAGTTCGGCCACGGGCTGCTGTTGATGAGCGTTGTGGAGCACCTCAATCAGACAGTCTTCCAGCTCAAAGCGCTCATGGAGCAACTGCCCCAGATGCTGCAACTCTTCACCCAAGGACACGTTATCGCGGCAATCGCCATTGTCGCAGCGATCATTGAACGACAGCGCCACCTCGGTAATGGCTTCGATGCGTGGGTAGATTTGCTTGGCCAGTTCCAGACCTCGCTCATCACCAAAGGCCTTGGCCTCGTTGGTCAACTGCTCGTAGACCTCAAA
Source organism: Pseudomonas sp. SJZ079 (assembly GCF_007993865.1). Classification (GTDB taxonomy): domain Bacteria; phylum Pseudomonadota; class Gammaproteobacteria; order Pseudomonadales; family Pseudomonadaceae; genus Aquipseudomonas. Next base: position 91,091 of record NZ_VIUH01000017.1, on the reverse strand, counting down.
ATGTCCGGCGGACACGTAGTCGACTAAAATCTCACAGAATTTTTGTAAGGTTTGCGCATTAGCGCTTGGCGCCTTCGGCGATTCACCAACCGCCGCATAGGCTGCGATCAATTCGTGGCGCTCCTGCAACCAGCGGTCAATCAGCAGGTGAACACCACCCCAACGTTCCTGGGCGTTCTGACAACTCTCGAGCATGATGGCCTCACTTCCCTTATGGATATTGCTGTTATACGCCCACGCCGAGACGTTGATATATCAATCGGTACATGGTCTTGGGAAGGCAACCGCTGAGCAAAAACTCCTGGCGGTGCATGCGAGCCAGATTATGCCCGTGAGCCAGCACCTTCAAGGCGCCTGCGCGAGAAAATTCATACAGCCGTTTTATTCGAGCACTGACCACCACCTGAGTGGTAGCTGCGTGGTCTGTCCCGATCAAGCCCTGAGGGCCTGTCGGGCGTAACGCCGTCCTACTGCGGACGGTCAAGTCCGACAGGCTCCAAGAGTCTACGGCGCAGTGCCTGCGCGGGTTGCGCACCAGCCGCGCGCTAAACAGGTGCAGCGCTATCGAACTGGATCAGATAGCTGCTGCCCGCGTGTAGCGATAAAGGTTCCGCGCGCCAGTAAGCCCGTAAGCAAGGCGTCGGCAGACTCGCGCATCGAGTGCGGATCAACCTCGACGCAGCATCTGCAGCAAGGCGAACACCAGCATGGCCACGAAGCCGAGCAGACTCCACTCGGGAATGCTCATACCGAACAGCGTCCAGTTGACCTCGGCGCAATCGGCCGAGCCGTGCAGGACCAGCCGCACAATATCCTGGAACGGCAGTGCCTCCATCATGTAGTCGAGGCTCGGCAGACAGGCCGGTAGTTGATCGGCCGGAACCCCTTGCAGCCAGATTTGCCGTCCGGCCGTGGCGGCTCCCGCGCCCGCAAACAACAGCGCCAGCACGGCGTACAGCCGTCGCCCTGTGCGTCCTGGCCCATGCAATGCAGCGATCAGGCAGACCAGACCGAATGCGATCACGCAGATCCGCTGCAGCACGCACAACGGGCAGGGCTCCAGCCCGACCACATGTTCCAGATAGAGCGCTGCACCCATCAGTGCCAGGCAACCGACGAAAGCGAGGAAGAATAACGAACGAGGGCTGGCCAGAGGCATGGCGGCTCCGAAAGGGTGGCGAAGCCGCTTACGGTAGTGGAAAGCGCGTCGACCTTTCAAGGTAAATGGCCTAGTTAGAGCGGCTAGCCATCTGCCAGAAAGCACCGCGCGTCTGCTCCCCCAGGAGCAGAGTCGACGGCAGCAGACGGTTGCTTCTGGGCTCGGTATTGCGGTCTCAGTGGGCGACGGCGTCAGGCAGCGGCGCCGGCAGCCGGCTCAGGCGCCGATCGAGTAGCCCCAGCCCCTCCTGAAACAGGTGATTGCTGCGTTCGACCTCGCCCTGCTGTGCCAACAGACCCGCCAGCTCGGTGCAGGTTTCCGGGTGCCGCTCAAAGGTCAAGCTGCTCTCGAAGTACTCTCGGGCTTTGCCCCACAGCTGATTGAGCAGACACAAGCGGCCCAAGGTCAGCAGCAAACCGGCATCCCGCGGATGCTCCTTCAGCCAGCCTTCCGCCGCGTGCAACTGACGCACCGGATCACCTCCACGGAGCAAGCCGTAGAGGCGCACCAAATGAGTGTCGTAGTGACGCTTCAAGGCACTGCGCAGCAGCTCCTCGGCCTCCTCATCCGCGCCCAACCGGCGCAGCTGCTCGGCATACACGGCCAGCAACTGCGGCTCTTGCCGCTGAGCCGACGACAGCTGCTGCCACGCCTGTTTCAAGGTCGTCAACGCCGCGCCTACGTCACCCTCAGCGACCTGCCCGGCCACCGTCAGGCGCCCACGCCAGGCCTGCTGTTCAAGTTCAGCCAACGCGGCATCACCCAACGTTTTTTCCTTACGCAGCTCCGGCAAGAGGCCAAGCAACGCCGACCAATCCTCCCGCTGCACGTACAGTGCCGGCAACTGACGCAACACCTGCTGCTGATGCGGGTATCGCTCGCGCATGACTTCCAGGGTTTCCAGCGCCGCATCGGCTTGACCGCGCGCCAATTGCAACTCGGCATGGGTCAGGGCGACGGCCAGCTCGGCTTGCGGCTGACGCTCCAGCGCCTGCTCCAGCAAGGCGTCGCTGTCTTCGTGCTGACCCAGTTCGTGGGCCGCACGCGCGGCCCCCAGGTAATACATCAGCGGCTGCGGCTCGCTTGCGGCGGCGCGGCGCAAGTGGCGCAAGGCGCGATCCCAGCGACCCTCGAGCAGATCGACGAAGCCCTGCTCGGAGGCCAGACGTACCCGGCGACTGCGGTGCAGGCGTGACCAGGGGTTGACCAGGCCGCCAGAGGCAACCAACAGACGCAGCAGTAAACGCAGCAGGTAGACCGTCAACCACACCACCGCGACCAAGGCCAGGAAGGCCCAGAGACTGGATTCGTAACGAAAGCCCTTATACGCAAACAGCACGTATCCCTTGTGCTCGGCGATCGCCAGGCCGAGTAGCGCCAGACCCGCAGCGACCACCAGCACGCTGAGCAACAGATAGACGCGCTTCATGGCCGGGCCTCCTCGGCGCTAGGCGCAGGCTCTGTCGGGGCACTCTTCTCGAGCCCTTCACGCGCCGACTGCTTGTGCTGCACATAGGCCTGCACGGCATTCAACGACTGGCTCAAGTCTGGCGCCACCACCTCGATGGGTTGATCGATAATTTCAGCGATGCGCGCACGCAAGGCGCGACTGTTCGGGTTATCCAGATTGAAGTGCGCCCCGAGTACCTCACTCGCTTGCTTCAACGCCTGCCGGTACACCTGGGTCTGACCATGCAGCGCCGCCCACTGCGCCTGCTCCAGCGCCAGACTGAGGGCCAGGCGCACTTGCGTCAGGCTCTGCCCGGCCAGCAAGGGACGGATATTCTGATCGGCACTGAAGTCCAGGCGAATGTACTGCGACAAGGTGTTCAACCAGTCGGCCCACCAGCTGCTGCCATCCCCTTCGGCCGCCAGATCGCTGAGTACACCGCCCTGGCTTTGGAATACCGGGTTCAAGGCATTCAATTGCGCCAACTGCTCGCGCAAGGCGCCGAGCTGAAGAAATAGCCCGGTACGATCCGGATTGGGCGTAGTGCGCAACGCCTCCAGGCTCTTGGCCAGCTGTTCACGGGCCGCGAAAGCGGCAGGGTCGTCCTGATCGCGAAGGATTTCGTCGGCACCCTGCACCAGCGCGGTGGCGCTGTTGATGTCCTGCAACGCCGACAGGCGCAAGCTGGCCAGACGCAGCAGGTGCTCGGCCTCGGCCAGACGCCAGTCCTGGCGACTGGCACCCAGTACGGTTTCCAAACGCTGATTGAGCAGCTGCTGGTCACCTTGCAGCTGGGCGACCAAGCGCTGGCGAGCCTCCAGCTCCTCGGCGGTCGGCAATTGCTGCAGGCGCGCACTCAGCCGTTGCTCGCCCTGCGCCACGGTTTCGGTGCGGCTGCGCATCTCTTGCAGCTGGCTCAGTTGCAGCTGGTCACGTGCCTCCAGGCTGCGCAGTTGCCACACCCCCCAACCGCCCACCGCCACCCCGGCGGCGCCCAGCAGCAGCGCCAGCAGCGCCAAGCCATTGCCACGCGCCGGTTTGGCCGTGGTGTCTGGCGCTGTCGAAGTGGGCGTATCCACTACGGGTTGTTCTTGTTCTTTCGGGGTAGTTGCTTCGCTCACGTATCCATCCTTTGCATCAGAGGTCGGGGGCAAGTTGCACCTGCAACGCCGCCAGCAACGCCGCGGTACTCGCACCGCGACAGTCCACAACAATCTCAGCGCCCGCGGCATGCGCCTGTTCGGCTACCCGCGGGCTGGGTACAAACAAGGGTAGCCGAGCCAGCGTCGGCCAGTGCCCGCCGGCCAGTTGCAGCAAATGGCTCAGCCCTTGCCCACTGCTGACCACCAGGCCATTCAAGCGTTCCGCCTGCACCCGTTCGGGCAGGGCCTGCGCTGGGTATTCCGGCAACTGGCGACGATAGAGTGCCAGATAGTCGACCTGCACGCCCTGGCTGCGCAAGCCATCGGCCAGCAGCTCCCGCCCGCCCTCTCCACGCAGGATCAGCACCCTGGGGGCATGCGCGGCGGCCACCGCCTGCTGCAAGCGCGGCAACGCCAGCAAGGCTTCGCTGTCGTCTGCCTGAGCGGGGAAATACACGTTTAGACCATGCTCGCCGAGAATCTCGGCGGTGGCCGCGCCCACACTGAACCAGGGTTGCGCGGCCAGCGGTTGCGGCCAATAACGGTCGAGCAGTTCCAGCCCCAGGCGCGCGGCCGGCTTGCTCACCACGATCACCGCACAGTAGCGGTCCAAATCGAGGATGGTAGCGCGCTGCTCGGGCGTTTCCGCCAGTGCTTCGATCGCCAATAGCGGCAGACTGCTGCTGTAGATACCCTGCTCGGCCAGGCTTGCGGCCAGCGCCATGCACTCCTCGGCCGGGCGCGTCAGCAGCAAGCGCCAGGTGCTCACTCGGGGTCGGCCTCACCGTAAACCGCTTGCAGGATGCCCGCCGCGCCTTGCTCCAGCAGGGCTTCGGCGACTCGCACACCCAGTTGCTCGGCGTCCAGCGCAGGCGCGCGGCTTTCCGCCCGCAGCAGCAGGCTGCCGTCAGGCTGGCCGACCAGTCCGCGCAACCACAGCTGCTCACCTTCGAGCACCGCATAACAGGCAATCGGCACCTGGCAGCCACCGTTCAGGCGTTTGTTCAGCGCCCGCTCGGCGGTGACCCGCACGGCCGTGTCATGGTGGTGCAGCGGCGCCAACAGCGCGTGAATCTCGTTATCGGCGCTGCGGCACTCGATGCCGACTGCACCCTGACCGCCGGCCGGCAAGCTGTCCTCGACGCTGATCGAGGAGCGGATGCGGCTCTCGAAGCCGAGGCGGATCAGCCCTGCCGCAGCGAGGATGATGGCGTCGTACTCGCCGGCGTCCAGCTTGGCCAGCCGGGTATTGACGTTGCCACGCAGGAACTGGATTTTCAGGTCCGGGCGACGCGCCAGCAACTGAGTCTGACGGCGCAGGCTCGAGGTGCCGACCACGCTGCCGACGGGTAGCGCCTCGAGGCTGTCGAAGGCGTTGGAAACGAAGGCGTCACGCGGGTCTTCGCGCTCGCAGATGCAGTACAGGCCCAAGCCCTGCGGGAAATCCATCGGCACGTCTTTCATCGAGTGCACGGCGATGTCGGCTTGGTTGTCCAGCAGGGCATTTTCCAGCTCCTTGACGAACAGCCCCTTGCCGCCGATTTTCGCCAGCGGCGCATCGAGCAGCTTGTCGCCCCGGCTGACCATGGGCACCAGGCTGACCTTCAGGCCTGGATGCGCCTGCTGCAAGCGCGCTTTGACGTGTTCGGCCTGCCACAGGGCCAGGGCACTCTTACGGGTGGCAATGCGGATTTCACGGGGCATGGGCAATTCCATAAAACGGACTGCCAAGAATGATAACAGGGTCAAAAGCCGACAATGCAGCAGGAAACCCGCCAAGCCTCTCCAGGCTGCATTTCACTCGGCTAGTTGGGTCAACGGCGCGCCATGCTTGCGGCGGCTTCAAGCAGAACGCTGGCGGCGGCGCAGTGCTACAGGTTGTGCATCAACTTACGCACTCCGGCCACATGCCGGCGACTGACAATCAGCGCTTCGCCATTCATGCCCTTGAGGTACAGCTGAAAATGCCCGAGTGGCGTACGCTGCAGACGTTCGATGCGTTCACGGGCAACCAGGGCGTTACGGTGGATGCGCACGAAACGTTCGCCGAACTCGTCCTCCAGCGCCTTGAGCGGCTCGTCCAGCAGCACCTCGCCGGCCTCATGCCGCAGCGTCACGTACTTATGGTCGGCGATGAAATAGATGACTTGATCCAACGGAATCAACTCGATGCCTTTGCGCGTGCGGGCGCTGATGTGGCTGCGCGGGCCGCCGCCAGTTTCCGCCGCGGGGCGGGTCAGCGCGGCCAGTTGCACGCGGTTGGGCCGCTCGGCTTTTTTCAGCGCTTCGCTCAAACTTTCCGGGCGCACCGGTTTGACCAGGTAGCCCACCGCGCTGACCTGGAACGCCTCCAGGGCAAACTCGTCATGCGCGGTACAGAAGATCACCGCCGGCGGCGCCTCACGCTCACAGAGCCGCGCCGCGACCTGCAAGCCATCCAGACCCGGCATACGGATATCCAGCAACACCACATCCGGCTTCAGGCTGTCGATCAGGGTCAATGCCTCTTCGCCATTACTGGCAGCAGGCTCCAGCACACGATAACCATCAAGCTCGCCAACCATGCGGATCAGGCGCTCTCGGGCAAGGGGTTCGTCATCGACGATCAGGACATTCATATCGCTGTGGCTTCCTGCGTGAGTCTCGCACAAGGATAGCGTAGACAGGTGTAGTGACGGCCGTCACGGCGCTCCACGCTGAGACTGGCCCGAGGCCCGAAAAGTGCCGCAAGGCGCGCGTCGATATTGCCCAGCGCCAGGCGCGTCCCGCGCACAGAGGTCGGCTGCTCTTCGGGTTCGTCATATGGGTTGCTGACGCATAGCTGAAACACCCCATCGGTATAACTCGCCTCGACACGTACCAATCCGCCCTCGATGCGTGGCTGAATGCCATGAATCAGGGCATTTTCCAGCAAGGGTTGCAGAGTTAGCTGTGGTATCGGCAGATCATTCGGCACATCGGCAACCTCCCATTGCAACTGTAGTCGCTCGCCAAGGCGATAGCGCTCAATCGACAAATAACGTTTGGCCAGCTCCAGCTCGTCGTTCCAGGGCACCAGGCTGCCGGGCTTGGCCAAGCTGGCGCGAAACAGATCGGACAGGTCCAACACCGCCTGCTCGGCCTGGTATGGATCGATCGCCACCAGGCTGGCGATGCTGTTCAGGCTATTGAACAAGAAGTGCGGCCTGATCCGCGCCTGCAAGGATTCGATGCGCGCCCGCAACTCCGCCTGCTCCTGCCGCCGCCATTGGCTCTGCAGATAGAAATAGCGTAGCAGCAGCGCCGACATGATCATGCTGATCAACGCATGACGCAGGTACAGATTGACTTCGCCGTTGCGCGGCAGCGGCCCGCCGAGTTGGTAATAATCGGCCACCGCGGTACAGGCCAGGGTCAAGCCGACCACGATCGCGCAGCACAGGCCGCCAGCCAGCGCCGCGCGCAGGCGTGCCAGCAGGGGCCGCAAACGACAGAGCAACGCCGCGGAAAGCAGCACGTTCCACTGCACGAATAACGACGTCAGCGCCAGACGCACCCAATCGAAGCCAGGCAGCATCGGCTCTGCCAGTACCAGCACCAGCACCAGTAACTCGGCGAGCAGCACCATGCTCAACAGCGCTTCCGGCTGACAGAGCTCCGGGACGAAAAAGTCGTCAATGGTCGTCGAGGTGTGTTTAGGGGTAAGCCATTGAATATGCATCGGCGCAGTTTCCGTGTGGCCCGGCCAAGCGGCAAGCTGGCCGGCTGCAATCGGGCAAAATAAAGCGCTGAAATGCCACCTGACGCAGCAAAATGTGACCGGGCCAACACTGCCCGGCCTGCCACCGGCGACGTGGAGGAGTAAAACCGCTGCGGCGATCTTACCCATGACCCTGTTATTATCGACGGACTTTTTCCGTCACGCCGGTCGTTAGCCGCGACCCGGCCGAATCAGCGCACCAGTCGAGCGAATCCCATGAGCACTGAAAAGACCAACCAATCCTGGGGCGGCCGCTTCAGCGAGCCCGTCGACGCTTTCGTCGCCCGCTTCACCGCCTCCGTCGAATTCGACAAACGCCTGTACCGCCACGACATCATGGGTTCCATCGCCCACGCCAGCATGCTGGCCAAGGTTGGCGTACTCAGCGAAGTCGAGCGTGACAGCATCATCGACGGCCTCAGCCATATCCAGGGTGAAATCGAAGCCGGTCAGTTCGACTGGCGCATCGACCTGGAAGATGTGCACATGAACATCGAAGCCCAGTTGACCGCGCGTATCGGCGTCACCGGCAAGAAGTTGCACACCGGGCGCTCGCGTAACGACCAGGTGGCCACCGACATCCGCCTGTGGCTGCGCGATGAGATCGACCTGATCCTCGGCGAGATCAGCCGCCTGCAACAGGGCCTGCTGGAGCAGGCCGAGCGCGAAGCCGAGACCATCATGCCCGGCTTCACCCACCTGCAGACCGCACAGCCGGTGACCTTCGGCCATCACCTGCTGGCCTGGTTCGAAATGCTCAGTCGCGATTACGAGCGCCTGCTCGACTGCCGCAAGCGCACCAACCGCATGCCGTTGGGCTCGGCTGCGCTGGCCGGCACCACCTACCCGATCGACCGGCAGATCACCTGTGAGCTGCTGGGCTTCGACGCCATCGGCGGCAACTCGCTGGACGGCGTGTCGGATCGCGACTTCGCCATCGAGTTCTGCGCCGCCGCCTCGATTGCCATGATGCACTTGTCGCGTTTCTCCGAAGAACTGGTGCTGTGGACCAGCGCGCAGTTCCAGTTCATCGACTTGCCCGATCGTTTCTGCACCGGCAGCTCGATCATGCCGCAGAAGAAAAACCCCGACGTGCCGGAACTGGTACGTGGCAAGACCGGCCGGGTGTTCGGCGCCCTGACCGGCCTGCTGACCCTGATGAAGGGTCAGCCGCTGGCCTACAACAAGGACAATCAGGAAGACAAGGAGCCGCTGTTCGACGCCGCCGACACCCTGCGCGACAGCCTGCGCGCCTTCGCCGACATGATCCCGGCGATCAAGCCCAAGCACGCCATCATGCGTGAAGCGGCGCTGCGCGGCTTCTCCACCGCCACCGACCTGGCCGACTACCTGGTGCGCAAGGGCCTACCGTTTCGCGACTGCCACGAAATCGTCGGCCATGCGGTGAAATACGGCGTCGACCACGGCAAGGACCTGGCCGAGATGAGCCTGGATGAACTGCGCCAGTTCAGCGACCAGATCGAGCAAGACGTATTTGCCGTGCTGACCCTGGAAGGCTCGGTCAACGCCCGCGACCATATTGGCGGCACCGCGCCGAATCAGGTGCGTGCTGCGGTCAAACGCGGCCAGGCATTACTGGCCAGCCGCTGAGACTAGCGCTACTGGCTCAGCCTTTCGCCTTAGCCTGAGCCATGGCCAGGAACGCCGGCATCGCCGCCTCTTTATCGGCGGCGATGCGCTTGACGTGCGGGTTCTGGTTGAGCCGCAGGAGCAACTCGCGGGCCTCGGGGAAATCGGCCAACAGGTCCAGGTCGAACAACTTCTTCGCCACCCCGCAGGCCAGGTCGATGCTGTAGAGGAAGTAGATATCGGCCAGGCTGAAACTGTCGCCTGCCACATAGGGCGCGAAGCTGGCGTGGCGCTTGAGTGTGGCGACACCCGCCAACAGTTCGGCCTTGCACTTGGCCTTCAGTGCATCGGCAATGACTCCGCCAAAGAAGGCTTGCGGGTAGCCGATGCGCGCCGGCAGTTCGATATACAGCTCGATTTCCTTGACCAGCGCGCGCACCTGGGCTCGAGCGAACGGCTCGCTCGGCAGCAGGGCCTTGCCGACAGCGCACTCCTCGAGATAATCGAGGATTGCGCTGGTCTCGTTGATGAAGCCCTGCTCGACGCCCAGCACCGGCACCTTGCCGCGCGGGCTGATGCTGAGAAACTCCTCGCTCTGGTTGCCATAGAGGGTGACGACCTCGAATGTCAGGCCCTTTTCCAGCAAGGCCAATTTGACCATGTTGAAATAGTTGCTGACGGCGAATCCGTAGAGTTTGAACATGAGGATGAGCTCCAGTGCCGGCGAAGTAGCCAACAAGGGTTATAGCCGCAGAGCGGCCATTGCAGCCAGCCGTATCGAACCAGTGAATGGCGCCGCCAACCACTCGCTGGCACACTGCATGTCCCCGCCCCGGATATGCCAGCCATGAGCGAACACGACGAACACGACGACGAAACCTTTACCGAAGGCGCCCTGATTCAGGCCATCGAGAATCAGCTCGAAGCCGGAGAGCCGCCCGCCGCGCAAGCCACGCTGAACAAGCTGACCCTGGTCGGTTATCCGCGTGATGAGAGCCTGCAACTGATGGCACTGGTGCTGGCCCATGAAATCCAGGCCATGCTGCGCGACGACCGCCCCTTCGACCAGGCGTGGTACGAGCAGGCGCTGCGTGCATTGCCGGCATTGCCGGACGAAACACAATAAAACAGCCACGCTAGTCGCCGAACCCAGCACAGGAGCGTGCGGCTCGCTACACTGCAGACATCCCTCCGCCCAATTGGCCCGCGGGATCCTACTCAGCCGGACACCTGCGAAGCCCGGCCCATGACCACAAGAACCTGGAGCATCTATGTCCTTTACCCCTGAGCTGGTTGCTGAACTGGAAATTCTTGCGCTGTTCAACCTGGGCAACACCCAGGAAGGCCTCAAGGTTCACCACAGCGCCGCACCGCAGGCGATTGCCGCGGCCAAAAGCTTGCACGACAAAGGCTTGATCAGCCTACCCGATGGCGGCTACCTAACCAGCCTGGGGCTGGATGCTGCCGAGCATGCACAAGCCTTGCTGACCATCCTCAATGTGGCTGAAACCGCCTAGGAACCTGCCGGAGTTGACCGTCCGGAGCGCGGAAAAGTCCGACTGCCCCGCAGTAGCGCAAGTTTAACAGGCGCCTGAACCACAGCTTGAAGCCTGCGGCCCACTGGCAGCCCTCAGGTTGCCGACGGCGCAGGCGCTAACACCTTTTCCTGCATGCCCCACGCCTGGCTAACAGCCGTGGGGCATTACTTTGCAGAGCCCCAGCATGAGTCGCACTCAGGAAATCCGCCCGGATCTCGACGACGGTATCGACCGCAAGGTCTTGGCGCAGCTGCGCGCACGCTTTCTTAAGGTCAATCAGGGCCGTTTGCTGCGCGCCACGCAGGCGCTGCCGACCCGTCAGCAGCTGGTACTGAAACTGCTGCCCCTGCTGTTCCACGTCAATCACCCGCTGCTCCCCGGCTATGTCTCGGGGCTGACCCCGGCGGGCCTCTCCGGCTTCGAACCGACGGCCGAAATACTCGGCGAGGCGCAGCGCCTGACGCGCTCCTTTGCCTATAAAGCGCAGCGTGGCGGCCCTTCGCTGCCGCTTCATGGGCTGTTCCTGATGGGCAGCCTGGGCACCGTGGCGCAGGCCGAGCAAAGCGACATGGACCTGTGGCTGTGCCACGCACCGGACCTCAGCGCCCAGGCCATCGCCGAGTTACGCAAGAAGTGCGAGCTGATCGAAACCTGGGCGGCGAGCCAAGGCGCCGAGACGCATTTCTTTCTGATCGATCCGGCTCGCTTCACCCTCGGCGACCGCGAGGCCAAGCTGACCTCAGACGATTGCGGCACCACTCAACACTATTTGCTGCTCGACGAGTTCTACCGCACGGCGATCTGGCTGGCCGGGCGCACACCACTCTGGTGGCTGGTCCCGGCGTACGAGGAACACCGCTACCTCGACTACATCGACACCTTGCTGAGCAAGCGCTTTATCCGCCCCGACGAGGTGCTCGACCTCGGTCACCTGGCGCGTATTCCGCCGGAGGAGTTCATCGGCGCCGGCATGTGGCAGCTGTTCAAGGGCATCGAATCCCCCTACAAGTCGGTGCTCAAGCTGCTCCTCACCGAGGTCTACGCCAGCGAGCAGCCCAAGGTTGAATGCCTGTCGCTGCGCTTCAAGCAGGCGGTGTTTGCCAATCGCCTCGACCTCGATGAGCTCGACCCCTATGTCCAGGTCTACCAACGCCTGGAGGAATACCTGACGGCACGCGGCGAAACCGAGCGCCTCGAGCTGATTCGCCGCTGCCTGTACCTGAAGGTCAACAAGAAACTCAGCCGACCGCCGCGGGACCACCGCAAGAGCTGGCAGCGCCTGTTGCTCGAGCGCCTGACCCGCGACTGGAACTGGGACGCTCGACAACTGGCGATGCTCGACAGCCGCAGCCAGTGGAAGGTGCGCCAGGTCAGCGCCGAGCGACGCATGCTGGTCAACGAGCTGACCTACAGCTACCGTTTTCTCTCGCAATTCGCCCGTAACGAACAAACCGGCAGCTCACTCAATAGCCGCGACCTCAGCGTGCTCGGCCGACGGCTGTATGCGGCGTTCGAGCGCAAGGCCGGCAAAGTCGAGTTCATCAACCCGGGCATCGCCCCGGACCTGGGCGAAGACACCCTGACCCTGGTGCAGTGCCCCAGCCCGGAAGCGCCCAACGAAAGCCAGTGGGCCCTGTTCAATGGCAGCCTGGGCGCGCAAGAATGGGCGGATTTCGCGCCACTGAAACGCGCCCGCGAGCTGATCGAGCTGCTCGCCTGGTGCCACCGTAACGGCGTCATCGACAGCAGCACGCGCCTGTCATTGCACCCGGGCAACAGCGACCTCAGCGAGTTCGAGCTGTCCAACCTGCTGACCAGCCTGCAGCAGGCCATTCCGCTACCCTTGCCGCCCGTCAGCGAAGCCGCGCTGTTGCACGCCAGCGCACCGAGCCAGGTGGTGCTGCTGGTCAACGTCGGTCTCGACCCGCTCAAGCAGCACAGCCAGATGAATGTCCACATGACCAGCGAACGCACCGATGCGCTGGGATTTTCCGGGGTGCGCGAGAACCTGGTCCTGACCATCGACCAGGTCAGCCTGAACAGTTGGAACGAACTGTTGACCAGCCGTTATGACGGCCCGCACGCGCTGCTCGACTGCCTGCGCGATTTCCTCAACAGCCTGCCCGCAGGCAGCAAGCCGCCCAACCTGAGCGTGCGCTGTTTCTGCCGCAACCGCGCCGCCACCATCGCCGAGCGGGTCGAGGAGCTGTTTCGCAGCACCCTGGGTGCCTTCGGCGGCGCGCCCCACAACCGCTACCTGCTACAAATCAAACAGCAGTACCACGTGCTCGAACTGACCCCCGGCCAGGTCAGCCATACGCCGCTGAACGGTCTGCCCGCGCTGCTCGAACACCTCGGCGAGGAGCAGCCGGGCTACAGCGCCCTGCACCTCGACCGCAACGCCCTGGAAGGCGACGACCTGGCCTTGATTCTGCCGGCCAGTCGCCCCGCGTGCATTCAGGTGTTCTATCGCCAATACGAAGCGAGCGGTCAGGCCGAGCTGACCGTACTCGATGAGCACAATGCACTGTGGCGCCAACGCCTGCCGTTTCGCGACGAGCAAAGCCTGCTGACGCCACTGCAACGTTTCCTGCGCTCGCTGCTGTACCGGCGCAACGCTCTGTTGCCGCTGGACAGCCCGCAGCCCCAGACCGCGCTGGAGCTGCTCTATTACCAAGTGCTGCCTGCCGCACCCTCGCGCGCGCAGCGCCTGGAGCGGTGCCCGCCGCCGCAAGCGCCGATCAGCCACCCCTTCTATGACGTCCAGGCCATCGTCGAACCGGCCGACAAGACACGCGTGCACGTGACGCTGTACTGCAACCACCGCGAATTCTCCGAACTGGAATACGCCGGCGGCCTGTTCGCCGCGGTGGCCAAGCATATTCTCGCCCAGCGCCGCGACGGCGAGCGCTACCCCTGCTACATCACCGACCTCGACCTGTCGGCCGTGCTCGGCGACGGTCAGGCGCAGACCATCCATTACCTGCGCTACAAGGCCAGGCTGGAAGAGGCGCTGAACAACGCCCTGCAGCACGCCTGATCTCACCGACGACTAAGCCCATGACGCTCATGTGGCTCGGGCTGCGCCGGCAGTGGCTGCCACGGTGACTCGGGCGCGGCGAGTAACGGTGGTGATTGCGGAGGCGGCGACTAGCGCATCGGCGCCTGGGGATTGTGCAAGGCGTACAGGTAACAATCGACCAAGCTGTGATCAGCCGCTAAGCCCGCGTAACTGGCGGAGAAGGTCACCGCCTGACCGAGATGCTGGTAGAACCAGTGACCGGTCACGCCTGGCGGCACCTGCGGCACCAGATCGCTGTCATTCACCACGCGGAAAGTCGGTACCTGCAAGGCGTTGTAATGGGCGGCGAAATCGGGCGCCGCCAGGCGCGGGCTGGCGAAGTTGTAATGTTGCAACGGCAGATCCGGCCAGCGCTCGCGCAGATCCAATACCGCCAGACTCGACAAGCTGCAGCCCAGGCTGTGCGCGCACACCCACAGCGCGCCCTGCGGCTGCAGGCCATCCAATGCCTGCAGGGCCAGGTCGCGCAACGAGGCGTAGAGCTTGAGAAAGCCATCATGCACCTGCCCTACCCCAGCCCGCCAAGGGTAAGCGCCTTGCTCGGCATTCAGATCGTCCAGCCAGTCCTGCGCCGTTTCGGTACCCCGAAACACCAGGTACGCCTCGCCCTGCGGATCACACACGGCAAAGCCGAAAGGCTCCGACTCATTGAGAAAGTGCAATGCGCTTAAGTGGCTCCAGATCGGCGCGGAGAACCGCCAGCCGGCCATCGCTGGCGGCTGCCAGCTGAAATCCTGCATCCGCCGCGGCCGCTGCTGGCGCCGTCATTGACTGAACTGGTCGTAGGCCGCGCCGACCAACTGGGCGCACAGTCGCGCCTGCGACAGGGCGAAACCTTGAGGGAAATACAGAGGCAGGCTGGACATTCACGCCTCCTTGCTCGGTCGAGTCTGTTGCTCAGGCTAAACCATGCGTACCACCGTGCCGCTCAGCCATGACTCAGCGGCTGTATTCGCCCGCCGCTTCCGGCTGGTATTCCACTGCCAGCAGGGTCAGTTTCAACACCTTGCCGCCGGGTGCCGGCCAGTCGATATGCTGGCCGACCGTCAGCCCAAGCAGCGCGCTGCCGACCGGCGCCAGGATCGACACCTTGCCTTCACCGCCAGCGTCCTGCGGGTAGACCAGGGTCAGGTGATAGTCCTTGCCGCTGCTCTCTTCACGGCAATGCACCCGTGAATTCATGGTGACCAAACCGGCCGGAACTTCATCCAGGCCAACGACTTCGGCGCGATCCAGCTCGGCCTGCAGGGCAATCGCGCCCGGGCCGAAGTCTTTCTGCCTATCGAGCAGGTTTTCCAACCGCTGCAAGTCGAGACGGGTAATGGTGATCGTCGGTGAACTGCTCATGGCGAACGCAAGCCTCCCTTGCTGGGCGCGAAAAAAGCAAAACCCCGCCCGGAGGCGAGGTTTTACGGTGGTGAGGCTGACCGTATCACAGCCGTTTAAATAAACAAGACCGGCCGGTCAGCTCTGCCGTTGCTGCAGGCGTGCCTGGGCGCTGGCGCAAATGGCGCGACGGCGCGGGCTGTCGGCCTTGCCCCATTCGCGGATCTCCTCCAGCAGGCGGCCACAGCCCACGCAGATGTCCTGATCGTCCAGGCAGCATTGACGTCGGCACGGCGAATTCACCGTGTCGTCGGCAGCGCCAGGACCGGGCTCAAAGCTCGTCGAATTCAATGTTTTCACCCGACTGCTCCAGCGTGATGCGCTCGAGCATCTCGCCGAGCTGCTCGTCGCTGCTGTCGCAGATCCACCGGTCGCTGGCCTGATCGTAGTCGAAGTGGAAGCCGCCAGAGCGTGCCGCCAGCCAGAGCTGGCGGATCGGCGCCTGGCGGCTGAAGATCAGCTGGGTGCCGTTCTCGAAACGCACGGTCAGCACGCCACCGGAGTTTTCCAGATCGAGGTCCAGGTCGCAGTCATCGAAGATGTCCTCCACCGCTTGCTGTACGGCATCAACCAGATCGTGAAAGCGGGCTTCGGTCAAACTCATTGCGACTGTCCTCGGAAAATTCGGTTATCTCAAGATAAGAGCAAGCTGTCGGCGGTATTCGCCCGGACTCTACCCGCTCCAACGGCGAAACGCTCGGGCCGGCGAACCGGCTCGGAAGGCGATTTCCGCCAGCTCCAGCGCCAGGGCGCGCAGATAATGCAACACCAGTTGTTGGCGTGTCTCGTCCAGTAGCTGGCTAAAGGATAACCCGGCTTCACGCAAACGCCGCAGCAAGGGGCAGGCCGAGCTGCTCTCACCCGTCGAGTCCGCGGCATGACCGAGCCACTCCAGGTAGCTGCGGGCGGCTACACGCTGGTCACGCTGGGCGCGCAGATGTGGAGCACCGGCAGCCGCCGCGACGTTCGAGCTAATCCAGTAAACCTTGCGGGTAGGCGACCGAAACCGAGCTGCGGAGCGGCGTGGGGTGATCCATCCAGGTTCCATTCGCTTAATCCGTAACGCCCCGGGGACAGGGGCAAAGCCCCGCCGGGCGGGAACCCCGGCGCATAGGCAAGGGGCCGGGGGGCCGGTATACTCCCGCGCAATCATGCTTTATTACAAGGATTTCGCCATGCAGCGGTTGCTCACTGCCCTTATCGCGCTCGTCGCGGTCTCCGCCTTGCTCACCGGTTGCGGCCAGAAGGGTCCGCTGTTCCTGCCGGACGAGACGCCCGCTTCCAGTCAAACCGAATAAGGACGGGTTATGAACGCCTTCAACTACCGCGACGGCGAGCTGTTCGCGGAAGGCGTGGCCTTGTCCGCCATCGCCCAACGCTTCGGCACGCCGACCTATGTCTACTCGCGCGCGCACATCGAAGCGCAGTACCACGCCTACGCCGACGCCCTGCAGGGCATGCCGCACCTGGTCTGCTTCGCCGTCAAAGCCAACTCCAACCTGGGCGTGTTGAACGTTCTGGCGCGCCTCGGCGCCGGCTTCGACATCGTCTCGCGCGGTGAACTGGAGCGCGTCCTGGCCGCTGGCGGCGCGCCCGAGAAGATCGTCTTCTCCGGCGTCGGCAAGAGCCGCGACGACATGCGCCGCGCCCTGGAAATCGGCGTGCACTGCTTCAACGTCGAGTCCAGCGATGAGCTCGAGCGCCTGCAACTGGTGGCCGCCGAGCTGGGCGTGCGCGCGCCGATCTCGCTGCGGGTCAACCCGGACGTCGATGCCGGCACCCACCCGTACATCTCCACCGGCCTGAAGGAAAACAAGTTCGGCATCGCCATCAGCGATGCCGAGGACGTGTACATCCGCGCCGCGCAACTGCCGAACCTGGAAGTGGTCGGTGTCGACTGCCATATCGGCTCGCAGCTGACCAGCCTGCCGCCCTTCCTCGATGCCCTGGAGCGCCTGCTGGCCCTGATCGACCGCCTCGGCGACCGCGGCATCCGCCTGCGCCACATCGACCTCGGTGGCGGCCTCGGCGTGCAATACCGCGACGAGCAGCCGCCATTGGCCGGCGACTACATCAAGGCCGTACGCGAACGCCTCCAAGGCCGCGACCTGGCCCTGGTGTTCGAGCCAGGCCGCTCGATCGTCGCCAACGCCGGCGTGCTGCTGACCCAGGTCGAGTACCTCAAGCACACCGAACACAAGGATTTCGCCATCGTCGATGCGGCGATGAACGACCTGATCCGCCCGGCGCTGTATCAAGCCTGGATGGACGTGGTGCCGGTGCGCCCACGCGAGGGCGCCCCCCGCGAGTACGACATAGTCGGGCCGGTCTGCGAGACCGGCGACTTCCTGGCTAAGGAGCGTCAGCTGGCCCTGGAAGAAGGCGACCTGCTGGCCGTGTGCTCGGCCGGCGCCTACGGTTTCGTCATGAGTTCCAACTACAACACCCGCGGCCGCGCCGCCGAGGTGATGGTGGACGGCGAACAGGCCCTGGAAGTCCGCCGCCGCGAAACCCTCGACGAACTCTTCGCGGGCGAAAGCTGCCTTCCGCCAGCACCATAAGGGCACCGGGATGTTATTGCGTTTTACCAAGATGCACGGCCTCGGCAATGATTTCATGGTCCTCGACCTGGTCAGCCAGCACGCGCACATCCAGCCGAAGAATGCCAAGCAGTGGGGCGATCGCCACACCGGCGTCGGCTTCGACCAACTGCTGCTGGTCGAACCGCCGAGTAACCCGGACGTCGACTTCCGCTACCGCATCTTCAACGCCGACGGTTCGGAAGTGGAGCAATGCGGCAACGGCGCGCGCTGCTTCGCCCGCTTCGTGCTGGACAAGCGCCTGACGGTGAAGAAGCAGATCCGTGTCGAAACCAAAGGCGGCATCATCGAGCTGAACGTGCGCGCCGACGGCCAGATCAGCGTGGACATGGGCCCGCCGCGGCTGCAGCCGGAACAGATCCCCTTCCAGGCCGACCGCGAGGCACTGAGCTACGAGGTCGAGGTCGATGGCCAGCCCGTACAGCTGGCCGCGGTGTCCATGGGCAATCCGCATGCGGTGCTGCGCGTCGACAACGTCGACGAGGCGCCGGTGCACAGCCTGGGCGCCAAGCTGGAACACCACCCGCGCTTTCCACAACGGGTCAATGTCGGCTTCCTCCAGGTGCTCGACCGCCAGCGCGCCCGGTTGCGCGTCTGGGAGCGCGGCGCCGGCGAAACCCAGGCCTGCGGCACCGGCGCCTGCGCGGCAGCGGTGGCGGCGATTCGCCAGGGCTGGATGGATTCGCCGGTGCAACTCGAGCTGCCCGGCGGCAAGCTGAGCATCGAGTGGGCAGGTCCCGACCAGCCCGTTATGATGACCGGACCCGCGATGCGCGTATACGAAGGACAGGTTCGCTTATGACCGACCAGCAGGATTCGCCCAAGCCCCTCGACTCGGAGGCGGTTGCCGCTTACCTGCGCCTGCACCCGGAGTTCTTCATCGACCACGACGAGCTGATCCCCGAGCTGCGTATCCCGCACCAGCGCGGCGACACCGTGTCGCTGGTCGAACGCCAGGTGAAGCTGCTGCGCGAGCGCAACATCGAGATGCGCCACCGCCTGTCGCAACTGATGGACGTGGCGCGCGACAACGACAGACTGTTCGACAAGACCCGCCGCCTAGTCCTCGACCTGCTCGATGCCGCCAGCCTGGAAGAAGTGGTCAGCGCCGTGGAAGACAGCCTGCGCCGCGAATTCCAGGTGCCCTTCGTCAGCCTGATTCTGTTCAGCGAAGCGCAGCTGCCGGTCGGGCGCCCGGTCAGCGGTGCCGAAGCGCATCAGGCCATCGGCGGCCTGCTGGTAGGTGGCAAGACCATCTGCGGAGTGCTGCGCAAGCATGAGCTGGTGTTCCTGTTCGGCGACAGCGCGGCCGAGCAGATCGGCTCGGCGGCCGTGGTGGCCCTGTCGCACCAGGGCTTGCACGGTGTACTGGCAATTGGCAGTGCCGATCCGCAACACTACAAGAGCTCCCTCGGCACCCTGTTCCTCGGCTACATCGCCGAAGTCCTGGCCCGCGTGCTGCCGGGCTTCGCCCCGCCATTGCGCTCGGTGCGTTAAACACCCGCACTAGAAGCCGGTAGGCTGGGTAGAGCGCAGCGAAACCCAGCGATACGCTCACCCAGCTGGGTTTCGGCAAACACCGCCTCTACCCAACCTTCGCTGGAGACAGAGGGCACTTCATGCAAACCGAATTGGATGCCTACCTCGAACATCTGCGCAGCGAGCGCCAGGTCTCCCGGCATACCCTGGACGGTTACCGCCGCGATCTCGGCAAGGTTCTGACGTTCTGCGAGGCCGAACAGCTGTCCGCCTGGGTCGATCTGGACACCCGCAGGCTGCGCCGCCTGCTGGCCACGCTGCACCAGCAGGGCCAGTCCAGTCGCAGCCTGGCGCGCCTGCTCTCGGCGGTACGCGGCCTGTACCGCTACCTGATCCGCGAAGGCCATAGCCAGCATGACCCGGCCAGCGGTCTGACGCCGCCGAAAGGCGAGCGCCGCCTGCCGAAAACCCTGGATGCCGACCGCACCGCCCAGCTGCTCGATGGCGCGGTGGAAGACGACTTCATCGCCCTCCGCGACCAGGCCATGCTCGAACTGTTCTACTCCTCGGGCCTGCGCCTGTCCGAGCTGGTCGGGCTGAACCTCGACGGCCTCGACCTGCCCGCCGGTCTGGTGCGGGTGCGCGGCAAGGGTAACAAGAGTCGTGAGCTACCGGTCGGGCGCATGGCCCGCCAGGCACTGCAAAGCTGGTTACCGCTACGCGCCCTGGCCAACCCCGCCGATGGCGCGGTCTTTATCAGCCAGCAGGGCCGCCGCCTGGGTCCGCGGGCGGTGCAATTGCGCGTACGTCAGGCCGGCGTGCGCGAACTCGGCCAACACCTGCACCCGCATATGCTGCGGCATTCCTTCGCCAGTCATATGCTGGAATCCTCGCAAGACCTGCGCGCGGTGCAAGAGCTGCTTGGGCATGCCGACATCGCCACCACGCAGATATATACCCACCTGGATTTCCAGCACCTGGCCACGGTATATGACCGTGCCCACCCACGGGCCAAACGTAAGGGCAGTACAGAATGAGCGTTCAGTTGATCACCTTCGACCTCGACGACACCCTGTGGGATGTTTCGCCGGTCATGCAGGATGCCGAAGCGGCGCTGCGCAATTGGCTGACCCTGCACGCCCCACGCCTGGGCGCCGTACCGGTTGAGCATCTATGGTCGATTCGCGCCAACCTGTTACAGGCCGAGCCGATGCTCAAACACCGCTTGAGCGAGTTGCGTCGACGCATCCTCCTGCATGCCCTGAGCGATGCCGGCTATCCGCAGGATGAGGCCGCCCTCCTGGCCGAGGGCGGCTTCCAGGTATTCCTCGCCGCGCGCCATCAGGTCGAACTGTTCGCCGAGGTACACCCGACCCTGGAGACCTTGGCCAACCGCTATCAGCTCGGGGTCATCACCAACGGCAACGCCGACGTGCGCCGCCTGGGCCTGGCCGATTACTTCCAGTTCGCCCTCTGCGCGGAGGAGCTGGGGGTCGGCAAGCCGGACCCGAAACCCTTCCTCGAAGCCCTCAAGCGTGCCGGCATCGCGGCCGAGCATGCCGTGCACATCGGCGACCACCCCAGCGATGATATCGCCGGCGCCCAGGCCGCCGGCCTGCGAGCGATCTGGTTCAACCCGCTGGGCAAAGCCTGGGAAGGTGAAGGCAAGGCGGACGCCGAGATCGGTAACCTGGCCGAATTGCCAGAACTGCTGCTGCGCTGGACCTGAACCGTCGCCGAGAGCAAGCGGCGCAGCGCGCCTGGTCCAGCCCGACGCCACCGCATGCAGTGATCAGCACCGACAAAAAAGCCCGTCGATGACGGGCTCGATTGTGGCCATGCACCCCTCAGATGGGACGGCTGCCGTATTTGCTGTCCGGCTTCTTCGGTGGGTCGGAGACCACGTTGGGCTCGACCTCCTGCACCTTGCCGCCGCGCGCGAGAAACTCTTCCATGGCGCTGGCCAGCGCATCGCGCTCTTTCTGTTTGGCTTCGATGCTCGGCAACTCTTCGACCGTGACCGCCTTGGTTTTGCCTTTGCCTTTGCTCTTGCCGCCAGCAACGACCTCGCCATCATCTTCATCGTCGCTGTCGACATCACCGCTATCGGCTGCCGCCAGCTCCTCGCCGTCGTCCTCGTCAGCCCCTTCCAACTCGTCGTGTTCCAGTTCGTCGTCGCTCATGTTCAACCTCATGACTTGCGAAAAGCAGGTTAGTTATAGCCCAGCTGCGCGGTGCTTAGCACCCCACCGGAAAAAATTTCAATGGCTTTGCCTGGCAAAGTCGCCAGCCGCGTCGCGCGCAGGCTCTGGCGAGCACCCTTCGGCGAACGAACAATACCCATCGCCGGGCATTCTAGCGCGCCGCCAGAAAAAACAAAGGGCGCCCTTAGGCGCCCTCGTCATTACTACGGTCAATCAGGACTTGGTGAACTCCGGATAGGCTTCCATACCGCACTCGACCAGGTCCACGCCCTCGTATTCCTCTTCCTCAGTGACCCGCAAGCCAATCACCGCCTTGAGGATCGACCAGACGATCAAGCTGGCGACGAACACCCAGGCGAAAATCACGCCGATACCCAGCAACTGCGCGCTCAGGCTGGCATCGCTGTTGGTCAGGCAGACCGCCAGCAGGCCCCAGATACCGACCACTCCGTGTACCGAGATGGCACCCACCGGGTCGTCGATCTTCAGCTTGTCCATGGCCAGGATGGAGAACACCACCAGTACGCCACCGACACCACCGATCAGGGTCGCTTGCAGGGCGCCCGGCGTCAGCGGCTCGGCGGTGATGGCCACCAGACCCGCCAGGGCGCCGTTCAACGCCATGGTCAAGTCGGCTTTGCCGAACAGGATGCGCGCGACGATCAACGCCGCTACCAGGCCACCGGCGGCGGCCATGTTGGTGTTGACGAACACCTGGGCGACGGCGTTGGCGTCCTCGATGGTGCTCATCTTCAGCTGCGAGCCACCGTTGAAGCCGAACCAGCCCATCCACAGGATGAAGGCACCGAGGGTTGCCATCGGCAGGTTGGCGCCAGGAATGGCATTGACCTGACCGTTGGCGCCGTACTTGCCCTTACGTGCCCCGAGCAACAGGACGCCCGCCAGCGCGGCAGTCGCCCCGGCCATGTGCACCACACCGGAACCGGCGAAATCGAGGAAGCCCGCTTCGTTGAGGAAGCCCGAACCCCATTTCCAGAAACCCTGCACCGGGTAGATGAAACCGGTCATGACCACGGCGAAGGCGAGGAACGCCCACAGCTTCATGCGCTCGGCCACCGCGCCGGAAACGATCGACATGCAGGTCGCGGCGAACACCACCTGGAAGAAGAAGTCGGAACGGACCGAGTAGTACGGCGCGTCGTCGCCGCCGGCAAGCGCCGACTCGACGCTGTTCTCGTCACCGAGGAGGAAACCCAGGCTCGGCAGGATGCCGCCTTCCGGGCTGGAGTACATGATGTGGTAGCCGATCACCAGGTACATGATGCTGGCCACCGCATACAGGGTGATGTTCTTGGTGAGGATTTCGGTGGTGTTCTTGGAGCGTACCAAGCCCGCTTCGAGCATGGCAAAACCCGCCGCCATCCACATCACCAAGGCGCCGCAAATCAAGAAATAGAAGGTATCGAAGCCGTACTGCAATGCAGTCAATGCTGTGTTGTCCATGGTTCACCTCTTGCCGTCGCGCTTTTATAGCGCTGTTCGGTTAAGGCGCCCGGGTTGGCTCCGGGCGCACTCCGTGTGCTTACAAGTTGTAGCCACGCTCGTTGTGTAGAGCGAGGTCGAGACCGACTGTCTCTTCCTCTTCACTGACCCGCAGGCCCATTACCAGGTCAATCACCTTGAGGATCGCAAAGGTCACTACGGCGGTATAAGCCACGGTGAACGCCACGCCCTCGATCTGTATCCACAACTGCGCGGGAATGTCCTCGACGGTGCCGAAACCACCCAGACTCGGTGCGGCGAACGCACCGGTAAGAATGGCGCCGACGATACCGCCGACCGCATGCACACCGAACACGTCCAGCGAGTCGTCATACCCCAGTTTGCGTTTCAGGCTGGTGGCGCAGAAGAAACAGATCACCCCCGCCGCCAGACCAATCGCCAGGGCGCCCATCGGACCCGCCGTACCCGAGGCCGGGGTGATCGCCACCAGACCGGCTACGGCACCGGAGGCGATGCCCAGCACGCTCGGTTTACGGTGGGTGATCCACTCGGCGAACATCCAGCCCAGCGCGGCGGTGGCCGTGGCGATCTGGGTGACCAGCATGGCCATGCCCGCGGTGCCGTTAGCGGCCACGGCGGAGCCGGCGTTGAAGCCGAACCAGCCGACCCAGAGCATGCTCGCGCCGATCAGGGTGTAGCCGAGGTTGTGCGGCGGCATGGCGGTAGTCGGGAAGCCCTTGCGCTTGCCCAGCACCAGGCAGGCCACCAGACCGGCGATACCGGCGTTGATGTGCACCACGGTGCCACCGGCGAAGTCGAGCACGCCCCAATCCCACAGCAGCGCACCGTCGCCGCTCCAGACCATGTGCGCAATAGGCGCATAGACCAGGGTGAACCACACGGCCATGAAGATCAGCATGGCGGAGAACTTCATGCGTTCGGCGAAGGCACCGACGATCAGGGCGGGGGTGATGATGGCGAAGGTCATCTGGAAGGTGATGAACACACTTTCCGGAATCGCCGCGACCAGGCTATCGGTGGTCAGGCCACTGAGAAAGGCTTTCGACAGGCCACCGACCAGGGAGTTGAAGTTGAACACCCCCTGCTCCATGCCGGTGGTGTCAAACGCCAGACTGTAGCCGTAAACCACCCAGAGAATGCTGACCAGTCCGGTCACGGCAAAACACTGCATCAACACCGAGAGGACGTTCTTCGAACGCACCATACCGGCGTAGAACAAGGCCAGGCCGGGAATCGTCATAAACAGCACAAGCACGGTCGCGACCAGCATCCAGGCTGTGTCGCCACCGTTCAGGCTCGCCTCGTCGGCCATGGCCAGGCCAGGAACGAGAGACAATAGGGCGCCTAGCCCTGCGATTTTTCGCAGAGTCATGGTTTAACTCCTGGGGCGTGGGTTCGTTCGGAGGCTTAGATCGCGTCGGTATCGGTTTCGCCGGTACGGATACGGATGGCCTGTTCCAGGTTGACTACGAAGATCTTGCCGTCACCGATCTTGCCGGTGTTGGCGGCCTTGGTGATGGCCTCGATCACTCGATCCAGTTGATCGTCGGCGATGGCTACGTCGATCTTCACCTTCGGCAAGAAATCGACTACGTATTCGGCACCGCGGTACAACTCGGTGTGGCCCTTTTGCCGACCGAAGCCTTTGACCTCGGTGACGGTAATGCCCTGCACGCCGATCTCCGACAGTGACTCACGGACGTCGTCCAGCTTGAACGGCTTGATGATGGCAGTGACTAGCTTCATGTAACTTTCTCCCGTGTAAGGTGGACTTGCCCCAGGAATTACGAACCCGGCTCAAGTCTAAGCGCAGTGTCTGGCTTTTGTAATGCATCGGCTGCCCGAGCTGGGGCGATCCCTTATCCACCAACCGTTCCCGGCGAAACACATCTGCGCTTCGCCTCATGCACCGGAACTGCATCGGTGCGTGCTGCATGGACGAATAAGCAGAAAGCTTGCCAGTTACACAAAAAACTCTCTTTTTCAGATGGTTACTGGCTAAACACCGTGTTTCACCTGGGGTTGCTCGGTGCTCGATGCACGACAATAGTGCAGGTGCCCCACCATGAGTGCGCAATAACTGTGCAGCGCTGGACCTCCCGAACCACGCCTGGGCTGCGTGCTACACTGCCGCCCGTCTGTCCCTGGAACCCTGCCATGTTGCCGCCCAAAGCCCTGCTCGATGCCCTCAGCGCCCACGCCTCCCGTCTGTTCAACGGCAGTACGCCGTTGCCCCGCAGCGAATTCGAAGCCCAGTTCAAAGCCTTGTTGCAGAGCGGCTTCAGCAAACTCGACCTGGTCAGCCGGGAAGAGTTCGACAGCCAGATGACCGTGCTAGCCCGCACCCGTGCGCGCCTGGAGGCACTGGAAGCCAAGGTCGCCGAACTGGAAGCCCGCGTCGTAACCGAGCCATCTCCGCCCACCGAGTAGCCTACTCGGCCGGCAGACGATCAAGGAGTGATCGATGTCCCTGGCCATAGTCCACAGTCGCGCCCAAGTCGGTGTCGAAGCGCCGGCGGTCACCGTCGAGGCGCATCTGGCCAACGGCCTGCCGTCGCTGGCACTGGTCGGCTTGCCGGAAACGGCCGTCAAGGAAAGCAAGGACCGGGTGCGCAGCGCCATCCTCAATTGCGCCTTCGACTTTCCCCCGCGACGCATCACCCTGAACCTGGCCCCCGCCGATTTGCCGAAGGACGGTGGGCGCTTCGACCTGGCCATCGCCCTGGGCATTCTCGCCGCCAGCGGACAACTGCCCGCCGCCGCGCTGGAGCAGGTCGAGTGCCTCGGTGAACTGGCCTTGTCCGGCGCCATACGCCCGGTGCAGGGTGTGTTGCCCGCGGCCCTGGCGGCGCGCGCCGCCGGACGCAGCCTGGTGGTGCCGAAGGCCAACGCCGAGGAAGCCAGCCTGGCCTCCGGGCTGTGCGTGATCGCCGTGGAGCATTTGCTGGAGTTGGCCGCACATTTCACCGGCCAGACGCCCATCGCGCCCTATCAGGCCCAGGGCCTGCTGCGCCAAAGCCTGCCCTACCCGGACCTCGCCGAAGTACAGGGGCAAACTGCCGCCAAGCGCGCCCTGCTAGTCGCGGCGGCGGGCTCGCACAATCTGCTGTTCACCGGGCCGCCGGGCACCGGCAAGACCCTGCTGGCCAGTCGCCTGCCTGGCCTGCTGCCGCCGCTGGACGAACAGGAGGCCCTGGAAGTCGCCGCCATCCAGTCGGTCGCCAGCCACACGCCGCTGGACGCCTGGCCGCAGCGGCCGTTCAGAAACCCGCATCACAGTGCCTCCGGCCCGGCACTGGTCGGTGGCGGCAGTCGTCCACAGCCCGGCGAAATCACCCTGGCCCATCAGGGGGTGTTATTTCTCGACGAACTGCCGGAGTTCGACCGTAAGGTACTGGAAGTGCTGCGCGAGCCGCTGGAGAGCGGGCAGATCGTCATCGCCCGGGCCCGCGACAAGGTGCGCTTTCCCGCCCGCTTCCAGCTGGTCGCGGCGATGAACCCCTGCCCCTGCGGTTTTCTCGGCGACCCCAGCGGCCGCTGCCGCTGCAGCCCCGAGCAGATTCAGCGCTACCGCGGCAAGCTCTCCGGGCCGCTGCTCGACCGTATCGACCTGCACATCAGCGTGGCGCGCGAAACCACTGCCCTGCATGTGCCCCCCGAGCATGGCAGCGACACGGCGACCAGCGCGACCCTGGTCGCCCGCGCCCGGCAGCGGCAACTGCAGCGCCAGGGCGTGGCCAATGCCTTTCTCGACCTGCCCGGCCTGCGCCAGCATTGCGCCCTGACCAGCGCCGATCAGAGCTGGCTGGAAAATGCCTGCGAACGCCTCGGCCTGTCCCTGCGCGCGGCGCACCGGGTGCTCAAGGTGGCGCGCACCCTGGCCGACCTGGAGCAGGTCGCGGCGATCGCCCGCCACCACCTGGCCGAAGCCCTGCAATACCGCGGCAGCCCGCACGGCTGAGCCACCGCGCTCAAGCGATGCGCGCAACCGCTGGCAAACGCATCGCCGCCACTTCCGCCAGCAGGAAATCGCGCAGCCGTTGAAAGCGCTCCTGGCCACGGCGCGCCTTGGGCCAGACCAGGTAATAGCTGCTGCCGCTGGGCACGGCAGTCGGCCAGGGCAGGCCGAGGCGACCCTGTTCGACATCCTCGGCGACCATCACCAGATCGCCGATCGACACGCCGTAGCCGCGCGCGGCGGCGATCATGCCCAGCTCCAGGGTGTCGAACACCTGACCGCCCTTGATCGGCACCTGCTCAAGCAGGTTCATGGCCTGCAGCCACTGCCGCCAGTCACGCCTATCCGGAGTCGGATGCAGCAGTTCGGCGCCCTGCAGCCGCAGTAAATCCCAAGGCCCTGCGGCGGTCGCCTCGGGCGCGCAGACCGGAATCAGCCATTCGCCGAACAGTTCGGCACTGTCCCAGTCCTCGGGAAAATCGCCGCTGCCAAGCAACACCGCGCAGTCGAACGGCTCATGTAGAAAATCCACCTTGTCCACGTCCATCCAGGCACTGGTCAGTTGCACCTCGATGTCGCTGTATTGCAGGCGAAAGCGCGACAGCCGCGCCAATAGCCAACGCATGGTCAGGGTCGAAGGCGCCTTCAGCCGCAGCGTCGCATCCTCGGCCTGCAAGCTGCCGCAGGCGCGCGCCAAGGCATCGAAGCCATCGCGCAAGCCGGGCAGCAGCATGCGCGCAGACTCGGTCAGCTGCAGGCTACGCCCGCGCCGCTCGAACAGGCGGCAGGCGAAATGTTCCTCCAGGGTGCGCACATGCCGGCTCACCGCGCTCTGGGTGATCGACAACTCGTCCGCCGCGCGGGTGAACGAGCAGTGCCGGGCCGCGGCTTCGAAGGCGCGCAGGGCATAGAGCGCTGGCAACTGGCGATTCATTGAGGTTTATCCATGAGTATTAATCACGTCTGGCATCGTTTTTTTCCCTTTGTGCGGATGCTACGAACCGCCAAGAATAGCGCTACTTTCCGCTCGTTGAAAAACATCGAGCATGCTGCGTAACTGAGTCAGACTCATCATGACCTCTACCCTTCGCGACGAATTCAACGCCATCCTGCGCCTGGCCGGCCCGCTGATCGCCGCCCAACTGGCGCACGTGCTCATGGTCTTCACCGACACCGTGATGATGGGCCTGCTCGGCCCCGAGGCGCTGGCCGGCGGCGGCTTGGGCGCGGCGAGCTATTCCTTCGTGTCGATCTTCTGCGTCGGAGTGATCGCCGCGGTCGGCAATCTGGTGGCGATTCGTCACGGCGCCAGCGATAGCGCCGGGGTTACCCGCCTGACCCAGAACGGCCTATGGCTGGGCTGGGGCCTGGCATTGTTCGCCGGCCTGATCCTGTGGAATCTGGAGCCGGCATTGAAGCACCTTGGCCAGAGCCCGGCGAACGTCGAGCGCGCCATGCCGTTTCTCTCCAGCCTGCTGTTTGCCCTGCCCGGCTACATGAGCTTCATGGCCCTGCGCGGTTTCACCAGCGCGATCGGCCGGCCCGGCCCGGTGATGGCCATCAGCATCGGCGGGGCGCTGGCCAATTTCGTTCTCAACTATGCGCTGATCAAAGGCTGGTTCGGCCTGCCGCCGCTAGGCCTGGCCGGCATCGGCCTGGTCACCGCCCTGGTGATGAACGCCATGGCCCTGCTGCTGGCCTGGCATGTGATGCGCCACCCGAGTTACGCCGCCTACCCGCTGCAGCGCGGCCTGCTGCACCCGGCCTGGGCCGAGCTGAAGGAGTTGCTGCGCCTGGGCCTGCCGATTGGCGGCACCTATGCAGTGGAAGCCGGCCTGTTCGCCTTCGCCGCGCTGAGCATGGGCGCGCTCGGCAGCACCCAACTGGCCGCGCACCAGATCGCCATCCAGTCGGTGTACGTGGCCTTTATGGTGCCGGTAGGCATGTCCTACGCGGTGACCTTCCGTATCGGCCAGCACTACGGCGCCGGCCGCCTGCTCGAAGCGCGCCGCGCCGGACGCCTGGGCATCGGCATGGGCGCCGCCTGCATGCTCGGCTTCGCCACGCTGTTCTGGCTGCTGCCGGAGTGGGTGGTCGGACTGTTTCTCGAGCGTTTCGACCCGGCCTATCGCGATATAGTCGCCCTGGCCGTCAGCCTGCTGGCGATTGCCGCCTGGTTCGAGCTGTTCGACGGCATCCAGACCATCGCCATGGGCGCGATTCGCGGCCTGAAGGACGCCAAGACCACCTTCTACGTCGGCCTCGCCTGCTACTGGACGATCGGCGCGCCGCTGGCCTGGCTGCTGGCCTTCCCGCTGGGCTGGGGAGCCATCGGCGTCTGGTGGGGCCTGGCCGGCGGCCTGGCTTGCGCGGCCATCGGCCTGACCCTGTGCTTCGAATGGAAGAGCGCACGCCTGCTGCACCCGCCGCAGCAGCAAGCCTGCCTTACCTAAGCTGAGCTGAGCGTATGCGCCTGCCCCAGCCTACGGGTTGGGCAGGCCCTGCTGTGGCTGACGCAGGCTCGACAGCAGAAAACCTGCCAATTCATGCAACGGCAGCGCCTTGCTGATCAGATAGCCCTGCACCTGGTCGCAGCCGAACTGGCGCAACAAGGCCAGCTGCTCGGCGCTTTCCACGCCCTCTGCGACCACATGCAGATCGAGGTTGTGCGCCAGGTTGATCATCGCCCGCACCAACTGGCAGTCCTCCGGGCGCTCGCCCATGCCGCCGACGAAGCTCTTGTCGATCTTCAGCAGGCTGATTGGCAGGTTGTTCAGGTGCACGAAGGAGGAGAAACCGGTGCCGAAATCGTCCAGGGAGAAGCGCACACCGAGGCGACCGAGCGCCAGCATGGTCTGGCGTACCTGATCGCTACGGCGCATCACCGCCGTTTCGGTCAGCTCGAACTCCAGCCACCGGGCATCGACGCCACGCTCATCGATCAGACGGCTGAGCGTCGGCACCAGCTGGCTGTCCTGAAACTGGCGAAACGACAGGTTGATCGCCATGTGCAACGCCGGCACGCCGCGCCCGGATAACCACTGCATGTCGCGCAGGGCACGGGACATGACCCAGTAGCCGAGCGGCACGATCAGCCCGCTTTCCTCGGCCAGCGGCACGAACGCATTCGGCGCCAGCAGCCCACGCTCGCCATGGCGCCAGCGCACCAGCGCCTCCAGCCCAACGATGCGCCCACTGTGCAGGCACAGCCTGGGTTGATAGTGCAATTCCAGCTCGTCGCGGCGTAGCGCCCGACGTAGCTCGCCCTCCAGCTCGGCTTGGCTGCGTTCGCTACGATTGAGTCGCTCGTCGTAGACATGGAAGCTGCAGCCCTGCTGGCTCTTGGCTTGCTGCATGGCGATATGCGCGTGCCACATCAGCGGATCGACCCCCGCATCTTCCCTGGCCTGGGCCAGGCCCAGGCTGCTGCCGAGCAACAGGCTTTCGCCATCGATCCAATAGGGTTCGCTGAGCACCTCGCCGATGCGTTCGGCCAGTTGCTCGACGCGCCGTGGCGCGTGTCGGGTGTCCAGCAGCAGAGCGAACTCATCGCTGCCCAGACGGGCGAGCAGGTCGCCCTCTTGCAATACCCCCTTGAGCCGAGCCACCACCTGCAGAATCAAGCGATCGCCGGCCTGGTAACCGAGGGCATCGTTGGCCAGGCGAAAGTTGTCCAGATCGAGATGGCCGAGGGTCAGTCCCTGCCCACTGCATTCGGCCAGGCGCGCGGCCAACAGGGTCTGGAAGCCCTGACGGTTGGCGATGCCGGTCAGCACGTCCTGTTCGGCCAGGCGCTGCAGGGTCTCTTTCAGCCGACCTTGCTCCCGTGCATAGCGCAGGCAACGGCGCAGCAGATCGGCGGACAGCTGATCGCGTACCAGCCAGTCGCTGACCCCGGGCGGCGGCTCGACGGGCTCCTGCTCCAGCAGCAGGATCGTCGGCAAGGCACAGCTGCCGTGCACAGGCAGGTGCTGCGGGGTGCTCAGCAGCACGGCATTGTTCGGGCTATCGAACAGGCTGCTGGCGACCGCCCAGGAAGGTGCGGTGATCAGCGACAGGCCGCCGTCCAGGCTCGCCAGGTGCTGTTGCAACAGTTTTAGCCAAACCGGATCGTCGGCCAGCAGCAACAGGCGCAAAGGTTTTAGCGGCGCGGACAAGCGACCTCCCCGTGGTCATGGTCAATACAGGCCGGCCCCTTGTCCGCGAGACGGCAGCGAGCACCCGCGGGTACCTCTTGCGTCTGCGTGCGCGTCTCCGCGCGAGGGCTCTGGCTAACGACTGCAAGCGTCATTCGCCGAACATCGCGAGCTGAGCCTAAATCGTCGCCCAATTAAGCAAGTGCCGAGCCTGCTGACCAGCGCGTTCGGCGCATCCTGTGAGCGACATCATGCGGGGGAGGATATTTCCTCGACAGAACACCCGAAAACGACCTGTAAGTGCCGATTTAGAGCTAATTCAACGCCGTGGCCAGGACAGCTGGGTGGCTCTGCCGCAGGGCTAGAAAACGCTCCAGCTCGCGCAGTGGCAAGGCCTTGCTGATCAAATAACCCTGCACCTGGTCGCAGCCGAACCGCTCGAGCATCTCCAGCTCGGCCTGCGTCTCCACGCCCTCGGCCACCACTTCCAGGCCCAGGTTGCGCGCCAGGTTGATCATGGCGTTGACCAGTCGACTTTGATCCGGCCGCACGTGCATGCCGGAAACGAAGCTCTTGTCCAGCTTGAGCAAGGCGATCGGCAGACTGGCGATATGCACGAAGGAAGAGAAGCCGGTGCCAAAGTCATCCAGGGCGAAGCGCACGCCCAGTTCGCCGAGCACCTGCATGGTGTCCAGCACATATTCACTGCGCTGCATCACCGCGGTTTCGGTGAGCTCGAACTCCAGCCAGCGGGCGTCGACCCCGGAACCGGCAATCAGTCGCTGCACGGTGGGCAGCAACTGGCTGTCCTGAAACTGGCTGAAGGACAGGTTGATCGCCATATGCAGGGTCAGGCCGCGCTCGCTCAGCCAGCGCGCGTCCTCCAGGGCTCGGGCGATGACCCAGTAACCGAGGGGCACGATCAGCCCGCACTGCTCGGCCAAGGGGATGAAGTCCAGGGGATAGAGCAGGCCCCGGTGCGGGTGACGCCAGCGCACTAGCCCTTCGAGGCCGACGACCTCACCACTGGCCAAGTCCAGACGCGGCTGGTAATGCAGCTCCAGCTCGTCACGGCGCAAGGCGCGGCGCAACTCGCCTTCCAGGTCGACCAGACTCCGTACCTCGCTGGAGATGCGCTGATCATAGAGATGACAGGTGCAGCCTTGGCGGCTCTTGGCCTGCTGCATGGCGACGTGGGCGTGCCACAGCAGTGCATCGGCGTCCTCGCCGGCACGGCTGTAGGCCAGGCCCAGGCTGCAACCCAGCGACAGACTCTCACCCTGAATCCAGTAGGGCTCGGCCAGCGCATCCAGCAGGGCCTGTTGCAGGACCTCGATCCGCGTCGGCGCAGCGCTGACATCCAGCAACAGGGCGAATTCGTCACTGCCGATGCGGCCCAGCAGATCCTGCGGTTCGAGCACCTGTTGCAGTCGCTCGACCACCTGCTGGATCAGCTCGTCGCCGGCCCGATGCCCGAGGCTGTCATTGGCATGCTTGAAGTTATCCAGGTCCAGATAGCCCAGCAGCAGGCCGCGGCCACGCTTCACCTGCAGACGCTGCTGCAACTGCGCCTGGAAGCCCTGGCGATTGACGATGCCGGTCAGCGAATCCTGGGTCGCCAGGTACTGAAGGGCCAAGAGTTGCTGCCGGTAATGCATGCAACGCTGCAGCACCTCGGCGTTCAGGCTGTCGCGCGCCAGCCAGTCGTCGATATCGGCCGGTAACCGGGCCGGCGCCGTGTCGAGCAGCAGGATCGGCGACAACGGGCACTGACCGGCGGCGGGCAGGCACTCGGGGGTGGCAAACAGCAGATCGGGCAACTCCTCGCGAAACATTCGCGGGGCATCGTTCCAGCTGCTGGCGACACATAACCAAACCGGTTCCGGCTGCTCGGCCAACAGCTTATCCAGCACCCTCACCCAGTCGGGGTCGGTTGCCAGAATAAGCAGTCGCGAGACATCGGCTTGGCGGAACACACGACCTCCACAGCTCGTCTTCTAATAAATTACTTTAAGTTATAGACGCACTTATCTAATACATGACGAGAATTTTTTTGTATAGCGCCGCTTATCTGCCGATCATCGCAGGCTCGTCCTGCTCCGGGGTGCAACCCTGATAGAATCTCCGGCCTTTTTCCCCAGTTGATTTCAGCATGTCCCGACTCAATCCCCGGCAGCAGGAAGCCGTGAACTACGTCGGCGGCCCTCTTTTGGTGCTCGCCGGCGCAGGCTCCGGCAAGACCAGCGTGATCACGCGCAAGATCGCCCACCTGGTGCAAAACTGCGGCATCCAGGCCCGTCACATCGTCGCCATGACCTTCACCAACAAGGCCGCGCGCGAGATGAAGGAACGGGTCGGCAGCCTGCTCAAGGGCGCCGAGGCGCGCGGCCTGACGGTGTCGACCTTCCACAACCTGGGCATGAACATCATCCGCAAGGAATATGCGGCGCTGGGCTACAAGCCGGGCTTCTCGATCTTCGACGAGGGCGATATCAAGGCGCTGCTCAGCGACATCATGCAGAAGGAATATGCCGGCGACGACGGCATCGATGAAGTGAAGAACTACATCGGCAGCTGGAAGAACGAGCTGATCCTGCCCGACCAGGCCCTGAGCGAGTCGCGCAACCCCAAGGAACAGACCGCCGCCATCGTCTACCTGCACTACCAGCGCACCCTCAAGGCCTACAACGCGGTGGATTTCGACGACCTGATCCTGATGCCGGTGAAGCTGTTCCAGGAACACCCGGACATCCTGGAAAAATGGCAGAACCGCATCCGCTACCTGCTGGTCGACGAATACCAGGACACCAACGCCAGCCAGTACCTGCTGGTCAAGCTGCTGGTGGGCATGCGCAACCAGTTCACCGTGGTCGGCGACGACGACCAGTCGATCTACGCCTGGCGTGGCGCCCGCCCGGAAAACCTGATGCTGCTGAAGGAGGACTACCCCTCGCTGAAGGTGGTGATGCTGGAGCAGAACTACCGCTCCACCAGCCGCATCCTCAAGTGCGCCAACGTACTGATCGCCAACAACCCGCATGCCTTCGAGAAACAGCTGTGGAGCGAGATGGGCATGGGCGACGAAATCCGCGTGATCCGCTGCCGCAACGAGGACGCCGAATGCGAGCGGGTGGCCCTGGAGATCCTCACCGAGCACCTGCGCACCGAACGGCCCTACAG
The DNA here is from genome assembly GCF_007993865.1 of Pseudomonas sp. SJZ079. Classification (GTDB taxonomy): domain Bacteria; phylum Pseudomonadota; class Gammaproteobacteria; order Pseudomonadales; family Pseudomonadaceae; genus Aquipseudomonas. The sequence continues at coordinate 56,963 of NZ_VIUH01000017.1, read as the reverse complement.
CGACTACGCGATTCTCTATCGCGGCAACTACCAGGCCAAGCTGATGGAGCTCAAGCTGCAGCACCACCAGATTCCCTATCGCCTGAGCGGCGGCACCAGCTTCTTCGCCCGTCAGGAGGTGAAGGATCTGATGAGCTACTTCCGCCTGCTGGTCAATCCGGACGACGACAACGCCTTCCTGCGGGTGATCAACGTGCCGCGCCGCGAGATCGGCTCGACCACCCTGGAAAAGCTCGGCAACTACGCCACCGAGCGCAAGATCAGCATGTACGCCGCCGCCGGCGAAATCGGCCTCGGCGAGCACCTCGACAGTCGCTTCACCGAACGCCTGGCGCGCTTTACCCGCTGGATGGACCGGGTGCGTCAGGAGTGCGCACAGAACGACCCGATCGCCGCGATTCGTAGCATGGTGATGGACATCGATTACGAGAACTGGCTGCGACAGAACGCCTCCAACGACAAGGTCGCCGATGCGCGCATGGGCAACGTCTGGTTCCTGGTCGAGGCGCTGAAGAACACCCTGGAGCGCGACGAAGACGGCGACATGACCATCGAGGACGCCATCGGCAAGCTGGTATTACGCGACATGCTGGAACGCCAACAGGAGGAAGAAGACGGCGCCGAAGGCGTGCAGATGATGACCCTGCACGCCTCCAAGGGCCTGGAATACCCCTCGGTGTACATCCTCGGCGTGGAGGAAGAGATCCTCCCGCACCGCTCCAGCATCGAAGCCGACACGGTCGAGGAAGAGCGCCGCCTGGCCTACGTCGGCATCACCCGCGCCAAGCGCAACCTGACCATGACCTTCGCCGCCAAGCGCAAGCAATACGGCGAAATCATCGAATGCTCGCCGAGCCGATTTCTCGACGAATTGCCGCCCGAAGACCTGGTCTGGGAAGGCCAGGACGACGCGCCCCCCGAGGTCAAGGCCGCCACCGGCAACTCGGCGCTGGCCAACATGCGCGCCATGCTGAAAAAATAGCCTGGAGCTATTTTTAACGTCGCGCAGCGACAGCCCGTCAGGGTGGCCGCCAGGGATGGCAGGCCATAAAAAATGATTGGGAATCATTTTTAACAACGCGCAGCGTTGGCCCGAAGGGTGGTCGCCAGGGGCGGCAGACCATAAAAAATAGCCTGGAGCTATTTTTAGCGTCGCGCAGCGACGACCCGTCAGGGTGGCCGCCAGGGATGGCAGGCAAAATAAAATAAACTTACTCCGTAGCCCGGATGCAATCCGGGACGGCTTCACCGGATTGCATCCGGGCTACGTTCATAACGAGGGACACCGTGTGGAAGCGCTGAAACAGAAGATTCGCGAAGAAGGCATCGTGCTCTCCGAGCAGGTGCTCAAGGTCGACGCCTTCCTCAACCACCAGATCGATCCCGTGCTGATGCAGCAGATCGGCCACGAATTCGCCCAGCGTTTCGCCGGTCAGGGCATCAGCAAGATCGTCACCATCGAGGCCTCGGGCATTGCCCCGGCGGTGATGGCCGGGCTGGAACTGGGGGTGCCGGTGATCTTCGCCCGCAAGTACCAGTCGCTGACGCTCAAGGACGACCTGTATATCTCCAAGGTGTTCTCCTTCACCAAGCAGACCGAGAGCACCATCGCCATCTCCGCCAAGCACCTGACCGCCGCCGATCATGTGCTGCTGATCGACGACTTCCTGGCCAACGGCCACGCCGCCAAGGCGCTGATCGACCTGATTCAGCAGGCCGGCGCGAGCATCGCCGGGATCGGCGTGGTGATCGAGAAATCCTTCCAGGCCGGCCGTGCCCAGCTCGACGACCAGGGTTACCGGGTCGAGTCGCTGGCGCGCATCAGCTCGCTGGCCGGTGGCCAGGTCAGCTTTCTGGAATAGTCGCATGCAGGCCTGCCAGCAGCAGGCGCTGATACAGCTCTTCGCGCCAACCGTCCGGCTGCGCCAGGCCCATACGCGCCAGGTGCCGGGCGAAGTCGTCCGGCGGTGGCGCCTCCAGGGCGGCCTTGCCCAGCTCCAGCGCCTCGCTGAGCTTGAACTTGCCCTTCAGCCAGTTCAGCGCGCGTAGCAGGTCGCGCTCCTCGCGGCTGAAGTCGCTGCCCAGCGGGTACTCGATGAACAGGTCGGGATGACGCGCCTGCATGGCCTGCAAGCGCTCCGGGCGATTGTCGGCGAAGCGCGGATCGAGGCAAAAATCCTTGGCCAGCTTGCCCGCCTGCTGCGCCTGTTCGATCAACTCGGGCTGGAAGCGTGAATCGCTGATCGCCAGCAGCGCCTCGATCACCTGAGCATCGGTCTTGCCACGCAGGTCGGCGATGCCGTATTCGCTCACCACGATGTCGCGCAGGTGCCGAGGAATGGTGACATGGCCATAGCTCCAGACGATGTTCGAACTGAGATGGCCGGCCGACTCGCGCCAACTGCGCACCAGCAGGATCGAGCGCGCGCCGTCCAGCGCATGGGCCTGGGCGACGAAGTCGTACTGCCCGCCGACCCCGCTGAGCACCCGTCCATCCTCCAGCTGATCGGACACCGCGGCGCCGAGCAGGGTCATGTTGAACGCCGTATTGATGAAGCGCGCGTCGCGGCGCTGCAGGCGCTTGAGCGACTCATCGCCATACAACTGGTTGACGAAGCCAATCCCGGTCATGGCGAAGCGCCCGAGCCGCTCCGGGTCCAGCTCACGCAGCCGCTGGTAGAAGTCCGCCGGACCGAGGAAGAAGCCGCCATGCAGGATCACGCCGCCGCGCGCCGGGCCCAAGTACGCCTGCAAACCGGTCTGAGTGTGCGGGTCGGTCAGGTCGGCAGACAGCTGGCGGCCATCGGGCAACTGCAGCTGGTCGTCGTGCATCTGCAACGACGCGTCGAGCAGACCGCTGCCCTGCAGCCAGGCCAGGGCTGCGGCGTCCACGCGGGCCGCCAGGCCGGCGTCGAGCAATGCCTGCACGCTGCGCAGCCGGCCTTGCGCGTCCAACGCATCGACGGCGGCCAGTTGCTGCACGCGCAGGTCGGGGTACACCTGGCGCCGTACTATCCCGGCCTCGGCCAGCGCCAGCAAGCCGTTGACGAACATTTCGCTGCAGCCGTACAGGCCCTTGGCAAAGGGCCCCAGGCCGCCCAGCTTGGCGATAAGCGCGGCCCAGGTTTCACCCTGCAGGTCCGCCAGGCCGGCTCGGTAGGCGGCATTGTCGTCGTGTCGGGCCAGCAGCGCCGCACTCAGCGCATCACCCATCGCACCGATGCCGATCTGCAGGGTACCGCCGTCGCGCACCAGGCTACTGGCGTGCAGACCAATGCAGTGGTCCTGCAGCGCGACCGGCATGTTCGGCGTGGAAAACAGCGTGCTGCGCTCCACGTCCCGCACCAGCACATCGAAGCGCTCGCGCGCGACTTCCGCCGTGCCAACCATGTAAGGCAGCGCCTCGTGCACTTGCGCCAGGCAGACAATGCGCTCGCCCGCCGCGCGGCGCTTCGCCAGCAGCGGCAGCAGATCGAGGGTGATGTCCGGGTTGCAGCTCAGGCTGAAATGCTGCGGGCGCTGCGGATCGCACGCCACCAACTGGGCCAGCAGGTTCAGGCCTTTATCGTTGAGGTCGCGAGCAACCTGGCTGTAGTTGCTGCTGGTGTAGTCCTGCTGCGCCGACAAGCTGTCCAGCAGGCTGCCGGGCTGGAAGAAGAACTGCTCGACCCGCACGTTCGCCGGCAGGCTGTCGTGATGCAGGTCGGCGAGGAAATCCAGCTCAAGATAATCGCCGTAGACGCGCTCGACGAAGGGGTCGAGAAAGCGTCGCTGCAAGTCCTGAGAGGCGCGCGGGCGGCCCAGGCACAAGGCGGTGTAGATGGTCAGTTGCCGCTGCGGCAGCTGCTTGAGCCGCGCATACAGGGCATTGACCCAGCGGTTCGGCTTGCCCAGGCCCAATGGCAGGCCCAGATGGATCGGCCCCTCGATCTCGTCGAGTACACGATCGATGGCTTGCTCGATGGAACACAGCTGTGGCATCTGGCTACTCCTGACGACATCCCTGCGATGTCAGGTTGGACTGCGCGGCACGCGGTTTTGCTGCACTGCCGGCCCCACATAGCAAAAAGCCGCCCGAAGGCGGCTCTATCACTGCGCGGTCAGCTTACAGACCCGACATCTTTTCGATCGCGGCATGCAGCTCGTCATCCGTGCAGTCCGCGCAGGTGCCTTTCGGCGGCATGGAATTGATGCCGGAAATGGCCTTGGCCAACAACCCGTCGAGGCCGCCTTCTTTTTCCGCGCGGGCCTTCCAAGCTGCAGTGTCGCCGATCTTCGGCGCACCCAGAACGCCCGAGCTGTGGCAAGCGCCGCAGTGCTTGGCAATGATGTCGTCGCCAGTGCGCGCACCGCCACCACTGACCGCGGCAACCGCGCCGACGCCCTTGCACTCCTCGCCCATCACACAGACTTCGCCAACCGGCTTCAAGCGCTCGGCAATCGCCTCGTTGGTCGTGGCCTGAGCAGTCGCTGCCCACAGAGCCAACACGGCAGCCGGTGCTACCAGCATCTTCTTAATTAGATTCACGCGTACACCCTCATCGTGGCTAGTCACGCCCGCGGCCACGGTTTCGCGAGCGGGCGACAGTATAACGAGAAGCCCGTCGGGCCGAAACAACCCAGAATGTCGCAGGGTTATTCGCCGAACGGCTTACTCAGCGCTTAAAAATTCGCCGGTGTGGTGGCGCTGATCAGCCGCGCCGGCTGGTCGAACGGATTGCGGAAGCGGTGCGGCTTGCTGCTCTCGAAGTAATAACTGTCGCCCGGCTCGAGAATGAACACCTCCTCGCCGACGGTCAGCTCAAGGCGCCCTTCCACTAGCACACCGCTTTCTTCACCCTCATGGGTGTACATGTCGTCACCGGTATCGGAACCGATCGGGTAGGTTTCGTCGAGCACGGTGAGGGCGCGATTCGGATGGGTCTTGCCCACCAGCTTCATACTGATCGCGCCACTGTGGATATCGGTGAGTTCGGATGCCCGGAACACCACCTGGGTGTGATTGTCCTGCTCTGACTCCTGCGAGAAGAACTCCACCAGGGACATGGGAATACCCGCCAACACCTTTTTCAACGAACTGATCGAGGGGCTGACGCTGTTTTTCTCGATCATCGATATGGTGCTGTTGGTCACCCCTGCACGCTTGGCGAGTTCACGCTGCGACAGACCTTTGAGCTTGCGAATGGATTGCAGTCGAATACCGACGTCCAATGCTGGAGTCCCCCTCGGGAAGATACGGAAAAGAGTCCGCATCATCGCAACAGTGTTCAGTATTTACAACACCTGCGTTCACAACCCCCTCCAGGCGCTGACTCAACTCCCGAGATAGACGCTCTGCACCCGGCGCAGGTTGCAGAACAGCTGGTACGGAATGGTCTCGGCACGGGCGGCCACAGCGCTGGCCAGCACCTGCTTGCCCCATAACTCGACCCGGCTGCCCAGGCCCGCGTGCGCTAGATCGCTGAGATCGACGGTGAGCATGTCCATCGACACCCGGCCGATCAGCCGACTCAACTGGCCGTCGATCGCCACCGGCGTGCCGGTCGGCGCATGCCGTGGGTAACCGTCGGCATAACCCATGGCGACCACGCCGACGCGGGTCGGCCGCTCGGTGATGAAGCGCGCGGCGTAGCCCACCGGCTCACCGGCCGGCAACTCACGCACAGCGATGATCTTCGACTCCAGGGTCATCACCGGCTGCAACTGGGTCGCCACGGCCTGGGCCTGATCGAACGGCGTGGCGCCATACAGCATGATGCCGGGGCGCACCCAATCGCTGGCCTGCTGTTGCGGGAACAGCTGCGGCCAACCGAGAATCGCCGGCGAATTGCGCAGGCTGACCTCGCCGCTCAGCCCTTGGCGAACCTGCTCGAACAGCGCGACCTGCTCGGCGCTGCGTGGGCAGTCCAACTCGTCGGCGCGAGCGAAATGACTCATCAAGACGATTTTCGCCACCTTGCCGCTGGCCAGCAGGCGACGATGGGCCCCGTGATACTCGGCCGGGTGCAGGCCGACGCGATGCATGCCGGAATCCAGCTTGAGCCAGACGCACAGCGGCTTGCTCAGCGCGGCCCGCTCGATGGCGTCCACCTGCCACATCGAATGCACCACGCACCAGAAGTCATGCTGCTCGATCAGCGCCAGCTCTTCGGCCTCGAAGAAGCCCTCCAGCAGCAGGATCGGCGCGCGAATACCGGCTTCGCGCAGTTGCAGCGCCTCCTCGATGCAGGCCACGGCAAAGCCGTCCGCCTCGTCCGCCAAGGCCTGGGCACAGCGCACCGCACCGTGGCCGTAGGCATCGGCCTTGACCACCGCCAGCGCCTTGGCGCCGGTCACCTCACGGGCCAGGCGGTAATTCTGACGCAGGGCTTGCATATCGATCAGGGCACGGGCTGGGCGCATAATTCGGACTTCTAGCGAGTGATATAAAAAAGCCTGGCACTGCCAGGCCGAAAAAAATCAGGGTTGTGCCGCCACCACCATCATTTCCACCAGCACTTCGGGCTTGTACATCTTCGCCTCGACACAGATGCGCGCCGGCGCCGTGCCTGTGCTCACCCAGGCGTCCCACACCTGGTTGAGGCCGGCATAATCGCGCGCCATGTCCTTGAGGTAGATGGTCACCGAGAGGATCCGGCTCTTGTCGGTGCCGGCCTCGGCGAGCATCAGCTCGGTATTGGCCAGCGTCTCGCGGGTCTGCTGGACGATATCGCCAGTGAAATCATCCGCCAGTTGCCCGGCCAGATGGACGACACCCCGGTGGATGTTGATTTCGCTGTAACGCGCTTCAGTGCGCAGGCGCTGGACTGACATGCTTGGCGGTCTCCTTGGCGCGACTATAACGGGAAATACCCAGGCCTTCGGCGCTGATCTGCGGGCGCTTGTTGGCCATCAGATCGGCGAGGAAGCGGCCGGAGCCACAGGCCATGGTCCAGCCCAATGTACCGTGGCCGGTGTTCAGGAACAGATTGCGCAAGCCGGTGGCACCGACGATCGGCGTACCGTCCGGGGTCGCCGGGCGCAGGCCGGTCCAGAAATCCACCTGGCTGAGGTCGCCACCTTGCGGATAGAGATCGCCGACGATCATTTCCAGGGTCTCGCGCCGGCGCGGGTTGAGGCTCAAATCGAAACCGGCGATTTCGGCCATGCCGCCGACGCGGATGCGTTGGTCGAAACGGGTGATGGCGACCTTGTAGGTTTCGTCGAGAATGGTCGAAGTCGGCGCCATATCCGGGTTGGTGATCGGCACGGTCAGCGAGTAGCCCTTGAGCGGGTACACCGGCGCACGCACGCCCAGCGGCTTGAGCAGCTGCGGGCTGTAGCTGCCGAGGGCGAGTACGTAGCGGTCGGCGGTTTCCAGCTTACCGTCGATCCACACGCCGTTGATCCGGTCGCCGACGGCATCCAGGCGCTCGATCTGCTGGCCAAAGCGGAACTCGACGCCCATCTGCTGCGCCATTTCGGCCAGCTTGCGGGTGAACATCTGGCAGTCGCCGGTCTGGTCGTTGGGCAAGCGCAGGGCGCCGGCCAGCTTGTGCTTGACCCCGGCCAGGGCCGGCTCGGCGCGGGCGATGCCGTCGCGGTCGAGCAGCTCGAACGGCACGCCGGATTGCTGCAGCACGGCGATGTCCTTGGCGGCGTTGTCCACCTGGGCCTGGGTGCGGAACAGTTGGGTGGTGCCCAGGGTGCGACCTTCATAGCTGATGCCGGTCTCTTTGCGCAGCTCGTCGAGGCAATCGCGGCTGTATTCGGACAGACGCACCATGCGCTCCTTGTTCACCGCGTAGCGGCTGGCGGTGCAGTTGCGCAGCATCTGCGCCATCCACAGGTACTGGTCGATATCGGCGGTAGCCTTGATCGCCAGCGGCGCGTGCTTTTGCAGCAGCCACTTGATGGCTTTCAGCGGAACCCCAGGGGCGGCCCAAGGCGAGGCGTAGCCGGGAGAGACCTGACCGGCGTTGCCGAAGCTGGTTTCCTGGGCCACGGCTGGCTGGCGGTCGACCACCACCACTTCAAAGCCCTGGCGCGCCAGGTAGTAAGCACTGACTGTACCGATTACACCGCCGCCAAGCACCAGAACCCGCATCGCTCGCTCCTCGCCGCGACTATGCGCTGGCGTTTGTTCTATTTGAGAGTTGATGCGCGCAGTATATGGAGCATTAGCCAGTGCTTTTCACTATATATAAAGCTATATTTGGCGAGAGCTCTTGGCGAAAACCGTTTTCTTGGAGGGGCACCCCCTATGCGTACCCAGCATCAAAGCCGGCGTGAGCTGGACAAGATCGACCGCAATATCCTGCGCATCCTCCAGGAAGACGGACGCATCTCCTTCACCGAACTGGGCGAACGCGTCGGCCTGTCGACCACGCCCTGCACCGAGCGGGTGCGTCGGCTCGAGCGCGAAGGCATCATCATGGGCTACCACGCCCGCCTCAACCCGCAGAATCTCAAGGCCAGCCTGCTGGTGTTCGTCGAGATCAGCCTGGACTACAAGTCCGGCGACACCTTCGAGGAGTTCCGCCGCGCCGTGCTCAAGCTGCCCCATGTTCTGGAATGCCACCTGGTTTCCGGCGACTTCGATTACCTGGTCAAGGCGCGGATCAACGAGATGGCCAGCTACCGCAAGCTGCTCGGCGACATCCTGCTCAAGCTGCCGCATGTGCGCGAGTCGAAGAGCTATATCGTCATGGAGGAAGTCAAGGAATCGCTGAGCCTGCCGGTGCCGGAGTAGCGCCGCAGGCTTAGACCAATACCTGGCGGGTGCTGGCGATCAGCCGATGCACCTGCTGCTCGACGCGCGCCTCGGTCAGCTGCTCCGGCCCACGGCCATGGGGGCACGGCAGGCTCTTGGTGGTGCCGAACAGGCGGCAAATCAGCGGCCGCTGGTCGTACACCTGGCAGCCCTGGGGACCGAGGTGCACGCAGTTCAGCTCAGCCAGTGCCGCCTCATGCGCGGCAGCGCTTTTCACCGGCAGACGCGCCATTTCCTCGGACGAGGCGGTGACCGGCCCGCAGCAGTCGTGGCAGCCGGGTACGCAGTCGAAGCGCGGAATCTGCAAACGCAGGTGATCGATCTTGTGGCTGGTACAGCTCATCGGCGGCGTCCTGGAAAAATCCCGCGCATCTTACCTCGCCTCGCGCGCCGATCGCGGCAGAGCGCCGGTCAAGTCGACGAAAACCCAGTATTTTTCGCGCAGCCCTTGGCGACAGACAGAGACCACGCTTATGCTTCGTAAAATTTTACAAACACAATAATCAGGATTTCGCACATGAACGCCCGCGTTCGCCAGCCCGCTCACACCACCCAGCACGCCGCCTCCTATTACGCCGCCAGCGTCAATCGCCAGCTGGACTTCCCGCCCCTGAGCGGCGAGTTGCGGGCCGATGTGTGCATCGTCGGCGGCGGTTTCACCGGGCTGAACACGGCGATCGAGCTGGCCGAGAAAGGCCTCTCGGTGATCCTGGTGGAGGCGCGCAAGATCGCCTGGGGCGCCAGCGGGCGCAACGGCGGTCAGTTGATTCGCGGGGTCGGCCATGGGGTCGAGCAGTTCGAGTCGGTGATAGGCGCCGAGGGCGTGCGCGAACTCAAACTGATGGGCCTGGAAGCCGTGGAAATCGTCCGCCGCCGGGTCGAGCACTTCCAGATCGACTGCGACCTGACCTGGGGCTACTGCGACCTGGCCAACAAACCCAGTCACCTCGCCGGCTTCGCCGATGACCTGGCCGAGCTCAAGGCCCTCGGCTACCGTCACGAACTGCGCCTGCTGCAAGCCGAACAGATGCATCAGGTAGTCGGCTCCGACCGCTATGTCGGCGGCCTGATCGACATGGGTTCGGGCCACCTGCACCCGCTCAACCTGGCCCTCGGCGAAGCCGCCGCCGCTCAGGCACTGGGCGTGCAGCTGTTCGAGAACTCGGCGGTCAGCCGCATCGACTACGGCCCCGAGGTCAAGGTGCATACCGCTCAGGGCGTGGTCCGCGCCAGCCATCTGGTGCTCGGCTGCAACGCCTACCTGAATCAGCTCAACCCGGCCCTCGGCGGCAAGGTGCTGCCCGCCGGCAGCTATGTGATCGCCACCGAGCCGCTCAGCGAAGCACAGGCGCGCAGCCTGATTCCGCAGAACATGGCGCTCTGCGACCAGCGCGTGGCCCTCGACTACTACCGCCTGTCCGCCGACCGCCGCCTGCTGTTCGGCGGTGCCTGCCACTACTCAGGCCGCGATCCGGCGGATATCACCGGCTATATGCGGCCGAAAATGCTGACCGTGTTCCCCCATCTGAACGACGTGAAGATCGACTACCAATGGGGCGGCATGATCGGCATCGGCGCCAACCGCCTGCCGCAGATCGGTCGACTCAAGGATCAGGCCAACGTCTATTACGCCCAGGCCTACTCCGGGCATGGGGTGAACGCCACCCACCTGGCCGGCAAACTGCTCGGCGAGGCCATTGCCGGCCAGGCCAGCCGGGGCTTCGACCTGTTCGCCCGGGTGCCGCACATGACCTTCCCCGGCGGCAAACACCTGCGCTCGCCGCTGCTGGCGCTGGGCATGCTCTGGCATCGTCTGAAAGAACTGCTCTGAGGCCGGCCGATAACCGGCGAGGAACCGACTCTGAATCTGCCGCCCTGGCAGATTCAGAGCGTCCAGAAAGGCCGCCAGGCCTCACGCAAGGCCTGCTCCCGACTCAGGCCAATATCGGCCAACTGCTCGGCAGTCAGTGACAGCAAGGCGCGACGGCTGCTCAGCCGCCGCCAGAACAGCGCCCAGCGTGATTGACCGAACTCCCGCCCCTCGACCGTGCTGCTCGCCACCACCCGCAACCGCACCTCATCCAACAGTTCCTGCTGACGTAAAGCCAGCGCTACCTCATTGAACCCGCTCATCTCCGTCTCCTGGCTAAAAGCGCTATGGGAGATGATGATGGTCAATCCAGAAAAAGCATGACAGATTCAGAAAATAGTTATTTACTCCATACAGATTGCCGCCCACAGCGGCTGAATCGAAGTTTTCCCCAGCATCTGTATGGGTCGCTCACTCAACCACGAGGCGTCTGTCATGACACTCTATGTCGACTTGGCCGAGCAGCTTGGCGCCCGAATCGAGCAGGGCCTGTACCGCCCAGGTGACCGCCTGCCCTCGGTGCGCACCCTGAGCCTCGAACACGGGGTGAGCCTGAGCACAGTGCAGCAGGCCTACCGGCACCTGGAAGATCAGGGCATGGCCACGCCGCGGCCGAAGTCCGGCTATTTCGTGCCGCCCAACCGGCAGAAATCGGCCTTGCCGAAGATCAACCGTAGCGTGCAACGGCCGGTGGATGTCTCGCAGTGGGATAACGTGCTGGAGCTGATCAGCATCCCGCCCGGCAGTGACGTGCTGCAGCTCGGGCGTGGCATGCCGGATATCAGCAGCCCGACCCTGAAACCGCTGCTGCGCTCGCTGTCGCGTCTGGGCCGCCGGCAGTCGGTGGCCGAGCTGAGCTACGGCTGTATCCATGGTGACCCGGGCTTGCGCGAACAGGTGTCGCGCCTGCTGCTGGATTCCGGTTGTCAGATTCCTTATCAGGACATCGTCATCACCACTGGCTGCCACGAAGCGTTGTCGGCGGCGATCTGCGCCACCTGCCAGCCGGGCGACATAGTCGCGGTCGACTCGCCGAGCTTTCACGGGGTGATGCAGGCGCTCAAGGGCTTCGGCATGAAAGCCCTGGAGCTGCCTACCGATCCGCTGACCGGAATCAGCCTGGAGGCGCTGGAGCTGGCCCTGGAGCAATGGCCGATCAAGGCCATCCAGCTCACCCCGACGTGCAACAACCCGCTGGGTTACATCATGCCGGAGGCCAACAAGCGGGCCTTGCTGACCCTGGCCCAGCGCTACGACGTGGCCATCATCGAGGACGACGTGTACGGCGAGCTGGCCTACAGCTACCCACGACCGCGCACCATCAAATCCTATGACGAGGATGGTCGCGTACTGCTCTGCAGCTCCTTCTCCAAGACCCTGGCTCCGGGCCTGCGGGTCGGCTGGATTGCCCCGGGGCGCTACCTGCAACAAGTGCTGCACCTCAAGTACATCGGCACCGGCATGACCGCGCAGCTGCCGCAACTGGCGCTGGCGGAATTCATCGAGAGCGGTCATTACGAGCCGCATCTGCGCCGCATGCGCAGCCAGTACACGCGCAACCGTGACCTGATGACCGACTGGGTCCGCCGCTACTTCCCCGTCGGCACGCGGATCAGCCAACCGCACGGCGGCTTCATGCTGTGGCTCGAACTGGACAGCGCATTCGACAGCCAACGGCTGAACCGCGCCTTGTTGCCGCACAAGATCCAGATCGCCCCGGGCAGCATCTTTTCCGCCGCCGGCAAGTACCGCAACTGCCTGCGCCTGAACTACGCGGCCAAGCCTGACGCGCGCCTCGAGGAGGCGGTACGGATTGTCGGCGCGACCGTGGCAGAGCTACTCGACAGCCACCCCTGAACGCGATCTGCGAGCGCCCGCCACCCTGCCGGCTCACGCACCTCGCTGAGCAGCCGCTCTCAGTTGCTCGGCGCGCTCACCCGGGCCTTGCCCTCCAGTCCGCTATCGACAAACGCCAGCCAGACGAAGCCCGCCGCGCCCGCCGCCATCAACAGCGGCAGGGCATGGCCGCTGATCCACTGGCTGGCCGCGCCGGTTGCCAGCGGCCCGAGCAAACAGCCAATCCCCCACAGCTGCGCGACATGCGCATTGGCGCGCACTAGTTGGTCATCGCGAAAGCGCTCGCCAATCAGGATCAGCGACAAGGTGAAGAGACCGCCGGCACTGGCGCCGAACAGCACCCACACCGGCCAGATCAGCGGGGTATGCAACAGCAGCGGAATACTCAGACTCGACAGCAGCAACACCAGGCCGCAGCCGCGAAACAGCGTGCGCCGCGACATCAGGTCGGCCAGCCAGCCAATCGGCAACTGCAGCGCCGCATCGCCGACCACCACCACGCTGACCATGAACAGCGCCACTTCCTGGGTAAAGCCCTGACGCAGGCCGTAGATCGGCAGCAGGGTCAGCATCATCGCCTCGAACGCGGCGAACAGCACCACCGCCCAGGCGATCGCCGGCATGCTGCGGCAGAACGCCGCCAAGCCGCGAGCGGAGGCACTGTGCTCATCGACCCTGGGTGCCCCGCTACGCCCGAGCAGCAGCACCGAACCGCCGATCAGTAGGCCGGTGCCGGTCCAGAAGGCGCGGTCGCCGTCCGTGCCCAACGCATTGAGCAGCAACGGCCCGGACAACTGACTCAGCGCGTAGCCGGTGCCGTACAGCGCCACCAGACGACCGCGCCACTTCTCCACCGACAACTGATTGATCCAGCTCTCGCCCAGGATGAACACCACTGTCAAGGCCACACCGATCACCAGGCGCAGGACCAGCCAGACCGCGTAGTCCTGCACCAGCGCCAGTAGCGCCACGGACAGCGCACCGACCAGCAGACACAACTGCATCAGCACGGTGGTGCCCAAGCGTCCGGCCAGCCGTCCAGCCAGCGAAGCGCCGAGTAATACGCCGACAGCCGGCGTCGCCGCCATCACCCCGATGGCGAAAGAGCCATAACCCCAGCTCTCCAAGCGCAATGACACCAGCGGCATGGTCACACCCAACGCCAAGCCGATGCTGATGACCGCCGAACAGACGGCGAAATAGCTGCCCCAACGCATTGCCAGACTCCTTTTTGTCGTGGCTGCAAGACGAAACAAAACGGCCGGGCTTCCTCAGGAAACCCGGCCGCAGGTTTGGCTCGATGAGCCGGCCCCAATTAAGGGACGGACCTAAGTTGACGCGGTGGGCCGCGGCCCACCCTGCCTGTCGCTTACAGTTTGATCCAGGTGGACTTCAGTTCGGTGTACTTGTCGAAGGCATGCAGCGACTTGTCCCGGCCGTTGCCCGACTGCTTGAAGCCGCCGAACGGCGCGGTCATGTCGCCGCCATCGTACTGGTTGACCCACACGCTGCCAGAACGCAGCGCCTTGGCCGCCAAGTGCGCCTTGGACAGGTTGCTGGTCCAGATGGCAGCGCCCAAGCCGTAAATGCTGTCGTTGGCGATCTGGATGGCTTGCTCGGTGCTGTCGAACGCAATCACCGTCAGCACCGGGCCGAAGATCTCTTCCTGGGCGATGCGCATGGCGTTATCCGCATCATCGAAAATGGTCGGTTCGACGTACTGGCCGCCGGTCTCTTCCAGGGTGCGCTTGCCGCCACACAGCAGGGTGGCCTGGTCGGCGTGGCCGGCGTCGATATAACCCAGCACCGCATTGAGGTGACCGGCGTCGACCAGCGCGCCGACCTTGGTCTGCGGGTCCAGCGCATGCCCGGCTTTCCAGCCCTGCATGGCTTCCAGCAGCATCGGCATGAACTGGTCCTTGATCGAGCGCTCGACCAGCAGGCGCGAACCGGCGGTGCACATCTCGCCCTGGTTGAAGCAGATCGCCGCGGCGGCGGCCTCGGCGGCGGCCTTGAGGTCTGGCGCATCGGCGCAGACGATGTTGGCGCTCTTGCCACCGGCCTCCAGCCAGACCCGCTTCATGTTCGACTCGCCGGCGTAGATCATCAGCTGCTTGGCGATCTTGGTCGAGCCGGTGAACACCAGGGTATCGACGTCCATATGCAGGGCCAGCGCCTTGCCGACGGTGTGGCCGTAACCCGGCAGCACGTTGAGCACCCCCGCCGGAATGCCGGCGTCGATGGCCAGCTGGGCCATGCGCAGCGCGCTCAACGGTGATTTTTCCGACGGTTTGACGATCACCGAGTTGCCGCTGGCCAGGGCCGGGCCGAGCTTCCAGCAGGTCATGATCATCGGGAAGTTCCACGGCACGATGGCGGCGACCACACCGACCGGCTCGCGGGTCACCAGACCCAGCTCATCGTGCGGGGTGGCGGCCACTTCGTCGTAGATCTTGTCGACCGCCTCACCGCTCCAGCGGATGGCCCGCGACGCGCCCGGCACGTCGATGCTCAGGGCGTCGCTGATCGGTTTGCCCATGTCCAGGGTTTCCAGCAGGGCCAGCTCTTCGGCGTGGGCATCCAGCAGGTCGGCGAAACGGATCATGATGCGCTTGCGCTCGGCCGGCGCCCGGCGCGACCACTCGCCGGACTCGAAGGTCGCGCGCGCGTCTTTTACCGCCAGCTCGGCATCGGCCAGATCGCAGCTGGCGACCTGCCCCAGCAGGCGGCCATCGACCGGGCTGAGGCACTCGAAGGTCGCGCCGGACACTGCCGCGCAGTATTCGCCGTGGATAAAGGCACGGCCTTCGATTTTCAGGGTTTTGGCGCGCTGTTCCCAGTCGGCACGAGTCAGGCTAGTCATTCGAGCATCCTCTATCAGTCAAAAAGTGCCGCGAACTCGGCGCGCGCACTGTCAATAATTCTGCAAGGCCCACGCGAACCCCGCTCTGCGGGCAACACTAAACCAGAGGGCGCTACATTTTCAATATTTTTGACAAAGCCCGATAAAACCCCCTTGAAATGTTCGTTTTATTAAACATAGACTGCGCGAAATCTCTGCGACCCCCCTTTTCACGTGCCCGGACAACCAGAATGACCCTCGAAAACAGCGCACAACCGAACAGAAAAACAAACACCCTCGACGATTTCTGGATGCCGTTCACCGCCAACCGCCAGTTCAAGGCCAAGCCGCGCCTGCTGGAGAGCGCCGCAGGCATGTATTTCACCGCCGACGACGGCCGTAAAGTATTGGACGGTACCGCCGGGCTTTGGTGCTGCAACGCCGGTCACGGCCGTCGGGAAATCACCGAAGCGGTGAGCCGGCAGATTGCCAAGCTGGACTTCGCCCCGACCTTCCAGATGGGCCACCCGCTGCCCTTCGAGCTGGCCACTCGGCTGGCCGAGATCGCCCCGGCCGGGCTGAACAAGCTGTTCTTCACCAACTCCGGTTCGGAGTCGGTCGACACCGCACTGAAAATCGCCCTGGCCTACCAGCGCGCCATCGGCCAAGGCACCCGCACCCGCCTGATCGGCCGTGAGCTCGGCTACCACGGCGTCGGCTTCGGCGGTATCTCGGTCGGCGGCATGCTCAACAACCGCAAGGCCTTCCCGCTGCTGCCCGGTGTCGACCACCTGCCGCACACCCTGGACATCCAGCGCAACGCCTTCAGCAAGGGCCTGCCGGAATTCGGCATAGAGAAAGCCGACGAGCTGGAGCGCCTGGTCGCCCTGCACGGCGCCGAGAACATCGCCGCGCTGATAGTCGAGCCGATGTCCGGCTCGGCCGGGGTGGTACTGCCGCCGCTGGGCTACCTGCAACGCCTGCGCGAGATCACCCGCAAGCACGGCATCCTGCTGATCTTCGACGAAGTGATCACCGGCTTCGGTCGCGTCGGCAAGGCCTTCGCCGCCCAGCGCTGGGGCGTCACCCCGGACCTCATCACCACGGCCAAGGGCTTGACCAACGGCGCTATCCCGATGGGCGCAGTGTTCGTCGACGAGCAGATTTACAACGCCATGATGCAGGGCCCGGAAGGCATCGAGCTGTTCCACGGCTATACCTATTCCGGTCACCCGGTGGCCTGCGCCGCCGCCCTGGCCACCCTCGACATCTACCAGCAGGAGCGGCTGTTCGACAGAAGCATCGAGTTGGAAGACTACTGGCAGGACGCCCTCGCCAGCCTGCGCGACCTGCCAAACGTGCTCGATATTCGCGCCATCGGCCTGGTCGGCGCCGTGCAACTGGCACCGAGCGAGCAGGGCGCCGGCAAGCGCGGTTTCCAGGTGTTCGAGCAGTGCTTCGCGGATGACCTGCTGATTCGGGTGACCGGCGACACCATCGCCCTGTCGCCGCCGCTGATCGTCGAAAAAGCGCAGATCGACAGCCTGGTGGAGAAACTCGCCGACTCGATCCGCACCGCCCGCTAACCGACCCCGCCCGGAGCCTCAGATGAATATCCAACAGATCGTCGACTTCGCCCAAGCCAGCTCCACCGCCGAGCACTACCGCCCGGCGCCGGAGAAAGTACTCAAGGGTGACCCCGAGCAAAGCGTGCGCAACCACTACGGCAGCCCCTGCGGCCAGTTCAACGCCGGCATCTGGGAGGGCGCGATCGGCCAGTGGACGGTGAACTACAGCGAACACGAGTACTGCGAGATCCTCCAGGGTGTCTCCGTGCTGCGCGACCAGGACGGCAACGCCAAGACCGTACGCGCCGGCGACCGCTTCGTCATCCCGGCCGGCTTCTGCGGCACCTGGGAGGTGCTGGAAGCCTGCCGCAAGGTCTACGTGATCTTCGAGCAAGCCGCGCGCTGATTGCCCACTCTTTCATGCGTCACCCTTTAGCCCGCGCTGAGCGGGCTTTTTTATGCCGACGCGAAAAGTGGCCCGGCGTAAGGCGTCGGCAGCGCACAGCCGATGCAACCGCGCATGTGATGACGCTGCATTCGGCGTGCTTAACTAACTGCCCAGCGACTCAGGGGTAGACCAGAATGGTGACTCCAACATCTGCGAGGATAGATTCATGGAGTTTTTGCGCACGCCAGATGCTTGCTTTGCCAACCTTCCAGATTACGATTTTGCGCCGCACTACCTGATGGTGGATGACACCGAGGGTGGCCAGCTGCGGGTGCACTACCTGGATGAGGGCCCGGCCGAGGCAGCCCCTGTGCTGTTGATGCACGGCGAACCGTCCTGGAGCTATCTCTACCGCAAGATGGTGCCGATCCTGGTTGCCGCCGGGCACCGGGTGATTGCCCCCGACCTGGTGGGCTTCGGCCGCTCCGATAAACCCAGCCGCCGTGACGACTACACCTACCAACGCCACGTCGACTGGATGCAGTCCCTGCTCGAGCAACTCAAGCTCGACGACATCACCCTGGTCTGCCAGGACTGGGGCGGTTTGATCGGCCTGCGCCTGGTGGCGGAAAACCCCGCGCGCTTCGCCCGGGTAGTCGCCGCCAATACCATGTTGCCGACCGGCGATCACGATCCTGGCGCGGCCTTCAGGAGCTGGCAGAAATTCTCCCAGGAGGTGCCCGAGTTTCCCGCCGGCGGCATTATCAAGGGCGCGACCACCACGCCGCTATCCCAGGCGGTGATAGACGCCTACAACGCGCCCTTCCCCGAAGAGAAATACAAGGCAGGCGCCCGCCAGTTCCCGCTGCTGGTGCCCATCACCCCGGATGACCCCGCGGCAGCAAAGAACCGCGTGGCCTGGACCCTGCTCGGGCAATGGCAGAAGCCGTTTCTCACCGCCTTCAGTGACACAGACCCGATCACCGCCGGCGGCGACAAACTGATGCAGAAGTTGATTCCGGGCACCCGCGGCCAGGCCCACACCACCATCGTCAATGGCGGCCACTTCCTGCAGGAGGACCAGGGCGAAAAACTCGCCGACGTCGTGGTGCAGTTCATCAGCGATACGCCCTGAGCCCAGGGCAGCCAGGGCCATTCCGGCAGCAGAGCGTGCATCCCGGGGATGCGCGCGCAAAAACTCCAGGCAAGAAAAAGCCCGCCATCGAGGCGGGCTTTTTCGGCAAGGAGCCCGATCAATTACTTGATCTTGCCTTCCTTGTAGATCACGTGCTTACGCACAACCGGATCGAATTTTTTAATTTCGATTTTGTCCGGAGTGGTGCGCTTGTTCTTGTCGGTAGTGTAGAAATGACCAGTACCGGCACTCGAGATCAAACGGATCAGTTCGCGCATGACTTACTCCTTAAACCTTTTCGCCGCGCGCACGCAGCTCGGACAGCACTACGTCAATGCCACGCTTGTCGATGCAACGCATGCCTTTGGCAGATACGCGCAGACGTACGAAGCGATTCTCAGACTCAACCCAGAAGCGGTGATGCTGCAGGTTCGGCAGGAAACGACGACGGGTTTTGTTGTGTGCGTGGGAAACGTTGTTCCCGGTTACCGGACCCTTACCGGTAACTTGACAGACTCTCGACATGCCTCAGCCCTCTAAAACCACATGCCCAACCCGGCATGGGTTGGCCGCTTAAACTTAATCTCAATGGCGCTCTGCGCCGCGTTTCTCGAGGGTCTTACCGGTCACACCTGAAAGCGCAAGAACCGGGCCCCTAGAAAAGAGCGCTGCTTTATACCAGAAAGCCTGCCGAGCAACAAGGACGAGTGCACTTTCGCCCACTGCCAGCACTCGGCCGTTGCTGCGCGGAGACCGCCCTACATGGCTATGTAGCGACAAACGACCGCTCGTCGCCAAAGCTCATTGTTCTGCCGCCATCTTATGGTCTAGGGTAAGTCTTTCGCGGACGCGTGCCGCGCTGCTCAGGAGCTTGCCATGCGCCTTATCGCCCTCTCACTGCTCTGTGCCCCCTTGCTCGCGCAGGCGGCCACCCTCAGTGTCTGTACCGAGGCCAGCCCGGATGGCTTCGATGTGGTGCAGTACAACTCCCTGACCACCACCAACGCCTCCGCCGATGTACTGATGAACCGTCTGGTGGAGTTCGACGCGAGCAGCGGCAAGCTGCTACCCAGCCTGGCGCAGAGCTGGCAGGTGAGCGAAGACGGCCTGAGTTACAGCTTTCAGCTGCGTCAGGATGCCAAGTTCCACAGCACCGACTATTTCACCCCCAGTCGCGCACTGAGCGCCGACGATGTGCTGTTCAGCTTCCAACGCATGCTCGACCCTGCGCACCCTTGGTATAAGGTCGCGCCAAGCGGCTATCCGCACGCCCAATCGATGCAACTGCCAGGCCTGATCAAGCGCATCGACAAACTCGACGCGCAGCGCGTGCGCTTCACCCTCAATCGTCCCGACGCGACCTTCCTGGCCACCCTGAGCATGGGCTTCGCCTCGATCTATTCCGCCGAGTACGCCGAGCAACTGCTCAAGGCCGGCACGCCGGACAGGCTCAACCGCCAGCCGATCGGCACCGGTCCCTTCGTGTTCAAGCGCTTCCAGAAGGACGCCGTGGTGCGCTACGCCGCCAACCCCGAGTATTTTGACGGCAAACCGGCTGTCGATGACCTGGTCTTCGCCATCACCCCGGACGCCAACGTGCGCCTGCAGAAGCTGCGCCGTGGCGAATGCCAGATCGCCCTGTCGCCGAAACCCCAGGACGTGCACAGCGCGGCGCAGGACCCGGCGCTCAACAGCGTCAAAACCGAGGCGTTCATGACCGCCTTCGTCGCCCTCAATACTCAGCACCCGCCACTGGATAAGCCCGCAGTGCGCCAGGCGATCAACCTGGCCTTCGACAAAAGCAATTACCTGAAAGCGGTGTTCGAGGACAGCGCCGAGCCCGCCAACGGCCCCTACCCAGCGAACACCTGGAGCTACGCCAAAGACCTGCCGGGCTACGCCTACGACCCCGCCAAGGCACGTGCGCTGCTGGCCGAGGCCGGCCTGGCCGATGGCTTCCATACGACGATCTGGACACGCCCATCGGGCAGCCTGCTGAACCCCAACCCGAGCCTCGGCGCCCAGTTGCTGCAGGCGGACCTGGCCAAGGTCGGCATCCAGGCCGAGATCCGCGTGGTCGAGTGGGGCGAGTTGATCCGCCGCGCCAAGGCCGGCGAGCATGACCTGCTGTTCATGGGCTGGGCCGGCGACAACGGTGATCCGGACAACTTCCTCACCCCGCAGTTCTCCTGCGCCTCGCTTGAGTCTGGACTGAACTTCGCGCGTTACTGCGACCTCCAACTGGACAAGCTGATCGCCGCGGGCAAGACCACCAGCGATCGGCAGCAACGCAGTCAGCTGTATCAGCAGGCGCAACGCATCATCCAGGAACAGGCGTTGTGGTTGCCTTTGGCCCACCCCACCGCCTATGCGCTGACACGCAAAGAAGTCTCGGGCTACCGAGTCAGTCCGTTCGGCCGCCAGGATTTCGCCAAGGTGCGCCTCACCCCATGATGCGGTCGCTGCGGGAGCGGACCAGTCCGTTCCCGCAGCGACAACCAGCCCTGCCCGTTACAGCCAGCCATACTCGGCCATCGACAGCGGCTCGCCATCGCCGACGATAAAGTGATCGAGCACCCGCACATCGACCAGCTCCAGGGCCTCCTTCAAGCGCCGCGTCAGCACCTGATCCGCCTGACTCGGCTCGGCCACGCCCGATGGATGGTTATGGGTCAGAATCAACGCCGCCGCGTTGTGCGCCAGCGCCCGCTTGACCACCTGCCGAGGATAGACGCTGGCGCTGTCGATGGAGCCGTGGAACAGCGCCTCGAAGGCCAACACCCGATGCTTGGCATCGAGAAACAAACAGCCGAACACCTCATGCGGCTCGTGGCGCAACAGGGCTTTCAGGTAATCGCGTACCGCCTGCGGGCTTTCCAGCGCCGAGTCGCGGCGCAACTGTTCGGCCAAGTGCCTACGGCCCATCTCCAGCACCGCTTGCAGCTGAGCAAACTTAGCCGGACCCAGGCCCAGGCGTTCGCAGAAGGACGGCAAATCGGCCTGCAACAAGGCCCGCAAACCACCAAAGTCGGTCAGCAGATGGCGCGCCAGATCCACCGCACTCTGCCCGGCGACCCCGGTGCGCAGGAAGATCGCCAACAGTTCGGCATCGGTCAGGGTGCCGGCCCCCTGGACCAGAAGTTTCTCCCGCGGGCGTTCCGCCGCGGGCCAATCGCGAATGCTCATAAAACCTCCGTGTCGAGCGATGCAGGCCGCATGCAAACTACTGCACTCGGTCATCCGGCCTGCTGGGCCCCGCTGTTCCAGTGCGGGCGCTGTGCTATCGTAGCCCATCTTTTCGCGCGGCGATTGGCCTGGGGAGGCGTCATCGCCGCGGCGCACATCCACCTTGACTAAAGGCAGGCCTATGCAGCGGCTGTATCGGAAACGCATCATCCTCGGCGTAGGTGGCGGCATTGCCGCCTACAAGAGCGCCGAACTGGTCCGCCGACTCAAGGATCAAGGCGCCGACGTGCGGGTCGTGATGACCCGTGGAGGCTGCGAATTCATCACGCCGCTGACCCTGCAAGCGCTGTCCGGCCAACCGGTGCACCTGGATCTGCTCGACCCCGCCGCCGAAGCCGCGATGGGCCATATCGAGCTGGCCCGCTGGGCCGATCTGGTACTGATAGCACCGGCCACCGCCGACCTGATGGCACGCCTGGCCCAGGGCGTCGCCGACGACCTGCTGACCACCCTGGTGCTGGCCACCGATGCCCCGGTGGCCTTGGCGCCGGCGATGAACCAGGCGATGTGGCGCGACCCGGCCACCCAGAGCAACGCCCTGCTGCTGGCCGAGCGCGGTCTGCGCCTGTTCGGCCCCGCTGCCGGCAGCCAGGCCTGTGGCGACGTCGGCCTGGGTCGCATGCTCGAGGCAGAGGAACTGGCGCAGCGCGCCGCCGACTGCTTCGAACGCAAGGTGCTCACCGGCAAGCATGTGCTGATCACCGCTGGACCGACCCAGGAAAACATCGACCCGGTGCGCTACATCACCAACCACAGCTCCGGCAAAATGGGCTTTGCCCTCGCCGAAGCCGCCGCCGAAGCCGGCGCCCAGGTCACCCTGATCAGCGGCCCGGTGCACTTGCCGACCCCCGATCGAGTCAACCGCATCGACGTGATCAGCGCCCGCGACATGCTGGCCGCCTGCGAAGCGGCAATGCCCTGCGATGTGCTGATCGCCGCCGCTGCCGTCGCCGATTACCGCCCGGAAGTGGTCGCCCAGCACAAATTGAAGAAAGACCCCAGCAGCGGCGACGGCCTGCTCCTGCAAATGGTGCGCAACCCGGATATCCTCGCCACCCTGGCCAGCCGCAGCGACCGCCCGTTCAGCGTCGGCTTCGCCGCCGAGACCGAGAACCTGCTGGAGTACGCTTCACGCAAGCTGAAGGATAAGAACCTCGACCTGATCGTCGCCAACGATGTGGCCAACCCCAGCATCGGCTTCAATAGCGAGGACAACGCCATCACCATCATCGACCGCGAATTGCAGCCCAACAGCTTCGCCCAGACCAGCAAAAGCAAGATCGCCCGCCGCTTGGTAGACTTTATCGCCGCGCGCCTGCCGCGCACCTGATGCGCTCATTCATCGACTACAGAGCCTGACATGCACGCTTTACAAGCCAAGATCCTCGACCCGCGCCTGGGCCACGAATTCCCCCTGCCGCACTACGCCACCCCCGGTTCCGCCGGACTCGACCTGCGCGCCATGCTCGAGAGCGACCTGACCCTCGAGCCTGGACAAACCGTGCTGATCCCCACCGGCCTGTCGATCTATATCGGCGACCCCGGTCTGGCCGCGATGATCCTGCCGCGCTCGGGGCTCGGCCATAAGCACGGCATCGTGCTCGGCAACCTGGTCGGCCTGATCGACTCGGATTACCAGGGCGAGCTGATGGTTTCCTGCTGGAACCGCGGACAGAGCGCCTTCACCGTGGCCATTGGCGAGCGCATCGCCCAGTTGATCCTGGTGCCGGTGGTCCAGGCGCACTTCGAACTGGTCGAGCAGTTCGACGAAAGCCAGCGCGGCGCGGGTGGTTTCGGGCACTCCGGCAGCCATTGAGCGACGTTCACTACTTCAGGATGAAAGGCCGAGGAGAGGTTCGATGAGAGGCTTCAAGCGCACCGCCACGGATGCCGCGCCCGGCTCCCCGAGCAGCGGCGCGGCGAATGCCGCCCCAAGCCCGAACAAACCCGCCGTCAAGACCTGGCTGCCGGGCTTGCTGGCCGCCGGCGCTGGCCTGGCGCTCGCGGCGGGGCTGCTCTGGTTTGCGGTATTCGACGGCATTCACCAGCAGCAACAAGCGCAGCTCAGCCAAGCCTGGGGGGGCGGACAAGCAGCGGCCCTGCAACAGGCACTGAAACAGCTGGCCGCCGACACCCAAGCCGCCGCACACAACCCGCAGCTGTTGGAAGCCCTGCAAGGCCAGGAAATCGAGGCGATTCGCAGCGCCGAGCGCAACCTCAGCTACTGGCATGGCGTAGTCGACGCGCACCTCAATGCACCCGGCCAGGCGGTGCAGGATATGAGCCGCCGCGCGCCGATGAATTTCGCCGCACTGGACATGCTGCGCCGTGTGGAAAATGGCCAGACGCCCGCCGTCGAAGCCTACAAAGTCGACCAGCGCTGGTTGGTCTATAGCGCCGCCCCCGTACGCCTGAGCGATGACCAGCCGCAGCAAGGCACCCTGCTGCTGGCGGTCGAGCTCGAGCGCCTGCTGGCCAGCATCCCCCCGCTGCCGGCCGAGGTGGGGCAGGTGCAACTCCTGCAGCAGTTTGGCAACACCGCCCCCCAGCTGCTGACGCAACGCGGTCAGGCGCAGGGCGAGGCCCAGCGTTTCAGCAGCGGCAACCCCAACTGGACGCTGAGCTTTACCCCCGGACCCGCCTTGACCGAATCAGCCTTCTCCCTGCCCCTGCTCGGCCTGGTCCTGTCGCTTGCCCTGGCCGGCGTTCTGCTCGGCCTGTACTTGGTGCATAGCGACCTACAACGGCGCCTGCGCGATGACGTACGACAACTCGGCCAACTGCTCAATGAACTCTCCACGGGCAAGTCCGTCAAAGTCTTCAGCCTGGGCCTGCCGGCGCTCGATAGCCTGGCTCAGGCCTTGGTACGTCTGCCGCGCCGCGCCTACGCCACAGCGGCCAACGCGTCCACGGACCACCCGGGCAGCGGCGCCAGCCAAGCGACCGCCGCCGCGCCGAGTCAACCGACCGACTTGGTCGACCCACTGTTTCAAGACGCCGATATCCTCGATATCGATTTTCTCGACGAAGACCAGGATCGCCTGGGACTGGAGCAAACCCCCGTTATGAATACCCCGCACCTCGCGCCAAAACTGCCTGCCGATATCTTCCGCGCTTACGACATCCGCGGCGTGGTCGGCACCAGCCTGACTGCGGAAACCGCCTACTGGGTCGGTCGCGCAATCGGCTCGGAAAGCTTGGCCCAGGGCGAACCGAACGTTGCGGTGGGCCGCGACGGCCGGCTGTCTGGTCCCGAGCTGGTGCAGCAGCTGATACAAGGCCTGCTCGACTGCGGCTGCACGGTCAGCGACGTCGGCATGGTGCCGACCCCGGTGGTCTACTATGCCGCCAACATCCTCAGCGGCAAGTCTGCGGTGATGCTCACCGGTAGCCACAATCCACCGGACTACAACGGCTTCAAGATCGTCATCGCCGGCGACACCCTGGCCAATGAACAGATCCAGGCACTGAAGACCCGCATCGATAACAACGACCTCGCCAGCGGTGTTGGCAGTGTCGAACAGGTCGACGTGCTGGAACGCTACTTCAAGCAGATCCGCGACGACATCGCCCTGGCCAAACCAATGAAAGTGGTGGTCGATTGCGGTAACGGCGCCGCCGGGGTAATCGCCCCGCAGCTGATCGAGGCACTGGGCTGCACGGTGATTCCGCTGTTTTGCGACGTCGATGGCAACTTCCCCAACCATCACCCGGACCCGGGCAAGCCGGAGAACCTGGTCGACCTGATCGCCAAGGTGAAAGCCGAGAAGGCCGATCTCGGCCTGGCCTTCGACGGCGACGGCGATCGCGTCGGCGTGGTGACCAATACCGGCAACATGGTCTACCCAGATCGCCTGCTGATGCTGTTCGCCAAGGACGTGGTGTCGCGCAACCCGGGTGCCGACATCATCTTCGACGTCAAATGCACCCGCCGCCTGACCCCGCTGATCAGTGGCTACGGTGGCCGTCCGGTGATGTGGAAAACCGGCCACTCGCTGATCAAGAAGAAGATGAAGGAAACCGGCGCCCTGCTGGCCGGCGAAATGAGCGGGCACATCTTCTTCAAGGAACGCTGGTTCGGCTTCGACGACGGCATCTATGCCGCCGCCCGCCTGCTGGAGATTCTCAGCCAGGAAAAACGCGACGCCGAACAGGTGTTCGCCGCCTTCCCTAGCGATATTTCCACCCCGGAGATCAATATCCAGGTCACCGAACAGAGCAAATTCAGCATCATCGATGCCCTGCAACGCGACGGCACCTGGGGCGAGGCCAACATCACCACCCTGGATGGCGTGCGCGTCGATTACCCCAAGGGCTGGGGCCTGGTTCGCGCCTCCAACACCACGCCGGTGCTGGTGCTGCGCTTCGAAGCCGAGAGCGATGACGAGCTGGAGCGGATCAAACAGGTATTCCGCACCCAGCTGCAGGGCGTTGCAGCCGACCTTAATCTGCCGTTTTGATCTGCCGAATTAGTATTGGAGTCCCGCATGACCCTCGAACGTGATGCCGCCACCCAAGTGGCCAAGGTTCTATCCGAAGCCCTGCCGTATATCCGTCGCTTCGTCGGCAAGACCCTGGTGGTCAAATACGGCGGCAACGCCATGGAAAGCGACGAGCTGAAGACCAGCTTCGCCCGCGACATCGTGCTGATGAAGGCCGTCGGCATCAACCCGGTGGTGGTGCATGGCGGCGGCCCGCAGATCGGCGACCTGCTCAAGCGCCTGTCGATCGAGAGCCACTTCGTCGACGGCATGCGCGTGACCGACGCGCAGACCATGGATGTGGTGGAGATGGTCCTCGGCGGCCAGGTCAACAAGGACATCGTCAACCTGATCAATCGCCACGGCGGCAGTGCCATCGGCCTGACCGGCAAAGACGCCGAATTGATCCGCGCGAAGAAACTCAAGGTGAGCCGCCAGACCCCGGAGATGACCCAGCCGGAGATCATCGACATCGGCCATGTCGGCGAAGTCACCGGGATCAATACCGACCTGCTGAACATGCTGGTCAAGGGCGACTTCATCCCGGTGATCGCGCCGATCGGCGTCGGCCCGGACGGCGAGTCCTACAACATCAACGCCGACCTGGTCGCCGGCAAGGTCGCCGAAGCACTGAAGGCCGAGAAGCTGATGCTGCTGACCAACATCGCCGGCCTGATGGACAAGCAGGGCGAAGTCCTCACCGGCCTGACCACCGAACAGGTCGACGGCCTGATCGCCGATGGCACTATCTACGGCGGCATGCTGCCGAAGATCCGCTGCGCCCTGGAGGCGGTGCAGGGCGGAGTGATCAGCGCGCACATCATCGATGGCCGAGTGCCCAATGCGGTGCTGTTGGAGATTTTTACCGACAGCGGCGTCGGCACCCTGATCTGCAACCGCAAACGCGCCTGAGGCGGACCTTGAGCCGCGAACGGATCGGTCGCGCCGAATAATCGAGCCGCCTGATCCGTTACCCTGCGAGTAACACCAGCGAGAACGCCCGGATATTCAGGTATTCCTGAGCGAGTGAGCGCGGCCCGTCATGCGCATGCGCCTCACACAATCGGTCAGGGCCGCTGTGATTGCCCGAGCAATGCAAGTGGCTAGGCGACCCACGCACAGCAGCAATCCGCGCTTAGCGGCGCTGACCACGCAACTCGCTGAGCCGCGCATGATCGGCAGCGAAGCTGGCCTCGGCCTGTTGGCGGCTGGCCTGATAGCGATTGAGGTCGTTTTGCAGGCGCCGCTGCTCGGCCTTCTGCACATCGATTTGCGTCAACAGAGTCGACGGCACCTTGCGCCCGGCCCGTTCATGCTCGGCCGCCTGGCTCTGCAAATTGGCCTGCTGACTGCGCGCCGACTGCAAGTTACCCCGTGCCACGCTGATCAGGCCATCCAGCTCGGCCAGCTTGCGCGCACGCGCTCGGTCGACATCGGCGGGATTGGAATACAGGCGCAACAACTGCGCATCCGCGCGCGCGCGCGCCTTCTCCGCCAGCAGGCGTTGCCGTTCTTCGGCAGTCGGCGCGGGCGCGATCACCTTGACCACACGACCCTGATCATTCAGCACCTCGTAGCCCTTGCCGATGAACTCCGGTGGAACGCCCTGGCGACTGAGCACGGTGACGCCATGATCATCGACATAGCGATACAACTCGGTGGCTTGCGCCACGAGCGGCAACAGTAAACCGAGCAACAGCGAACACCGCAGCAGAGCCGGTTTGGGCATCGGAGTCATACCTTGTATCGAAGAGTTAGATTCCGTACTCGGCGCGATAGGCTTGCACCGCAGGCAAATATTGCTGGAGTTCGGCATTGTCTGCCAGGTATTCAAGCACCTGCTCGAGTGACACGATGCTCACTACCGGCATGCCGAAGTCGCGCTCGACCTCCTGGATCGCCGACAGCTCACCCTGGCCACGCTCCTGGCGGTTCAGCGCAATCAGCACGCCCGCGGCTTGCGCGCCCTGTGCCTGGATGATCTGCATCACCTCACGGATAGCCGTACCGGCAGTGATCACGTCGTCGATGATCAGTACTCTACCCGCCAGAGGTGCACCGACCAGGGTGCCACCCTCGCCATGCGCCTTGGCTTCCTTGCGGTTGAAGCACCAGGGCAGGTCACGCTGGTGATGCTCGGCCAGCGCCACCGCGGTGGTTGCCGCCAGCGGAATGCCTTTATAGGCCGGGCCAAACAACACATCGAAGGACAATCCGCTATTGACCACCGCGGCGGCGTAAAAACGCCCCAACCGGGCCAGCGCCAGCCCACTGTCGAATAGCCCGGCATTGAAGAAATACGGGCTGGTACGCCCAGACTTGAGAGTGAACTCACCGAAACGCAATACTCCGCGCTCGATGGCAAAACGAATGAAGTCGCGCTGATACGCTTGCATGAAAAGCCCCGGACGGCACGGATTTAGCTAGGAACTCACCTAATGGAGACGAGCTCGGGTATCATACACGCACGTGTTTTTGGGGGCCATTTATGCGGATCATCAGTGTGAACGTGAATGGTATTCATGCTGCAGTCGAGCGTGGTTTGCTCAGCTGGCTGCAAGCACAGAATGCCGACGTGATCTGCCTGCAGGACACCCGCGCCTCCGCCTTTGAACTGGACGACCAAGCCCTCCAACTGGATGGCTATTTCCTCTATGCCTGCGATGCTGAAGTGCCAAGCCAAGGTGGCGTGGCACTCTATTCGCGGTTGCAACCCAAGGCGGTAATCAGCGGCCTCGGCTTTGAAATGGCCGACCGCTACGGGCGTTACCTGCAGGCTGATTTCGACAAAGTGAGTATCGCCACGCTGTTGCTGCCATCCGGGCAGAACGGCGACGAGGATTTGAACCAGAAATTCAAGTTCATGGACGACTTCACCCATTATCTCGACAAGCAGCGCCGCAAGCGCCGCGAATACATCTACTGCGGCTCGTTCTACGTAGCGCATCAGAAGCTCGACGTGAAGAACTGGCGCGACTGCCAGCAATCGCCCGGCTTCCTCGCACCGGAACGCTCCTGGCTGGATGAAGTAACCGGCAGCATGGGCTATGTCGATGCCTTGCGCGAAGTCAGCCGCGAGGGCGACCAGTTCAGCTGGTGGCCGGACAACGAACAGGCCGAGCTGCTCAATCTGGGTTATCGCTTCGACTACCAGCTGCTCACGCCCGGCATGCGCCGCAGCGTGCGCAGCGCGCGGCTGCCGCGGCAGCCGCGGTTCTCGCAGCACTCACCGCTGACCGTCGACTACGACTGGACGCTCAGCGTGTGAGCAATACCCAGCCAACAAAAAGCCGGCGCGATGCCGGCTTTTTGTTGGCTGGGGAGCAAGCTACTTGATCAGCCGCCAGCAGAATGGATAGCGATAGGCCTGCCCCTCGTTGGCCTTGATCCCGGCAATGATCGTCATGACCAGGGCGCCTATGGCAATCAGGCTGGCCAACAGGAAGCCCACGACCACCAGCATCAGCAACACGCTGATCATGAAGGCAATGGCCACACTGATCTGAAAGTTCAGCGCCTCTTTACCCTGCCCGTCGACAAAGGGGTCGAGATCCTTCTTCAGCTGCCAGACGATCAGCGGGCCGATCAGACTGCCGAAGGGGAAAACGAACCCGAGGAAGGCCGAGAAGTGGCAGAACATCGCCCACTGCCGGGCTTCCTGACTCGGTATTGGCACCGGCGTTTGCTCGTTCTCGCCCATCGTCACGCTCCTTATGCTTGACCGCGTATCAGTCGGCCAGCGCCGCCTGCTGCAATTCGAACAGCTCGCTCATGCCTTTGTGCGCCAAGGCCAGCATGGCGTTCAACTCTTCCGGCTGGAACGGCGCGCCCTCGGCGGTGCCCTGTACTTCGATGAAACCGCCACTGCTGGTCATCACCACGTTGAGGTCGGTCTCGGCAGCGGAGTCTTCCAGGTAGTCCAGGTCGAGCACCGGCTCGCCCTGGTACATGCCCACCGATACCGCGGCGATCATCTGCTTGAGCGGGTCACCACCCTTAAGGCCGCCGCGCTTCTTGATCAGTCGCAATGCATCGACCAGCGCGACCATGGCACCGGTGATCGATGCGGTACGGGTGCCGCCGTCGGCCTGAATCACATCACAGTCGACGTACAGGGTGTTCTCGCCCAGCTTGGACATGTCCAGCGCGGCGCGCAGCGAACGGCCGATCAACCGCTGGATTTCCAGGGTGCGCCCGCCCTGCTTGCCGCGGCTCGCCTCGCGTTGGTTGCGCGAGCCGGTGGCGCGCGGCAGCATGCCGTACTCGGCGGTCAACCAGCCCTGGCCCTGGCCCTTGAGAAAGCGCGGTACGCCAGACTCGACGCTGACCGTGCAGATCACTTTGGTATCACCGAACTCCACCAGCACCGAACCTTCGGCATGCTTGGTGTAATTACGGGTGATGCGGATCGAGCGCAACTGGTCGGCGGCGCGGCCACTGGGACGTTTCATCGAGGAATACCTGCTCTGGAGTGAAATCTGTTCGGCATTATAGGGCGCGTAAGGCGCCGACAACATGTCGAATTGGGAGCGACCGACGCACTGCGCTACAATCCGGCGTTTTTCGCCCCCACTTACCGAGAGGTCTACCCCATGATCCACAGCATGACGGCCTTCGCCCGCGCCGAACAAGCAACGGCCCACGGCACCCTGAGCTGGGAGCTGCGCTCGGTCAACCACCGTTACCTGGAGGCGCACCTGCGCCTGCCGGATGCCTTCCGTGACCTGGAAGGCTCCGCACGCGAATTGCTGCGCCAAGGGTTATCGCGGGGCAAAGTCGAATGCACCCTGCGCTTCGCCGAAGACAGCGCCGGCAAGGCCCTGCAAGTCGATCGCGAGCGCGCGGCGCAACTGATTGCCGCCGCGGAGAGCGTGGCCAGCCTGATCAAGCAACCGGCGCCCCTCAACCCGCTCGAGGTGCTCGGCTGGCCTGGCGTGCTGGTGGCCGATGCCGCCGACCCGCAGGCGCTCAATAAGGCCGCCCTGACGCTGTTCACTCAGGCACTGGAGCAACTAAAGAGCGCCCGCGGCCGCGAAGGCGCCGAGCTGGCCAAACTGCTCAACGAACGCCTGGACAGCATCACCGCTGAAGTCGCCGCCCTGCGCGAACTGGTGCCGCAGATGCTCGCCACGCAGCGGCAGAAGATCCTCGACCGCTGCAGCGAGATGCAGGCCGAGCTCGATCCACAACGCCTGGAACAAGAGCTGGTGATGCTCGCGCAGAAAAGCGATGTGGCCGAAGAACTGGACCGCCTGGCCACCCATGCCAGTGAAGTACGCCGTGTACTGAAAAGTGCTGGCGCCGCGGGTCGACGCCTGGACTTCCTGATGCAGGAGCTCAACCGCGAGGCCAACACCCTCGGCTCCAAGGCCTTCGACCCACGCAGCACCCAGGCCGCGGTCAACCTCAAGGTGCTGATCGAACAGATGCGCGAACAAGTACAGAACATCGAATAAAACGACTGCGCTAGGCTATGTCGCGTGGCCTGGAGCGAAGCGGAGTAACAGCCGAAGGCTGACCCGCCGAGCGAGCGACGCGAGTAAATCAGATCCGACCCGAGAATTGCTATGACCCTCACCACCGGCACCCTCTACATCATTTCCGCACCCTCCGGCGCCGGCAAGACCAGCCTGGTCAAGGCGCTGCTCGACAGCGAGGCGCTGATTCGCGTCTCGGTGTCGCACACCACCCGCGCTATGCGCCCGGGCGAAGTGGAGGGGGTGAACTACCACTTCACCAGTCGCGAGCAGTTCCACGGCATGCTCGACAACAACGAGTTCCTCGAGCATGCCGAAGTATTCGGCAACCTCTACGGCACCTCGCAAAAGTGGGTCGAGCAAACCCTGAGCGAAGGTTTCGACCTGATTCTGGAAATCGACTGGCAGGGCGCGCAACAGGTACGTCGCCTGATGCCTCAGGCCAAATCGATCTTCATTCTGCCACCGACCCAGGAGGCCCTGCGCCATCGCCTGACCAATCGCGGCCAGGACAGCGGGGAAATCATCGAACAACGCATGCGTGAAGCCGTCAGCGAGATGAGCCACTACGTCGAATACGACTACCTGCTGATCAACGACGACTTCGCCCACGCGCTCAGCGACCTGAAAGCCATCTTCCGCGCCAACCAGTTGCTGCAGAGTTCGCAGCAGCAACGTCATACTGGCCTGCTCAGCGAGCTGCTGGCCTGAGCAGCCGCTGCCCCCGGATAAATCAGTGCTTCCCTTAATGCGGGGGTTTTTTTAAACTCTTTAGTCCGCTCGCCCATTCGGGCCCAGCTTTATCTGCATTTTGCTACGAGGAACACCATGGCTCGCGTAACCGTCGAAGACTGCCTGGACAACGTTGAAAACCGCTTCGAGCTGGTCATGCTTGCCACCAAGCGTTCGCGCCAACTCGCCACCGGCGGCAAAGAGCCGAAGCTGGCCTGGGAAAATGACAAGCCGACCGTGGTCGCCCTGCGTGAAATCGCCGCCGGTCTGGTCGACTACGACGTGATCGCGCAAGACGAAATCGTCGAAGAAGAACCGCTGTTTGCGGCATTCGAGGAAGAGGCCAACGAGCCTCAGTAAATTTATGCCGGGTCGACGTCATACGGCGCAGGGTCATAACAATCGGTACGGAGAACATCCATGCCGAGCATAGACGCCCTCGCCGATCGACTTTCGACCTACCTCGGCAGCGACCAGGTCAATCTGGTCCGGCGCGCCTACTTCTACGCCGAACAAGCCCACGACGGCCAACGCCGGCGTAGCGGCGAAGCCTACGTCACCCATCCCCTGGCGGTGGCGAATATTCTTGCCGACATGCACATGGACCATCAGAGCCTGATGGCCGCGATGCTGCATGACGTAATCGAAGACACCGGTATCGCCAAGGAAGCGCTGCATGCGCAATTCGGCGAAACCGTGGCCGAGCTGGTCGACGGGGTCAGCAAGCTGACTCAGATGAACTTCGAGACCAAGGCCGAGGCACAGGCCGAGAACTTCCAGAAGATGGCCATGGCCATGGCCCGCGATATCCGCGTGATCCTGGTCAAACTGGCCGACCGCCTGCACAACATGCGCACCCTGGAAGTGCTGTCCGGCGAGAAACGCCGGCGCATCGCCAAGGAGACCCTGGAGATCTACGCGCCGATCGCCAATCGTCTGGGCATGCACAGCATGCGGGTGGAGTTCGAGGACCTCGGGTTCAAGGCCATGCACCCGATGCGCTCCGAGCGCATCCGCATCGCCGTACGCCGTGCCCGCGGCAACCGCAAGGAAATCGTCAACAAGATCGAAGAATCGCTGACCCACTGCCTCGCCCGCGAAGGGCTGGAAGGCGATGTGCTCGGCCGCGAGAAGCACCTCTACGGCATCTACCAGAAGATGCGCGGCAAGCGTCGGGCGTTCAACGAGATCATGGACGTCTACGCCTTCCGCATCGTGGTCGACAAGGTCGACACCTGCTACCGGGTACTCGGCGCCGTGCACAACTTGTATAAACCCTTGCCCGGACGCTTCAAGGACTACATCGCGATTCCCAAGGCCAACGGTTACCAGTCGCTGCACACCACGCTGTTCGGCATGCACGGCGTGCCCATCGAAATCCAGATCCGCACCCGCGAGATGGAGGAGATGGCCAACAACGGCATTGCCGCACACTGGCTGTACAAGTCCAACGAAGAAGATCAGCCCAAGGGCACCCACGCCCGCGCCCGGCAATGGGTCAAAGGCGTGCTGGAAATGCAGCAGCGCGCCGGCAACTCGCTGGAATTCATCGAGAGCGTGAAGATCGACCTGTTCCCCGACGAGGTCTACGTGTTCACCCCCAAAGGCCGCATCATGGAGCTACCGAAAGGCTCCACCGCGGTCGACTTCGCCTACGCGGTGCACACCGACGTCGGCAACACCTGCATCGCCTGCCGCATCAACCGCCGCCTGGCGCCGCTGTCGCAAGCCCTGGAAAGCGGTTCGACGGTGGAAATCGTCAGCGCCCCCGGCGCCCGGCCGAATCCGGCCTGGCTGAATTTCGTGGTTACCGGCAAGGCCCGCACGCACATTCGCCACGCCCTGAAACTGCAACGCCGCTCCGAGTCGATCAGCCTCGGCGAGCGCCTGCTGAACAAGGTGCTGGCCGGTTTCAACAGCCATCTGGACAAACTCACCCACGAACGGGTGCAAGCGGTGCTCGCCGAGTATCGCCTGGAAGTCATCGAAGACCTGCTGGAAGACATCGGCCTGGGCAATCGCATGGCCTACGTGGTGGCCCGCCGCCTACTGGCCAGCGACGGCGAGGAACTGCCGAGCGCCGAGGGCCCGCTGGCGATCCGCGGCACCGAAGGCCTGGTGCTGAGCTACGCGAAATGCTGCACGCCGATCCCCGGCGACCCCATCGTCGGTCACCTGTCGGCGGGCAAAGGCATGGTGGTGCACCTGGAAACCTGCCGCAATATCGGCGAAATCCGGCATAACCCGGAAAAATGCATCCAGCTGTCCTGGGCCAAGGATGTGGTCGGCGAATTCAATGTCGAACTGCGCATCGAACTGGAACACCAGCGCGGCCTGATCGCCCTGCTGGCCGGCAGCGTCAACGCCGCCGACGGCAATATCGAGAAGATCAGCATGGACGAACGCGATGGTCGCATCAGCGTCGTGCAGCTGGTAGTCAGCGTGCACGACCGCGTGCACCTGGCCCGCGTGATCAAGAAGCTGCGCGCGCTCGCCGGGGTCATTCGCATCACCCGGGTGCGCGCCTAAGCACATGCCCAAAACTCATTCCCATTAGAGTGGGCTTGAGCCCACCGCCCTCGCTAAATCCTTTGGCGGGCTACGCCCCCTACCCTCACCAGGAGAATTTCATGAGCAAGAGCGTTATCAATAGCGACAAAGCCCCGGCCGCCATCGGCACCTATTCCCAGGCGATCAAGGCCGGCAACACCGTGTATGTGTCCGGGCAGATCCCGCTGGACCCGCAGACCATGGAGCTGGTCGAAGGCTTCGAGGCGCAGACCGTGCAGGTCTTCGAAAACCTCAAGGCCGTGGCCGAGGCCGCCGGTGGCTCGTTCAAGGACATCGTCAAGCTGAACATCTTCCTCACCGATCTGTCGCACTTCGCCAAGGTCAACGAGGTGATGGGGCGCTATTTCGAGCAACCCTACCCGGCTCGTGCTGCCATCGGCGTGGCCGCTCTGCCACGCGGCGCCGCAGTGGAAATGGACGCTATTCTGGTACTCGACTAAGTACCCCGGCGGGGTTCGCCACCCCGCCACTTTTGTGGGCCCAGCGCAGCATCCTTGCGCCACACTACGGCTCAGCGCAGCGCGCCTCGGCGGCGCCAGCCCACTGCTCACTGCCCAGTCAGGCTCGCCAGCACCGCCGCATAACCCTCGCGATAGCTCGGATACTGCGGAGCCCAGCCCAGCGCCCGCGCGCGGGCATTGCTGCAACGCTTGCTGCCGACACGGCCCAGCGTCGACTCCTCGGCCCAGTGGCTGACACCCAACTGCTGGCGTAACCAGGCCACCACTTCGTGCAGCGCGGCCGGCTCGTCATCGACGCCGATATAGCAATCCTGCAACGCCACGCCACGGGCATCGGCCTGCAGCAGGAACGCCAACAGACCCGCGGCATCCTCGACATGGATGCGATTGCCGTACAGCGGCGGCTCAGCCGCCACCCGATAACCTTGCTGCACCTGATTGATCAGCCGCTGCCGGCCCGGCCCGTACAGTCCGCTCAGGCGCACCACGCTCGCCGGGATATCGCTGTGCAGCGCGAGCTGCTCGGCTTCGCGCATCACCCGGCCGGAGAAGCCCTCTGCGGCGGCCGGCGACAGCTCATCTATCCACTCGCCCTGCTGTTGGCCATAGACCCCGCTACTGGAGACGAACAGCAGACGCCGCGGCCGTTGCCCATGTAGCGCCAACCAACTCAGCACCCGACGCAAACCCTCGACATAGGCGGCGCGATATCCCGGCTCGTCGTATTGACTGGCCGCCGCGCAATACACCAGGTAGTCCAGCGTGCCGGTGGGCCACTGGGCCGGACAGCTATCGGCTTGCAGGTCGCCAGCCACCGGCAAAATCTGCGCTGGCAGCGCCGCTGTCGTGCGGCGCAGGCCATGCACCGTCCAGCCGGCATCGGTCAGGCGCAGCCCCAGGCGGCTACCGACATCCCCGCAACCGGCAATCAACAGCCTCGCTGCATCCATCACAATCGCCTCCAGAATATCCGTGAGGCGCAGTGTAGCCCGGTTGGTTCATTGCAATGCAAAGGCTATGCTAAGCGGTAACTTAATGGATAAACCCTATGACCCTCACCGAACTGCGCTACATCGTCACCCTCGCTCAGGAGCAACACTTCGGCCACGCCGCCGAGCGCTGCCATGTCAGCCAGCCGACCCTGTCGGTGGGGGTGAAGAAGCTCGAGGACGAGCTCGGTGTGCTGATCTTCGAGCGCAGCAAGAGCGCGGTGCGCCTGACTCCGGTCGGCGAGGGCATCGTCACCCAGGCGCAGAAAGTGCTGGAACAGGCCCAGGGCATCCGCGAACTGGCCCAGGCCGGCAAGAACCAGCTGACCGCGCCGCTGAAGATCGGCGCCATCTACACCGTCGGCCCCTACCTGTTCCCTCACCTGATTCCGCAGCTGCACCGGGTGGCGCCGCAGATGCCGCTGTACATCGAGGAAAACTTCACCCACGTGCTGCGCGACAAGCTGCGCACCGGCGAGCTGGACGCGATCATCATCGCCCTGCCGTTCCAGGAAGCCGATGTGCTGACCATGCAGCTGTATGACGAACCCTTCTACGCCCTGATGCCGGCCGGCCACCCCTGGGCGGCGCTGGACAGCATCGACAGCAAGCTGCTCAACGACAAGAGCCTGCTGCTGCTCGGCGAGGGTCACTGCTTCCGCGATCAGGTCCTGGAAGCCTGCCCGACCCTGCGCAAGGGCAGCGAAGAACACGCCAAGCACACCACGGTGGAGTCCAGCTCATTGGAAACCATCCGCCACATGGTCGCCTCCGGCCTCGGCGTGTCGATTCTGCCGCTCTCCGCCGTGGACAGTCACCATTACGCGCCCGGCATCATCGACGTGCGTCCGCTGAGCGCACCGGTGCCGTTCCGCACCGTGGCCATCGCCTGGCGTGCCAGCTTCCCGCGACCGAAAGCCATTGAAATGCTGGGCGACTCGATCCGTCTGTGCTCGGTCGCCCGCCCCCAGGCGCAAAAGGCCTAAGCCGCGCATGAGCGAACTGGCCGCGGTTTCCGTTACGGCGCTCAAAGGCGTCGGCGCCGCCCTGGCCGAGAAACTCGCCAAGGTCGGTCTGGAAAACTTGCAGGACGTGCTGTTCCACCTGCCGTTGCGCTACCAGGACCGCACCCGCATCGTGCCGATTGGTGCACTGCGGCCCGGACAGGATGCGGTGGTCGAGGGCATAGTCGCCGGCGCTGACGTGGTCATGGGCCGTAGGCGCAGCCTGCTGGTGCGCCTGCAAGACGGCAGCGGCACCCTCAGCCTGCGCTTCTACCATTTCAGCCAGGCGCAAAAAGAGGGCCTGAAACGTGGCACCCAGGTGCGTTGCTACGGCGAGGTGCGCCCCGGCTCCTCCGGCCTGGAGATCTACCACCCGGAATACCGTGCGTTGTCTGGCAGCGAACCGATTGCCGTGGAACAGACCCTGACGCCGATCTACCCGACCACCGAAGGCCTGACCCAGCAGCGCCTGCGCAGCTTGAGCGAACAGGCGCTGGCGCGACTCGGCCCGCACAGCCTGCCGGACTGGCTACCCCGCGAGCTGGCCCGCGACTATCAACTCAGCCCACTGGACCAGGCCATCCGTTACCTGCACCGGCCACCGGCGGATGCCGACCTGGAAGAACTGGCCGAGGGTCGCCACTGGGCCCAGCACCGCCTGGCCTTCGAAGAGCTGCTGACCCACCAGCTGTCACTGCAACGCCTGCGTGAAAGCCTGCGCGCCCAACAGGCGCCGCGCCTGCCCATCGCCAAGCAGCTGCCGCAGCAGTTCCTCAGTAACCTGGGCTTCCCACCGACCGGCGCGCAGACCCGCGTGGGCGCCGAGATCGCCTACGACCTGAGCCAGGACGAACCCATGCTGCGCCTGATTCAGGGCGATGTCGGCGCCGGCAAGACCGTTGTCGCTGCCTTCGCCGCGCTGCAAGCGTTGGAGGCCGGTTACCAGGTCGCGTTGATGGCGCCAACCGAGATTCTCGCCGAACAGCACTTTCTCAACTTCAGCAAATGGCTGGCGCCGCTCGGCCTCGACGTCGCCTGGCTGGCCGGCAAACTCAAGGGCAAGGCGCGCGCCGCCGCCCTGCAGCAGATCGCCGACGGTACGCCCATGGTGGTCGGCACCCACGCGCTGTTCCAGGACGAGGTGGAGTTCAAACGCCTGGCCCTGGTGATCATCGACGAACAACATCGCTTCGGCGTGCAGCAGCGCCTGGCGCTACGCCAGAAAGGCGTCGGCGGGCGCCTGTGTCCACACCAGCTGATCATGACCGCGACGCCCATCCCGCGCACCCTGGCGATGAGCGCCTACGCCGATCTGGACACCTCGATCCTCGACGAACTACCGCCCGGCCGTACCCCGGTGAACACCGTCCTGGTCGCCGACAGCCGCCGCCTGGAGGTGATCGAACGGGTGCGCTCGGCCTGCCATGAGGGCCGCCAGGCGTACTGGGTCTGCACCCTGATCGAAGAATCCGAAGAGCTGACCTGCCAGGCCGCCGAGACCACCTTCGAAGACCTCTCGGCCGCCCTCGGTGGCCTGCACGTCGGGCTGATCCACGGGCGCATGAAGCCCGCGGAAAAAGCCGCAGTAATGGATCGGTTCAAGCAGGGCCAACTGCAACTGCTGGTCGCCACCACGGTGATCGAGGTCGGTGTCGACGTGCCAAATGCCAGCCTGATGATCATCGAAAATCCGGAGCGCCTGGGCCTGGCCCAGCTGCACCAACTGCGTGGCCGGGTCGGTCGCGGCAGCGCCGCCAGCCACTGCGTGCTGCTCTATCACCCGCCGCTGTCGCAACTGGGTCGGCAACGCCTGGGCATCATGCGCGAGACCTGCGATGGTTTCGTCATCGCCGAAAAAGACCTGGAGCTGCGCGGCCCAGGGGAAATGCTCGGTATCCGCCAGACTGGCCTGCTGCAATTCAAGGTCGCCGACCTGATGCGCGATGCCGACCTGTTGCCGGCGGTGCGCGACGCCGCCCAAGCCCTGTTGGCCCACTGGCCGCAACATGTCAGCCCGCTGCTGGAACGCTGGTTGCGCCATGGCCAGCAATACGGCCAAGTGTGATCCAGCGCACAGTGCAGCCGTCGCCTCAGCCGTTGCTTGGCTGGACTGCTGTTTATACTTCTGCTCACTGCACCTCAGCCGGATTTCGTTATGACCGAAGTAGCCCTCGCCCCCGACACCACGCTGCGACCACCGGCGGTGATTCTGCAACTGCTGGATAAGCTCGACCTAGCCTACCGGGTGCGCAGCGAACATTCAGGCCTAGCGGCCGCCCAGCGCCTGCAGGCGGTGTTGCTCGAAGATGCGGTTGGCGCCTTGCTGGTGCTCTACCCGCAGAGCCAGCTACTCGACCTCAATCGCCTGGCCGAGCTGACCGGGCGCAAACTCACCGCGGTCAAACCGGAGCGCCTGGAGCGCATGCTCGGCAAGCACAGCCTGAGCACGCTGCCCGGCCTGCCGCCGCTGACCAGCTCACCCTGTCTGTACGATGAGCGCCTGCTTCAGGTGCCGGGCCTGCTGATTGAGTCCGGCCAGCCCGGCGTACTTCTGGAGATGTCCAGCGAGGCCTTCAAGAGCCTGCTGAGCAAGGCCAGCGCGGCGCGTTTCGGCGAGCCGCTGAGCACTATCCAGCTGAACCTCGACCGCCCGGACGATGACCGCGCCGAGATCAGCCAAGCGGTGCAGGCCTTCACCGCGCGGCGTATCCAGCAACGCCTGGAAGAAACCATCGAGATCCCGCCGCTGCCGGAAACCGCGCAGAAGATCGTCAAGCTGCGGGTCGACCCGGACGCCACGGTGGACGACATCACCGGCGTGGTGGAAACCGACCCGGCGCTGGCCGCTCAAGTGGTCAGCTGGGCGGCCTCGCCCTACTACGCCGCACCCGGCAAGATCCGCTCGGTGGAAGACGCGATTGTCCGCGTGCTGGGTTTCGACCTGGTGATCAACCTGGCCCTCGGCCTGGCCCTGGGCAAGACGTTGAGCCTGCCCAAGGACCATCCGCAGCAGGCTACACCCTATTGGCAGCAGGCCATCTACACCGCAGCGGTGATCGAGGGACTGACCCGCGCCATGCCGCGCACCCAGCGCCCGGAAGCCGGCCTGACCTACCTCGCCGGCCTGCTGCACAACTTCGGCTATCTGCTGCTGGCGCATGTCTTCCCGCCACACTTCTCGCTGATCTGCCGTCACCTGGAGGTCAACCCGCACCTCTCCCATAGCTATGTCGAGCAGCACCTGCTGGGCATTAGCCGCGAGCAGATTGGCGCCTGGCTGATGCGTTACTGGGACATGCCGGAAGAGCTGGCCAGCGCCCTGCGCTTCCAACATGACCCCGACTATGCCGGCCCGCATGCGGTCTACCCGAACCTGGTGTGCCTGGCGGTCAGTTTGCTGCGCAACCGCGGCATTGGCGCCGGCCCGCAAGGCGAAATCCCGCAGAGCCTGCTCGACGGCCTGGGCCTGAGCCGCGAAAAGGCCGATGAGGCCGTCGACAAGGTGCTCGCGGCCGAAGTCGCGCTGCGTGAGCTGGCCGCGCAATTCCACTCGCCGCAATAAGCGGAGCAGGGCCGTCTTGCACGGCGCAGGCGGATCGCATACGCACAGAATTAAGGGGCCGACTCAGGCTCCTTTCTTATGCGCTGGGTGATCGTTCAGTGGCTACGCCGAATCATTTCAGTTGCGCCCGGCGCTCGGCGAACAGCGCCGGCAGTGCCTGCTCGCTGCTTTCCAGCAATAGCCGGAGCGCCGCCTGCTCATACATAGCCGCATACTCGTCGAGTTGTTCGCTGGGCATCTGCCGATAGGCGTACAACATGAACGACTCCACCCCTTGGGCACTGGAGGCACGCAGCGCTTGCGCCTGGGCCGCAGTTTGCTTGCTCAGGGCGCGCTCATCGAGGGTTTCACCACGCGCCTTGAGCGCCAGCAGCGCCTGAGTCTTGCCCACCTCATAACGCAGCAGCGCGGCCAGGGCGGTAGTGTGCGCCGCGACATCGAGGCGTTGTACCAACGCCAGGCGTGCTTGCAGCGGCGGTCGCGCTGCCAGCTGTGCACGGTAGCTGGTCAGCGCCTCGGCGCCGTCTTCGCCGACGGCGCGCTCGGCGGCGGTGAAGCGCCGCGCCAGGGGACTGTCGAGCAAGCGTTGCGCCTGCTGCAGCTGAGCCTGGTCGAACCTGCCGACCAGGCGCTTGGCCAAGTCCCGGCACAGGGCATCGGCGGCAAACAGCCGACCCAGCTCGACCTGCCGCGCCTCGCTCAGCCCACGCTGCAGCAGCGGCGCACTCTGCTCGCAGAGCAGGCGAATCCCGGCCAGTTCGAACAACGGGGCGAAGGCTTCGGCTTTCGGTGGCGCCGCGTGCGCCAGGCTGGCGACGGACAACAGACAAAGGATGATAAAACGCATTGGCAGGCTTCCGCAGTGACTCCGGCCAGCCTAACCAATGGAGCACGCGCCGACCAGCAGTGGCGCGCGAGGTTGAGCGTCAGGCGGCTTTTTTCTCGGTCGGTTTTTTCTTCGCCACCAGGTATTTGGTCAGCCCCTGGAACCACAGCACCAGCGCCGGGTTGCCCTGGATCTGGATGTCCTTGTTCTGAATGCCCTGCATAAAGGCCAGTTGCTTGTTCTTCGCGCTCATGGTGGCGAAGCCATAGGCACCGTCCTTGAAACCCAGGGCGAAAGCCGGTTTGAGCGCGGGGCCGCGCTTGCTGCTGATGCGCTGGTCTTTGACGATGAAGTGACGAGCGATCTTGCCATCCAGGGTGTGCAACTGGAACACCATGTCGCGGTCGACCAGTTGCTGCTGGAAAGCCGGATTGTCGCGGCTGGCCTTGCTCATCAGGCGACCCAGCATCCACAGGAGAAAACGGAATTTCATGCGCACGGCCTCGACGGGGAAAAGAAACGGCGCGCAGTGTAGCGGTTTGGCGAGGACTACAGCCGACCTAA
This sequence comes from Pseudomonas sp. SJZ079, assembly GCF_007993865.1. GTDB lineage: Bacteria > Pseudomonadota > Gammaproteobacteria > Pseudomonadales > Pseudomonadaceae > Aquipseudomonas. The sequence goes on along the minus strand of NZ_VIUH01000017.1, from coordinate 14,638 downwards.
AGCCTGGTGTAGACGGGGTGGAGGGCAGGAGAAAGGCACCCGGAGCCGCTTAGCTCCGGGCTGGGGAAGCTCAGTTGACCGCGTCTTTCAGGGACTTGCCCGGTTTGAAGGCAACGGTATTGCTGGCCTTGATCTGCACCGGCTGGCCGGTTTGTGGGTTTTTGCCAGTGCGCGCACCACGATGACGCTGCAGGAAGGTGCCAAACCCAACCAGGGTCACACTGTCCTTGCGGTTCAGCGCGCCGGTGATTTCTTCGAGCACGGCGTTGAGTACACGATTGGCCTGATCCTTGGTCAGATCTGCCTTATCGGCAATGGCGGCGGCGAGTTCCGGTTTACGCATAAAATGCCTCTTTGACGGTTTGTTGTTGTTGTGTCCGTGCTGTTCGTCAGAACAGCGCTCAAAGCGCCGCAACAGCTCTGTGCTGCGGCAGACTGAGGGAGAATGGCACGCCATTTGGACCTGCGCCAGTCTTGTCCGACAGTTTAATCCGGGGTTTTTACGACATACCCGACAGAACCCCTGACATTCACGCCAGAAGCGCCGGCAGCAGCTTATTCAGCGCCAATTTTTCCTGCACGGCCGCGCCGGTCAGGGCATAACCAAGCAAGGCGCCAGACGCGTCGCGACACAAGGCCTTGATGTCGCTGCCGCTACCCTCCACCGTCCATTCGCCCTGCAGGCCACGCGGTGGCGGCGAGACCACCAGCGGGCACACCGGGGTTTTCACCGTGACCGGCATGGCGCCATAGCGGACTGCGGTTGGTTGACCGGCCAGGGTCTGCGCCAGGGCACGGGCACAGGTCATCAGCGGCATCACGTAGAGCAGGTTGAGGCCATCGACCTCGGCGCAGTCGCCCAAGGCATAGATATTGGCGTGGGAGGTGCGCAGCTGGCGATCGACCATCACCCCGCGATTGACTCCCAGGCCGGCCGCAGCGGCCAGGTCGATGCGTGGACGCAGGCCGACCGCCGATACCACCAGGTCACAGGCGATCTGCGTACCGTCGGACAGGCGCGCGAGTAAGCCCTCTGCCGCATGATTGAGGCTGATCAATACCGGACCGAGGTGAAAGCGCGCGCCGAGGCTTTCCAGCCCCGCCTGCACCGCCGCGGCCGCGGCCGGATGCAGCAGCCCGGGCATCACCTGTTCACAGGGCGCGACCAACTCGACCTGATAGCCGCCGAGACTCAGGTCATTGGCGAACTCACAGCCGATCAAGCCGGCACCGAGCAGCAACACGCGGCGTTTGCCGGCCGCCGCGAGGCGAAAGCGCGCGTAGTCTTCCAGATCATTGATCGGGAACAGCGCATCCTGCGCGTCGCCCTCGACCGGAACGCGGATCACCTCGGCGCCCCAGGCCAGCACCAGGTCACGGTACGGCACGGCTTCCTCACCGATCCACAGGCGCTGGTGCCCGGCATCGATACCGGTAATCCGCGTATGGGTGCGCACCTCGGCGTTCAGCTGCTCGGCCATGGCGCCCGGCTCGGCCATGCTCAGGCCATCGGCGTCCTTGTGCTTGCCGAAGCCGGTGGACAGCATAGGTTTGGAATAAGAGCGACCGTCATCGGCGGTGATCAGCAGCAACGGCGTCTGACTGTCCAGCTTGCGAAACTCCCGCGCCAGGTTATAGCCGGCCAGGCCGGTGCCGACGATCACCACAGGTGCACTCATTGTCCATTCCTCACTCGTGAAAACGCCGCGACGGCCCCCAGTGGCCTGTGTGGCTAGTTCAATTAGTCAATTTCGGCGCTTGAGGCCCCGATACTGCGTTGCCGCTCGTCGCCATAGCCCGCTATGATTCGTCGCAGCGCCTGGTCTAGGAACCTCAACCATCCAAACTTGAGTTAGCCAACTAACCGTACAGGCCACTAGGCCGCCGCGAAATCATGGCTCACTCGGGACGCTGCCGGCCAATACGCGGCGTTGCTGACTCAGGCGAGTTCGATCATCTCGAAATCCATCTTGCCCGCGCCGCAATCCGGGCAGATCCAGTCGGCGGGAATGTCTTCCCAGCGGGTTCCGGGGGCAATCCCCTCTTCCGGCAGACCAGCCGCTTCGTCGTAGATAAAGCCGCAGACCACGCATTGCCACTTGCCCATACTGCCTCCGCGATACGGCAACTGTTGCCAACCCCAGTCCACTCAGCTGCCCGGCGGCAAACCGAAACAGACACCCCCCAGCAGATCTACGCGTTTTAGCCCGCCCAATAAAAACGGCGGCCCGCTGGGCCGCCGTAGTCAATTCTGGGATCAGGCGATTTCGATCATCTCGAAATCCATCTTGCTCACGCCGCAGTCCGGGCACAACCAATCTTCCGGGACGTCTTGCCACGGGGTGCCGGCAACGATGCCTTCATCGGGCCAACCTTGGCTTTCGTCGTAGATCAGCCCACAGACCACACATTGCCACTTCTTCATAACGACCTCTGTAACTTTCACGGTAGTGCGCGAGGCACGCTACCGCAAATGCACGCAGGCGCCAAGCCGCCGGGCGACGAATGCCGCCCGACGGGTCGCTTACAGCACGACCTGCAGCGGGTCGGTAATCGCCATGCCGTACATGGCGATCATGGTCAGGCCACCGGCCGCCAGGAGGTAGTAGAGGGTCGGCAACATGGTCTTGCGCAGGGTGATGCCTTCACGCCCGAGCAGGCCCACGGTGGCCGAAGCCGCGACCACGTTGTGGATGGCGATCATGTTGCCGGCGGCGGCGCCGACCGACTGCGCGGCCACCATCATCGCCCCGGAGACGCCGAGCAAGCCGGCGGTGTTGAACTGGAACTGCGAGAGCATCAGGTTCGACACGGTGTTGGAACCGGCGATAAAGGCCCCCAGGGCACCGACAGCCGGCGAGAACAACGGATAAATGCCGCCCACGCTGTCCGCTACCAACGTGGCCATGGCCACCGGCATCGAGATCAGGTCGGATGCATTGACCCCGGAGTTGATCAGGATACGCACCATCGGAATGGTGAAGATCAGCACGAAGCCGGCACCGAGCAAGGTACGGCTCGACTCGCTGACTGCCGCACCCAGTTCGGCCAGGCGCATGCGGTGCAGGAAGCAGGTCACCAGCACCACCATGCACAGGATGCCACCCGGCAGATACAGCGGTTGCAAGGTGCCGGAAACACCGGTTTCACCGAGGATGTCGGTCCAGCCAAAGCTGACCGCCATCAACGCGGCTTTCAGCTCGGGGAATATCCGCGATGCCACCAAAAATACCGCCAGCAGCAGGTACGGAGCCCAAGCCATGCGTACGGAAATCGGTGTCTTGCCGGCGATGTCCTCGATTTTCAACTCGATCTTGCCCATCCATTCGGCTGGCCAGTCTTTCGCGTCGGCGAAATCCCAGGTTTCCTTCGGCAGCAGAAAGCCTGCTTTAGCGGCTGGAATCACTATGGCCAGACCGACCATGGCACCGATCATCGAAGGGAATTCAGGGCCGAGGAACACCCCCGCCGCCATGTACGGCAGGACGAAGGCGAGACCGGTGAAGATGGCAAACGGCGCCACCATCAAGCCTTCTTTCCAGGACTGATTCTTGCCGAAGAAGCGGGTCATGATCATCAGCATGATCAGCGGCATGAGGATGCCAATCAGGCCATGGGTGATGGCCACCCGCGAGTAGATCAGTTGAAAGAAGATGTCCCAGTTGCTATTGAGCGCCAGCAGCTGTGCGCTCATCCCGGATTGATCCAGGCCACCTGTGACCCCCACCAGCATCGGCGTACCGACCGCGCCGAACGACACCGGCGTGGATTGCACCATCATGCCCAGCACCACCGCGGCCAATGCCGGGAAGCCCAGGGCCACCAGCAACGGCGCGGCGACTGCAGCCGGGGTACCGAAACCGGAAGCACCTTCGATAAAGCAACCGAACAACCAGGCGACGATCAGTGCCTGTACCCGGCGATCCGGACTGATGGCGGAGAAGCCCCGGCGAATCGCGCTGATGCCGCCGGAGTGCTTGAGGGTATTGAGCAGCAGGATGGCGCCGAAGATGATCCAGAGGATCGCCGCGGTGAGAATCAGCCCTTGCAAGCTGGAGGCGATAACCCGATTGAGGGTCATGTCCCAGGCCGTCAGGCCAATGATTGCGGTGAGGACGAAGACCACAGGCATGGCGTACTTGGCCGGCCAGCGAAAGCCGATCAGCAGCACACCCGCCAGCACCAGCGGCACGAAGGCCAGGATCGACAGCAGTGTTTGACTCATGAGTTGGTTCCTATTTGTTATTGTGAACCACAGTGTTCCGGGGGTACCCGGTGCCACGCATCTGGACCTTGCCGGCCCCAGGACACCGGCCGAGGATCGTCCGGCCGGTGTCCATGCTCGAAAGCCCCGCCAGCCAGAGGCTGTCGGGACCGCTTGTACTCCTCCCCCAGCCGACACCCGTATCGGCTGGGCTGCTGCTTGTGTGGGAGGGGCTTTAGCCGCGACCGCTAGCCGCCAGTCGCGGCTAAAGCCCCTCCCACGATCATGTTGCTGTCGCTCAGGCCTGCTGTTTGAAGCGCAGGCGCCAGGCGTGCAACAGCGGCTCGGTATAACCGCTGGGCTGCTCGCGGCCCTTGAACACCAGATCGCTGGCCGCCTGAAAGGCCGCCGACTGCGCGTAGTTCGCCGCCATCGGCCGGTACTGCAGATCGCCGGCGTTCTGTGCGTCGACCACCTTGGCCATGCGCTCGAGGGTCTCGCGCACCTGCGCCTCGGCGACCACGCCGTGGTACAGCCAGTTGGCGATGTGCTGACTGGAGATACGCAGGGTCGCGCGGTCTTCCATCAGGCCGACGTTGTGAATGTCCGGCACCTTGGAGCAGCCGACGCCCTGCTCGACCCAGCGCACCACGTAACCGAGGATGCCCTGGCAGTTGTTGTCCAGTTCCTGCTGGATGTCCGCAGCGCTCCAGTTGCGCTCGGCGGCCACCGGCACGCTCAACAGGTCGTGCAACAGGCTGTCGCGCTGGGCGTCGAGGTCGCTGCGTTCCAGCTCGCGCTGCAGCGCCGCCACGTCGACCTGGTGGTAGTGCAGCGCATGCAGCACGGCGGCGGTCGGCGACGGCACCCAGGCGGTGTTGGCGCCGGCCAGCGGGTGCGCGATCTTCTGCTCGAGCATGGCCGCCATCAGGTCCGGCATGGCCCACATGCCCTTGCCGATCTGCACGCGACCACGCAGGCCGCAGTTGAGGCCGACCAGCACGTTGTTGCGCTCGTAGGCCTGGATCCAGGCACTGCTCTTCATGTCGCCCTTGCGCAGCATGGCGCCGGCTTGCATGGCGCTGTGCATCTCGTCGCCGGTGCGGTCGAGGAAGCCGGTGTTGATGAAGGCCACCCGCGCACTGGCGGCGGCGATGCAGGCCTTGAGGTTGACGCTGGTGCGCCGCTCCTCGTCCATGATGCCGATCTTCAGGGTATGCCGTGGCAGTTGCAGCAGGTCTTCGATACGGCCGAACAGCTGGTCGGCGAAGGCCACTTCGGCCGGGCCATGCATCTTCGGTTTGACGATGTAGACACTGCCGCTGCGCGAGTTGCCGCGCCGCTTGAGGTCGTGCAGGGCGATCAGGCTGGTCATCACGCCGTCGAGGATGCCCTCGGGGATCTCATTACCTTCGCCGTCGAGGATCGCCGGGTTGCTCATCAGGTGGCCGACGTTGCGCACGAACAGCAGCGAGCGGCCGTGCAGCTTCAGCTCGCCACCGGCGGCAGCCACGTACTGGCGGTCCGGATTGAGGCGGCGGACGAGGCGCTGGCCGCCCTTCTCCAGTTCTTCAGTCAGGTCGCCCTTCATCAGGCCGAGCCAGTTGCGATAGATCAGCAGTTTGTCGTCGGCGTCGACCGCGGCCACCGAGTCCTCGCAATCGAGAATGGTCGACAGCGCGGCTTCGATCAGCAGGTCCTTGACCCCGGCGGCGTCGGTGGCGCCGACCTGGCTGTGCGGGTCGATCTGGATTTCCAGGTGCAGGCCGTGGTTCTTCAGCAGCACGGCCTTGGGCGCAGTGGCCTCGCCCTGATAGCCGACGAACTTCTCGGTCTGAGCCAGGCCGCTCTGACTGCCGTCTTCCAGGGTCACCTGGAGCTGGCCGTCGACCACCCGGTAGCTGACCGCGTCGGCGTGGGAGCCAGTGGCCAGCGGCGCAGCCTGGTCGAGGAAGGCGCGAGCGAAGGCGATGACCCTGGCGCCACGGGTCTGGTTGTAGCCCGGGCCCTTTTCGGCGCCACCGTCCTCGGAGATGGCGTCGGTGCCGTACAGGGCGTCGTACAACGAGCCCCAGCGGGCGTTGGCGGCGTTCAGCGCGTAACGCGCGTTCATCACCGGCACCACCAGTTGCGGGCCGGCCTGGCTGGTAATTTCGCTGTCGACGCTGGCGGTGCTGGCCTGCACGCTGTCCGGCTGCGGCAACAGGTAACCGATGGACTCGAGGAAGGCGCGGTAGGCCGGCATGTCGGTCACCGGGCCCGGATGGGCGCGGTGCCAGGCATCCAGTTCGACCTGCAGACGCTCACGCTCGGCCAGCAGGGCGCGATTGTGCGGCGCCAGGTCATGCACCAGGGCGTCGAATCCACTCCAGAAGGCCTCGCGCTCGATGCCGCTGCCCGGCAGCACCTCCTCGTCGACGAAACGTTGCAGCTTGGCGGCCACTTGCAGGCGCTGGCAGTTCACGCGATCGGACATTTTCCACTCTCCATCAAACTGTGCAGGTGCGGCGCAAAGCGCCGGCAGGGGCTCCCACGGGAGCCCTGTCAGTAGTCAATTCAGCCCAGGGTGGCGATGCCGGCCTTGGCCACTTGGGCGTCCTGCTCGGCCTTGACCCCGGAGACACCCACCGCGCCGACCACCTGGCCGTCGACCATCACCGGTACGCCGCCTTCCAGGGACGTGATCAGCGGGGCGGAGAGAAAGGCGCTGCGGCCGCCGTTGACCATGTCCTCGTAGCCCTTGGTTTCACGGCGACCGAGCGCCGCGCTGCGCGCTTTCTCGGTGGCGATGTAGGCAGCGACCGCCGCACAACCGTCGAGGCGTTCCAGGGCCAGCGGGTGGCCGCCGTCGTCGACCACGGCAATGGCCACGGCCCAGCTGTGCTGCTGCGCTTCGGCGCGCGCAGCGGCAAGAATGCGGGCGACTTCGGCTTGACCCAGTACGGCTTTGCTTTGCATCTGTGATTCCTCTCAATGAATGCGTATGGCCGGCTCGTAGCCGGCGTTGCGTAGGAGCCAGTTTGCTGGCGATCGCTGCGAAGCGGATCGCCAGCAAGCTGGCTCCTACAGGGGTGGTGTCAGTTCATGGCCTCTTCGACCAGCTCGATCCAATGCCGCACCGGGGTACGCCCGGCGCCGTCGAGGTGGGTCTGACAGCCGATGTTGGCGGTGACTATCACCTGCGGCTTGCCGCTTTCCAGAGCGTTCAGCTTGTTGTCGCGCAGCTGTTTCGACAGTTCCGGCTGGGTCAGCGAATAGGTGCCGGCCGACCCGCAGCACAGGTGGCTGTCCGCCACGGCGGTGAGGCCGAAACCGAGGCGGGCGAGCACCTCCTCCACCGCGCCCCCGAGTTTCTGCGCGTGCTGCAGGGTGCAGGGGCAATGGAAGGCCAGGCGCAGCTCACTGCGCACGCCGAGACCCTCCAAGGGCTCTTCGCGCAACACTTCCACCAGGTCCTTGGCCAAGGCGCTGACCCGCTTGGCTTTCTCGGCGTAGGCCGGGTCCTGCTCGAGCAGGTGACCGTAGTCCTTGACGAAGGCGCCGCAGCCGCTGGCGGTCTGCACGATGGCCTCGGCGCCCTGCTCGATGGCCGGCCACCAGGCGTCGATGTTGCGTCGGGCACGCTGCAGACCCGCTGCCTGGGCATCGAGGTGGTAGTCCACCGCACCGCAGCAGCCGGCCTCGCGGATCGGCGTGACACTGATGCCAAGGCGATCGAGCACCCGCGCGGTGGCGGCATTGGTGTTGGGCGACAGCCCCGGCTGCACGCAGCCTTCGAGCAGCAGCACGCGGCGTGCATGGCGCGGGGCGGGACGCGGCTTGGCCGCACCTGCGGCGCGCGGCAACTTGGCCTTGAGCGCCGCTGGCAGCAGCGGGCGCAGGGCCTGACCGACCTGGGTCAGGCCCTTGAACAGGGCCGCGTTCGGCACCACGGCGCGCAGGCCTTGGCGCAGCACGCGCTGACCCAGTGGGCGCGGCACCGCCGCCTCGACCACGGCGCGGCCGATGTCCAGCAGGTTGTGGTAGTCCACACCGGACGGGCAGGTGGTTTCGCAGTTGCGGCAGGTCAGGCAGCGATCCAGGTGCAGCTGGGTCTTGGCGGTGACCTGGTTGCCTTCGAGCACCTGCTTGATCAGGTAGATACGCCCACGGGGGCCGTCCAGCTCGTCGCCAAGCAGTTGGTAGGTCGGGCAGGTGGCGTTGCAGAAGCCGCAGTGCACGCAGCTGCGCAGAATGCTTTCGGCCTCTTCGCCGCGCGGCAGACGCTTGGCTTGCTCACTCAGATTCGTCTGCACGGCTTACACCTCGGAGTACATGCGACCGGGGTTAAAAATCCCCTGGGGGTCGAGCTGGGCTTTCAGTTGGCGGTGGTAGCGCAGCAAGGGCGCGGCCAGCGGCTGCAACGGGTTGTCACAGTGCCCGGCGCTGAAGCAGGTGGCGTGGCCACCGACTGCCGTGGCGACCTGGCGGATCAGCGCGGCATCGGCGTCGGACTTCAGCCAGCGCTGCGCGCCGCCCCAGTCGATCAGCTGCTCGCCGGGCAGGGCCAGCACGCCGCTGTGGCTCGGCACGGACAGGCGCCACAGCGGCGCCGCAGCGGCGAAGAAAGGCAGACGCTGCTCGTTCAGCTCGCCCCAGTAGGCGCTATCCAGCAGTTCGCCGCCGAGGCGTTCGCGGGCCGCGGCCACCGAGCCCTCACCGCCCTCCAAACGCAGGTGCAAGGCCTGACCGTCATGGCTGGCGGCGCTGATCGGGATCGGCTGCTGGCCCCACTCGGCGAGTTTCTGCAGGGCGCAGGCGGCGTCCATCTGCAGGCGCAGGCTGATGGTCTGGCGCGGTTTGGGCAGCACCTTGAGCGACACTTCGGTGATCACCCCGAGGCAACCGAAGCTGCCCGCCAGCAGGCGCGACAGGTCGTAGCCGGCGACGTTCTTCATCACCTCGCCGCCGAAACGCAGCTGCTTGCCGAAACCGGTGATCAGCCGCGTGCCCAGGACCAGGTCACGCACCGCCCCGGACCAGGGCCGGCGCGGCCCGGACAGCCCGGCCGCGAGCATGCCGCCGACCGTGGCGCCTTCAGCAAAATGCGGCGCTTCGCAGGTGAGCATCTGCCCGGCCTCATCCAGCGCCGCCTCCAGCTCGACCAGCGGCGTGCCGGCGCGAACGGTGATCACCAGCTCGGTCGGGTCGTAGCTGACGATGCCGCGATGGGCACGGGTGTCGAGCACCTCGCCAGCCACGTTACGGCCGAGAAAGGCCTTGCTGTTGCCGCCCTGAATGCGCAGCGCAGTCGAGCTGTTCAGCGCGTGATTGACCTGTTCCAGCAGCGCCGCACTGGCGTCTGCATCGTGACGCATGACCATTAGAAACGCTCCAGTTCGGGAAAAGGCAGCTGGCCGTGGTGCACGTGCATGGCGCCAAATTCGGCGCAGCGGTGCAGGGTCGGGATGTTCTTGCCGGGGTTGAGCAGGCCACTGGGGTCGAAGGCCGCTTTCACCGCGTGGAACAGAGTCAGCTCGTCGCTGTTGAACTGGGCGCACATCTGGTTGATCTTCTCGCGGCCCACGCCGTGTTCGCCGGTGATGCTGCCGCCGACCTTGACGCAGAGTTCGAGGATCTTGCCGCCTAGGGCTTCGGCGCGCTCCAGTTCGCCGGGCTGGTTGGCATCGAAGAGGATCAGCGGGTGCATATTGCCGTCACCGGCGTGAAACACGTTGGCCACGCGCAGGCCGCACTCGGCGGACAGCTCGCTGATGCCCCTGAGCACACCGGGCAGCTCGCGCCGCGGAATGGTGCCGTCCATGCAGTAGTAGTCCGGCGAGATGCGCCCGACCGCCGGGAAGGCGTTCTTGCGCCCGGCCCAGAACTTGACCCGCTCGGCCTCGTCGCGCGCCAGGCGTACCTCGGTGGCGCCGGCCTGCTGCAGCACCGCGCGTACCCGTTCGCAGTCGTCCTGCACATCGGCTTCGACGCCATCCAGTTCGCACAGCAGGATGGCTTCGGCCTCGACCGGGTAACCGGCCTGGATAAAGTCTTCCACCGCCCTGATGGCCAGGTTGTCCATCATCTCCAGGCCACCGGGAATAATGCCGGCGGCGATGATGTCGCCGACCGCACGACCGGCCTTCTCCACCGAATCGAAACTGGCCAGCAGCACCCGCGCCACCTGCGGCTTGGGCAGCAGCTTGACCGTGACCTCGGTGATGATGCCGAGCATGCCTTCCGAGCCGGTGAACAAGGCCAACAGGTCGAAGCCGGGCGCATCCAGGGCATCGCTGCCCAGGGTCATGCGCTCGCCCTCGACCGTGAGGACCTCCACCTTGAGCAGGTTATGCACGGTCAGGCCGTACTTCAGGCAGTGCACGCCGCCGGCGTTCTCGGCGACGTTGCCGCCAATCGAGCAGGCGATCTGCGAGGACGGGTCCGGTGCGTAATACAACTCATGCGGCGCCGCCGCCTGGGAGATCGCCAGGTTGCGCACGCCGGGCTGGACTCGGGCGAAGCGTCCGGCCGGGTTGACCTCGAGAATCTTGTTGAAGCGCGCCAACACCAGCAGGATGCCCTGCTCCAGCGGCAACGCGCCGCCGGACAGACCGGTGCCGGCGCCGCGCGCCACTACCGGCACGCCGCGCTGGTGGCACAGCTTGAGCAGGGCTTGTACCTGTTCGACGCGCTCGGGCAGCACCACCAGCATCGGGGTGGCGCGGTAGGCCGAGAGGCCGTCGCATTCGTAGGGTTTGAGATCTTCCTGATCGTGCAACACGTCCAGGTCTGGCAGCTGCGCGCGCAGCTCAGCCAGCAGGGCCAGCTTATCGACTGTGGGCAGCGGGCCATCGACACGCTCGTCGTACAGAATGCTCATGGCAGGCTCACTCGAATGACGTTGCTGTTCTGTGCAGGCCAGGCGGCGAACCCGAGCTGCTTATTGTGGCCAGTATGTTTAGGCCGCGGCGAGTTCGGCGTCCATCGCTAAGCACACTGGTACGACCAGTTTTTTCAAGTGCACAGTCCGCCTCCTGCCATCTAATGCCTTACATTTACTGGGACGGATGCCTATAGTGAAAGCGCTTCGATTAACCAATTTGAACTGGTCCTACCAGTTGTTCGAGGTTTAAACATGCTCGAAGAAACGCCTGAAACTCGTCGTCAGGTCAGTGATGTGGTCGCCGAACGGATCGAGCGATTGATCGTCGATGGCGTGCTCAAGGTCGGCCAGGCGCTGCCTTCGGAACGGCGCCTGTGCGAGAAGCTGGGGATATCCCGCTCGGCCTTGCGCGAGGGACTCAAGGTGCTGCGCGGCCGCGGCATCATCGAGACCGCCCAGGGCCGCGACTCGCGGGTCGCCACGCTGAGCGGGCCGCGCGATGCCAGCCCGCTGATGCACCTGTTCAACTCGCAGCCGCGCACCCTCTTCGATCTGCTCGAAGTGCGCGCCCTGCTGGAGGCCGAATCGGCACGCCTGGCCGCCTTGCGCGGCACCGACGCGGATTTCGTCCTGCTCACCCGACGCTACGAGGAAATGCTCGCCGCCCACGCCCAGGCGGATGCCGTCGAACCGCGCGAGCATGCGCGCCTCGACCATGCCTTCCACCTGGCGATCTGCGAGGCCTCACACAACCCGGTGCTGCTGCACACCCTGCAGTCGCTGACCGACCTGATGCTCAGCACGGTGTTCGCCTCGGTCAACAACCTCTATCACCGGCCCGTGCAGAAACGCCAGATCGACCGCCAGCACGCACGGCTGTACCACGCGGTGATCGAGCGCCTGCCGGAACAGGCGCAGCGCGCCGCCCGCGAGCACATCCACAGCATCCGCGACAATCTCAAGGAGATCGAGCAGGAGGAACAACGCCTGGTGCGCGCGAGCATGCGCCTGGAGGGCTGGACCTAGGAGCCTGTCGGACTTAACGCTGCCCTAAGAAAGCGTTTCGATACGCAGGCTGTTGGTACTGCCCGGTTGGCCGAAGGGTACGCCGGCGGTGATCACCACGGTGTCGCCGGGCTGGGCCATGCCTTGGGCCTTGGCGATGTTCAGGGCGGTGCTGGTGACCTCCTCGACCTCATGCAGGCGCGGGTTGACCACCGAGTAGATGCCCCAGGCGACGCTCAGGCGCCGTGCGGTGTGCAGGTTCGGGGTCAGGCTGAGGATCGGCGTCTTCGGCCGCTCGCGCGAGGCGCGCAGGCTGCTGGCGCCGGACTCGGTGTAGTTGACCAGCGCGGCCACCGGCAGGATCGAGCTGATGCGGCGGATCGCGCAGCTGATCGCATCCGAGGCGGTGGCTTCGGCCTGCGGGCGGCTGACGTCGAGTTGGGCCTGGAAGTCCGGGCCGCTTTCCACCTGGCGGATGATCTTGCTCATCATCTGCACCGCTTCCAGCGGGTAGTCGCCGGAGGCGGTCTCGGCCGACAGCATCACTGCATCGGCGCCTTCGGCCACGGCGTTGGCCACGTCGGTGACTTCGGCGCGGGTCGGCGCCGGGGAGAAGCGCATGGATTCGAGCATCTGCGTGGCCACCACCACCGGCTTACCGAGCTGGCGGCAGGTGCGGATGATGTCCTTCTGGATGCGCGGCACGTTTTCCGCCGGCACTTCCACGCCGAGGTCGCCACGGGCGACCATGATCGCGTCGCACAGTTGGGCGATGGCTTCGATCTGCTGCACCGCCGAGGGTTTCTCGATCTTGGCCATGATGAAGGCCTTGCCCTGGATCAGCTCGCGCGCCTCGAGGATGTCCTCGGGACGCTGGACGAACGACAGCGCCACCCAGTCCACGCCCAGTTCCAGGCCGAAGGTCAGGTCGCGGCGGTCTTTCTCGGTCAGCGGGCTGAGTTGCAGCACCGCCTCCGGCACGTTGACGCCCTTGCGGTCGGACAGCTCGCCGCCGGCGATCACCTGGGTGTCGATGGCGTCGCTGTGCTTGGCGGTTACCTGCAGGCGCAGGCGGCCGTCGTCGAGCAGCAGGTTCATCCCCGGCTGCAGCGCTTCGATGATTTCCGGGTGCGGCAGGCAAACCCGGCGGGCGTCGCCCGGAGTGGGGTCCAGGTCCAGGCGCAAGGCCTGGCCGCGCTCCAGGTTGACCTTGCCGTCTTTGAACCGGCCGACGCGCAGCTTCGGTCCCTGCAGGTCCATGAGGATGCCGATCGGCGTGTTCAGGCGCTGCTCCACTTCGCGCACCCAGTGGTAGCGCTGGGCGTGGTCGGCGTGCTCGCCGTGGCTGAAGTTGAGGCGGAACAGGTTGACCCCGGACTCGACCAGCTGGCGGATGTCCTCGATGCCGTTGATCGCCGGGCCGAGGGTGGCGAGGATTTTTACTTTCTTGTCGGCGTTCATTGGGCAGGGTCCTTTAGGATCAAAATGGCGCGGAAATCGTTGACGTTGGTCCGGGTCGGCCCGGTGACGATCAGTTGCTCGAGGGCGGCGAAGTAGCCATAGCCGTTGTTGTTGTCCAGCTCAAAGCTGCTGCTCAGGCCCAGCGCCGCGGCGCGGGCATGGCTGTCCGGGGTCATGATGGCGCCGGCGTTGTCTTCCGAGCCGTCGATGCCGTCGGTGTCACCGGCCAGGGCGTAGACCCCGGGCAGGCCCTTGAGGCTGTCGGTCAGGCTGAGGAGGAACTCGGCGTTGCGTCCGCCGCGGCCATTGCCGCGCACGGTGACCGTGGTTTCGCCGCCGGAGAGGATCACGCACGGCGCCTTGAGCGGCTGGCCGTGCTGCAGCACCTGCTTGGCGATGCCGGCATGCACCTTGGCCACCTCGCGCGACTCGCCCTCCAGGTCGCCGAGAATCAGGGTCGGCAGACCGGCGGCCTCGGCCTTGGCGGCGGCGGCATCCAGCGCCTGCTGCGGCGTGGCGATCAGCTGGAAGTGGCTGCGGCTCAGGCAGGGGTCGCCCGGCTTGACCGTCTCCGAACGCGGGTCCTGCAACCAGGCGCGCACGTTGGCCGGGATCTCGATGCTGTAGCGGGCGAGAATCGCCAGGGCCTGCACCGAGGTGGTCGGGTCGGCCACGGTCGGCCCGGAGGCGATCACCGTGGCTTCATCGCCCGGCACGTCGGAGATCGCATAGGTGTACACGCTGGCCGGCCAGCAGGCCTTGGCCAGGCGCCCGCCCTTGACCGCCGAGAGGTGCTTGCGCACGCAGTTCATCTCGCCAATGGTCGCGCCGGACTTGAGCAGCGCCTTGTTGATCGCCTGCTTGTCGGCCAGGGTGATGCCCTCGGCCGGCAGGGCCAGCAGCGAGGAGCCGCCACCGGACAGCAGGAAGATCACCCGGTCGGACTCTTGCAGGTTGCTGACCAGCTCCAGCACGCGACGGGCCACCCGTTCGCCGGCATCGTCCGGCACCGGGTGGGCGGCTTCCACCACCTCGATCTTCTGGCAATGGGCGCCGTGCTCGTAGCGGGTCACCACCAGGCCGGAGACTTCCCCTTGCCACTC
>NZ_VIUH01000016.1 GCF_007993865.1 Pseudomonas sp. SJZ079 | reverse complement strand
TTGGCAAGGGAATGACCATTACCTGCGTCCTGCGCCTAATCGGGGGCCATTTCTCGCGGCAACGCGGCTCGCAATGAAACGGCAACAGACCCTAGTGTGCTGCCTCAGATATCACGATCAGCCCCGTAGGCTGGGTTAGACGCGTACGCGGTGGTCCGCTCAAGCAGCCGGATCTGGCGCGGCGTAACCCGGCATTGGCAGCGCCATTACCGACGCCGTGCCGGGTTACTCGGCGTCCGGAACATGTAGCGCCTGTACCTCGGTGGCATGCGCCGCTAACCCAGCCTACGAGGTGGCTGCGTTTGCCTGCCAACCAGCGCCTTGTTTCAGGCTAATCCGTGAAGAACCTTTATTTAGAGACGGCACACTAGGCCGGCTTTCTCGCTCGCTTAGCGCCGACAGCCCTGGGCTTAGCCGCCTTACGCTTGTTCTTCCAAGGTGCGGCGCCACGACCGGCCGGGCTCGCGGGGCCGCTGATGGTCAGGCGCAGGCCGGCGCAGCGCTGTACCTGCTTGCTCATCCAGGCCGACTGCTTGGCCACGAACTCCTCCAGGCTCATCTCGCCACTCTGCACCATGTCCAGCGCCTGCTCCCAGATGGCGGTGGTGCCGGGATCGGCGATGGCACGGGGCACGGCGTCGATCAGGCTGAAGGCGGCGGGCGTGGCCGCCAATGCCTTGCCCTGTTTGAGCAGGTAGCCGCGGTCCAGCAGGCCCTGGATGATCCCGGCGCGGGTCGCCTCGGTGCCGATGCCGGTGGTGTCCTTGAGCTTCTGCTTGAGCCGAGGATCGGCGACCAGCTTGGCGACGTTCTTCATCGCCTTGATCAGATCGCCCTCGGTATAGGGCTTCGGCGGTTGGGTCCACAGATCCTTGAGCGCCACCTCCGCGACTGCACAGTCCTGCCCCTCGCTCAGCGCCGGCAGGGTTTGCGCCATTGGTCCTTCCCCGCCCTTGCTCGGCGCCAGGGCTTGCGGCAGGGCACGCTTCCAGCCGGGCTCGACGATTTGCTTGCCCACCGCACGCAAGGCCTGACCGGCGCAGTCGAAGTCCGCCTGGGTGCGATCGTACTCATGGTTGGGCAGGAACTGCGCCAGATAGCGCGCGCGGATCAGGCTGTAGACGGCGCGTTGCTTGCCGACCAGGCGGTCGAGGTGCAGCGCGGCGGCGGTCGGGATGATGCCGTGGTGCGCGCTGACCTTGGCGTCGTTCCAGGCCCGCGAGCGGCGCTGCGGCTCGATGTGTTGCAGCAGCTCGCGCAGGCTCGTGTCGGCCCGCTGCAAGGCCGCCAGGATCAAAGGGGCCTCGGCGTGCTGGCTGAGCGGCAGGTAGCCGCAGTCGCTGCGCGGATAGGTGATGACTTTATGGGTCTCGTACAGCGCCTGGGCGATATCCAGGGTTTCCTGCGCACCGAGGCCGAGCTTCTTGGAGCAGACTTCCTGCAGGGTGCCCAGATCGAACGGCAAGGGCGCGGCCTCGCGCATGCGCTCGGTGCGCAGCCTGACCAGCCGGGCGCTGGCGGCGCTGTGCATGGCCGCCGCAGCCTGCTGCGCCAGCGCCTGGTTCAGACAGCGGCCGTGCTCGTCGCAGGTGTCTTCCGCGGCGCGCCATTGGGCGCTGAACGAGGTGCCGTCGCTGACCAACTGGACCTCGATGGCCCAGTAGGCGAC
This sequence comes from Pseudomonas sp. SJZ079, assembly GCF_007993865.1. GTDB lineage: Bacteria > Pseudomonadota > Gammaproteobacteria > Pseudomonadales > Pseudomonadaceae > Aquipseudomonas. Next base: position 122,596 of record NZ_VIUH01000016.1, on the reverse strand, counting down.
GGGGACGAAATCGGCAATGCTGCGGTCGCGGTCCACCACCAGGCGCAGGGTCGGCGTCTGCACCCGGCCCACCGGCAGTACACCCTGATAACCAGACTGCTGGCCGAGCAAGGTGAACAGCCGGCTCATGTTCATCCCGATCAACCAGTCGGCGCGCGAGCGACCGAGCGCCGCGTGGTACAGGCTGAAGGTCTCGGCGCCGGGCTTGAGTGCGGCCAGTGCCTTGCGGATCGAGGCATCGTCCAGGGCCGATAGCCAGAGGCGCTGGATCGGCCCGCGATAGCGGCAATGCTCCACCAGTTCGCGGGCGATCATCTCGCCCTCGCGGTCGGCGTCGGTGGCGATGACCAACTCATCGGCTTCGCCGAGCAGACGCTTGACCGCCTTGAACTGGCCGGCGGTCTTGGGCTTTACCAGCATTTTCCAGCGCTCGGGGATGATCGGCAGGTCACTCAGCACCCAGCGTTTGTAGCGGGCGTCGTAGGCATCCGGCGGTGCGGTTTCCAGCAGGTGGCCGATGCACCAGGTCACGGTCACATTGCTGCCGAGCCAGCAGCCGTCGCCACGCCGATTGGCCTGGAGCACTTTGGCAATGTCCTTGGCCTGGGAAGGTTTTTCACACAAAAAAAGCCGCATGGCTGCCATCACTCATGGTCGCGATGGCGCAAAGCATGTGCAGTCATGGCCGTTCAGGCAAGCTTTATCTGTATATCCATACAGTTTAAGGCCACCAGCAACCTGGCACCCGGACACTGGCCTGGGTCGGCGCTGTCCTTCTAGCTAGCCGTCAGCGGCTCAGACCAAGGCGCTCATGCCACTCGGCGATGGACTCTTCGGGGTAGCCGTCGAACTGCTGATCGCCAGGCCGCGCGTCGACCTCGACCCAGGACGCCTTGGAGTCCAGCAGCAGATGAGTGTGCTCCGGCGGCACCGGCAGCGGGGTGTCGATCGCCGAGGCGAAGGGATGAATCAGCTCCGGCCACTCCGGGCTGAATAACCACAGGGCGCTGCCGCAGAGTCGACAGAAGTGTCGTTCGGCGCTACTGCGGTGGGCGCGACGCTGGCCTTCACCCTTGATCTTGGCGTGATACACCGATATCTGCTTGCGGCCGCTGACTTTCAGACTCCGCGCATCGCCGCCAAGATTGATCGAATAACCGCCGCCGCCCTGGGTTTTGCGGCAGATCGAGCAGTAGCAGCGTTGATAGGGATAAGGGTGGGCGCTGGTCAGACTGAACACCACCGCACCGCAGTGGCAGGAACCTTGGAGCTGCATGGCTGAATCTCCTGGTGAGCGGACAGCGTTGGCTATCCAGCCTAGCTCGCCGTCGGGAGCCTGATGGTCTGCTCAGCGAGGTGCCCGGTCTTCACCCACAGCCGGCACCCTTGCGGACCTGTGCGGGCCTGGAGCGACTCCCCTGCAGGTAAGCGTAACCAGGAGTGTTTGACGAATGTTTCGCCGCCGCTACTGAACGCCCCATGCAATACCAACACCTCGATACCCCCTGCCACCGTCAGATCGATGCGCGACTCAGGTGTCCACTGCTCCAGGCGTACCTCCTCCCGTGCATCCTGAAACAGCGGTATATGGGAAACGCCTGGCCTGTCGGGCACTGGCAGATAAGGCATCTTATTGCTATCGATCCGCACAGGGGTGCGGTCCTCCGGGGCGAATTGCCAGAGTTTGACGAAGATGGTACAGCCCTCTGCCGAGCGGGGGACGTGCTGCGAAGTAGGCGGATTACGCACGTAGGTGCCCGCCGGATAGTCGCCATGCTCGTCCTGGAAGACGCCCTGCAACACCAGAAACTCCTCGCCGCCGTCATGCACATGCGCAGAAAAGTTGCTGTGTGCGGCATAGCGCACGATTGAGGTGGCGCGCGCCACCTCTGCGCCGATGCGATCCAGCATGCGCCGCTCCACTCCGGGCATCGGCGAGGGCGCCCAGGCCAGCGAGTCGCTGTGTACGACCGCCCGCAGGCTGAAGTCGGCGTTCAGTTGCATGTCTCTACTCCCGTTCAGGCAAAGGCAATGCTGGATCTGGCGGCGACAGGCTGTCGCCAGGCACGCAGCTGTTGTAAGTCAGCGGGCACTGCGAGTTTGACCAAGTCGGCAAAGGCCAGGCCTGCGAAGGCGGTGATATCCGCAACTGAGAATTTATCACCGGCGAGGTACGGCTGGTTCCCCAATACTGGAAACAGATCATCTGCCACAACAAAGCAGCGGTGTGTTTCAGCCAATAAGCACAAAGGGCCACCGCAGCGACCCTTTGTGTTTATCCAAGCAGCGACCTAAGCCGTTGCGTGGACCTGCGACGGATCGCGGCGGCTGTCCGGGCCCTGCTGCTCGCGGATGCCAGTGGTTTCGTCCATAGCCTGCTGTACGGCCTTCTTGCGCTTGACCTCGGCACGCCGGGCGAAGAACCAGATCATGAAAGTCATCAGCGACACCGACAACAGGATCAGGCTGGCAATCGCATTGATCTCCGGCTTCACGCCCAGACGCACGGCGGAGAACACTTCCATCGGCAGGGTGGTGGAACCGGGACCGGAGACGAAGCTGGCCAGCACCAGGTCGTCCAGCGACAGGGCGAAGGACATCATGCCGCCGGCCGCCAGGGACGGTGCGATCATCGGAATGGTGATCAGGAAGAACACCTTCAACGGTTTGGCGCCCAGGTCCATGGCCGCCTCCTCGATGGACAGGTCCAGCTCACGCAGACGCGATGACACCACCACCGACACGTAGGCGGTACAGAAGGTGGTGTGAGCGATCCAGATGGTTAGGATGCCACGCTCGGCCGGCCAGCCGATCAGCTGGGCCATGGCCACGAACAGCAACAACAGCGACAGACCGGTGATCACTTCCGGCATCACCAATGGTGCGGTGACCAGCCCGCCGAACATGGTGCGGCCCTTGAAACGGGTCACCCGGGTCAGCACGAAGGCCGCCAGGGTACCCAGGATCACCGCGGCAATCGCGGTGTAGCAGGCGATTTCCAGGGAACGCATCACCGCGTTCATCAGCTGAGTGTTGTCGAGCAGGCCGACGTACCACTTCACCGACCAACCGCCCCAGACCGTGACCAGACGGGAGCCGTTGAACGAGTAGATGACCAGGATCAGCATCGGCAGGTAGATGAACAGAAAACCCGCCCACAACATGAAGTTGGAGAAACTGAAGCGTTTCATGTGCGGCCCTCCATTCCCTTAGCACGATTTTGCTTATGCACAGGGTTGAACAGAACGGTCGGCACAATCCGAGGGAACTTCATCATGCTCTGCCCTCCATTTCTTTGGCCTGGTTACGGTTGAACAGAATGATCGGGATGATCAGGATCGCCAGCATCACCACCGCCAGGGCAGAGGCCACCGGCCAGTCACGGTTATTGAAGAACTCCTGCCAGAGCACCTTGCCGATCATCAGGGTCTCCGGGCCACCGAGTAGCTCGGGGATGACGAACTCGCCGACCACCGGAATGAACACCAGCATGCAGCCGGCGATGATGCCGTTCTTCGACAGCGGCACGGTGATTTTCCAGAAGCTGTTGTAGGTGCTCGAACCCAGGTCCGCGGCGGCCTCCAGCAGGCTCTGATCGTGCTTGACCAGGTTGGCGTAGAGCGGCAACACCATGAACGGCAGGTACGAATAGACGATGCCGATATACACCGCGACGTTGGTGTTGAGGATGCGGATCGGATCGTCGATCAGACCCAGGCTGAGCAGCAGGCTGTTGAGCAGACCGTTGCTGCTGAGGATGCCCATCCAGGCATACACGCGGATCAGGATCGCCGTCCAGGTCGGCATCATGATCAGCAGCAGGAACACCGTCTGCATCTCCTTATCGGCACGGGCGATGGCATAGGCCATCGGATAACCGATCAGCAAACACAACAGGGTGCTGAAGAAGGCCATCTGCAACGAGCCGAGGTAGGCGGCCAGGTACAGGTCGTCTTCGCTGAGGAAGATGTAGTTGCTCAGATTGATGACAATCGACAGCTGCTGTTCCGCCCAGGTGTAGATCTCGGTATAGGGTGGAATGGCCACGTCGGCTTCGGCGAAGCTGATCTTCAACACGATGATGAAGGGCAGCAGGAAGAACATGAACAGCCAGAGGAACGGCACACCGATGACGAAGTGCCTGCCTTTTGGCATGCGGCGACTGATGCTTCGGGAAATATTCATGAGCGCAACGCCACCCCGCTATCGTCCTCCCACCAGACATAGACTTCATCATCCCAGGTCGGCCGCGCGCCGCGGCGCTCGGCGTTGGCGACGAAGGACTGGACGATCTTGCCGCTCGGTAACTCGACGTGGAACACCGAATGGCCGCCCAGGTAGGCGATATCGTGCACGGTGCCGCGCGACCAGTTGTGCTCGCAGTCGGGCTTCTGCGTGGTGACCAGCAGCTTCTCCGGGCGAATCGCGTAGGTGATGCTCTTGTCCTGTACCGAGGTGCTGACGCCGTGGCCGACGAAGATGTTGCGCTCCAGGTCCGGGCTGTCGATCAGCGCATGGCCTTCGGCGTCTTCCACCACCTGGCCTTCAAACAGGTTGACGCTGCCGACGAACTCGCAGACCAGGCGGCTGGTCGGGGTCTCGTAGATGTCCACCGGGCTGCCGATCTGGGCGATCCAGCCCTGGTGCATGATGGCGACGCGCTGGGCCATGGTCATGGCCTCTTCCTGGTCGTGGGTCACCATCACGCAGGTCACGCCGACCCGCTCGATGATCTCCACCAGCTCCAACTGCATCTGCGAGCGCAGCTTCTTGTCCAGCGCCCCCATCGGCTCGTCGAGCAGCAGCAGCTTCGGGCTCTTGGCCAGCGAGCGGGCCAGGGCCACACGCTGACGCTGGCCGCCGGACAACTGGTGCGGTTTGCGCCTGGCGTACTCGGTCATCTGTACCAGCTTGAGCATTTCCTCGACACGAGCGTCGATATCGGCCCTGGGCATTTTGTCCTGCTTGAGGCCGAAGGCGATGTTGTCGGCCACGCTCATGTGCGGGAACAGCGCATAGGACTGGAACATCATGTTGATCGGCCGCTCGTACGGCGGTATATCGGTGATATCCACACCGTCGAGGAAGATGCGCCCGTCGGTCGGCCGCTCGAAGCCGGCGAGCATGCGCAGCAGGGTGGATTTACCCGAGCCCGAGCCACCGAGCAGGGCGAAGATCTCGCCCTTGTTGATGGTCAGAGAGACATCATCGACGGCAACCGCTTCGTCGAACTTCTTCGTCACCCGTTCGATTTTGACCAACACCTCTTTGGGTTGCTGATCTCCCTCGAGAACCTTTTTATAGGTACTGGAAGCAACTGACATTACCAAAACTCCCGCAAAAATTGCGTCCGACCCCGGCGGTCAGACGTTTGAAATCACCGACCCGATTTGACCTTGGTCCAGCTACGGGTCATGAGCCGCTGTACTTTCTTCGGCAACTCCGCCGAGATAAACAACTTGTCCAATACGCTTTGCGGCGGGTACACCGCCTCGTCGTTACGTACGTCCGGATCCATCAACTCACCGGCTTTGGGGTTGGGATTGGCGTAGCCGACGTAATCGCTGACCCCGGCAATCACCGCCGGCTCCAGCAGGTAGTTGATAAAGGCGTGGGCTTCCTTGACGTTCGCCGCATCGGCCGGAATGGCCAGCATGTCGAACCACAGGTTGGCGCCCTCTTTGGGAATCGCGTAGGCAATTTCAATGCCTTTACCGGCCTCTTCGGCGCGAGCTGCCGCTTGCAGCATGTCGCCAGAGAAACCGGCCGCCACGCAGATGTTGCCGTTAGCCAGGTCACCGATGTACTTGGACGAGTGGAAGTAGGTGACGTAAGGGCGCACGGCCAGCAGCTTGGCTTCCGCCTGGGCATAGTCGGCCGGATTTCTGCTATTCGGGTCGAGGCCCAGGTAGTTGAGCACTGCCGGAATCATCTCGTCGCCGGAGTCGAGGAAGCTCACCCCGCAGCTGCTGAGCTTCTTGATGTTCTGCGGCTCGAACAGCACCGCCCAGGAGTCGATCTTGTCGACGCCCAGCACTTGCTTGACCTTCTCGACGTTGTAGCCGATGCCGTTGGTGCCCCACAGGTAAGGCACGGCATATTGGTTGCCCGGGTCGTTGACCTGCAGCTGCTTGAGCAGTGCCGGGTCGAGGTTGTGCCAATTCGGCAGCTGGGCGCGGTCAAGCTTCTGGAAGGCACCGGCCTTGATCTGCTTGCCGAGGAAATGGTTGGAAGGCACCACCACGTCATAGCCGGAACGCCCGGCCAGTAGTTTGCCTTCAAGGGTTTCGTTGGAGTCGAACACGTCGTAGAGCGGTTTGATGCCCGTCGCCTGCTGGAACTCGGCGAGGGTGTTTTCACCGATGTAATCGCTCCAGTTGTAGATATGTACGGTCGACTCGGCCTGGGCCGTGGCCGCCAAGCCAAGCACCAGGGCACTGGCGGTCAGGGTTGTCGCGAAGGGAGTACGCATGCGTGAATCCTCTTTTATCGGGCTGCCCTGGAGGGGCTAGCTCTCTATCGGAAAAGTCTTTCTCTGCTCAGCCAGCCGCGACCGGCCAACCCGGACGGCACGGTAGCGCCGCGTTCCGCAGCCATGGCACAGATGATCGTGACTCGCTGAATGGCGCGCGCACTGGGGCGGCCAGTAGAGGTGTAGAACGCATGCAAGCTTCCTTATTATTGTTTGGGTTTCTGGCGGATCATCCCGCCAGAAACTGGGTACTACTTAGGATCTGGCGGAATTAACGTCCCGATTTCACCTTGGTCCAGCTACGCGTCATCGCGCGCTGCACTTTCGGGCTCAGCTCGGAAAAGGTGTAGAGCTTCTTCGAGGCTTCTTCGGTCGGATAGATACCCGGGTTGTTGCGAATTTCCTCCGACACCAACGCAGTGGCGGCGCTGTTGCCATTGGGGTAGGCCACGTAGTCGGAGATCGGCGCTATCACTTCCGGGGTGAGGATGTAGTTGAGGAAGGTATAAGCCTCGTCGGTGTTCTTGGCATCCGCCGGGATGGCCATCATGTCGAAGAAGGTGGCGGCGCCTTCTTTGGGGATCGCGTAGGCGACCGGTACGTTGTTCTTCGCTTCCTCGGCGCGGGCCTGGGCCTGGAACACGTCGCCGGACCAGCCAACCGCCACGCAGGTGTTGCCGTTAGCCAGGTCGGAAATGTACTTGGAGGAATGGAAGTAGGTGATGTACGGACGGACTTTCAGCAGCAGTGCCTCGGCTTTTTTCACGTCTGCCGGGCTTTTCGCGATCGGGTTCAGCCCCAGGTAATGCAGGGCGGCGGCGTAAATTTCCTCAGGCGCATCGAGCATGGAGACGCCACAGGACTTGAGCTTCGCCATGTTCTCCGGCTTGAACACCGCATCCCAGGAGTCGATCTTGTCGACGCCCAGCGCCGCCTTGACCTTTGCCGGGTTGTAGCCGATGCCGGTGGTACCCCACAGATAGGGGAAGGCGTACTGGTTGCCCGGATCGGCAGCTTCCAGCGCCTTCATCAGGTCCGGGTTGAGGTTTTTCCAGTTCGGCAGCTTGGACTTGTCCAGTTTCTGGAACACCCCAGCCTTGATCTGCTTGGCGAGGAACTGGTTGGACGGCACCACCACGTCGTAGCCCGAGCCGCCGGAGAGCATCTTGGCTTCCAGGGTTTCGTTGCTGTCGAAGACGTCGTAGACCACCTTGATGCCGGTTTCCTTCTCGAAGTTGGCGATGGTGTCTTCGGCGATGTAATCCGACCAGTTGTAGACGTGCAGTACTTTGTCCTCGGCCTGCGCGGTACTTGCTAAAGCGCCCACTAGGGACAGCGCGAGCAGGGTTTTGCCGAATGTTTTCATGCGTGCAGCTCCTGTTGTTGTAAAAGTTTTCCGCAAGATGGCGCAGCCCAGCCGCACCACCCTTCGGTGAGCCTGGCCAACGCACTGATGCAGTCTGGCAAGGTCATGCGACTCTTTACAACTTTCAGACATAACAAACCGAAAGCCATAAAGCGCTCTGCTTTAACCGCGCAGCGCCTCAGCGGTCAGGTCCAGGCATTTACGTGCCTTGTCCACCAGTTCATCGATCTCCGCCTTGCTGATCACCAGCGGCGGCGAAATGATCATGGTGTCGCCCACCGCGCGCATGATCAGACCGTTGTCGAAACAGTGACCGCGACAGATCATGCCCACCGCCGTCTCGCTCGGATAACGCTCGCGGGTCGCTTTGTTCTTCACCAATTCAATGGCGCCGAGCAGCCCTACGCCGCGTACTTCACCGACCAAGGGGTGGTCCGCCAGTTCACCTAGACGCTTCTGCAAGTACGGTGCCGTTTCCGTCTTGACCCGCTCGACAATTTTCTCGTCGCGCAGGATGCGAATATTTTCCAGTGCCACCGCCGCCGCTACCGGGTGCCCGGAATAGGTGAAGCCGTGGTTGAAATCGCCACCCTGGTTGAGCACTTCGACGATTGCGTCGCGCACGATCAGCCCGCCCATGGGGACGTAACCGGAGGTCAGGCCCTTGGCGATGGTCATCATGTCCGGCGTGAGGCCGTAGAAGTCGCTGCCGAACCATTCGCCGGTGCGGCCGAAGCCACAGATCACTTCGTCGGCGACAAACAGAATGTCGTACTTGGCGAGAATCTCGCGGATGCGCGGCCAGTAGCTGTCCGGCGGTACTATTACCCCGCCGGCGCCCTGAATCGGTTCGGCGATAAAGGCGCCGACGTTGTCTTCGCCCACTTCGAGAATTTTCTGCTCCAACTGATCGGCAGCCCAGATGCCGAACTCGTCCGGCGTCATATCGCCACCTTCACCGAACCAGTAAGGCTGCGGAATATGCACGATGCCCGGGATCGGCAGATCGCCCTGTTCGTGCATGGATTTCATGCCGCCCAGGCTGGCACCGGCCACGGTGGAGCCGTGATAGCCATTGATCCGGCTGATGATCACCTTTTTGTTTGGCTGGCCCTTCACCGCCCAGTAGTGGCGCACCATACGCAGCATGGTGTCGTTGCCTTCAGAGCCGGAGCCGGTGAAGAACACGTGGCTCATGCCGGCCGGGGCGATCTCGGCAATCACCTTGGCCAGTTCCAGGACCGGCGGGTGCGCGGTCATGAAGAAGGTGTTGTAGAACGGCAATTCCTGCATCTGCTTATAGGCCGCATCCGCCAGCTCCTTGCGCCCATAACCCACCGCCATGCACCACAGCCCGGCCATGCCGTCGAGAATCTTGTTGCCCTCGCTGTCCCACAGGTACACACCTTCGGCGTTGGTGATGATCCGCGGGCCCACTTCCGCCAGCTGCTTGTAATCGCTGAAGGGCGCCAAGTGATGCTCGCGGCTCATGGTCTGCCACTCGCGGGTTTTCGGGTTAGTTGTTTGGTTAGTCATATCAACACCTTTGATGGACGTTGTTTAAAACGTCGCGAGCGCAGGAGAGACAAGGCGGAAACAGACGAGGACGCGGAGTTTACGACTGTAAATGAGCATGATGCGCTCCGCTTACCCTTCGGGCCGTCCTGTGGACGTTCATCGGTAAAGCCGATGTCCGAGTCTGTTTTCAACGCAGTATCTCCGAGCGCAGTAGTTTTAAACCGACAACAGCAGGAACTCGCGCTCCCAGGAACTAATCACACGCTTGTAGTTTTCGTGTTCGGCGCGCTTCACCGCGACGTAGCCGCTGACGAACTTGCGGCCCAGGTATTCTTCCAGGGTCGCGCAAGTTTCCATGCGCTCCAGTGCGGCTTCCAGGGTCAGCGGCAGGCGCAGGTTGCGCCGCTCGTAACCGCGGCCGACCACCGGGGCACTCGGCTCGATCCCTTCGACCATGCCGATGTAGCCGCACAGCAGGCTGGCGGCCAGGGCCAGGTAGGGGTTGGCGTCGGCACCGGCCAGGCGGTTCTCGACCCGGCGACTCTGTGGCGTTGCATCGGGCACACGCAGACCGACGGTGCGATTTTCCTCGCCCCACTCGACGTTCACCGGCGCCGAGGTATCGGGCAGGAAGCGACGGAACGAGTTCACGTTAGGGGCGAACAGCGGCAAAATCTCGGGAATGAACTTCTGCAAGCCGCCGATGTGGTGGAGGAACAGCTCGCTCATCGAGCCATCATCGTTGGAGAAGATGTTCTTGCCGGTCTTCTTGTCGATGATGCTCTGGTGCAGGTGCATGGCACTGCCCGGCTGATCGGTGATCGGCTTGGCCATGAAGGTCGCCGCCACGTCGTGCTTCAGCGCGGCTTCGCGCATGGTGCGCTTGAACACCAGCACCTGGTCGGCCAGCGACAGCGGGTCACCGTGACGGAAGTTGATTTCCATCTGCGCCGGGCCTTCTTCGTGAATCAGCGTATCGAGATCCAGGCCCTGAATTTCGCACCAGTCGTACATGTCCTCGAACAGCGGGTCGAATTCGTTGGCCGCGTCGATGGAGAAGGACTGCCGACCGGTTTCCGGGCGGCCCGAGCGGCCGAGCGGCGCCTGCAGCGGAAAGTCCGGGTCTTCGCAACGCTTGGTCAGGTAGAACTCCATCTCGGGCGCGACTATCGGCTGCCAGCCTTTGTCGGCGTAGAGTCCCAATACCTTCTTGAGGATGTTGCGCGGCGACAACTCGATCGGGTTGCCCTGCTTGTCGTAGGTGTCGTGGATCACCTGGGCGGTCGGCTCCAGGGCCCAGGGCACCAGGAACACCGCGTTCTCGTCCGGGCGGCAGATCATGTCGATATCGGCCGGATCGAGCAGGGCGTAATAGATGTCGTCTTCGACGTAATCGCCGGTGACGGTTTGCAGCAACACACTCTCGGGAAGGCGCATGCCCTTCTCGTCGAGAAATTTATTGGTCGGCGAGATCTTGCCACGGGCGATGCCGGTAAGATCGCTGACCATGCATTCAACTTCGGTGATTTTGCGTTCTTTCAGCCAGCTGGAGAGCTGGTCTAATTTGGTGCTCATAGAGACCTCAGGGTTTAGAGAAGCCGACTTATGTATAGTCGGTTCAGCGTTGCCCCGCCCTCTTCCTGCAAGCCTCACCAAAGGCCTGGAAGATGGCGAGATAATTCGGATTGGATCGTACCTGCCACTCGGGATGCCATTGCACCCCCAGGGCGAAGCTTGGCGCACCTTCGACAGAGAAGGACTCGATCAACCCGTCAGGCGCCAGTGCTTCGACTCGAAGGCCCGGCGCCAGACGCTCAACGCCCTGACCATGAATGGAGTTGACGGTAATCTCGCTCGGCAAGCCGATACCGGCGAGTATGCCGCCCGGTTGCACCTGCAACGGGTGACGGGGTGCATACTGCACCTCGAGCGGCTGATTCTCGGGCTCGCGATGGTCCATAAAACCATCGAGTTCGTGCACCCTCTGGTGCAGGCTGCCGCCAAAGGCCACGTTCATTTCCTGAAAGCCGCGACAAATACCCAGCACCGGGATGCCCGCGGCTACAGCGGCCTTGATCAACGGCAGGCTGGTGCGATCACGCTCAGGATCATGCTGGGTGCCGGGCGCGCTGGCTGGCCCGCTATAATGATGGGGCTCGACGTTGGAGGGCGAGCCGGTGAACAGCAGGCCGTGCAGATTATCGAGCAGGGTGGCTTGGTCGATCAGCTCGCCCAGCGCCGGAATGATCAGCGGCAAGCCGCCGGCTCCGAGCACCACGGCCCGCAGGTACTTATCGCCGGCGATATGGTGGGAGTGCAGACCGATCTGCTTGGTGCAGGCGGTGACGCCGATTAACGGCAGATGCGACATGAGACACCCGTTTTATTGCTGTTATGGGTTTTAAGCGAGCTTAGCCTTGTTCATTTTTTTTCACAATAGTCATGTAAAAAATTGAACACACCCTGCTGAGCACCGCGCAGGCCAAGGCCGCGACGGACTAAGCGATGCCCTGAAACGCCCTAAAACTGGCCGCATCGCCCTTTTAAAGAGCAGATCAGGCGTCACTTGACAGCCACTGATGTTTAGGATTGACTCAACCTCGTGCATTTGCATGATTGATATTTTTAACAAAAAAGGTGTTGCATCATGTCGGTACCCCCGCGTGCCGTTCAGCTTAATGAAGCGAACGCGTTCCTTAAGGAACATCCTGAGGTCCAGTTCGTCGACCTTCTTATTGCAGATATGAATGGTGTGGTGCGCGGCAAGCGCATCGAACGCGCCAGCCTTCACAAGGTGTATGAAAAAGGCATCAATCTTCCCGCCTCTTTGTTTGCCCTGGATATCAACGGCTCCACGGTGGAAAGCACCGGCCTGGGCCTGGATATCGGCGACGCCGACCGTATCTGTTACCCCATCCCCAACACCCTGTGCAATGAACCCTGGCAGAAGCGCCCGACCGCGCAGCTGCTGATGACCATGCACGAGCTGGACGGCCAGCCTTTCTTCGCCGACCCGCGTGAGGTGTTGCGTCAGGTGGTACAGAAGTTCGACGAACTAGGCCTGATTATATGTGCCGCTTTCGAACTTGAGTTTTACCTGATCGACCAGGAGAACGTGAACGGCCGTCCGCAGCCGCCACGCTCGCCGCTTTCCGGCAAACGCCCGCACTCGACCCAGGTTTACCTGATCGACGACCTCGACGAATACGTCGACTGTCTGCAGGACATGCTGGAAGCCGCCAAGGAACAAGGCCTGCCGGCTGACGCCATCGTCAAGGAAAGCGCCCCGGCGCAATTCGAAGTCAACCTGCATCACACCAAGGATGCGCTGCTGGCCTGCGACCATGCGCTGCTGCTCAAGCGCCTGATCAAAAACATCGCCTACGACCACGAGATGGACTCGACCTTCATGGCCAAGCCCTACCCGGGTCAGGCGGGCAACGGTCTGCACGTGCATGTCTCGTTGCTCGACAAAGAAACCGGCAAGAATATTTTTACCTCCGAAGACCCGCTGCAGAGCGATGTACTGCGCCATGCTATCGGCGGCATCCTGGAGACCATGCCGGCGTCGATGGCCTTCCTCTGCCCGAACGTCAACTCGTACCGTCGCTTCGGCGCGCAGTTCTATGTGCCGAACGCTCCGAGCTGGGGCCTGGACAACCGCACCGTGGCCGTTCGCGTCCCCACCGGTAGCCCCGACTCGGTGCGTATCGAACAGCGCGTCGCCGGTGCCGATGCCAACCCCTACCTGATGATGTCGGCAATTCTCGCCGGTATTCATCATGGTCTGACCAACAAGATCGAGCCGGGTGAGCCGATCGAAGGCAACTCCTACGAGCAGCTGGAACAGAGCCTGCCGAACAACCTGCGCGATGCCCTGCGCGAGTTGGATGACAGCGAGGTGATGAACAAGTACATCGATCCTAAATACATCGACATCTTCGTCGCCTGTAAGGAAGCCGAGCTGGAAGAGTTCGAGACCACCATCTCCGACCTCGAGTACAACTGGTACCTGCACACCGTGTAAGTACGACCCGACGCCGGCCTTGAGCCGGCGTCGTTTTATCCGGTTCGACCTAGGGTCTGTTGCCGTTTCTCGCGGCAACGCGGCTCGCAATGAAACGGCAACAGACCCTAGCCCATTACCGCACACCTCGGCCGCGCGCCCATGCTCGTGGCGGATCGGCGCTGCCCGGCACACCGCCATCCCGCGCCCGCAACAGCCGAATCCAACGGCCACGCCGGATGGCGCGGCCCTACTGCATTCACTGCACTCAGGGAGATGCCCATGCCCCGCCTGTTCGCCGCGCTACTGCTCGCACTGACGCCCTTGCTGATAAACGCCAATGAAGCCGCTCAGCCGAAAGAGCGCGAGGAGATGATTCGCGTCTACAACTGGAACGACTACATCGCCCCGCAGGTACTCAAAGCCTTCGAAGCCGACACCGGCATCCGCGTCGAATACCACACCTTCAGCACCGATGCCGAGCTGAACCAGGCCCTGGCCAGTGGCGAAGCCATCGATATAGCCGTGCCCTCCAACGATGAGCTGCCGGCACTGATCAAGGCCGGCGCCCTGCAACCCCTGGACTTCAGCCTCCTGCCCAACCGCCGGCATCTAGACAAAGAGCTGCTGAGCAAACTGGCCGCGGTCGATCCGAACAACCGCTACGCGGCGCCCTACCTCTGGGGCATGGTTGGTCTGGCGATCAATACGCCGCAGGCCGAGGCCGCGTTCGGCGGACCGTTGCCGGAGAGCTGGAGTCTGCTGTTCGATGCCGAACACAGCAGTCGCCTGGCCAGCTGTGGCATCAGCGTACTGGATGCCCCGGATGAGACCCTCTCGCTGCTGCTCAACTACCAGGGCCGCAGGCTGACGCGCAGCGCGCCGAGCCGGATCGAACGCGCCAGCAAGCTGCTCGACGACCTGCGCCCGTACCTGAAATACGTCGACAGCGAGCGCTATATCGACGACCTCAACAACGGCCGACTGTGCGTGGCCATGGCCTGGGTCGGCGACGCCCTGGCCGCCGCCGATGCCGGGCAGCCGGTACGTTTTGTGGTACCGACGGAAGGCTCGGTGCTGTTTGTCGACAACCTGGTGATCCCCAGCAGCGCCCACCGCGCCGATCTCGCCCACCGCTTTATCGACTACCTGATGCAGCCGCAAGTCGCAGCGCTGATCACCGAGGAAACCCTCTACCCCAATGGCAACGCCGACTCCCAGGCTTTTCTCGTCGAGGCCTTGCGCGAGCAACCCGGTCTCTACCCGGATCGCGACACTAAACGCCGTCTATTTGCCCTGGAAGCCATGCCCGAGAAACATCGGATTGTCCGCGATAAGGTATGGGCACGCTTTCGCGATGGCCAGTAAAACGGCCCATAACCTGTAGGCTGGGTAGAGCGCAGCGAAACCCAGCACCGGACTTTGCTGGGTTTCGCCAAAAAAGCGGCTCTACCCAGCCTACGGGACATCCGCCGTTCATCCGCGGCGCATCCTGACTTGCCTGCTCGGCCCCGCTGACGTCCAATAGCGCGTCCCTTGTCGAGATGATCGCCATGCCGCGCCCCACCATTGCCCGCAAACCCCGCGCCAGCAGCCAGGCGCGCATCGCCGTGATCCTCGGCGCCGCCCGCGAGCTGCTCGCCGAACAGGGCGTCGCCAGCCTGTCGATTTACAGCGTGGCCGAGCGCGCGGCGATTCCGCCCTCCTCGGTCTATCACTTCTTCGCCAGCGTACCGGCCCTGCTCGAAGCGCTGACCGCGGACATTCACGCCGCGTTCCGCGCCTGCTTGCAGGCGCCCTTGGCACACGCCGAGCTGCGCGACTGGCGCGACCTGTCGCGCAGCGTCGAGCAACGCATGCTGGCGATCTATGCCGGCGATGCGGCGGCGCGCCAGTTGATTCTCGCCCAGCACGGCCTGAGCGAAGTCACCCAGGCCGACCGCCAGCACGACATCGAACTGGGCCGCCTGATGCAGTCGCTGTTCGAACGGCACTTTGTCCTGCCGCCATTGCCCAACGATGTGGATGTGTTCGCCCTGGCCATGGAGCTGGGTGATCGGGTCTACGCCCGCTCGGTCCAGCTGCATGGCCGCATCACCCCGCGCCTGGCCGAAGAAGGCATGCGCGTATTCGATGCCTACCTGGGCCTGTACCTGCCGCCCTTCCTGCCCAAGCGCAACGCACCACTCTAGCTCGAGGGCAATCCGGGCGAAGCGTTCCCGGATTACATCCGAGCTACAGCTCTAGTCGCCACGACAAATACAGATATTTATCTGCTTTTTAATCGACTATTAGCTTTCAATAGAAAAAATACGCTTTTAAAGCAGATTTATATCGACTATAAAGTCATACACCCACTCGGCAGACCCAGGTCCGCCGACCCGGCACCATCATCGGTCGTCTGCTAGGTTGTTACGGCCACCGCTCATTGCTCTTACGAGGTGTTCCATGTCCCGCATCGTCACCGTCGCCGCCACCCAGATGGCTTGTTCCTGGGATCGCGCCGCCAACATCGCCAACGCCGAGAAGCTGGTACGCCAAGCCGCCGCCAAAGGCGCGCAGATCATCCTGATTCAGGAACTGTTCGAGACCCCGTATTTCTGCCAGAAGCCGAACCCGGACTACCTGCAGCTGGCCACCACCGTGGACGCCAACGAAGCCATCGCGCACTTCCAGAAAGTCGCCAAGGAGCTCGAGGTGGTGCTGCCGATCAGCTTCTTCGAGCTGGCCGGTCGCGCGCGCTACAACAGCATCGCGATCATCGATGCCGACGGCAAAAACCTCGGTATCTACCGCAAGAGCCACATCCCGGACGGCCCCGGCTACCACGAGAAGTACTACTTCAACCCGGGCGATACCGGCTTCAAGGTATGGAACACCCGCTACGCCAAGATCGGCGTGGGTATCTGCTGGGACCAGTGGTTCCCCGAGTGCGCGCGCAGCATGGCCCTGCTCGGTGCAGAAATCCTGTTCTACCCGACCGCCATCGGCAGCGAGCCGCATGACCCGAACATCACCTCGCGCGAGCATTGGCAGCGCGTGCAGCAGGGCCACGCCGGCGCCAACCTGATGCCGCTGGTGGCCTCCAACCGCATCGGCAAGGAAGAGCAAGGCGACTACGACATCACCTTCTACGGTTCATCCTTTATCGCCGATCAGTTCGGCGCCAAGGTCGAGGAACTCAACCAGACCGAGGAAGGCGTGCTGGTGCACAGCTTCGACCTCGACCAGCTGGAGCATACCCGCAGCGCCTGGGGCAGCTTCCGCGACCGTCGACCGAACCTCTATGGGCCGATCAAGACCCTGGACGGCGCGCTGGAGTCCTGACCCTCTCCACCTGTGGGAGTGGCCTTGGCCGCGATTGTGCGCTGATCGCGGCCAAGGCCGCTCCCACATAGCTTTAGCCCTATCAGGCTCAGTTTCAGCAGGTGAATCCATGACGACCCTCAACAGCACCCCGCGCGCCGACGGCTTTCGCATGCCGGCCGAGTGGGAACCCCACAGCCAGACCTGGATGGTCTGGCCCGAGCGCCCGGACAACTGGCGCCTCGGTGGTAAACCGGCACAAGCGGCCTTCACCGCAGTGGCCAAGGCCATCGCCGACTTCGAGGCGGTCACCGTCTGCGTCTCGGCCGGCCAGTACGAGAACGCCCGCGCACGGCTCGACCACGGCAATATCCGCGTGGTCGAGATCAGCAGCAATGACGCCTGGGTGCGCGACACCGGGCCGACTTTCGTCACCGGTCAGGACGGCGAAGTCCGCGGCGTAGACTGGGTCTTCAACGCCTGGGGCGGCTTCGACGGCGGCCTCTACTCGCCGTGGAACCACGACGACCAGGTGGCCAGCAAGATCCTCGAGATCGAGCGTTGCGCCCGCTATCGCAGCGAAGGCTTCGTGCTGGAGGGTGGCTCGATCCACGTCGACGGCGAGGGCACCCTGATCACCACCGAGGAATGCCTGCTCAACCGCAATCGCAACCCGCACCTGGATCGCGAAGAAATCGAACAGGTGTTGCGCGAACACCTGGCCATCGACCGCGTGATCTGGCTGCCGGACGGCCTGTTCAACGACGAGACCGATGGCCACGTCGACAATTTCTGCTGCTACGTGCGCCCGGGCGAAGTGCTGCTGGCCTGGACCGACGACGAGCACAACCCCAACTACCCACGCTGCCAGGCAGCCATGCGGGTGCTGGAAGCGGCGCGCGATGCTCGCGGCCGTCAGCTGCTCGTGCACAAAATGCCGATCCCCGGGCCGCTGCACGCCACGGCCGAGGAGTGCGCCGGCGTCGACCTGGCCGCCGGCACCCAGGAGCGTGATCCCTCGGTGCGTCTGGCCGGCTCCTACGTCAATTTCCTGATCGTCAACGGCGGCATCATCGCGCCGAGCTTCAACGACCCGCTGGACGAAGAAGCGCGCGCCATCCTGCAACGCCTGTTCCCCGAACACCGCGTGGTGATGGTGCCTGGCCGGGAGATCCTCCTCGGCGGCGGCAATATCCACTGCATCACCCAGCAACAACCGGCGCCGCAATACGCTTAACCGGCCTCGCGAGACTGCGCGCGCTGGGTACTCTCAGGGTCCAGCGCGCGCAACGCCTCATACTGACTGACGAACACCCGCCCGCCGAAGCGCTCGAGGAAATTCGAACGCTTGAGCTGATCCATCACCGGCCCCTTCACCTCCGACAGATGCAACTGCACCCCGGCACTGTGCAGACGCTCGACTATGGCCTCCAGGCTGTCCAGCGCACTGGCGTCGATCAGGTTGACGCCCGGGCACATCAGCACCAGATGACGCACCAACGGCCGCGTCGCGATCAGCTCGCCGATGCGCTCCTCGAGGTAGCGCGCGTTAGGGAAATACAGGCTCTCGTCGACCCGCAGCGACAGTACGCTGGGACTCTCCACCACGGCAAAACGCAGGATATTACGAAAGTGCTCGCTGCCCGGCAGCTGGCCGACCACCGCCATATGCGGGCGACTGGTGCGCCAGAGAAACAACAACAAGGACAACCCCACACCCAGAAGAATGCCGGCCTCGACGCCGAGCAGCAGCACACCGCCCAGGGTAGCGAGCTGCGCCGCGCCGTCCGCTCGGGAAAAGTGCCAGGTATGCCGTAGCGCGCCGAGGTCGACCAGGCCGAGCACCGCCACGATAATCGCCGCCGCCAGCACCGCCTGCGGCAGGTCATGCAGCCAAGGAGTGAGCAGCAACGCGCTGATGGCGACACCGAAGGCGCTCAACGCGCCGGCCATGGGCGTCTGCGCGCCGGCCTCGAAATTCACCATCGAACGGGAGAAGCTTCCGGTCACCGGCATGCTGGCGCTGAACGCTGCCGCCAGGTTGGCTGCGCCGAGACCGAGCAATTCGCGATCCGGGGCGATGCGCTGACGGCGCTTGGCCGCCAGGGTCTGCGCCACCGACACCGATTCGACGAAACCTATCAGGCTGATCAGCGCCGCAGCCGGTAACAGCTGCCGCATCAGCGCCAGATCCAGGGTTGGCAGCACTAGCGTCGGTAATCCACGGGGAACCGCCCCGACCACCTGAACCCCGGCCTGCTCCAGCTGCAGAGCGCCGACCACCAGCACCGCCAGGACGATCGCCAGCACCGGCCCAGCCTTGGCCAGGTTACCCGCCAGGGCCGGAGCGACGCCAAGACGGGTGAGCGCCGCCTTCGAGTGCGCGCGCACCCACCAGAGCAACAGCAGGCTGCTGGCGCCGATCGCCAGGGTCGGCAGATGAGTCTGCGGCACGCCCTCAAGCAGCGCGGGCAGCAGCTGCGGCAGGGCCTGGCCGGCGGCCGGGATACCGAGGATGTGCTTGAGCTGTCCCAGCGCAATCAACAAGCCGGCGGCGCTGATAAAACCGGAGATCACTGGATGGCTAAGGAAATTAGCGAGAAAGCCCAGGCGCAACAGCGCCATGCCGAACAGCAGCAGCGCCGACAATAGCGCCAGCAGCGTGGCCGCCCCCAGGTACTCGACGCTGCCCGGAGGAAACAGCGGACCCAGGGCGGCGGCAGTCATCAGCGACACAACCGCCACCGGGCCGACCGCCAGGGTGCGGCTGGAGCCGAACAGGGCGTAGGCCAGCAGCGGCAGGATGCTGGCATACAGCCCGGTCACCGGCGGCAGGCCGGCCAACATGGCGTAGGCCAGGCTCTGCGGAATCAGCATCAGGGTGACGATCAGTGCGGCTATCGCATCGTGGCCCGCAATTCTGCGGTTGTAGCCGCGCAACCAGTCCGGGCGCCAGCGCATCAAAGCACATCCACTGGAATTTTCAGGTAACGCGTGCCGTTGTCCTCGGCCGGCGGCAACTCGCCGGCACGCATGTTGACCTGCACCGCGGGCAGGATCAGGGCAGGCACATGGAGTTCGGCATCGCGGGCGCGGCGCATGGTCACGAAGGTCTGTTCATCGATGCCGTCGCGCACGTGCACGTTGTCGGCGCGCTGCTCGGCCACCGTCGTCTGGTAGCGATGATGATCGCGGCCCGGCGCCTTGTAATCGTGACACATGAACAAGCGGGTCTCGCCCGGCAGTTCGAACAGCCTGCGGATCGAACGGTACAGACTGCGTGCATCACCACCGGGAAAGTCGCAACGGGCGGTACCGTAATCGGGCATGAACAGGGTGTCACCGACGAAAGCAGCATCGCCGATCAGGTAGGTCATGCACCCCGGAGTATGCCCCGGGGTGTGCAGGGCACGCGCGGGGATAGCACCGATGCTGAAACTGTCGCCATCACGGAACAACCGATCGAACTGGCGCCCATCGGTGGCGAACTCACTGCCGGTATTGAACAGCTTGGCGAAGGTTTCCTGAACCACGGTGACCCGCTCGCCAATGGCCAGCCGCCCGCCCAGTTGATGTTTGAGGTGAGCTGCGGCGGACAGATGATCGGCATGCACATGGGTTTCCAGCAGCCAGTCCAGCGTCAACCCCAGTTCACGCACATGCTCGAGCACGCGTGCGGCACTGCCCAGCGAGGTGCGCCCGGCGGCCGGGTCGTAATCCAGCACCGGATCGATGATGGCGCAGCGTTTGCTGGCCGGATCGCTGACCACATAGCTGTAAGTGGAGGTGGCGGCATCGAAGAACGCGACAATTTCAGGCGACATGACAACTCCTCAGCGCAGCGGCCCGCAAGCCGTCCGCAAAACAGACACTAGCCGCTTACAGCCGTTGATGCCCAGCGGTGAGCGGCGACACGCAGGCTGTGCTCTAACCTTGCAACAGTGCGGCTACGCCCCGCGCCGGCGCTCCAGCGCAGTGAACAGCAGCATTCCTACCAGCATGGCCAGAACGAACAGCACGCCCTGCCAGTAACCGCTGAACAGGATAACCAGCGCAGGTCCCGGGCACAGACCGGCGATGCCCCAGCCGATGCCGAACAGCAGGCTGCCAGCGATCAACCGCGGATCCAGCTCCCGCTTGATCGGCAACTGCATGGGCGCACCCAACAGCGAGCTTGAGCGCCGCCCGGCCCAGGCCAGAGGCGCCGCCGCGACGCCGATGGCCGCGACCATCACCAGCAACAGCGAGGGGTCCCATGCCCCCGCCAGGTCGAGAAAGCCGAGCACCTTGCTCGGATTGGTCATGCCGGAGAGCAGCAGGCCGATGCCGAACACCAGCCCGGCCAACAATGCAGTCAATTTGCGCATGCTCAACCTCCGGATAGGTGACGCAGGACGAAGACCGTGGCGAACCCACTGGCCATGAAACCGGCTGTCGCCACCAGCGAGCGTGGCGACAGCCGCGAGACGCCGCACACGCCATGCCCGCTGGTGCAGCCGGAGCCGTAGCGGGTGCCGAGCCCGACCAGCAGCCCCGCGATCAGCGGACTCAACCAGCCGACCTGGAACTCGATCACCGGCATCGCCGCGAACAGGCCCCAGAGCAGCGGTGCCAGTAGCAGACCCAGCAGGAACAGGGCCTTCTCCGCGCGCCCTTCACCGCCCTGCAGCACCGCGCCCAACAGGCCGCTGATACCGGCAATGCGCCCGTTCAACAGCACGAACAGGCTGGCGGCCAGGCCGATCAGAGCGCCGCCGGCCAAGGCACTCCACGGCGTGAAGTGGACCCAGTCGATACTCATGACGTTTCGCCGACACAGAACAACTGATACAGGGTGCCGATCACCGCCAACGCAGCCGGGCTACTGATCCGATAATAGACCTGCTTACCCTCGCGCCGGGTTGCCACCAGCGCCTCACGGCGCAAGACCGCCAGTTGCTGCGACAACGTCGGCTGGAGGATGCCCAGCTGACTTTCCAGCTCGCTGACGTTGCGCTCGCCTTGCGCGAGCTGGCACAGCAGCAACAGCCGGTCGGGGTTGGCCAACGCCTTGAGCAACTGACCGGCGGCATCGGCGTTGGTGCGCAACTGCTGAAGATCGAGAGTGGTTTCGTCGGGAGTCATGGCGGCACGATCAATTAATGTAAATACAATATATTTTTTTATATATTGAATGACAAGAGCCCAGCAAGCCATGCACGCCGCGCTATGTGCAACCTTGGTCACGGCAATTTTTGTCGCCTGCTCGCGGCCAAACCGTCCAGCTCAGAACGGCGCATAACGGCGTAGCCCGGATGCAATCCGGGGACATCCAGCGCCTGGCAAACCGCTCCCGGACTGCATTGGGGCTACGCGCCGCGCGTTATAAGCTGTGACAGGGCGAAGCCTGCTCACGGACCTCGGAGACAAAAAAGCCCGGAACAAAGTCCGGGCTCGAGGATCGCGATCACGACTGAAAAGGATGCAACCGTTCAGCCGAGCGGCGACGCCGTCATCAGAACAGCGGCAGGCTGTAGCTGATGATCAGGCGGTTCTCGTCGAGGTCGTTGCCGACGTTCGAGCGCACGGTAGCGTTACGCAGGCGAATGCCGAGGTTCTTCAGCGCGCCGTCCTGGAACACGTACATCAGCTCGCTGTTGCGCTCCCACTCCTTGCCTTCGCCAGCTGCGTTCAGCCGGTCGATGTTGTCGCCGTTGAGGTAGCGGGTCATGAAGGTCAGGCCGGGAATGCCCAGGCCGGCGAAGTTGTAGTCGTAGCGCAGCTGGTAGGACTTTTCGTCCTTGTTGGCGAAATCGCCGATCTGCACGTAGTTGACCAGGAACGGGTCGGTGCCGTTGATGTAGGCGTAGCCGGTGTCGCCGCTCATCTTCTGGTAACCCAGGCCGAAGCTGTGGAAGCCCAGGCCATAGGTGAACATGGCGCCGAAGGCCTTGTTGTCGACGTTGCTTGCGCCGTCATCGGTGGAGCGGGCGTAACGCAGGTCGGTCTTCAGGCTCTGCTTGTCGGCGATCGGCAGCACGTGCACCAGGTTGACGATGTGCTGCTTGTACAGCTGCTCCAGCTCGCCGTAGTGGTAGGCGCCGGTCAGGCTGTCGGTCAGCTTGTAGCTGAGGCCGGCGAAGTTGAAATCGTCGCCCTGATTACCCTTGCCGGTGAACTTGAAGTTGCGCTTGGCGCCAGAGTTCAGGCTGAGGTCCTGGAAGTCGGTGGAGTCGCGCTGGTTGAGCTCGCGCAGCTGGCCGGCATCGAGGGTCAGGCCGTCGATCTCCTGGCTGTTCAGGTGAGCGCCGAGGAAGGTCTGCGGCAGCAGGCGCGAATCGTTGGCAGCCACTGTGGGCAGCTTGGGCATCAAGCCGCCGATCTTGGCCACGGTCTTGGAGGCCTTGACCTTGAGCGTGGCGGTGGCTTCCGAGTACTCGCCCGGGCCTTCGTCGCCGAAGCTGTTGGGCAGCAGGTTGGTGCCGGCGCGCTCGTCGGAGGAGTCGAGCTTCAGGCCCAGACCGGCATAGGCGTCCAGGCCGAAACCGACGGTGCCCTCGGTGAAGCCGGATTCGGCCTTGAAGATAAAGCCCTGGGCCCATTCTTCACGCTTGGACTGCTGCGCCGCAGTGGTGTCGCGCAGGTCGCGGTTGAAGTAGAAGTTGCGCAGATCCAGGCTGGCCTTGCTGTCCTTGATGAACTCGGCATTGGCGAACTGGCTCAGGGACAGGGTGGCAACGGCTACAGCCAGCGCCAGGGAGGTCTTTCTCATTATGCTTTACTCCAGTGTTTTAAGGGCGTCACTTCGGTTGCTGCACCGGGATTACGCGAAGCAGCGGGCGCAGACCGAATTCGTTCGATCACCCACCGGGACTCCCCTCACGAGCAGCCGCGCAGGCGCCGGAGCAGGTGAGTCATGCGGTGGGTGAAGGGTGTCAGGGTCGTGTGTCGGGGCACGCAACCGAAAAATTATGCGACTGTTTTGTGACAGTTTGAGGTGACCAGGTGAGTTTCATCGGCGCAGATCTCGGTATTTTTATTGTGTGCCGGCCAGGGAGCCAGCTTTAGGTCTGCAAAGCCTTAGGCAGATACTGTGCCAGCTGTCGATAGGCGCCAGAGAGCCGCTCTATTTCGCTATACCGCGAACGGCTGCAGGCTCTGCGGCGCAATCATGCAAAGAAAAAACAAGCGGATTTTTGCCGAAAAATACATAGGTATCGGCGGATTATCGCCAAGACCAGCAGGCCTGGCGGCATGGCCTGAGTCGTGCTTGCCGGAGCCGGCAGACTCAACTAGCGTCGACAGTAAGGACTGCCTGCGCAACGGGGCAGCACGTGAACACAGGAGATGGCTGGAGTTACTGGGCAAGATGGGCCCGTCCATGGATGCGAGTGAAGCGATTCCCTTTGGGCCACCGGCCAAAGTAGGAGGGATTGACTATGCGTCTGTTCATCCGACACCCCACGGACGTGCCGATTGAGATTCAGGATGCTCCCGAGCATGGCTATGTCCAACAAGCCACTCAGGATATCGGCTTTGGCGGACTGGCCTTCGTTTCCACTAAAGCCTTCGAACCAGAGCATCTGATCGCGTTGCGGATTCCCTGCTTGCGACCGGCCTTCGAGGTGGCCATGGCCCGTGTCACCTGGTGCCATCGCAACAACGGCCACTTTGCCATCGGCGTGGAGTTTCTCGACTCGGCCGAGGCGTTCCGGGTGCGCATGGTCGAGCAGATCTGTCACATCGAGAGCTACCAGCGCGAGGTCGAGCAACGCGAGGGCCGCCACCTCACGGCCGAACAGGCCGCCGAGGAATGGATCAGCCGCCACGCCTCGTCGTTCCCCGACCCCTGAGCCCGGACCTTACTTGAGCGGTGCCGGCGCGGACTCGTTGCGGACGCTCAACGTCCTGCTCGGCCGCCAAACCGGAAACAGGCACGCCTGGCGCAGCAATAAGAAACCCGCCAAAAAGGCGGGTTATGAACAGCTGCTCCAACGAGAGCCCTTCACACCGCGGCACCACCAACGGGCACCGCAGCTAGGGTACTCAGGCCAGCGCGGCGGGACGCAGCGAGTAGGTCTTCAGCTGCTCGGCGAATTCGCGCAGCGACTGGATGCCGCTGGCTTCCGCCTCATGCACCCACAGCTTGATCGCCTCGAGCATGTCGTGACCATTGCTGCTGGTTTTGACCCAGATCTGCTGCAGGGCCAGGCGCTTCTCATAGATCACCTTGAGCGCTTGGCTCTGCGCCAGCATGGCGTCGATGCGCACCTGTTGCTGGTCTTGCAGCAGGCTCGGCTCACGCGCCAGCAGGCGCTTGGCGCGATGGAACTGGTGGCGCACCGAGGCATCGGCCTTGGCCAGCTCCTGCTTGACCAACGGCGCAATCACCAACTTGCGGTACTGCGCCATGATCTGGAAGCGGTTGTTGAGGATGGCCATGGCGGTGTCCATGTCCAGCTGGCGCTTGCCCTCGACGCGGTGGGCGATCGGCGCGACGCGCTGCACCTTGGCCAGACCGAACAGGCTGAGCAGCTGAATCCAGGCCCAGCCCATGTCGAACTCCCATTTGCGCACCGACAACTTGGCCGAGTTCGGGTAGGTGTGGTGATTGTTGTGCAGCTCTTCGCCGCCGATCAGGATGCCCCAGGGCAGCAGGTTGGTCGCCGCATCGCGGCATTCGAAGTTGCGATAGCCCACCGCATGCCCGAGGCCATTGATCACCCCCGCTGCCCACACCGGGATCCACATCATCTGGATCGCCCACACGGTGATGCCAATGACGCCGAACAACGCCAGGTCAATGATCGCCATCAGCGTCACACCGCCGGTGGTGAAGCGCGAATAGACATTGCGCTCGATCCAGTCGTCCGGGCAGTTCTTGCCGTAGATGCGCAGGGTTTCCGGGTTCTTTGCCTCTTCCTGATAGAGCTCGGCGCCCGTGCGCAACACCGTGCCCAGGCCCTTGATCACCGGGCTGTGCGGGTCATCGGCGGTTTCGCATTTGGCATGGTGCTTGCGGTGAATGGCGGTCCACTCGCGGGTGTTCTGACCGGTGCTGAGCCACAGCCAGAAGCGGAAGAAGTGTTTAACTGCCGGATGCAGTTCGAGCGCGCGATGCGCGGAATAACGGTGCAAGTACACCGTGACGCTGACGATGGTCACGTGCGTCATCAACAAGATGACAGCGACCAGCTGCCACACCGACAGGTCGAGAAAACCGTTGTACCACATGGAGTCGAGTGCCTCTAAAAGTAAGACGCGGCTTGTCCAACAATCCCAAGCCGTGTTGCATTATCACCGACACGGATCAGAAAACCAGTTGGTCTTTTGGATAAGAATGTTGCCGCCGTGCCGATCTATATACTGGCCAGCGGATAAAAAGAGCCTATCGACCCCCTATGCCCCTACTCCACGGCGCTTTGCGCCTGACCTTGATCTACGCGCTGAGCGCCGCTCTATGGGTCTTTTACAGCGACGGACTGCTGGCCGCGCTCGGCCTGTCCAGCGCGCAACTGCAGCGCTGGCAATTGTTCAAGGGCCTGGGCTTCGTCCTGCTCACCAGCATTCTGCTGTACCTGACCCTGCGCACCCATCTGCGCCTGCAGATACGCATGCGCAATGCCCTGAGCGCCAGCGAGGAGCGTCTGAGTCTGGCCCTCGACGCGGCCAAGGACGGCCTGTGGGACTGGAACCTGCAGACCCGCACGGTATTTTTCTCACCGGGTTACGCCAGCCTGCTCGGCCTCGAACCTGGCGCCCTGGGCGATAGCCGTGACAGCTGGTTGCACTACCTGCACCCGGACGATCACGCTCACTGCCAACAGAGCATCGCCCAACTGCTGCACGACGCCTGTCAGACATCTTACGAAAACACTTATCGCCTGCGTCATCGCGACGGCAGTTACCGCTGGATTCAGGCACGCGGACGCTTGCTGCTCGACGCCCAGGGCCGCCCAGAGCGCTTGATCGGCACCGCCAGCGACATCAGCCAACGACGCGCCGACGAAGACAACCGACGCCAGGCCGCGGCGGTGTTCGAGGCGACCCAGGAAGGCGTGCTGGTGACCGATGCCACGCAACGCATCGTGCATATCAATCCGGCCTTCAGCCGCATCACCGGCTACAGCGAGGCGGAAATCCTCGGCCAGCAACCCAGCCTGCTGAAATCCGGGCGCCACGACCCGGCCTTCTATGCTGCGCTGTGGCAGACCCTGCAGAGCCAGGGCGCCTGGAGCGGCGAGGTGTGGAATCGCCGTAAGAATGGCGAAATCTACCCGCAGTGGCAGTGCATCCGGGTGATCCACGACGACCAGGGGGGCGTCAGTCATTACGTGGCGGTGTTCTCCGACATCAGCGTGCTCAAACGCTCGCAGCATGAGCTCGACTACCTGGCGCACCATGATCCGCTGAGCGACCTGCCCAACCGCCTGCTGTTCACCGAGCGCGTCGCACACGCCCTGCAACGAGCCCAGCGCGAACGACGCGGCGGCGCGGTGCTGCTGATCGATCTGGATCACTTCAAGCACATCAACGAAAGCCTCGGGCACAACGTCGGCGACCTGTTGCTCAAGGCGGTCGGCGAACGCCTCAGCGCGCAACTGGGCAGCGGCATGACCCTGGCCCGCCTGGGTGGCGACGAGTTTGGTGTGCTCTGCGAGGACTGCCCGCAGGCGCAACAAGCCGCCGAGTTCGCCCAGCAGCTGCTCGATGCCTTGAACGCACCCTTTCAACTGCAGGACCACGAGCTGTTCATGGCCGCCAGCATCGGTATCAGCCTGTTTCCGGCTGACGCAGAAAGCGTCGAGCAGGTGCTGCGCAATGTCGACTCCGCCCTGTTCAAGGCCAAGAGCAACGGCCGCGAGGGTTTTGCCTTCTATGCGCAGGAGCTTACCGCGTACGCGTGCCAGCGGGTTGAACTGGCCGCCGCTCTGCGCCACGCCTTGCAGGGCGACGAACTGCGTGTGCACTACCAGCCGCTGCTGTGCCTGCAGAGCCAGCGGCTGATCGGTGTCGAGGCGCTGGTACGCTGGCAACATCCGCAGCGCGGCCTGGTTCCGCCAGGAGAGTTCATCCCGATCGCCGAAGAAAGTGGCTTGATCGGCGCCATCGATGCCTGGGTGATGGCGCACGCCTGCCGGCAGATGGTCGCCTGGCGGACCGCCGGCAGCGAGATACAGTTCGTCGCGGTGAACGTCTCCAGCCGCCTGTTCAGCCACGGCAAACTGGATGGCCAGGTCGCCCAGGTATTGGCCGAGAGCGGCCTCGACCCCGCTTGCCTGGAGCTGGAAGTCACCGAAAGTGCGGTCATGCAGGACCCCGATGCGGCGCAGGCGCAACTCGAACGCCTGCGTGACCTGGGCATTCGTCTGTCCATCGACGACTTCGGCACCGGCTATAGTTCTCTCGCACGCCTGAAACGCCTGCCCGTCCACAAGCTCAAGCTCGACCAGAGTTTCGTGCGCGGTTTGCCTCACGATCACGACGATGCAACCATTACCCGCGCGGTGATCGCACTCGGCCATAACCTGGGCCTGAAGGTACTGGCCGAAGGCATCGAACAACCGCAGCAGGTGGAGTTCCTGCGTCAGCTAGGCTGTGACCAGGGCCAGGGTTATCACTTGGGTCGCCCGCAGCCGGCCGAGCATCTGTCGATTTTGGTCGAACGAGCGCAGCAATGGGAACTCGACGCACCCACCAGACCAGTCACAGGATTAAGGACCGATCATGCGCGTGATGATTCTCGAAGATGACCATTGGATCGCCGACCTGCTCAAGCAAATCGTCCTCAGCCTCAGACCTGGCGTGCAGGTCGCCTGCCTGGGTAACGTCGCCGATGCCCTGCTCGATTGGCAGCAGCACGCCGCCGACCTGGTGATCGCCGACTGGAACCTGCCCGACGACCCCGGCACCCTGCTGCTCGAACGGATTCGTCGGGACAATCGCCAAGTGCCCCTGGTGATGATCACCGGCCGCGCCGATCGTAACAGCGTGATGGAGGTCAGGCCGCTGGGCATCAGTGCCTTCATCAGCAAACCCTTCCAGGTGCCCAAGGTGCTCGAATGCCTGGAACGCCTGCTGCCACCAGTTGACGCCAGCCCAGTGACCGAGACCAGCACCAGCGCGAGCCTGACTGCCTACCTGGCCGAGCTGCCCGCCAAGGATCTGGACCTGCCGCTACAGCCCGGCATGCTCGCTGACCTGCAACCCGACCCCGCCGTGCCACCGAGCCTGCAGATGCTCGGCGAGCGCTGGCAATTCGACCCGGCGCTGACCGCACGCCTGGTCGCAGCCGCCAACAGCAGCCAATACAACCAGACCGGCACGCCCTGCCTGAGCCTGCCGGCAGCGCTGCGCACCCTGGGCCCGGTCACCAGCCTGAACATCGGTCTCGGCCTCGGCCTGCGCAAGAGTGCGGAACTCCAGGACGCCGAGTTGCAGCTGCAGGCCCTGGCCCACATGCAGCAGGTCGAGCGCCTCAGCCAACGGGTCGGCGAGCTGGCCGCACAGTGCCAGATCGACCCGGCACCGCTGCAGACGGCCGCGGCGTTGCATCGCATTGGCGAGCTGTGTGTGCTGCACCATGCCCAGCTCTGGCAGAATGCCGGCAACGCGCTGGACGCTGAGCAGCTGAGCCAAGCCCTGGGCGAGCTCAGCAACGAGTTGGCCAATCGCCTGAAAGCCCATTGGCGCTTACCGGTGCCGCTGCGCGAACTGATCGGCGCCTGCTATGTATTGCCCAGCAACAATGTCAAACGCGAAACCCTGCTCATGCGTCTGGCCGCCAGCGAGCTAGATGCCAATCCTGACAACAACAATCAGGCCCGGTTGCGGCGCCTGGCCGGATTATCCTGAGCAAACCCCAGACGCCGTGGTGAAGGATTAGGATGTCGTCAATGCGTTCACCCGAGAAATCTGCCGCGATTCGCTGGATAGTCGGCCTCGGCAGCCTGAGCCTGGCGTTGTTCTTCGCCGCGCTGGGCTGGCGAGCCCTGAGCGAACGCGAAACCCTCTGGCAAATGCAGATCGCCAAGCAGGCTGAGCTGCAGCAGTTGGCACTGCAAAGTACCCAGTACGCCTTGCAGGAACAGGCACAGGTGCTGGTCGAGAGCATCGCCGCCGATGCCTGGGTCGTCGAGCTGGTGCGTCAGGCCTATGAACTGCAGCGTCACTCAAGCGGGCAAAACAGCGCCGAGCTGAGTGCCATTCGCAACCAGCTGTATACCCGCCTGGCACCCCGCTGGCGCAACCTGCAGCGCGAGCATCCGTTTCGCCTGTACGTGCACCTGGCGCCCAGGGTCAACGTGTTGCTGAGGGTGCACGAGCCGACGGCGTTCGGCGACGACCAGACCGAGCAGCGGCCGATGGTCCGCGACGCCCTGCGCGATGGCCTCAGCAAAGCCGGCCTCGGCCTGGTCCGCGACAGCCTCGGCATGCGCGCCGTCACCCCGCTGCAGGTGGCAGGCACAACTGGCGCACTCACCGTTGGCGCCATCGAGGTCGCGTTCGAGGTGCTCAACAACCTGCAACAGCTCGATCAGGAGCTCAACGCAGGGATTGCCCTGTTGCTCCCACAGCACGCCCTCGAACCACCGCGCAGTGGCGAAAGCCTGCGCGGGCTCTTCAGCGAGTCTGCCAACTGGCACCTGATGGACGCCTCGCGGCCCCAGCTGGAACGCTGGCAGGCGCGCCACATGTTGCCGGACCCGGACGGCAGAGCGGCGCTTAAACTGCTCGAAGACCAAGGCCATACCTACCTGCTCAACCAGATCGGTTTGACCGGTTATCAGCCGACAGGCTCCACCGGCGCCAGCGAGCCCGCCATCGCCCTGACGTGGCGCGATGTCAGCGAGCAGTTCACCTTGCACCAGCAGGAAAAACGCTGGCTGCTCGGTAAATGGCTGGTGGCCTGGCTGGGCGCTGAAGCCCTGCTCCTGGTGTTGCTGCTGACCACCCGTCACAGCACTCAGCGCCTGATGCGCCGGCACCAGGACGAACTGCAGCACAAACACCAGCAGAGTGAGCATTCGCGCCAGTTACTGGCGATCATCGCCCAGGCGCAGGCCGTCTATATCGACGCGCAGAACCACCAGCAAGCCTTCGACGCGCTGCTGCAGCGCATCCTCGAACTGACCGCCAGCCCGTTCGGCTTTATCGGCGAAGTGCTGCAGGACGCCGACGGCGCGCCCTACCTGCGCACCTACGTGATCAGCGACCTCGGCAAAGGCACCAGCGCCGAGCCGTCCGCTGTCGACAACAGCCGTGACCTGGAACTGCGTAATCTCGACAGCCTGCTCGGTGCAGTCATCCGCAGCGGCCAGCCAGTGATCACCAACGATCCGCCGCCCGACAGCGCTGACACCGGCCTACCTGCCAGCTTGCCGCCGCTGCAGGCCTTCGCCGGCCTGCCGATCCACGCCCACGGCCAGCTGGTCGGCATCCTCGGCCTGGGCAACCACGCCGAGGGTTATTCGCCTGAATTGGTCGGGCAGCTGCACTCGCTACTCGCCACCCTCGGCCAGCTGATCGAGGCATTGCACCGCGATACCCTGCGCGAACAGGCCCAGCATCGCCTGCAACGCCAGCAAAGTGCGCTACGCGCGCTCAACGAGATTGCCGCCCTGCCTAAACTGCTCAGCCAGGAGCAGCTGCGCCAAGCCCTGCAGCTCGGCGCCAGCTTCTACCAGACGCCACTGGCGATCATCAGCCAGATCGAAGGCGACGATTACCGGGTGTTGGTGCAGGTTTCGCCAGCGGGCAGTTTGAGCGACGATCAGCATTTCCCGCTCGGCCACACTTACTGCAGCATTACCCAGCAAAGCGACAACGTGCTGGCCATTGAACGGATGGCGCAGTCGGCGCATGCCGGTCATCCCTGCTACGCGGAATTCGCCCTGGAAACCTATATCGGTATCGGCATCTGGGTTGCCGGCCGGCGCTTCGGCACCCTGAATTTCTCCTCGGCCGAGGCGCGCGAGCAACCCTTCGACGAAGCCGACCACGAGTTCCTGCGCCTGTTCGCCCGCTGGGTCGGCTCGACCCTTGAGCGCCAGCAGCAGGAGCAGGCACGTCAGAGCCTGCTCGAACGCCTGGACGAGGCCCAACGCATCGCCCGACTCGGTCACTGGGAAGTCAACCTGGAGAGTGGCGAGCTGTACTGGTCGAGCATGGTCTTCGAGATCTTCGGTCGCGACCCACAGGGCTTCAAGCCCAGTGCGGAATCATTCAAGCAAGCGGTGCATGCCGATGACCGCGCGCAGGTCACGGCCAGCGAGCAACAAGTCCTGGCAGGGGGCGCTTACGATCTGGTGCACCGGATCGTCCGGCCCAACGGTGAAGTCCGCTGGGTGCATGAGCTGGCGCGCCTGCAGCCAGACGAACGGGGCCGGATGACGCGCCTGACAGGTACCGTGCAGGACATCAGCGAACGGGCTAAAGCCGAGTCGGCGCTGAAAGAACAGAGTCAACGCCTGGCCAGCATCATCGAAGGCACCCACGCCGGCACCTGGGAATTGAACCTGCGCAGCGGCGCCATGCTGTTCAATGAACTGTGGGCAGAGATCATCGGCTATCGTCTGGATGAGCTGGCGCCGCTGGACATCCACAAGGCGCTGAGCTTCGTCCATCCCGATGACCTGCCGCAAGCTCATGACCTGATGCAACGGCACTGCCGCCGCGAACTGCCCTACTACGACTATCAGTGCCGCATGCGCCACAAGCAGGGTCACTGGGTCTGGGTGCACGTCAGGGGCCGGGTGGAGCGCTGGAGCTCCGACGGTCAACCGCTGATGATGTACGGCACCCACAGCGACATCAGCGCCAGCAAGCAGCGCGAGGAAGAAGTCCGTGAGGCGCGCACCTTCCTCCAGGCCGTGCTCGACTCGGCGACCGGCGTGTCGATCATCGCCACCGACCGCAACGGTCTGATCACCCTGTTCAACTCCGGCGCCGAGCGACTGCTGGGTTACCGCGCGGAAGAGATGGTCGAGCGCTGCACCCCGGCGACCTTTCACCTGGACAGCGAAGTGCAGCGCCGCGGCGCCGAGCTCAGCCAAGCCCAGGGCCAGCCGATCGAGGGGTTCGAGGTATTCGTGCACCACTCACGCACCGGCGAGCCGGAAACCCGCCAGTGGACCTATGTGCGCAAGGATGGCCGCCAGCGCACGGTCAACCTGACCGTCAGCGCCATCCACGACGGCTCAGGCACTATCAGCGGTTTCCTCGGTATTGCCAGCGACATCAGCGCCCTGCAACAGGCCACCCGCGCCCTGCAGAAGAGTGAGAGTCAGTTCCGCGGCATGGTCACCAACCTGCCCGGCGTGGTCTATCGCTGCCGCAACGACGCCGACTGGACCATGAGCTACATGAGCGAGGAGATCCTCGCCCTGAGTGGCTATCCGTCCGCTGACCTGATCGACAACCGGGTGCGCAGTTATGCCAGCGTGATTCACCCGGACGATCTGCCACTGACCTACGGTGCCGCGGATGCCATCGCGCGCCGAGAAGTCTTCGAACTCACCTACCGGCTGCTGCATGCCGACGGTCATAGCGTGTGGGTCAGGGAAAAAGGCCGTGGCGAATACGACAGCCGGGGCAATCTGCTGTGGATCAGCGGGTTCATCTGGGACATCAGCGAGCGCAAGGCGGTCGAGGACGAACTCAAGCTGATCCAGCAGCGCTTCAGCATCGCCTTCAGCTCCGCGCCCCTGGGCATGGCCCTGGTGTCATTGCAGAACCACTGGTTGGAGGT
The DNA here is from genome assembly GCF_007993865.1 of Pseudomonas sp. SJZ079. Lineage (GTDB taxonomy): Bacteria > Pseudomonadota > Gammaproteobacteria > Pseudomonadales > Pseudomonadaceae > Aquipseudomonas. The sequence continues at coordinate 89,199 of NZ_VIUH01000016.1, read as the reverse complement.
CAACGACGAACTCTGCCGCATGTTCGGCTATAGCCGTGCCGAGCTGCTGCTCACCACGCCGCAGCAGCTGACCCACCGCGACGACGTGCAAGCCAGCCGGCACAACGTCGAGGACCTGCTGGCCGGTCGTATCAATACCTACCAGATGGAGAAACCCTACCTGGACAAGCAGGGCAGGATTATCTGGGTGCTGCTCAGCGTCTCGCTGGTGCGCGACCGGGAGGGCCAGCCCTTGCACTTCATCGCCCAGTTCCAGGACTTCAGCGACCGGGTCGCCGCCGAGCGCGCCCTGCGCGAACGCGAGGACTACCTGCGCACCCTGCTGGATAACGTGCTCGACGCGATTATCAGCTTCGACCAACTCGGCGCGATCGAGACCTTCAACCAGGCCGCCGAGCATATCTTCGGCTACTGCCTGGACGAGGTCGCCGGGCGCAACGTCAGCCTGCTGATGCCCGCGCCCGTGGAGTCGGAGTCGAGCGACCCCTTTGCTCTGCGGCTGGGCCGCGAACAGACTCACACCCTCGACAGCGTGCGTGAGATTCAGGGCCTCAAACGCAACGGTGAAACCTTCACCATGGAGCTGGCGGTCTCGCAAATCAGCCACCAGGGCGAGCGGCGCTTTATCGCGGTGATCCGCGACATCAGCGAGCGCAAGCGCATCGAGCGGATGAAGAACGAGTTCGTTTCCACCGTCAGTCATGAACTGCGCACGCCACTGACCTCCATCGCCGGCTCGCTGGGCCTGATCAATGGCGGTGCCCTGGGCGAGGTGCCGACCAGCATGCAGCAGATGCTGAGCATCGCCCAGGACAACAGCCTGCGCCTGAGTGAGCTGATCAACGACCTGCTGGACATGGACAAGCTGGTCGCCGGACAGATGACCTTCGAGCTGTGCGAACAACCGCTGATGCCCCTGGTCGAGCTGGCGCTGCAACACAACCAACCCTACGCCAACCAATACCAGGTGCAACTGCAGCTGAGCCAGCGCGCCGATGCGGCTCAGGTGCGGGTCGACAGCCAGCGTCTGGCCCAGGTCCTGGCCAACCTGCTGTCCAATGCGGCGAAGTTCTCCCCCGCCGGCCAGACGGTGGAGATCCGCGTGCAGCAGCAATCCGAGCACGTGCGGGTCAGCGTGCAAGACCTGGGCCCAGGCATCCCCGCCGCCTTTCACAAGCGCATCTTTCAGAAATTCGCCCAGGCCGACGCCTCCAGCACCCGCGCGAAGGGCGGCACCGGCCTGGGTTTGGCGATCAGCAAGGAAATCATCGAGCACATGGGCGGCCAGATCGGTTTCGACTCACGGCACGGCGAGGGCACCACCTTCTGGTTCGAGCTGCCGCACGAGGGCGCGGCATGAGCCCCTTCAGCAGCCAGCAGCCCGCCCCGCACAGTCGTCGTACCCTGAGTCGGGTACTCAGCTGGGGACTCAGTCTGGGCCTGTTGCTGTTACTCGGTTTAAGTGTCGAACTGCTGTTGCAGCAGTATCGCCTGCGTCAACACGAGGCCATCCAGCAGCGGCTCACCGCCCGTGCCGGCGAGGTGCGCGCAGTACTGCTCAGCGAGTTGAGTTCCACCTTGCACCTGGCCACTGGCCTGGCCTCCTACATCACCGCCAAGCAAGGGCAGCTGGATGAAGCGGAGCTGCAACCCTGGTTGCAGGGCTTGCTGCGCCAGGGCCGCTATATTCGCAACATTGGCCTGGCCCCGGACAACCGCATCAGCTACATCTACCCGTTGGCGGGCAACGAAGCCGCCCTCGGCCTCTACTACCCCGACATGGTCGAACAGTGGCCGGCGGTCCAGCGCATCATCGCCAACCGCAGCCCCATGCTCGACGGCCCGCTGCAACTGGTTCAGGGCGGTAACGGGCTGATCTACAGAGTCCCGGTGTTCCTCGATGACCAACGCTACTGGGGCATGATCAGTACGGTGATCGATTACGACCAGCTGTATGCCCAGGTAGAGCAAGTGGCCCGCCGACGCGACCTGTCCATCCAGCTCAACCGCCGCGACGACGAGACCGCGGCCGACTTGCTCACTTCCGCCCCGGATAGCGCAACACCCAGCGTCAGTTTGCGGGTCCGTTTCGCCGGGGCCCATTGGCGACTCGAAGCCAGTGAACGGCTGGCGCATGAACTGCCGCTCGGCTGGCTGCGACTGCTCGGCTGGAGCCTGGCCCTGGCCGTGGCCACGCTGATTGGCCTGACCCTGCACGCGCAGAATCGCCAAGCGGCCCTGTTGCTGGCGCTCAACCGCAGCCAGCGGCAATTCCATCAGGCGTTTGAAATGGCCCCGCAAGGCCTGGCCCTGCTCGACCTCAAGGGCCGCCTGCTGGCGGTCAACCAGACCCTCTGCCAACTGCTCCAGCGCAGCTCGCACGCCCTGCTCGGTCAACCCCTCAGCCGGTTCAGCGATGACCCGCTGAGTGTCCGACTGGACGGCGACCTGGCCGAGCTCGGCGCAGAACAGGGGCGCACCTGGCAGCTGAGCCTGCTCGATGCGCAAGGCCAGCACATCGATGTGGAGCTGAGCGCCGCCGCCCTCAGCGCCGACCCGAGTGCGCCAGGCAACTGGATCGTGCATATCCAGGACATCCGCGAGCGCCAGCGCCTGCAGCGCCTGCAAAATGAGTTTGTCTCCACCGTCAGCCATGAACTGCGCACCCCACTGACCGCCATCAGTGGTCCGCTGGAGCTGATCAATGCCGGAGCCCTGGGTGAGGTACCGGAAAGCCTGCGGCAGATGTTGCAGATCGCTCAGCACAACAGCCACCGCCTGATCATGCTGATCAACGATTTGCTGGACATCGGCAAGCTGGAAGCCGGCAAGATCGTTTTCGACCTGCAGCCACAAGCCCTGCAACCCCTGATCGAGCAGGCGCTGCGCAGTAACCGGGCCTACGCCGCGGAATATGCGGTGACCCTGAGCCAGACCGGCACCTGCGCGGACTGGGTCAACGTCGACGGGCAACGCCTGCAACAGGTACTGGCCAACCTGCTGTCCAATGCCGCCAAGTTTTCGCCTCGTGGCAGCGATGTAGAGCTCTACACTGAACGACTGGGCGCGCAGTTGCGACTCAGCGTACGCGATCGCGGTCCCGGAATACCCCTGGCCTTTCAAGGCCGCATTTTTCAAAAGTTTGCCCAGGCCGACGCCTCCAACACCCGCCAGAAGGGCGGCACCGGTCTAGGATTGGCCATCAGCAAGGAGTTGATCGAGCGCATGCACGGATGTATCGGTTTTGACTCGCAAGAAGACCAGGGCACGACGTTCTGGTTCGAACTCCCGTTGCAGCCGACTGAGACACAGCCATGATCGAGTCACCGAAGGCCCACCGGCCAGGCCGCTGGCAGGCTTTTTTCAGCCGCCGCAACGCCATCGCCTGGGCCGTGCTGGCCATCGCCCTGCTGGCCAACCTGGCCGTGTGGCAGTACCTGCGCAGCCGCGAAAACCTGGCCGCCGAGCGTCAGTTCGAGCTGCTGACCAGCGAGGTCAGCGGGGCCATCCGCAAGCGCATGACCGACCATGAGCAGATTCTGCTGGGCGGTGCCGGCCTGTTCGATGCCAGCCAACAGGTCGACAGGAACGAGTGGCGGGTGTATGTCGAGCGCTTGAATCTGGCCGCCAACTACCCCGGCATCCAGGGCGTGGGCTTTGCCCGTATCCTGCAGCCGCAGGCGGTGGCCGCCTTCGAGGCCGATGTGCGCCGCGAGGGCTTCCCCAACTTCATCCTGCGCCCGGCCGGTGCACGTGCGCTGTACAGCTCGATCCAGTTTCTCGAGCCGTTCAGCGGGCGCAACCTGGCCGCCTTCGGCTTCGACATGCTCTCCGAGACCACCCGCCATACCGCCATCATGGCGGCCGCGCGCAGCGGCGAGAGCCGTATCACCGGGCGGGTGACCCTGGTTCAGGAGACCCATGGCAAGGTGCAGGCCGGCCTGCTGATGTATGTGCCTATATACCGCTCAGGCCGGCCCCTGGAGACTCCCGAGCAGCGCCTCGACGCCTTGCGCGGCGTGGTCTACAGCCCCTACCGCATGGACGACCTGATGGCCGGCATCATCGGTGAGCAGGCGCGCAAACTGGACTTCGCCATCTATGACGGCGACCAGCCGCGCAGCGAGAGTCTCCTGTTCAACACCCAGGAGCAGCAGATCGATCGCCGGCCCCTGCTCAGCAAACAGCTGCAACTGGCGCTCTATGGACAGAACTGGACCCTGAGCTTCAGCAGCCGACCGGCCTTCGAGGCCGGCTTTCACAACGACGGCATCCTCGTCTTGCTGGGGGCTGGCGTCAGCCTGCTGCTGTTCGTGCTCGCCTCCCTGCTCACCTTGCGCCGCGAACAAGCCGAAGCCCTGGCGCAGAGGATGACCGTGCAGATTCGCCAGAGCAGCGAAGACCTGCGCAAGAGCGAGGAGCGTCAAAGCCTGGTGCTCAAGGGCAGCAACGACGGCTGGTGGGATATCGACCTGCAGGCCCATAGCTTCGTCGCCTCGGCACGCGCCTGGGAGATGCTCGGCTACCCGCCCGACGAGAGCGCACAAGACCTTAGCCGTTGGCGCCAGATGGTGTGTGCCGAAGACCTGGGACCGCTGCTGGAAAACCTGCATCAGGCCATCGAGTCGGGCGCCGAGTCATTCAGCAGCGAGGCGCATATGCTGCAGCTGAACGGCAATCAGCTACCGGTACTGCTGCGCGGCTTCATCCTGCGCGACGCCATGGATCAGCCGCAGCGCTTGAGCGGCACCATGCAGGACCTCAGCGAGGCCAAGCGTATCGAGCGGATGAAGAGCGAATTCGTCTCCACCGTCAGCCATGAACTGCGCACCCCGCTGACCTCCATCTCCGGCGCCCTGGGCTTGATCAACGGCGGCGCCATGGGTGAAGTGCCCCCCTTGATGGGGCAGATGCTGCAGATCGCGCAACAGAACAGCCAACGTCTCAGCCTCCTGATCAACGACCTGTTGGACATGGACAAACTGGCCGCCGGTCAGCTGGCCTTCGACCTGCTCGTGCAACCGATCAAACCCCTGATCGAGCAGGCGCTGACGGCCAACCAGGCCTATGCCGAACAGCATGACGTCAGCTTCCAACTCGACCAGCCCGGCGTCATGTGGGTACGGGTGGACGCGCTGAGGCTGCAACAGGTGCTGAGCAACTACCTGTCCAATGCCAGCAAATTTTCCCCTCCCGGCGCCAGCGTGCGCATCCAGACCGAACTACGCGGTTCGCTGGTGCGGGTCAGCGTCAGCGACCAGGGCCCAGGCATCCCCGAGGAGTTCCAGAGTCGTATCTTCGAAAAGTTCGCCCAGGCCGATGGCTCCGACCGTCGCGAGCAGGCCGGCACCGGGCTCGGCCTGGCCATCAGCAAGGAGTTGATCGCGCGCATGAGCGGCCATGTCGGCTTCCACTCGGTGCCCGGCCAGGGCGCCACCTTCTGGTTCGAGCTGCCACTGATCGAGGAGCACCACCTGCCGTCGCATATCCAGAGCGTGACGACCGGCCCGCGCATCCTGGTGGTGGAGGACGACCCGAGTATCATCCACCTGCTGGAAGTGATGCTCGGCCACGCCGGCTACCGGGTCGACAGCGCGGTCAGCGAGAGTCAGGCCCTACTGCGGCTGGCGGATAACGAATACGCCGCCATTACCCTCGACATGCGCCTGAGCGACGGCCACGGCCTGTCGCTGATTCGCGACCTACGCGCTAACCCAGCCACCCAACAGCTGCCCATTCTGGTGATTTCCGCCTACTGCGGCGAGGGCCGCAAGTTGCTCGACAGCGATGATCAAGGCATTGCCTGGCTGGAAAAACCGATCGACGAGGCCCTGCTATTGAACACCCTGGACCAGTACATCGGCACGTCGAGCCATACCGCCAGAGCACACACGGCGGACCATGAGGCCTTAGAGTGAGCGATACCTGCGACGGCTAACCCACCTGTCACCCGATTCTGGAGAAGTGCCATGAGAGAATTCAAACGCATCCTGCACGTGGAGGACGACCTTTCGATCCAGGCCGTAGCCAAGGTGGCTCTGGAAGCGGTGGGTGGCTTCGAGGTGCTCTCCTGCAGCTCTGGCAGCGAAGCGCTGGAAAAAGTCCAGGCCTTCGACCCCGACTTCATCCTGCTGGATGTGATGATGCCGGGTATGGATGGCCCGCAGACCCTGGCGGCGCTCGGCAAACTGATCGATATCGGGCAGATCCCGGTGGCCTTCATGACGGCCAAGGTGCAACCCGCTGAAGTCGAACACTACCGCAGCCTGGGTGCTCGCGATGTGATCACCAAACCCTTCGACCCCATGCAGCTGGCCACTCAGGTGCGCGATATCTGGAGCCTGGCGCATGCTTAAAGTCACGCCAGCGCCGCGCCGCCTGGGGGGCGCATCGATATGGCTCTAGCCCCCAGCGGCGCAGCCCTCCCCGCCGACGAGACCGCACGGCTGGCCGAACTCGAGCGCTACGGGTTGCTCGACAGTCCGGCCGAGGAGGCCTTCGATGACTTCAGCCAACTCGCTGCCTTGCTCTGCGACACGCCGATTGCCCTGATCTCCCTGGTCGATGAGCAGCGCCAGTGGTTCAAGAGCAGGGTGGGCCTGGATGCCTGCGAAACCACGCGTGAATTGGCCTTCTGCGCCCATGCCATTCTCGCCAACCAGCTCTTCGAGGTGCCCAACGCCCTGGAAGATCCGCGCTTCTGCGCCAACCCGCTGGTCACCGAGGCGCCGCATATCCGCTTCTATGCAGGCATGCCCCTGACCACCTCGAGCGGACACAACCTCGGCACCCTGTGCGTGATAGACCGCCGCCCACGCCAACTCAGCGCGCCGCAACGCGACGGACTGGCCCGCCTCGCGCGCCAGGTCGTGCGCTTGTGCGAGCTGCGCCTGAACATGCGCCGACAGGCCGAGCAAGCGGCGCTGCAGCGCGCCATCTTCAGCAGCGCCGGCACCGCGATCATTGCCACCACGCCCGACGGCGCCATCAGCAGTGTCAACCCGGCCGCCGAACAACTGCTCGGTTATACCGAGGAGCTATTGCTCGACCGGCCGTTCGCCGACACCCTGCTCGACCCCGAGCAACTGGCGAGACGTGCCACAGCCCTCGGCCATAAGTTGGCGCAAGCGATCGCTGCGGACTTCTCGGTGCTGGTGGCCAAGACCCGCTACGCACAAAACACATCACGCGAATGGAGCTATGTACGACAAGATGGCATGCATCTGCCCGTATTGCTGACGGTCTCGGCGATCTGCGACGAGCAGGATACGCTGCTCGGTTTCCTCACCATCGCCCAGGACCTCAGCCAGCGTGAACAGGCCCAGCAGCGCCTGAAGCAGATTGCCGCTCAGCTACCGGGCATGGTCTTTCAGGCCCTGCTCCCCAAGCAGGGCACAATTCGTTTCCCCTATGCCAGCGAAGGCATACAGGACATCTACGGACTGGCCCGTGGTGAGGTCCGCGAAAATACCGAGGCAGTGCTCGCCGCCATCCACGAGGATGATCGCGACAGCGTCAGCCAGGCCATCCTGCGCTCGGCCAGGGAGCTGAGCCAATGGCATCAGGAATACCGCGTACGTCATCCGCGCAAGGGCCTGATCTGGGTCGAGGGTAAAGCCACACCGCAACGCCAGGCCGATGACACGGTGATCTGGCATGGGGTGATCACCGACATCAGCGAACGCAAGCACGGGCAGGCCGAACTGGAGCAGCAGCAGGAGATGAATCGGCGCCTGCTCGAAGCCCTCGCCGAGGGGGTCATCGCCTGTGACGCGCAGGGCCAGCTGACCCTGTTCAACGATACCGCCCAACAGTGGCATGGCGCCGACATCAGCCAGCTCGCGCCCGAACAATGGGGCGATCATTACGACCTGTTCGAAGCCGATGGCCTGACCCCGCTCGCCACTGACCGCATTCCCTTGCTGCGAGCGCTGCTGGGCGAGCGCGTGCGCGAGGCGGAAATCAGCATAGTTGCCAAGGGTCAGGCGCCACGCTTCGTCACCACCAATGCCGTGCCGCTATTTACCCCGGGAGGCGACCGACTTGGCGCCGTCGCGGTCATGCACGACATCACCGAGCGCAAGCGTATCGAACGCATTCAACGGGAGTTCGTCTCCACCGTCAGCCACGAGCTGCGCACCCCGCTGACCTCGATTGCCGGCTCTCTGGGCCTGATCAATGGCGGCGCCCTGGGCGAGGTGCCCGCCGACATGCAACACATGCTCAGCATTGCGCACCACAACAGCCTGCGCCTGAGTCACCTGATCAACGACCTGCTGGATATGGACAAGCTGGTCGCCGGCAAGATGACCTTCGACCTGCACGGCCATGAGCTGGCCAGCCTGCTCAACGACAGCCAGACGAGCAACCAGGCCTACGCCGAGCAACATGGCGTGCAGCTGATTCTGGAGGAGTGCCCGTCGATCCACCTGCACGTCGATGCCATGCGCCTGCAACAGGTACTGGCCAACTTCCTCTCCAACGCCATCAAGTTCTCCCCGCCAGGTGCCCAGGTGCGCCTGCACAGCGCGCTGCACCGCAACCGGGTACGCATCAGCGTCAGTGACCTGGGGCCGGGCATTCCCGCCTCGTTCCACGCCGGAATATTCCAGAAATTTTCCCAGGCCGATGCCAGCGACAGCCGGCAAAAAGGTGGCACCGGCCTCGGTCTGGCCATCAGCAAGGAACTGATCGAGCGCATGAGCGGGCAGATTGGTTTCGATTCGGTAGAAGGCCAGGGCGCAACCTTCTGGTGCGAACTGCCGGTAGTGGAACGCTCAGCCGTCATCCCAGCTGCCGAGGAGAGTAACGGCCCCTGCCTGCTGGTGGTCGAGGACGAGGCGGATATTGCCCACCTGCTGCGCCTGCTGCTGCAGCGCGCCGGCTATCGGGTGATGCTCGCCGCCAGCCTCGGTGAAGCGCGCGCGCTGCTGGCCGAGCAGCATTTCGACGCGCTGACCCTGGACCTGCGCCTGCCGGATGGCAGCGGCCTGCAGCTGATCCGCGAACTGCGCGACGACCCCGCCACCCTCACCTTGCCGGTGCTGGTGATCTCCGCGGCCAGCGATGCGGGACGCCTCAGCCTGAATGGCGGCTTTCAGGCCGTCGACTGGCTGGACAAACCGATTGACCAACAGCGTCTGCTGGCAAGCCTGAGCCAGGCGCTGCATGGCTTTCCGGCGAAAACCCGGGTGCTGCATATCGAGGACGATGCCGACCTGCGCCAGGTCATTGCCGAACAAGGCCGCGCGCTCGCCGACTTCGTCTCCGCCAGCAGCCTGGCCCAGGCCCGCCAACAGCTGGCCCAAGGTAACTTCGATCTGGTGTTGCTCGACCTCAGCCTGCCCGACGGCAATGGCCTGGAACTGCTCGACGAGTTGCACCAGCACCACCCTGGCTTGCCCGTAGTGGTACTGTCCGCCCATGAACTGCCTGCCGAACAGCTCGGCCAAGTCGAAGCCGCGCTGGCCAAATCGCGCATCGATGCGCAACACTTTCTGCAACTGCTCGGACGCCTGCTACCCGCCAAGGAGAATCGGCATGCATGAACTGACGCGAATCCTACATGTGGAAGACGACCCGTCGATCCAGGCAGTGGCCAAGGTCGCCCTGGAAGCGGTTGGCGGTTTCAAGGTACTCAGTTGCTCGTCTGGACAGGAGGCCCTGGATCAGGTTCAGGGCTTCGCCCCGGACTTCATCCTCCTGGACGTGATGATGCCTGGCATGGATGGTCCGCAGACGCTGAAGAGAATCGCCGCGCTGGTCGACATCGGGCAGATTCCGGTGGCCTTCATGACCGCCAAGGTGCAGCCTGCGGAGATCGAGCACTACCGCCGCCTAGGGGCGCGTGACGTGATCATCAAACCTTTCGACCCCATGCAGCTGGCCGAACAGGTGCGAAAAATCTGGAGGCAGGCCCATGGTTGAGCCCAGTAACGACCTGCAACGTCACCTGCAACTGCTCGGTGAACAGTTTGCCGAGCGCCTGGCCCAGGAGCTGCCCGAGCTGGCCAACAAGGCGCAACAGCTGCAGCAAGCCGACGATCAGAATAGCCAGCGCCAACACCTGCTCAGCCTGCGCGATCAGTTGCACAAACTGGCCGGTGCCGCCGGCACCTTCGGTTTCGTCAGCCTCGGCCAAGGCGCCCGTGAGCTCGAGCAGCAGGCCATCCGCTGGCTGGACGCCCTGCAGCAAGAACAGCAAGGCCTGCACGACTTGATCGCCGGCCTACACCAGCTCAGCCAACAGCAATTCCATATCGAGCTGGCGCAGGAGAATCCACACGCCACGCCGAAAACCAGCAAGTCGAACTCGGCGACCCACCGCATCTACATCCTCGAAGACGAGCCGGCTATCGGCGAGAACATGCGCCTGACGCTGAGCAACTTCGGTTATCAGGCCGAGCATTTCACCCGTATCGCCGACCTCGACGCCGCGCTGCAACAGCAGCTCCCGGATGCCCTGGTGATCGACGTCAACCTGCCCGACGAGGCGCAAACCGGCCTGAACTACGCCGCTGCCCTGCAGCAGCGCCTGGACGAACCCTTGCCGCTGCTGGTAATCACCACCCAGGACGACTTCGCCACCCAGCTCCAAGCCGTGCGTGCTGGCGCCATGGGCTTTTTCAGCAAACCGGTGGATATTCCCCAGTTGGAGAACCGTCTGGAACGCTGCTTCGCCCAGCAATATGGCGAACCTTACCGGGTGCTGATAGTCGACGATGACCGCGAGCTGGCCAGCCGCTACAGCCTGGTATTGCGCGGCGCCAACATGCTGGTGGAAGCACTCAACGACCCGGCCGACATCTTCAGCCACATGCGCACCTTCAACCCCGAGGTGGTCCTGCTCGATGTCAACATGCCGGGCTGCACCGGCCCCGAACTGGCGCAGATCATCCGTCTCAACGACGAATGGCTGCGGGTGCCGATCATCTACCTGTCGGCGGAAACCGATATCACCCGACAGATGAGTGCGCTGCTCAAGGCCGGAGACGACTTCGTCACCAAACCGATTTCCGACAATGCCCTGGTCGCCGCAGTATTCGCCCGCGCCCAGCGCGCCCGCCTGCTGAGCAATGCCCTGTCGCGCGACAGCCTGACCGGACTGCTGAAACACGCCGACATCAAGGAGCAGGTGGCCATCGAGTTGGAGCGGGCGCTGCGCGGCGGTAGCCAAGCCAGCGTGGTGATGCTGGATATCGATCACTTCAAGAAGGTCAACGACAGTTACGGCCACCCCGCCGGTGACAACGTTATCCGTGCCCTGGCCAACCTGCTGCGCCAACGCCTGCGTCGAGTCGACAGCCTGGGCCGCTATGGCGGTGAGGAATTCCTCGCGGTACTGCCCGAGTGCCCACCCGATCAAGCCCTGCGGATAATCGATGAGATCCGCCAACGCTTCGCCGATCTGCGTTTCATCGTCGAGGGCACGGAGTTCGCGGTCACCCTCAGCGCCGGTATTTCCTGCACCGACGCCGAGATCAGCGCCAGCGAACTGCTGGAACGCGCAGACCGGGCGCTGTATGCCGCGAAAGAGGCGGGGCGCGACCGGGTCTGCCAGGCCGATTAAAACGCAGGCCCAAGTACGTTCGACCCGGCAGCGGCTGCCACTCGCAACCGGGCGCGCCGCTGGCAGGTGCGCGCGCCTGGCGACCTTCAGCGCCGCCGTTCAGAGCAGGAACAGATGAGCCAGCAGCCCCACCCCGGCGCAGGCGCCGATCACCTCGATCACCCCGCGCTTGAAGCGCAGCAGCGCCACCGCCGCGCCCAGGGCGATCAAGGCCGATGGCCAGTCGAAACGACCGGCGAAGCCCTCTGGCCAGAGCACGTGATAACCGAAGAACAGCGCCAGGTTGAGCACCACTCCGACCACCGCGGCGGTGATACCGGTCAGCGGCGCAGTAAATCTCAGTTCGTTGTGGGTCGACTCCACCAGCGGCCCACCCGCGAGGATGAACAGGAACGACGGCAGGAAGGTGAACCAGGTGACCAGGGTCGCCGCCAGCGCGCCGGCAATGAACCGCTGCTCCGGGCCGAACAGCTGCTGCACATAGGCGCCGACGAAGGCGACGAAGGCCACCACCATGATCAACGGACCCGGCGTGGTTTCGCCCAAGGCCAGGCCATCGATCATCTGCGTCGGAGTCAGCCAGGCGTAGTGACCGATCGCCCCCTGATAGACATAGGGCAACACCGCATAGGCGCCGCCGAAGGTCAGCAGCGCAGCCTTGGTGAAGAACCAGGCCATCTGCGTCAGGGTGCCGTCCCAGCCGTACAGGCCGACCAACAGCCCCATCGGCAGCAGCCACAGCAGTGCGCCGACCAGCGCCAGCCGCAGCAGGCGTGACGCGCGAAAGCGGGCATGCGCGGGCGTCGGCGTATGGTCGTCGATCAGCGCCGGGCCGAAGGATTTATCCGTCGCCGCATGCCCGCCACCGACGCTGAACGCCTCCGGCAGCAGACGCCCTCCCAGGTAACCGAGCAGCCCGGCGGCCAGCACGATCAGCGGAAAGGGCAGGTTGAGGGCGAAGATCGCCACGAAAGCGGCCCCTGCGATGCCCCACAGCCAATTATTCTTCAGCGCCCGCGAACCGATGCGATGGGCGGCCTGGACCACGATGGCGGTCACCGCCGGTTTGATCCCATAGAAGATTCCCGCCACCAGCGGCACCTCGCCAAAGGCGATATACACCCAGGACAGGCCGATCAACAGGAACAGCGACGGCAACACGAACAACACCCCGGCCATCACCCCACCCCAGCTACGGTGCATCAGCCAGCCGATGTAAGTGGCCAACTGCTGCGCCTCCGGCCCCGGCAGCAACATGCAGTAATTCAACGCATGCAAGAAGCGCCGTTCGGACAACCAGCGGCGCTTCTCCACCAGTTCCTGATGCATGATGGCGATCTGTCCGGCCGGACCGCCGAAGCTGATCAGCCCGAGTTTCAACCAGAACAGGAAGGCCTCGAACAGGCTCACGGCTTTTGGGGCATCGTGCTCGACATGCGGCGCAGGCATCGAAAACGCATCCATTCAATGTGGGTCCGGCGCACTATAACCTGCGCCGATGAACCCCTTGGGGGGCAGGCATAAAAAGCCTGCGCGGCGCATCGAGTTAGCCGATTATTTCGCCCCCTGGACGACTTAGGTATAAGTCTCAGGTATCAGAGCCACAGGTTCAGCCCACGAGCCCCGCCATGAAATTGCAACCGCACGAACTGGACAGCATCGCCGCCCTGACCCTGCAGCACTACAATCAGTGCGCCGAGGACTTTCGCGAGGGCACCCGCGATCACGATGTCAGCCAGAACATCGCCGCCTTGCTGCGGCATATCCAGGGCCAGCCGCCCTACCAGATTCTCGATTTCGGCTGCGGCCCCGGCCGCGACCTGAAGACCTTCCGCGCCTTGGGCCACAACGCCATCGGTCTGGACGGCTGCCCGCGCTTCGCCGAGATGGCCCGCGCCGACAGCGGCTGCGAGGTCTGGCTGCAGAACTTCCTCGAACTCGATCTACCGGCCGCACGCTTCGACGGCATCTTCGCCAATGCCGTGCTGTTCCATGTGCCCAGCCAGGAGCTACCCCAGGTGCTGCGCCAACTGCATACCAGCCTCAAGCCCGGCGGTGTGCTGTTCAGCTCCAACCCACGCGGGGAGAACCAGGAAGGCTGGCACGGCGAACGCTACGGCGCCTACCACGACCTTGCCAGCTGGCGCGCGCAGCTCGGCGCCACGGGCTTCGTCGAACTGGAACACTACTACCGACCAGCCGGGCTGCCGCGCGCGCAACAGCCCTGGCTGGCCAGCGTCTGGCGCCGGCGCTAGGCCGGCGGCGCCTGGACGCCCGCGTATTGCTTGCGCCAGGTGGCCGGCGGCAGGCCGAATTCGCGCTTGAACGCGCGATTGAACGCGGCCTCCGATTCATAGCCTATGGCATAGGCGATCTGCGCCAGGGAGGCGCCCCCATCACGCAGACGGGCGGCGGCCAGCTGCAGGCGCCAGTGCGCCAGATAAGTCATAGGCGGCTGACCGATCAGCTTACTGAAACGCTCGGCGAACGCCGAACGCGACAGGCCCACCTCGCGCGACAGCGCCTCGGTGGTCCAGGGCGCAGCCAGGCGGCTGTGCAGCAAGGCCAGGCTCTTGCCGACGAAGGGATCGCGCAGCCCGGCCAGCCAACCGGTCTGCGCCCTCGGCAGGGTCGCCAGGTAGCGCCTGACCGCCTCGACAAACAACAGTTCGGCCAGTTTGTTCAGCAGCGTGACGGAGCCGAGGCTATCGGCGGCGAACTCCGCAGCCGCCAAGCGAAACGACTGCTCGACCCAGCTTCCGGCCAGGCCGTCGCTGACCCCGAGCGGCAACACCGCGGGCAGCGTCGCCAGCAGCGGATTGTCGGCCACCGCGCAGCCGAGAAAACCGCAGATGATGTGCGTGGCCGCACCCCCGCCGCCGTAGTGCAGCTGCGCCAGGCCGGGGCTGTCGGCCACCTGAATCAGGGCATCCACCGTCACCGGGCGCAGCTTCGGGGAGCTGGCCAGACGATGCTCGTCGTTGCGCGGCAACAACACCATGTCTCCCGCCGTCAGCAGCAGCGGCGGCTCGTCGGCGAGCTCCAAATATAGCTGGCCATCGATCACATAGTGATAGGCGATGATATGGGCGGGCAGGACGCCGAGCGGCCGACAGTCCTCCGGCCCCACCTTGGCGACGATGCACCAAGGGGCGGTGAACTCGGCGTGGAGGAAGACCACCGCGGACAGGCGAACGGTGGCGAGCACGTCGGCAAGGGCGTCCATGGGACTTCGTCTCGCATCGAGGGCGGCGGCCCGGTCAAAAGTGCCGGCGGCGCGGACATAGTCGCCGAGCACTCACCTGCCTACCTTAGCACTGGCAGGCACTCGCGGCGTCCCCGTCCGACGCCGCGCAGCCTGCAGCGCCTGTACCTTCGTGCTAGCTAAGGAGACCCCCATGACAATAAGAGACACGCTGGACCTGCCGCTTTCCGGAGCCGACGCCAGCAGCCTGACGCGCTACGAAGCCGCCCTGCGCCAGTTCCAATGCTATGTCGGCGACCCGGTGGCCGCCGTCGATGCGGCCCTGGCGATCAGCCCCGACTTCGTCATGGCCCATGTGCTCAAGGCCTATCTGTACCTGCTCGGCACCGAGCCCGATGGCCTGGCGGTCGCCCGAGCCTGCTATGCCAGGGCCGCACGCTTGCCGGCCAACGCCCAGGAACACGGCCACATCGCAGTGGTGGGACAGCTACTCGAGGGCCATTGGCACCGCGCCGGACAGTACCTGGAAGACCTGTCCATCGAGCAGCCCCGCGATATCCTGGTCCTGCAGGCCGGGCATCAGGTGGATTTCTTCACCGGACACTCGCGCATGCTCCGTGACCGCATCGCCCGCGCGCGGCCGGCCTGGCACCCGGACATGCCCGCTTATCACGCGGTGCTCGGCATGCATGCCTTCGGCCTGGAAGAAACCGGCGACTATGCGGCCGCCGAAACTGCCGGGCGCCTCGCGGTGGAACTGGAGCCGCGCGATGGCTGGGCGCAGCATGCGGTGGCCCATGTGCTGGAGATGCAGTGTCGCCAACGCGAGGGCATCGCCTGGATGCGCGCCAGCCCGCAGGCCTGGGCGGGGGACAGCTTCTTTCAGACACATAACTGGTGGCACCTGGCGCTCTACCACCTGGAACTCGGCGAGATCGACGAGGTGCTGGCGCTGTTCGACGGGCCGATCGATGGTGCGGGCTCCACTGTGGTGCTGGACCTGGTCGACGCATCGGCGCTGCTCTGGCGCCTGCATCTGCAAGGCGTGGATGTCGGCGCACGCTGGCAAAGCGTCGCCGAACGCTGGGAGCCCTTGTGTCTGGCTGGCCACTACGCCTTCAACGACGTCCACGCGATGCTCGCCTTCGTCGGCGCGGGTCGGGCCGAGGCCGCCAGCAGGCTGCTGGAGAGCCAGCAACAGGCGATGCGCGGCGTCGCGGACAATGCCCGCTTCACCGCGGAGGTCGGCCACCCGGTGAGCCAGGCTATCCTCGCCTTCGGCGCAGGCAACTATGCCGAAACCCTGCGCCTGCTACGGCCTGTGCGCACTATCGCCCAACGGTTCGGCGGTAGCCATGCACAGCGCGACCTGCTCGACCTGAGCCTGATCGAAGCCGCCTTCCGCGCCGGGCAGAAGGCCCTGGCCACGGCGTTGTGTCACGAACGGCTGACGGTCCGCCCGACAAGTCCCATGAGCCGTCACCTGGCCAATCGCGCCGAAGAGCAAAGGGCGGCCTGAGCGTACAGCCGCCGGGTTGCCCGCGCCGAGCCCCCCGTTCGGCGCGGGCAACGCTAATAAAGGCGCCAGTCAGCACTGGCCGGCAGCGCCTAGGCTTGAGTCGAACTCAGCCACTACCGTAGTTCGGCGCCCGAGCCCCTGCCATACAACTCGATCAGCCGCACCTGGACAGTATCGCCGCCCTGCCCCCGCGGTACTCCAATCCGCGCGGCGATAACCAGGAGGGCTGGCACGGCGAACGCTACGGCGCCTACCACGACCTCACCAGCTGGCGCGCGCAGCTCGGCGCAACCGGCTTCGTTGAACTGGAACACTACTACCGACCAGCCAGGGCTGCCGCGCGAGCGACAGCCCTGGCTGGCCAGCGTCTGGCGCTAGGCCTAGTGGCCTGCGTGGCTGGTTCAGCCTCTCCAGCGGCGCCTGGCCGACCCTCACGCTGAGCAGATTTCCGACGAAATCACTCTTTCGAGTAATTCCACACAGGCGCCGACGCAGTAGGCTATGCACGGCGTTTACAAGCGCCAACGGTTATCCGCACTGCTCACAAAAACAATAAGGAGCACCCCGGAATGCGCTGTAAGCTATTGTTCCGTAATATTTTTATCTGGACGATCGGGCTGCTGGCAGGCCTCTCGCCGATAGCCTTCGCCGAAGCGGTAAGTCCGCAGGAACAGGTGCAGGTGTTCGCCAGCCGCGCCACCAGCAGCCTGCTGCTATTGCGCGGCGAGGGCCTGCAAAAGAGCCATAAAGAGCGTCTGGAAACCGATATCCAGCTGCTGGCAGCCGCGATCCAGAGCCTGCCGCAGTCTAGCGATACACTGCGCAGCAGCCACCTCGAGCTTGTTACGCAACTGCGTCGCGGTGTTTCCTTTGGCCCCAATGAAGACGATGTGCCCTGGGGTTACCCGCAAGACCTGAGCAAGGCGTTGCGCGATTTTCTCCACGCCGCGCGCCAACTGCCGCACGAGGCCGGCAGCGAGCTGCCGGCCAAGGTCGAATACCTCGCCGTGCAATACCTCAGCCGCTCTTATATCGGCACCTTTGAAATCGCCCGCGAGCAGCCGGAAACCTACCTCGGCCAGGACGAACGCCTGCTGGTCCCCTCGATCGACCAGGAACTGGCGGCGCTGGACAGCAAAAGCGAACCGGCCATCGGCAAGATGAAAACGCGCTGGGAATACCTCAAGGCAGCACTGAGCGACATGAACAGCAAGAGCAACACCCTGCAAAGCATCTCCGGCCGGTCCTTCGCGCCGATCACCGTGGATCGCCACAGCCGTGCCATGAGCAACCAGTGGATGGCGATGCACTGAGCGCTTGGGAAAATGCCCCGCTAGGGCCAATACCTGGCGCCGAACCGGCCAGGGCGCGCCATGCCCTCAGCGCAGCCAAACCCGCGCTGGGTCAACCCGTGCGGTGGCCGCTCGACTGGCCCATGTCGAGGTGTCTACAGCAGTCGATACCTGCCGCGATGAGTACTGGCAGGCTCCGACCTCGGCGTATCCCGCAAGCTGGCGGAGCATGAGGGCAGCGCTGGCGGGCGGCCGCTGACTAGCCCAACCGACACAAGCCACAAGCCAACCCCCCGCACGGCTACCGGGCGCCTGTCACTCGATCACGGCGACTGGCTGATGTCCCCGGCCTTGTAGGGCACGATACCGGTAAAGCGCTGCGGTATATCGCCGCGCTGCAGCAGGTGCTCCAGCGTACGGTCCAGGTCATCGCGCAATTGTCGGGCACGCGGCGAGCGCTTGCTGTAGGCGAAGGTGAAATCCTCCTGCAGCAGCGTGGTATGGGGCAGCGGCGGCAAGCCGGACTCGCTAAAGGCAGCCTCCGCCGGGTCCTGGTAGTCCAGCAGGTATTCGGCCCGCTGCAAATGCATCATCTGCACCGCTGCCAGATGGTTCGGCGCCGTGGACCGCGCTATCCCCCAGGCCGGGTCCTTGACCAAGGATGTCAACGGCGAACCGGGATAGACCAGCCCCTGGATCTGCAGCAGGCGGCTGTCGTGCAGATCACTCAGCGACCACGGCGAAAGCTTCTCCTGGTAATACAGGTTGAGCTTGACCTGCACGATCAGATACCGACTGAGCAGGGTGTAGCGCTGCATCACCGGGTGATTGAGCAACGAAGGGGCCATCTCGATCTGCCCGGCCTCCATCGCCTTGAACAGGCGAAAACTCGGGTACTCGATGAAGTTCGCTCGATAGCCGGCCCGCTGCGCCAGCAATCTGATCAAGTCGATCAGTTCACCGACCGCCTGACCCTGCGAATCGGTAGAGGAATAGGGCGGGAACTCGATGTAGCCGATGCGAATCGGCGCCTGCTGCACAACCGACTCCTCCTCAGCCAGGGCCATTTGAGCGCAGCAGAAAACAGTGGCAATCAGCCAGGCGAGCAGTCGCGGCAGCATGGGGCAGTCCAACTTTCTTATCGTTCTGGTCAGGTAACCATTGGCCGGGCTGGAAACCAGTCGGTGGCGAAAGCCTGGGCAGTGCAGATTTCTTGCGCCCCGACTCTTTCAAATAGAGTAAGTCACGTGGAGCAGTTACCCGCTTCGGTTGCCTGAAAAGTGCTCAAGCCAGCGATGCCTCCAACACCCGTCCAAGCCAGACGGGCGCCTAGTCTAACCGCGCGAGGGCCCGCCCGTGAGCCCGGCGGTCGAGTTATCGAACCGCCTGCTGCTTCGCCCGGACGTGGGTCGGTCCCGCGCGTCGCACCACTTCATCCTCCACCTCCCGGCGCAGGCCGAGGAGGAACGCCGCTTCCGCCGCGACGAACAGCGGGCCGATCAACAGGCCCGTGACATCGTCGACGAACGCCGGCTTGCGCCCCTCGTAGTAATGGCCGATGAACTGGATCAGCCAACCGACCACGAACAGCGCCAGACCACTGCTCAGCCAGACCAGGGTCGCTTGCCCGGCCAACGCCTGAGCGCCCCACAGGCAGAGCCCCAGCAGCGCCGCCATCAACAGGCCGAAGCGCAGGTCCAGGCGCAGGTAGAATGCGCCGACGGCCAAGGCACTCAAGGTCGCCGGCGAGAGCCACAGGCCCAACACCTCGACCGCCGGACGCGAGAGCAACACCGCCACCGCCAGTACGATCAGCGGCACGCCGATAAAGTGACTGGCGATATTGCGCCGGTCGCGGTGATAGGCGGCATATTGGGCCAGGTGCTCGACCAGGGTTTTCATCGGGGTTGCCCTCGCGTATGACAGGTCCGACGATAGTGGCCCCGACTCGCTACGGCGCTCTGTCAGCTAGCCGACAAACCCAGGAGAAGTGCATGCACGATCCCCGCGCCTACCGTGCCCGCTTGCTCGAAGGCCACTGGTTCAGTGCCCTGCCCGCGCGCTTGCAGGAAGCCCTGCTGGAGATCGCCCAGGTGCAGCAGTTGCCCGCAGGGCAGCGACTGTTCCGCCGCGGCGATCAACCCAGCGGCCTGTACGCCGTGGTGGCGGGCGCCATGCGCGTTGGCGCGGTCAACCAAAGCGGTAAGGAAGCGCTGCTGACCCTGGTCGAGCCGCCCTACTGGTTCGGCGAAATATCCCTGTTCGATGGTCTGCCGCGCACGCACGATGCCTTCGCCGCAGAAGCCAGCACCCTACTACTGCTGCCCCAGGCCCGGCTGCTCGCCCTGCTCGACCAGCAACCGCAGTACTGGCGCGACTTCGCCCTGTTGATGAGCCAGAAACTGCGCCTGACCTTTATCGCCCTGGAGGAGATCAGCCTGCTGCCGGCCGCGCCGCGCCTGGCGCGGCGCCTGTTGTTGATGGCCGACAACTACGGCGAGGCCAGCGGCCCGCGCCCGGTCATTCACCTGGCGCAGGAACAGCTGGCCTTGATGCTGGCGCTCTCCCGGCAGACCACCAACCAGATCCTCAAGGAGCTGGAAGCCCAAGGCATCCTGCGCCTGAGCTACGGCGAAATCGAAATCCTCGATGTGCTACGCCTGCGCCAGGCCACAAGTGAGCCGTAGGCTGGCGTAGAGCGCAGCGAAACCCAGCAATCCTATACCCTCAGCGCAGCTTCTCCAGCAGCTGGTAGTACCACATGCCCACCGCCAGCATCGGGTTGCCCAGCACGTCGCCCAGCGGCACCTTGATGTGCGAGCAGGCGGCAAAGGTGTCGAACTTCTCCAGGCTGCCGGTCAGGGCGTTGGCCATCACCTCGCCCATGATGTGGCTGGTGGCGATGCCGTGACCGGAGTAGCCCTGGCAGTACCAGACGTTGTCCGACAGTTTGCCGAGCTGGGGGATGCGGTTGACCACGATGCCCATGGCGCAACTCCACTGGAAGTCGATCGGCACGCCCTTGAGCGCCGGGAAGGTGCGCTCGATGGCCGGGCGCAACTCGGCGGCGATGTCCCGCGAGTCGCGCCCCGAGTAGTTGCAGCCGCCGCCGAACAACAGGCGGCCATCGGCGGTCAGGCGGTAGTAGTCGAGGACGAAGCGGCAGTCGTAGACGGCCAGGTCCTGCGGGTTGATCTGCTTGGCCAGCTCGCCCAGCGGCGCGGTGGTGACGATGCCGCCCATGGCCGGGAAGATCATGCCCTTGAGCTTCTGCGGCTCCAGCTTGTGGTAGACGTCGCCGGCCAGCAGCACCTGTTTGGCGTCGATCCGGCCCTGGGCGGTGATCACCGCGGGGTTGGCGCCGTGGACGATCTGCAGCACCTCGGAATGCTCGAAGATCAGCGCGCCGAGGCTCTCGGCCGCCTTGGCCTCGCCGATGCACAGGTTCAGCGGGTGCAGGTGCAGGTTGCGGCTGTTCTTGATCGCGCCGCAGTAGAGCTCGCTGTCCAGGTGCGCGCGCACGCCGTCGCGGTCGAGCAGGCTGACCTCGTCGGCCATGCCGCGGCGCACGGCCTCCTCGTAGTCGGCCTGCAGACCCGGCATGTGGCTGGGCTTGTAGGCGGCGTGCAGATGACCGTGCTTGAGGTCGCAGTGGATCCCGTACTTGGCCACTCGCTGCTGGATGATCTGCTGGCCGCGCCAGCGCAGCTGCCAGATGAAGTCGTCGACCTCGGCGCCAAGCCGGTTGCGCATCTGCTTGCGCATGGCGCCGTCGCCCGAGAGGCTGCCGGTGACCTGGCCGCCATTGCGCCCGGTGGCACCCCAGCCGATCTTGTGGCTCTCGACGATGGCCACCTTGAGGCCACGCTCGGCCAGTTCCACGGCGCTGGCCACGCCGGTGAAGCCACCACCGATGATCACCACATCGACACTGACCTGGCCCTGCAGGGTCGGGTAGTCGGTTTCCTGGTTGAGGCTGGCGCTGTAATAGGACGGGCAGCGCTCGGCTGCGGGGATAACGGCATTGAGAGCGGCGGTCATGGAGAAGTCCTCGATTTATGCACCGCGGCCTGAACCGCGGCGCTCGATCTATGTGTTTGCGTCCCGGATTGCATCCGGGCTACCGAATTGAAATAGAACGCTGAGTGCGTCGCGAGCGCAGGCCAGACAAGGCGAAGTCAGGTGAGGGCGCGGAGTGTACGAGCGGTACATGACAAGCCCGAGCCTGACTTCAACGCCGTATGGCCAAGCGCAGTAGCACTCAGGCTTGGGTCAGGTACCAGCGCCAGTCCTGCTCGCCCACCTCGGCCATGAATTGGCGGTACTCGGCGCGTTTGACCGCCAGATAGACCTTGAGGAACGCCTCGCCCAGAGCCTCGCGCGCCCATTCGGAGCGCTCCAGCGCTTGCAGCGAGGTCAACCAGTCGGTCGGCAACAGCGTCTTGGCCTGGGCATAACCGTTACCCTCGACCGGCGCGCCGGGGTCGATGTCCTCGCGAATGCCACGGTGGATGCCGGCGAGGATCGCCGCGGCGGCCAAGTAGGGATTGGCGTCGGCGCCGCAGATGCGGTGTTCGATGTGCCGGCTGGCCGCCGGACCACCGGGTACGCGCAGGCTGACGGTGCGGTTGTCGATACCCCAGGTGGGTGCCAGTGGCGCGTAGCTGTTGGCCTGAAAGCGCCGGTAGGAGTTGGCGTTGGGGCAGAACAGCAGCAACGAGTCGAGCAGGCTGGCGAGCATGCCGCCCACCGCCTGCTTGAGCAGGGTGCCGGCCGGCCCGCCGAGGTCATCCGGCTCGCCGGCGAACAGGTTGCGGCCCTGCTCATCGGCCAGGCTGACGTGCATGTGCATG
Source organism: Pseudomonas sp. SJZ079 (assembly GCF_007993865.1). GTDB lineage: Bacteria > Pseudomonadota > Gammaproteobacteria > Pseudomonadales > Pseudomonadaceae > Aquipseudomonas. Next base: position 66,761 of record NZ_VIUH01000016.1, on the reverse strand, counting down.
CCCGTGCCGGCTAGGTGGTCGTAGGGCTTGGCCATGAAGCAGGCCTGCATCCCGTGCTTGTGCGCAACGCCCTTGACCAGGCGCTTGTAACGCACGGCCTGGTCCATGGCCGCGAGTGCGTCGCCATGTTCCAGGGTGATCTCCACCTGGCCCGGGGCGTATTCGGAAATCGCCGTACGCGCCGGGATACCTTGCAGCTTGCAGGCGGCATACAGGTCGGCGAGGAACGGCTCGATCTGTTCCAGTTCGCGCAACCCGTACACCTGGGTGCTGCGCGGACGACCGCCGTCGGCATCCAGCGCCGGCTGCGGCCGACCCTCGGCATCGCGGCGCTGATCGAGCAGATAAAACTCCAGCTCGCAAGCCATCACCGGGTGATAACCCTCGGCCTTGAGCCCCTCGATCACCCGGTTCAGCAGATGCCGCGGATCGGCGACCGTGGCCGGCATGCCCTCGCTCGGGTGCATGCTGACCTGCAGCGCGGCAGTGGCAATCTGCCGCCAGGGCATGCGCACCAGGCTGCCGGCCAGCGGGTAGGCGCGGCAGTCGATGTCGCCGACGTCCCAGACCAGGCCGGAATCTTCGACGTCATCGCCGTTGATGCTCAGGCCGAGGATGGTGCTGGGCAGCGGCCGGCCGCTCTGGTACACGGCCAGCAGCTCCTCGCGGTGCAACAGCTTGCCGCGCGGCACGCCGTTGGCGTCGAGGATGAACAATTCGAACAGTTCGATATCGGGGTTCTGCGCCAGGAAATCCTGGGCGTGCTGCACGGAGGCGAATGGCATGGGACTCTCGTTAGCGCCGGAAGGCGCACTGTCCAGCCGTCGATGCACGTGCCAAAAGGCAGACACGGCGGCGGGATCACAGGTATCGGAACGGCTGCGGGCGGGTGCAGCCGAGGCGTTCAGATAGCGACGAGAGCCACATCCGGCGGGCGCGCATGGCGACAATGCCAGAGCGCCCAGAAGGCCAGGATTGCAGGCAGGAGGGGATTGCTTCGAGCGGCGCCGAAATCGGTGCGCTCCCGTAACGACGGGAAAAACACAGGCGGGATGGGACAATGCGCGGACGAACTCATGGGCGAAGAGGCTCGCACAGCAGCCCGCACGCTTTAAATCCGATTCTTTACATGTTCAGTTACGCACAGGCTAAACATTAGCCGGCGGCGCAGCTTGGACGCTCTCTCGTCGGCTCGGGCTTGTAGCCCAGGCGCAGACCACCCCAATGCCGCCCCTGCACCTGGATCGGCACCGAGAGGTCGTGCATCAGTTCTCCGGTGTCGCGCGTGTAGGTCTGCAGCAGCAGCGGTTGCTGATGGCTGCCACAGCGAATACCGGTGCGGTCGTTGAACAGGCGCTTGCTGCGGCTCTTCGCGGTGTCCCGCGCCCGGTCGCCGCTGGGCGGATGATTGAACGCCTGGTTGTGGGTCGGCACGTAGCCTTCGGGCGTGCTGGCGATGGCGAACACCAGGCCAGGGTGGCGACTCAGCAACGGTTCCTGAATGCCCGGCAGGACCTGGTCGGCATAGCGGTCGAAACGCGTCCTGTACTTAGCCGGAAAGCTGTTGGCAATCGCTTGGTACTGACGGTCGAACAGGTCGGAAAGGCTGACCCGCCCGGCCTGGATATCCGCCTCGAACTGCGCGCCGATCGCCGCCGCGCCCTCGCGCGCCAGATCGTAGATGCGCTGGTGGTAGTCGTCTAAGCCGACGCCGGCGAGCTGTTCGCTGACCGTTTCCGCCTGGCCGACCAGGTGTTCGGCGGCGCCGCCCAGCTGGCGGGTCTGGCCCTCACTGGCGCGCACGTCGCTGCGCAACTGCTCCACGGCGACCAGCAGGCTGGCCAGGCGCTCATGGTTGTTCGCCGTGCCGGCACTGATCTGCGCCACCTGGCTCTCCACATCCACCGCCCAGCCGGCAATCCCTTGCAGCTGTTCGCCGGTTTGCTCGATCTGCCCGGCGGCGTGATCCAGCTCATTGGCCTGCTGCTGAATATGGCTGACCACCGCCGCACTCTGCTGGCGAATGTCGCTGACCATCTGACCGACTTCCTCGGTGGCGCTGGCGGTGCGCGCGGCGAGGTTGCGCACCTCGTCGGCGACCACCGCAAAACCACGGCCCTGCTCGCCGGCGCGCGCCGCTTCGATGGCGGCATTGAGCGCCAGCAGGTTGGTCTGGCTGGCAATGGACTGGATCACCTGGGTGACCTGTTCGATCTGCTCGGTGCGGCTGCTCAGGCCATCGATCAACTCGCGACTGGCGGCGGTCTGCGCGCTGAGCTGCTGCATCCGGCCGATCGCCAGCTGCAACTCCTGCTGGCCCGTGGCACTGCTCTGACGTACGCGCTGCGCGGCCGTCAGGGTCTGCTCGGCCCGTTGCGCGCTGTCCTGCTCGGTATGGGTGATGGCGTCGGCGCCCTGGCTGATCTGCTCGATCGCACTCAACTGCGACTGCAGCTTGTCCGCCAGTTGCTGCACGGCATGTGCTACCTGGGCGGCGGACAGGGCGTTATGACAGGTGTGCTGGGACAGGCTCTGGCTGAGTTGGGCGAATTGCGCGGCGGCGCTTGGCGCCGAGCTGTCCTCCTGGCGCCGCTGCCAGGGCCCCAGCCAAGGCCACAGTGCCAGCAGCAACAAGGCCGGCATGGCCACATAGGGCGACAGTTGCAGCAGTGAGTAGGCCAGCAGCAGTGCGCCCAAGCCGAGTGCGTGCAACAGGCAGGCCTGCGGCTGGCGGATAACGGCAGTACTCATGGCAGTCCTCATTCTTGTTATTCGGGCGATGCCGCGGACGCTGGTCACGCCCCATCGGCGCAGCTGGAGCAGGCCGGGCCAGACTGGCGAGCAAGGTCTGCCGGCTGACGGTGGCGCAGGGCTCGATTCGAGCACGTCCAGCGGCACTCGACCATCACACTTTGGTCGCACAGCCTTGGCTCAACCGAACCTAGCCGGACAGGCGGTGCCGCTGGATAAAGCCACGATCCAGATAGTCCTTCCAGCGCCCATAGAGCTGCCCGCCGGCACTCCAACCGCGCCAGCCGAGCAAGGCGCCGCCATCACCGGTGGCGAGCAGCGCCAGGCTCTGCCGTTGTGGACGATAGGCGCGCAGCGGCAGGCCACGCAGCACGGCACTGAGGTTGGCCGCCAACACGGGCGCCTGACGCACCGAGTACACCCCGCTCTTGCGCGCACCCGGCAGGCTGGCGCAGTCGCCAACGGCAAATAGCTGGGGATGGGACAGGCTCTGCAGGGTCGCGCCGATCTGCACGAAGCCGCCCTGATCGCAGCTCAGGCCGCTCTGCGCCAGCCACGGCAAGGCCTGCGCACCACTGGCCAGGAGCAGGCGCTGGCCACGCCAGACCGGCACCTCACCGCTGATCAGGCAATCGTCGTCGATTCGCTCGATCGGGCAATTTTCGCGCACCTGCACCCGGCGCTGGCGCAGATGACCGAGCGCACGCAGGTGCAGACCCGCATTGTGCCCGGCGAGCAGTTCGCCGGCACAGAACAGCGCCAACTGCGGCACCTGGTCGGCCAGCGCCAGCGCCAGCTCGACCCCGGCCGCGCCGCCGCCGAGAATCGCCAACGGCTGCGGCGCGGCCTGCCAGGTGTGCCAGCCGGCGAGAAACTCGGCGAAGGGTTTGACCGCCAACAGCTGCATACCCGCGCCCTGCTGCAACGGCTGGGCGACCTGAGCACCGAGGTTCAGCGACAGCCAGCTGGCGTCCAGCACAGAGCCATCGGCCAGGTGCACCTGGCGCTGCGCCGCCACCAGCCCCGTTGCCTGGCCGACGATCAGCTCGACCTTGGCCGCCCGGCACAACGGCTGCAGTTCGATCCGGCAGTCGTCGGCGCTGAAACGTTCGGCCAGCAGCCCCGGCAACATCCCCGAGTACCAGGCGTCATGTCCGGCACTGAGCAGCGCGATGCGCCCCGGCGGCCTGTCGACCAGCGCCCAGCGGCGCAACACCCCGAGGTGCGCGTGGCCGGCGCCGAGCAGGATTAGATCGTAGTGGCTCATGCCGGTTTCAGTCCCTCGCGGTATTGGCTCGGCGCCTGCCCGGTCCAGCGCTTGAAGGCGCGGCTGAAGCTGCTGGTGTCGGCAAAGCCGAGCAGGTAGGCGATCTCACTGATCGAACAGCGCGGGTCGCGCATGTGCTGCAGCGCCAGGTGCTGGCGGGTCTCGGCGAGCAGGCTCTCGTAGCTCGCGCCCTCGTCGGCCAGATGGCGCTGCAGGCTGCGCAGGCTCAGGTGCAGGGTCTGCGCGAGGCGTTCGGCCGAGGGCTCGCCATCCGGCAGCTGCGCCTGCAGGCAGGCCCGTACCTTCTGCGTCCAACTGGCACTCTGCAGCTGGGCGAGGTTGCGCTTGAGCACCGCCTCGTTGTGCTCGGCCAGCTCCGGATTGCCATCATCCAGGCGCTGCTCCAGGGCCGCACGCGAAAAGCGCAGCAGGTTCTCCGCCGCGGCGAAGTGCAGCGGCGCGCGGAACACCGCGTGCCAGGGCTGCGGATCGGCCGGCGCCGGACGCTGCAGGTGGACCGCCAGCGGGGCGAAATCGCGACCCAGGCGATTGCGGCAGCTGCGCACGTAGATCGCGGCGAAGGCATCCAGCGCCTCGGGCGCCGGCGCTGGGCTGCCGGGTGGCACGCGAAAACAGAATTCGAAGCAGTCGCCGGCCTCGCGCAATTCCAGTTCGAGGACGTCGCTGACCACCCGGTGATAGCGCACGATGCGCTCGAACATCTCGCGCAAGCTGCTGCTGGCGACCAGCGCGTAGCCGAGGGCATGAAAGGTGGTCGGGCTGACGAACTGCGAGGTCTGCAGGCCCAGCGCCGGGTCACCGCTGGCCGCCACCGCCAGTTGCCACAAGCGGGTGGTGGCCGACAGCGGGCAGCGCGCATTGGGGTCGTCGAGCACGCCCGGCTCGAGTCCGGCCTCGTGGCACAGCGCGGCGCTGTCCAGGCCCAGGGCATCGAGCTGCTTGCGCAGGGCGCGGGTCCAACTGGCCAGGGTGGTGGGTTCGGCAGTCATGCAGGTTGGCGTGTCCGGTCAACAGGTTGGCGTTCAGGGTCAGGCGGCTGGCCGCTCCTCGCGGCACAGTAGCAGCATGTTCAACCAGAGGATGTAGGCATGGCCCTTTCCCCCGCAAGTGTTGCCCAGATGAATGCTCAACAGCGATCCGCGCATATTCGCGAGACGGTGCTGGCCCACGGCGTCGAGCTGCGCCAGCGCTTTCCCCTCCTGCGCCATCAGGACGCCCTCGGTGCCGGCATCCTGGCCTTCGCCCTGGCCGGCATGCTCGGCTCGGCGGCGCTGTATCTCGGCGGCCATCTGGCCTGGTGGGCCTGCCTGCTGCTCAATGCCTTCTTCGCCTCGCTGACCCACGAACTGGAGCACGACCTGATCCACTCGATGTACTTCCGCAAGCGCCGGCTGCCGCACAACCTGATGCTGGCGCTGGTCTGGCTGGCGCGGCCGAGCACCATCAACCCATGGATCCGCCGCCACCTGCACCTCAACCACCACAAGGTCTCCGGCAGCGAGCAGGACCTGGAGGAGCGCGCCATCACCAACGGCGAACCCTGGGGCATCGCCCGCCTGCTGATGGTCGGCGACAACCTCATGGCTGCGCTGATCCGCACGTGGCGGGCGCCGACCTGGGCGCACAAGCGCGCCATCCTGCGGCGCACCCTGCGCGTCTACGCACCGCTGGCGCTGCTCAACTGGGGTACCTGGTATGTGTTTCTCGGCTTCCATGCGCTCGATGCCCTGAGCCACCTGCTCGGCGCGCCTATCGCCTGGTCGGCAAGCACCCTGTCAGCCATGCACATCGTCGATAGTGCCGTGGTGGTGCTGGTCGGCCCCAACGTGCTGCGCACCTTCTGCCTGCACTTCGTCAGCTCCAACATGCACTACTACGGCGACGTCGAGCCGGGCAACGTGATCCAGCAGACTCAGGTGCTCAACCCCTGGTGGCTGTGGCCACTGCAGGCATTCTGCTGCAACTTCGGCAGCAGCCACGCGATCCACCACTTCGTGGTCAAGGAGCCCTTCTACATCCGCCAGCTCAGCGTGCCCTTCGCCCACCGGGTGATGCGCGAGATGGGCGTGCGCTTCAACGACTTCGGCACCTTCGCCCGGGCCAACCGCTGGACCCGGGTTACCCAGGAGCAACCGGCGGCGCAGACCCAGACCGCCTGAACCACGGTGTTCGAGCAGCTAATGGTCGGTCACCGCGAGAACCTGATGCGCCTGGGCAGCTAACAGCCCGGCGGATGATCGAGCCGGGCAGGCAGCTAGGCGATTGTTCAAACTGCGGGTAACCGTTGCTAAGGCGACTGGACGTGCAACTGCGGCGCGGCGAAATAACTCTCGACGCGCTCGCCGGTGTTGTCGCTGTCGGCGGCGAACACCACCCCGAGAATCCGTTGCGGCGCGCTGCCGAAGGCGGCGATGGCGTCGGCGCGCAGGTCGCGGGTCTCCGTCAGCCACTGCCCGAGCGGCGCCTCCGGGCCGCGCAGGGCGAGCATTTCGACCTGCTCGGTGTAGGCGCTACGCGCATGGGTGCCGGGCGCCACGCGGTTGTCCCAGACGTAGCTGAGGGTCGCCGCCGGCAAACTGGGGTCGTAGAAGGTGCGCGCCAGACGCAGCTTCTGCCGGGTCAGGAAGGCCAGCGTGTCCAGCGGATAGTCCAGCAGCACATAGACCCGCGCGGCATAGTCGTCGCCTTCGCGGGTGGCGAAGCGCGCCTTGTCCAGATGCCGCTCGCTGCGCCACTGCCAGCTCAGCTGCCAGGCGCGATCACCCGGTAGATCCAGCGGATGCAGCAGGCCGCCAGCGGCGGAGTCGGCCTCGATGCGCAGCACCTGGCGACCGTCCTGCTCGACCAGGCTGCGGGCCGGCGCCTTGAGCTTGGGGATGTCCGCCAGCCGCCACGGCGTCGACCACTCGGCGCCTGGCGGCCCGGCCGTCCAGGGCGTCAGCTGGTTGTCTGGTGCCGTTTGTCCAGCCTGGGCCAGCGGCGTCGACAGCAGCAAGGCTATCAGTAGGCGGCGCATCAATTTCTCCGCCATGCGTGGAAGCGTTCGACCCAGCGCAGCAGGCCTTGCGGGGCATGCGCGCGCTTCCATTCGCCGGCCGCGTACTTGTTGGCCTCGGCCATGGTCGGGTAGCTGTGGATGGTGCCGAGGATCTTGTTCAGGCCGAGGCCGTGCTTCATCGCCAGCACGTACTCGGCGAGCAGTTCGCCGGCGTGTTCGCCGACTATGCACACCCCGAGGATGCGGTCCTTGCCCGGCTCGGTGAGCACCTTGACGTAGCCTTCGGCCGCCTCGTCGGCGATCGCCCGGTCGAGGTCGTCGATGCCATAGCGGGTCACCTCATAGGCCACCTGTTGCGCGCTGGCCTCGCCCTCGGAGAGGCCGACCCGCGCCACTTCCGGGGCGGTGAAGGTGCAGTAGGGGATCACCCGGTAGTCCACCTTGAAGCGCTTGAAGCCGCGAAACAGTGCGTTGACCGCCGCATACCAGGCCTGATGCGCGGCGACGTGGGTGAACTGATAGGGCCCGGTGACGTCGCCCACCGCGTAGATGTTGGGAAAGCGGGTGGCCAGGTACTCGTCGGTTTCCAGGGTGCCGTTGCCGCGCAGGCTCAGCTCCAGGGCCTCGACGCCGTAACCGCTGACATTGGCCGTGCGACCGAGGGCCAGCAGCAGGCAATCGAAGGCGATGGTCACCTCCTCGCCGGTGTCCAGGCGGCGGGCGACCATGCGCTGTTCGCCGTTGACCAACTCGAAACGCTCGGCCTTGTGCTGCAGCCGCACATCGACGCCGTCGGCCTGCAGGCTGCTGAGCAGCAGTTCGCTGGCGTCACTGTCCTCGCGTGGCAGCAGGCGCTCGGCCAGCTCCACCTGAATCACCTGGCTGCCGAGGCGCTGGAAGGCCTGAGCCAGCTCGCAGCCGATCGGCCCGCCGCCCAGCACCAGCAGCCAACGTGGCTGCTCGCGCAGGCCCCAGATGCTGTCCGAGGTGTAGGCCTGCACCTGATCCAGGCCGGGGATGTTCGGCACCAGCGGCCGCGCCCCGGCGGCGATGATCAGGCTGCGACTGCTCAGGGTCTGGCCGTTGACTTCGACGGTCCAGGGCGAGGTGATGGTCGCTTCGCCCTGAATCACCTCGACGCCCAGCCCGGTGTAACGCTCGACCGAATCGTGCGGTTCGATATCGCCAATCACCCGCTGGATTCGCTGCATCACTGCGGGGAAATCCACCCGGCCGCCGACGTCGCGAAAGCCCAGGGCTTCGCCTTTGCTCAGCTCATGAGCCAGCTTGGCCGAACGCAGCAGCGCCTTGGACGGCACGCAGCCGGTGTTCAGGCAGTCGCCGCCCATCTTGTGCTTCTCGATCAGGCTGACCTTGGCCTTTACCGCCGCGGCGATATAGGCGCTGACCAGACCGCCGGCGCCAGCGCCGATCACCAGCAGATTGCGGTCGAAGGTTTTCGGCCGGGACCAGCCGGCATACACCCGGCGCGCCTTGAGCAGGTCGAGCAGCTTGCGCGCGATCAGCGGGAACAACCCGAGCAGCACGAAGGCGCCCAGCAGGCCGGGCGAGAGGATGCCGCCGAGGGAGTCCAGCTGGCCCAGCTCGCGGCCCGCGTTCACATACACCAGGGTGCCCGGCAACATGCCCAGCTGGCTGACCCACCAGAAGGTGCGCAGCGGCAGCCTGGTCAGGCCCATGGCCAGGTTGATCAGGAAGAACGGGAACACCGGCACCAGGCGCAAGGCGAACAGGTAGAAGGCGCCTTCGCGTTCGATGCCCGCATCGATGCCGGCCAGGCGCTTGCCGAAGCTGCCCTGCACCCAGTCGCGCAACAGGAAGCGGCTGCTGAGCATGGCCAGGCTAGCGCCCAGGGTGGAGGCGAAAGACACCAGCACCAAGCCCTCGAGCAAACCGAACAGCGCCCCCGCCAGCAGGGTCATCAAGGCCGCGCCGGGCAGCGACAGGCCGGTGACCGCGACATAGGCGAGGAAGAACAGTCCCGCCGCCTGCCAGGGACTGGCCGCGACCTGGGCATTCAGCGCTGCCTGCTGGGCCTTGAGGGCTTCGAGGCTGAGGTACTGACCGAGGTCGAAGATGAAGAAGCTCGCGATCAGCGCGAGGATCAGCCCCAGGACGGCGAGTTTACGAGGGTTCATGAGGAGCAGACATCCTGTGCGGAAGTGGGTTGGCACAGCTGGAATCCGCCCAGCAATGCACTATTCGGCAGATCGGCAGGGCCATCCAGCAACCGCGAACGATAGGCGCGGGCGGCGGGACTGTGCGGCGGCCACTGCCGATCGAACTCGGTGAGGAAGGCCGCATGATCGTAGACCAGGGGCAAGGCTTCGACGAACAAGCCGGCGTATGCCGCACGATACAGCGCCAGGGGATGCGGCGTTCGGGCAATGCGGCTGAGCAGGCCATGGCGGGCGCCGGCAAACACCGGCATGCCCGCGGCGCCATTGTTGATCAGCACGCCGGCGGGCAGCTGCAACGCCGCCGGCACGCAGGTGTGACTGGTGGCCAGCACGGCGATCCGTTGCTCGGCCAGCCAGGCGTTTAATTGCGCACGTCGACCGGCGTCCTGTAGCGCCTCGCGCGCGCACTGCCAGCCGGCCAACGAACGCTCGTCGCCGTGACTGATCGCCACCCGCTGCCCCGCCACCGAGACCACCGCGCAGGCGGGACGGCGCGCCAGCTCCCCGGCCAGGCCGGGAATGGTCTGTAGCGTGTCGCTCAAGGCTTGGTGAATGGCGTTGGACCAGTCCACGGTCTGCTCGCCGACCGTTTCGGGGTAGGCGCAGCCACAGCCGGCACCGCTGTCCTGTTCGCGTCCCAGTTCGGTCTCGACATTGCCGCGCAACGCCAGGTGCCGTCGCAGCTGCTGCTCGATCAGGCTGAACAACGCGGGATCGCGGTCGAACCAGTGGGCATCGCCGTTGAATACCGCGCGCGCACCCGGCTCGCCGGCCAACAGGCGCTCCAGGGCCACCAGCGCCTGACGGTTGCCGTACAGGCCGCCGACCACGTACAGGCTGTCGCAGTCGAACAAGGCCGGGCCGGCGAAGGCATCCGCCGCCAGGCGGTAATCCAGCGGGCAGTCACGGCCGGGGCGCAGGTTCATCGCCGCCCCCATAACCCGCCCGGCAGCAGGTAGCCGAGACTGCACAGCAGCAGACCGTACAGGTTGGTCCCCAGCAACAAGGCGTATTTGCCCGTGCCTATGGCCCAGCTCTGCGGAATCCAGCCAAGGGTCAGACCCAGGCCGAGGGCGATACCGCACCAGAAACTCAGGTGAAAGCCCAGCCGGGTCGGCCGCACCAGGCCATGCAGGATGAACACCGGCGCCAGGCCGATGACCATGGTGCCGCTGATGGTGGTGGCCTTGAGGATGTCGGTGCCGGCCAGCATCGGCAGGTTGCCGAGCAGGGCGAACAGCACCATCACCGCCATGCCGACGCCGATGGCCTTCTGCCCCAGGTTGCGCCCGGCCAGCAGCGGCAGTTCGCGGCCGGCCAGTTTGGCCAGGCTGGAGAAGGTCGAGTCGAGGGTCGAGCCGGCCGCCGAGACCATCACCACGGTCATCACCAGCAACGCCGCCACGCCCAGCGATTTGGCCAGCGCCGCCGGCACGTTGTCCGAGGCTGCCAAACCGCTGAGCTGGGCATGCACGCCGATCAGGCTGAAGGCCAGGATGGCGCAGAAACCCAGCACCCCGGCGATCAGGAAGGAACGGCGCATGGTCCGTTCTTCGCTGATAAAGCCGCGGTCGGTCAGCACCGGGTCGTGGAAGCCATAACTGAAGATCTGCAGGCCGGCGACCAGCAGCAGGTCGACCCCGGCATCCAGCGCCCAGTGACTGGTGCTGGCCAGCTCCTGCGCCGAATGCTGCGGCAGCACCAGGCCGAGCACCCAGACCAGGGCCACGATGAAGATCGCCGCCTGCGCCGCGTCGGTGAGAATCGAACTGCGCAGCCCGCCCTTGAGGCTGTAGGCCAGGGTCACGGCGGTGAACAGCAGCGCCGCGCCGATAAACTCGCCGCTGCCGGAGTCGCCGTAATAACCGCCGACCACCGCGGTGTTGCTCCACACCTCGTTGAACAGGCGAATCAGGATCGCCACGGAAAACGCCAGCGCTGCGCCGCGCCCGTAGTGACTGCTGAGGAAGCTGACCAGGCTGGTGGCGGCATAACGGCGGCGCAGGCGATAGATGACCAGGCCGGCCAGGGGAATCGACAGCCAGTAGGTGGCGTAGGCCAGGCCGCCGACCAGGCCATAGCTGGCCCCCAGGTTGGCGGCGTTGGTCACCGACTTGGCGAAGATCCAGCTGATGAAGATGCTCGAGGTCAGCAGCCAGGGCGCCACACTACGGCCCTGGCTGTCTTCGCCGTTGAAGAAACCACCGACAGTCACCGCCCGCGGCGACAGCAGCAGCATCAACACGCCGTACAGCAGCAGAAAACCCCAGAAGAACAGCCCAAGAACGCTGTTGGGTTGCATAGCTCTTTCCTTGATCGAAACGTTGACCAGTGTCGCCAGCACCAGCTCGACGAACCGACGTTAGCCACGCCGCCCGGCGATGGCGGCAACGCGCACAAAGCCTTGGCAGCCTGGCAACATCCTATGAGTTGAGCGCGCCACCACAGCTGGAGCCTTGCCCGGCGGTGCAGGCGAAGCAATGGTCGCGGGTGACTATCGGGGTGCCCTCCAGCGTGGCGCCGAGCAGGTCGCGCAGATGGGCACGCTGGCGACCGATCAGCTGCGTCGGCAACTCCAGCGGCAGGTCGAGCATCTGGTTGAAGTCGCAGTCATACAGGTAGCCTTGCCAGTCGACGCTGACCAGGCTGCGGCACATCACCCCAGGGAGGTTTTCCGCGCGGTAGCTGTCGCGCAGCAGTTGCATGTAGGCATTGAACTGGCCCTTGCTGACCAGGGTGCTGCCGAAACGCGCGATGGGCTGGTTGGTGATGGTCAGCAGGTGATTGAAGTGGATGCCGAAGTCTTCCGCCAGATGGCTTTTGTAATCGGCTTCGAGCTGCTGCTGCGGCGGCGGCAGGCTAGCGCCTTGCGGGTTGTACACCAGGTTGAGGATCAAGCCGCTGTCCGCCTGGCCGTAGCCCAGCGCATTGAGCCGCTGCAGGCCCCGGATACTGGCGTCGAACACGCCCTCGCCGCGCTGCTTGTCGACGTTATCGCGCGAATAACAGGGCAAGGAGGCGGTGACTTCCACGCCCTGCTCGGCGAGAAACTCGGCCAGGTCCTCGTAACCGGGCTCACTGAGGATGGTCAGGTTGCAGCGGTCGATCACCCGCAGGCCTTCGCGGCGGGCATGCACGACTATCTCGCGAAAGCGCGGGTGCATCTCCGGCGCGCCACCGGTCAGGTCCAGGGTCTGCACCGGATGAGCGTCGATCACCTGATGCAGCAGCGCCAGGCTGTCATCGGTCATCGCCTCGCTGCGGGTCGGCCCGGCGTTCACATGGCAGTGCAGGCAACGCTGGTTGCAGCGGTACGTCAGGTTGATCTGCAAAGCTTCCAACACACCCCGACGGATGGCCGGAAAGGCGAGCTGATCGAGCAGGGGGAGCATGGCGTGCACGGTACTTTCCTTGGCGAATACAGACTGTAGAGAACGCCCAGGTGTTTTTGTTACAGCTGGGCCTGATCGACAGCTCGGGCAATTGCTTATCGCCATCTTAGGCAGTTAAGGCAGAATCGGCTAACACCTCTCGGTCCCTGGAGACTGCCGATGCTGCGCCTGAGCCTGTTCTTCATTGCCGGTTTTCTCGCCGTGCCGTTCTTCCACCAGCCCGTGCTGGGCCTGCTGCATGCCTATGGGGTGGTGCCGTTCGCCCCCTTCAGCCTCAGCGCCAGTGCCCCGCTGGGCGTGCCGGCGTGGCTCTCCGCCTCGTTCTGGGGCGGCGTATGGGGCGTGCTGATGCTCAGCCTGCTGCGCTGGCAGGCGGACCAGCCACAACCCTGGCTCAAGGGCCTGCTGTTCGGCGGCATCGCCCTGACCGCCGTGGCGCTGCTGGTGGTGTTCCCGCTCAAGGGCCTGGGCTTCGACACGGCACTGCTGCCGGGGCGTTTTCTGATCGGTTTTCTACTGAATGCCGCCTGGGGCCTCGGCACCCTGATTTTCGCCCGCACCCTACTGGCGAAACGCTAGGGTCTGTTGCCGTTTCATTGCGAGCGAATGAAACAGCAACAGACCCTAGGCATGAGGTTCTCCTTACTCCGGCTGCAAGGCGAATCCGACCCCGAAGCGGTTCCAGGCATTGATGGTGCCGATGGCCAGGGTCAGGTCGACCACCTCCTTGTCGGTAAAGTGCTCGCGCAGCGCCTCGAACTGCGTCTGCGGCGCACCCTGCGTGGCCAACAGCGTCAGGCTCTCGGTCCAGGCCAGGGCGGCGCGCTCGCGCGGGGTGAAGAAGCCGGTCTCGCGCCACACGCTCACGCACTGCAGGCGTTGCTCGGTCTCGCCGGCCTGGCGCGCATCGTTGCTATGCATGTTCACGCAATAGGCGCAGCCGTTGAGCTGCGAGGCGCGCAGGCGCAGCAATTCCAGCAGGGACAGTTCCAGGCCGGACTTCTCCAGGGCCTGCTCCAGACCGATCATCGCCTTGTAGGCATCCGGGGACAGCTTGTACCAGTTGAGACGGGCGCTCATGGTCGATTCCTCTCTCTCTCAGGGCTCGCCCAGCGCGAACCATGGCGCTACTCTAAGTCGCCCTTTGGCTCCGGCGAATAGCCAATTTTTAGATTTTCCAGGTAACCAATTCAGTGGAACTGCACCTCGCCCTCGATGGCCGCCAGGATCTCGCTGGTCAGCTCTATCGACAGCTGCGCGCGGCCATTCTCGAGGGCCGTCTGGCCGCCGGCGACCGCCTGCCGCCGATGCGCTTTGTCGCCGAACGCCTGGCGGTGTCGCGCAAGACCGTCGGCGAAGCCTACGAGCGGCTGGCCGCCGAGGGTTTCCTGCAGGGCAAGGTCGGCAGCGGCACCTATGTCAGCAGCAACCTGGCGCCGGTCGAGCGCCCGCCCACGCCAACCGCCGCCCTGCAAGCCAACCCGCGCTGGCAAACGATCGCCGCCAACTGGCGCATGCCGGCGCAACTGCCGGCGCGCTACAGCTTCGCCGGCGGCACCACCGATAAACGCCGCTTCCCCTTCGACGCCTGGCGCACCTGCCTGCAGCGCGCCCTGCGCTTGCAGGCGCGCAGTCCGGCCTTCTATGCCGAGGCGCTCGGCTACCCGGAGCTGCGTCTGGCGATCTCGCGCTACCTGGCGATCAACCGGGCGGTGCGTTGCGACTGGCAGGACATCCTGGTCAGCCAGGGCGCGCAGCAGGCCATCGACCTGCTGGCTCGGGTGATGCTGACGCCGGGCGATCTGGCCGTGGTCGAGGAGCCCGGCTACCCGCCCGCGCGCATGGCCTTCGAGGCGGCCGGCGCCCGCGTACTCGGCGTACCGGTGGATCGCGAGGGGCTGCGCGTGGACTGCCTGCCGGAGCAGGCCAAGCTGGTCTACGTGACGCCCTCGCACCAGTTCCCGCTGGGCCAAGCGATGAGCCTGCCGCGCCGTCTGGCGCTGCTGGAGTGGGCGCGCAGCCGCCAGGCGCTGATCATCGAAGACGACTACGATGGCGAATACCGCTTCGACGGGCGTCCGCTGGAGTCCCTGCAGGGACTCGATCGCGAAGGCCGCGTCGCCTATATCGGCACCTTCTCCAAGACCCTGTTCCCCGAGTTGCGCCTCGGCTACCTGTTGATGCCAGCCGCCCTGCGCGGCGAACTCACGGCGGCCAAACAACTCGCCGACCAGCACAGTGAGAGCCTGCAGCAGATGGCGCTGGCGCACTTCATCGGCAACGGCGAATTCGCCAAACACACGCGGCGTCTGCAACGCGAATACGCCCAGCGGCGTCAGCGCCTGCTGAGCCGACTCGCGGGCGATCTGGCGCCCTGGCTGGAGGCCTTGCCGGCGGTGGCCGGCATCCACCTGGCCGCACGCCTGCGCCAACCGCTGGACTGCACCCGGCTGTGCGCGCAACTGGCCGAGCGCGGGGTGCTGCTGCTCGATCTCGCGCCCTTCTACGCCGAAGGCCCAGGCATGCCGGGGTTGCTGTTCGGTTTCGGCGCCATCGAAGCACAGGACATCGACCCGGCGCTGGATATTCTCTTGGGATTGCTGCGCCAGGCGTAGGGCAGGTTAGGCGCATGATCACGGGCTATCTGCTGATACCTAATCAGTTGCGCCATAACCCACCAGGTGGGTCAGGCCGATCACCGCTTGGTGGGTTACGCGGCGCACAAATTCCGCAGTAACTTCACCCACCCGTTTGGGCGCCATTAACCCACACGCGCTGCCAAGGCAAATTCCGGGTAAAAAAAGACCCGCCGAAGCGGGTCCAAGCAACGCCTGGCCTGGTGAGCCTCAGGCGAGTTCGTCGAAGCACTCGGCGATGATCGCCAGGCCCTTGTCCAACAATGCGTCTTCGGCGGTGATCGGCACCAGCACACGCAGCACGTTGCCGTAGGTACCGCAGGACAGCAGGATCAGGCCCTTGTCGCGCGCCTTGGCGACGACCTGGCCGACCAGTGCCGCGTTGGGCTTGTGCAGGTCGCCGCCTTCGAACAGCTCGACTGCGATCATCGCGCCCAGGGCGCGCACGTCGCCGATCGCCTTGTGTTTGCTCTGGATGGCCTTGAGGCCCGTGACCAGACGCTCACCGACCGCCTTGCAGCGCTCCAGCAGCTGCTCTTCCTCGAACACCTCCATCACCGCCAGGGCTGCGGCGCAGGCAACCGGGCTGCCGGCGTAGGTGCCGCCGAGGCCACCCGGAGCGATCGCATCCATGTATTCGGCCTTGCCGCACACTCCGGCCAGCGGGAAGCCGCCGGCGATCGACTTGGCGAAGGTGGTCAGGTCGGCGGCCACGCCCATCTGCTCCATGGCGAAGAAGGTGCCGGTGCGCCCGGCGCCGGTCTGCACTTCGTCGGCGATCAGCAGGATGCCGTGCTGGTCGCACAGCGCGCGCAGGCGCTGCATGAAGTCCTTCGGCGCGACGTAGAAGCCGCCTTCGCCCTGCACCGGCTCGATGATGATCGCGGCGATGTCGCGCGGTTCGGCGTCGTTCTTGAAGATCCGTTCGATGCTGGCCATGGCGTCGTCGCTGCTGACCCCATGCAGCGCGCAAGGGAACTGGGCACGGAACACGCCACCGGGCATCAGGCCCATGCCAGCCGAATAGGGCGCGACCTTGCCGGTCAGGCTCAGGGTCATCATGGTGCGACCGTGGTAACCGCCGGTGAAGGCGATCACTCCGGCGCGGCCGGTGGCGGCGCGGGCGATCTTCACCGCGTTCTCCACGGCTTCCGAGCCGGTGGTGACCAGCAGGGTTTTCTTGGCGAAGTCGCCCGGTACCTTGGCCGCGACTTTTTCGCAGACGTCCACATAGGGCTCGTAGGCCAGCACCTGGAAGCAGGTGTGGGTCAATTTGGTCAGCTGCTGCTGCACCGCGGCGATGATCTTCGGGTGCAGGTGACCGGTGTTGAGCACCGCGATGCCGCCGGCGAAGTCGATGAACTCACGGCCTTCGACGTCGGTGACCGTGGCGTTTTCCGCGTGGTCGGCGAAGATCGGGTGGATCTGCCCCACACCGCGCGGTACGGCGGCGGTGCGGCGTTGCATCAGGGATTCGTTGGTCTTGCTCATAAAAAGCTCCTCATTCGCCGCTCATCGGTCGGCGCAGTTCAAGGATTAACACAGCCGGGGAAAGGCGCGGGCAGCATACGATGATCGACTGCCTCGGCCCTGCCGACTGCTCAGGGTTCTTTGTTGCGGTGTCACCTGTGTTGCATTGTCACGGGCTGGCGTTGGGCCGCGAGCCTGAGCGCCTGAACGCGTACCGTGCGCAAGTCAAATAAAGCGACTGGACTCGAAAAGCGCCGTTGGCTGATGCCAATGAGCAGTTTGCCGAGTCCCGCCAACGCCGCACGAACGCGCGCTGCAGCGATTAGATGCCCAGGCAGAGGTACTTGATCTCCAGGTAATCCTCGATGCCGTACTTGGAGCCCTCACGGCCCAGGCCCGAGGCCTTGATACCGCCGAACGGCGCCACCTCGGTGGAGATGATCCCGGTGTTGATGCCGACGATGCCGTACTCCAGGGCCTCGGCCACGCGGAACACCCGGCCCAGGTCGCGGGCATAGAAGTAGGACGCCAGGCCAAACTCGGTGTCGTTGGACATGGCGATCACTTCGGCTTCGTCCTTGAAGCGGAACAGCGGCGCCAACGGACCGAAGGTCTCTTCCTTGGCCACCGCGGCGTTATTCGGCACGTCGATCAGGATAGTCGGTTCGAAGAAGCTGCCACCCAGGCTGTGCGGTTTGCCGCCGCTGAGCAGCTTGGCACCCTTGCTCACCGCATCGGCGATGTGTTCTTGCACCTTGGCCACCGCCTTCTCGTCGATCAGCGGACCGGTGGTGACACCGTCGTCCAGGCCGTTGCCGATCTTCAGCTTGGCCACCGCGGTTTTCAGCTTCTCGGCGAAGGCGTCGTACACACCGTCCTGTACGTACAGGCGATTGGCGCAGACGCAGGTCTGCCCGGCGTTGCGGTACTTGGAGGCCAGCGCGCCCTCGACTGCCGCATCCAGGTCGGCGTCGTCGAACACGATGAACGGCGCGTTGCCGCCCAGCTCCAGGGACACTTTCTTGATGTCCTTGGCGCACTCGGCCATCAACTGGCGACCGATCTCGGTCGAGCCGGTGAACGACAGCTTGCGCACGATCGGGTTGCTGGTCAGCTCGCCGCCGATGTCGCCGGCGCTGCCGGTGACCACGCTGAGCACACCCTTGGGGATACCGGCACGGTGTGCCAACTCGACCAGCGCCAGCGCCGAGAATGGCGTCTGCGACGCAGGCTTGATCACCATGGTGCAACCGGCGGCCAGGGCCGGGCCGGCTTTACGGGTGATCATCGCCGCCGGGAAGTTCCACGGGGTAATCGCCGCGGTCACGCCGATCGGCTGCTTGATCACGATCAGGCGCTTATCCGCCTGGTGACCGGGAATCACGTCGCCATAGATGCGCTTGGCTTCTTCGGCGAACCACTCGATAAAGGAGGCGGCGTAGGCGATCTCGCCCTTGGACTCGGCCAGCGGCTTGCCCTGCTCCAGGGTCATCAGGCGGCCGAGGTCGTCCTGGTTCTCCATCAACAATTCGAACCAGCGGCGCAGCTTGGTTGCACGCTCCTTGGCGGTCAGCGCACGCCAGGCGGGCAGAGCCTTATCGGCGGCCTCGATGGCGCGGCGGGTTTCGGCGGCGCCCATCTTCGGCACAGTGCCGATAATTTCGCCGGTGGCCGGGTTGTTGACCTTGAGGGTCTGGCCGCTGTCGGCGTCCAGCCAGGTGCCGTCGATGTAGGCTTGCTGACGGAACAGCTGGGTGTCTTTCAATTGCATGGCAGTCTCCTTAATCCCGACACCCAGGCGCCGGACGGTTGTAGTTGGGGTCATGGGCCTGTGCCCATAGAACGCTGGTGCGGCGAACACACCGCCTCGCGCTCAGGCATTTGGCGGCCCTGCAGAATTCGAGCGATCCAGGTCGTACAGAGTTCCGAACGACTTCCTCAAGAGCGTTTGAAATCTCAAACGAATCCTAGGGTCGTCGGGGGGAAAGGGCAATAGGATGTTCGAAAAAAAGAACGAAATATAGGGCCAGCTGCTATCTCCCGATCAATCCAGGGAATATCCACAGCATTCGTGCAGAATCGCGCACAATGCGCCGGCATGGACGCCCGGCGCAGAGGTGGGTATGATTGCGCCGCGCTGCACCAGTAGCTCAGCTGGATAGAGTACTGCCCTCCGAAGGCAGTGGTCGTGGGTTCGAATCCCGCCTGGTGCGCCATATAAAACAAGGCCTTAGGTGAAAACCTAGGGCCTTTTTTTGGTTTTGGCTTTGGTGCGCCCCGCGCCAGTGCAGTCGACAAGCTCGACGCTTAGGCGTTTTGGTGAAGCCGACCCAAGCCTGGTCTCTGCCGCACTCCGGCCCCCACGAGACACCCCCCGTCACCCCGCTAACCGCAACGCTCTCCACCGTCTGCTCAGCTCATCTGCTCTTCTGCCCAAGAGGGTTTACGCTGAACAGGGTAAACCCCCCGTTGCACATCCAACTCGTGGAGAGCCGCATGGACAGGAAGAGAAAACTCGACACCTATCAACGCTTCAAGCAGCAGCATCCGGATTACTTTGACGCCGTTGAGGCACTGGGCACTACTGTGCGCAATGCCGGCCCGCTGGACGAGCAGGCCGTGCAACTGGTGCAGCTCGCCGCCGCGGCGGCGATTCGCTCGGAGGGCGCGGTGCACAGCCATGTCAGGCGGGCCCTGGATGCCGGCGCGACCGAGGAGCAGATCCAGCACTGCCTGATCGCGCTGACCAGCACCATCGGTTTTCCCACCGTGGTCGCCGCGCTGAGCTGGGCGGGCGACGTGCTGGGGCGCGACGATACGCCGGGCGCCGACTAGCTAAGCGAGTAGAGCGTCAGCGAGGCGGCGTGGTTTAGCGCGACGCCTCGCCTTTCACTCATTGCCAGGCTCACCGACTCTGCCCCTTGGCGCCCGGCGCGAAACCTCACTTCAGGCCCAGGCGCTTGGCCAGCCGGCTCAGGTTGGCGCGGTCGATGCCCAGTTCGCGGGCGGTGTCGGCCCACTTGTGCTGGTGGCGCGCCAGGACTTCGCCGATCAGCTGTTTCTGGTAAGCATCCAGGGCGTCGCGCAGGGGCATGCCGGCCAGCGCATCCGACACCTGCAGGGGCGCCGGCTCGGCACTGGCCGGGCTGACGACATGCTTCGGCAGGTCCAGGCTCTGGCTGTCGATACTGAGGATGCGCGGGCGCTCGGCACAGGCCGACAAGGCCTTGAGCGCCGCGCGGCCGATCAGGTGTTCCAGCTCGCGCACGTTGCCCGGCCAGTCATGCGCCAGCAGCGCCTTCTGCGCATCGGCGGACAGGCGCAGGCTGCGCAGCCCCAGGCGCGCACGGTTCTCCTCGAGGAAGTAGCCGGCCAGCAGCAGTACATCGCGACCGCGTTCGCGCAGCGCCGGCACCCGCAACGGGTAGACGCTCAGGCGGTGATAGAGGTCGGCGCGAAAGCGTCCCGCGCGCACTTCTTCGGCCAGGTCGCGGTTGCTCGCCGCCAGCACGCGCACATCGACGCGGTGCTCGCGGTCCGAGCCGACCCGCTGCAACTGCCCGCTCTGCAGTACCCGCAGCAGTTTGGCCTGTACCGCCAGCGGCAGTTCGCCGACCTCATCGAGAAACAATGTGCCGCCGTCGGCCAGTTCGAACTTGCCGCTGCGCTCGTTGATCGCGCCGGAAAACGCCCCGCGCACATGACCGAACAACTCACTCTCGACCAGGGTGTCCGGCAATGCGGCGCAGTTGAGGCTGATCAACGGGCGCTTGGCGCGCGGCGAAGCGGCATGCAGAGCCTCGGCCACCAGCTCCTTGCCGACCCCGGTTTCGCCGCTGATCAGCACGCTCAGCTCGCTGTCGCCGACCAGGGCGATCTCCTGCTGCAAGTGCTTATGGCTGGGGCTCTGGCCGATCAGCTCGCGCGGGCGGTGCTGGCCGGCGGCTTGCTTGTAGACCTCGGCCAGCTGATGTTCGTCCTCGACCCGACGCAGCAGCCGGTTGATCCGTTCGTTGGCCATCACGGTGGCGGCGGCCAGGCTGGCGAAAGCCTCCAGGGTGTCCAGGTCGACGCTGCCGAAACTCGCCGGATCGAGGGAATCCAGGGTCAACAGGCCCCACAGCGTGTCCTGTAGATACAGCGGACAACCCAGGCAGTCGTGCACCTCCAGATGGCCGCGATGCCCCTCGACCAGGCCATCGTAGGGGTCGGGCAGGCCACAGTCGGTGGCGAAGCGGGTCGGTCCGCGACGCTCGAGCAGCGCCTGCAGCCGTGGGTGTTCACTGACCCTGAAGCGCCGGCCGAGGGTATCGGCGCTCAGCCCCTCGACCGACAACGGCACCAGCACCTCGCCCTCGAGCTTGAGCAGCGCCACCGCATCGCAGGGCAGCAACTGGCGCAGGGCGAGCAACAGGCGCCGATAGCGCTCGGCCTCGGGCAATTCGCGGGACAGGTCGGCGACCAGCGGGATCAGTGCGGTGAGCAAGGGGCTAGCGGTCATAAAGACTACTCGGAGTCATAAAGACTCTTTATCGCTTATTGTCATAAAGACTACACAACAAATAAGCCATTGAAATTTAAAGATAAAAATACTGGCATGTTTTCTGTAAGTAATAGATCAGAAGCAATCAACTTAACACGTGGCTGGCCCGCAGCCGAATTGCGCCAGCGGCCACCACGAGCAGAATCGACCACTCGCAGAGGAACGCAAACATGCTCTCAGCCCAACACCGCAGCCTGATCAAAGCCACTGTACCGCTGCTGGAAACCGGCGGCGAAGCCCTGACCCGGCATTTCTACAGCATCATGTTCGCCGAATACCCAGAGGTGCGCGCCCTGTTCAACCAGGCTCACCAGAGCAGCGGCGAACAACAACGCGCCCTGGCCAACGCCGTGCTGATGTACGCCCGGCATATAGACCGGCTGGAAGCCCTCGGCCCGCTGGTCGGACAGATCGTCAACAAGCACGTGTCGCTGCAGATCCTCCCCGAACACTACCCGATAGTCGGCAGCTGCCTGCTGCGGGCGATTCGCGAAGTGCTGGGTGCCGAGATCGCCACCGACGAGGTGATCGACGCCTGGGCCGCGGCTTACGGCCAACTGGCCGACATCCTGATCGGCGCGGAAGAAAGCGCTTACGCGGCCAACGCCGAGGCGCCCGGTGGCTGGCGTGGCGCGCGCTGGTTCCGTCTGGCCGGCAAGGTCGCGGAAAGCGAGGAAATCGTCTCCCTGCACCTGCAGCCGGAAGACGGCGGCGCGCTGCTTGAGTTTCATCCGGGTCAGTACATCGGGCTGCGTTTGCACCTGGACGGCGAGGAAGAACGCCGTAACTACTCGCTGTCGGCGCTCGGCGATGGCCGCGAGTACCGCATCAGCGTCAAGCGCGAGGCGGGCGGCAAGGTGTCCAACTACCTGCACGATCAACTGCAAGTCGGCGACCGCCTGGAGCTGTTCCCGCCGGCCGGCGATTTCGTCCTGCGGCCGTCGAGCAAGCCGCTGGTGCTGATCAGCGCCGGCGTCGGCATCACCCCGGCCGTGAGCATGCTCGAGGCCGCGCGTGACAGCGGCCGGGCGATTCACTTTATCCACTGCGCGCGACATGCCGGGGTGCATGCCTTCCGCGACTGGGTGCAGGCGCAATCCGCGGCACATCCGCAGGTGCAGCACTTCTATTGCTACAGCGAACCGCGCGCAGACGACCAGTCGCACGCCGTGGGCTTTCTCAGCCAGGCGCAACTGGCCGAATGGCTACCCGAAGAGCGTGACCTGGACGCTTACTTCCTCGGCCCCAAGCCCTTCATGGCCCAGGTGAAGAAGCACCTGCGCGAACTCGGCGTACCGGAAAGCCAGAGTCACTATGAGTTCTTTGGCCCGGCCAGTGCGCTAGACAGTTAAACCACAGGGGCGAGTGACCTGTACGGCTGGTTGGTTAACTCGAGTTCGGATGGCTGAGGCCCTGAGGCAATGCAATACCGGGGACGCAGACGCCGAAACTGACTAACCGAACTGGCCGCACAGGCCACTGGATTCCCGGGAGGCGGTCATGTCCGATTTCTTCACCTGCCCCGTGCGGGCGTTACGCTTGGCCAATCGGCTGCTGGTCGCGGGTCTGCTGTTGCTGTTGATCGGCCTGTTCGCCGCCTATGGCCTGGACGCCTATCTCGGCCTGCGCCTGCTGGTCGGCGCCCATGCGCTGACCATCCTCGGGCCGAGCCTGCTGAAACTCGGCTATGTGCTGCGCCTGGCGGCGCAGCAGCAACTGAACAGACCAGGAGCGCCCTGCTGTGCTACTGCGTGATCGCACTCGCGAATTGTCTATAGCGCCGTTCTGGCGCCTGGGCTTTCGCCCATTCTTCCTGGCCGGCGGCGCCTTCGCCCTGCTGGCCATCGGCATCTGGATCGCCCACCTGCTCGGCTATCTGCCCGCCTGGCAACCACGGGGTGGCAGCCTGGCCTGGCACCGCCACGAGATGCCGTTCGGCTTCGGCGTGGCGATCATCGCCGGCTTTCTGCTGACTGCGGTACAGAACTGGACCGGTCGCCCCGGTCTGTCCGGCGCGCCGCTGGCGGCGCTGTTCGGGCTCTGGCTACTCGCCCGCCTGGTCTGGCTGGTCGGCGCGCCGCTGGGTCTGTTGCTGGCCGTGCAACTGCCGTTTCTGCCGCTGGTGGCCTGGGTCGTGGGCCGCCAGTTGCTGGCGGCCGGGCAACGGCGCAACTACCCGCTGGTGCTGGTCCTGCTGCTATTGGCTGGCTGCGAGTACGTGTTGCTGTATGGCCTGGCGCTGGGCGACGAGAGCCTGCAGCGGCGCGGCGCACTGGCCGGCCTGTGGCTGCTAGGCGCACTGGTCAACATCATCGGCGGTCGGGTGATTCCCTTCTTCACCCAGCGCGGGGTGGGCCGGATAAGCGCATGCGCGCCGCAGCCGCGCCTGGATCTGCTGGTCATGCTGCTGTCGCTGGGCGCCGCCCTGTCGTTCGCCCTGGGCCACAAGCTGCAGCCCCAGCCCTGGCTGGCCCCGCTGTTTCTGACGTTGACGCTGTTGCACGGCCTGCGCCTGCTGCACTGGTTCGACCCCGGCATCCGTCGCGTGCCGTTGCTCTGGTCGCTGCACGCGGCCTATGCCTGGCTGCCGGTGGCCACGCTCGGCCTGGCGCTGTGGCACCTGGGACTACTAGATCAGGCCAGCCTGGGCCATCACGCCCTGGCGGTCGGCGCGGTGGCAGGAGTGATTCTGGCGATGCTCGCGCGGGTCAGCCTCGGCCATACCGGCCGCCCGCTGCAGGCACCGCGGGCGATGAGCTGGGCCTTCGCCAGCCTGCAACTGGCGGCGCTGCTGCGCGTGCTGCTGGTGCCCTGGGCGCCGCTCAGCGGTCTAGGGCTTTCCAGTGCATGCTGGATGCTGGCGTTCGCCCTGTTCCTGCGCCATTACGCGGCGCTGTTCTGGCGCCCACGAGTGGATGGCCAGCCTGGCTGAGTCGCCCGGCTCAGAGCACCCCGGTCTGACGCAGCGCGGCGATCTGCTCGGCGCTCATGCCCAGCCACTGGCGCAATACCTGCTCGGTGTGTTCGCCGAGCAGGGGCGGCGCATTGCGGTATTGCACCGGGGTTTCGGACAGCCGAATCGGGCTGGCCACCTGCGGCACGCTGCCGGCCAGGGGGTGCGGCAGATCGATACGCAGACCACGCGCCAGCACCTGCGGGTCGGCGAACATCTGCTGCAGGTCGTTGATCGGCCCGCAGGGCACGCCGGCCTTTTCCAGGGCAGTCACCCACTCACTGGTGGTCTTGAACACCGTGGCCTGGCGGATCAGCGGGATCAGCTCGGCGCGGTGAGCGACGCGCGCCTTATTGGTGGCAAAACGCGGGTCGTCGGTCAAAGCCGTAAGGCCGGCGACCTCGCAAAATTTACGGAACTGGCCGTCATTGCCGACCGTGAGGATGAAGTCGCCGTCGGCGCTGGGGAAGTCCTGGTAGGGCACGATATTCGGATGGGCATTGCCCAGGCGCCGTGGCGGCGTGCCGGTGGTCAGGTAATTCATCGCCTGGTTGGCCAGGCAGGCGACCTGCACGTCGAGCAGCGCCATGTCGATGTGCTGTCCCTTGCCGGTCTGCTCGCGGCTGGCCAGGGCGGCGAGCATCGCCGCGGTGGAATACAGCCCGGTGAGGATATCGGTCAGCGCGACGCCGACCTTGACCGGCCCGGCGCCCGCCTCGCCTTCCGGGCGTCCGGTCAGGCTCATCAACCCGCCGAGGCCCTGGATCATGAAGTCGTAGCCGGCGCGTTTGGCATAGGGGCCATCCTGGCCGAAACCGGTGATCGAGCAATAGATCAGCCGCGGATTGAGCGCCTTCAAGCTGGCGTAATCGAGGCCGTAGGCGGCCAGGCCGCCGACCTTGAAGTTCTCGATGAGGATGTCGGATTTCGCCGCCAGCTCGCGGACGATGCGCTGCCCCTCGGCCTGGGTGAAGTCGAGGGTCAGCGACTGCTTGTTGCGGTTGGCGGCCAGGTAGTAGGCCGCCTCCGTGGTGTTCTCGCCCTGCGGGTTCTGCAGGAACGGCGGGCCCCAGTGGCGGGTGTCGTCACCCGTGCCGGGGCGCTCGACCTTGACCACCTCGGCGCCGAGGTCGGCGAGAATCTGCCCGGCCCAGGGCCCGGCGAGCACACGGGAGAGATCGAGTACGCGGATATGGGACAGGGCGCCGGACATGGGATTCTCACACTAGAGAGTGGGCGTAGGCTGGGTAGAGCGCAGCGAAACCCAGCTGGATTGCCTGACAGCTGGGTTTCGGCAAAAAACGCCTCTACCCAGCCTACGGCGTGAACCGCTTAGAAAAACGCCTGGATGCCGGTCTGCGCGCGACCGAGGATCAGCGCGTGGACGTCGTGGGTGCCCTCGTAGGTATTCACCACTTCCAGGTTGACCAGGTGCCGGGCCACGCCGAACTCGTCGCTGATGCCGTTGCCGCCAAGCATGTCGCGGGCCAGGCGGGCGATCTCCAGGGACTTGCCGCAGCTGTTGCGCTTCATGATCGAGGTGATCTCCACCGCGGCCGTGCCTTCGTCCTTCATCCGCCCGAGGCGCAGGCAACCTTGCAGGGCCAGGGTGATCTCGGTCTGCATGTCGGCCAGCTTCTTCTGGATCAGCTGGTTGGCGGCCAGGGGCCGACCGAACTGCTGGCGGTCCAGCACGTACTGGCGCGCGGTGTGCCAGCAGTCTTCGGCGGCGCCCAGGGCGCCCCAGCTGATGCCGTAGCGGGCCGAGTTGAGGCAGGTGAACGGACCCTTGAGGCCGCGCACGTCGGGGAAGGCGTTCTCTTCCGGGCAGAACACGTTGTCCATGACGATTTCGCCGGTGATCGAGGCGCGCAGGCCGACCTTGCCGTGGATCGCCGGGGCGCTCAGGCCCTGCCAACCCTTCTCCAGGACGAAGCCACGGATCTCGCCGGCATCGTCCTTGGCCCAGACCACGAACACATCGGCGATGGGCGAGTTGGTGATCCACATCTTGCTGCCGGACAGACGATAACCGCCGTCGACCTTCTTCGCCCGGCAGATCATCGAACCCGGGTCGGAGCCGTGGTTCGGCTCGGTCAGGCCGAAGCAGCCGATCCACTCACCGCTGGCCAGCTTGGGCAGGTACTTCTGCTTGGTCGCCTCGTTGCCGAACTCGAAGATCGGCACCATCACCAGGGACGACTGCACGCTCATCATCGAGCGGTAGCCGGAGTCGACCCGTTCCACCTCGCGGGCGATCAGCCCGTAGCACACGTAGTTCAGGCCGCTGCCGCCGTAGGCTTCCGGGATGGTCGCACCGAGCAGGCCGGTGTCGCCCATCTCGCGGAAGATCGCCGGGTCGGTCTGCTCGTGGCGGAAGGCTTCCAGCACGCGCGGGGCCAGTTTGTCGGCGGCGAACTGTTGGGCGCTGTCGCGCACCATGCGTTCTTCTTCAGTCAATTGCTGATCGAGCAGCAGCGGGTCGATCCAGTTGAAGCTTGCCTTGGCCATCGCGGTAACCTCGAAAACACTAGGGAGAGTGGCTGGGCGCCGTTGCTCACAGCATCGCGGCAAGCGCCGCTCCCAATGGAGAACATGAGCATTAATCCTAGGCCTGGGAGGCGGGCCGTGCAAACGAGGATTTCGCACGCTGTTGTGCATATTACTCACTTCGAGATAGCTTTAGCCTAGACAAACAGCCTGCAAACATGAGAGTGCCGCACAGATGCGTCGCAAGATCCCCAGCACCACCGCCCTGGTCGCTTTCGAGTCGGCCGCGCGCCACCAGAGCTTCACCAAGGCCGCCGCAGAGCTGGCGCTGACCCAGAGCGCCATTTGTCGCCAAGTCGCCAGCCTGGAAGAGTTTCTCAACGTCGAACTGTTCCGCCGCTCGCGACGCGGGGTGAAACTCACCGAGGCCGGGCTGTCCTATGCACGGCGCGTCGCCAGCCAACTCGATGCGGTGGAGCGCGACACCCTGGCCATCATGGGCCAGCAGGGCGCAATGAATATCGAGCTGGCGGTGGTGCCGACCTTCGGCACCCAGTGGCTGCTGCCCCGGTTGAAGGACTTCCAGCGCCTGCATCCGCAGGTCACGGTCAACCTGACCAACCGCACCCGGCCCTTTCTGTTTGCCGACACCGAGTTCGATGCGGCGGTCTATTTCGGCGACGGCGACTGGTCGGGCACCGTGGCCTACCCGCTGATGCGCGAGAACCCGATGCCGGTGTGCAGCCCGGCGCTGCTCGCGGGACGCAGGCAACTCAGTGCCGAACAGATCGCCGAGTTACCCCTGCTGCAACAAACCACACGGCCCTACGCCTGGCGCCAGTGGTTCACTTCGCTCGGCTTGAACACCCCCAGGGACATGCGCGGGCCGCGTTACGAGTTGTTTTCCATGCTCGCCCAGGCGGCCATGCACGACATGGGCGTGGCCCTGATTCCACCTTTCCTGATTCAACGCGAGCTGGCCGAGGGCCGCCTGATGCTGGCACTGGAGCATGCCTGCGCCAATGACAAGGCCTATTACCTGATCATCCCCGAACGTAAAGTCGAGTCCGCTGGACTGCTAAGCTTTCGCGATTGGTTGGTACAACAGGCACAGCGCTATGCAGCCACCTGCGGGCTGGGGTAGCCCGCACCGTGCAAAATATCGCCATGTAGTCAGGCCGTTGCTGGGCGACATCGTTTTCACCAATTGCGTCATCCGCGTGGCTACAACCCAGGAGCGGCCTAACACACAGCGTTGTTGACCCCGTAGTCAACAACCTTGCCCACTACAATCACTGCGTTTGATATACCCTTGCGGCGTTTTATTTACTGCACAGCAAAAGCCCTACAGGCCCTGCAAATGCTGACACCTACGCGCAATCATCGAACAGCGGGCCTGATCCATGGAGCAGCATTCATGACAAGGATGCCAATAACCGCTAAAGAAGCCCTCGAATGACCCGCAGGCGTTGCGGCACTAGCCCTCGGCAAAAAAAATTGAACACGAAGTCAAAGTATGACCTGTAGTTATCTCCAGGTTTTGCTCCAGAACTTCTTGAAGGGCTCGCCCTTCGCCTGCAAAATGCCGCGCCCCGCCTTGGCTGCAGGATCTGCCCTGGCGAGTTTGTGATGATCCCCTCTCGCCAGCGCGCCATCCGCAGTGCGCCGGTTCACTAAAAAGATCACGCAGGAGATTTGAAGTGCACATCGGTGTTCCTCTCGAAACCCATGCCGGCGAGACGCGGGTTGCCGCGACTCCCGAGACCATTAAGAAGCTGATCGGCCAAGGCCATCAGGTGACCGTGCAGAGCGGTGCGGGCGTTAGCGCCAGCATCCCCGACAGCGCCTACGCCGCAGCCGGCGCAACTATCGGCAACGAGGCGGCCGCCTTCGGCGCCGAATTGGTACTGAAAGTCACCGCGCCAAACGATGGCGAACTGGCGCTGATGCAAACCGGCGCCGCGCTGGTCGGCATGCTCAACCCGTTCAGCAACGAGACCATCGCCCGGATGAGCGCGCGCGGCATCACCGCCTTCGCCCTCGAAGCCGCGCCGCGCACCTCGCGTGCGCAGAGCCTCGATGTGCTGTCGTCGCAGGCCAACATCGCCGGTTACAAGGCCGTGCTGCTGGCCGCGCATCACTATCCGCGCTTCATGCCGATGCTGATGACGGCTGCCGGTACGGTGAAAGCCGCGCGCATCCTGATCCTCGGCGCCGGCGTCGCCGGCCTGCAGGCCATCGCCACGGCCAAGCGCCTGGGCGCGGTGATCGAGGCGTCTGACGTGCGTCCGGCGGTGAAGGAGCAGATCGAGTCACTCGGCGCCAAGTTCGTCGACGTGCCGTTCGAGACCGATGAAGAGCGCGAGTGCGCCGAAGGCGTCGGCGGCTACGCGCGGCCGATGCCGGCCTCGTGGATGGAGCGTCAGGCCAAGGCGGTGCACGAGCGCGCCAAACAGGCCGACATCGTCATCACCACCGCGCTGATTCCGGGGCGCAAGGCACCGACCCTGCTGCACGCGGCCACGGTTGAAGAAATGAAACCCGGCTCGGTGATCATCGACCTGGCGGCCGCTCAGGGTGGCAACTGCCCGCTGACCGAAGCCGAACAGGTGGTGATCAAGCACGGCGTGACCATCGTCGGCCACAGCAACCTGGCCGCTATGGTGCCGGCCGATGCCTCGGCCCTGTATGCACGCAACCTGCTGGACTTCCTCAAGCTGGTAATCGACGGCGACGGCAAGTTCCACCTCAACCTCGAAGACGACATCGTCGCCGCGTGCCTGATGTGCCGCGACGGCCAAGTCGTCCGGACCAACGGCTAAGGAGTAGAGACATGGATCTGATTTCCGACGGCATCTACAACCTGATCATCTTCGCGCTGGCCATCTACGTCGGCTACCACGTGGTATGGAACGTCACCCCGGCCCTGCACACCCCGCTGATGGCGGTGACCAACGCCATCTCGGCGATCGTCATCGTCGGCGCCATGCTGGCCGCCGCCCTGACCGTGACCCCACTGGGCAAGCTGATGGGCACCCTGGCCGTGGCGCTGGCCGCGGTCAACGTCTTCGGTGGCTTCCTGGTCACCCGACGCATGCTGGAAATGTTCAAGAAGAAGGCGCCGAAGGCGCAGGCGGGGAAGCACTGATATGAGCATGAACCTGATCACTGTTCTCTACCTGATCGCTTCGATCTGCTTCATTCAGGCGCTCAAGGGCCTGTCGCACCCGACGTCGTCGCGCCGCGGCAACCTGTTCGGCATGATCGGCATGGGCATCGCCATCGTCACCACGCTCAGCCTGATCTACAAGCTCAGCGCACAGATGGGCACCAGCGCCGGTATCGGCTACGTACTCATCGGCCTGTTGGTCGGCGGCAGCGTCGGCACCGTGATGGCCAAGCGTGTGGAAATGACCAAGATGCCGGAGCTGGTGGCCTTCATGCACAGCATGATCGGTCTGGCTGCGGTGTTTATCGCCATCGCCGCGGTGGTCGAGCCGCAGTCGCTGGGCATAGTCGCCGCACTGGGTGATGCCATCCCAGCCGGTAACCGCCTGGAGCTGTTCCTCGGTGCGGCCATCGGCGCCATCACCTTCTCCGGTTCGGTGATCGCCTTCGGCAAGCTGTCCGGCAAGTACAAGTTCCGCCTGTTCCAGGGCGCACCGGTACAGTTTGCCGGCCAGCACATGATCAACCTGGCGATCGGCCTGGCCATCCTCGGCCTCGGCCTGGTCTTCACCTTCAGCGGCGACCTCAGTGCCTTCGCCCTGCTGGTGGCGCTGGCCTTCGTCATCGGTGTGCTGATCATCATCCCGATCGGCGGCGCCGACATGCCGGTAGTGGTGTCGATGCTCAACAGCTATTCGGGCTGGGCGGCCGCCGGTATCGGCTTCTCGCTGAACAACTCGATGCTGATCATCGCCGGCAGCCTGGTCGGTTCCTCGGGTGCGATCCTCTCCTACATCATGTGCAAGGCGATGAACCGCTCGTTCTTCAACGTCATCCTCGGCGGCTTCGGCGGTGCGGTGGATGCCGGCCCGGCAGCGGGCAGCAAGGAACAACGTCCGGTGAAATCTGGCTCAAGCGACGACGCCGCGTTCCTGCTGACCAACGCCGACACGGTGATCATCGTCCCCGGCTATGGCCTGGCCGTAGCCCGCGCTCAGCACGCACTGATGGAATTGGCCGAGAAGCTGACCCATCGTGGGGTGAACGTGAAGTATGCGATTCACCCAGTGGCCGGGCGTATGCCGGGGCACATGAACGTACTGCTGGCCGAGGCCGAAGTGCCTTACGAGCAGGTGTTCGAGATGGACGACATCAACTCCGAGTTCGGCCAGGCCGACGTGGTGCTGGTGCTCGGCGCCAACGACGTGGTCAACCCGGCGGCGAAGAACGATCCGAAGTCGCCGATCGCCGGCATGCCGATCCTCGAGGCGTACAAAGCCAAGACCGTGATCGTCAACAAGCGCTCGATGGCCAGCGGCTACGCTGGCCTGGACAACGAACTGTTCTACCTGGACAAGACCATGATGGTGTTCGGCGACGCCAAGAAAGTCATCGAAGACATGGTCAAAGCGGTCGACTGACCCGCCCGACCCGCTCGACTGAAACCCGGCCTCGTGCCGGGTTTTTTCATGCCTGACGAAAACTGGCCCGAAACCTGAGACAGGTACAGTTCAACACACCAGAAGGGCATTGCAGCGGAAATAACTGAACGACAGGTCAACGGCTTCTAGCAATCAATTTAAAACTGTACCTATAGCAAATACCTGTAGAAATACATTAATCGCAGTTAAAAACCCTGATATTTATCAAAATGCACGCCATACCACTTATCACCCGTACAGTTTCCGCAAAAATCAACAAAACAGTTACAAAGCAAACTATCTAATAGGCCTGCAATTTAACGCAACTGTGGCTACTGCATCTGTTGCCAGAAGCGGAACATTAGCAACCAGTAGAACACTCTCTAGACCCGCCACAAGCGGAAGGATGTCACCATGGAACGCACCCTCAGTTCCGATCTGTTTTTCGAGCAAAGCACCTCCAACGCCACCAGCCCACTGCCGCTGCGCATGGCCGCTACCCTCCTGTTGTGGCAGCGCCGCATCGTCAGCCGCCGCCAACTGGCGCGCCTGGATGCCCGCCTGCTGGCCGACGCAGGGATCAGCGAGAGCCAGCGCCACGCCGAGCTGGGTAAGCCGTTCTGGCGCTAAGCGCCGCGGCGCAAGCCGCTCGCAACGCTGCACACAAAACCCGCCCACGCTCAGCGTTGGCGGGTTTTGTCGTTTTGCGCAGGCCGATAGCCGCAGCGACCGGCACAGATAGCGCCGCAGGGAACAGAACAGTTACTGAATAGATTCAACTGCACCAATACAATTTCACTTCGCTGTGACTGCCAGCCAAGCCCCCATCGCGCGACCATGGCTCCCCATACCCAACTCCCGCCACGCGCGGGAAGGTCGATTGCCATGGAAAGCATCCTCAGCAGCACCCTTCGGACAGTCCCGCCACCAGCAACCCATTGGCGTGCCCGCGTCGCACGTTGGCTGCTTAACGCCCGTACCCGCCGCCAACTGGCCACGCTGGACGAGCGCCAGTTGGCCGATGCCGGTATCAGCCTGAGCGAGCGCTTCGCCGAGCTGGAGAAACCCTTCTGGCGTTGAGCCAGCATGGCTTACCCCATAGCCACTGAGCTAGGCTTAACCTGACTCGGCGCGCTCAACCGGCGCGCCGTCCAGCCTCATGTGGGAGTTTCAGGATGAATCCTTTACACACGCTTGGCTTTCTTAGCCTATTCGCGCTGTCCTCCGCCGCTTCGGCCTCCAGCTTCGTAGCCACCACCGATGCCGTGGCCGGGGCGCTGGTCGGCACCTCGGACGCCACCTCCGATGCCACCTCCTCGCTACGCGACGACAAGCTAGTGCTTGCCGCGCGCGCCGACGCCGCCAGCTTCATCGCCAGCCAAGGCGCGATCCGCGGCGCACAGCTGGAGGCCGCCCTGCGCCATATTCGTCAACAGGCGCCTGAGCTGGCCGGCAACGACCTGCAACTGGCGCAGGCGATCCTCAGTCTGTAAGACCCCGAAGTCACTGCACCGCCGAGCCGTCCGCCGCTATTGCGTTGCCTGATCGAGGCAGCGGCCAAGCCCGTGCGGATGGCACGCAGGAACCGCGGCCGGGCAGATTCGTCTAACATCCGACAATGCCCCCTTTCGCTTTTCGGAGATCGCCATGCATCGTCGTTTGCTCACCGCCGTTACTGCGGCTGTCCTGATCGCCGGCAGCGCTCAGGCGCAAACCCTGGTCGCCACCAGCAATGTCATCGTGCGGGCGGTAGACCGTACCCTCGACTTCACCTCGGACACCACCACCTCGATCCGCGATTCGAAAATCGTCCTCGCCGCCCGTGACGATGCCGCCAGCTTCGTCGCCAGCCAGGGTGCGATCCGCGGCGCCCAGTTGGAAGCGGCCCTCAACAGCATTCGCAGCCAGGTGCCCGAAGCGCAGAAGGCCTCCGACCAAACCCTGGCCGAAGCCATCCTCGCCCGTTGATGCCGCCTCGTGTCTGGTTGCTGGCCCTACTCCTGATCAGCGCCAGCAACCACGCCGAGCTCCGCCTGACGCTGGAGGGCGAAGCGCTCAAGCCGAACGAGCGCCAGGCCAGCCAGGTCTTGCTGGACGAGGCGCTGGCCGCCTTGCCACCACGCTTCACCCGGCAACTGGATCGCCGCGTCAACGTGCGCTGGCGACCGATGCCGGCCGAGGTCTATGGTCGCGCCGGGCGTTTCAGCGGTATCGAGCTGAATGCCTCGCTGCTGCCCGGATTGAGTGACGGCAGCGCCGCCAGCACCCCGACTCAGCGCCCGCACGGCAACGTCCGCCGCGAGTTGCTGGCCACCGTGCTGCATGAACTCACCCACCTGTATGACCGTGCGCGGCTCTGGTCGACGCCTGAGCGGAATCACCTCGCCTGGTGCCGACGTCGTGCCGGCAGCCTCGGCCCGGTCGGTTTGCCCGACGCCTGCCGGGGGCAGACCGAGCGACGCTTCACCCTCAGCGACGACCCGCGCCTGCTCGACCTGGCGGGTTGGCCACAGTACGTCGGCCGGCGGGGTGCCCGCGAACAGCACAATGGCCAGGTCGCGCGCAGCCCGGACCGCTATGAACTGAGCAACCCGCGCGAGTTCGTCGCGGTGAACCTGGAGTACTTCCTCCTCGATCCCAGCTATGCCTGCCGCCGGCCGTCGCTGGCCGGCTATTTTCGCCAGCACTTCGACTGGGCGCCACGCCAGCAGCAGCGCTGCGCCGACAGCTATGCCTACCTGAATGCCGGCAGCGACTTCGCCCGCCAGCCCTTGGGCCGACTCGATCCCGAGCGGGTCTATCAGGTCGATTTCCTGTTGGCCGAGGCCAACGATGCCTGGGTCAGCCGCTGGGGCCACAGCATGCTGCGCCTGGTGATCTGTGCCGAGGGTCGCCCGCGCGGGCCGGATTGCCGGCTGGATCTGGATCAGCACCTGGTGCTGTCCTATCGCGCCTTCGTCGGCGATGTGCAGCTGTCCAGCTGGGACGGCCTGACCGGTGCCTACCCGTCGCGCCTGTTCGTCCTGCCGCTGGCCCAGGTGATCGATGAATACACCAAAGTCGAGCTGCGCAGCCTGGCTTCGGTGCCGCTGAAGCTGACCCGCGAGCAGCTCGAGCAACTGGTCAGCCGCGCCGCCGAGCAGCATTGGAGCTATGACGGCGACTACTACTTCATTTCCAACAACTGTGCGGTGGAAACCCTCAAGCTGCTGCGCAGCGGTAGCGGTCACCCGCGCCTGCAGGCACTCGACAGCATCCTGCCCAACGGCCTGCTGGAGACCTTGGTCGGCCGCGGCCTGGCCGACCGCAGCGTGCTCGACGACCCACGCGAGGCGTTGCGCCTGGGCTATCGCTTCGACTCTTACCGCGACCGTTACCAGGCCATGTTCGAGGTGCTGCAACAGCGCCTGCCGATCGAGCAGCCACGGGTCGAAGACTGGCTCGCGCAACCGGCCAGTGCGCGCCGCCCCTGGTTCGCCAAGGCCGACCTGCGCGCCAGCGCCGCACTGCTGTTGTTGGAGCAGGCGGCGCTACGCCGGCAACTGCTGCTGGCCCAGGATGAACTCAAGCAGCGTTACCTGACCGGGCGCGCCGCTCAGGACCCGAGCCTGAACAAGGCCGGCGTGGCACTCGAGCAGATACTCGCCAACAGTGGCTTTCTCAGCCGTCCGGCAGAACTGCTCGAGGGCGGTTATGGTCTGCCGCAAGCCAGCGAATGGCGGCGCCTGGAGGCGCAGAGTCGCGAGCGCCAGCAGCAACTGCGGCAACTCAGCAACGACCTCGATCAGGAAGTGCGCAACCTGCTGGAGCCCGCGCGGCTGGCGGAGCTGGAAGCCAACGAGGACAACCTGAAACGGCTCAGCCAACACCTGCGCGCGCTGCATAAGGCCAGCGGCGGATTGGAGCTGCCCTGAACCGCAACAGCAGCCCCGCGTTTTTTTGTGGGAGCGGCCTTGGCCGCGAAAGCATCGCGCTCAAGAGCGCTCCCACGGACAACGCGCGGCGCGGATCAGGGTATCTGCTCCTGCCATTGCTCAGGCAACTGCTCATCCAGATGCAGCCAGGGCAGCCGACTCTGCACCCAGATATGCCGATCCGCCGGCGCCAGCTCGGGCCGATCCAGGGTGGCGACGGTCACGTCCAGGGTGGCCGGGCTGAGCGTGCTGAACAGCGCCAACTGGGCGCCGCAGCCTGGGCAGAAGTAGCGCGTGCAACTTG
The DNA here is from genome assembly GCF_007993865.1 of Pseudomonas sp. SJZ079. Taxonomy (GTDB): domain Bacteria; phylum Pseudomonadota; class Gammaproteobacteria; order Pseudomonadales; family Pseudomonadaceae; genus Aquipseudomonas. The sequence goes on along the minus strand of NZ_VIUH01000016.1, from coordinate 31,232 downwards.
CCGATGAGGCGTACTCGGCCGGCGTACCGAGCAACCAGCGGAAACTCGCCAGCGGCACCGTAAGCCAGGTGGTGACTATGCCGCCGCTGCAACGGCGGCACACCGAACAATGGCAATGGGCGATATCGCGCAATGGCGCCTCGAACTGGTAGCGCAAGCCAGCGCATTGGCAACCGCCGCTGTGGACTTGGTTCATAATCCCTCCTCACCTAAGGCTGTGCGCCAGCGTAGTCCCGAGATCACCCTTGCGCCGCGGCTGCGGCCTGACCAAGATAGCCGCCTATCTATTGGCGGGGGGTTGTCGTGCTCGATTTGCTGCTGGCCTTGTGGCCGTTATTTGCCCTGATTGTCGCCGGCTATTACCTGCGCCGCTGGGAGTTTCCCAACGAGGCCTTCTGGCCCGGCGCCGAGCGCTTGAACTACTTCATGCTGTTTCCCGCCCTGCTGTTCAGCAGCCTGGCCAGCGCGCCGCTGGACAATCCGGCGCTACCACGCCTGGCCCTGGCGGTGATGCTCGGCCTGGGCGGCGGCTGGCTGGCCCTGCTCCTGCTGCGGCGCCTGCGCGGCTGGCCGGCCGGGCGTTTTGGCGCCTTCACCCAGGGCGCCCTGCGTTTCAACACCTACCTGGGCCTGGCCGCGATCGGCAGCCTGTTCGGCCAGGACGGCCTGACTCTGGCGGCGCTGATGCTGGCCTTGATGGTGCCGACGGTGAACGTGCTGTCGGTCTGGTCGCTGACCGCCGAGCGCGGGGTCAGCACCCGCAGCCTGCTGCTGCCAGTGCTGAAGAACCCGTTGATCCTCGCCTGCCTCGGCGGCGTGCTGCTCAACCTCAGTGGCCTCGGCCTGCCCGGCGGCAGCGACCGCCTGCTCGGCCTGCTCGCCGCCGCCAGCCTGCCGCTCGGCTTGCTCTGTGTCGGTGCGGCGCTGAAACCCGAACAGCTCGGCGGGGAAATTCCCGCGCTGGCCTGGAACAGCCTGCTGCGCCTGCTGGCCATGCCGCTGCTGGCCTGGGCCGTGGCTTACGGCCTGAACTTGCCGGCGATGGAAAGCAGCGTGCTGGTACTGTTCTTCGCCCTGCCGACGGCGCCCACCGCCTACGTGCTGACCCGCCAACTGGGCGGCGACAGCCAGCTGATGGCCGGGTTGATCACCCTGCAGACCCTGCTGGCGGCGGCCAGCCTGCCTGTGCTGCTAATGCTCGTGACGGCCTGACTGGAGCGTCAACACAGGCCCGCTTAGCGGCTGGCCTGTCCATCTCTCTGGCGCAGGTAATGCTCGATCAGACGTTGGTACTCACTGCCATCACGCAGCAGCGCCAAGCCCTCATTGAAGCGCTGCAATACCCTGTGCGCGTGTGGATGCCGCCGCGGCACGATGACATGCAGGGTCGTTTGCGCAAATGCGCTTTGCGAACGGCGAAACTGCGCAAAGGGCTGCTCCGTCAGACTCAACGCCACTTCGCCAATAGGACCATTGGCGATGAAGAAGTCATCGCGACCGAGTAACAACAAACGGGCGCACTCATTCAGGCCGATAGGTGCATGGCGAGTCAGCAGGCCCTGCTCGACCATCCCCTGGATAGCCACCGGCAGCTGCCAACCGAGCGGGTAGCAAAGCTTCTTGCCCGCCAGCGCCGGTAGATCGTCGACCTCGTACACCTCATCGGACCGGCTGAAAATATGCTGCCTGACTACCAGCAGAGGCTCGGAGTAGTGGTAGTCCTTCTCCAGTTCTGCGGAGCGCACGTAAGGAAAGGTGGCGTCGTACGCGCCATTCAGGGTCATGAGCAAGCCGCGGTTCCAGGGTCGCCAGTCCAGCTCACTGTCCACCTGACGCTGGCGCAGTGCGGCCTGTACCACCTGGCTGAGGATACCGCCGCCGGGCAATGCCTGCCCGGTGAAGGGCGCATAACCATCCCCGGTGACTAGACGCAAACGCTCGGCCCAGCTCAAGGCCGGCTGGCACAGGCTGATGATCAAAACCCATAGCAAAGGGGTCCGCATTAATATCGACCCTAGTATCCATCAGAAAATGCCGGCCACAACAACGCAGCCCGGCAAATGCCTTGAGTGTAGACACGATGACCGGTCCGGCCGCTAGAGTCGGTCTAGCAGCGAGACCGATGTGTCATCCGAACAACCCCAGTTGCTGGCCGCGAAGATTCGCCGGCACCGGCCTTAGTGCAGACGGCAGCTGCAATCGCTCCGCCAGCCCCGCCGCCCGCTCCGCCTTGCTGCTTACCGCCTCGCCCAGACGCGCCGGCAGACCCCAGATTTCCACCTTGTGTTTGGCCCGGGTGATGCCGGTGTAGAACAGGCTGCGGGTCAGCAACGGGCTGGGCTGCTCGGGCAGCGCCAGCAACACCTCGCTGAATTCCGAGCCCTGGCTCTTGTGCACGGTCATGGCGAAGGCGCTGTCGTGGCTGGGCAGCCGCGCCGGGGCGAAGGGGCGCAAACCCTGCTCGGCCTCGAAAAACACCCGCAGGCCATGCTCGCTGTGCAGGCAGATGCCGATATCGCCATTGAACAGGCCCAGGGCGTAGTCGTTCTGCCGCACCATCACCGCGCGGCCGGCATACCAGCGCTCACGGCTGGCCACCTGGCTGCGCCGTTTGATCCGCGCCTCCAGCGCCTCGTTGATCCCGGACACGCCCCAGGGGCCCTCGCGTTGCGCGCAGAGGGCACGGAAGGCATTGAATGCGGCGAAGGCCTGCGCTGGATCGCCGTGCTTGGCGGCGGCGAGGAACGGCGCATAGCCGCGGTCCAGGCGCTCCAGCAAGTCCTGCGGCGTCGGTTGCGCCTGCCAGGCCAGATCGCTGCGCGGCTCTCCTAGCAATTTGAGGGTGCCGACGACATCGCCGCCGTTGATGCGCCGGGCCAGTTCGCCGATGCCGCTGTCGCCGGCGAAGCGGTGGCTGTGCGCCAACAGCACCACCGCATCGCCCAGCGCCGAACGCGGGTCTTCCACCGTGACCTGCTGGCCGGTGATGCGCTGCAAGTCGGCGGCGGCCTGGGCGTCGAAGCCGCGGCCCTCGCACAGTTCGGCGAACACCGCACCGGCTTCCACCGCCGCCAGCTGGTCCTTGTCGCCGAGCAGGATCAGCCGCGCCGTCGGCGGCAGGGCGTCGACCAGCTTGGCCATCAGCGCCAGGTCGACCATCGAGGCTTCGTCGACCACCAGTACATCCAGCGCCAGCGGATTGGCCGCGTGGTGCCGCACTTGCGGGCTGTCGCCGCGGCTGCCGAGCAGGCGGTGCAGGGTGCGCGCCTCCTCCGGCAGGTGCGCTTTCACCGCGTCGCTGACCGGCAGCGCGGCCTTGGCGTTGCGGATCGCCTCGGCCATGCGCGCCGCCGCCTTGCCGGTCGGCGCGGCCAGGCCGATGGCCAGACGCTCGCCGCCCGGTTGCTCCAAGAGCGCGGCGAGCAGGCGCACCACTGTGGTGGTCTTGCCGGTGCCTGGGCCGCCGGAGATCACCGCCAGCTTGCGCCGCACCGCCTGCGCGGCGGCCAGGCGTTGCCAGTCGGGTGGCTGGCCTGATTGTGATGTGGCGTTGAAGGCGAACAGGCGCGTCAGGCTCTCGCTCAACTGTGCTTCATCGACCACCGGCAGATCCGCTGCGCGCAACAATAACTGTTCGGCCAGCTGCTGCTCGTAGGCCTGATAACGGGCGAGATAGAGGCGCTGCCCCACCAGGGTCAGGGGGCTGAAGGCGCCGGCCGCGCCCACCAGCGGCGAGGCGTTCAATTCAGTCAGCCAGTCACTCAACGCCGGCAAGGTATAGCCGTGTTCCGGCCACGGACGCTGCCCGGCCAGACGCGCCAGCGGCAGGCACACATCACCCTTGTCCAGGGCCGCACAGAGCAGCGCCGCCGAGGCCAGCACCAGGGTATTGGCCTCGGGATCGAGACGCTGCAGGCTGTCGACCAGGGCACGCTCCAGCGGGCCGAGGGGCAGGTCGGTAAGGTTCACGGCAGCTCTCCGGACAGCAGCACAATCTTGGTAGGAGCCAGCTTGCTGGCGATGCTGTTATCTCGACAGCGGATCGCCAGCAAGCTGGCTCCTACACGAATAAACTGCAGCAAAGCCCTAGCCGGGATGCATTCCGGGAGCGGATTTCGCGGTGTCCGGTAAGCCCCCCGGATTGCATCCGGGCTACTCAGCGTGCGCATCAGACGCCCTCCGCAAACAGTCGATCCAGGGCATCCAGCAGGCTGTCAGCCGGTCGGGCGAAATACACCCCGGCACTCGGCATGCCGCGCAGGAACAGGTAGTAGGCGCCGCCCAGCTGACTGTCGTCGAACTCGGCCAGGCGCTGACGCAGGAAGCGCCGCAGCGCCACCAGGTAGATCAGGTATTGCAGGTAGTAGTGCTCACCAGCCAGCGCCTGGATCAGCCGCTCACCGCCATAGAAACTGGCGTCCGGGCCGAGCCAGTTGGACTTGTAGTCGGCGATGTACCAGCGCCCGTCATGTTCGAAGGTCAAATCGATAAAGCCCTTGAGAAAGCCCTTGAGGCTGTCGAACTCCAGGCGCGCGGCGGCCTCGCGCATCGGCGCGGGCAGCCCAAAGGCCGGATCGCTGAGGATCGCCCGCAGACGCGCCACATCCAGATTCGCCACCGGGAAGGTGAAGCCCAGTTCCGGCAGGCGCCGCGCCGACTGCAGGCTGGCAAGAGTCAGACCCTGGCCGTCGAGATCGCTATCGACCACCTGCTGCAACTGGCTCAGCGCCACTTCGCCCCAGTCGCTGCTGATGCCGTGGCCGCTCAGCGCCGGCTCGATCAGCTCGGCCAGCGGCGCCTTGCCGCGCGCCCAGTCCTCCAGAATCGCGTGCAGGCAGGTACCGGCACGGGCGCCACGGGGGAAGGCGAAGAAGCCCGCACCCGGTTCGCTGGCAGCCGGCATCTGCAGCCCGTCACGGTCCGGCGCCTCCATGTGCATGCCGGCGGCCAGGCCGGAGAAGCTGCCGATACGCCAGGCGCTGTACAGGCTGCGGCGCAGCTGCTCGAGTTGCTGCGGCGCCGCTGCGCGGCGTTCCCCGGCGGCACTGGCTTCGCGCTCGCGCAGCGGCTGCACGGCCATCTGCCCCTGACTGCTGGCCACCAGTTGCTCGATTTCACTGCGCAGGCCGCTCGGGCTGAGGCTCTGCAGATGGCCGGCCAATTCGCCCAGGGCATCCTCGCCTGGCAAGCTGCGGCCGTGCAGCAGCCAGGCCAGGGCGCTGCTGTGCAGACCGGCCTCGCTGAGGCTGCCGTCCTTCTTCGGCTTGCAGTCCACCGGGCCCCAGTGCAGCCACAGACGGTCGCGGGCACGGGTCAGGGCCACATAGGTCAGGCGCAGGCGCTCGGCGAAACGCTCGTGGCGGGCACGCTCGCGGTGCGTATCGAAGTCCTCACCACCGAGGTCGAGCAACGGCGTGCCGTCGTCGGCATGGCAGGTGATGTCTTCCTGCTGGCGCAACAGGGCGCCGTCCCACAGGTAGGGGCAGAACACCAGCGGGTATTCCAGGCCCTTGGCGGTGTGGATGGTGACGATCTGCACCCGCTCGGCATCGCTCTCCAGGCGCAGCAGGGCCTCCTCGCCGTGGGCCTCACTGCTGCGCTGGGCGTTGAACCAGCTCAGCAGCTGCTCCAGCCCCGAACGCTGCAGGCTCTCGGTTTGCAGCAGCTCGGCCAGGTGCAGCAGGTTGGTCAGGCGACGCTCGCCGTCGACCAGGGCCAGCAAGCGCTGCGCCACCTGCTGCTCGTCCAGCCAGGCGCGGAAGGCGCGCATGAAACCCTGCTGCTGCCAGAGCTGGTGGTAGCGTTCGGCGGCTTCGCGCTCCTCGTCCCAGGCGCGGGCGTCGTCCTGGCAGGCGGCCAGATCCGCCGCGCTACGGCCCAGCAGACGGCTGGCCAGGGCGTAGCGCAACGCGCCCTCGCGGCCCGGCTCGGCGTAGGCGGCGAGCACTGCGGCCAGTGCGGCGGCCTCTTCGCTGTGCCAGACGTTTTCCTTGCCGCGGCGCACGCTGGGCACGCCGCGTTCGGCCAGTTCGCTAGCCACTTCGCTGGCCTGGCGGTGGCTGGCGACCAGCACCGCGATATCCCCGCCCTTGAGCGGAGTCCGCTTAAAGCTGCTGCGTTCCGCGATAGCTGCGTCAGGTTCTTCAAAATAAGCCTCGCCCTGGCTACTCGCCGCCAGCACGGCGGCGATGCGCCGCGCGGTATCGCGGGCGACCAGGGCGCCGGCCTCGCCCTTGCCGAGGTAGTCGTCATCCAGCCACACCAGGGCCAAAGGCGCGTCCTGCTCATCCTCGACAACGGGCAGCACCAGCTGCGGCCGTGGCCGTTGGCTGGCACCGACGGGCGGGTAGCTGAGTCCCGGTTCGGCGAACGGCATGGGTCGGTCGAACAGCTGGTTGAGCGCGGCGATCAGCTCGGGGGTCGAGCGGTGGTTGGTGGCCAGGCTGTACTGCCGCGCGGCCTCGCTGCGGGCCTTGAGGTAGGTGGCCAGGTCCGCCCCCCTGAAGGCATAGATGGCCTGCTTGGGGTCGCCGACAAAACACAGATCACCACCCTGGCTACTGCGCCCCTCGCTGGCGGCGTCAGAGTTTGAATAAATGCGGCGAAACACCTGGTACTGCACCGGATCGGTGTCCTGGAACTCGTCGATCAGCGCCACCGGGTACTGCTCGCGCAGGGTGCCGGCCAGGTGCTCGCCGCCCTCGCCGTACAGCGCCTGCTGTAGCTTGTTGAGCAGGTCGTCGAAGGCCAGCAGACGCTGCGCCGCCTTGCGCTGTGGCAACTGCTGGTTGAGCTGGCCGATCAGCCGCACCTGCAGGTCGATCAGCCGTTGCTCGGCCTCGGGTTGCGCCGCCTCCAGGGCCTCACAAAGGCCTTGCAGGGCTTCGGCCAGCGGGCTGTGCGGCGCGCTGCTGCCCTTCTTGCTGGCCTTGGCCAGGCCCTCACGGGATAGCCGCTGGTGCGCCTCGGTCTTGCTGAACAGGGCGGCGGCATCGCTGAAGTAGCCCTCCAGCTCGGCCTGCCAGAGGCCCAGCTTGGCCGGGTTGCACATATTGCTCTTGAAGCCGTCGAAGGCCTTAAGCTGCTCCAGCCAGGCCGCACTGTCGCGCTGCCAGCAGCGCTGCGCCTGCTGCCAGGCCTCGCGCAGAGCGCTCATCTCGCTGCTGGCGCCGGGTTGCGGCTCGATGCGCAGGTAGGGCTTGCCCAGGTGGTTGCGCAAACGCTGGCGCAGGCTCTGCGGGGTGAGCTTGCGCTGCACCAGAAAGGCCGCCCATTCCGGCTCGGCGGCGGCCAGCTCATGCCGCCACAGGTCGGCGAGCAGGGCGTCGAGAATCTCCCGGTCGTCGTGGGTCAGTTCGTTGTCGAAGTCACCACCGGCCTCGAACGCGGCGTCCTGCAGGGCACGCTGGCAGAAACCGTGAATGGTGAAGATCGCCGCCTCGTCGAAGCCATGCACCGCCAGCAGCAGCCGGCGGTGACTGGCCGCATCCGGGTACTGGGCGTGCAGGCGGTTGAGCAACTCGTCCGCTCCCGGACCCTGCTCGTAGACCGCCAAGAGTTCGGCCAGGCGCTTACGAATGCGCTCGCGCAGTTCGGCGGTGGCCGCGGTGGTGAAGGTCACCACCAGAATCTGCGCCACCGACAGCTGCTTCTCCAGCAGCAGGCGGGCGTACAGCGCGGTGAGGGTCCAGGTCTTGCCGGTGCCGGCACTGGCTTCGATCAGCGAACGGCCGCTGAAGGAGTCGCTGAGGAGATCCAGATGGGCGCTGCTCATGGGTGGTCTTCCTCTTCACCCTGCAAGGCGTCCAGCGCCGGGCCGTACAACTGTTCGGCCAGCGTTTCGAAGCGTTCGTCCAGCGGCTCGCGGTCACGGAAGGCCAGGGCGTTCCAGGGGTCCTGGCTCTCGCCGCTCATGAAGTCGTTGCCTAGCCACATCACCCGGGCTTCCGCGCGGGCCGCGTCGATGGGCTCCTTGCGTCCGGGCTTGCGCCATTTCTTGGCGAAGCCATAGCTGCACTTGGCCAACAGCGGCAGCGGTTCGCGCAGTGCCGACTTGTAGGCCTCGAGCCAGGGTTGCAGCAGCTCCAGCGGCCCCGCCAGCGGCCCCAGGCGCCACTCGCTCTTCGGCGACAACAGACGGCTGTCGCGGGCGATGCCTGGGGTGGCGGCGCAGTTGAGCAGCAGGTGGCGCAGCCAGAACGGCGCCAGTTCCCAGGCGCCCAAATCGCGCAGGCGGTAGTCGAACAAGCCGCTGGCGCTGACGCCGTCGAGCCAGCCATGGATGCGCACGCCGGCCAGCTGGAGATCCACCAGCAGCGGTTGCGGGGTGTCGTCGGGGCGCTCGTCGAACAGGGTCGGAGCGAAGGCGCGAATCGGTCCGCGAATCTGCCCCCAATGCGCCTGCCCCAACTCGCCCACCGGCAACCAGCCCGAGGCGGCGGCCACGGCGCGCTCCTCGCGCTCACTCCAGCCCCGCTCGATGGCCTGCAGGGCCAGTTGGCGCAGGCCGTGTTGGCTGGTCCATTCGACGCTGAACGGCTCGTCGCCGGCCAGGGCCTCTTCGCCTTGCGCCAGGCGCAGGCCGAGGCGCTGCTCCAGCAGGTAGCGCGCCGGGTGCTTGAAACAGTGAATCAGCTGACTGGGTTCCAGGGTCAGCCAGTCCTGGTCCGGCTCGCTCAAGGCGCTGGCAAAGGGCAGCGGTTGCTCGACCGCCTGGCTCAGGCGCTGCGCCGCGCGAAACCAGGGCGCGGCGAAGCCGGCCTGCTGGCCGCCGGAAAAATTGCCGGGGGCGAAGGGTTGCAACGGGTGCTGTAGGCTGATCTGCGCGCTGGCTTTTTGCTCTTGTGGGAGCGGCCTTGGCCGAGCAGCATCTGTGGATGACGCATCGCGGCCAAGGCCGCTGCCACCAGCTGCATTGCCACAGACGGCGGTCAGGTCGATGACATCCAGCAACTCGCTGACCAGCACCGAAGGCGGCAGCTCGGCGTTGCTGCGCGGGTCGCGGCCGACGTAGCTCAAATACAGGCCGCTGCGCGCCGAGAGCAGGGTTTCCAGCAGCAGGTAGCGGTCGTCCAGACGTCGCGCGCGGTCGCCACGCCGGGGTTTCTGGCCGATCAGGTCGAAGCCGGCGGCCGGTGTGCGCCGAGGCAGCGCGCCGTCGTCCAGACCGAGCAGGCAAACCAGGCGGAACGGCAGGCTGCGCATCGGCACCATGGTGCAGAAGGTCACCGCGCCGGTGAGAAAGCCCGAAGCGCCGCTGCCCTGCTCCAGCGCCGCACTGAGTTGCTGACGGATCAGCGCCAGCTCCAGCGGTCGTTCGATGCCAGACGCCGTGGCCTGCTCGGCCAGGGCGGCGCAGGCCTTGGACAGCAGCAACAAGGTATCGCCGGCCTCGCGCTCGTCGAACAGGTTGTCGATCAGCCCGAGCAGGGTCTCGGCCCACTCGGCCAGGCTGCGCGGGCGCTGCATGCTCTGCGCCAGCGCGGCCAGACGCTCGACGAAGGCGCACAAGCGCCCGAGCAGCTGCGCGCGACCGCCTTCCAGGGCATCCAGCGGCCAGCTGTCGCCGAGCAAGGGCGCCGCCAAGCCGGCCAACTGTGGCGGCGCGGCAAAGCCCAGCAACAGGCGATCCAGGCCCTGGCGCCAGGTGAAGGCCGCATCTGCCGGCAGCCCCAGCTGCTCACGATGGCCGCTGTCGCGGCCCCAGCGCACCCCGGCGTCGCGCAGCCAGTCACGCAGCAGCGGCAGGTCTTCCGCCTCTATGCCGGCACGCCGAGCGAGGGCCGGTTGCTCCAGCCAGGCGAGGATTTCCTCGGCGGCGAAGCGGCTGTCGGGCAGGGCCAGCAGGTTGAGGAAGGCCTCGATCAGTGGAATTTCCGCGCGCAGGCTACGGTCGGCCAGGCTGAAGGGGATACGCGGCACCCCTTCGCGCGGAGCGAACACCGCTTCGATATAGGGCGCATAGCGCTCGATGTCCGGGGTCAGCACCACCACCTGATCCGGGCTCAACTGCGGGTCGGCCTGGAAACGCGCGAGCAACTGGTCATGCAGGATTTCCACCTCGCGCAGCGGCGAGTGGGCGACATGCACCTCCAGCGAGCGGTCATCCTCACGCAGCGCCAGACGCTCCTCCGGCTGGCGGGTGCGCAGGCGCAGGATGTCGTTCTGCAAGGCCTGCAACAGGCTACCGTCGTGCAGGTCGGCATCTTCCGAGTAGATACCGATCTCCTGACTGCCCTCGCTCGAAGCCAGGGCGAACAGGGCATCGAAGAAGTCCCGCCCCTGCTTACCCAGACTGGCCAGCAACGGATGACCGACGTCCAGGTACCAGTCGTCCGGGCTCAGCTCGGTTTGCCGCGCCAATTCACGCATGTCGCGAATATCGCCCCAGGCCTCGCGGCACGGGTTGAGGGCGAAGATCACCACCTCGGTATGCCGCGCCAAGCCCTCGAGCACGCGCAGGTGGTGCGGCGGCAGGCTGCTGATGCCGAACACCAGCAGGCGTTCCGGCAGGCCGGCGAGCGCTTCGCCGCCATGCAGGCGCTGCAGCAGCTCGTCGAGCAGGCGCGCGCGGTGCGGGTGGCCGTCACGGGTCAGCTCGCGCCAGAGCAGCGCCTGCCAGGCTTCATCCGGGCCCAGCTCGAGCAATTCGTTGCGCTCCCAGACCGCCAGCCAGTCGTCGCGATACAGCAGGTACTGGTCGAATACGTCGGCGATCTTCGCCGCCAGCGACAGCCGCCGGCGCTCGTCGCCGCCCTCCAGGTAGTGCGCCAGGCGCGGCGCCTGGACCAGCTGCTCCGGCTCGCACAGCCAGTCGTACAGGCGCCAGCTCAGGGTGCTGGGAGAGAACGCCGACTGCTCGGGCAGCTGGCCAAGCACCAGGCGCGACAGATCCCAGACGAACTTGGCCGGCAGCTGCACCTCCAGCTGCATGGCGATGCCCTGCTTGCGCGCCAGCTCCAGGGTCAGCCAGCGGCCGATGCCCTGGCTCGGCACCACCACCAGCGCCGGGGCGAAAGGCTCGCGTTGCGGCTGGCCGAGCAGGCTGGTGGCCAGCTCGCCGAGGGTTTCCAGATCAGGGGCGTGGTAGAGGGTGAGCATGGGCAGGGTCGCATCCGTTCAATCGGCCTAGTGGCCTGTACGGTTAGTTGGTTAACTCAAGTTCGAATGGCCGAGGCTGCGAGACCAGGAGCTGCGACGAGTCATAGCGGGCTATGGCGAGAAGCGGCAACGCAGTATCGGGGCCTCAGACGCCGAAATTGACTAATTGAACTAGCCACACAGGCCACTAGGTTACCAGTTCGCCCCGTCTGAAGGCATGCCGCGACGGCCCCTGTCGCCGGTCGGCAGCTGGCCTGCTGCGACCAAAGCCCTAGTGCCCGCCCCACCTGCCTCTGCCATGATGCAAGACCATCACCAGCCGAGGAATCCCCATGTCGCTTACCCTGGCCTTCGATGTGTACGGCACCTTGATCGACCCCAGCGACGTGATCCGCCAGCTGCGCCAGTGGCTCGGCCCCAAGGCTGAGGGGTTCTACCGGCGCTGGCGCGACAAGCAGCTGGAGTACAGCTTCCGCCGCGGCCTGATGGGCGCCTATGTGGACTTCTCCCAGTGCACCCGTGAGGCCCTGGCTTACACCTGCGCGGCCGAGCAGGCGCCCCTCGATGCCCAGGCTCAGCAGCGCCTGCTCGAAGCCTGGGCACACTTGCCGGCATTCGCCGACAGCGCCGCCGGGCTGGCCCAGTTGCAGGGGCAGGGCGCCCAGCTGTACGCCTTTTCCAACGGCTGTCGCAGTGCCGTACGCGCCTTGCTGGCACAGGCCGGCTTGCTGAACTTCTTTCGCGAGATCGTCAGTGTCGAGGAGGTGCGCAGCTTCAAGCCGGCAGCGGTGGTCTACCAGCACCTGCTGACCCGCACGCAAAGTACGGCAGATGAGACCTGGCTGGTCTCCAGCAACCCCTTCGACGTGCTCGGCGCCGCCCATGCCGGCTTGCACAGCGCCTGGATCAAGCGCACCGCGACAGCCGTACTCGATCCCTGGGGCATCGAGCCGGACAGGCAAGTCGCCAGCCTGCTGGAACTGGCCGAACAGTTGCCCGTCTAACCCCTGCCAGCGCGGTGAGTTGTGCTGACGCGGCTGGCGCCAATGCCATTTGACGACTAAAGCTAAAGGCAGGCTTGGTAAAAATATCCAGCCAGGCCATTCACTTACCCGCGACACCTAATCTACGGATTCACCGTCGAACCCTAGGCGTCGCACCCAGTTGTTGCCCTCGTTTGGGCAACCCGCGTCAGGGAGATGCGCGATGCTGACCCTGCTCAATCTACTCTCGTCCATTGCCCTGTTGATCTGGGGTACCCATATCGTCCGTACCGGCATCCTGCGCGTGTACGGCTCGCACCTGCGCAAGGTACTCAGCCACAACGTCAGCAAGCGACCCATGGCCTTTGCCGCCGGGATCGCCGTGACCGCCCTGGTGCAGAGCAGTAACGCCACCGCGCTGCTGGTCACCTCCTTCGTCAGCCAGGGCCTGATGGCGCTGACCCCGGCCCTGGCGATCATGCTCGGCGCCGACGTCGGTACGGCGTTGATGGCGCGGGTGCTGACCTTCGATCTGAGCTGGCTGTCGCCGCTGCTGATCTTCCTCGGGGTGATCTTCTTCCTCTCGCGCAAGCAGACCCGCGCCGGCCAGCTCGGTCGCGTGGCGATCGGCCTGGGCCTGATGCTGCTGGCCCTGGAGCTGATAGTCGCGGCCGCCACGCCGATTACCCAGGAGCAGGGGATCCGGGTGCTGTTCGCCTCGCTGACCGGCGACCTGCTGCTGGACGCCTTGGTCGGTGCGCTGTTCGCCCTGATTTCCTATTCCAGCCTGGCCGCCGTGCTGCTCACCGCGACGCTGACCGGCGCCGGGCTGATCAGTCTGCCGGTGGCCATCGGTCTGGTGATCGGCGCCAATATCGGCAGCGGCATCCTGGCCTTTCTCACCAGCAGCCTGCAGACCCAGGCCGGCCGGCGAGTGGCGCTCGGCAGCCTGCTGTACAAGCTGATTGGCCTGGTCCTGGTGATCCCCCTGCTCAACCCGCTGGTGAGCTGGCTGGACAGCCTGGATTGGCGCCCGGAGGAGCTGGTGATCGGCTTCCACCTGCTCTACAACAGCCTGCGCTGCCTGCTGATGCTGCCGAGCACCGGCCTGATGGCACGTTTCTGCAACTGGCTGCTGGCGGACCGCCCCGAGCAAGGTGGCGTCGCCCGGCCGCGCCACCTCGACCCCACGGCGCTGGCCACGCCGAGCCTGGCGCTGGCCAATGCGGTGCGCGAGACCCTGCGCATCGGCGACCTGATCGAAACCATGCTGGGCCACCTGCTGGAAGTGCTGCGCGGCAACCAGCCGACCCAGAGCCGCGAACTCAGGCTCCTGGATGACGATGTCGACGCGCTGTACAGCGCCGTGAAGCTGTACCTGGCCCAGGTCCCCCGCGAAGTGCTCAGCGAGCACGAAAGCCGGCGCTGGGCGGAAATCATCGAACTGGCGGTCAACCTCGAACAGGCCGGCGACATCGTCGAACGTATGCTCGGCAAGCTGCAGGATCAGAAGACCGCGCAGCGCCATTCGTTCTCCGACAGCGGTCTGGCAGAACTGACCGAGTTGCATACCCGGTTGATGGCCAACCTGCGCCTGGGCCTCTCGGTATTTCTCTCCGGCGATGCGGAAAGCGCGCGTCAGCTGCTCCATGAAAAGCGCCGCTTCCGCATCCAGGAGCGGCGCCTGGCCCACGCCCACGTCAGTCGCTTGCACCACCATGTGGTGCAGAGCATCGAGACCAGCTCGCTGCACCTGGAGCTGATCGGCGACATGAAACGGCTCAACTCCCTGGTCTGCAGCAGCGCCTACGTGGTGCTGGAAAACCGTGAAACCGGCGCGCTGAAGCCCGAAGAGGTAGGTGTTGAATAGAGCCGGAGGCAGTCCACGGCTTAGCGATCTGCCGCGCAGAGCATTCGAGGTCTGCCCCGATTTGCCCGATTCAGTTCGGCTGGTACGCCAATGAACGCTTCGACGACTCCGGCAGCGCCATACCCCCCGCCAGGGCGAGCAACGCGATAAGAATCAAGTAAAAAGCCGGCGCCATTCGGTTGCCACTTTGTTCAATCAACCAGGTGCCTACCAAGGGTGCAGTACCCCCGAATACCGTGTACGCCAGGTTGTAAGTAAACGCCGAGGCGGTATAGCGAACTTGGGTGGGGAATTGCTCGGAGAGCAGCACTGCGGTTACCACCCCACAGATCACTGCCCCGACGGCCAGTAACATAGCGCCGAGAGCCGAACCAATCAGGGTGCCCGAGCCGGCCAGCATGAAGGCGGGATATACCGCGACTATCAGGCTCAGGCAGGCGGTCAGGATGGTTCGGCGTCGGTCGACGCGATCCGAGTAGCGGCCCACCAAGGGACATAACAACGCCGCAAACACCAGGGCGATGAAGCTGGCGAGCAGCGCGGTCGGTCGCGAGGCCCCACCTACCACCTGCATATAGGTGGTGAGATATGTGCTGAACATATAGAACGACAGCGCGGTGGCGGAGATAAATGCCGACAAGCAGAGGATGGTGCGACCATGGTTGCGCAAGGTTTCCGTCAACGGCGAGTGGCTGGCTTGCGGCATAGCAGCCAGCGAGCGGAACGCTGGGGACTCATCCAGGCGCAGGCGCATGTAAAGGCCAACCAAGCCCAGCGGCGCGGCGATCAGGAAGGGAATGCGCCAGCCCCATTGCTGCATCTCAGCTTCGGAAAGCAGCAAGCCCAATCCGAACACGATCGCAGCCGCCGAAGCGAAAGCAATGAAGGTCGAGACCGGTACGAAGCTGCCGTAACGTGCCTTGCGCTCAGTAGGTGCATGCTCCATGACAAACGCACAGGCCCCTGCATACTCACCACCCGCGGAAAAGCCTTGGACACAACGCGCCAGCGCCAGCAGCAAGGGCGCGAACATACCGATCGACGAATAGGTGGGCAGCAGTCCAATCATGGTGGTAGCGCCGGCCATCAACAACACAGTCAACGCCAGCACGCGTTTGCGTCCGATCCTGTCGCCGAGAATGCCGAAGAAGATGCCGCCTAGCGGACGCAGGGCGAAAGAGACGGCGAATACCGCAAAGGTCTGCAGCAATGCCATGGAGGCATTTCCCGGCGGGAAGAACAGCGCAGCGATAGTCACCGCGAGAAAGCCATATACGGCAAAGTCGAACCACTCGACGAAGTTGCCAATCGCTGAAGCGGCGATGACTTTGCGTAGAGTGACGGGATCGACTTGCTGGGGGTCGTGTGAATCTTCTCTGGCTGTCATGTTCGCTCCGCAGTCCTTTCCGATATAACGAACGTCTTTAGCCTGGGCCATTGCGTCCACCAGCAAGCAATTTACCCGGCGTGCCCGCCGCCCAGCCCGCAGTGCACGACCTTCCAATAACCGAAAACGACAGAACGCTCGCGCTACCTGCGGCATGGCAATGCAGTGCAGCGATCAGGGCTTCACACCCTATAAAGACAAAAGGCAGCCGAGGCTGCCTTTTGTAGAGTGCTGCCTGAGTGTCAGGCGCGGGCGGGGTGCGCCGCGACCTGCGGCCGGCGCCGGCGTTGCAGCCAAACGATCAGGCCGAACAGCAGGAAGCCGGGCAGCCAGATCAGCTCCTTGAGCCAACGTTCGGTGGGCGCCCGCACGCGGAGGATCTCCTGGTCGAATACCAGGCCCGCTTCGGCGGCCGGGCTGGCGAAGGTGACGCTGTCGATCAGCAGCTTGCCGGCGTCCTCGTAGGTCAGCAGGCCGATCTTCTGCAGCCGCTCGGCACCACTAGCGCCCTCCGGCACCGGCAGCAGCACGGCGAATTCGCGCGGATCGCCGACCGCATCCTCACCCCTGACGCGCAAGCGCAGCTCGCTACCCGCTGCGACCTCGCCCAGCGTCTGTTCCAGTTGCGCCGGCGGGGTGTCGCGGTAGGGGTCGTGCAGCATGTCCATCCAGAAACCCGGACGGAACAAGGTGAAGGCCACCAGCAACAGCAACAGGCTCTCGTACCAGCGGCTGCGCACCAAGAAGAAACCCTGGGTGCCGGCGGCGAAGATCAGCATGGCGGCGGTGGCCACCACGAAAATCAGCACGCCGTGCCACAAGTCCACGTCGATCAGCAGCAGGTCGGTGTTGAAGATGAACAGGAACGGCAGCGCGGCGGTGCGCAGGCTGTAGTAGAAGGCGGTGATGCCGGTCTTGATCGGGTCGCCCTTGGACACCGCCGCCGCGGCGAACGAGGCCAGGCCCACCGGCGGGGTGACGTCGGCCATGATGCCGAAGTAGAAGACGAACAGGTGCACCGCGATCAGCGGCACGATCAGGCCGTTCTGCTGGCCCAGGGTGACCACCACCGGCGCCAGCAGGCTGGACACCACGATGTAGTTGGCGGTGGTCGGCAGGCCCATGCCCAGCACCAGGCTGAACACCGCGGTGAGCATCAGCATCAGCAGCAGGTTGCCCATCGACAGCAGTTCGACCAGATCGGCCAGCACCAGGCCAACCCCGGTCTGCGACACCGCGCCGACTATTATCCCGGCCGCTGCGGTGGCGATGCCGATGCCGATCATGTTGCGCGCGCCGGCCAGCAGGCCCTCGCGCAGGTCGACCAGGCCGTCGATGAATGTGCCGTGCTCGTGCTGGCCATCGGTCCGCAGCCAACTCAGCAGCGGGCGCTGGGTGAGCAGGATGATCACCAGCATCACGCTGCCCCAGAAGGCCGACAGGCCGGGCGACAGGCGCTCGATCATCAGGCACCAGACCAGCACCACCACCGGCAGCAAAAAATGCAGGCCGCTGAGCAGTACCGCGCGGGTCTGCGGCAGCGCGTCGAGTGGCGCGTCCGGGTCTTCCGGTTCCAGCGGGGCGACGCTGGCGGCGATCTTCAGCAGGCCCAGGTAGACCAGCGCCAGCAGCGCGCCGATGCCTTGCAGGGCGTAGTCGCCGAGCGCCGGTTTGAGCCAGCCGAGGCCGTAGTAGACCGCCAGCGACAGGCCGCTGATCAGCGCCGCACCGAAGGCGAAACCGGTCAGGCGGCGCAGCCAGGGTTTGGGCTGGTGGCCGCCAATCGGTTGTAGGCCGAGCTTGAGCGACTCCAGGTGGACGATGTAGAGCAGGGCGATATAGGAGATCGCCGCGGGCAGGAAGGCGTGCTTGATGATCTCGACATAGGGCATGCCGATGTACTCGACCATCAGGAAGGCCGCGGCGCCCATCACCGGCGGCATGATCTGGCCGTTGACCGAGGAGGCCACCTCGACCGCACCGGCCTTCTCCGCCGAGAAGCCGGTGCGCTTCATCATCGGGATGGTGAAGGTGCCGGTGGTGACCACGTTGGCGATCGACGAGCCGGAAATCATCCCGGTCAAGCCGGAGGCCACCACGGCCGCCTTGGCCGGACCACCGCGCAGGTGGCCGAGCAGGCTGAAGGCCAGCTGGATGAAGTAGTGCCCGGCGCCTGCGCGTTCGAGCAGGGCGCCGAACAACACGAAGAGGAAGACGAAGCTGGTGGACACGCCGAGGGCGATGCCGAACACCCCTTCGGTGGTGATCCACTGGTGGTTGGCCATGGCGGTGAAGCTCACCCCGCGATGGGCCAGCAAGCCAGGCATGTAAGGGCCGGCCAGGCTGTAGATCAGAAATATCAGGGCGATGATCGCCAAAGGCGGGCCGAGCGCGCGACGGGTGGCTTCCAGCAGCAAGGGAATACCGATGCAGGCGGTCACCAGGTCGGCGCTGGTCAGGCTGCCGGGGCGCTGCGCCAGGTCCTGGTAGAAGATAAACAGGTAGGCCGCGCTGGCGGCGGCGACCAGTCCCAGGGCCACATCCAGCAGCGGCACGCGGTCGCGCGGCGACTTCTTGAACGCCGGAAAGGCGAGAAACGCCAGCAGCAGGGCGAACGCCAGGTGGATGGCGCGGGTCTCGGTGTTGTTCAACACGGCGAAGTTGAAGATGAACGGCAGCGGCGAGGCGATCCACAACTGGAACAACGACCAGAGCAGGGCCAGACCAGCGATTACCTGGGCCATGACGCCGGCCGGGGTGCGCGCGCCGACGTCCTGGGCAATCAGTTCTTCGGTGGACAGTTGCTTGTCATGCATGGGTGAAACCTGCATTCGAGAGGTGAAAGAACGGCAAAACCCGCGGCCTGGCGGCGCGCGGGCTTGGTTCAAGCTTAGTCAAGCTTGGCGCCCGACCGACGCCGGGCGCGAACGGCCGAGTGCCGCCGTTACATCCAGCCACGCTCTTTGTAGTAGCGCACGGCGCCTTCATGCAGCGGTGCGGTCAGGCCAACCTTGATCATGTCTTCGGCTTTCAGATCGGCGAAGGCCGGGTGCAAGCGCTTGAAGCGGTCGAGGTTGTCGAACACCGACTTGACCAGCTGGTAGACCACGTCCGGGTCGGCCTGGGCCGTGGTGGAAAGCACGGCTTTGCCACCGATGGACGGGGTCGCGGCATCGTTGCCCTTGTACATGCCGCCCGGGATCTCGGCCTTGGTGTAGTAGGTCTTCTCCGCCAGCAGCTTGTCGATATCGGCGCCCGTTACCGGTACCAGCACCGCGTCGGTGGTGGTGGTGGCTTCCTGAATCGCGCCGTTGGGGTGGCCGACGAAGTAGGTCATGGCGTCTATGTTGTTGTCGCCCAGGGCGGAGGCCTGTTCGGCTGGCTTCAGCTCGGCAGACAAAGCGAATACCGACTTGTCCCAGCCTTTCACCGCCATGATCTCGTCGAGGGTGTCGCGCTGCCCGGAACCCGGGTTGCCGACGTTGACGCGCTTGCCTTTGAGGTCATCGAAGCTGGTGATCTTGGCGTCGCGGCGGGCGAGGATGGTGAACACTTCGCTCTGCAGGGAAAACAGTGCGCGGATATCGTCCATGGCGCCTTCGGCCTCGAACGGCGCCAGGCCCTTGAGGGCCTTGTACTGGTGGTCCGACTGCATGATGCCGAAGTTGAACTCACCGCTGCGCAGGCCGTTGACGTTGGCCACGCCGCCGCCACTGGCCGGGGCGTTGCACTTGATCTTGTTCTCAACCGCAGCGCGGTTGACGAAGCGGCAGATCGACTGACCGGCCACGTAATAAACGCCTGTTTGCCCGCCGGTGCCGATGGTGATGAACCTATCCTCGGCCTGTGCCGCGCCACTCAGGGTGATACCCGCGAGTGCTGCCGACAGGACCCATGCGAGGGATTTGCCTTTCATGGGATTTCTCCTTTTTTGGTTGTGTGAGCCGCCCGCGCCTTATGGGCTGCAGTCGGAGGCGGCGCAGTCTAACTGCTGAAGCCACATCGCGCAGCGCAAAATCAGTGTAGTCGCCATCCGCCGGCTGCACGTGTCCGGTGCGGCAATAGCCCGCCTGGCCGGCATGTTTTTTCGCGCAGCTGCGCCAGTAAACCCGCCTGCCGCCCGGCGAACGGCGCAGTACGGCGCCGAACCCGTCAGCCTGGTGGCGGATCGCAGCAGCCCACAACAGCGGTTATGCTGAGACGGTGATCGTCAGGAAGACTCGCATGCGTACCTTGTTCCTGCTGTGCTTGCTCTTGAGCAACCCGGCCCTGGCCGAAGACCCTCTGCAGGTCGAAGGCTACCTATTGGAAAATGGCCTGCAACTGCTGCTCAAACCCACCGTCGAACGCGGCCATGTGGCGATCCGCCTGGTGGTGGGCGTCGGTTTCGATAATTTCGCCTGTGCCGAAAAAGAACTCCCACACCTGCTCGAACACCTGTTGTTCAGCGGCATCGACGCCAGCGGCGAAGCCGGCCTGGAGGCGCGCATGCAGACCCTGGGCGGCGAGTGGAACGCCTACACCCGCGACGCCGACACCAGCTTCGTCATCGAGGCACCGGCCAAGCAGCAGCGCGCGGTGCTCGACCTGCTGCTCGCCAGCCTGTTCAATACTGAGCTGGACGAGCGCAAAGTCGCCGCCGCGAAACGGGTGGTCGAGCGCGAGAACGGCGGGCATGACTCGAACCTGCAGCGCCTGCTCGATCAACAGAACCTCGGCCGCGAGGCCCACCAGCAACTGGCCGTGGAACTCGGCCTGGCCTGTGCCGAACGCGCGCCCCTCGCCGCGCTCACGCTTGAACAGCTGGAGCAACTGCGCGACGACTGGTATGTGCCGAACAATATGACATTGATCCTGGTGGGCGATCTCGACCCTCGATTGCCGGCCTACCTCGATCGCAGCTTCGGCGCCTTGCCGGCCGCTGAACTGCCAGAGCCGCGCGAGCTGCCCACCGTCAGCCATACGGCCGAGGCCCGCCGCAGCCTGTTCGACGGCCTGGTCGGCGACCGCGCCAGCCTGCACTGGATCTTCCCCGAACCCTGGGTCGGCGAGCACGACGCGCAAACCTGGGAGCTGCTCAGCGATTACCTCGACTGGCAACTCTACCGGCAGCTGCGTATCGAGCACGGCCTGGCCTACGGTCCCTGGAGCGAACGCAACGTGTATGGCGGCAGCAGTTTCTTCAGCCTCAATGCCGAACTGCAGCGCAGCGACCTGGCCGCCGCCGAACGGGTGCTACGCGCCCTGGTGCAAGACATCCAACAGCACGGTCTCGAGCCTGAAACCTGGCGGCGCCTGCAACAGGCCGCCGTGGCCAAACAAGTCTGGGCGGTACAGGGCAACAGCGCCCTGGCCACTTATTACTGGAACGCCCTGGGCGACTACGACGAGGGTCATTTCCGCGATCTAGCCAAACAGCTGCAGGCGGTCAGCCTGGAACAGGCCAATGCGGCCATTCGCCAGCTGTTCCAGCAGCCCGGCTATATCCGGGTTGAGCTGCCATTGTTGAGTGTCGTGGGTCTGTATTGGTTGATCAGTGCGGTCGCCGCCGCACTGCTGTTACTCATGCTCGCCTGGCGCCGGCGCAAGACATGAACGGCGGGGCGATTTGCCAGGAGATCTTCAGTTTCCCAGGCGGACGGAGTAGTCATGCACGCCTGAACCACCGCGACTCTGGTCCCACTTGAGGTTGCCGCCTGGGTCGCGCATTGAGCGCTGTTGACCGGGCCGTTCTGCGGATGCCGGCACGACGCTTGCTGGACAGACGGGCGGGCGGTAGTCCAGATGAATACCGTATCCTAGGCCAGCCTCTCCCGCCGCCTTCACCATGAGCCTGCCCTTGTCCGCTTTCAGTCGCTGCAAACCCGCGTTTGTACAACTTCTGGCCCTGATTCAGCGGCACCCAGGGGTCGTGGCGGTCTTTGGCTTTCTCTCCGGGGTGGCCAGTTTTCTGCTGGTCGAGCGCCAAGCCGAACTGGCCCGGGTGCTGGCGCTGGTGCTGCTGGTCAGCTGGCTGTGGCTGATTCTGGAAAACATCCTCAGTGAGCACATCGCCCGACGCTTCGGCTTCGAGTTGCCACCGCCGCTGTTGCGTTACGCGGCGCAGATGATTCACCAGGAAAGCCTGTTCTTCGTGCTGCCGTTCTTCTTCATTACCACCACCTGGAACAGCGGCCAGGCTCTGTTCAGCGGGTTGCTGGGCGCGGCGGCGCTGGTTTCGATCATCGACCCGCTATATTACAAGTGGGTCGCGCCACGACGCTGGCTGCTGCTGGCCTATCACAGCCTGACGCTGTTCGCCGTGCTGCTCACCGCGCTGCCGATCATCCTCAAACTGACCACCCCGCAGAGTTATAAACTGGCTCTGGCGGTAGCGGCGGTGCTGTCGTTTCCCAGCCTGCTCGGCATCATCACCGTGCAGCGTTGGTGGCGTGGCCTGTTGTTGCTGGGCCTGACCCTGGCCCTCGGCGCTGGCGGTTGGCTGGCGCGTGTCTGGGTGCCGCCGGCCACCCTGTGGCTGAGCGAAGTGGCAGTCACCACCGAATTCGATGGTCAAAACCGTGCACCCGGCAAGGGACTCAAACAGCTCAGCGTCGCCCAGTTGCGTAACCAGGGGCTGTACGCCTATACCGCAATCAGCGCGCCGCGCGGGCTGGACGAGCGCATCTATCACGTCTGGCGGCACGCGGGCAAAGAAGTCGAGCGCATCGCCCTGGACATTCATGGCGGGCGCAAGAAGGGCTACCGCGCCTGGACCCACAAACAGAATTTCCCCGAAGACGTAGTCGGCCGTTGGCAGGTGCAGGTGCTGACCGAGGCGGGGCAGATGATCGGCGTGCTGCGTTTCGAGGTGCTGGCGTCAGACGCGCCGTCGACGCCGAACGCGCCCGCCGCAGTGGAGGACGTGGTGGAGGACCCGGTCGCAGCGCCTGTCGCCGCGCAAGACTCGACCACTGAGCCCGCCGCAGATATCGCTCAGCCGAAGAACCAGTAGCACACGGCAATGGCTGCCAACACGCCGGCCAACTCGGCCAGCAGGGCGCAGCCCACGGCATGCCGGGCACGCTGGATACCAACCGAACCGAAGTACACCGCCAGCACATAAAAGGTGGTCTCGGTGCTGCCCTGCACGGTCGCGGCGACCAACGCCGGGAAGCTGTCGACGCCCTGGGTCTGCATGGTCTCGATCAGCATGGCGCGCGCCGCGCTGCCGGAGAACGGCTTGACCAGGGCGGTGGGCAAGGCCTCGACGAAGCGGGTATCCCAGCCGGCCCATTCGACCAGCCAACGAATGCCGTCCAGACCAAATTCCAGGGCGCCCGAGGCGCGCAACACACCGATCGCGCAGAGCATCGCCACCAGGTAGGGCAGCAGGCTCTTGGCCACGTCGAAGCCTTCCTTGGCACCTTCGACGAAGGTTTCGTACACCGCCACCTTTTTCAGTGCGCCGAGCAGCAGGAACAGCAGGATCACCCCGAACAGGGTCAGGTTGCCGAGCAGCGAGGAGAGTGACGCCAGGGCCATCGCCGACATGCCGGCGAGCAGCGTCATGAAGCCGCCGAGCAGCAGCGCACCGGGAATCAGGTAGGCCAGCACCACCGGGTCCCACAGGCGCAGGCGCTGCATCAACGCCACCGACAGCAGGCCGACCAGGGTCGAGGCGCTGGTGGCCAGGAGAATCGGCAGGAACACCAGGGTCGGATCGGGCGCGCCCTGCTGCACCCGGTACATGAAGATGCTCACCGGCAGCAGGGTCAGGGAGGAGGCGTTGAGCACCAGAAAGAGGATCTGCGCATTGCTCGCCGTGGTGCTGCTGGGATTGAGCTCCTGCAGCGCACGCATGGCCTTGAGGCCGATCGGCGTGGCGGCGTTGTCCAGGCCCAGGCCGTTGGCGGCGAAGTTCATGGTGATCAGGCCGAGCGCCGGGTGGCCACGCGGTACCTCTGGCATCAATCGGGCAAACAACGGCCCGAGCAGACGTGCCAGGGCATCCACCAGACCGGCCTTCTCGGCGATGCGCAGCAGGCCGAGCCACAGGGTCAGGGTGCCGAACAGCAGGATCATCACTTCGACCGACAGCTTGGCCATGGCGAACAGGCTCTCGACCATGGCGGCGAACACCGCCGGATCGTCGCCCAACAACCAGCGGGACAGCCCGGCCACCGCCGCTACCACGAAAAAGCTCAGCCACAGGCCGTTCAGCATGGTTCATCCCCCCATCAGTGCGCGGATGATAACGCGCCTGTAATAGCCCGTGGGAAGGAGGAAAGGAAGGAGAGAGTAAGTAGCCAGGCCGCGTTGATAATCAACGGGCGTGGCATGGACAACCAACAACGGCCGACGCATGGCTTGGGCAAGCGCGAGCGCCCGGGCTGGCGTTCATGGCCATGGTCGCGCTGAGCGCCGACAGCTCCAGCCGCCACGCTGCCGCCCAGCTATGACAGCAGCGCGCGTCTTGAGTAACGGCATCGATACGCCTCAGCCGCGTCGACGGCCCATGATGAAGGACACGACAAACATCACCAGGAACACCACGAACAGAATCTTCGCGATGCCGGTTGCGGTGCCTGCGATACCACCGAAGCCCAGCACAGCGGCAACGATGGCGATGATCAGAAAGGTTATAGCCCAACTTAACATGATGATTCTCCTTCAGTTTTTCGGGATATTGCGGTGTAACAGGTAAAATCGAAGTGGCCCCACACAACCCTTATCGCGTACTGCAGCGGCGCCGAACGGCGCCAACCCGATAAGCGCGTCTGCCTAGCTGCCTGGCGGACTGCATCTAGAACACCCAGCTGCGTGGCAAGGTTTGCCGTTCCCAGAGCGGCGACTGACCGATGCGCTTCACCGGTTGCAGCTGTGCAGCCGGTTGCACACTCAGTACCTGCTCTGTCGGCAGAGGACGCCATTTCGCCGCCTGCGTCGTCGGCTTGGCATCCAGCCCTTGCTCGCCAATCAGCAACAACAGCAGTGCTGCGCTGGCCAACAGTCCTTTAACCAACAAGGGGAAAGGCAAGTAACGGCGACTCATCCTGAACTCCTTCTAATTCTTGCCGTGCCTGCTTTACCTATTGCAGTCGGCATGCCACTCGTACAAAAAATAAAAATACATCTAAATCAACAAGTTAAAAAATAACAGCTGACGCGCTAGCGGCAGCCTGCACGATCACCCCCGTTTTCATCGGGTGTTTTGCCCGATGCTGTGAAGACCATGGAGGAGCGAAACGTCCCTGTTTCACTCCACAACCCGGTGTTACTGCATGCTTTGCTTGAGTGCGTGCATGCGCTCATGGCAGGCGCGCACCTTGGGCATCTCCACCGCGAGCAGCGCCTTAACGTCCGGCTCAGCACACTCCAGGGCATCCTCGAAGGCATGCAGGATGCGGTCCTCGGCTTCTTCCAACTGGGCCACGTAGGTCGCCTCTTCCTCGCTGGAGAGCAGCGCACGGGTATCGGCATAGACCTGGCGCAACTTGCCCAGCAGGGTGCCACCGGTGGCTGGCGTCTCATGGTTGGCCGCGACTTTCACCGCCAGCGCCTGGATGACCTCGGTCTTGACCCGCGCCATGTCACGGAACACCGCTTGCAGGCGAACATCCTTGACCGCCTCCTGGGCATGCTCGTAGAAGCGCTGGCCGTCACGGGTGATTTCAATCAGCTCGTTGAGTTGTGCTGTCTTGCTGCTCATGCTGTTTCTCCTTTGGTGAGCGCCGCGTCATGCGGCACCGGGCAAGGGACGCTGGCCAACCCTGGCCAGCGGATCATCAGCCTTCAACACGCAGGGTGTCGGCATCCACACCGCGCACCCCGCGGATGTTGCGGGCCGTCTCGATGGCCAGTTGCTTCTCGGCATTGCTCTGCACCTTACCGCTGAGGCTGACCATGCCGCCCTGGGTGTCGACCGAGATATTCAAACCATCAAGGTTTCGACTATAGAGATAGCTGGATTTCACCTTGCTGGTGATCCAGGCGTCGCTAATCGCCGCTCTGGCGTCATCGGCGGCGTTCTGCGCCTTGGCCGGGGTGCTGTCGGCGGCGCTGATGCTGAGGTTGTTATGCACCTCACGCACGCCCTTGGTGTTGCCGGCCAGGCGACCGGCCAGTTCCTTGGCCTCCGGGGTCTGCGCGCTACCCGTCAGGGTGACCACGCCATTCTTGGCATCGACATCGATGTCCAGACCTTCGGTGCTGCTGTTCCACAGCAGCTTGGATTTCACCGTAGCGACCAGCGTGGCATCGTCGAACCGTTGCGCCAGGGTCGACTCGCTCTCGCCTTTGCGCTGGGCCTTAGCGTCGACTTTCAGCTGGTTATCGACCTTATTTACGCCTTCGATACCCAACGCAAGCTGTTCGGCCAGGTCGCGCTCGACGTCGGTCTCGACACTACCGGTGAGCTTGGCGCTGCCGTTCTCCACGTCGACGTCGATACTGAACGGGTTGAGATGACGGTTGAGGGTAATAGCCGTCCAGATCGCTCCCTCCTGACGTGCTTCGCTGAGCTCGCGGCTCATGTCGCCTTCGGCCGCATAAGTGGTCAAGGGCGTCAGGGCAATCACGCTGGCAGTTGCAGTGGCCAAGGCAAGGGTTTTCAAGTGAGTCATGGCGGTTCCTCCAGTCATATCCATATACGTGCTGCCAGTGGCAGCCGTTGCATAGATATTCGCAAGCCCTGTGCCAGCTTTTTAAATTCCAATAAAACCTTTAAAACCAATTACTTAAGTATTTATGCTGACAGCCCCAGGCTTGCAGCTTGCAAGATTGCTGCAGATACGCCGTGCAACTTGCACGAAAGTTTCTGGACTAATTACATGCACTCAATCACTGGAGCACGCACATGGAAGCAGCAGAGCAGCAAGGCGGACGCATACTCCTGGTCGATGACGAATCGGCGATCTTGCGCACCTTCCGCTACTGCCTGGAGGACCAGGGTTATCAGGTGGCCACGGCCAACAGCGCCGCCCAGGCCGATGCCTTGTTGCAACGCCAGGTGTTCGACCTGTGCTTTCTCGACCTGCGTCTGGGCGATGACAATGGCCTCGACGTGCTGGCGCAGATGCGCGTACAGGCGCCGTGGATGCGCGTGGTGATAGTCACCGCGCATTCCGCGGTGGATACCGCAGTGGATGCCATGCAGGCCGGCGCGGCGGATTACCTGGTCAAGCCCTGCAGCCCGGAACAACTGCGCATGTCAGCTGCCAAACAGCTGGAAGTACGCCAGCTGTCCGTGCGCCTGGAAGCCCTGGAAGGCCAGGTGGATAAGGCCAAGAACGACCTCGACTCGCACAGTCCGGCGATGATGGCGGTACTGGAAACCGCCCGCCAGGTGGCTGTCACCGATGCCAATATCCTCATCCTCGGCGAGTCCGGCACCGGTAAGGGCGAACTGGCGCGCGCCATCCACGGCTGGAGCCAGCGCGCGAAGAAAGCCTGCGTAACCATCAACTGCCCGTCACTCACCGCCGAGCTGATGGAGAGCGAGCTGTTCGGCCACAGCCGGGGCGCCTTCACCGGCGCCAGCGAGAGCACCCTGGGCCGGGTCAACCAGGCCGATGGCGGTACCCTGTTCCTCGATGAGATCGGCGATTTCCCGCTGGCCCTGCAATCCAAGCTGTTGCGCTTCATTCAGGACAAGGAATACGAGCGCGTCGGCGACCCGGTGACCCGCCGCGCCGACGTGCGCATCCTCGCCGCGACCAACCTCGACCTGCGGGATATGGTGAGCGAAGGGCTGTTTCGCGAAGACCTGCTCTATCGCCTCAACGTCATCACCCTCACCCTGCCGCCACTGCGCGAGCGGGTCGACGACATCCTCGATCTGGCCGAGCGTTTTCTCGCGCGCTTCGTCAAGGACTACGCGCGCCCGGCCCGCGGCTTCAGCGATGAAGTGCGGGCCGCGCTGCTGGACTACCCCTGGCCGGGCAACATTCGCGAGCTGCGTAACGTGATCGAGCGCGCCAGCATCATCTGCGCCGAAGAACGGGTGCAACTCAACCACCTCGGCCTGAACACTGGCGCGAGCAATGACGCGCCACGGGTCGGTGCCGAGCTCAGCCTGGAGCAACTGGAAAAAGCCCACATCGCCGCGGTACTGGCCACCAGCGAAACCCTCGAGCAGGCGGCCAGGACACTCGGCATCGACGCCTCGACCCTGTATCGCAAGCGCAAGCTGCTCGGCCTATGAGACTGCGCAGCCAGCTGTTCCTCGGCAGCAGCGCGCTGATCACCGTGGCCCTGCTCGGCCTGTTGCTCGGCATGTTCAGCGTGTGGCAGCTGAGCAAAGGGCAGAACCAGGCGATGACCCGCAACCTCGACATCATCGACGCCTCCCTCGGCCTGCGTCAGGAGATGGGCACCCAGGTCATCCTGATGATTGCCGACAAGCTCGACCGCCAGGCCTTGAAAGCCTCCGATGCGCGCTTCCAGCGATGGTTCGGCAAGGCCAGTGAAGGCGCCGTCGATGACAGCGACCGTCAGGCGGTGGCCGAAATCGGCCGCGCCTATGCGCATTACCAAGAACTGCTGAGGAAACCGCTGACGGTACGCCGCACCCTGCTCCGCAACGACGACTTCGGCCGCGCCCTGCAAGCCCTGCGCGATCGTATCAACGCGGTGCAGACCCGCTATGTCGAACAGGTGCACAGTGACCAGGCGAAGATGCGCGAACGGGCCTGGCTGATTACCGGGCTGCTCGGCCTGATCGGCCTAGCGGTGCTGCTGATCGGTTTCATCACCGCGCACAGCATTGCCCGGCGCTTCGGTCAGCCGATTGAGGCACTGGCCCGTGCCGCCGATCAGATCGGCCAAGGTGATTTCCAGGTGTCTTTGCCCATTTCTCAGGCCGCCGAGCTGGCCACCCTGAGTCGGCGTTTCGGCCTGATGGCCGAGGCCGTGCAGCAGTTCAAGAACAGCAATGTCGCCGCGCTGATGGCCGAGCAACGCCGCCTGCAGGCAGTGCTCGACAGCATCGATGACGGCTTGCTGATTTTCGATCGCAACGGCCTGTTGGAACACTTCAACCCCGTCGCCCAGCGCCAGCTCGACTGGCACGACCAGCCACTCGGCCAGAGCCTGGGCCACGCGCTGCAACGTCCCGAACTGGATGAGCAGCTGCAGAGGGTGCTGCAAGGTAAGAATCTGGAGCAGGCGCTGGAGGACCTGCAGATCGAAGCCGACGGTGAAACCCGCCTGCTGGCTTACAGCCTGACCCCGGTCAGCCATGCCGCGGGCCATATCCAGGGCGCGGTCATGGTGCTCCACGACGTCACCAAGCAACGCGCCTTCGAGCGCGTGCGCAGTGAGTTCGTGCTGCGCGCCTCGCATGAACTGCGCACCCCGGTAACCGGCATGCACATGGCCTTTGGTCTGCTGCAGGAGCGTCTGCACTTCAGCGACGAGGCCCGTGAAACCGACCTGCTGCGCACCATCGACGAAGAAATGCACCGCCTGGTACGACTGATCAACGACCTGTTGAACTTCTCGCGTTACCAGAATGGCTTACAGAAACTCGAACTGGCGCCCTGTGACCTCGACGAATTGCTCAGTCAGGCCCAGCAGCGCTTCGCCTCCCAGGCCAGCGAACGCGAGATCGCCCTGAGCATCGAGCCCCACGACAGCCTGCCGAAGGTGCGCCTGGACCGTCTGCAGATCGAGCGGGTACTCGACAACCTGATCGGCAATGCCCTGCGCCACAGCCGCAGCGGCGGGCAGATCAACCTGCAGGCACGAGTCCAGGGCGAACGGGTGATCATCAGCATCAGCGACGATGGCGAAGGCATCGCCTACACCCAGCAGGCCCGGATCTTCGAGCCGTTCGTCCAGGTCGGCCACAGGAAGGGCGGCGCCGGCCTGGGGCTGGCGCTGTGCAAGGAGATCGTCGAACTGCACGGCGGCCACATCGGGGTGAAATCGCGGCCGGGGCAAGGCACCCAGTTCTATTTGGCGCTGCAGCGTTAAGCGGCCGGGAACCTTAGCCTGGAGCGCCTCCCGGCAGCGCGGGCCACCTCCCGCCTGATCGCCGGCCCCCTCACGCGCCGCGTTTAGCAGGCCGTTGAAAAACTACTGCGCTTGGCTAGGCGGCGTTGAAATCAGCCTCACAAAAGCGCCGCGCTGAACGCGCTTTAGCGCGGCCCCGAAGGGGTGAGCGAAGCGAATCAAATGCTCATGTACAGCTCGTACACCCGGCTCGGGCATCCTGCTTCGCCCTACCGCCTGCATCCAGGCAGTCGTGCGCTTTTGACTCGCTACCGATCGCCCTGCGGGCCAGAAGCCTTTGGCTGTGACTCCGCTTCGCTGCGTTGCGGCTGATTTCGCCTTGTGACCCAGATGGATGTGGGAAATGCCGTTACCCGTAGGGAGCGGGTACGGCCCTAGCCATCGCTCGCTTCATTCTGCAACGACCTGTTAGGGCCGCTGTTGAGTACCTGGAGTAATGCCGCCGTCTCGGCATCCGGCTCGCCGTCGTAGCGCGCCGGGCGGTATTTCATCTGGAAGGCCGCGAGCACCTTGCGCGTGGCCTCCGTCAGCTCGCCGTCGCTGGGCACCTCGTAGCCCTGCAGCGCCAGTTGCGCCTGGAACCAGGCCACCGTCGGCAGGCTCCGGTCGAACAGCGCCTGCTGGCGCGCCACCGCCTGGGCATCCGGCCACACCATCAGACCGGCATCGGCCAGACGCCGCCAGGGAAACAGCGGTCCCGGGTCGACCTTACGCTGCGGCGCCACATCGCTGTGGCCAATGATGCTGCCTGGCGCCAATTGGTGACGCTGCATGATGTCCTTGAGCAAGACGATCAGCGCCTCGATCTGCGCCTGCGAATAGGGCTGCCAGACTCGCCCGGCGGGGGTGTCGCGATAGCCCTGATTGACCAGCTCGATGCCGATCGAAGTCCCGTTCAACCAGGTGCGCCCCTGCCACTGGCTGTCGCCGGCGTGCCAGGCACGGCGATTCTCATCGACCAGCCGGTAGATGGTCGCCGGGGCATCGCCGATCAGATAATGGCTGCTGACCTCTTGCTCGGTGAGCATGCGCAACGAACGCGGCAGGTCGCTCGAGGTGTAGTGCAGGATGATGTAATGCACCCGACTGCTCTGGCCGCTGGCGGTATGCGAGGTGTCGATCCGCGGACCACTGGCACAGCCCGCCAGCAGGCTGAGCAACAAGGCAAGGTAAGGCACTCTCATGGGTTGATATGCAACACGCTTTGCAGGTTATCCAACAGCATGTCGACGCTGAGCATGATTAGCAACATACCCATCAGCCGCTCCACTGCGGTCAGCCCGCGGGGACCGAGGAAACGCTGCAGAAAGGATGCCTGCAACAGGATAAAGGCGGTCGCCGCCCAGGCCAGGAACACCGCCAGGTACAGTTCCCACAACGCCCCCTCGTGGGTATTGCGCAGGGTCATCAACACCGCCAGCGCAGATGGCCCGGCGACTGCCGGGGTCGCCAGCGGCACCAGCATCGGCTCGCCATCCGGCACGTCGCCAAGCAGACCCTGCGGTCCGGGAAAGATCATGCGCATGGCGATGACGAACAGAATGATGCCGCCGGCTATCGCGATGGCTTCACGGGACAAACCGAGCCCGCTGAGGACCTTGTCGCCAAAGGTCAGAAACAGCAGGAGCAGGACCAGGGCAAATAACAGTTCGCGCGCCGCCACCACCAGGCGGCGCTTGGCCGTCACGTTTTTCAACGCAGAAATATAGATGGCGATGTTGCCAAACGGGTCGGTGACCAGAAAGATCAACACGGCAATACTGAAAATGTCCATGCAGTACTCCTCAACAGATCGTCACAGTCTAGGGTCTGTTGCCGTTTCATTGCGAGCCGCGTTGCCGCGAGAAATGGCCCCCGTTTAGGCGCAGGACGCAGGTAATGGTCATTCCCTTGCCAA
>NZ_VIUH01000015.1 GCF_007993865.1 Pseudomonas sp. SJZ079 | reverse complement strand
GTGACAGCAGGGTGCAGGGGCTGGTGTGTTTGGCGACTGCCAATTTACCTGCATCCCTGACTGTCAATCCTCTCTTCCCCGCGACAATGCGAAGATCCTTTTTTATGGCTATGTCCTGGTTGTGTGTTGCATCAGCAATCGTGCTTTTGTGGGAGCGGATTTATCCGCGAATAGCATCGAAAGCTGAGCATCTTTCGCGGCTAAAGCCGCTCCCACAAGGCTGCGGTCTGCATCAGGCTTGAACAGGTGCAGCGCCTCTTTTATGGTTTTTCCGGGCAGGACAGCGCCGGACCGATCGCTGCCGCGAGGCGGAGGGCGTCAGACCGCGGCAGTCGAGGGGCTGGCTTCGTGGCGGTCGGCGCTGGGGCACAGGGAAAAGCGGCTGCGGTAGCAGCGCGAGAAGTAGGAGGCCGACTCGAAGCCGCAGGCCAGGCCCACTTCGAGCACGCTCATGTCGGTCTGCCGCAGCAGCTGACGGGCCTTGTCCAGACGCAGGGCCAGGTAGAAATTCGATGGGGTTTCCTGCAGGTGCTGGCGAAACAGGCGTTCCAGCTGGCGCGGGGTGACGTTGATCGCATCGGCCAACTGCTGCGAGCCGAGCGGTTGTTCGCTGTGCCGTTCCATCTCACCGATCACCTGCACCAGCTTCTTGTTATGGATGCCGTAACGGCTGGCGATCTGCATGCGCTGGTGGTCCTGGCGGGTGCGGATGCGCCCCAGCACGAACTGTTCGGAGGCGGCCACGGCCAGCTCCTCGCCGTGCGCATTGCCGACCAGGCTGAGCATCAGGTCGAGGCTCGCGGTGCCGCCGGCGCTGGTGATGCGCCGGCCATCGATCTCGAACAGTTCCTGGGTCACCTGCAGCCGCGGGTAACGCTCCTTGAAGGCCTCGATGGCCTCCCAGTGCAGGGTCAGACGTTGTTCGCCGAATAGCCCGGCCTCGGCCAGGACGAAGCTGCCGGTGTCGATGCCGCCGAGAATCGCACCCTGGCGTTCGGCGCGGTGCAGCCAGGCCGCCAGCCTGGCGTCGTAGCTGGCCAGCGGCTCGAAACCGGCGACCACGAACAGCAGGCTATTGGCGCCGGGGGTGTCCAGGCCGGCGTCGACGTTCAACGACATACCGTTACTGGCCAGCACCGGCCCCCCATCGAGACTCAGCACATGCCAGCGATAGAGCTCGCCACCGAAGCGGTTGGCCACGCGCAGCGGCTCCACGGCGGAGAGGAAGCCCATCATGGAAAATTTGGGCAGCAGCAGAAAAAACAGGTCTTGGGGCATGGCAGCCTCGCTCCTGGCTCGGGCGCGAACATCCTGATCAATGAGGTCGGGGCAGGTCAACAGAAGGTCGCTTTAGTGCGTTTTATCCGCGGCCGCGCTGCGTAATGTGACAGGCGTCAGGATCAATCGCTACCGCTACGTGAGCGAGTCCGATTCAGCCAAAACAATAACGCCTTACCAGCTGTTTAGAGGGATAAGAGCATGAACAAGATATTCGCATACGCCAGCAGTTGTTTGCTCGCAGTCGCTTCGAGCGGTGCCGTGCTGGCCGCCGAGCCCGAGCAGTGCCAGAAGCCACGCATCGGCGTGGTCGGCTGGACCGACGTGGTGGCCACCACCGCCGTGACCAAGGTGCTGCTCGAGCACCTGGGCTATCAGCCCACCGAGAACGTCGCGTCGCAGCAGATCATCTTCGCCGGGATGAAGAAGAAGCAGGTCGATTTCTTTCTCGGCTACTGGAACCCGCTGATGACCGAGACCATCACCCCGTTCGTCAAGGCCAACGACGTCAAGCTGCTGCAGGTCAACCTGGATGGCGCCATGGCGACCCTGGCGGTACCGAGCTACGCCAGCGAGGGCGGGCTGAAAACCTTCGCCGACATCGCCAAGTTCAAGGACAAGTTGAAAGGCAAGATCTACGGCATCGAGTCCGGTACCGGCGCCAACACCAAGATCCAGAAGATGATCGACAGCAACCAGTTCGGCCTCGGCGACTTCAAGCTGATCGAGTCCAGCGAGTCGGGGATGATGGCCGCGGTCAAGCGTGCGGTGAAGCGTAACGAGTGGATCGTGTTCTTCGGCTGGGCGCCGCACCCGATGAATATCCAGGTGGACATGAACTACCTGACCGGCAGCGATGACGCCCTGGGCGCCAACGACGGTGCGGCGACGGTCGAGACCGTGGTGCGTCCCGGCTACGTCGAACAATGCCCGAACGTCGGTCAGTTGCTGAGCAACATGACCTTCGACGTCAAGCAGGAAAGCGCCATGATGCAGCCGATCATGGACCGGCAGAAGCCCGAAGACGTCGCCGAGCAGTGGCTCAAGGATCATCCCGAAGACATGCAGAAATGGCTCGCAGGCGTCAGCACCTTCGACGGTAAGGATGCCCTCGCCACCCTGCAGGCCAAACTCGCCAACTGATCAAGCGGGGCGCCCGGCGGCGCCCCGTGACCCTCCCTGGACCCGCTATAGGACTCTCATCGTGAACTACGAAATCATCGTCACCTGTGCTGTGACCGGTGCAGGCGACACTGTGGGCCGTCATCCGGCCATTCCGGTGACCCCCAAGCAGATCGCCGACGCCGCCATCGAGGCCGCCAAGGCCGGTGCCACCGTCGCCCACTGCCATGTGCGCGACCCCAAGACCGGCAAACCGAGCCGCGACGTTGAGTTGTACCGCGAAGTGGTCGAGCGCATTCGCGAGAGCGACACCGACGTGATCATCAACCTCACCGCCGGCATGGGCGGCGATCTGGAGATCGGCCCGGGCGAGCAACCCCTGGAGTTCGGTGCCGGCACCGACCTGGTCGGCCCGCTGACCCGTCTGGCGCACATCGAGGCCCTGCGCCCGGAAATCTGCACCCTGGATTGCGGCACCCTGAATTTCGGCGACGGCGACTACGTCTACGTCTCCACCCCGGCGCAGCTGCGGGCCGGTGCCAAGCGCATCACCGAGCTGGGGGTGAAGGCCGAGCTGGAAATCTTCGATACCGGCCACCTGTGGTTCGCCAAGCAGATGATCAAGGAAGGCCTGCTGGAAGACCCGCTGTTTCAACTGTGCCTGGGCATCCCCTGGGGCGCACCGGCCGACACCACCACCATGAAGGCCATGGCCGACAACCTGCCGGCGGGCGCCAACTGGGCCGGCTTCGGTATCGGTCGCATGCAGATGCCGATGGTCGCCCAGGCCATGTTGCTCGGCGGTCACGTACGGGTCGGCCTGGAAGACAACATCTGGCTGGACAAGGGCGTGTATGCCAGCAACGGCCAGCTGGTCGAGCGCGCTATCGAAATCATCCAGCGTCTCGGCGGCCGCGCCCTGACCCCGGCCGAGGGTCGCGCCAAGATGAACCTCAAGCCCCGCGGCTGAGCCTTCACCCCTACTCAAACCGTCAGTAGCCCGGACCTGATCCGGGACCGATCGAATTGCCAGCCCCGGATTGCATCCGGGCTACTTCAGCAGGAGCCGCCATGGCCTTTATCACCGAATTGAAAACCTTCGCCGCCCTCGGCACCGGCGTGATCGGCGCCGGCTGGATCGCCCGCGCCCTGGCTCATGGCCTGGATGTCGTGGCCTGGGACCCGGCGCCCGGCGCCGAAGCCGTGCTGCGTGTGCGCATCGCCAATGCCTGGCCGGCCTTGGAGCAGCAGGGCCTGGCGCCTGGCGCCTCGCCGCAGCGGCTGCGTTTCGAGGCGACCATCGAAGGCTGCGTGAAAGACGCCGACTTCATCCAGGAAAGCGCTCCCGAGCGTCTGGAGCTGAAACTCGACCTGCACGCCAAGATCAGCGCCGCGGCGCGGCCCAACGTGCTGATCGGTTCGAGCACCTCGGGCCTGCTGCCCAGCGAGTTCTACGCCGACGCCGTGCACCCCGAGCGCTGCGTGGTCGGTCATCCGTTCAACCCGGTGTACCTGTTGCCGCTGGTGGAAGTGGTGGGTGGCGAGAAGACCGCGCCGGAAGCGGTGCAGGCAGCCATTCGGGTCTATACCGCGCTGGGCATGCGCCCGCTGCATGTGCGCAAGGAAGTGCCGGGCTTTATCGCCGACCGTCTGCTCGAGGCGCTGTGGCGCGAGTCGCTGCACCTGGTCAATGACGGTGTGGCTACCACCGGCGAGATCGACGATGCGATCCGCTTCGGTGCCGGCCTGCGCTGGTCGTTCATGGGCAGCTTCCTCACCTACACCCTGGCGGGCGGCAATGCCGGTATGCGTCACTTCATGGCCCAGTTCGGCCCGGCGCTGAAACTGCCCTGGACCTACCTTGAGGCGCCTGAGCTGACCGACGGCCTGATCGACAGCGTGGTGGAAGGCACCACAGAGCAGCAGGGCGAGCGCAGCATCGCCGAGCTGGAGCGCTACCGCGACGACTGCCTGATGGCGGTGATGGAGGCGATCAAGACGACCAAGGCCAAGCACGGCTTCGACTTCGCCGACTGAACCATTGCTAACCTGGCCACTCCACAGGCTTGCCGCGCGAATGGCAAGGCTGTGAAGTAGGCCTTCCAGCACAGATGATTGCAGGTACTGCCCCATGCCCACGCCGACAGCCCTCACCACCTACCAGACCCCGGTCCTACCCGAATGGGTGGACTACAACGGCCATCTGCGCGATGCCTTCTATCTGCTGATCTTCAGTTTCGCCACCGACTCGCTGATGGATCACCTCGGCCTGGACGAGGCGGGTCGCGCCCGCAGCGGGCACACCCTGTACACCCTGGAGTGCCATCTGAATTACCTCGACGAGGTCAAGTTGGGTGAGGCGGTTGAGGTGCGCAGCCAGCTGCTGGCGCATGACGGCAAACGCCTGCACATCCACCACAGCCTGCATCGCCCGGGCAACGCCGCCGCGTTGGCCGAGAGCGAGCAGATGCTGATGAACATCGATAGCGCCACCTCGCGTTCGGCGCCATTCGATGAGCAGGTGCTGCAGCGGGTGTTGGCGCTGGGCGAGGCCCATCGCGGTCTGCCAACGCCGGCCTGTGTTGGCCGGGTGATCGGCTTGCCGCCGGCCAAGGCATAGGTCAACGCTGGCCCAAGGGCCGAGTAGTGAATAAGCGCGCAGAACAATAAATACGCATCCCGCCAGGAGATCGCCATGAACGCTGTAGATTCCTCCCTAGACGCTGCGCCTATCGCCGACTGGCGCCGCTATCCGATTAGCGCCGACCTGCTCAATCTGATGCCTGCGGGCGATGCGCTGGACACCCGGTGGAGCGACGGTCGGGTCAGTCCCTTCCACTACCAGTGGCTGCGCGACAACTGCGCCTGCGGCCAGTGTGTGTACAGCGTGACCCGCGAGCAGTTGTTCGAGATCGTCGATGCACCGGAAGATCTGCATCCCCAGCGCACCCGCATCGACGAGCACGGCCATCTGCTGATCGATTGGCAGGATGGTCATCGCAGCCGCTTTCACCCCGGTTGGCTGCGTGCCCACGCCTACGATGAGGTCTCGCGCGGCGAACGCCGCGCGTTGCGTCCGCAGAGCCGTCTGTGGGGCGCCGAGATGAGCGAGCGCCTGCCGCAGTTCGACTACCAGGCGGTGATGGCGGATGACGGCGCGCTGCTGCAGTGGTTGCTGGCGCTGCGCGACATCGGCCTGACCCAGCTGCGCGCGGTGCCGACCACTGAGGACGTGTTGCCAGCGCTCGCCAAGCGCATCTCCTTCATCCGCGAGAGCAACTTCGGCGTGTTGTTCGACGTGCAGTCCAAGGCCGACGCCGACAGCAATGCCTACACCTCCTTCAACCTGCCGCTGCACACCGACCTGCCGACCCGCGAGCTGCAGCCGGGCCTGCAGTTTCTACATTGCCTGGTCAACGATGCCACGGGCGGCGAGAGTGTCTTCGTCGACGGCTTCGCCATCGCCGAGGCCTTGCGCCAGGAGACACCGGAGCATTTCCAGGCGCTCTGCGAGCTGCCGGTGGAGTTCCGCAACAAGAGTCGCAGCAGCGATTATCGCTGCCTGGCGCCGATCATCGCCCTGGATGCGCACGGCATGGTCAGCGAGGTGCGCATGGGCAACTTCCTCCGCGGCGCCTTCGATGCACCGGTCGAGCGCATGCCGGCGCTGTACAGCGCTTACCGGCGCTTCATCGAGATGACCCGCGAAGCGCGTTTCCGTGTGCAGCGCAGGCTGGATGCGGGACAACTCTGGTGCTTCGACAACCGCCGTACCCTGCATGCCCGCACTGAATTCGACCCGGCCAGCGGTGCCCGTCACTTCAAGGGCTGTTATGTCGATCGCGACGAGTTGCTCTCGCGGATTCATGTGCTGCAACGCTAGCGACCTGACGGAGCGGTGTGAGTGCCTGCAGCGGCGGAGTCGGGGAAATAATTCTTTGATGTTAAACGGCCACTGACGATTGATGGCTTATGCTTAGAGCGTTCATTCGCTACCGCTGTGGTCGTCTTCGTGCTTAAACGCATTCCTGCCACCGAGTTGCTTCAGGGCATGTACATCCATGAGTTGTGCGGCTCATGGATGGAGCATCCGTTCTGGAAAACCCGGTTCCTGCTGGACAACCCCAAGGACCTGCAACGCATTCGCGACAGTGGTATCCGCGAGGTGTGGATCGATATCGACAAAGGCCTGGACGTGCCGAGTGGGCAGACGGTCGAGCAGGTCAACGTCGAGACCGAGGCGCTGCTGCTCGCCGCCGAGCCAGCGAAGAAAAACCCGCAGTTGGCGTTGGATGAAGAAATCGACCGCGCGGTCAAGCTTTGTGACAGCTCCAAGATTGCGGTGATGGCGATGTTCGGCGATGCGCGCATGGGCCGGGCGGTCGACGTGGCCCATGTAGCCGAACTGGTCGACGAAATATCCGCCTCGATCATGCGCCAACCGAATGCGCTGATCAGCCTGGCGCGGCTCAAACACGCGGACGAGTACACCTACATGCACTCGGTCGCGGTCTGTGCGTTGATGATCGCCCTGGCGCGTCAGCTCGAGCTGAACGATGAACAGGTCCGCGAGGCGGGCATGGCGGGCTTGCTGCATGACATCGGCAAGATGGCGGTGCCGAACGAAGTGTTGAACAAGCCGGGCAAGCTCACCGACGCGGAGTTCGAGCTGGTTCGCGGACACCCGGAAGCCGGCGGCAAGATCCTCCTGGACTGCCAGCAGGTCGGTGCGCTGGTGCTGGATGTGTGCCTGCATCACCATGAAAAAGTCGACGGCAGCGGTTACCCGCACAAACTCAGCGGTGGCCAGATCAGCCTGTTCGCGAAGATGGGCGCGGTCTGCGACGTGTACGACGCGATCACCTCGAACCGCCCGTACAAAACCGGTTGGGAGCCCGCCGAGTCGATCCACAAGATGGCCGAGTGGAGCAAGGGGCACTTCGACGAGGCGGTGTTCCAGTCCTTTGTCAGGGCCGTCGGCATCTATCCCACCGGCTCGTTGGTGCGCCTGCAGAGCGGGCGGCTCGGCGTGGTGCTGGAGCAGCATGGCCAGTCGTTACTCACGCCGAGGGTCAAGGTGTTCTTTTCGATCAAGTCGAAAGCGCCGATTCCCCAGGAGGTCATTGACCTGGCCAAATGGGTCGGTCGCGACAAGATAGTCGGCCGCGAATCCGCCGCCACCTGGGGCTTTCGTAATCTTGAGCAGTTGTGGACGGGCCTGTCCGCCCGCTAAGCGCTCGTCTTTTCCGCTGAGCCATCGGCAGCCGGGCCAGTCCTAGTTCAATTAGTCAATTTCGGCGTTTGAGGCCCCGATACTGCGTTGCCGCTCCTCGCCATAGCCGACTATGACTCGTCGCAGCGCCTGGTCTCGGAATCTCAACCATCCGAACTTGAGTTAACCAACTACCGTACAGGCCACTAGTCCACGAATTTTTGACGGAGAAATGCTCGACGTGAAGCTTGTTGCCGTTTTATTGGCCCTGCTCGCCCTGCCGGCGCTGGCCAATCAAGCGACCCTCTACGGGCGCTACGAATACATCCGCCTGCCGCAAATCGGCCAAACCCTGAAAGCCAAGATGGATACCGGCGCGCTGACCGCATCGCTGTCGGCCAAGGACATCGAGCGTTTCGAGCGCAACGGTGAGGACTGGGTGCGTTTTCGCCTGGCCAGCGAGAACGCCAGCGACACCTTGTTCGAACAACCCCTGGCGCGCATTGGCGAGATCAAGTCGCGTGCCGAAGAGGGCGCCTCGGCCAGTCGTACCAGCGTGGCCACACGCCCGGTGGTCGATATGCAGGTCTGCCTGGGCAATCAGGCGCGCACCATCGAGGTCAACCTCACCGACCGCAGTCATTTCAACTATCCATTGCTGATTGGCGCCAGTGCCTTGCGCGACTTTGACGCGGCGATCGCCCCGGCGGAGCGCTACAGTGCGGCTCGTCCGCAGTGCTGAAACACCCGGTTTTCACTTGCGCGCCGTTGTCGGCGTGAGCGACAGCGGCGCGCGCCACTAGTCGGCGTAGTTATTGCTTGATGATGTTCTTTGCCGCACCTGTCAGGGTGCGCGCTGGACTCGTTGAGGTGTCGCTATGACTGGAGTACTCAAACCGGGTGTACGTGTATTGGAGCGCTTCAGCTTCGCGCGCAAATTTCAGCTGTTGTTCGTGTTGTTCGTGCTGCCGTTGGCCTATGCACTGTGGATGATCACCACCGATCAGCTGTCGCGGCTGAGTTTGATCGACCGGGAGCTGGAGGGCATGCGCGGGGTTCAGGCGCTGGGGGCGGTGCAGCAGGAACTGCTCGAACAGCAGACCTTGACCGCACGCTGGAAAGGCACCGACGAGCAGGCCGAAAAACTCTTGCAGCAGCGTGCCCCGGGCCTGGACGAGGCGCTGAAACGGGCCGCTACGGTGCTGCAAAGTAGCCCGTCGAGCCCCATGGCAGTGGAGAAATTCGCTGCTTTGCAAGCGTTACGCCCTGAACTGAGTGTGGCGTCAGTCGGCAAGCTGGCGTTACCGGACGCCGTGCAGCGTTACCAAAAAACCCTGATGCAGTTGGCGGTGTTGCGTGAGCAGCTGGCCACCGACAGCGGCTTGACCCTCGATTCGCATCTCGATACCTCGCTGCTCGTTGAGAACCTGAGCGTTACCCTGCCGCTGATGCTGGAGCGCCTCGGTAGTTTTGTCGCCAATGGTTATGGCGCCGTGTTGTCACAGCGCTTCACCTTGCAAAGCCGCTTGAAAATTGGCGAGCTACGCCGCGGCCTGGAGGAATCGCTCGGTCAGTTGAGCAAGGCGCAGTCCACTTTGGCGCAGGAGTCGCCGCAGGTGATGGTGCAGCTGCAAGCGCCCTTTGCCGAGGCCAGGCAAGGCCTTGAACGTGCGCTGGTCGAGATCGATCGCGACATGTTCGAGGCCAGCCCGATGACCCTCAGCCCCGAGCAATTGATTCAGCGTACCGATGCCCTGGGCGGAAAATTGCACGCTCTGCAACTGGCGCTGTACCAGCAGTTCGCCCTGAGCCTGGGTGACTATCGGCAGGGCCGGGTACTCGATATGACCGAGGTGATCGGCGCCTTTGCCGTGCTCACCCTGCTGGCTCTGTACGTATTGTTTTGCCTCAACGCGTCGATCAGCCGCAGCACCGCCGGCATCATCGCGGCGGCGCAGGGGCTGCGCGATGGCGACCTGCGGGTGCGCATGCAGGTGCACGGCGAGGATGATCTGGCGGCTATCGCCAGCGCCCTGAATAGCGCGGTCGAGCAGCTGCGCGGCTCGATGCTCGGGGTCAATCGGGAAAGCCAGCAGCTCGACGGCACCGTGCAAACCTTGAGTGTGCAGGCCAGTGAGGCACTGAACGAGGTGGAGCAGCAGCAGGCGCAGATGAGTCAGATCGCCACCGCCGCCACGCAAATGGCCGCCACCGCGCAGAGCGTCGCGCAAAGCTGCGAGCAGGCGGCAGTGGAGGCCGGGCAAACCCGTGAAATCGCCAGTCAGAGCAACCAGCGCAGCGTGCGTACCAGTGCCAGCATGCGCCAGCTGAGCAGCCGCCTGGGCGACAGCGCGGCTACCTTGCAGCAGTTGCGCGTGCAGACCGAGCAGATCACCCGGGTGGTCGATGTGATCAAGGGCATCGCCGAGCAGACCAACTTGCTGGCGCTCAACGCCGCCATCGAAGCGGCGCGGGCCGGCGAGCAGGGCCGCGGCTTTGCCGTGGTCGCCGACGAGGTGCGCAGTCTGTCGCAACGCACGCAGAACTCCACCGCGGAAATCGCCCAGACCGTGGCCGACCTGCACAAGGTGGTCGGCCAGTCCGTCAGCCTGATGGAAGAGGCGGTCAGCCAGGCCGAGGGCGATGTCGGCAGCGTGCTGGCGATGGGCGAGGACCTGGCCGGCATCGTCGAGTCGGTGCAGCGGGTCAGCGACCGCCTGGCCCAGATCGCCACCGCCGCCGAGCAGCAGGCGGCAACCGCCGATGAGGTCAGCGGCAATATCCAGCAGGTCGATCAGAGCGCCGGTCATCTGCTCGATGGCGCCAAGGCGGTCAGTGCCGCGGCCGAGCAGTTGCGCCGAGGCAGCGAGGGCCTGGCGCAAAACACCGGGCGCTTCCAGCTGGACTGACGGCCTGATACAGCGTTTTCGTAGGGTGGGTTAGGCTCCCGAGCACGGATGCCGATACACAGGCGAAAGCCAAGGGAGCCGTAACCCACCATCTCAGGGCGCCAATGGTGGGTTACGCCGCCTCTCGTCATGGTGATGGCAATTCGAGCGGCGAATGGGCGTCTAACCCACCCTGCGGTCTGCATACACCCCCCCTGAACCGACCACCTTGACGCTGCGAACGGCCTGCCGCAGGCTCCTCGGCGAGCCGCTCACCTGCAGGATGCCCATGCCGCACATATTGATCGTCGAAGACGAAGCCGCGATTGCCGACACGCTGATTTACGCCCTGCAGGCCGAGGGATTCAGCACCCATTGGCTGGCGTTGGCGCAAGCCGGCCTGGACTATCTGCAGCTGCAGTCGGTGGATCTGTTGATTCTCGACGTCGGCCTGCCGGATATCAGCGGCTTCGAGGCCTGTAAACGCCTGCGGCGCTTTTCCGAGGTGCCGGTGATCTTCCTCACCGCGCGCGATGGCGAGGTCGACCGGGTGGTGGGCCTGGAGATCGGCGCCGACGACTATGTGGTCAAACCCTTCAGCCCGCGCGAAGTGGCGGCGCGGGTCAAGGCCATCCTCAAGCGTGTAGCGCCGCGCGCCGCCCCGATAACCGGACCGAGTGGGCCCTTCCAGCTGGATGGCGAGCGGGTGCAGATCCACTACCACGGCCAGCTGCTCGGCCTCACCCGCCATGAGTTTCGCCTGCTGCAAACCCTGCTCGCCCAGCCCGAACGGGTGTTCAGCCGCGAGCAACTGCTGGACGGCCTGGGGGTGGCCGCCGATGTCGGTTATGAGCGCAATATCGACAGCCATATCAAGAGCCTGCGCGCCAAGTTGCGCGCGGTGGCCGTCGATGCCGAGCCGATCCAGACCCATCGCGGCCTGGGTTACAGCCTGAGGCTGGTTTAATGCCGCTGGGCGTGCGGATTTTTCTGGTGTATTTCCTCTTCGTCGGCCTGGCCGGCTGGTTCGTGCTGAGCACGGTGATGGACGAGATCCGCCCCGGCGTGCGTCAGTCCACCGAGGAAACCCTGGTGGACACCGCCAACCTGCTGGCGGAAATCCTCCGCGATGACCTCGAGGCCGGCCGCTTGGCACAGAGTCGTCTGCCCGAGCTGCTCAAGGCCTATGGCCAACGCCAGCCGCAGGCCGAGATCTGGGGCGTGCAGAAGACTCAGGTCAACCACCGCATCTACGTCACCGATGCCCAGGGTATCGTCCTGCTCGACTCCAGCGGTGGCGCCGTGGGTCAGGACTACTCGCGCTGGAACGACGTCTACCGCACCCTGCGCGGCGAGTATGGCGCGCGCTCGACCCGCGAGGACCCTGAGGACCCGGACTCCTCGGTGATGTATGTGGCCGCGCCGATCATGCAGGGCCAACGGATCATCGGCGTGGTCGCGGTGGCCAAGCCCAATCGCACCTTGCAGCCCTATATCGAGCGTTCGCAGCGGCGCCTGGCCTGGCTCGGTGGCGGCTTGATCGGCCTCGGCCTGCTGCTCGGCGGCGTGCTGTCCTGGTGGCTGAGTGCCTCGTTGCGGCGCCTGACCCGCTATGCCCAGGCGGTGAGTGCCGGGCAGCGCGCCGAATTGCCGGCCCTCAGTGGCGGCGAGCTGACGCACCTGGCCGAGGCGGTCGAGCGCATGCGCACCGAGCTGGAGGGCAGGGCCTATGTCGAGCGCTACGTGCACAGCCTGACCCATGAGCTGAAGAGTCCGCTGGCGGCCATTCGCGGCGCCGCCGAACTGCTCGGTGGCGCCATGCCGGAAGAGCAGCGGCAGCGTTTCGTCGGCAATATCGAGCAGGAAAGCGCGCGCCTGCAGCAACTCATCGAGCGCCTGTTGCACCTGGCTCAGGTCGAGCAGCGCCAGGGTCTGGAAGAGCGGGTGGCGGTGCCGCTGCAGCCGCTGGTCGAGTCACTGCTGCAGGGGCAAATGGCGCGTATCGAGCGCGCCGGGCTACGGGTCGAGAACCTGATCCCTCAGGCGTTGTCGGTCCGTGGCGAACGCTTTCTGCTGCGTCAGGCGCTGAGCAACCTGCTGGATAACGCCCTCGACTTCACCCCGGCGGACGGGCTGATCCGCTTTGCGGCCAGCGCCACCGGCGAGCAAATCGACGTCCGTGTGTTCAATCAGGGGGCGCCGATTCCCGACTACGCCCTGGCGCGCCTGTGCGAGCGTTTCTACTCGCTGCCGCGCCCGGCCACTGGGCGCAAGAGCACCGGCCTGGGGCTGAATTTCGTGCAGGAGGTCATGGCCTTGCATGGCGGGGCGTTGCAGCTAAGCAATGTCGACGGCGGCGTCGAGGTGCGCCTCAGCCTGCCGCGCGCTTAACGAAGGTAGCCCGGATAGGCCGCCGGCATGCCTAGCCTGCGGGTTGATTCAGACGCTTGAGCATAAACGCAGCCGCCGCCGGGCAAAGCCCGGAAAACTGTTGGGTCGCGGCAATCGCGGCTGGCGCCGCTACGCGTTGGGCGAGGCTGTAGCCGCGTTGGGCAAAGAAGGTCTCGGCCGTTGTTGTCAGTAGGTAGATGGTTTGTACGCCTTGAGCGGCGGCGTACTGTTCGGCATATGCCAGCAACGCGGCGCCCAGCGCCTTGCCTCGCGCGCTGTCGGCAACGGCAAGGGAGCGCAACAGCGCATCCGGGCCATGTATTTCGACACCCACGAGACCAGCAAGGCGGCCGTCAAGCTGACAGCCAAACAGCCGGCGCGCGGTCACCGGGAGCAGAAGATCCTCTGTGGGCAGGTCACAGGCCGCGAGTAGTTGTTGCACCTGGTGGTTGAATTCAACGGCTTGGATTGCGGCTTTCATCTGGGCGAGTACTCGAGTGGCGCCGTAACTGTGGATCACGCGGGTCAGGGGTAGGCGGTCCTGACGC
Organism: Pseudomonas sp. SJZ079; assembly: GCF_007993865.1. GTDB lineage: Bacteria > Pseudomonadota > Gammaproteobacteria > Pseudomonadales > Pseudomonadaceae > Aquipseudomonas. The sequence goes on along the minus strand of NZ_VIUH01000015.1, from coordinate 111,789 downwards.
TTGCTGCAGCCGCAGCCTAGGCGGAGTGTGGCTGATGGATAATCGGTATAGCCGTTTTATCGAGCAGCCGCTGCAGGTCTAGTTTGAGCCTCCAGGCATCTCACTGAGTTGAGGCATCAGGTCTCGATCGTCATCAGTTCACCTGTCCAGCCGTGCGGGCCTTGAGTCGCCGTCAGCAGATAACTACCTGGGCCGGGTGCTTCAACCAGCAGCGTCCCCTCGGCTGACCAGATTGCGCTTCGGCCTGCCGACACGTAAGGCCCTGAGGGCCCGGCGTGATTGGCCATCAGCGTGGTCATGCCGTAGCGGGCCGCATAGCGCTGCAGGTTGGCGGAGTCCTGCGGGTAGCCGGCCTGGGACACCAGTACTCCGGCCAGATACAGGGAGGCGCCCGCGTTGGCGGCATCACGGGCGTGCTGTTCGTGGTTGGTGTCGGCGCAAATCGCCAAGCTGAACGACTCGCCCTTCACGCCATGGAGGCTGGCGCCCCGTTCTCCTTGAGTCGCGAAGGCGACTTCGCTGGGGTCTAGGTACTGCTTGCGATACACCGCGCAGCGGCCATCCGGGAAGCAGCTGATGGCGCCTATGTAGGGCATCGGCGAGTCGCTGGGGATGGGCGCGCCGAGCACCACCGTCATGGCGTGGGAGCGGGCGAGTTGGCGAATGGGGGCCAATAGCAGATCGTCAGGCTGCAGCGCGCAACTGCCCAGTTGCGCCAGCTCATAGCCGCTCAGCGACAGTTCGGGAAACACCAGGACATCGACAGCGGCCTCGGCTGCCGCCTGGATAAAGCGGCAATGAATGTCGAGGTTGGCGGTGAGGTCCAGTGGGACGGACAGCGATTGCGCGGCGGCTATACGAATGGATGGCATGTGACTGAAGGTCCGAAAGCTGAGCTGAGTTCAAGGTTAAACGCTGCGCTTATCAGTGCATCCGCTGTCTTTGCGTGAGACCGCAGGTATGGGTTGTGCTCAGGTTGGCTGGCGCCGCTCAGGCTCGACCTCATGCACAAAGCGGCTGTAGATATCCCGCGGAGGCGCCAGCGACAGCTGCGCCATGATCCTGCCTACCGCGCCGCGATGATAACCACCGTGGGTGACTATATGCGCCAGCATTTCCTCGCGGCTCATGCGCCCGTTGTCGCCGTCGACAAAGGTGAAGGCAATGACTTCGCCTAACTGCTCGGCGCTCAAACCGGCGACATAGTCCAGATACCAGCGGTCGGTGTCCTGCACCGCCTGCCGCAGCGCCTCGAGTGTTGGCGTTTCCGCAGTATTGGTGGCCGTGTAGGTGTGCTGCAGGCCCTGCAGGTTGGCGACGAAGATGCGCTCGACCACATGGCTATGGTTGAGGATGCGCAGGGCGGCATGCAGCTCGTCGTGCTGGGCCTGCGGATCGAGCCGTTGCAATTCGCCGAACAACTCCCGGTTGGCCCAGGCGTTGTAGTGCAGCAGGGAGGTCAGTAAGTTGGCCGTGCTCATAAAGTCTCCGTTGTGGTGGCCGAACTAACGGGGGCAGGGCGGTCCTTGCTCAAGGCTCTGAGCACCAGGTAGAGCAATGGGCCGACCGACACGAAGACGACGGTCAGCGCCAGGTACGGCAGCAGGTAGGCCAGCGACTTGTCGCGCGCCTTGGCATCGCTGTACATCCAGACGCAGGCCAGGGTCGCCAGCAGGTAGAGGTCGATCACCACCTGGGCGGTATCCGCGCGGGTCATCAGTTGCAGACCGAACTGCAGCAAGGATTGCTCGGCCTGCAACATGACGTAGAGGGTGTAGCTGGAAAAGCCGACCAGGGCGATCAGCGGGAGTGCGAGCTGTTTCATAGTACCGTCCATGGTTGTGTCGGGGGCAAATGTGCCGCGCGGCGATGTTGTTTGGCAAGCGCGGCAGCCTGTGTTGCAACGCTTGCGCACGGCTACAGCGCTTGGCTGGGCATTGCCCGACTTGGCGCCTCGATCAGGCGTTACAGCAACAACACGCTGGCCAGGCCGAGGAAGGCGAAGAAGCCGACGATATCGGTCACCGTGGTGAGAATAACGCTGCCGGCCAGAGCCGGGTCGATGCCCATGCGGTCGAGAATCAGCGGGATGGCCCAGCCGGCGAGTGCCGCGCAGAGCAGGTTGATCAGAATCGCGCTGCCCAGCACCGCGCCCAGCCCCCAGTTGCCGAACCAGGCCACCGCCAGCAAGGCGATGACCACGGCCCACAACAGGCCATTGAGGATGGAAACCCCCAGCTCGCGGTTGAGCAGGATGCGGATGTTGCCTTTTTGCACCTGGCCCAGGGCCAAGCCCCGGATGACCAGGGTCAGGGTCTGGCTGCCGGCGATGCCGCCCATGCTCGCCACTATGGGCATCAGCACGGCGAGCGCGACCAGTTGTTCCAGGGTGGCCTGGAACAGGCCGATCACCCAGGCGGCGCTGAAGGCGGTGATCAGGTTGATGCCCAGCCATACCGCACGGCGGCGCGAGCTGACCAGCACGGGGGCGAACATGTCGGCTTCATCATCGAGGCCGGCCATCTGCATCAGCGCGCGGTCCGAGTCTTCGCGAATCAGGTCGACCACGTCATCCACGGTGATGCGACCGATCACCCGGTTGTGTTCGTCCAGCACCGGAGCGGAGAGCAGGTCGAGATCCTGGAACAGGCGGGCCACATCGGTGCCCGTGGTGGTGACGGCAATGCCGACGACATCGCTGTCCAGCAGTTCGGCCACGGCGCGGTCGAGATCGGCGGTGACCAGGCTGCTCAGGCGCAGTCCGCCCTGATAGTGGCCCTTACGGTCGACCACCATCAGCATGTCGGTTTGCGCCGGCAGGGTTTCCAGCAGGCGCAAATAGCGCAGTACGGTGCTCACCTTGACGTCGGCGCGGACCTGGATGGCGTCGGCATCCATCAAGCCGCCGGCCGAGTCCTCAGGGTAGGACAACAGCGATTCGAGTTGCTTGCGCTGGCTGGCGCTACTGGCGCGCAACAGCTTGTTGCCCAGGTCTTTGGGCAGGGTCTGAATCAAGTCGACCCGGTCATCGAGTTCGAGGTGTTGGGCCGAGGCGATCAGGTCGTCGAGGTCCAGTTCGAGCGCCAGGGCGATGCGTATTTCATCGTGCAGGTAGGTCAGGATTCGGCCGGCGCGTTCCGTTTCGACCATGCTCCAGACGCTGAGGCGCTCCACCGGCGGCAGCGCCTCGAGCAGGCCGGCGACTTTGGCCGGGTGCATGCGGTGCAGAATCTTCCCCACGCGCTTGAGCTTCTTCAGGCTCAAGGCCTCGCGGATGGCTTCCAGGTGGTTGAGGTTGCTCAGGCTGGACGCCTGGCCAGACTCGGGGCTTGGCTGCTGGGTATCTGTCGAGTCGCCGACCAGCTGGCCGATCAACCTGACGTTCAGGTGCGGCAGGATGCGCCCCTCGAGCGCGGGGTCGATCTGTTGCCACAGCGCCATGCGTGGCTCGGCTTCGAGCAACTCGAGCATGGCGGCGATCTTGGCCGGGTGCATATGGCTCAGCAGTTTGCGCGCACGCTTGTTTTTCCCGGCGCTGATTGCCTGGATGATCTGTTCGCTGTCGGTACGCGAAGGTGCTTCTTCGGTGTTGCGAGCATCGGGGTCGGTCGATTTCATGGCGGCCAGGGTAGCGCAAGAGACAGGATGGGTTACAACAGACTCAGGAGCCGGGCGAGGCTGACACAGGTTGTGCGCATCGACTCAGTTCGTTGTGCTGCTGCCAGCCTGGCGAGTCAGGGGGGCGGCGGTCAAGTGGGCAGCGGCCTGCCAATTGCCCGGTTAGCCAGAAAATCATGCACCCTCGGCTATCCTCAATGATGCTGTAGTGCGACCTGTCCACCTTATTGCCAATCACCAGTGCGGGAGCCATTGCATGAAAACAGTTGCCGAGATTCTCAGATCCAAGCAGCACGCCGCCGTCTACAGTATCAGCCCCACCGCGTCGGTACTCGATGCGATCAGCCTGATGGCCGAGAAGGGGATCGGGGCGCTGGTAGTGCTGGACGGTAACCGCCTGGCGGGAATCGTCAGTGAGCGTGACTATGTGCGCAAGGTGGAGCTGCTGGAGCGCTCGGCCTTCAGCGCCAAGGTCAGCGACATCATGACCGCTGAAGTGATCACCATCGGCCCGCGTGACACCTCCCAGCATTGCCTGCAACTGATGACCGACCGTCATCTGCGCCACCTGCCGGTGTTGGCCGAGGGTGAGTTGATCGGCCTGTTGTCGATCGGCGACCTGGTCAAGGAGACTATCGCCGAGCAGGCCAGTCTGATCCAGCAACTGGAGCAGTACATCCGCGGCGAGTAGCCGGCCTCCCGCGGGGATTGACTGGACGCCGCATCTGCTCGGAGTGCTCGCCAGGCGCCACTCGACCCGCATGCCGCTCTTCGACGATCCCGGGCCGTCATTGCCCGATACGTTCGTGCCAGGCGCCGAGCGCTGCTTGTCGATACCGGGAGCGAGACCGAATAACTGCGCTAAGCGACTAATTTATAAGCACTTTATCAGGTATCGATTTGCTTGATTATCGCTATGCTTGGTGTGCACTTCTGCATCGAATTCATCTGGATAACATGGGCCCCGTACTCACCAATTGCTACCCCGGAGCCCGCCATGAAAAAGCCAATTCTCGCCAGTTTGACCCTCACTAGCCTGGTCCTCGCCAGCCTCTCCGTCAGCGCCTTCGTCCTGCCGCAGGATATAGGCCAGATCGGCAAGAGCGCCCGCTTCGTCACTGAGGGCGGTGCCGAACGTACCGGCGCCAACCGCGTGGCTGAAGGTGGTGCCGAACGCACCGGCGCCAATCGCGTGGCCGAAGGTGGTGCCGAACGTACCGGCGCTAACCGTGTGGCCGAAGGTGGTGCCGAGCGTCTGGAAGCCAGCCGCACCGCCTAACCCCCCTCAACGCCATCGAACAATCGAGCGCAGCCCATGCCTTACTGCACCGCCTGAAGGCGCCCCACCTGGGGCGCCTTTGCCGTTTCAGTGCGCCGGAAATTTCCACAGACTCTCCATCATTCCTCCATCCTGGCGCCATGGCCGCGGCCCAGACTCTCCTCACCTTATCTGCACTGGAGAGTCACCCCATGCACCGAATCCTGGGTTTCAAGTTGGGCGCTATCGCCTTGTTGATTGTGTTGCTGCTGGTTCCCCTGTCGATGATTGGCGGGCTGGTCAGCGAACGGCAGTATCAGCGCGAGGGGGTGTTGCAGGACATTGCCCGTAGCGCCAGTTACCGCCAGCAGATCACCGGGCCGATTCTGGTGATGCCTTACACCAAGGTCTGGCATGAATGGAAAACCCACGACAAGACCGGCGAGCGTTATCAGGAGGAGCGCCAGTCCCGCGGCCGCCTGTACTTCTTGCCGGAGCGCTTCGTGCTCAATGGCAAGGTCGCGACCGAGTTGCGTGCGCGCGGTATTTACCAAGCCTTGCTCTATCGCAGCGATAACCAGGTGAGTGGCGCGTTCAAGTTGCCGGCGCGTCTGGGCTTGGGCGATGACCTGGGCTTTTACCGTTTCCAGGCGCCCTTCCTCTCGGTGGGTATCAGCGATGTGCGCGGCATCAGCAACGACCTGCAGTTGCGCCTGAATGGCACGACCCTGAGCTTCGCGCCGGGCTCGGGCGATGAGCGTTTCGGCAGCGGCGTGCATGCGCCGCTGCCGGTGCTGGATAGCCAGGGCAGCCAGGGCAGCCAGGTGCTGGAGTTCGCCTTCGACCTCAAGTTGCAGGGCACCGAGCAGCTCAGCGTCACCCCGGTGGGCCGCGACAGCCGCGTCGAGCTGAGTTCCGACTGGCCGCACCCCAGCTTCGTCGGCGAATACCTGCCGAGCCAGCGTGAGGTCAGCGCGCAAGGCTTCAAGGCGCACTGGCAGACCAGCTTCTTCGCCACCAACCTGGAGCAGGCGCTGCAGGACTGCGTGCGCAAGGCCAGTTGCCAGGGGCTGACGGCGCGGAATTTCGGGGTGAGCTTCGTCGATCCGGTCGATCAGTATCTGAAGACCGAGCGGGCGATCAAATATGCGCTGCTGTTTATCGGTCTGACCTTCGCGGTGTTCTTCCTCTTCGAGGTGCTCAAGCGCCTGGCGGTGCACCCGGTGCAGTACGCCCTGGTGGGGATGTCATTGGCGCTGTTCTACCTGCTGCTACTGTCGCTGTCCGAGCACCTGGGCTTTGCCACGGCCTATACCATCTCGGCGTTCGCCAGCGTGTCGCTGATCGGCTTCTACGTCAGCCATGTGTTGCGCAGCGGGCTGCGCGGCAGCGCCTTCGGGGGCTTATTGGCGGCGCTCTACGGCTTGTTGTTCGGACTGCTCAGCGCCGAGGATTACGCCCTGCTGATGGGCTCGCTGCTGGTCTTCGGCGTGCTCGGCAGTGTGATGGTGCTGACCCGCAAACTCGACTGGTACGGCGTCGGCAAGCCCGCGGCGATGCCAGCCAACGACAGCCAGTGAGTCCACCCATGAGAGCAGCGGGCATGGCCCACCCGCTCTGGAGCATAAGACGATGCGAGTACTTCTACAGTTTGGCGCCTGTTTCGCCTTGGGCCTGGTGGTCGCCGTGTTGGCCCTGATTGCCCTGATGTTTTTCGGCCTGTTCGGCGTGATCGACGGTCTGCTGCTCAGTGGCGAACCCTTGGCGCGGCTCGGCCTGGTCCTGCTGCCGGAGCCCTTCTGGGTCGCGCTGAGCGGCCTGACGGACGCTGCGCAGAGCCCCGCGTTGCGCTCCTTCCTGTCGCTGTGCGCCGGTCTGGGACAATGCGCGTTGCTGTTGGCGCTGGGCTTCTTCCGCCTGTGGTATAGGCGATGAGCGGGCATCTCGGGCTGCGCGAGGACGCACGGGTCGGTGCGCGGCTGGCGCTGCGGATTGCCCGGCTGTTTCCGCGCCAGCGTGAGCAAAGCCAGTCCGCTCACTCTCCTGCCGCTGGCCTGAGTGCCGCGCTTAACCCGGCGGCTGGGTGCTGAGCATCGACGGCCGCTGGCTGACCTCGGCATACCAGCCGGCCAGTTGCGGGTAGCGCTGGCGCCAGCCCAGGTCGGCCTGGCGCAAATCCAGGTAGCCGAGGGCGCAAGCCAGGCCGATGGCGGCGATATCGAAGTGGCAACTCAGCTCGGCGATGGCCTGCTCCTCGAACTGCTGCAGGCTGCGCTCGATCTTCTCCCGCTGGGCGTGCTGCCACTCGGGCCAGCGCTTGTCCTCGGGGCGTAGCGCCGACTCGTAGCGCATCGATACGGCGGCATCGAGAATCGCATCGGCCAACGCGGCCAGGGTCAGGCGTCGCCAGCGTGGGCTATCGCTGGCGGGGATCAGCGGTTCACCGACGTGCTGCTGGTCGAGATAGTCGAGAATCACCCGGCTGTCGAACAACACATTGCCGTCGGCCAGACGCAGGGCCGGGATTTTGCCGGCAGGATTCTGCGCGTTCAGCTCGGCGCTCGGGTTGACGGGCGTCAGCTGCACCTCCTTGAGGGCGACGCGGTCGAGCTGGCCGGTCTCATGCAACAGCACCCGGACCTTGCGGGCGAAGGGCGACATGGGCGAGTGGAACAGGGTCATGCTGGCGCTGGACATAGTGCCTCCTCAGTAACGAATGACCACCAGCCTATCAGTCCCCGACTCGGCGCCCCAGAGCTCGCCGCTACGGCCGAGGATTTGTCGCACATTGGCATTGGCCCGGTCGCTGGGAAAGCGCTCGAAGCGTTCGCGCTCGGGGTCGAAACGCAGGATGGCGTTGCTCGTGAAATCCGACAGCCAGACCCGATCCTGTTGGTCGACATACACCGCATAAGGGCGTGGCCGCTCACCGGGTAGCGGCCAGCTTTGCCAGCGTTGTGTGGCGGGCTGGTAGCGGCTGAGCTGACCGCTGTTCCATTCGCTGACCCAGAGGTTGCCCTGCGAGTCGCTCCAGATGCGCCGTGCGCCCTGGTCCGCGGTGGGTGGCTGGACCACCGTGGCGGCGCCGCTGCTGGGTTCGATCCGGGCGATGTGGCTGGCGGCCAGCGAGGCGTACCAGACGGTGCCGTCCGGGGTCACGGCGATGCCATAGGGGCCGCGTCCGAGCGGCGCCGACCAGGTCTCGACCACCTGCGTGGCGGGGTCGAGGCGGCCGTAGATGCCGTTCTGCCCGGTAAACCACAGCCGGCCCTGATGATCGAACACCGCGGTATTCAGGTTGGCGTTGGCGGCATGGGCGGGCAGTGGGAAGCGGGTGACCTCGAGACCTTCGGCGCTCACCCGGACCAGGGCGTTGAGGCCGCTGTCGGTGACCCAGGCCGCGCCTTGCGAATCGACTATCACGCCATGCGGCGCCGAACCGCTACCCAGCGGTACCTGTTCGGTCTGGCCAGTCTGTGGGTCGAGGCGGCCCAGTACACCCTGACGCTGGGCGGTGTACCACACCCGGCCGTCGCTGGCCGGGGCCACGTCATGCGGGCCAGAGCCGGGCGGCAGTGGGTAGTACTGCACCTGAGCGGCCAGGGCAGACAGCCCCGTGAGGCTGAGCAGCAGGGTTAGACAGAGGGCGAGGGGATGGCTCATGAGCGGTCTCCGCAGCCCGGGCCGCGTGCAGGTGACGGATGACTGACCCGGATATTCAGCATAGTCCGCCAGCCGCGCGAGGTCGGCGGCGCCGCCGATTCCCCGGTTGAACGATGGGCGCGCATTCGACCTTGGTCGGGGGCGGCCTGCACGGCTACTGTCCCAGGACTCGGCTGGAGGCCACTGTTTATGCGGGGTGAGGGCAATTCAGGGGGCCGTCGATGGCGCCGCACTCGACCAAAGTCTCACTAGTAGTTGCCCGTGGGGCTGCTAAGTTTCAATGGTCAAAACTACAAAAACAATGAGGAGTCCCTCACATGTCCGCTTCCAAGCAAGAGGCTGCGAAAGCCTACTGGAAAGATAACCTGCGACTGATGTTGATCCTGCTGACCATCTGGTTCGCGGTGTCATTCGGCGCCGGAATTCTGTTCGTCGAGCAGCTCAATCATATCCAGTTCTTCGGGTTCCCCCTGGGTTTCTGGTTTGCCCAGCAGGGGTCAATCTATGTGTTTGTCCTAATGATTTTCTTCTACGTGTGGAAGATGAATCAGTACGACCGCAAACACGACGTCCACGAAGAATAAGGCGGCGAACATGGATACCCAAACTCTGATCTACCTGTTCGTCGGCGCGACTTTTGCGCTGTATATCGGCATCGCCATCTGGACCCGTGCGGGTTCCACCAGTGAATACTACGTCGCCAGCAAGGGCGTACACCCGATCCTCAACGGTATGGCCACCGGCGCCGACTGGATGTCGGCGGCGTCGTTCATCTCCATGGCGGGGATCATCTCCTTCGTCGGCCTCGACGGTAGCGTCTACCTGATGGGCTGGACCGGTGGTTACGTGCTCCTGGCCATGTGCCTGGCGCCCTACCTGCGCAAGTTCGGCAAGTTCACTGTGCCGGACTTCATCGGCGAGCGTTACTACTCGCAGACTGCGCGTCTGGTGGCGGTGATCTGCGTGATCTTCATCTCCTTCACCTACGTGGCCGGGCAGATGCGCGGCGTCGGTATCGTCTTCTCGCGTTACCTGGAAGTGGACATCAACGTTGGTGTGATCATCGGCATGTGCATCGTGTTCTTCTACTCCGTTCTCGGCGGCATGAAGGGCATCACCTACACCCAGGTGGCGCAGTACTGCGTGATGATCTTCGCCTACATGGTGCCGGCGATTTACATCTCGATGATGATCACCGGTAACCCGATCCCGCAGCTGGGCTTCGGCAGCGAAGTTATCGGTACCGGTCAGTCGGTGCTCGAGCGACTCAACGGCCTGAGCACTGAGCTGGGCTTCGCCACCTACACCGATGGCAGCAAGTCGACTATCGACGTGTTCTTCATCACCATGGCGTTGATGGTCGGTACTGCCGGTCTGCCCCACGTGATCGTACGCTTCTTCACCACCCCCACCGTGCGTGCGGCGCGTTTGTCCGCCGGTTATGCCCTGCTGTTTATCGCCATTCTCTACACCACCGCGCCGGCCATCGCCGCCTTTGCCCGTACCAACCTGCTGACCAGCATTCCTGGCATCAGCTACAGCGAGGCGCCGCAGTGGGTGAGCAACTGGGAGAAATCCGGTCTGATCGCCTGGCTGGACAAGAACGGCGACGGCAAGATCCAGTACGGCCCAGGTGCTCCGTTTGTTGGTGCGCCTACCTTCGCCGCCGAGCGTGGGGCCAATGGCGAGCGCATGGTGACCAACGCACCGACTGAAGCGGCCACCGAGCTGTATGTGGATCGCGACATCATGGTGCTGGCCAACCCGGAAATCGCCGGTCTGCCGGGCTGGGTGATCGCCTTGATCGCCGCGGGTGGTCTGGCGGCTGCACTGTCGACCGCAGCGGGCTTGCTGCTGGTGATCTCCACCTCGATCTCGCATGACCTGCTGAAGAGCAACCTGATGCCGAACATCAGCGAGAAGAAGGAGCTGCTCGCCGCACGTCTGGCAGCAGGTGTGGCGGTACTGGTTGCTGGCTTGTTCGGTATCTACCCGCCGGCCTTTGTGGCGCAGGTGGTCGCCTTCGCCTTCGGTCTGGCTGCGGCCTCGTTCTTCCCAGCCATCGTCATGGGGATTTTCTCCAAGAAGATGAACAAGGAAGGCGCGATTGCCGGCATGGCGGTCGGTCTGGCCTTCACCTTCAGCTATATCGTCTACTACAAGTTCATCTTCCCGACTGCCGGGCCTGCTGACTGGTGGTTCGGTATCTCCCCTGAGGGCATCGGTACCCTGGGCATGATCTTCAACTTCGTGGTGGCGATTGCAGTGGCGCAAGTCACCGCTTCACCGCCGGAGCACATCCAGCACATCATCGAAGACATCCGCATTCCCCGTGGTGCAGGTGCCGCCATCGATCACTAAGCGCTAAACACTGCTACGCGAATACCAACGCCCCGGAAACGGGGCGTTGTCGTTTCTGCTCTGGCCTGTTGTCGGAGTCGACGGCTGCGCAGTGTTCGCGCGCTTGGGGCACGACCAGACCTGCCTGTTGTGCTGCGGGCCGGTGCAAAAGGGCAGCAGGGTCGGTATCGCCAGCGCGGCGCTGGCCGTCTAGCGAGTGAGCTCAAGCACGCGTGCGAGTAGCTTCGGTCTGTACGAAAAATAGCCAGCACGAGCAAGGCCCCGCGGGCTATGGGCTGCGTCACTCAGGGCACAGCTTATCCACAACTCGGCGCACCGTTACTGTGTTTAAGTCGGTGGTTAATTTATTGATCGGGCTCAAAAAATAACCAGCCGGCGGCAGGCGTTGCGGGGCTTGGGCCGGGTTACTGTCTGGACAGCTTATCCACAGCGTCATCCACCGACTTTGTGGGTAAGGTGCGTGCGCCGCGAACCACTTAGAGCGAGTGTGCTTGCTGCCGTCTGCGCCAGCCGGCCAGGCGCTGCTCCAGGGCCGACAGGCTGTCGAGCTGTTGCTGGCGTGCGCGGCTGAACAGGATCAGCGCCAGTTCGGCGGTGACCAGGGCGTCGGCGCTGGCGTGGTGGCGTTGCTGCACCTGCAGGCCGAAGTAGTCGGTCCAGTCGTCCAGGCCACCCTGTTGGATATTGGCCTGCGGGCAGAGCAGCGGCGCCAGTTCGGCGGCGTCGAAGAAGGGATGGCGCAGGCGATAGCCGAGGGTCTGCTTCAGCGCCCGGCCGAGCATGCGCTGATCGAAACCGGCATGAAAGGCCAGCAGTGGGCTGGCGCCGAGAAACTCCATGAAGCCCAGCAGCGCCTCGGCCGGGGCAATGCCGGCGGCGATGGCGCTGGGGGCCAGGCCGTGGATCAGCACGCTGGCGCTGACCTGGTGGTCGTGGCGGTGCAGGGTGCATTCGAACTGCTGGCCGAGGTCGATGGCGCCCTGCTCGATGACCACGGCGCCAATCGACAGGACCTGATCGCGGCGCATATCCAGGCCGCTGGTTTCCAGATCTATCACCACCAGGCGCTGTTGGCTTAACGGGCTGTCGTCGAGCGCAGCGGCCGCGGACAGGAGCTCGCAGCGCTGGCGCTGCTGCTCGGTCAGTTGCGGGGTGCGGCCGGTTAACCAACTTAATGCGTTCATAGTTGGTAGCGTAACGCCAGGCTGCTTTGCAGGCGCTGGGCCTGACGGAAGGCCTCGCGCAGGATGCGCCGGTCCAGGTGATTGAGGCGGTCGGGATCGAGGCGGTTGGAGTAGGGCCGTTCCTGCCGCGCTTGCAGCTGATGCTGCTGCATGCGGGTTTGCTGGATGAAGTGATAGGCCTCCTCGTAGGCGGCGCCATCGAGCGCCTCGATCACGCCTTTTTCGATCAGTGCGCGCAGCCGCTCCAGGGTATTGCAGGTCTCGATACCGTGGGCCAGAGCGAGCAACCGGGCGCCGTCGACGAAGGGTGTCAGGCCCTGCACCTTGAGGTCCAGGGTGTGTTTCTCGGCGCCTGTACGGGCGACCACGAAGTCGCGCAAGCGCCCGACCGGTGGACGCTGGCGCAGGGCGTTTTCGGCCATCATGCGTTGGAACAGGCTGTTGCCGACGATCTGCTTGAACAGTGCCTGGCGCACTTGTTCGCAGCCTTGGGAGTCACCCCAGACCACGCGCAAGTCGAAGTAGATGCTCGAGGCCAGCAGGTTTTCCGGTGTCGCTTCGCGGATGAAACTGGTGAAGCGTCGCGTCCATTCCTGGCGCGACAGGCACAGCTCGGGATTGCCGGCCATGATGTTGCCCTTGCACAGGGTGAAGTCGCACTGCGCCAGGCGTTGGTTGATCTCTACGGCCACGGGTAGCAGGCGCCGACGCATGTCTGCGGCTTCAGTTGCGTCCTTGGCCTCGAACAGGATGCCGTTGTCCTGGTCGGTGTGCAGGGTCTGTTCGCGGCGCCCCTCGCTGCCGAAGCACAGCCAGGTGAAGGGCACGCCGGGATCGCCGAGGTCCTCCAGGGTCAGTTCGATGACCCGGCACACGGTGTGGTCGTTGAGCAGGGTGATGATATGGGTGATCTGGGTCGAGCTGGCGCCGTGAGCGAGCATGCGGTCGACCAGTTGACGGATGTCGCTGCGCAGCGCCGCCAGGGTGTCGACTGTTCCGGCGTGGCGAATGGTGCGCGCCAGATGCACCAGGTCGATGCGTTGCAAGGAGAACAGGTCGCGCTCGGAAACCACGCCACACAGGCGTTCGTGTTCAACCAGGCAGACATGGGCGATATGCCGCTCGGTCATGGCGATCGCCGCATCGAAGGCGCTGGCATCCGGTGGCAAGTGGAACGGCCCAGGCGTCATCAGGCTGTCGATTGGCTGATCCAATGAGCTGCCATCGGCGACTACCCGGCGCAGGTCGCGCAGGGTAAAGATCCCCATGGGCCGGTGCGCCGGGTCGACGATGACGATGCTGCCGACATGCTGCTCGTGCATCAATTTGACCGCCTCGCGCAACGCGGTGGCGGGTGCACAGCTGACTGGTTGGCGCATGGCCAACTCGCCCAGACGGGTGTCCAGCGAGTACTGCGCGCCGAGGGTTTCCACGGCGTTCAGTTGTACCCGTTGATTGACCTGGTCGAGCAGGCTGCTGACTCCGCGCAGGGCGAAGTCGCGCAACGGGTTGGAGTGGGCGAACAGCTTGATGAAGGCCGGCTTGCTCAGCAGCAGGCAGAAGGTGTCTTCGGCGGCCAGGTGCTCGGTGCGGGTGGCACGCTCGCCGATCAGTGCGGCCAGTGGGAAGCACTCGCCGCTGGTTATTTCAAAGGTGGTTTCGCTGCCGCGCTTGGCCGAGTGTGGTCGCTCACCATGCACCCGGCCCTGCTTGACAATGTAGAAGTGCTCGATCGGGCCATCGTCGGGCTTGATGATGCTCTCGCCTGCGGCGTAGAAGCGCAGCTGGCAGTGCTCCACCAGGTAGGCCAGGTGGGCGCTGTCCATCTGATTGAACGGCGGGAATTTTTGCAGAAACTCCATGGTGCCGTGGATGTTCTGCAGCACCGCCGTCTTGCCGGCCTGGGCGAAGGCGTCCGCTTTGCTCATGTGCGTCTCGACGATTCACGTAGGGCTATGGTCGGCCGCATGCGGGCCGCTGCACATTGGACGTAAGTCTAGTCAGGCCTGGCGAAAAGCCGTAGAGCGCTGGCGTGAACCCTCTGTACAAGGCCGCGCGGCGGGTTAACACTGCAGGCAGTCAACTCACGAGTAAGGGCAAGTACATGCCTCAACCGCTGCTGATCATCGGTTCCTACCTATCACCCTATGTGCGCAAGGCCTTGGTGATGCTGGAGCTGAAAGGTGTCGCTTATCGGATCGATCCGATCGTGCCGTTTTACGGCAATGATCAGTTCGCCCAGCTGAGCCCGTTGCGTCAGGTACCGGTGTTGCTCGACGGCGAGCTGGTACTCAACGACTCCTCGGTGATCTGCCAATACCTGGAGGAGCGCTATCCCGAGCCGCGCCTGTATCCCCAGGCGATCGCCGCGCGCGCCCGGGCCCGTTGGCTGGAGGAGTACGCCGACAGCCGGATGGGCCAGGTAGTCATCTGGCAGCTGTTCAATCAACTGGTGATCGGCCGCGCAGTGTGGGCGCGCGAGCCGGATCAGGCGCTGCTGGAGAAGACCTATCAGCATGATCTGCCGGAGATTTTCGATTACCTGGAAGCTCAGCTGCCGGTGTCGGGGGCTGTGCTCGGCGAGCTGTCGATCGCCGACATCGCCATCGCCAGTTTCATGCGCAATGCTCAGTTCGCCCGCTATCAACTCGATGCGACGCGCTGGCCGAAGCTGGCGGCCTTTGTCGAGGCAACCCTGGGCTTGCCGGGATTCGCCAAACTGGGTGTGTTCGAACGGGTTGCCGCACGCACGCCTATCGCTCAGCAATGCCAGGCGCTGCGTGAGGCCGGCGCGCCAATCAGCGATCTCAGCTACGGCCGTGCCGAGCCGGTGCGTGGGCCGATGAGCCACTGAGCCCAGCGCGTCCTCCTGGCATAAAAAAAACCGCCCCGGAGGGCGGTTCGTTCATTGCAGCAGAGCGGAATTACAAGCCGTTCTTGGCCTTGCTCTTTGCCTTGAACTCGCGGCGGCGGCGGTGCAGCACCGGCTCGGTGTAGCCGTTCGGCTGCTTGGCGCCTTCGACTACCAATTCCAGGGCGGCCTGGAAGGCGATGTTGCTGTCGAAGTCCGGCGCCATCGGGCGGTATTGCGGGTCGCTGGCGTTCTGCCGGTCGACCACCGGGGCCATGCGCTTGAGGCTGGCAACGATCTGCTCTTCGCTGGCGATGCCATGGCGCAGCCAGTTGGCCAGCAGCTGGCTGGAGATGCGCAGGGTGGCGCGGTCTTCCATCAGGCCGACATCGTTGATGTCCGGTACCTTGGAGCAACCGACGCCGTGGTCGATCCAGCGCACCACGTAGCCGAGGATGCCCTGGGCGTTGTTGTCCAGTTCGTTCTGGATTTCCTCGGCGCTCCAGTTGGTATCGGCGGCCAGCGGAATGCTCAGGATGGCGTCCAGCGAGGCCGGAGTGCGCTTGGCCAGCTCGGCCTGACGGGCGAACACGTCGACCTGGTGGTAGTGCAGGGCGTGCAGGGTGGCCGCGGTTGGCGACGGTACCCAGGCGGTGTTGGCACCGGACTGCGGGTGGGCGATTTTCTGCTCGAGCATCGCCGCCATCAGGTCCGGCATGGCCCACATGCCCTTGCCGATCTGCGCGCGGCCCTGCAGGCCGGTGGCCAGGCCGACGTCGACGTTATTGTTCTCGTAGGCGGCGATCCACTGCTCAGCTTTCATGGCCGCTTTGCGCACCATGGCGCCGGCTTCCATGGAGGTGTGGATTTCGTCGCCGGTGCGGTCGAGGAAGCCGGTGTTGATGAACACCACGCGCTCGCTGGCGGCCTTGATGCAGGCTTTCAGGTTGACGGTGGTGCGCCGCTCCTCGTCCATGATGCCGACTTTCAGGGTGTTGCGCGGCAGGCCGAGGACGTCTTCGACGCGGCCGAACAGTTCGTTGGTGAACGCCGCTTCTTCCGGACCGTGCATCTTCGGCTTGACGATGTACACCGAGCCGGTGCGGGTGTTGTGGCGGCTGGTGTTGCCGTTGAGGTTGTGGATGGCGATCAGGCTGGTCAGCAGACCGTCCATGATGCCTTCCGGTACCTCGAAGCCGTCCTGGTCGACGATGGCGTCGATGGTCATCAGGTGACCGACGTTGCGCACGAACAGCAGGGAACGACCATGCAGGGTCAGTTCGCCGCCGTCGGTCTGGGTGTAGACCCGGTCCGGGTTCATGGTGCGGGTGAAGGTGCTGCCACCCTTGCTCACGGTTTCGGCCAGGTCGCCCTTCATCAGGCCCAGCCAGTTGCGATAGACCACGACTTTGTCATCGGCATCGACCGCGGCAACCGAATCTTCGCAGTCCATGATGGTGGTCAGCGCGGCTTCCATCAGCACGTCTTTGACCCCGGCGGCATCGGTGCTGCCGATCGGGCTGCTGGCGTCGATCTGGATTTCGAAATGCAAGTCGTTTTGCTTGAGCAGCACGGCGATCGGCGCATGGGTGTCGCCCTGGAAACCGATCAGCTGGGCATCGTCCTGCAGGCCGCTGTTGCTGCCGCCTTTGAGACTGACCACCAGCTTGCCGCCTTCGATGCGATAGCCGGTGGAGTCGACGTGGGAGCCGACCGCCAGCGGTGCCGCCTGGTCGAGGAAGGCGCGGGCGAAGGCAATCACCTTGTCGCCACGGACCTTGTTGTAGCCCTTGCCTTTCTCGGCGCCGCCTTCTTCGCTGATCACGTCGGTGCCGTACAGGGCGTCGTACAGCGAACCCCAACGCGCGTTGGAGGCGTTCAGGGCGAAGCGTGCGTTCATCACCGGTACGACCAGCTGCGGGCCGGCCAGGCGGGCGATTTCTTCGTCGACGTTGGCGGTGGTCGCCTGGAAGTCGACCGGTTCCGGCAACAGGTAGCCGATCTCCTGGAGGAAGGCTTTATAGGCGGCCGCATCGTGGGCCTGACCGGCGCGAGCCTGGTGCCAGCCATCGATCAGTGCCTGAATCGCGTCGCGCTTGGCGAGCAGGGCACGGTTTTTCGGAGCCAGCTCGTTGATCACGGCTTCGGCGCCGGACCAGAATTTTTCGGCAGCTATGCCGGTGCCGGGGATGGCTTCGTTGTTCACGAAGTCGAACAGCACTTTGGCGACCTGTAGGCCACCGACTTGAACGCGTTCAGTCATCACTTGCCTCATTCTGCTCAGCTTACTCAATAGCCGCTTCGGACCCGGGGTGCGTCTTGTAGTCCGAGCCGCGGCATACTACATCAAGATCCTATGAAAATCAGCGGGCGCGCGTCGCTATGCGACCAGAAGGCGCTTTGCAGTCATGAGAAGGGCGAATTGTCAGAAAAATATGTGTTTATTGTTTCATAAAAATATCAAAATCGTACACAACTAATTGTGCGGACTGACTGGGCGGTGCTTTCGCAGGGGAGGCCGCCTGCTGGCTATACTCGAGCGACGTCTTCCCGAGAGTTCACCCATGCCTATTCACATGGCCGTGCTGGCCGATCTACATGACCTGGTCCCGCTGTACGGCGACTATCTGCAGTTCTATCAGACGGGCAAACCGCTGCCAGCGATCCAGGCTTTTCTGGCTGCGCGTCTGAGCCTGGGCGACTCGACGCTATTTATCGCGCGTGATGAGCAGGGGACTGCGCTGGGCTTCGTTCAGCTCTACCCGCTGTTCGCATCCTTGGAGTTACAGCCGGCCTGGTTGTTGAGCGACCTCTATGTCAGCCAACAAGCACGCCGCCAGGGCATTGGCGAGGCGTTGATGCATGCCGCCCGTGCCCACGCCGAAGCACAGGGCGCCTGCGGTTTGCAGTTGGAGACGGCAAAGAGCAATCTGGCAGGACAGGCCCTGTACGAGCGCTTGGGGTATGTGCGCGATGAGCTGTTCTATACCTATTGGCTAGGCTTGCCTCGGCAAGGCGACTGAGTCCGTAGGCGCAGGCCGGACACGGATTGCGCGAACAAGGCACGGGCTACCGCAACGTCATTCCTGAGAACAACGAGAGGCGTGCTATGGATCATCTGGTATTAACGGTTATCTCCGAGGATCAGCCTGGGCTGGTCGAGCGGGTCGCCCAATGCGTGGCGGACCACCATGGCAACTGGCTGGAGAGTCGCATGTCGCGGATGGCCGGGCAGTTCGCCGGGATTCTGCGGGTTGCGGTGCCGGCCACGGCCCACGCCGAGTTGGTCACCGCGCTGGAGGGCCTGAGCGCCCACGGCATCCGCGTGCTGTTGGCGGAAAGTGGCGCCGAGCCGTCCTGCAACTGGAAGCCGATCCATCTCGACCTGGTGGGCAACGACCGTCCGGGTATCGTCCGCGATATCACCAGACTGCTCGCCGAATATGGGATCAACCTGGAAAATCTAGCCACCGAAGTGATGCCGGCGCCCATGAGCAACGAGCTGCTGTTCCACGCCGAGGCCCTGCTCGCGGTGCCCTTGGCGCTGTCGTTGGAGGTGTTACAGGCCAAGCTGGAGACCCTCGCCGACGACCTGATGGTCGAACTCAATCTGCGTACCGAGAGTTAACCGAGTGTTTTTCAACGACTGGCTAACTGCGGCCTGTCATAGGGGGCAGGCATAGGGGGCAGGTAGATATCCACGGCTCAAGTGCGTATCGCTGTGGATAACCTGGGGGCCTTCGGCGCACGCGCTAGTGCGCCGGGGTTCTGCCTGAGTTGATTAAAAAACCAGCATTTTCAGCAGCTTGTGCACAAAGTCCGGGGATGCTTCTGTGGCTAAGGTTGGGATACTTGGCTGTGCGCCTCATCGGGCCCGCGATTGCGGGCGGTTGCGCGTTTTTTGTGCAGTCCTGCGCATGCTCGCGATGTCATTCCCGCGCCGCAACCTAAGGCCTCAAGCCCGGCGGCGTAGCGTCAGCCAGGCATCCACGCTGTAAATCGCCAGACCTGCCCAGATACAGATAAAGGCCAGCAGCTTGCTGGGGTCGAAGTGCTCGCCGAAGACGAACACCGCGAGCAGCAGCACCAGCGTCGGCGCGATGTATTGCAGGAAGCCCAGGGTGATGTAGGGCAGGTGGCGTGCGGCCGCGTTGAAGCACACCAGCGGCACCAGGGTGATCGGCCCGGCGGCGATCAGCCAGAGCGCCTCGGTGGTCGACCAGAATGCGGGTTGGCTGCTGATCGCGGTCGGGTTCAGCAGTAACCAGCCGATCGCCAGCGGTAGCAGCAACCAGGTTTCCACCACCAGGCCCGGCAGTGCGGCGACCGGTGCCTGCTTACGGATCAGCCCGTAGAAACCGAAGGTCAGGGCCAGTATCAGGGATACCCAGGGAATGCTGCCGACCTGCCAGACCTGTTGTGCCACGCCCAGGGCGGCCAGGCCGACGGCCAGCCATTGCAGGCGACGCAGGCGTTCGCCGAGCAAGAGCATGCCAAGCAATACATTGACCAGCGGATTGATGTAGTAACCCAGGCTGGCTTCGAGCATGCGTTCGTTATTCACCGCCCAGACGTAGACCAGCCAGTTGCTGGCGATCAGCACGCCGCTGAACGTCAGCACGGCGAAGCGTCGCGGGTGGTCGCGCAGCTCGCGCAGCCAGCCGGGGTGTTTCCATACCAGCAGCAGTGCGGCGCCGAACAGCGCCGCCCAGAGCGCGCGATGGGCAACGATCTCCAGCGCCGGAACGTCCTGAATGACCTTGAAGTAGAGGGGAAACAGGCCCCAGATGATATAGGCGGCGAGGCCGAGAATGTACCCGCGTTGCGGGTTAGCGGTGGCCATGGGGTTCCTTGCTTAGGCGGCTAACTAAAGCCTCGGATTCTAGTCGCGGCGCTCGGCTCTTGTCTGTGGGTTCAGGTTTTTTCTGCAAGGGAAAAAGCTGATTTGCGTAAGGCAGGCGTTACAGCCGTAGGTCTTATGTTCATGCGCAAGGTCTGCGACATCCTAGGGTGGATGAAGATGGCGTCATCCACCCTCCCGGCTCTACAGCCGTAGCTCGGATGCAATCCAGGAAGCGCAATCCTCGGATTGCATCCGGGCTACGGGACGGTGCTCTTGCTTACCGCTGCGCCTCAGAACAGTTTCAGCGGCTCTTCATCCAGCGCCGCCAGCTGCTCGCGCAGCATCAGCACCTGATCGCCCCAGTAACGCTCGCTGCCGAACCAGGGAAAGCTGTGGGGGAATGCCGGATCATCCCAGCGTCGCGCCAGCCAGGCGCTGTAGTGCATCAGGCGCAGGGAGCGCAGGCCTTCGATCAGCGGTAGTTCGCGGGAGTTGAAATCGTGGAACTCCTGGTAGCCGTCCATCAATTCGGACAACTGGCCGAGGCGCTCATGGCGTTCACCGGCCAACATCATCCACAGGTCCTGCACGGCCGGGCCCATGCGGCAGTCGTCGAGGTCGACCATGTGGAAGGTCTCATCGCGGCACAGCAGGTTGCCGGGGTGGCAGTCACCGTGCAGGCGGATCGCTTGCACCGGGTTGTCGGCGAATAGCGCGTCGAGGCGCTTGAGCAGGTCGCGGGCCACCGACTCGTAGGCCGGCAGCAGGCTGCGCGGAATGAAGTTGCCCTCGAGCAGGGTGGCCAGCGAGGCATGACCGTAGTTGTCGACCCGCAGGCTTTCGCGGTGGGCGAAGGGCTTGGTCGCGCCGACGGCATGCAGGCGACCGAGCAACTGGCCGAGGCGATAGAGCTGATCCAGGTTGCCCGGCTCCGGCGCGCGGCCACCGCGCCGTGGGAACAGGGTGAAACGGAAGCCGGCGTGTTCGAACAGGGTCTCGCCGTCGAGTTGCAGCGGCGCCACCACCGGCACGTCACACTCGGACAGTTCGAAGGTGAAGCTGTGCTCCTCGCGAATCGCCGCATCGCTCCAGCGCTGCGGGCGGTAGAACTTGGCGATCAGCGGCGTCTCGTCTTCGATGCCCACCTGATAGACCCGATTTTCGTAGCTGTTCAGCGCCAGTATGCGGGCATCGCTGAGGTAGCCCAGGCTCTCCACGGCATCCAGTACCAGATCAGGGGTGAGGTCGGCAAAGGGATGGGACATGGGAGGCTCCGGTAAGTGGGCCGCAAGTGTAACGCCTAGGAGCCTGTCGAACTTGACTGTCCGTAGCGAGGGAAAGTCCGGTTGAGTCAGGGTTGCCGATCTTTCGCGGCGAATAGCGAGCTATTTAACGAGAAAGAGCGGGGAAAATGGCCAAATCCGGCGTTGCCGCAGTAGGGCAACGTTAAGTCCGACAGACGCCTATGTGCGCATGGGCGCCGATCGGCGTGGGTCGCCCAGGCCGTAGACCAGCAACAGCAGGAGGAACGACAGGCCGAGCTGGAAGGCGGCCAGGCGGTGGGCGTCGGCGTAGCGCAGCGCTTCCACGTGCTGGAACAGGGCGATCGAGACCACCTGGGTTTCGCCGGGGATACTGCCGCCGAGCATCAGTACGACACCGAATTCGCCGAGGGTGTGGGCGAAACCCAGGGTCGCCGCGACCAGCAGGCCGCGCCGCAGCAGCGGCAGAATCACTCGGCGCAGGCGCTCCCAGCGGGTGGCGCCGAGACTGGCGGCGGCTTCCAGCAGGCTCGGCGGGATCTCGCGAAACGCCACGGTCAGTGGTTGCACGACGAAGGGCAGCGAGTAGATCACCGAGCCGAGGACCAGGCCGCTGAAGCTGAAGGCCAGTTGCTGCCCGGTCAGGGCGATCCAGGCCGAACCCAGCGAATTATCCGGGGCGAAAAGCACCAACAGGTAAAACCCCAGCACGGTCGGTGGCAACACCAGGGGCAGGGCCAGCACCGCGTCGAGTACCTGGCGCAGGCGGGTTTGCTTGCGCACACGCCAGGCCGCCAGTGGCAGGCCGAGCAGCATCAGCAGCGCGGTGGAGAGCCCGGCCAGTTGCAGGGTCAGCCACAGCGCCTGCCAGTCGCTATCAGTCAGCAGCACAACCAGCCTCGCCCGGTAATGCGTAACCCGCCGCCTGCAGGGTCGCCTGCTGAGTGTCGAAGAAGGCGGCGAAGCGTTCGGCGGCGCCCCGCCGCGCGTCCTTGGCGAGGATCAGGCGCTTCTGCACCAAGGGCTCATAGAGACTGGCATCCACCTGCTGATACTGCGCGCTGGGGGTTTTGGCCGCGGTCAACTGGCTGAGGGCAACCAAGCCGCTCGGCGCACTGCCACTGAGGATGAATTGGAAGGTCTGGCCAATGTCCTGGCCATACACCAGGCGAGGCTTGAGCGTCGCCAGTTGGCCACTGCGTTCGAGGGCTTGCAGGGCGGCCTTGCCGTAGGGCGCGGTCTGCGGCTGGGCAATCGCCACCTTGCCGGCTGGCAGGTTGTCGAGGCGCGCCGGCTGCCGCGGCGACCACAGGGCCAGGCGACCGCAGGCGTAGGTTCTGGCGTCTGTGCCGTGACCGTTCGCGGCGAGTTTGTCCGGGCGCTCGGCGTCGGCGGAGTAGAACAGGTCGAAGGGCGCGCCGCGTTGGATCTGCTCGAAGAAGGCGCCGCTGGAACCTCCGGCGATCTGTAGCTTGGTGCCGGTCTGTTGCTGGTAGTCGGCGGCGATCCGCTCCATTACCGGCAGCAGGTTGGCGGCGACGGCGATTCGCAGCGTCTCGGCAGCCTGCACCTGCTGGGTCGTCAGTAGGCCGGCGAGGACGCAGGGGAGAAGTGTTTTGTACACGGTGGTTGTGTCCTACCCAAGATTTAGACGGGGGTGCCGAGCAGCACCTGATTGGCGGCGAACTGCGCGCGTACCGGGTCGCTGGCATGCAGGTGCTGTTCACGCAGATGGCTGGGATCGACCAGCGCGCAGAGGGTCTGTCCACTGGCCAGGCCGATGCGCACTTCGCTGGGGCCGTCGGCCGCCGCAATGATCTGCTCGATCCAGCCCTGCAACTGGTTGCGCGTCGGATCGGCGGCACTCGACAGGGCGTTCAGTTCCAGCCAGCCGGCCTTGATCAAGGCGATCACCGGGCGATCTTCGGCGAGCTCGAGTTTTTCCGTGCTGTCGCGGGTGATCTGTGCCTGGATCTGCGCGCCGCCGGGCAGCTCGATCTCGATCAAGTCGTTACGCCCCTGCGGGTGAATCGCCCGTACCCGTCCGCTGAGCTGATTGCGCGCGCTGGTGCGCAGCATCAGGCGACCGAGCAGTTGCAGATCGTGGTCGTCCTCGGCCGCCAGCACCTGGGCCTGCAAGTTTTCCAGGCGTTTGTAGAGGACCAGCAGGCGTTCGCCCGCGGCGGACAGCTTGGCGCCGCCACCGCCTTTGCCGCCGACGCTGCGCTGGACCAGCGGCTCTTCGGCGAGGTTATTGAGTTCGTCGATCGCGTCCCAGGCCGCCTTGTAGCTCAGGCCGGCGGCTTTGGCGGCGCGGGTGATCGAGCCTTGCACGGCAATCTGTTCGAGCAGGGCCATGCGCTGCGGGCGGCGCGTGACATGCTGGGCGAGCGTGGTCATGAGGGTCATGTGGATGGCGCTATATGCTTTGGTATATAGCGCCGTAATGTGCGCGAGCCTGACCCTTGAGTCAATACCGTCGATTCTGGTCCGTGGTCAGGCGCGGCAGGGCTTGCGGTTTAACGGTCACCCGGTTTTGCGGTGCGCGCCAGGCAATACACATCGACTCGTGCAGCGCCGGCTCGTTTTAACAAGCGTGCGAGGCTTTCCGCAGTGGCGCCGGTGGTCAGCACATCGTCGACCAGGGCCAGGTGGCGGCCTGCTACCCGAGCGTCGGCAGATAGGGCGAAGGCGCGGCGCAGGTTGCGTTTGCGCGCGGCGGCATCCAGTTGCTGCTGGGCGGGGGTATCGGTCACGCGCTGCAGCCAGTCGGCCTGGTGCGGCAGCTGCAGGCTTTGGCCCAGCCACTGGCTGAGCAGCGTCGCCTGATTGAAGCCACGCTGGCGCTGGCGTCGCTCGGACAGCGGTACGGGCAGCAGCAGCTCTGGCTTGGCCAGGCCTTCATCGAAGGCATGCAGCAGATGATGTGACAAAAGTTCACCGAGCAGACGTCCCAAAGGCCACTTGGCCTGGTGTTTGAAGCGCGTGATCAGGCTGTCGACCGGGAAGGCGTAGCGCCAGGGTACTTCCACGCGGTGAAAACTCGGTGGCTGTTGCAGGCAGGCGCCGCAGGTCAGTCCCGTATGCACCAAGGGCAGGGCGCAGATCTGGCAGCGCCCGGCGAGCCAGGGCAGCTCGCTTTCGCAGCTGACGCAGAGCGCGTGCGCAGTGTCCGCCGGCTCATCGCAAAGCAAACAGCATTGTTTGATTTTTAACCAGTTGTAAACCTGTTCAAGTCGCTTGGGTTGACAGTGCATAAGGCTTCCATAATCATGCCGAACATCCGTGTCTGCCTGGCTACTCTAGCAGGCTGTTGCCGCTATCAGATCGCTGAAAAACTACTGCACTAGGCTATGCCGCGTTGAAGCCAGCCTCAAAATGCTCATGTACATCTCGTACATTGCCCTTTTTTACCTGGTTTCGCCTTGCCTAGCCGTCGCTCGCTACGTTTTTCAACGACCTGCACCATAAGGAATCATTCATGAGCGCTACCGCCGCCCCAATGCGTCACGACTGGACCCTCGCCGAGGTCAAGGCGCTCTTCCAGCAACCGTTCAACGACCTGCTGTTCCAGGCCCAGGGCGTGCACCGCGCGCATTTCGATGCCAACCGCGTGCAGGTCTCGACCCTGCTGTCGATCAAGACCGGCGCCTGCCCGGAAGACTGCAAGTACTGCCCGCAGTCCGGCCACTACAACACCGGGCTGGAAAAAGAAAAACTGATGGAAGTGCAGAAGGTGCTGGAAGCGGCCGCCGAAGCCAAGGCCATCGGCTCGACGCGCTTCTGCATGGGCGCGGCCTGGAAGCACCCGTCGGCGAAAGACATGCCCTACGTGCTGGAGATGGTCAAAGGTGTACGGGCCATGGGCCTGGAAACCTGCATGACCCTCGGCAAGCTCGACAAGGAGCAGACCGCTGCCCTGGCCGAGGCCGGCCTCGATTACTACAACCACAATCTCGATACCTCGCCGGAGTTTTACGGCAACATCATCACCACCCGCACCTACAACGAGCGCCTGGAAACCCTGGCCTACGTGCGCGACTCCGGGATGAAGATCTGCTCCGGCGGCATCCTCGGCATGGGCGAGACGCTGGACGATCGCGCCGGCCTGCTGATCCAGTTGGCCAACCTGCCGGAACACCCGGAGTCGGTGCCGATCAACATGCTGGTCAAGGTCAAGGGCACGCCGCTGGCCGATGAGCAGGACATCGATCCGTTCGACTTTATCCGCATGCTCGCCGTGGCGCGGATCATGATGCCGCAGTCGCATGTCCGCCTGTCCGCCGGTCGCGAGGCGATGAACGAGCAGATGCAGGCCCTGGCCTTCTTCGCCGGCGCCAACTCGATCTTCTACGGCGAGAAACTGCTGACCACCGCCAACCCGCAAGCCGACAAGGACATGCAGTTGTTCGCCCGCCTCGGCATCAAGCCGGAAGAGCGCGAAGAGCACGCCGACGAAGTCCACCAGGCCGCCATCGAGCAGGCGCTGGTCGAGCAGAAGAGCGGCGCGCTGTTCTACGACGCCACGGTCTGACCTTCTCGAACCTGTAGGAGCCAGCTTGCTGGCGATTCCGGTTAGCGGAAATCGCCAGCAAGCTGGTTCCTACGAATCATGCTGAGCCGTCATGTCTTTCGATCTCGCCACCCGTCTCGCCGAGCGCCGCGCCGCGCACCTGTACCGCCAACGCCCGCTGCTGGACAGCCCACAGGGGCCGCTGGTCAGGGTCGACGGCCGTGAGTTGCTGGCCTTCTGCTCCAACGATTACCTCGGCCTGGCCAATCATCCGCAGGTGATCGAGGCCTGGCGTGCCGGCGCGCAACGCTGGGGCGTCGGCGGCGGCGCCTCACATCTGGTGATCGGCCACAGCACCCCGCACCATGAACTGGAAGAAGCGCTTGCGGCTTTCACCGGGCGGCCACGTGCGCTGCTGTTCTCCACCGGCTACATGGCTAACCTGGGCGCCGTCACCGCGCTGCTCGGTCAGGGCGATACTGTGCTGGAAGACCGGCTCAATCACGCCTCGCTGCTGGATGCCGGCCTGCTCAGCGGCGCGCGCTTCTCGCGTTACTTGCATAACGATGCGCACAGTCTCGCCGGCCGTCTGGCTAAAGCCAACGGCAACACCCTGGTGGTGACCGACGGCGTGTTCAGCATGGACGGCGACCTGGCCGACCTGCCGGCGTTGTGCGCCGCAGCGAAGCAGCGCGATGCCTGGGTCATGGTCGACGATGCCCACGGCTTCGGCCCGTTGGGCGCCAGCGGTGGCGGTATCGTCGAGCACTTCGGCCTGGGCCAGGACGATGTACAGGTGCTGGTCGGCACCCTGGGCAAGGCGTTCGGCACTGCCGGGGCTTTCGTCGCGGGTAGCGATGAGCTGATCGACACCCTGGTGCAGTTCGCCCGCCCCTATATCTACACCACCAGTCAGCCGCCAGCGCTGGCCTGTGCGACGCTGAAAAGCCTGGAGTTGCTGCGCACTGAGCACTGGCGCCGCGAGCATTTGGCGACGCTGATTCAGCGCTTTCGCGCTGGCGCCGAAGCGATTGGCCTGAGCCTGGTGGACAGCCCGACACCGATCCAGCCGATCATGGTCGGGGACAGCGACCGCGCGTTGCGCCTATCGCAGATGCTGCGCGAGCGCGGCCTGTTGGTCACCGCGATTCGCCCACCAACCGTGCCGGCGGGCAGTGCGCGTCTGCGCGTCACCCTGTCGGCCGCCCACAGCGTCGCCCAGCTAGAGTTGTTGCTGGAGGCGCTGGCCGAGTGCTGGCCGCAACTGGCCACGGTTGAGGAGGACAAAGGCAATGCGTGATCGATTGATTCTGCTGCCGGGCTGGGGCCTGGGCACGGCGCCGCTGGAGCCCTTGGCCGAGGCCTTGCGCGGATTGGATGAACGCCTGCGGGTGCAGGTCGAACCCTTGCCGACGCTGAGCAGCAGCGACCCCGCCGAGTGGCTCGACGAGCTGGACGACAGCTTGCCGCCAGATGCCTGGCTGGGGGGCTGGTCACTTGGCGGCATGCTCGCCGCCGAGCTGGCTGGCCGGCGTGGCGAGCGTTGCCCCGGCCTGCTGACCCTGGCCAGCAATCCGCGTTTCGTCGCCGGCTCGGCATGGCCCAGTGCGATGCCAGCGGAGACCTTCGCCGCCTTCCGCCAGGGCTGCGCGACGGATGCGGCGGTCACCTTGAAGCGTTTCGCTTTGCTCTGCAGTCAGGGCGCGGCCGACCCCCGTGGCCTCTCGCGTTTGCTGCTGGGCGCGGCGCCCCAAGTAGCGCCCGACAGCCTGCTGGCGGGCCTGGATCTACTCGCCGCGCTGGATACCCGCGCGGCGCTGCAGAGCTTCGCCGGTCCGCAACTGCATCTGTTCGCCGGTCTCGATGGCTTGGTTCCCGCAGGCGCGGCGGCTGCGTTGTTGGCACTGTTGCCGGATGTCGAAATCGGCCTGATCGACACCGCCAGTCACGCCTTCGTGTTGGAGCGACCGCATGAGGTGGCGGCGGCGATCCAGGCGTTCCTGCATGAGGCCAGCGATGACTGAGTTGCTGCAGAACCCGCTGGACGGGCTGCCGGACAAACGTCAGGTCGCCGCCTCGTTTTCCCGTGCCGCGGACAGTTACGACAGCGTCGCGGCGCTGCAGCGCAAGGTCGGCAGCGAGTTGCTGACACGCGTGCCGGCACCGTTCAGCCCGCAACGCTGGCTCGATCTGGGTTGTGGCACCGGGCATTTCAGTCGGGCCTTGGCCGAGCGTTTCAGTGCCGCCGAGGGTCTGGCCCTGGACATTGCCGAGGGCATGCTACGCCACGCGCGACCACTGGGCGGGGCGCAGCAGTTCATTGCCGGCGATGCCGAGCGTCTGCCGTTGCAGGGTGCGTCCTGCGATCTGCTGTTTTCCAGCTTGGCGCTGCAATGGTGCGCGGATTTCCAGGCAGTGCTGAGCGAGGCGCATCGGGTGCTGCGTCCGGGTGGCGTGCTGGCGTTCAGCAGCCTGTGCGTCGGCACCCTGCAGGAGCTGCGCGACAGCTGGCAGGCGGTGGATGGCTTCGTCCACGTCAACCGCTTCCGCCGTTTCGCCGACTACCAGGGCCACTGCGCCGCCAGTGCCCTGCAGCTCCTCAGTCTGGATACCCAGGTGGAGGTCATGCACTTCCCCGATCTGCGCAGCCTCACCCACGAACTCAAGGCCCTCGGTGCACATAACCTCAATCCCGGCCGCCCCGGCGGCTTGACCGGGCGTGCGCGGATGCGCGCCCTGCTCGAAGCCTACGAGCGCTGCCGTCAACCACAGGGCCTGCCGGCGACCTATCAGGTGGTCTATGGCGTGTTGCGCAAGGAGCCTCGGGCATGACTGCCGCGTCTTTCGTCATCGGCACCGATACTCCCGTTTTCGTCAGCGAGTCGGCAAGACCCGCAACGCGGTCGATAGACAACCCCAGTGCGAGGGAGGTTTGATATGGCCCAGGCCTACTTCGTCACCGGCACCGACACTGAAATCGGCAAGACCACCATCGCCGCGGGCCTACTGCATGCGGCGCGAATGGCCGGCCTGTCCACCGCCGCGTCTAAACCGGTGGCCTCCGGTTGTCTGCAGACCCCTGACGGCTTGCGCAACGACGACGCCTTGGCCCTGCTCGGCGAGTGCACCCTGGCGTTGGACTATGCCGAGGTCAATCCGCTGGCGTTCGCGCCGGCCATCGCTCCGCATCTGGCGGCGCGTGAAGCCGGGGTACTGCTGGATGTAGCGGCTTTACGTGAGCCGGTGCGGCACATTCTGGACAAAGGCGCCGACCTCACCCTGGTCGAAGGTGCGGGGGGCTGGCGCGTACCTTTGGCCGGCCAGGCGAACTTGTCCGACCTGGTGATCAGCCTGGGTTTACCGGTGATTCTGGTGGTCGGCGTGCGCCTGGGCTGCATCAACCAAGCCGTGCTAAGCGCCGAGGCGATTGCCCGCGATGGTCTGGAGCTGGCGGGCTGGGTAGCCAATGTGATCGACCCGCAGACCTCGCGCCTGGAGGAGAACCTCGCCACCCTCGCCGAACGCTTGCCAGCACCCTGTCTGGGGCAGGTGCCGCGCCTGGAAATAGCCACCCCGGCGGCCGTGGCGGGGTATCTCGACCTGAGTCTGTTGGCACTCGGGCTATAAGCAGGCCTTTTGCCATAGCCTTTTTCCCGTACGGGTTCTGCGCGTTTTCTGCTTCAATACAAGGCAATACTGTCCTTCCACTGCGGAGTTTGTGCATGGAAATCACCGGTAACGCCTTCAGCTCGGGTGTCAGCACCATTCAGTCCGGTCAGCGACGCGTCGAGCAGGCTGCCAGCGATATCGCCACTAATGCCTTCACTGCGCCGCCACAGACGGCACAGCCCGCGCGACAGAGTCAGGTCAATCCCTCCGCCGAAGCGCCCGCCGAGAATCGCCCGGACCTGACGGAAAGCCTGGTGGCGCTACGCGTCGGCCAGCACGAAGCACAGGCCGGCGCGAGGGTGGTCAAAACCGCAGACGAAGTGCTCGGGACCTTGATCGACACCACGGCTTAACGGGGCGGTTGAGCCGGTAGCAGCTGATGCTTAGGGTTATCCCCGTTTCTGGCGGAGTACCTAGCTGATCCTGGTGAGTGCGGGGCGTAGCGCATCAACCCTATTGTGTAGTTGCCAGCGGCTGATCGCATTTTCCTTGGTCTCGGAAGCGACTTGGGAGCTTGCCGGACTTGAGCGTCCGCAGTAGGGCTGAGTTAAGCCCGACAGGCTCTTACGCTCCTTGGGTAAGGAGGGACTCTATGCAGATTGTCGGCACGTCCTCATATCCTCTACTCGCAGGGGTGACACGGCCGGCGCAACCACTGTCCGCCAATGTCTCGCCCGACGTCTCGCAGGACTTGACCCGCGCCGCCCAGGCACCGGCAACTCCGGCACCCTCACTGGAGGGGCCGCAATCGCCCTCTGCTCGTGAAGAGGCGGATAAAGCCCCCGGCCAGCCTTCCCGCAAGCCCGATAGCAGCCCCGCGCAACAGCGCGGCGAGCAACTGGAAATCGCCGAAATGGTTAGCCGTGATCGGGAGGTACGCGCTCATGAACAGGCGCATGCCGCTGTGGGTGGCAGCTATGCCGGGGCGCCCAGCTACACCTATAGCCGTGGCCCGGATGGTCAGCGCTATGCCGTAGGTGGTGAGGTCAGCATCGATACCGCTGCGGTGTCGAACGATCCACAAGCCACCTTGAGCAAGATGGAGGTGGTCGTACGGGCGGCATTGGCGCCGGCCGAACCCTCCTCTCAGGATCGCAGCGTAGCGGCGCAAGCTCAGGCGCAGATGGCGCAGGCGCGTGTCGAGTTAGCCGAGTTGCAGCGTGACGCAGCCACGGAGAAGACGCGCGCAGAACCGGCAGATCAGGCACCCCAGGAGCAGCCGAGCGGCCTACAGGAACCGACGCGGCAAACCCAGCCTCTGGCTATTTACCGAGGCTTTGCTGAGTCCGCGATATCGGGGCGGTTGATCGATTTCGTCGCGTAGTGAGAGAAATGCAGGTGCTTGACAAGGACTGGTTCTAAACGTATGTTTCAAACACATGTTTGATTGTTTGCTTGCCGAGAGGTAATCAAACAGTTGGGAGCAATCCCGAACACGGCCGCTAGCCCGGTCACCTGAATACTAGGAACCCACCGCAGAGGTTACTCGCTATGCCTGATTACAAGGCCCCCTTGCGTGATATTCGTTTCGTACGTGACGAACTGCTCGGTTACGAAGCGCATTATCAGAGCCTGCCGGCTTGCCAAGACGCTACCCCGGATATGGTTAACGCCATCCTCGAGGAAGGCGCCAAGTTTTGTGAGCAGGTACTGGCCCCGCTGAACCGCACCGGTGACATCGAAGGGTGCACCTGGAGCGAGTCCGGCGTTAAAACCCCGACGGGTTTCAAAGACGCTTACCAGCAGTATGTCGAAGGTGGCTGGCCGAGCCTGTCGCATGACGTCGACCACGGTGGCCAAGGCCTGCCGGAGTCCCTCGGCCTGGTGCTGAGCGAGATGGTCGGTGAGGCGAACTGGTCGTGGGGCATGTACCCGGGCCTGTCGCACGGCGCGATGAACACCCTCGCCGAGCACGGTACCGATGAGCAGAAGCACGCCTACCTGACCAAGCTGGTGTCCGGCGAGTGGACCGGTACCATGTGCCTGACCGAGCCGCATTGTGGTACCGACCTGGGCATGTTGCGCACCAAGGCCGAGCCGCAAGCCGACGGTTCCTACAAGGTTTCCGGTACCAAGATCTTCATCTCCGCCGGTGAACACGACATGGCCGATAACATCGTCCACATCGTGCTGGCCCGCCTGCCCGATGCACCGGCCGGCACCAAGGGGATCTCCCTGTTCATCGTGCCGAAGTTCCTGCCTGATGCCGAAGGCAATGCCGGCGAGCGTAACGGTGTGTCCTGTGGCTCGATCGAGCACAAGATGGGCATTCACGGTAACGCCACCTGCGTGATGAACTTCGACAGCGCCACCGGTTACCTGATCGGCCCGGCGAACAAAGGTCTGAACTGCATGTTCACCTTTATGAATACCGCTCGCCTGGGCACAGCGCTGCAAGGCCTGGCTCACGCCGAAATCGGTTTCCAGGGTGGTCTGAAGTACGCTCGTGAGCGCCTGCAGATGCGTTCGCTGACCGGCCCGAAAGCGCCTGAAAAAGCCGCCGACCCGATCATCGTGCATCCAGACGTGCGGCGCATGCTGCTGACCATGAAAGCGTTCGCCGAAGGCAACCGGGCGATGGTGTACTTCGCTGCCAAGCAGGTCGACATCGTCAAGTACAGCGAGAACGAAGAAGACAAGAAAGCCGCCGATGCGATGCTGGCCTTCATCACCCCGATTGCCAAGGCATTCATGACCGAAGTGGGCTTCGAGGCCGCCAACCACGGCGTGCAGATCTATGGTGGTCACGGCTTTATCGCCGAGTGGGGCATGGAGCAGAACGTGCGCGACAGCCGGATTTCCATGCTGTACGAAGGCACTACCGGTATCCAGGCGCTTGACCTGCTGGGTCGCAAGATCCTCATGACTCAAGGCGAAGCACTCAAAGGCTTCACCAAGATCGTGCACAAGTTCTGCCAGACCAACGAAGGCAACGAAGCCATCAAGGAATTCGTCGAGCCGTTGGCCAAGCTGAACAAGGAGTGGGGCGAAGTCACCATGAAGGTCGGCATGGCCGCGATGAAAGATCGCGAAGAAGTCGGTGCCGCTTCCGTGGACTTCCTGATGTACTCCGGCTACGCCTGCCTGGCCTACTTCTGGGCCGACATGGCACGCCTGGCTGCCGAGAAGCTTGCCGCTGGCACCAACGAAGAAGCCTTCTACAAGGCCAAGCTGCAGACTGCGCGTTTCTACTTCGCACGTATTCTGCCGCGCACCCGCAGCCATGTTGAAACCATGCTGTCCGGCGCCAGCAACCTGATGGATATGGACGAAGAGCACTTCGCTCTGGGCTACTAAGCCTTAGTTCGACTTCGGGTCGAAAGCCGCGCTCCTTTGGGATCGCGGCTTTTTTTATGGCTGTGTTGTGGCGAGGAGCAGAACCGTCGCGACTTCGATTTACGCGCTAAGCTCCGTGCGTAACGCGTCGACGACTGGCAAAATGCCAGTCGTCGTCTTGTCTCGGCCTGCCCGTGGAGTTTGTTTTGTCGCACCTGGCTGCTGTGCGCCTCAGTCACTTCCTGCCTTCGCTGCTGTTGCTCGGTGCAGGGCTGGTCGCTGTCAGCTTGCCGCGCCTGAATGAGTTCTTCATTTCGCTGTTCAACGTCTTGCCGACGCTGTTGTTGTTACTCGGCGGCGCCTTCTGTCTGGTCTACGGTCGTCAGCGTGAGTTGTTCTTGCTGCTGGTGCTGTACCTGTTCTACTTCCTCCTGGATATCCAGCTCGATCACTACCGCGCCGTAGGCCGGGTGCGCCCTGACGCCGCCTTGGTTTTCCACCTCAGTAGTTTGCTGTTGCCGCTGCTCTATGGGCTGTACGCGGCTTGGCAGGAGCGCACGCATCTGGCTCAGGACCTGATCGCCCGCGCCGCCGTTTTGCTGGCAGTCGGAGGCGTCGCCCTGGCACTCGAACAGCGCTACCCCGAGGCGCTGCTGCAGTGGCTGTCGGTGATTCGCTGGCCGGCACTACATGGCGAGTGGATGAGCCTGGTGCAACTGGCCTATCCACTGTTCGTACTGGCTTTTCTCCTCTTGCTGGTGCAATACCTGCGCGCGCCTCGACCCTTGCATGCCGCACAGTTGGTAGGGTTGCTCGGCCTACTGTGGATGCTGCCGAACACCTTCATCGTGGCGCACGGCCTGCACGTGATGAGTAGTCTGGTGATGCTCATACTGGCGGCGGCGGTCGCCCATGAAGCCTACCAAATGGCCTTTCGCGACGAGCTGACTGGGCTGCCGGGGCGGCGTGCGCTGAACGAGCGCCTGCAACGATTGGGCCGCAGCTATGTGATTGCCATGGCCGATGTCGATCACTTCAAGCGCTTCAATGATACTCACGGCCATGAGACTGGCGACCAGGTGCTGCGTCTGGTCGCCAGTCAGCTGCGCAAGATTGGCGGCGGAGGCAAGGCCTACCGTTATGGCGGCGAGGAGTTCACCCTGGTGTTTCCCGGTAAAACCCTCGAGGAATGCTTGCCACACCTGGAGCAGGTGCGCCAGGCGGTTGAAGAGTACCGCCTGCAATTGCGCGACACGTTCAGCCGCCCACAGGACGACAAGCAAGGTCGCCAGCGCCGCGGCAGCGCGGCCGCTACCCAGGTCTCGGTGACGCTGAGCATGGGAGTGGCCGAGCGTGGGGCGGAGCAGCGCAGCCCGGAAGCGGTGATCAAGGCCGCGGACCAGGCGCTGTACGGTGCCAAGAGTGCCGGGCGCAATTGCATTCGTATCCATGGTCAACGGCACCGCGGTGCGATCAAGCTGATGGGCGCGGGCGGCTGAGTCGAGCCATTTATGGCGGCGCATTCAGCGCTCGCACGGTGATTGTCCTCAGGCACCCAGTAGCAGTAGCGTGGGAGTATTAATCCGCGCCCTGCGCGCCTGCTGACGGAGAACGACCATGCCCGAGTACAAGGCCCCCCTGCGCGACATGCGCTTCTTGATCGACGATGTCTTCGACTTCCACGGCAGCTACGCCGCCCTCGGGGCTAGCGATGCGACGCCGGACATGGTCGACGCGATCCTTGAGGAAGGCGCTAAATTCTGTGAGCAGGTGCTGGCACCGCTCAATCGTTCCGGTGACGAGGAAGAGTGTCAGTTCGACAACGGCGTGGTGACCACGCCCAAGGGCTTCAAGGAAGCCTTTGCCCAGTACGCCGAAGGTGGCTGGATGGGCTTGGCCACCGACCCGAATTACGGTGGCCAGGGGCTGCCGCACTCGCTCGGCTTGCTGATCAGCGAAATGGTCGGCGCCAGCAACACCTCATGGGGCATGTACCCGGGCCTGACCAGCGGTGCCATGTCGGCGATCCATGCCCACGGCACGGAAGAGCAGAAGCAGGCCTACCTGACGCGCATGACCGCAGGGCGCTGGACCGGCACCATGTGCCTGACCGAAGCGCATTGCGGTACCGACCTGGGCATCATCAAAACCCGCGCCGTGCCCCAGGCGGATGGCAGCTATGCGATCACCGGCAGCAAGATTTTCATCTCGGCCGGTGAGCACGACATGAGCGAGAACATCGTCCATTTGGTGCTGGCCAAACTGCCCGATGCGCCGGCCGGTACCAAGGGGATTTCACTGTTTATCGTGCCGAAATTCCTGCCCGATGCGCAGGGGGAGGCGGGTGAGCGTAACGCCGTGTCCTGCGGTTCGATCGAACACAAGATGGGCATCAAGGCCTCGGCCACCTGCGTGATCAACTTCGATAGCGCCAAGGGGTTTCTGATCGGTGAGGCCAACAAGGGTCTCAACTGCATGTTCACCATGATGAACCACGCCCGCCTGGGCACTGGTATGCAGGGGCTGTGCCTGGGCGAAACCAGCTTCCAGGGCGCGATCAAATACGCCAATGAGCGTCTGCAAATGCGTGCCTTGAGCGGGCCTAAGGCGCCGGACAAACCGGCCGATCCGATCATCGTGCACCCGGATGTGCGGCGCATGCTGCTGACCATGAAGGCCTTCAACGAGGGCAACCGGGCGCTGGCTTATTTCACCGCGCAGCTGTTGGATACTGCCCACCTGAGTGCTGACGCTGAACCGCGTGAGGAGGCGGAAAATCTGCTGGCCTTCCTCACCCCGATCTGCAAGGCCTTCATGACCGAAACCGGCTTGGAAGTAACCAACCACGGCATGCAGGTGTTCGGTGGCCACGGTTACATCCGCGAGTGGGGCATGGAGCAGCTGGTGCGCGATTGCCGCATCGCACCTATCTATGAAGGCACCAACGGCATTCAGGCGCTCGATCTGCTCGGCCGCAAGGTGCTGGGTAGCCAGGGCAAGCTGCTGAAAGGCTTCAGCAAAATCGTCCACAAGTTCTGTCAGGCGCAGGCCGAGCATCCGCAGCTCAAGGGCTATGCGGGCCAGTTGGCGACGCTGAACCAGCAGTGGAGCGAACTGACGCAGAAGGTTGGACTGGCGGCGATGAACAATCCAGATGAGGTCGGCGCCGCTTCGGTGGACTACCTGATGTTTTCCGGCTACGTCATTCTGGGTTACTTCTGGTTGCGCATGGCACTGGTCGCGCAGGACAAGCTGGCGGCGGGGACCGGTGAGGCGGCGTTCTACCAAGCCAAGCTGGCCACCTGCGAGTTCTATTTCAAGCGCCTGCTGCCGCGTACCGCCGCGCACCTGGCTGCGGCCGAGGCCGGCAGCGCCTGCATGATGGACTTGCCGGCCGAGCACTTCGCGCTCTGACGAATGGTCGCGGTTCCAGGAAGCCCGCCGTTTGGCGGGCTTCTACATGAGGCTGGCGGGTCGACCTGATTAGACTATTGGGTCATAACACGACCCTATATGTCTTAAAAGTTGTTGAGTTAAACTCCGAACCCTACTGCAAGCCCGTTGGTTCGTTCGAGGATTCCCCATGGCTGACTACAAAGCTCCCCTGCGTGATATGCGCTTCGTACTCAATGAAGTGTTTGAAGTGTCCAAGCTATGGGCCGAACTGCCTGCTCTGGCCGAGGTGGTGGACGAAGAGACCGCCAACGCCATTCTCGAAGAGGCTGGCAAGGTGACCGCGGGCGTGGTTGCGCCGCTGAACCGTAGCGGCGACGAAGAAGGCTGCTCCTGGGACAACGGCGCGGTGAAGACCCCGGCCGGTTTTCCGGCGGCGTATAAGACCTACGCCGAAGGTGGCTGGGTCGGCGTCGGCGGCGACACACTGTTCGGCGGCATGGGCATGCCCAAGGTGATCTCGGCGCAAGTCGAGGAAATGGTCAACTCGGCCAACCTGTCCTTCGGCCTGTATCCGATGCTCACGGCCGGCGCCTGCCTGTCGCTGAATGCTCACGCCAGCGAAGAGCTGAAGCAGAAGTACCTGCCGAACATGTACGCCGGTACCTGGGCCGGTTCCATGTGCCTGACCGAGCCGCACGCCGGCACCGACCTGGGCATCATCCGCACCAAGGCCGAGCCGCAGGCTGACGGCAGCTACAAGGTCAGCGGCACCAAGATCTTCATCACCGGCGGCGAGCACGACCTGACCGAGAACATCATTCACCTGGTCCTGGCCAAACTGCCCGACGCCCCGGCCGGTCCGAAAGGTATCTCGCTGTTCCTGGTACCCAAGTTCATGGTGGGCGCCGACGGCTCGCTGGGCGAGCACAACGCCCTGTCCTGTGGCTCGATCGAGCACAAGATGGGCATCAAGGCCTCCAGCACCTGCGTGATGAACTTCGACGGCGCCACCGGCTACATCATCGACGCGCCGAACCGTGGCCTGGCGGCGATGTTCACCATGATGAACTACGAGCGACTCGGCGTCGGCATTCAGGGCCTGGCGACCGGCGAGCGCTCCTACCAGAGTGCCATCGAATACGCCCGCGAGCGTATCCAGAGTCGTGCGCCGACCGGCCCTGTGGCCAAGGACAAAGCCGCCGATCCAATCATCGTGCACCCCGACGTGCGCCGTATGCTGCTGACCATGAAGGCGCTGAACGAAGGCGGTCGTGCCTTCTCCAGCTACGTCGCCATGCAGCTGGATACCGCCAAGTTCAGCGAGGAGCCGGCCACCCGCAAGCGCGCCGAGGAGCTGGTGGCGCTGCTGACGCCGGTGGCCAAGGCCTTTCTCACCGACCTCGGCCTGGAAACCACTATCCACGGTCAGCAAGTGTTCGGCGGTCATGGTTTCGTCCGAGAGTGGGGCCAGGAACAGCTGGTGCGCGATTGCCGCATCACCCAGATCTACGAAGGCACCAACGGTATCCAGGCCCTCGACCTGGTCGGGCGCAAGGTGGTTGGCAGCGGCGGTGCGTTCTACAAGCACTTCGCCGAAGAGATCAAGGCCTTCACCGACTCCTCCGACAGCAGCCTGAGCGAGTTCACCGAGCCGCTGA
Source organism: Pseudomonas sp. SJZ079 (assembly GCF_007993865.1). Lineage (GTDB taxonomy): Bacteria > Pseudomonadota > Gammaproteobacteria > Pseudomonadales > Pseudomonadaceae > Aquipseudomonas. The sequence goes on along the minus strand of NZ_VIUH01000015.1, from coordinate 74,237 downwards.
AAGCCGCCATCGCCAACCTCGAGCAGATGACCGCCGACCTGCTGGAGCGCGCCAAGTCCAACCCGAATGAAATCGGCGCGGCCTCGGTCGAGTACCTGCACGTGTTCGGTTACACCGCTTACGCCTACATGTGGGCATTGATGGCCAAGGCCGCACTGGGCAAAGAGGCTCAGGACGACTTCTACGCCAGCAAGCTGGGCACCGCGCGCTTCTACTTTGCGCGCATCCTGCCGCGGATTCATTCGTTGAGTGCCTCGGTCAAAGCCGGCAGCGAGAGCCTGTACCTGCTGGACGCCGCGCAGTTCTAGTGGTTGAGTGCTGAACTGGGAACCCCGCTGCTGCGGGGTTTTTAGTAGGGGGTGCTTGATTTTTGATCAGGCTATCGACCCGCGCCGGGTCATCGATAAAATTGTTGAGCGTACCTTGCCGGTTGGCGATCTTGTCGTTGCGCGCTTGCTCCTCGGCATCTGGCGGATCCATTCGGTGCCACTCTTTGTACATCTGAAGCGCGCCGACTATGGGTAGGTGGTACTCGTAGTGCCTATAGACGATCGCCCGGGCAATGTTGCCTTTGGCCGCGTCGCGAGGCTCCATCTGCGGGTGGCTGGCCTTCAGGTCGCAGCCAAGCCCTGCGAACTTGATCGGTATGGTGTTTGCGTCGAGCCTGTTCGACACGGGTCAGGGCGGGATAGAGGTTATGCAGGTCGGCGGCGATATAGGGAGTGCACGGCTTCATGATGCTGCACTGACGCTTGGTGGCGCGATGTTGGACGGAGGTGCTGTAAGCCATGGCTTACAGCACGCGCTGCCGATCGCCACTGTTACCCCTTGGAGGGGCTGAGTAATCTGTTACTCAAGGACGTCGCGCAGGAAGCGCAGATTAACCAAAAGGGATACGCTGGATTGCCGCCAGGATGGTGCGCAGATCAAGGATGTCAGCACTCAGTCTGCAAAAGCCCCGCACCAGCGGGGTTTTCTTTTTTCGGCGTTCGGCCAACCCGGTGGCCGAACATACCTCTGCTATTCATTGCATCGTTCTGCTCGGCTTGGTGCTGGCGTTGACTAGCTGTAGGGGAAGTACACTGTGGCGCATCGAAGTAGCCGAGCCTTCCTTCCATGTTGACCCCGCTCGCCCAGTGCGCTCCCCGAACGGCCAGGCTCGTTTGCTTGCTGCTGGCCGCCTTTAGCCTGAGCCTCATCCCCGCTACGGTTGCTGCACAGACATATAGCGTGGGGGTGGAGGATGTCGATTATTTCCCGATTTTTTCGGTGGCCCCGCCGGATCATCAATATCGCGGCTATGCGCGCGAGTTGCTGGACCTGTTCGCCACACACGAGAAGATCACCCTGCGTTATGTGCCATTGCCAGTGCGGCGGCTCTACCACAACTATTGGGCAGGCCAGCTCGACCTGGTGTTCCCCGATAACCCGCTGTGGAGTGAACCCGGTAAGCCAGAGGACTCCATCAGCTACTCGCAGCCGTTGCTGGCGTTCCAGGATGTGATGCTGGTGATGCCGGCGCGGTTGGGGCAGCCGCTACAGCGTTTTCGCAAGCTTGGCTTCGTTCGCGGTTTCACCCCATGGAAGTTCCACGCTGAGATTGCCGCCGGCCAGGTGGAAATTCATCGAGCGCCTAACCCGGAAGGGCTGATCTGGATGACCCTGGCCGGTTATATCGATGGTGCCAATATGGCGCAGCAAGTGGCTCGCTATCACTTGGCCCGGCAGGGCCGACCGGATGCGCTGGTAGCAGAGCCCAGGCTACTGGCGCTCAGCGACAGCCACTATTACCTGTCGAGCATCCGCCATCCCGAGCTGATCCAGCGTTTCGATGCCTTCCTGCGCAGTGAGCAGCGCGCCGTCGCTGCGCTGAAGGCCAAGTATGGTCTGTAAGGGCTCTCGGGCGCTCGCGGTTGCGGCCGATGGACTCGGCGGCATCTCGACCGGCTTTTGCCTCCAAGGCCGGCAACGGGCCGCAAGAGCGATCAAGTGCATCCGCCAGGGTGATCCCGTACTGCAGGCGACTGTTTGAGGAGTGGACATGGACCCCGTGGGCAAAGCGCTCTGGCTGATCGAGACTGAGCTCGAAGAGCCGCTCGACCTGCAACGCATTGCCAGTGTCTGCGGTCTGTCGCGCTTCGGTCTGGCACGAACCTTCGCCTGCGCGACCGGCTGGTCGGTGATGCGCTACGTGCGGGCGCGGCGCTTGAGCCGGGCGGCGCATCGTTTGGCGGACGGGGCACCGGACATCCTCGGCGTCGCCCTCGAGGTGGGTTACGGCTCCCACGAGGCTTTCACCAGCGCGTTCCGTAAGCAATTCGGCCTCACCCCCGAGGCGCTGCGAAATAGCGGCACGCTGTCTGGAATTGAATTGAGGGAGGCTATGCGCATGCAACCGACACACAGCTTCGAGCTGCCCGAACCGCGTCTGGTGGACGAGCAGGAACTGTTGATCGCCGGACTCGGCGAGCGCTTCACCACCGAGCGCGCCCAGGGCATCGCCGCGCTCTGGCAACGCTTCGTGCCGCATATCGGGAGGGTACCGGGACAACAAGGCGGGGAAACCTACGGTGTTTGCTGCAACCCGGACGAGGATGGCAGCTTCGAGTACATCGCTGGCGTCCAGGTGACGCGCAGCGACGGCCTGCCCGAGGGCTGGCGCCATATACGCCTGCCGGCCCGACGTTACGCGGTGTTTCTCCATCGCGGGCATATCTCCAGCATCCACGAGACCTTCGCCGCGATCTTCCAGCGCTGGCTGCCGGCCTCGGTCCTGGAGGTGGCGGACGCCCCGGAGTTCGAGCGTTACAGCGCGGATTTCGACCCCATGGCCGGCACCGGCCAGGTAGAGGTCTGGGTGCCGCTGAAGGTCTGAGTCCCTGATGCTGCAGTGCTGCGCCTTGCCATAGCCTGCTATGACTCGGCGCAGCGCTTTGCCTCAGCACCTCAGTTATCCGAGCTGGAGTCAACCCACTAGGCGTGCGGCTAGCGGGTCATCTTCTTGACGAATACCACCACGAACAATGCCATGGTGAAGCTGCCGACAAACGCTTCGAAGGCGGCAATCGGGCGGGCTAAACCGTGCGGGCTGATGTCGCCGTAGCCCAGGGTGGTGAAGGTCACCACACTGAAATAGAGGCAGCCGAGCAGGTCCAACAGGTTGCTCAGCAGGCTGCCTTCGAAGGCAATGCCCATGGGCCGGTCACCCTGATGTACGCCGACCAGGAAATACAGCAGGCCGCAGAAGCCGATCAGCCCCAGGGAAAACAGCACCACGTTCAACGGCTTCTCACCGTAGCCGCTGAACAGGTCGACCAGCCAGGACAGCAGGCGTTTGCTCGAATAGCGCGGCATTTGCAGGCGGCGCATGACCATCTCGCGGTGGAAGAACAGCCCGGCTTGTTCGAACAGGCCGGCCTTTTCCAGGTGCAGGCGCAGGTTGCGGTAGGTCTCCTCGGCCTCCTGAAAGAGTTGAAGGGCGGCTGCGCTGTTGCCAGTACGCAGCAGCTCGCGGCCTTTGCGCTCTTGCAGCAGCTGGCGATCCCAGATGATGTTGTCCAGGCGAGCCCCCTCCAGGCGAATGCCAAGCAGGTTGCAGTCGCGCAGGTCGGCACAGTGCAGGTTGGCGTGACGCAGGTCGGCCTTCATCAGCGAGCTGCCGCGCAGGTCGAGGGCAAACAGATGGGCGCTCTGCAGATTGGCGCGGTACAGGTCGGCGTTGTGCAGTACATAGCCGTGGTGACTGCCATGGTTGACCAGGTCGATGCCCGCCAGCTCGGCATTCTTCAGTTGGAAATCGGACATGGGCTGGTCGCTCTGGGCACGCCGCCGCAAGGCGGCGCACAGGTCGGCGACTTGGCGTTTGTCCTGGCTGGTTTCCTTCCAGAAGCTGTCTTCGTCCTGTGTCGGGTTCATCTGCTAACCCTCCGGAGCCGTCAGGCAGCTGGGTATCTCCGCGGCAGTGTACGAAGTCGAGAGTTGCGCCAGCCAGCGGGCCGCAGCCCACGAGCAGTGGCGCTGTCTGACGGATCAGCCCGGGACGTGCTGCGCCACCCAGGCCGCATAGGCATTGATGAATTTTTGCAGGAACGGCTTGATGCCGTCGCCGAGCATCCCGGCTTCCTCGAAGAAACTGCCGGCGCCCCCCAGGTAGGCTTCCGGCTGCTGCATCATCGCGACGTCGAGAAACACCATGGATTGACGCAAATGGTGGTTAGCGCCGAAGCCCCCTACCGCGCCCGGCGAGGCGCTCAGCACCGCGCCGGGTTTGCCGCTGAAGGCACTCTGACCGTAAGGGCGCGAGCCTACGTCGATGGCATTCTTCATCGGCGCGGGCACCGAACGGTTGTATTCCGGGGTGACGAACAGCAGCGCGTCGGCCGCTTTGACTTTGGTTCGGAAGCGGGTATAGGTCTCGGGCGGCCGCTCGCCATCGATGTCTTCGTTGTACAGCGGCAGATCGCCGATCTCGACAATTTCCAGCTTCAGCGATGACGGTGCCAGTTCGGCTAACGCCAGGGCGAGTTTGCGGTTGATCGAGGCTTTGCGCAGGCTGCCGACCAGCACGGCGACGTGGTAGACCTTGCTCATGATGATTCCTTGCACGCTGTGGACAGGGGGGAGCCAGTACCGGCTTGAACTAAAAACTATAGACCGCCGCGCGCACCAGGCGCTTGTCGTTGCGTAGCCGATCAGGGGGCGGACGCTCCCGCCAACAGCCGTTGGCTTGCCACAGGCCTGCCAGCGTTACCGTTGCCGGCGGCTTCGCTCATGCCCCAGGCGTTTGCGCAAATGCGCCGAGCAGGTCCGCGACAAACGCCTGCTGCGCTTCGCTCGGTTGGCGGCCGCGATGGCTGCTCAGGTGAAACTGCACGCTGAAGCCGAGCCGTTCCGGCAACAGCGCGCGCAGCAGGCCGCGCGCTTCCCAGGGGGCGGCGATGTGCTGGGGCAGGTAGCCGATGTGAGCGCCCGAGAGAAGGAATGCCAGGGTGCCTTCGACCTGTTCGCTGTGCGCACTGCTGGCGGTGGTTTGCCAGGGTTCGTCGCGTTGAATGAAGCGGTAGGGGTGATGCACGCCGTCCTCATCCTGCAGCTGCGCCAGGCTCACGTCGGGTTGCTCGAATAAGCGATGGCCGGCGCCGCAGTACAGGGCCTGTGTCTCCTCGAATAGCGGCAGGTAGTCGAGTGCGGTCTGGGTGCCGGAGAAATAGCCGATGGCCAGGTGCAGTTGATCCTGCAGCAGGCGCCGCTCCAGTTCGGCGGGCATGGCGCTGAGCAGTTCGATCTGCACCGCCTGGTTGCGCTGGCGAAAGCGCCCGATGGCGGCGCCGATCCGATTCAACACCTGGGCGTCGAGGGCCTCGGACAGGCCGATGCTGAGCGTGCCCAGCAGTTTGTCGGCCATGCCCTGGGCCTCGCCCTTGAAGGTCTCGAGGGCGGCGAACAGTCGGTGCGTGGCCAGCAGCACCTGTTCGCCCTTGGGGGTCAGGCGGAAGCCAGCCTTGCCGCGTTCGCACAGGCGGAAACCCAGGCGCGTTTCCAGCTTGGCCATCTGCGTGCTGATGGTCGACTGGCCGATTCCCAGATCACCCTGGGCGGCACTGAAGCCGCCGCTCTCCACCACGGTCACGAACAGCCGCAGCAGTTGCAGGTCGAGGTCGCGTACTTGGCTGAGCATGGCGGCTCCAAACATTGATAGTTATCGATGCCAAAGTAGATCACTTCATATTTATTCAAAGCAATACCGGGCGCAGGATGATTCCAGCGTTTTCGTAGGAGCCAGCTTGCTGGCGATTTCTCTCTGTTGAAGATCGCCCGCACGCGGGCTCCTACCCAAGCAAACCGATTCGCCAGAAGAGAGGAATCCGCCATGCGCCTTGCCGCCAGCCTGTTACTGATCGCCTGCGCCCTGCCGCTGCAGGCCGAGGAGCAGGTGCTGAACATCTACAACTGGGCCGACTACGTGGCGCCGCAGGCGCTCAAACGCTTCCAGAGCGAAACCGGTATCCGGGTCAAATACGACACCTTCGACAGCACCGAGGTGCTCGACAGCAAGCTGCTCACCGGCGGCAGTGGCTACGACGTCGTGTTTCCGGCCTCCAGCGGTCTGGCCCGGGCGATTCAGGCCAAGGCCGTGCAGCCGGTCGGCGCCTTGAGCAATGCCGCTAACCTCGACCCCGAGCTGTTGGCCAAGCTGGCCAGCGTCGACCCCGGCAACCGCTACGGCGTGCCCTACACCTGGGGCACCGTCGGCCTGGGCATCAACCAGCAGGCGGTTGAGCAGCGTTTGCCGGGTGTGGCGCTGAACAGCCTGGATCTGCTGTTCAAACCGGAGTACGCCAGCAAGCTGAAAGACTGCGGCATCGCCGTATTGGATTCGCCGCAGGAGGTGATTGCGATCGCGCTGAACTACCTGGGCAAGGACCCCTACAGCACCGCCGCCGCCGACCTCAAGGCCGCGCAGCAGTTGCTCGCCCAGTTGCAACCGAACCTGCGCTACATCGGCAGCGGCAAGCATATCGACGACCTGGCCAAGGGCGAGATCTGCCTGGCGCTGACCTACACCGGCGACGCCGGCATGGCCGCCGCCCGCGCCGCCGAGGCCAAGCAGTCGTTCGCGGTGCTGTTCCGCATTCCTGTGGAGGGCACGCTGATCTGGTTCGACACCATGGCGATTCCGGTCGATGCGCCGCACCCGCAGGCCGCCCGCGCCTTTATCGATTACATGCTCAAGCCCGAGGCGATCGCCGAACTGACCAACGCGCTGTATTTCGCCAACGCCAACGCGGCTTCCGCGCCCTTGCTGGATGAGGCGGTCAGCGGCGATCCGGACATCTACCCGCCGGCGGCGGTGCGCGCCAAGTTGTTCCCCGAGCAAATCCAGAGCCTCAAGCAACAGCGTCAGCGCACCCGCTTGTGGACCGCATTCCGTAGCCAGTACTGAGCGCGCCCGGCAGCGGGCGCCGAATTTCTATCCAAGTTGTGAGGACCGTAAACCATGGATCAAGCCTACGAAAACGACCAGGCGATGACCCGCGACAGCCTGTATGGCACGGCGGCCGAGCCGACCTACGCCGGCATCACCAGTTTCATGCGCCGGCGTTACAGCCGTGACCTGCGCGGCGTCGATCTGGTGGTCAGTGGCGTGCCGTTCGACACCGCCACCACCAACCGACCCGGCAGCCGCTTCGGCCCGCGGGCGATTCGCGCCGCCTCGGTGCAGTCGGCCTGGGCGCGGCATTTTCCCTGGGAATTCGACCCCTTCGACCTGCTGGCCTGCATCGACTACGGCGACTGCTACTTCGACCACGGCACGCCGCAGGACACTCCGGCGCTGATCGAGGCGCATGCCGACAAGATCCTCGCGGCCGGCTGCGCCATGCTCACCCTGGGCGGCGACCACTTCATCAGCTACCCGTTGCTCAAGGCGCATGCCAGGCAGCATGGCGCACTGGCGCTGATCCACTTCGACGCGCACAGCGACACCTGGCCGGACGCAGAGGGCGCGCGCATCGATCACGGCACTATGTTCTACCACGCCGCCCGCGAGGGCCTGGTCGACCCGGCGCGCTCGGTGCAGGTCGGCTTGCGCACCACCAATGACGACGTGATGGGCTTTCAGGTGCTGGATGCCCGCGAGGTGCATCGACAGTCGCCGGAGCAGATCGCCGAGCGCATTCGCGCGCGGGTCGGTGAGCATCCGGTGTACCTGACCTTCGACATCGACTGCCTCGATCCGGCCTTCGCCCCCGGCACCGGCACCCCGGTGTGCGGTGGCCTCAGCACCCATCAGGCGCTGGAGATCCTGCGCGGGCTGCGCGGCATCAACCTGGTCGGCATGGACGTGGTGGAGGTGGCGCCGCCCTATGACAGCGCAGAAGTCACCGCCCTGGCCGGCGCCACCCTGGCGATGGAGATGATCTGCCTGTACGCCGCGCGCCATAAACTGAAGGCCTGAGCGACCTCCGCCTTCGGCGCCAACCCCGGCGCCGTGCCGTTTCCAGCCCCGCACAGCCATACAGGTTGTCCGGGGCTGTTGGTTTTTCTGGCCATCCTAAGCGGCGGTGACTCGGGGTTTGCGCTCCCCGGCCTATATATTGCCTAGGGTCTGTTGCCGTTTCATTCGCGGCCGCGCCGTAGCTTGTTTTTGCGCGAGGCAAGGCACGAGGAGCGCGGTTTGGTTGTTCCAAATGAGCGACGAGAAACGCCGCATCGCGCAAAAACAGGCCCGGCCCTTCGGGTTGCGCGGGAAATGGCCCCCGCTGTTGTTGCAGGACTTGGCAAGGGAATGACCATTACCTGCGTCCTGCGCCTAATCGGGGGCCATTTCTCGCGGCAACGCGGCTCGCAATGAAGCGGCAACAGACCCTAGTCAGACGCAGTCGCGAGCAAAGCGCTTAGCTGGCGTGTGATGGATAGTGGCCAACTGCCCGTGATCATGTAAACGAAAGCACCGGTTTAGAGCGGCTCGCCTGGCATGCCGCGAGTTTGCCCGGCGAGAGTGTTGTTTACATAAAACAGCATTTTTGTGCGCATTGAGTTGCACAATCTAATTTTGCGTAGTACACAAGAGTGCACATCCGTACCGGGCTGGCTGTTCTCGGGTGGCTAACCACAAGGGTGCAGTGGCCGCCAGGGTTGCTGCTCCTCTCCAATAATAAGGCGCCGATGCCGGCTCATTCGAGCTGCTAAAGTCATCGGAGAACAGGAGAAAACCCAATGAAGCCTGAGCACGCCGCCGCTGCGTCGGATGCACAGCCTCGCTTGATCTTGCAGGGCATCCGCAAGGTCTATCCCGCGGTAGTCGCCAACGATGGCATCGATCTGCGCGTCATGCCCGGCGAGATTCATGCCGTGCTGGGGGAGAATGGCGCGGGCAAGTCGACCCTGATGAAAATCATCTATGGCGTGACGCGGCAAACCTCCGGCGAGATGGTCTGGGAGGGCCAGCCGGTCACGGTGGAGAACCCCGCCCATGCGCGCAGTCTGGGCATCGGTATGGTGTTCCAGCACTTCTCGCTGTTCGAAACCCTGACCGTGCTGGAAAACGTCGCCCTGGCCCTGCCGGGCAACCCCGATCTGGCCGACCTGGCCCGCCGTATCGAGTCGGTGTCCACGCGTTACGGCTTGCCGGTCGATCCGCGTCGGCATGTGCATGCGCTGTCCGTCGGTGAGCGGCAGCGGGTCGAGATCGTCCGTTGCCTGCTGCAGAACCCACGGCTGCTGATCATGGACGAACCGACCTCGGTACTCACCCCACAGGCGGTACGCGTGCTGTTCGAGACCCTGCGCCGACTGGCCAGCGAAGGCTGCGCGATTCTCTATATCAGCCACAAACTCGACGAAATCCAGGAGCTGTGCCACAGCGCCACGGTGCTGCGGGGCGGCAAGGTCACGGGCGCCTGCATCCCCTCAGCAGAGACGCCGAAGAGCATGGCGCGGCTGATGATCGGCAAGGATCTGCCGGCCTGTGTCCATACCGCGGGGCAGGCCGACGGCGAGGTCCGGCTGAAGCTGGCGGGGTTGTCGCAGGCCTCGCCCGATCCCTTCGGCACCGACCTCAAGGACCTCCAGTTGGAGGTGCGCTCCGGCGAGATAGTCGGCATCGCCGGGGTCTCGGGCAACGGCCAGGCCGAGCTGTTGGCGGCCATCTCCGGGGAGATCCCGCTGAGCGAGGCAGGCCCGGTGCAGATCTGCGGTAACCAGGCGGGGCGCTTGTCGCCCGACCAGCGCCGGCAAATCGGCCTGTGCTTCGTCCCGGAGGAGCGCCTGGGCCGTGGTGCGGTGCCGAGCATGGCGCTCAGCGACAACGCGATTCTCACGGCCGCCGCCGCGAAGGACCTGGTCAAGCACGGGCTGATCGATTTTCGTGCGGCCAAGGCCTTCGCCAGCGAATGCATCGAACGCTTCAACGTCAAGTGCGGCGGGCCGGCCGCGCAGGCCAGATCGCTGTCCGGCGGCAATCTGCAGAAGTACATCATGGGCCGCGAGATCATGCAGGCGCCCAAACTGCTGGTGGCCGCGCAGCCGACCTGGGGTGTGGACGTGGGCGCATCGGCCTTTATCCGCCAGCAGATCATTGACCTGAGAAACGCCGGTTGCGCGGTGCTGGTGGTCTCCGAGGAGCTGGATGAGCTGTTCGAGATTTGCGACCGCATCGCGGTGATCGCCGACGGTCGATTGTCGCCAACGCGGCCCTTGGCCGAGACCTCGGTGGAGGACATCGGCGTGTGGATGAGCGGCATGTGGCCAGGCGCCGAGCGCGCGCCGGCAGCGCCCCGCGATCAATCAACCAGCCATCTATAACAAGGGAAAGCGCGCCATGTTGTCCTTCAAGCTTGAAGCCCGGCCCGAAGCCTCGCGCACCATGAGCTACCTGTCGCCGCTGATTGCGGTGGTCCTGACTGTGCTCGGCGGGCTGCTGTTGTTCTCCGTCTTGGGCAAAGACCCGCTGGAAGGCTTCCAGGTGTTCTTTCTCAACCCGGTGCGCAGCTGGTACGGGGTTTCCGAGTTGCTGCTCAAGGCCGTCCCGCTGATGCTCATTGCGGTGGGCCTGGCCATCGGTTTCCGGGCCAATGTGTGGAATATCGGCGCGGAGGGCCAGTTCATCCTTGGCGCCTGTGCGGCGACTGGGGTTGCGCTGGCCTTGGCGGAGCAGAGCGGTCCGCTGGTGTTGCTGGCGATGATCGTCGCCGGGGCGCTGGGTGGTGCCGCCTGGGCGGCGATCCCGGCGTTCCTGCGCACCCGCTTCAACGCTAACGAGATCCTGGTCTCGCTGATGCTGGTGTACGTCGCCCAGCTGCTGGTGTCCTGGCTGGTGTTCGGCCCCTGGATGGACCCAGACGGCTTCAACTTCCCGCAGAGCAAGATGTTCTCCGACTCGGCGCTGTTGCCGCTGCTGGTCGAAGGCACGCGGCTGAACCTGGCCTTCGTCATGGCGCTGGGGGTGCTGGTGGTCGGCTATGTGTTCATGCACCGGAGCTTTCTCGGCTTCAAGATGCGCGTGGCCGGCGAGGCGGCAGATGCGGCGCGCTATGCCGGCTTCTCGGCCAAGCGTATGGTCTGGATCGGCCTGCTGGTGGGTGGGGCCTGCGCGGGCCTGGCCGGCATGGCCGAGGTAGCGGGGCCCATGGGCCAACTGACCGACAAGGTTGCCAGCGGCTACGGTTTCGCCGCCATCATCGTGGCTTTCGTCGGGCGGCTGAATCCCCTCGGGATCTTCTTTGCCAGCCTGTTGATGGCGCTGCTGTTTCTCGGCGGCGAGCAGGCGCAGCTGTATATGAGTCTGCCCGCGTCGATCTCCAAGGTATTCCAGGGAATGTTGCTGTTCTTCCTGCTCGGTTCGGATCTATTTATCAACTACCGGCTGCGCATGCGCAGGACGCTGACCAAGGCGGGGGCGTGAGATGGAGCAGAGCCTGATTACCTCAATGCTGTTCGCCACCCTGGTGGCCGGCACCCCGCTGATCATCGTGGCCCTGGGTGAGTTGATCACCGAAAAGTCCGGGGTGCTCAACCTGGGCGCCGAAGGCACCATGGCCATGGGTGCGGTGGCCGGCTTCGCCGCCACCCATTACACCGGCAATCCTTATCTCGGGGTGTTGGCCGGGATGACTGCCGGTGCGCTGATGAGCCTGCTGTTTGGCCTGCTGACCCTGACGCTGATGGCCAATCAGGTGGCCTCCGGACTGGCGCTGACGATCTTCGGTGTCGGCCTCTCGGCCTTCATCGGCAAACCCTTCGAGTCGTTGACCCTGCAGGCGGTGCCGGCGATCCGCATCCCGCTGCTGGCCGATATCCCCTATATCGGCCCGGCGCTATTCAATCAGCAGTCCCTGGTGTATTTCTCCTGGGCCCTGCTCGGCGGGGTGATCTGGTTCCTCTACAAGAGTCGCGCCGGACTGATCCTACGCGCGGTTGGCGAGTCACCCTCGTCGGCGCATTCGATCGGCTATTCAGTGATCGGCATCCGCTACCTGGCCACCATCTTCGGCGGCGCCATGGCCGGTATCGGCGGCGCCTTCCTGTCGGTGTTCTACACGCCGCTGTGGGTCGAGGGCATGGTCTCGGGCCGTGGCTGGATCGCCCTGGCGCTGGTGGTGTTCGCCACCTGGCGGCCACTGCGGGTGATGGCCGGGGCCTACCTGTTCGGCGGGGTGATGATCAGTCAGTTGTTTATCCAGGGCTCGGGCCTGCAGATCGAGGTGCCGTCGCAGTTGCTCTCGGCGCTGCCGTACCTGGCGACGATCATCGTGCTGGTGCTGATTTCGCGTAATCAACAGACCATCCGGCTGAACTCGCCGATGTCGCTCGGCCAGCCTTACCGGCCGGATGCCTGATCCGTTGGCGGGCTCTGAAGGGGAAGGGTCTGCTGCATTTATTTCCCCCGACAACAAAAACAATCACAGCACTAGGCTAGGAGAGGAACTGATGGGTAATCGCAGACATTTCATCAAGGCAGCGGGTGGCATGGCGGTGGCGGCAGCGTTCGGCGTCGGTTTGCTCGGCTACGCGCAGGCGGCCGATCCGCTCAAGGTTGGCTTCGTCTATATCAGCCCGATCGGCGACGCCGGCTGGACCTACCAGCATGATCAAGGGCGCTTGCAAATGGAAAAAGCCCTGGGCGATAAGGTCGAAACCAAATACATCGAGAACGTACCGGAAGGCGCCGACGCCGAACGGGTGATCCGCGAGTTGGCCAGTAGCGGCTACAACCTGATCTACGCCACCAGCTTCGGCTACATGAACTACGTCGAGCGTGTCGCCAAGCAGTTCCCCAACGTGACCCTGATGCATGCCACCGGCTACAAGATGGGCAAGAACTTCGGCAACTACAACGCGCGCTTCTATGAGGGCCGCTACCTGAATGGCGTGGTCGCCGGCAAGATGACCAAGTCCAACGTACTGGGCTATGTCGCCGCCTTCCCCATCCCCGAGGTGGTGATGGGCATCAACGCCTTCGCCCGTGGTGCGCGCAGCGTCAACCCGAATGCCGAAGTGCGGGTGATCTGGGTCAATAGCTGGTATGACCCGGGCAAGGAGCGCGAAGCCGCGCTGACCCTGATCTCCCAGGGCGCCGACATGCTCACCCACCACACCGACTCGACCGCGGTGGTGCAAGCCGCAGAGGAGAAGGGCGTGAATGCCTTCTCCTACCACTCGGACATGAGCAAGTACGGCGCCAAGGCGCAGCTCTCCGGCACCACCCACCAGTGGGGCAAGTTCTATACCGATACCACCCAGAGCGTGCTGGACGGCACCTGGAAGCCGGCGTCCACCTGGGGTGGGATCAAGGACGAGATGATCGAGATCGTGCCGCTCAACCCCTCTGTACCGGCGGATGTCAAAGCGCAGGTGGAGAAGTTGGAAGCCGAGATGCGCGCCGGTACTTTCCATCCGTTCACCGGCCCGATAGTCGATCAGGACGGCAGGACTCGCGTGCCCGCTGGCGAGGTCATCAGCGACAGCGACCTGGGCAAGATGAAGTACTTCGTCGAAGGTGTCGCCTCCAAGCTGCGGCAAAACTGAGTCGTCGTAAAAAAGGGCCAGCCCATGGGCTGGCCCTGCGCGCGGTACCGTGCCCGTCGGGTCGCTCTCAGGGCGCCGGCTTATCCTGGATAAAAAATCCTTGATAAAAAGGCTCTGCCCCAGCTGTGTGGTGCAAGGTCTTGCGTAGGGTGGGTTAGCCGAAGGTGTAACCCGCCACCCGGCCGTTAGGCCGGCAAGGGTGAGGTCTTACGGTATCAATGGTGGGTTACGCCGCTACGCGGCTAACCCACCCTACGGAAAAGCCGAGACTCTACAGCCATCAGCGCGGCCAACACGTAACTAGGACATAGTCAAAAAAAGGCAGCCCGAAGGCTGCCCAGTCACGCAAAACTGCCCGCTGCATTCGCAGCTAGGCGTCGCCAGGCTGGCCCAGCCGCTCGCAGAGGCCGATAGCTGTCTCGGCGAACAGCCGCGCATCCATCAGCTTGGGCTGGCGGATGATCGGTTGGAAGTCCATGCGCGCGAGGATGTCGCGTTGCAGGTCGACGCCGGGGGCGATCTCGATCAACTCCAGGCCGTCCAGGGTCAGCTGGAATACGCAGCGCTCGGTGACGTACAGCACCGGCTGGCCGCGTTCGGCGGCTTGGCGGCCGGCAAAGGTGCGGTGCTCGACCTCAGCGACGAACTTGCGCACCTCGCCGTCCTGGAGGATGCGCAGCTGACCGTCCTCGATGCGGATATCCTGCGCGCCGGCGCTGAAGGTGCCGACGAACACCACGCGCTTGGCGTTCTGGCTGATGTTGATAAAACCGCCGGCGCCGGCCAGGCGCGAGCCGAACTTGGACACGTTGAGATTGCCTGCCGCGTCCGCCTGGGCCAAGCCGAGGACGGCCAGATCCAGCCCGCCGCCGTCGTAGAAGTCGAACTGGTAGGGCTGGTCGATCAGCGCGCTGTGGTTGCTTGCCGCGCCGAAATCCAGGCCAGAGGCCGGCACCCCGCCGATCACCCCGGGTTCGGCGGTCAGGGTCAGGCGCTCGATCATGCCTTCCTCGGCGGCCACCGCAGCGACGCCTTCGGGCATGCCGATACCCAGATTGACCACGGTGCCGGCGCTCAACTCCAGGGCGGCGCGGCGGGCGATCAACTTGCGCACATCCAGCGGCATGGGGCTCAGGCTGTCCATGGGCACGCGGGTCTCGGCGGCAAAGGCCGGGTTATAGCCGGTGGCGAAAGTCTGCTGATGATTGTCTGGCTGGGCGACCACCACGCAGTCGACCAGGATGCCCGGCACCTTCACCTCGCGCGGGTTCAGTGAGCCCCGCTCGACGATGCGCTCGACCTGGGCGATCACCAAACCGCCCGAGTTGTGCGCGGCCATGGCGATGGCCAGGCTCTCGATGGTCAGCGCCTCGCGTTCCATGCTCAGGTTGCCGTCGGGGTCGGCGCTGGTGGCGCGGATGATGCCGACATGGATCGGTAACGTCGGGTAGAACAGGTAGTCCACTCCATCGATCGGCATGCGCCGCACCAGCTCGGCGGTGGTCCGGGCGTTGAGCTTGCCGCCGCCGAACTCGGGGTCGACGAAGGTGCCCAGGCCGACCTTGGACAATTGCCCCGGCTTGCCCGCGGCGATGTCGCGAAACAGCTGGGAAATCACCCCCTGCGGCAGGTTGTAGGCCTCGATGCGGTTGTCCACCGCCAGCTTCTGCAGGCCCGGCACCAGTCCCCAGTGTCCGCCTATCACCCGCCGCAGCAAACCTTCGTGGGCCAGGTGATTGAGGCCACGGCCCTTGCCGTCGCCTTGGCCGGCGGCATACACCAGGGTCAGGTCACGCGGTGCCTGCTCGGCCAGGAAGCGCTGCTCCAGGGCGATGGCGATTTCCTCGGCGAAGCCGATGCCGACGAAACCGCCGGTGGCGACGTTGGCGTTATCGGCGATGCGCGCCACCGCGGTGGCGGCACTCATGATCTTGCTCATGGCGGGTACTCGAAAGCGGTTAAACAACAAGAAGTACAGGGCGCTTAAAAGCGTCGCGAGCGAAGGCTAGGCAAGGCGCGCTCAGGCGAGGACGCGCAATGTACGGCTGTACATGAGCATCCGAGCCTGAGCGCAACGCCGTATAGCCGAGCGCAGCAGCTTTTCAGTGGTCTGTTAGAAGCTGCCAAACAGGGTGCCCAACATAATCACCACAACCAGCGCGACCATGGGGAAGGCCACGGTATTGACGAAGATGAATTTGTACGACTCGCGGTGGGTCAGCTTGCAGATCGCCAGCAGCGAGATCACCGCGCCGTTATGCGGCAGGGTGTCCATGCAGCCCGAGGCCATGGCGGCGACGCGGTGCAGCAGTTCGGGGCTGATGCCGGCGGCGGTGGCCAGGCTCAGGTACTGCTCGCCGAGGGTCTTCAGCGCGATCGACATGCCGCCGGAGGCCGAGCCGGTGATGCCGGCGAGGATGTTCACCGCCACCGCCTCGGAAATCAGCGGGTTGCTGGAGACGCCGAGCACCAGGTCGCGGATGATCACGAAGCCGGCCAGCGAGGCGATCACCGTGCCGTAACCGACTTCCGCTGCGGTGTTGAGGATCGGCAGCATGGAGCCGAAGGCGCCGTCGTTGACGCTTTTCTGCAGGTTGGCCCAGCGCTTCCAGTGCAGCCCGACCAGCAGCAGGATGGCGGCGGCCAGGGCGACGATGATCGACCAGATCCCGATCAGCGACTTGGCGTCCTGCAGCCCGCCGAACTCCGGCTTGGCCAGGAAGCTGGCGTCGATGTTCGGCAACACTTGCTTGGCCATCAGGTAGTTCAGGGCAATCACCAGCAGAATCGGCAGCAGCGCCAGCCAGAAACCGGGAATGCCGCTGTTGTCCTGGGCGATAGGGTCGTCGCGGTGCTCGCCATAGCCTTCACCGGCGGCTTTCAGCTTGCGCGCCTGGCTGCTCAGCCACCAGGTGCCCAGGCCGAACATGATCAGCCCGGCGATCAGGCCCAGGCCCGGCGCGGCAAAGGCATCGGTGCCGAAGAAGGGGTTGGGGATGGCGTTCTGGATCGCCGGGGTGCCCGGCAGCGCGGTCATGGTGAAGGTGAACGAACCGAGGGCGATGGCGCCGGGGATCAGGCGCTTGGGGATGCCGGCCTCGCGAAACAGCGCGGCGCCGATCGGGTAGACCGCGAAGGCCACCACGAACAGCGAGACGCCGCCGTAGGTGAGGATGCCGCACGCCAAAACTATGGCCAGGATCGCCCGCTGGCTGCCGACCTTGGCGACTATGCCGTGGGCGATGGCGCGGGCCGATCCGGAGTCGTCCATCAGCTTGCCGAACAGTGCGCCGAGCAGGAACAAGGGGAAGAACTGGATGACGTAGCCGCCCATGGCCTTCATGAACACCTGGGTGTAGGTCGGCAGCAGCATGGCCACTTCGCCGGAGAACAGCAGGGCGAGCAGGGCCAGCAGGGGAGCGAGGATCAGCACGTTGATGCCGCGGTAGGCGAGGTACATCAACAGGGCCAGAGAAATCAGAATACCGAGGGTACCCATGCAGGTTATTCCTTTTGTTGTTGTTTTAGGCGCCGCTCTGTGGCGGGCCGGTAGTGGTTGCGTGAGGCGCCTTGGCAGGTTCGCGCAATCCATGCACAACCCTAGAGCGAAAGCCGTGCCAGGTAGGGAGCTAGCCCGCTCGCGTGGGCGGTAAGGCGCTCTAGTTCGGGGCCTGGATGCGCAGCAAGTGGGGTTTGTGCGGGGGCTGTGATGCTGGGTTGGGCGGCTTTGACTGTCTACTTGGCTAGACAGTGTCCATATTCCTGGACGCTATTGAGGGTGACTGTCCATTTGGTTGGACACCAGGCTGGTGTCACGACAACGTTTAAATGCCTGTTAATCGCGGTCTTAGCCATGTGCCGCGATCCCAAGGCTGGGTTAGGCGCATGCTCCCGATAGCGATGAGCCTGCAAGATCGGTTGCGCCCTAACCCTCCATCGGCGCGACGCAGGCCTATCGCCTGGTGGGTTACGCGGCGCGTCACGCTAGCGCTGCCTGAACCTTCGGCGCTTGGCGCCGCTAACCCACCCTACAATGATCCGACATTTCAGGATTGACACGACACCAGTGCGTGCTGGTTCAGCTTGTTGTACAGCGCCGCGCGGGAAATGCCCAGGCGCGCGGCAGCCTGCAAACGGTTGCCGCCGGTGGCACTGAGGGCCTGGAGAATGGCCGCTCGTTCGGCGCGGGCCAGGCTCTGCGCCAGGGGTTCGACCTCCTGTGTTGGGTTGGGCAGGGCAGCCGCGCTGGGCGATTCCAGCGCTGTGGCTAACGCCGGTTTGTCGAGTAGCACTGTTATTTGCGCGGTGTCGAGCAGGCCGTTGTCGGCGCTGAGCTGCGCCCGTTCCAGCAGGTTGCGCAGCTCGCGCACGTTGCCGGTCCAGGTTTGCCGGGCGAGCAGGGCCACCGCATCCGCGCTCAGCTCCATCGGCGCCAGGCCGGAGCGGTTGGCGATATCGTCGAGCAGGTACTCGATCAGCGCCGGAATATCCTCCTGGCGGGCACGCAGCGGCGGCACGGGCAGGGCCAGGACGTTGAGGCGGTAATACAGGTCATCGCGGAACAGGCCGGCGGCCACCTTGGCTTCCAGGTCGATATGGGTGGCGGCGATTACCCGCACGTTGAGCGGCTTGACCTGGTTGGAGCCGAGCGGCTCGACTTCCTGTTCCTGAAGCACGCGCAATAGTTTGGCTTGCAGGGGCAGCGGCAGGTCGCCGATCTCATCGAGAAACAGGGTGCCGCCGTTGGCCACCTCGAACTTGCCGATGCGCGCCTTGCGATCCGCGCCGGTAAAGGCGCCGGGGGCGGTGCCGAACAGCTCGGCTTCGACCAGGGTTTCCGGAATCGCCGCCACGTTGACCGCGACGAAAGGGCTGTTGGCCCGCGGCGACAGGTTATGGATGCCCTGGGCCAACAGTTCCTTGCCGGTGCCGGTTTCGCCACGCAGCAGCACCGTGGCATCCAGTTGCGCGGCGCGGCGGGCCTGGCGCTTGATCTCGCTGGCGGCCGCGCTGCTGCCGATGAAGCCGGCGATGGTGTAACGCGCGCGACGCGCCTTGGCCAGCTCGTTCTGAGTGGCCAATAGCTGGTTCTGCAGCGCGTTGTATTTGCCCATCAGAGGCTTCAGATGGCGGGCACGGTCGAACAACACGAAGCCCAGGGCGCCCACCAGGGTGCCGTCCTCGTCGCGCAGGGGAATGCGGGTGACCACGAAGTGCTCGCTGCCGAAGGCCATCAGGTCGAGCATGCTCGGCTGGCCGCTCTCCACCACCTCGCGCAGTTTGCTGGCTGGCAGCACGTCTTCGATTTCCTTGCCGAGCACGCTACTGGGATCGCTGATACCGACTTTCTCCGCGTACTTGTCGTTGATCCAGACAATCCGCGCCTGGCGATTCACCGCAATAGTGCCTTCGCACTGCGCGTTCAGGTGATCGAACAACAACGGCATGGCCACCGCGCGAAAGCGCTCGGGCGAGACGCCGATAATCAGGCCGTGTTGATCGAGATCGGCGCGGGAAATCGCCATGGCAGCAGGGTTCCGAAGAAAGAGTGCGGCCGATTATGGGCGGCGCCGTGCGAAAGCGGCAAGGCGGCCCAGTCACCCAAGCGGGTCAGCGACAGAAACCCCGCACGCGGCAAGCAAAAAGCCGCACAGTGCGCGGCTTTAAAGGTGGTGGGCCGACGCGGACTCGAACCGTGGACCAAGGGATTATGAGTTGCCTGGAAACGCTGCAAACCCAGTGAAATCGTGCGTAGCTTAGCGCAGGTACAGTGAGCTGGAAGTAGCGTCGTAGACGGGTTTAAGCGTAATTTGGCGAAAGCTGTAAAAGCTGGGCACTGTACCTCCAGTGTACTGTTTTTTGTACCGCGAAACGGTCAGTGTTTACGGTGTTGTTTTCTCAAAATTTCTAAATGCCTGATACTACTGTCTGTAAGTCAGAGTAATCTCTTCCATGATATATAACGCTGCGAATGCCAATATCAAATCTGTTGTCAGAAAGAAACCGTGAGTGCTCTTTATTCCAGCCGTCGAATGTTCTAATTGAAATAAACGGGTTTTCTTTAACTTTTCCAAGCCAGCGTTCTTTTCTTCGGATACTGTTGATTTCTTCTTCGCGGCCATAGATAAGGATGCCGCGAGGGACGTAGTGAAGTATGCAGTCTCCGTTTCGGCGTCTTAGCGGCTCAAGTTGTTGTGAAAGGGCGTCATCGTTAAGTGAGCACCAAACTAGCCAATCATTTACTTGTTGTAATGCCTGGCTGAATTCAGAGGTAAAGGAGTCGTCTTTATTGAATATTTTCTTTGATGGAGACTCTATTTCTATTAAGTAAATAAGTGTTTGCCCTGACTGTGGGTTGACGTACGTAAAGTCAGTGACGTGGTCTCTCCCTAAAGGGAATTTTCGTATTACAGCATTGTTCATGACGTATAAACTTCCACAGATTGCTTCAGGTCGAGCTTCGAAGAGCTTTTGAACGTCTGCTTCAGTACATTTCGTATCTAATAATTTATGGAGTTTACTCATAGTTGTTCCATTGATTTATTTCACTACACTGGAGTGGTACTACCCCATTTTTAGCATTCGCCGGAAGCTGGGGCAGCACTTTTCGATCAAAAGGGCGGCAAATCCTGATTCGTTGGTGTTTGAGGAGTGGCGATGCTTGGCAGAGCAAGTGGAGGCTCTTGGTCAGGCGCAGTCTTTTGGGGCGCATGGATGGGCAATTCCGTGTCCTCAGAAAGCTCAAAAGGCTTTGGCTCTGCATGAGTTTCCTCGACAGGCTCTGTGCCTAGCTCTGGCCCCGTCTCGGCTTCAACGACGTCAGGATCAAGGTCGATGTACTGCTCACCCATCATCATCTGGTAGTGGGGCATGTGCTTTGTTTGTTTGAAAATCTTAAAGAACACCTTCAAGTAGTTGCTGACCATAGGCTCGTCAATAACCACGTACAGGTCATCATGGGCAAAATGAGAACCGTCATTGACCCATGAAATAAGTGACTTGCAATGAACAGCTTCTTCCCCGTCAAAGTGCTCCCACAAATCCTGCAAATCAATGCCACCCAGGATTTTGAAATAATTTTCCAGGATACGCCGCAAGGTATTCTGAATTGTCAGGCTCTGTGGGTCTGGCTTGCGCAGCTCTGCCCACAGAAGCTCATAAGAGGTTTTGATTGGGTTGGTGTCGTAACGCTCCACCTTTGAGTGCAGGTCAGGCTTTCGTACGATCCAAAAGGATTCTTCCGACAGCGCGCTGCCCTTAGCATTTCGTTTATGGTGAAACGTGATTTCTTTATGAAAGTACACGTTGTGGGTGAGGATAAAGATCTGTTTGAGATACCCGTTGCCCTCCCGGATCTCAGCGAATAGCTTCTTGATCAGACTGGCCACGATGAACAGGATGTCGCTATCCAGACTGGAGACTGGATCATCTATCACCACTACTCGGTCGGCCGTCATACCCGTGGTGGTAGGGCTTCCCTTCAGCAGGTGATAGAAGTACAGAAAGGTGACGAAGGTTTTCTCGCCTTCGCTTAAGGTCGTTTTGGCGTCAGTGCCATCAGCCCTAATAAGCCTGTACGAATCACCGGTAGTCGTTACTGCGAGTGAAAACCCCTTGAAGCCAAAACTTCTTAGCAGGCGGTTGATGGCAGTGACTGTAGGCTGAATGCTGGTGGTCTTGCTTTCCAACTCCTTGAGCTCTTTGTCTTTCAGAAGTATTGCTGCTTTAGCCTTGTCGATCTGAGCAGTGAGACCTGCAATTGCTTTAACTAATGCTGTCTTAGCCTTGTCATAATCGGCGATGGTGTCTTTCAGTTCTGTTTCGAGGATGTACTTCCAAACTTGACCTGTCAGTTTTGATTGTTCGGATTTGAAATTTTCTACAAGTTTATTTTGTTCTGAAATTTTCGTGTTTGCATCGTTTATGATTTTGACTATTTCTGCGGAGGCTTGACTTATTGGTTCAAGATTTATTTCGGAGCTGGGTTCAGATTTTTTGCTTTCGATGCGCTGAAGGTTGATTGTGATGAGGGAGCTCAGTAGTCCTAGATTTGCATCTAGTTTTTCTTTGTCTATGAACTCTGATTCTGCTTCGGCTAGATAGGCTATCTGCTGGAGTAGTAAGTCAGCGCCTGTTTTGTAGGAGTTGCGTAGTGTTTCAATTGATTTTGTATCAGTTTCGAATGATTCGTCAAAGTACTCACTTAAACTTTTCTCGAAATTTGTGGAGGTTGTTTGTTGGCAAAATGGGCAGTTATTGTCGCTCTCTTTGAAATACGCTAGGCCTTGTCTGACCCAGTCGCTATTATTAAGTTTGACGATCATTGCGGCGATATCAACATCGCTCTTACCCAAAACCTTTTTCTGAAGTATCGGGTCTGTCTCTAACTGGATTAGTGATGTGGCGTTCAGTGATTGAATAGTGACAAGCTGATCGGGAACATTCCCGTAAAGCAATTTCGCTTTTTCAGTAAGAGTCGCAATTTCAATCAGCTCGGATGTGTTGGAGACTTTTTCCGATAAAATCTTGGTTTTGAAATGCTCAGAGTTACTTCTGAGGCCACTAAACGCTCCTGCAAATGCATCATCGTATTTTCGCTTTTGGGCCCAGCATTTATCCTTAAAGGCGGCCTCTAAGGTGGCAAGTTCTAACAGTTTTCCGCTCTTTCCATCAGGGTTCTCCAAGTTCTCCTGATGCTTGTCTCTACCATCGCCGAGCGCACCTATCTCTTTCTTAAGCGCGCTGATCTCGTCTAGCTGGGTCTGTTGCGCTTCGCCCAGGGTGAATACACCCTTCAGATTAGGAACTGATGTGTAGTTTTTCTCTATAAAGTCGTTGTTATAGACCAAGGTTTCGAGGTGTAGGCCTTTGAGCCAATTTACCTGAGATGTGGTTGAAAGTGATGGATTACCGATTAACCGACTGATACTGGTTTTTCCGGCCCCATTGGCCCCGTAAAAGAAGTTTATTTGTTTGAGCTTGTCCACCGTAACAGGGCTAGCGTAGCTAGCAATATTCGCCAGGGTTATTGACTCGATCATTTCTCGCTTCCTTTTTGAAATGGCCTACTTCGGACTGTGATTGGCTCTCAACAGCTCTGCATGGTTCGGCATTTGGGAAAGGTTGAGCAGCCCCAGAATTGCTCGCCTACATTAATTCCAGTTTTACGGGTGCGAATAACCATGGCGCTGCCGCATTTCGGACATTGCCGCTCGGCGGTTGGATCACTTCGGCGTTTGAGGTTTTGCACATGCTCGCGGTGAGTGGCCAGGGTGGGGGCGCGGCGGCCGGTTTGCAGGGCGTGCAGCATGGCGTCGACTTCAGCCTCGGTGAATAGCGGCTGCTGGAATGACTGGATATAGCGGATAAAGCCGACGCCCTGGGTCACGTTGGCCGGCACCTCGGTTTTGAAGGTGCTGCCGCCGACAAAGGTGATGACCGAGTGCAGGTGCTCGGGGCTGACGCCGAGGGCGGCTTCCAGCGCCTTGAGGTGCTTGTAGTTCTGGCGCAGCGGGTTCTGGAACTTGAAGGTGCGTTTGTAGAGCTTCTGCGTCCACTGCGGCTGCTTCTCGCTGCCGAAGATCCAGCCGCTCATGTTCTTGGTTTCCAGCACGAAGATGCCATAGGGCGAGAGGAATACGTGGTCGATCTGGGTGGTGCCGTCTGGCGTGTTCAGGGTGACATTGTGCAGGCGGCGGTAGGTCCGTTTATCCAGCTGCCAATGAGCGAACAGGCGCACCAGGAGTTCACCGATCTGGCCCTTGGCCCAAGGTGACTTGAGCAGGCCGATCAGCAGCATCAGCGGGATAAACCATCCCAGCGTGCCCCAGACTTGGGCGATGACGGGGGTGAAGTCCATTTCCTGACCTTCGGTAATCCTGAGTTACCCGGATAGTACCGAAAGTAAGCGTAAATGGACGAAAGTATTCTTCGGCGCTCTAGCCTGGGCCTCTGGCCCTAGGGCATGGAGCTAAGCCGTTGAGAAACGTGGTGGATAGGGTCGTTTCCGTTACTGGGCTGCTGAAAGCACGGTGATGGCTTCCAGGCGCTGAAATATGAGTTCTTCCCGCGCCTGTTGCTGGCGAGCAGCGCGCTGATAGCGTGGGCTATGTAGTGCTGTAAGGCGGGTTCGGTCTGGGCTAGTTCGGCATGCAGGCTATCGCGGCCGTCTACCACCGCTAGGATGTCTTCAATGTCACGGCTGCCCAGCGGGTCGTTGCGACCCCGGCCGCGATAGGCTTCCAGCTTGGTAGCGAGGAAGTAGCTGGGGGTTACAACGCGGATCAGCGTGCCTGAGGGCAGCGCATAGTCGGCGGCCGTTTGCAGGGCATCGCGGTACCAGCGGTTGGTGAAGTTGAGGATGGCTTCGTCGTCGGGCATGAAGTCGACCAGCAGATCACGACCGATCAGCGCATTGGGCAAGCGCAGGCGGCAGATAACGTCATCCTCTGGGATTCACGAAAGCCGCGCTGCCGTAGTTCAGTCAGCAAGCGTTGCCAGTTGCCGTAACCGAGCACATGGACGATCACGTCGACATCCTCGGTAAAGCGCACGGCTTCACGGGCGAAGGCGTCGGTGATCAGCGACGCGGTGGTACAGCCGCCGACAAAGGCCGCCTCGCGCAGTAAGTCCGGGCCCAGTGCATCGGCGACGGTTTGCAGCATCAGCTCCTGCATGTGCCATTCAGCTGCCATTAGGCTCGCCTCGCAGCTGTTGCGTCAGCAGGGTTTTGGCCAGGCTGGCCTCGCGCTCGTTGCCCAGGCGAATGGCGTCCACCAGAGCGAGCATGGCGTACAGCATCTCATCCTGGCGCGCCGCTTTGGGCGCGCTCTTGAACAGGGGCTCAATGCTTTGGCCCATGTCGCTGCCCAGTGCATCCTCCCACACATAGATATGGTCACCACCGGACAACAACTTGCCGGCCAGCACGGGCGCAGCATGTGCGGTGGCCAGGCCACGCACGATAGAGCCGGGCCGAACCGGGAACACGTACTTCAAACCGTGACCGAGAAATTCGTTTAGGGCGCGAGTGTTGACCTGCGGCAGTGCGCTGTTGCGCCCCAGCTTGGCGAGCCCTGCGGCAATGCAGCGGTTAAGTGCATTGCTGACTTCGGATTTGCTGATGCCGGTGGATTGCTCCAGCGCACGCATGGAGAAGTGCTCGGCAGCTTGCTCGGGCTTGGGGTGCTGGTTTTCCAGGCTAACCAGCTTGAGCATTAACAGTATGTCTTGACCTTTCATCATTGCAGTCGCTCCTCGTCCACTGTCCATGGACTGAGGACAGTCTGCTTGCCGGGCAGCTCAGCTGTCAATGCAACGCAATTCAGAGTTTTTCCCGATCTCGCAAGCTAGGGCCATGTACGGAAAACAGGCGAGTAACGCAGCGCCGCTAAGTATTTCAGGGCGTATTCACCTCGTTTCCGATAGAGCTTGGCTACTAGCCTTGAGTTGACGTGGACGTCGAGAATCATGGTCAGCCTTTCCCTGAACGTTGCTCGTTAAGAATGTCCTCAACCGTGCGTTCATGGCCGGCCTTAACCAGCTTCAAGTTATACCCCGCCGCTTCTAGCAGGCGAACAAGCGCCAAGACACTCATGTCGCCTCTAGCCAGTGTTTCCATGCGTGCCACTGTAGAGCGTGATACGCCGGCACTGCTGGCCAATGCTTCTTGGCTCAGCTTCGATTCACTTCGCGCCTGTTTCAGCATTTCGGAGACATCGTATAGGGAGGACATTTGTAGCTCTCGTGCGCCAAAAATGGGTGATATGCCGAAAACTGTAGCCCTCGGGCTACAGTTGCACAAGAGGCAGTCCACATTGGTTTGTAGCTTGAGAGCTACATAATTGGATGGTTGGCCATATTATGTAGCTCTCAGGCCACA
The DNA here is from genome assembly GCF_007993865.1 of Pseudomonas sp. SJZ079. GTDB lineage: Bacteria > Pseudomonadota > Gammaproteobacteria > Pseudomonadales > Pseudomonadaceae > Aquipseudomonas. The sequence goes on along the minus strand of NZ_VIUH01000015.1, from coordinate 48,829 downwards.
AGTTTTGCTAGGGAAGGTCGACCCAAGATGGGCGGTATCTTGTTGTTCGATGGGGCGCTGGTTATTGCGTGGGAAGGGCAATAGGGGCAAAGCATTGTTCCTGGTATTCCCTGCGTCTGCGGAGCGCTTGCGTAATGCCTGTAACCAATGTCATGGGGATGACTTGATGTCGCTTGCTTAGGCTGTCTTGCTGCCTTGCACACCGGCGGAGTAATTAACTTGATAGCGGGTGCTGCGACCACCGCCGGGCAGGCGGGTGATGCGGCCTTTTCAACGAGGTCGCCTAGGTTTCTGCAGCAGGGCATCCAGGCTGCTCTGTACTTCGCTATCACCACCGACAGCACCGAGCATGCCGAGCAAGCGCCCCTGAGCCTGGGTGCAGGCGCGTAGGGGAAGCGGTTCGGCCTGCCAGCTGAAGTGCGGCCAGTTGGGCTGCTGCCAGATCCAGAAGGGTTCGTTCATGGGGCTTGCTCATCTGTGAGCCGATTAGCGGTTTTATTCGGCTCATCGAGGGGTTAACAGCCACCAGCAAGGTTATCCGAACGTGTGCAGGTAGGGTGCTGCGCTACTGCGGATCGCCTGGACAACCTGCACTGCTTGCTCGCAGTGCTCCCGGTGGCGAGCGAGCACCCGTTCCACGGCTTCCAGCAGCCTGCGGATGCGTTCCTTGGGTTGTTCGATGTCGCAGTTGTGGGCGAACTCCAGAAGGCCTAGGCGGGCGGCAAATAGCGACTTGTTGCCCGCAAGGTCCAGGGCCAGCGAGTCTTCGGGAAGGTAGGCTGTGGTGTTAACGATGTCGTAGGCGGGGGCGAGCTGCCCATCGCGCTTGGTTGGTTCTGAATAGAGCAGGCCAAAGTTCTTCAGGTGGGCGTCGCCATTGCCGACGATGCAGCTCAGGGCGACGCTGTCGAACAGTTGCTGCAGTGAGCTGCGTACGTGCTCGGGAGGGCAGTACAGCCGAATCGCTTTGGCGATCGCAGCGTAGCTCTTGCTGTATTTCTGCTGGGCCGAAAGCCCCATCAAGGCGGCCATGTCTTCGAAGCCCAGGGCGTTGAGCTGGTCGTCCCGGTCAAAGCGGCGCATGACGAACAGCTTCATGTTGTCCGACAGGTAAAATTCTGGCACGGGTAGGCCGGCCTCCTTGGCCATGCTCATGCAGAGGAATTCGTTGATTGCGAGTCCTGGGAACTCTTCACGGCCGCTCTTGATGATCAAGTCCGCTGTTCTGGACGTGACCTTGCGTGCTTGCGCCTCGGTTTGCTCCGGGACCAGTACCTTGGGCTGCACGCCAGAGATACCCGCTCGTAGGATGTAGCGGTCAACCAGGTCGGCAAAAATATCCTCGGTACCGTCCCAGTGCAGGATTTCCTCGAGCTTCTCGCCGCTCGGTGCCTGTCGGCCCTGAAGCAGCTTGTCTACCGCTGCAGACTGTACGAAAACTCGACCAATCGGTGCGCTGCTTCCCGATAGTGCCAGCAGCAGAAAGGGATCGACGTTGACGGTCTTCGCCAGCCGGTTGCGCAGTTGCTCGAGGACGTAGCCTTCGGGCAGGTTCATCTGAAAGATCGGATGCAGCTCGCGCCGCCTGAACTCATCGGGGCGAACGGGCATTAGTAGGCTAATGGCTGCTTGAGGAGAGGCTTCGTTGTGATAACGAAAAATGAAGTCTTCGGCACCGCTCAGCACGCTGCCGCTTGACCCTTGTGGGGTGCTGACCTGCAGGGCAGTAGTCTTCATTCGAACAGTCCTTCGATCTCATCGAGCGTCGGCATGGCGGCAGGGACAACAGCCAGTTCACAGTCCAGCGCGACCAGCGCCCGCGCATAGGCATTCATGGCAACTGACAGGCTGCCCTGTTCGATTGCGATTACCTTCTGCCGGGGCAGGCCCGCAAGCTCGGCAAGCGCAGCCTGGGTGAGGCCACGATTGAGGCGTTTCTCACGTATCTGTCGGCTCAGTCGTTGCGAGAGGGTCGATATGTCCATGTCTCGTATACATTACTTTAAAATATAAAAGTAACGTATACGGTACATTTTATGGGTGGTCAAATGAGGCGCTATCAAACTACGGGCGAACCGTCCGTTTGAAACGAAAGATTCTCGAATGACACGGTGCGGAATTTCTACCTTTGGACGAGATGGTTGGTCTAGCTGTTTTTCTTGCAGGCATGAAAAAGCCGCGCAATGCGCGGCTTTAAAGGTGGTGGGCCCACACGGACTCGAACCGTGGACCAAAGGATTATGAGTCCTCTGCTCTAACCAACTGAGCTATGGGCCCTCAGAAGCGGGCGGATTATACCGGCCCTGCCACGCTAGCGCCAACGGAACGGCGTGCATGAAGGTATTGTCGATTAAAGAGGCTGTCGCAAATACGCCTTTGGCTGTGAGGCCAAGGGTGTGCATGTGCTCTGTAGTGGAGGGCGCCGTGCGCGCGGGCTTTGCTTGTGGCTTTTTCTGCTGGGGCGAGCTGTGTCGAGGCGGCAGAAAGCAAAACCCCCGGTTTCGGCCGGGGGTTTTGTTTTACTCGTCGAGGAAGGAGCGTAGATGCTCGCTCCGCGTCGGGTGGCGTAGCTTGCGCAACGCCTTGGCTTCGATCTGGCGAATTCGCTCGCGGGTCACGTCGAACTGCTTACCGACTTCCTCAAGGGTGTGGTCGGTATTCATGTCGATGCCGAAGCGCATGCGCAGTACCTTGGCTTCACGTGCGGTGAGGCCGGCGAGTACTTCGCGGGTGGCTTCTTTGAGGCTTTCCACGGTCGCCAAATCAATCGGCGATTGCATGGTGGAGTCCTCGATGAAGTCGCCCAGATGCGAGTCTTCGTCGTCGCCGATCGGGGTTTCCATGGAGATCGGCTCTTTGGCGATCTTCAATACCTTGCGGATCTTGTCCTCGGGCATTTCCATGCGTTCGCCCAGCTCTTCCGGGGTCGGTTCGCGACCCATTTCCTGCAGCATCTGCCGGGAAATGCGGTTGAGCTTGTTGATCGTTTCGATCATGTGCACCGGAATTCGAATGGTGCGCGCCTGGTCGGCAATCGACCGGGTGATCGCCTGGCGAATCCACCAGGTGGCGTAGGTCGAGAACTTGTAGCCGCGACGGTATTCGAACTTGTCCACCGCCTTCATCAGGCCGATGTTGCCTTCCTGGATCAGGTCGAGGAATTGCAGGCCGCGGTTGGTGTACTTCTTGGCAATCGAGATAACCAGGCGCAAGTTGGCCTCGACCATCTCTTTCTTCGCCCGGCGGGCCTTGGCTTCGCCAATCGACATGCGTCGATTGATATCCTTGATCTCGGCCAGGGTCAGGTCGCACTCGGCTTGCAGTGCGGTGAGCTTCTGCTGGCCGCGCTGGATGTCTGCCAGTCGTTCGCCAAGCGCTTCGGCGTATTTGGCCTTACCCTTTGCCAGTTGCTCGGCCCAGGTGGTGTCGACTTCGTTGCCTGGGAACAGGCGCAGGAAGTCAGCACGCGGCATGCGTGCATCCCGCACGCAGATTTGCATGATGGCGCGTTCTTGGGCGCGCAAACGCACCAAAGCGTCGCGTACTCGTACCACCAGCGCGTCAAATTGCTTAGGCACCAGCTTGATTGGCATGAACAGTACGGCCAGGGCTTTCAGCTCGGCAATGCCTTGCTTGCTGCCGCGGCCATGCTTCTTCAGGGCTTTCTTGGCTAGTTCCAGCTGCTCGCCAATTGCGGTGAAGCGGCGCAGGGCTTCTTCCGGATCCGGACCGCCATCTCCTTCTTCTTCCTCTTCGTCGTCGCTGTCGTCTTTGTCGTCGTCGTCTTTGTCGTCGTCAGCGCTGTCGTCTTTGACAGGAGCTGGCGGGGCAGGAGTCGGTACGACGCCGTCATCCGGATCGATATAGCCGTTCAGTACTTCTACCAGACGGCCACCTTCGGTGGTGACGCGAGTGTACTCGTCGAGGATGCTGTCTACGGTGCCAGGGAAGTGGGCGATAGCCCCCATGACTTCGCGGATGCCTTCCTCGATGCGCTTGGCGATTTCGATCTCGCCTTCGCGAGTCAGCAGTTCCACGGTACCCATTTCACGCATGTACATGCGCACGGGGTCCGTGGTTCGACCGATATCGGTTTCGACCGCTGCCAACGCTGCAGCGGCTTCTTCAGCGGCGGCTTCGTCGGTATCGGCGTCGGCCAACATAAGGGCGTCCGCATCCGGAGCACTCTCGTGTACGGGGATCCCCATGTCGTTGATCATGCGGATGATGTCTTCCACCTGCTCCGGATCAGAAATATCTTCCGGTAGGTGGTCGTTGACCTCTGCGTAAGTCAGATACTTCTGCTCACGACCCAGGAGGATCAACTCTTTGATACGAGACTGCTGTTGCACTTTTACGGACATAACACCCTATCCACTGAAGGTCTTGGCGGGCAAAAAACAAGCCGAGGATTATACCCGAGTAGGACCCTTACGCGCCAGTTGGGCTCGGGATTACTGGTGAGGTATTACGACTCAACAGGTTGCGCAGCTGATTTTTTTCCTCTGCGCTTAACTCACTTTGACGGGCTTTGCGCAGCAAATGTTCCAATGTGCGCTCACGTTGGCGGGCTATAAGAGTAGTTATAGTGTCGAAAAACTGTTGTTCAAGGTTGTCGGCCGAAATTAGCCACTCCTTTTCCGCCAATGCCTGCAGTAGACGCCCTTGTTCGGTTCCGTGCCAGCGTGCGATTAGTTGCAGCGAGCGCAATGTGGGGCTTTTCTGCAGGGCGCCGAGCAGGGCGACGAGTAGTTGTGCGTAGGTGTCGTCTTCGGCGGCGAAGTGGCTGACGTCTTCTACTTTTTGCGCGAGTTCAGGGTGGTGCAACAGGGTGCGTAGGGCGCTCAGGTGCGGCGATTCGACGCTGACGGCAGTGCGTGGTGCGCGGGGAGAGAAGTCGCTGCGGTCCTGTTTGATCCACTTGTTGCCATCTTTCTTCCAGTTGCCTTTGCCTTTGCCCTTGTTGCTGCGCTCGAAGCCTTGCGCTGGGCTGGGCTTGTCGTAGTCGTCATAGCTGGGCGCAGCGTCGTAATAGGCGCTGTCGGGAATCTCTGAGTGGTCGTTGGGCGCTACGCTGGGTTTGCTGGCGGGCGCGGCCTGGCTCAGGGCTTCGCCGCTGAGCCCGGTGATCTCAGTGAGGCGCTGGCGCATCAGGGCGCGCAAGTTGGCGCCAGGGATCTTGTCGATCAGTGGGGCGGCCAGTGTGACGAGGTGCGCTTTGCCTTCCAGGGAACGTGGGTCGGCTTCTTCGCTGAGTTGCTGAAAGAAGTAGTCGGCCAGTGGCTGTGCTTGTTGGTTGATGCGTGCGCGAAAGGCGTCGGTGCCCTCGCTGCGAACCAGGGTATCCGGGTCTTCGCCGTCCGGGAGGAACAGGAAGCGTGCGCGGCGACCGTCTTGCAGGCTCGAGAGTGTGGCTTCCAGGGCGCGCCAGGCGGCGTTGCGTCCAGCCTGATCGCCGTCGAAGCAGAACAGCACGCTGGGGACGATGCGAAACAGGCGCTTGAGGTGTTCTTCGCTGGTGGCGGTGCCGAGCGTGGCGACGGCATTGCGCAGGCCTTGTTGGGCCAGGGCGATGACGTCCATGTAGCCCTCGACCACCATGATCTCGTCGAGGTTGCGGTTGTTCTTGCGTGCCTCGAACAGGCCGTAGAGCTCTTGGCCTTTATGGAATACCGGGGTTTCCGGCGAGTTCAGGTACTTGGGTTTGTCGTCGCCGAGTACCCGGCCGCCAAAGGCGATTACGCGGCCACGGCTGTCGCGGATCGGGAAGATCACGCGGTCGCGGAAGCGGTCGTAGCGCTTGCCGCTTTCGGCGTTTTCGACCAGTAGGCCGGCGTCAATCATGCTCTTTTGTTGCAGGCTGTCGCTGGTCAGGTGCTTGAGCAGGTTGTCCCAGCCTGGCGGGGCGAAGCCGAGGCCGAAGTCGCGGGCAATTTCGCCAGACAGGCCGCGGCCTTTCAGGTAGTCCACTGCGGCTTTGCGTTGTGGATGGCTCTTCAGGGCTTGTCGGTAATAGTCGGCGGCTGCCGTAAGCAGTGGGTAGAGCGGCGAGTCGGTTGGTTGTCGTGGTTTGTTGCTGCGTCCGCCTTCTTCGCGCGGTATGTCCATGCCGGCGCGTTTGGCTAGATCCTCGATGGCCTGGGGGAAGTCCAGTTGATCGTGATCCATGATAAAACCCAGGGCGTTGCCGCCCGCGCCGCAGCCGAAGCAGTAATAGAACTGTTTGTCCGGGCTGACGCTGAACGAGGGGGTTTTCTCTTTATGGAAGGGGCAGCAGGCGGTGTAGTTCTTGCCGGCTTTTTTCAGCTGGATGCGCGAGGCCACCACGTCGACGATGTCGGTGCGGTTGAGCAGGTCATCGATAAAAGATTGTGGGATCAGGCCGGCCATAGGCGCTCAGAGTACTGTCGTGGAAGGCGGCTGGACAGTTGCGGGCAGAAACTAAAAGACTCCGATCGCCACCCGAGGGTGGCGCGGAGTCTAAAAGCGAAGCCCGACCGAAGTCGGGCTTTCAGGCGTTTCGGCTGTACTTATTAGTACAGGCGAACGCTGCGACGCTGCTCGCGCTGCACTTTCTTGGCGTGACGCTTAACAGCGGCTGCTGCTTTGCGCTTACGCTCGGAAGTCGGTTTTTCGTAGAATTCACGGCTGCGAACTTCAGCCAAAACACCGGCTTTTTCGCAGGAGCGCTTGAAACGACGCAGAGCTACGTCGAAGGGTTCGTTCTCTTTAACTTTGACGGCTGGCATCCAGGGCGTACCTTCTTTATTACCGGGGTTAACGTGCTCCTGGCAAATGGCGCTGGAGAACGTAGGTTTTTAAGGGTTGCGGATGTTACCGCCTCATTGCCCGGAATGCAAAGCCTCTGATCGAAAAGCACTGGTCGAGCCGCGTCAGGCACCCTTATCATGCGCCCCTTCGAAGCTGCCCCCTCTCTACTACAAGGCACTGCCCATGCTGGTTCTGGGATTGGAAACCTCTTGCGATGAAACCGGTGTCGCGCTCTATCACAGTGAGCGTGGACTGCTGGCCGATGCATTATTCAGCCAGATTGACTTGCATCGAGTCTACGGTGGAGTGGTGCCCGAGCTGGCATCACGCGACCACGTCAAACGCATGCTGCCGTTGATTCGCGAGGTGCTGGCCGAGGCCGGCTGCGTGTCGAGCGATATCGATGCGATTGCCTATACCGCGGGCCCCGGCTTGGTCGGCGCGCTGCTGGTCGGTGCCTCCTGTGCCCAGGCTCTGGCATTTGCCTGGGGCATCCCGGCTCTCGGAGTGCACCATATGGAGGGGCACTTGCTGGCGCCTATGTTGGAGGAGCAACCGCCGAGCTTTCCGTTCGTCGCTTTGTTGGTGTCCGGCGGGCATACCCAACTGGTACGGGTGGACGGTATCGGCCGTTATCAACTGCTGGGTGAGTCGCTCGACGATGCTGCCGGTGAGGCATTTGACAAGACCGCCAAGTTGATGGGCCTGAACTACCCGGGCGGGCCAGAAATTGCGCGCATGGCTGAGGGCGGCACGCCGGGGCGTTTCAAGTTTCCTCGGCCCATGACCGATCGTCCGGGCCTGGACATGAGTTTCAGTGGCTTGAAGACCTTCACCTTGAATACCTGGCAGCGCTGCCGCGAGGCCGGCGACGACACGGAGCAGACGCGCTGTGACATCGCCCTGGCGTTTCAGCAGGCGGTCGTCGAGACGCTGACCATCAAGTGTCGTCGCGCACTCAAACAAACGGGTTTGAACAGCCTGGTGATCGCCGGTGGCGTCAGTGCGAACAGCGCCCTGCGGGCCTCGCTGGAACGTATGTTGGGCGAGTTGCGGGGGCAGGTGTTCTACGCGCGCCCGGCCTTTTGCACGGATAACGGCGCGATGATCGCGTACGCCGGCTGTCAGCGCCTCAAGGCCGGTCAGCACGAGGGCTTGAGCATCACCGTGCAAGCGCGTTGGCCGATGGAGCAGTTGCCTGCGTTGTAAGGTTGCGGCTGGAGGATGAGCAGCGTTCAGGTTGTCGAGTCAGAAATGCCGCTCACGGCCGGCGAATAGATCGCGTAGATTGCCGCGATGACGCCAGACGACCAGGCCGGTGAGGGCGCTCATCGGTAACAGAGCCGCAGGCTGTTGCCAGGCCAGTAGCGGTAAAATCAGCGGTATGGCGATCAACGCCGCGATTGAGCTGATGCGGGTGAGGAAAAAGGTCAACAGCCAGGCGCTAACGGCGAGAAGCGCGGCCGGCGGGTAAAGCCCCAGCAGCATGCCCGCGGCAGTGGCGACGCCTTTGCCACCGCGGAAACGAAAGAACAAGGGATAGAGGTGACCGATTACCGCCGCGAGGCCAATCCAGGCTTGCTGTTGCAGGTTGAGGCCAAGCTGGTGGGCCATTAGCACGGGCAACAGACCTTTGAGTGAGTCGCCCAATAAGGTCAAGATGGCCAGGCGCTTGCCGGCGACCCGCATCATGTTGGTGGCGCCAGGGTTGCCTGAGCCACTGGCGCGTGGGTCCGGGCCATGGATCAGGCGACTGAGTAGAATGGCGAAGGACAGCGAGCCGAGCAGGTAGGCGAGGATCGCCAACAACCAAAACATGGTATCCATTCCGGGCGAGGGACGCCCTGATTCTAGCAGGCCGTTGAAATAGGTAGCGAGCGAAGGTTTGGCCTGCGAGATAAGCTCAACGAGTGCAGTTTACCCAGGGTAAATCAGCGTGTGAGTAGGGTCTCGGCGGGGTGTGTCGACGCAGTGGTTTTTAACAATGGCCTGCCAATGATGTGGCCTCCTAAGAGTTGCGGAGAAAGTGTTTGGACATAGTGTTTATTGAAGGGCTGGAAGTCGATACGGTGATCGGCGCCTATGACTGGGAGCGCACCATTCGCCAGTGCTTACGCCTGGATCTTAGCTTGGGCTGGGATAATCGACCGGCCGCCGCGGGCGATGACCTGAGCAAGGCGCTCGATTACGCCGCGGTGTCGACGCGTGTGCAGACTTTCGCCAGCGAGGCGCAGTTCATCCTGGTGGAAACCTTTGCCGAGCGTCTGATTGAGCTGCTGATGCACGAATTCCAGATTCCCTGGATGCGTCTGCGCTTGACCAAGCCCGGCGCAGTGCCGGCCGCTGCAGGTGGTGTCGGCGTGGAGATCGAGCGCGGATGTCGCTAACTCCGGTTTTTCTCGGCCTTGGCAGCAATATCGAGCGTCAGGCCCACTTGTGCGCCGGCCTTGAGGCGCTGGCGGGCTTTCTGCAGGAGATGCGCTGCTCGCCGGTGTTCGAGAGTCAGGCGGTGGGGATCAAGAGTGGGCCGTTCTTCAATCTGGTGGTGACGGGCTATACCGAGTTACCCCTGCGTGAGCTGGATCGTCGGCTGAAGTTCATCGAGGCGGACAATGGACGTTACGCACCGGAGCGCAAGGGTCTGCCGCTGGACATCGATGTGCTGTTGTATGGCGATCAAGTCGGCAATTTTGATGGCCTGATATTGCCCCGCGTAGAAATTCTGAAGAATGCTTTCGTGCTGTGGCCTCTGGCGCTATTGGCGCCGGATAGCCTGCATTTGGGCGAGCGGCGCAGTTTTGCCGAGCTGTGGCAGGCGGCGCGAATCGACCAGCAGCTGTGGCCGGTGGCCTTTCAGTGGCGCGGGGTCGAGCTGACCCCCGAGTCGCTGCGCCTGGCTTTTCCTAAGTCCTAAGGTTTTTCCGCGCTGTTCTTGTAGACCTTGAGCGCCTTCAGGCGCTCGCGCTTCAGTGCCTCGCCCAGCTCTGGGCCCGTGAATCCTTGCTGCAGCAGCGGTTGTACCGCAACGCTGCGCGCCGCCCGCATGGCGCCGCGCAGGTAGTCGGCCTGCGGGTAGGCGGACTGTTCCAGGCCATCGCGGCCGCGGGCATCCATTTCGCAAGCGGCTATGAATGCCTCGAAACGCTGCGGCCGTCGATAGACGTCAAAGTGCTGCAGCAGCTCCAGCAGGGTCGAGGCCTTCAGCTCCAGGGCACGATGACCATGGGTGTGGTATTCACCGACCAGCAGGGCCAGCTCCTGGCAGTCTTTCGGTGCCTTGCTGCGCTCGTTGATCGCGCGGATCGCCGCCAGGCCGCGTTGCTCGTGGGCAATATGCCGGGGCCACTCCGCCTCGGGTGTCAGGCCTTTGCCCACGTCGTGCAGCAGGCAGGCCCAGCGCACGCTCAGCGGTTGTTGGTGTTCGGCGCATTGTCGCAAGACGCTGAGTACATGCGCGCCGGTGTCGATCTCCGGATGGTGGGCGGGTGGTTGCGGGACGCCAAATAGCGCGTCGACTTCCGGAAGCAGCGCCTTGAGGGCACCGCAGTCGCGCAATACGCGGATAAATATATCCGGGCGTGGCTCCAGCAGCGCGCGCGAGATTTCCTTCCAGCTGCGCTCGGGGGTGAGTGCCGACAGTTCGCCGGAATCGCTGAGTTGGCGCATGAGATCGAGGGTTGGTTGGGCGACGCTAAAGCCCAGCGGCGCATAACGCGCGGCGAAGCGCGCGACGCGCAGTACCCGTAACGGGTCTTCGGCAAACGCCGGGGAAACATGCCGCAGCAGACGTGCGGCGAGATCGCGTTGCCCGCCGTAGGGGTCGATCAGCTGTCCTTGAGCGTCCTCGGCCATGGCGTTGACGGTCAGGTCGCGGCGGATCAGGTCTTCTTCCAGGGTGACTTCCGGGCTGGCGTAGAAGGTGAAGCCACCGTAGCCGCGCCCGCTCTTGCGCTCGGTGCGCGCCAGGGCGTACTCCTCGCCCGTTTTCGGGTGCAGGAACACCGGGAAATCCGCACCTACCGGGCGAAATCCCTGCGCTAACATCTGCTCGGCCGTGGCGCCGACTACCACCCAGTCGATCTCGCTGACCGGTCGCCCCAACAGACGGTCGCGTACCGCGCCGCCGACTTTGTAAATCTGCATGCCTACCTCCGTTGCCGCAGAGGATAACGGTTAGGCGTGCCGGTGGGAAAAGGCTTATCGCCCAGGAGCCACGTCGAGGTAGCGCGGTCGGATGAGCAAGTGGCGTATCACAGCAGCCGCGCCAAGGCTGCTGTGATACGCACGGGCGCTGGCTGGGGGCAGCCGATTAGATGGGGGGAATGATCAGGTCCAGTCGCGGGTGATCGCTGTCATGTTCAGGGTCGCCTTTGGGCGGCACGTGCTGGGTGTTGATCAACTTGTCGCCTTGCAGTGTTTCCAGGTGGATATCGAAGCCCCACAGGCGGTGCAGGTGCTTCAGCACCTCTTCGGTCGAGCTGCCCAGTGGCTTGCGATCATGCTGTTGATGGCGCAGGGTCAGCGAGCGGTCGCCGCGTCGATCGATGCTCCAGATTTGCACGTTGGGTTCGCGGTTGCCGAGGTTGTACTGCGCGGCGAGGGTTTCGCGGATGATTTGATAGCCCGGATCGTCGTGGATGGCGGAGACCAGCAGTTCATCCTTCTGGTCGTCGTCCATGATGCTGAACAGCTTGAGATCGCGAATCACCTTGGGCGACAGGTACTGCAGGATAAAACTCTCGTCCTTGAAGCTCTTCATGGCAAATTTCAGGGTGCTCAGCCAGTCGCTGCCGGCAATATCGGGGAACCAGCGCCTGTCTTCTTCGGTGGGCGCCTCACAGATCCTGCGGATGTCGCGGTACATGGCAAAACCCAGGGTGTAGGGGTTGATGCCACTGTAATAAGGGCTGTCGAACGGCGGTTGGTAGATCACGCTGGTGTGCGACTGCAGGAACTCCATGATAAAGCCTTCGGTGACCAGGCCTTCGTCATACAGATCGTTCATCAGGGTGTAGTGCCAGAAGGTCGCCCAACCTTCGTTCATCACCTGGGTCTGGCGTTGCGGATAGAAATATTGGGCGATCTTGCGCACGATGCGGATCACCTCGCGCTGCCAGGGTTCCAGCAGCGGTGCGTGCTTTTCCAGGAAGTACAGGATGTTTTCCTGGGGTTCGGCGGGGAAGCGCTTGCTGTCCTTGTCGTCGCCTTTGTCCGCGCCTTTGGGAATGGTGCGCCAGAGGTCGTTGATCTGCTTTTGCAGGTGTTCTTCGCGATCTTTCTGCCGGCGCCGCTCTTCTTCGGCGGAAATCGGGTAAGGGCGCTTGTAGCGATCGACACCGTAGTTCATCAGGGCGTGGCAGGAGTCCAGCAGGTCCTCCACGGCGTCGATGCCATGACGCTCCTCGCACTGCATGATGTACTGCTTGGCGAACACCAGATAATCGACAATCGAGCTGGCATCGGTCCAGGTGCGGAACAGGTAGTTACCCTTGAAGAAGCTGTTGTGCCCATAACAGGCATGGGCCACCACCAGCGCCTGCATGCACATGGTGTTCTCTTCCATCAGGTAGGCGATGCACGGGTCGGAGTTGATCACGATCTCGTAGGCCAGGCCCATCTGGCCGCGCTTATAGTTCTTCTCGGTACTGAGGAACTGCTTGCCGTAGGACCAGTGGTGGTAGCCCAGTGGCATGCCGACCGAGGCGTAGGCATCCATCATCTGCTCGGCGGTGATGACTTCGATCTGGTTCGGGTAGGTGTCCAGCGCATAGCCTTCGGCGATCCGGCTGATCTCTCGATCGTAGGCGCGGATCAGCTCGAAGGTCCATTCCGAGCCGGTGGAGATCGGTTGGCCTTTCTTTTTGCGCACAGCGCCGTCATATGCCGTCATGTTTCGAGCCTCCGCTGGAACAGTTCGCGGAACACTGGGTAGATATCGGCCGCCGAGACCAGCTGCTGTTGGGCGAAGGTGTCGACGAACGCTTCGCAGACCTGCTCGTATTCGAACCACAGCGCCTGGTGCTCGCGCGGGGTGATCTCGACGTAGGTGAAGTACTGCACGAACGGCATGATCTGCTTTATCAATATATCCCGACAGATCGGTGAATCATCGTTCCAGTTGTCGCCGTCCGACGCCTGGGCGGCATAGATATTCCACTCGTTGATGGGATAGCGCTCGGCCATGATCTCCTGCATCAGTTTGAGTGCGCTGGAGACTATGGTGCCGCCGGTCTCGCGGGAGTAGAAGAACTCTTCCTCGTCCACCTCTTTGGCGCTGGTGTGGTGGCGGATGAATACCACTTCGATCTTGTCGTAATTGCGCTTGAGGAACAGGTACAACAGGATGAAGAAGCGCTTGGCGATGTCCTTGGTCGACTGGGTCATCGAGCCGGACACGTCCATCAGGCAGAACATCACGGCTTTCGAGCTGGGGTTCGGCTGCTTGACCAGCAGGTTGTACTTGAGGTCGAAGGTGTCGAGGAACGGCACGCGGTTGATGCGCGCGTGCAGCTTGCTGATTTCAGCTTCCAGTTGCTGAATGTCGCCGAGGTTGTCCGGTTCCTCACGCTTGAGGCGCTCCAGTTCGGCTTGCGCGATTTTCAATTTGGCGCGGCTGCTGCCGGACAGGGCGATACGCCGGGCGTGGGCCGAGCGCAGGGTGCGGATGATGTTGATCCGTGACGGGTTGCCCTCGTTGCTGATGCCGGCGCGCACGGTCTTGAAGGTGTCGCTGCCGGTCAGATGGCGCTTGACCAGATTGGGCAGCTCCAGGTCCTCGAACATGAAGTCGAGGAATTCTTCCTGGGTGATCTGGAAGACGAACTCATCCATGCCTTCGCCGCTATTGCTGGCTTTGCCTGCGCCTTGGCCGGCCCCGCCGCCTTGCGGGCGAGGAATGCGTTCGCCGGTGGTGAATTCTTTGTTGCCCGGGTGGACGATTGTCTGCTTGCCGCCCCGGCCATGGTGCAACACCGGTTCGTCGATATCGCGACCGGGAATACTGATCTGTTCGCCATGCTCCATGTCGGTAATGGAGCGGCGGCTGACCGCTTCCTCCACCGCTTTCTTGATGTGGTCACGGTAACGTCGCAAAAAACGCTGGCGGTTTACCGTGCTTTTGTTCTTGCCGTTCAGGCGCCGGTCGATCACATGGCTCATAGACCCCTCCGGGGAGCTTTAAGCTGCAAGCCACGAGCGGCAAATGGAGCCGTGTTGCGCGGGCACTCCGGCTTGCCGCTTGTGGCTGATGCTTGGGGCTACGTTACTGCGATTTGCGAACCCGCAGATACCACTCGGAGAGCAGGCGCACCTGCTTGTCGGTGTAGCCGCGCTCGACCATGCGAGTGACGAAGTCGTTGTGTTTCTGTTTGTCCTCCTTGCTGGCCTTGGCATTGAAGCTGATGACCGGAAGCAGGTCCTCGGTGTTGGAGAACATCTTCTTCTCGATCACCACGCGCAGCTTCTCGTAGCTGAGCCAGGTTGGGTTCTTGCCGTTGTTGTTGGCGCGGGCGCGCAAGACGAAGTTGACGATTTCGTTGCGGAAATCCTTCGGGTTGCTGATGCCGGCCGGTTTTTCGATCTTTTCCAGTTCCTCGTTGAGCGCCACGCGATTGAGGATTTCGCCGGTTTCCGGGTCACGGTATTCCTGGTCCTGAATCCAGAAGTCGGCGTACAGCACGTAGCGGTCGAAGATGTTCTGTCCGTACTCGCTGTAAGACTCGAGGTAGGCCGTCTGGATTTCCTTGCCGATGAACTCGATGTAACGCGGTGCCAGGTATTCCTTGATGAAGCGCAGGTAGCGTTCGCGCGTCTCGGCGGGGAACTGTTCCTGCTCGATCTGCTGTTCCAGTACATACAACAGGTGTACCGGGTTGGCAGCGATCTCATGGGGGTCGAAGTTGAACACCTTGGAGAGAATCTTGAAGGCGAAGCGGGTCGACAGGCCGTTCATGCCCTCGTCGACGCCCGCGGTGTCGCGGTATTCCTGGATCGACTTGGCCTTGGGGTCGGTGTCCTTGAGGTTTTCGCCGTCGTAGACCCGCATCTTCGAGTAGATATTCGAGTTTTCCGGTTCCTTCAGCCGGCTCAGCACGGAGAACTGGGCGAGCATCTTCAGGGTGTCTGGGGCGCAATGGGCGTTGGCCAGAGAGCTGTTGAACAGCAGCTTGTCGTAGATCTTTATTTCATCGGTCACGCGCAGGCAGTACGGTACCTTGACGATGTAGATACGGTCGATGAACGCCTCGTTGTTCTTGTTGTTGCGGAAGTTGTGCCATTCCGATTCGTTAGAGTGGGCCAGCAGAATACCGCTGTAGGGAATCGCACCGAGACCTTCGGTGCTGTTGTAGTTGCCTTCCTGGGTGGCGGTCAGCAGTGGGTGCAGCACCTTGATCGGTGCCTTGAACATCTCGACGAATTCCATCAGGCCTTGGTTGGCGCGGCACAGGGCACCGGAGAAGCTGTAGGCGTCGGCGTCGTTCTGCGGGAATTCTTCCAGTTTGCGGATATCCACCTTGCCGACCAGCGCCGAGATGTCCTGATTGTTCTCGTCGCCCGGCTCGGTCTTGGCCACGGCGATCTGGTTGAGAATCGACGGGTAGAGCTTGACCACACGGAACTGGCTGATGTCGCCGCCGAACTCGGCCAGACGCTTGGTCGCCCAGGGCGACATGATGCTGTTGAGGAAGCGCTGCGGGATACCGTAGTCCTCTTCCAGGATGGCGCCGTCCTCGGTCGCGCTGAACAGGCCGAGTGGCGACTCGAACACCGGCGAGCCCTTGATCGCATAGAAGGGCACTTTTTCCATCAGCTGCTTGAGCTTCTCTGCCAGCGACGATTTACCGCCGCCAACCGGGCCGAGCAGGTAGAGGATTTGTTTCTTCTCCTCCAGGCCTTGAGCGGCGTGGCGGAAGTAGGAGACGATCTGGTCGATGCACTCTTCCATGCCGTGGAAGTCGGCGAAGGCCGGGTAACGGCGGATGACCTTGTTGGAGAAGATGCGCGACAACCGCGAGTTGCTCGAGGTGTCGAGCAGTTCGGGCTCGCCTATGGCCATCAGCAGGCGCTCGGCAGCGGTGGCATAGGCGCTGCGGTCCTGCTTGCATAGCTCAAGGTACTCCTGCAGGGAGTATTCCTCTTGCCGAGTCGCTTCGAAGCGCTGCTGGAAGTGGCTGAAAATGGTCATGACGTCACCTCGCTCAATGCTAGGAGCCGGCGCGGGATCGGTCGTGCGGGTGCTGGTAGTCGGCTGACGAATCAGTCGAGAGATATCCCCCAGTACACCAAAAGGTCTTACCGATGGCCCGGATGCCGGTTGGCCGGCTCTACCTTGTTTTGGATGGCCTGAGCTAAAGGATAGTTCGGAATCGGCGAGGTCAAGGGGCGGCGAACGATATCAAGATATTACCGTTCGTCAGGAAAGGGCGGCAGCCCAGTGCCGGTGCGGTTTGACCGCCGAATATATTTTTATTCGGGCTGCGTTTGCGTGGAGTCTTCGGGGTAAGTGCTGCGCCACAACTCGAAGCCGCCATCCAGGCTGTACACCTCCGAAAACCCCTGACCGACCAGGTAGGCGGCGGCGCTCTGGCTGGAGTTGCCGTGGTAGCAGGCAACGATCAGCGGTCGGTCGAGGTCGGCCTTGGCGATAAAGTCGTGCAGTGAGTGATTGTCCAAGTGCTGCGAGCCGGCGATGTGGCCGAGGGCAAAACTCTCAGGGTCGCGGATATCGACCACCACTGCGCCTTGTTCGCGCAGGGCCTTGGCCTGCTTCGGGGGGATGCGTTTGAAGTCGCTCATGGGTGCTCCAGGTTACAGTCACAGCGGTGTCGCTCGCCGCTGTCGATATTCAATAAGGTCATGGCGCCGCCCCACACGCAACCAGTGTCCAGGGCAAACAGGCCGGGTTCATTGCACTGGCCTTCCAGCGCAGCCCAGTGACCGAAGATGATCTTCTGTCCACGCGTCTTGCGCTCGCGATGGCTGAACCAGGGGGCATAGCCAGGCGGCGCGCTGTCGACGCCTTCTTTGCTCTTCAGGTCCAGGGTACCGTCTGCGCTGCAAAAGCGCATGCGGGTGAAGTAGTTGGTGATCACCCGCAGGCGCGGGACGCCATGCAACTCCCTGTCCCAGCGGGCGGGTTCGTTGCCGTACATGCCGTCGAGAAACAGCGGGAAGCGGGCGTCGTCGCGCAGCGCTTCCTCGACCTCGCTCGCGCGTTTGAGGGCTTTTTCCAGGGTCCATTGTGGGGGAATCCCAGCGTGCACCAGGGCGATGTCACGCTCGGCGTCGTAATGCAGTAGCTTCTGTTGGCGCAGCCAGTCGAGCAGCTCGTCGCGATCGGGTGCGTCGAGAATTGCGCGCAAGGTGTCGGCCTTTTTCAGGCGTTCAATGTTCTGCGCGACGGCCAGCAGGTGCAGGTCATGGTTGCCCAGTACACAGGTCACGGCATCGCGCATGCGGTAGAGAAAACGCAGGGTTTCCAGCGACTGCGGGCCGCGGTTGACCAGGTCACCGACCAACCACAGGCGGTCTTTGTCGGGGTCGAAGGCCACACGTTGCAAGAGGCACTGGAGGGGGCTGAGGCAACCCTGCAGGTCGCCTACCGCGTAAGTGGCCATCAGTGCAGCGAGCCCGGTACCGCCAGGCGGAAGGGCGCGATATCGGCGTCGAAGCGTTTACCGTCTTCGGCGAGCATTTGATAACTGCCCTGCATGGTGCCGACGTGAGTGGCGATCAGCGTGCCACTGCTATAGGTATGACTGTCGCCAGGTTCGATCAGTGGTTGTTGCCCCACCACACCGGCGCCACGCACTTCCTGCACGCGGCCGTCGCCATCGGTGATCAGCCAGTGGCGTGAGAGCAGTTTGGCCGATAGTTCACCGCTATTGACGATGGTTACGGTATAGGCAAACGCAAAGCGATTTTGCTCCGGCTGCGATTGCTCCGGCAGGTAGCGAGTGGTGACGCTGACGTCGACCTGATAGCGAGGATCGGGCATGTGCTGGGACTCGGTATGCTGAACAGGCAGTTTAGCGGCTGTCAGGCGTTGCTGGGGTGCTCTGCTGCTCGGCCAGTTGATCGGCCAGGCGCACGAAGGCCGCCAGATCCAATTGCTCGGGGCGTAGGCTGCCGTCAACGCCGGCCGCTTCGATCGCAGTCGCGGGCAGTAGGGCTTTGAGCGTGTTGCGCAGGGTCTTGCGGCGCTGGTTGAAGGCCTCCCGCACTACGCGCTCGAGCAGGTGATGGTCCTTGGCTGGATACGGCAGTGTCTCATGGGGCACCAGGCGGACGATCGCCGAGTCGACTTTAGGCGGCGGGCTGAACGCGCCCGGGCCAACGTTGAACAGGTGCTCGACCCGGCAGTGGTACTGCACCATGATCGACAAACGGCCCCAGTCGCCACCACCGGGCTCGGCGGCCAGACGCTCGACCACTTCTTTCTGCAGCATGAAGTGCATGTCGTGGATCAACGCGGCATTGCTCAGCAGGTGGAAGATCAACGGCGTGGAAATGTTGTACGGCAGGTTACCGACCACCCGCAGGCTGCGGGGGGGCGCGCCCAGGCGGTTGAAGTCGAACTTCAGCGCGTCGCCCTGATGCAGCTGAAAGCGCGGCTCTGTGGCGAATTTAGCGTTGAGGATCGGGATCAGGTCGCGATCCAACTCGACGACATCGAGTTTTGCGCCGCTGTCGAGCAGGCCCTCGGTCAAGGCGCCCTGGCCCGGGCCGATTTCCAGCAAATGCTCGCCTTCGCGGGCGTGAATCGCCCGCAGGATGCGGTGGATGACCCCGGCGTCGTGCAAAAAGTTCTGACCGAAACGCTTGCGCGCGCGGTGTTGATAGGGTTCGGACATTCAAACGGCTCCAAGCTTCAAGCCGCGAGCTTAAAGCGAATGCAAAGTGCGGCAGTTTAACAGGGCGTGGGGTGGATGGTGTTTTTCCATCCACCTTTAGGCTTAGGGGCTAGAGGGCGGCCGGCGTGCGCTGGCCTGACGCCTCAGTTCTGCTGGGTCTGGCTGGCGGCCATGGCGTAGGCGGTTTCCAGGGCGACTTGCAGGCTGCCGCTGTCGATCTTGCCGCTACCGGCCAGATCGAGGGCGGTGCCGTGATCGACCGAGGTGCGGATGATCGGCAGGCCCAGGGTGATGTTGACCGCAGCGCCGAAACCCTTGAATTTGAGCACCGGCAGCCCTTGGTCGTGATACATCGCCAGCACTGCATCGCAGTGCTCGAGGTGCTTCGGGGTAAACAGGGTGTCGGCCGGTAGCGGGCCGATCAAGTCGATGCCTTCGCCGCGCAACAGTTCGAGCGTCGGTTCGATGGTCTCGATTTCCTCGCGGCCCATGTGGCCGCCCTCTCCGGCATGCGGGTTGAGGCCGCAGACCAGAATGCGCGGCTGGTCGATGCCGAACTTATCGCGCAGGTCGGCATGCAGGATGCGGGTAACGCGGGCCAGGCGCTTGGCGGTAATCGCCGCGGCGACATCCTTGAGCGGCAGATGGGTAGTCACCAGGGCCACGCGCAGGCCACGGGTGGCGAGCATCATCACCACTTGCTCGGTGTGGGTGAGATCGGCGAGAAACTCGGTGTGCCCGGAGAAGGCGATGCCGGCGTCGTTGATCACGCCCTTATGCACCGGCGCGGTGATCATCCCGGCGAAATGCCCGTCCAGGCAGCCCTGAGCGGCGCGGGTCAGGGTTTCCAGGACGTAGGCGGCGTTGGCCTGATTCAGCTGGCCGGCAACGACCGGAGCGGCCAGCGGCGTATCCCACACATACAGACTGCCTGCTGGGCTGGGCTGTTGCGGCCAGGTGCCGGGGGCGATCGGGATCAGCTCAATCGCCACGTCCAGTTGCCTGGCGCGCTCGGCGAGCAGGTCACGACTGGCGACGGCAATTAGCGGGTGGGGTTGCGCCTGGCGCGCGAGCAGCAGGCACAAGTCGGGGCCTATGCCTGCCGGCTCGCCGGGGGTCAGTGCGAAAAGAGGCTGTGCAGTCATGGCAAGTTCTCGATCGCTCTATCAGGGCGGGTATTAATTTTGGGACTGAGCGCTATCTTATGCTGTACGCGGCCCTTAACGGAAAAGCCCGGTGCTGCTAGTTGCAGGCGCCGGGCTCGGGTCCAGCTGGGCAGGCTTAGAGCTTGCTCTCGACGTAGGCCTCGTCGCGGATCTGGCGCAGCCAGGCTTGCAGCTCTTCGTCGTATTTGCGGTTGCGCAGCAGGTTCATTGCTTGTTGCTCACGGAACTCCTCGCTGCTGTCAGTGGCACGACGGCCCATGACTTGCAGTATGTGCCAGCCGTAGGTGCTCTTGAACGGTTTGGACAGCTCGCCGCTGGGGGTGGAGTTCATCACCTCGCGGAACTCCGGAACCAGTGCGTTCGGGTCGATCCAGCTGAGCAGGCCACCATTGAGCGCCGAGCCCGGGTCTTCCGAGAAGCTCTTCGCCAGTTCGGCGAAGTCTTCCCCAGCCTTTACCCGCTGGTAAAGGCGCTCGATCAGGCGCTTGGTTTCGGCTTCGCTGCGAATTTCACTGGGCTTGATCAGAATGTGGCGAACGTTGACCTCGTCACGTACCTGGTTGCCGCCGCCACCGCGCTTTTCCAGCAGCTTGAGCATGATGAAACCGCCCGGCGTGCGCACCGGCTCGGTGACCTCGCCGACCGACAGGGCGCCGATCATGGCGTCGAAGGGTGGGGGCAGTTGAGCCGCTTTGCGCCAGCCCATCTCGCCACCTTCCAAGGCGGTTTCGCTGGCCGAACGGGCGATCGCCAGTTGGGCGAAGTCGGCGCCCTGCTTCAGTTGTGTATAAAGCTCTTGCACCTGGCGATCCGCCGCCTGGATAGTCTCGGGAGACGCCCCTTCAGGAACCGGAATGAGGATGTTCGCCAGGCGGAACTCTTCCGACAGTTGCAACTTGCCGAGGTCGGAGGCGAGGAAGTTCTGCACTTCCTGATCGGTCACCTGGATGCGCTCGGCCACACGGCGTTGACGCACTCGGCTGATGATCATCTCGCGGCGTACCTGGTCGCGGGCATCGGCGAAGGACAGCCCATCCTTGGACAGCGCGGCCCTGAACTGCTCGATGCTCATGCCGTTGCGCTGAGCAATGGTGCCGATCGCCTGGTTGAGTTCTTCATCGGTGATGCGAATGCCGGAGCGGTCACCGATCTGCAGCTGAATGTTCTCGATAATCAGGCGTTCCAGCACTTGCTGGCTGAGCACATTTTCCGGCGGCACGGCCGCGCCGCGCTTGGCGATGGTTTGCTGCACCTCGCGAACGCGTGCGTCCAGTTGGCTCTGCATGATCACGTCGTTGTCGACAATCGCCACGACGCGGTTGAGTGGTTGTACCTCGGCCTGCGCCGCGGCACTCAGGAACACTGCGCCCAACAGCAGCGGGCGCAGACAATCAGAAAGCTTGATCTTCACGTTCACGATAACCTTGAATGCCTTGGTCGAGGAAAGTTTCAACCTTGTTGCCTGTCACGCCGCCCAGGCCTTTGAGGACGATTTGCAGGAAGATACCGCTGTCGGCCTGATCATTCAGCGAGGGGTTCAGACTGACTTCGTCGTAGTCGATCCAGTAGCGATTGACCACCCGCAGCTTCCAGCAGCAACTGTCGTACTCAAAGCCGGCGAAGGCCTCGAGGGTGCGATTGCGGCCATAATCATACTGCCAGCGGGAAATCGCACTCCACTGCGGGACGATTGGCCAGATCACCGAGAAGTCATGCTGGCTGACCTTGTAGTAGTCCTTGATGAAGTTGGGGGTGCCCGGCGTGCCGAAATCGCCGCCGCCAACCACCCAGCTACCGGTGCTCTGGTCGAAACGCACGGTGTCGTTGCGGTAGCGATAGCCGGCGTTGATGATCTTGTTCGGGTTGTCTTCCGGCTGGTAGTGGAACATGGTGCTACCCGAGCGGGTGCGGTGGGTGTCCGGGTCCCAGTTGAAGTCCGCGGACAGGCGCCAGTCACGGTTGAAGCGGTACAGATATTCCAAGGCGTAAGGCGATACGGATGATTGCGCATCGACACGGGTGCTTGCCTCGATGCCTGGCAGTTGCACCTTGCGGTCTTTGAAATAGAAGGCCTGGCCGATGCTGAAGCGCTGCCGTTCGAAACCGTTGCTTTCGATCCAGCGGTTGGTGACACCCAGTGACAGTTTGTTTTCGTCGCCGATGCGATCCTTGCCGGAGAAGCGGTTCTCGCGGAACAGCGACGCATAGTTGAAGGTGTATTCGCCGGAGTCGAAGACCGGAATGTCGGTCTGGTCTTCCTCGGGTACATAGAGGTAGAACAGGCGCGGTTCCAGGGTCTGGCGGAAGTCTTTGCCGAACCACTGGGTGTTGCGGTCGAAGTACAGGCCGCTGTCGACGCTGTACATGGCCAGGCTGCGGCTTTGACTGGAACTGAACTCCTGCTCGGCCAGCAGAGTGTTTTTGCCTTGCTGGTCGAGGCTCAGGTCATAGTTGGTCTGCAGGAACTTGACCTGCGGCTTGACGAAGCCCCAGCTCCAATCCAGCGGCAGGCTGGCGGCCGGCTCCAGGTGCAGGCGATTGCCGTTGGCGCGAGCCAGGCCCTGCAAGTTCGTGTCGTACCAAGGGGTTGTAATGCCATTTTCATCGCTGAACAGACCCGAGCGCAGGTCGCGATCGAAGCGCACCAATTCGCTGCCGTAGCTGAAGTCCAGGCCGCCCGGGTGAAACGGCAGCGCGCCATCCAGGGTGATCTGTGGCAAACGGTTGTACGGGGTGATATCGGTGATGTTGGCCAGCTCGTAAGCGTGTGCATTCAGGCGGGCGGTGTAGCCGTCGCCACGATAGGTCAGGGTGCCGCGCTGATTGACATAGGTCGTGTTGTCGATACCGAGGTCGGTGCTCAGGTCCTGAAAATAATACGGATCGCTGATGTCGGTGTAGTCGACTTCGGCCAGCAGGCGCGAGTCTAGGCCCTGCTTGTGCTGCCAGCTATAGAGCCAGCGCTGCTGCTTGGACTCCGATTGCAGCTTGCGGTCGTCGTTGCTGTCGCTGATGTAGCCGGCGCCCAGCTGACCTTCGCTGCTCTTGGTCAGGTAGCGCATTTCGCCTTCGGTGAGCAGGCCGCGGTCGCTCATGTATGTCGGGTAGAGCGTGGCGTCGTAGTTCGGCGCCAGATTGAAATAATAGGGCGTCTGCAGCGTCAGGCCGTTATTGCCGGAGCTGCTGATGCTCGGCGGCAAGAAGCCGGACTGGCGCCGATCATCAATCGGAAAGTGGATATACGGCGTGTAGAAAACCGGGAAATCCTTGACCCGCAGGGTGACGTTGGTCGCGGTGCCAAAACCGGTGGCGGGATTCAGGGTGACGTTGTTGCCTTTCAGGTGCCAGGCGTTGCTGCCGGGCTCGCAGCTGGTATAGGTGCCGTCTTTCAGGCGGATAATCGCCGTCTCTTCACGTTTGGCGTAGAGCGCGCTGCCGCGTACATGGCCTTTGTGCAGGACATACTCGGCGTTATCGATCTTGGCTTCGCCGTTGTCCAGTTGCAGCTCGGCACGGTCGCCGACCACCAGCGCGCCATCGTCACGCAGACGAACATTACCAATCAGCTCGCCACGATTTTCGGCTTGAAGCAGGCGGGCCTCGTCGGCCTCGACCTGCAGGCTCGATTGGCGCAGAACCACATCGCCAGCCAGGGTCGCGACCTGTTGTTCCTGCTCGTAGCGCGAGGCTTTGGCGGAAACGAACAGCGGCGCTTCGCTCATCGGCGTTGTGTCGCCCATGCCCGGGCGCTTCGGCTCAACGTAAGCGCCGGCGCAGTAAGGGCCGGTTTCGGCCAGCTGCGCGGCGCTCAGTTGCTCGCGCGGCACCCAGTCCAGATGGCTGTAGTCGGCGCTGCGCGAGGCCAGGGCCTTGCCGCCGCTTTGCGTGACTAGGGTGGCGGTGGAGGCTTTGCTCTCTCCCCTCTTGTCTGCGGAGGTGCCGGCGCTGACGGCGGAGCCACTGTGCACCGGGCGTGCCGGCACAGCAGCACTGCTGGCTTTTGGCGCGCATGCCCAGCTACCGGAAGCCGACGCTTGGCAGTCATACTGCTCGGCAGCTATG
The DNA here is from genome assembly GCF_007993865.1 of Pseudomonas sp. SJZ079. Classification (GTDB taxonomy): domain Bacteria; phylum Pseudomonadota; class Gammaproteobacteria; order Pseudomonadales; family Pseudomonadaceae; genus Aquipseudomonas. Next base: position 24,978 of record NZ_VIUH01000015.1, on the reverse strand, counting down.
GCGAATTGGCCAGCGACAGGCTGTATGGCAAGAAGGCTGCCAGTGACCAGAAGTGGGAATTTTTTACGGAACGCGGGGTATTTTACTGCCATCTTATTTTTCCGGGCTTCCTGCGCGCTATCGGCCCAGGGGCCGCACGCCTCTCGATGGGCTGAAAAAGATGCTGGATAATAAAGCATGACCCGCGCAACGGCTAGCGCCGTGGAGACCCTTGTAATGCCTGATGAAGATGTACGCCTGCAACTCCTGAACGATTGGCTCGATCGGCAGCTGCCGACGCTGTTCGCCGCGCAAGGCTGGGGTGAAGTGCCCGCTGCCACGTTGACGTCGGCCAGCAGCGACGCCAGCTTTCGTCGTTATTTCCGCTGGCAAGGTGCCGGACGCAGCCTGATCGTGATGGATGCGCCACCGCCGCAGGAGGACTGTCGGCCCTTCGTTAAGGTTGCGGCGCTGTTGGCTGGAGCCGGGGTGAGCGTGCCGCAGGTACTCGCGGCCGATGTCGAACGCGGCTTTCTATTGCTGAGTGATTTGGGCCGGCAAACCTATCTGGACGTGATCGATGCGGATAACGCCGGCCCGCTGTTCGCCGATGCACTGGAGGCGTTGTTGGCGTTTCAGCGGTTACCGATGGAGGCGGGATTGCCGAGCTATGACGACGCCTTGCTGCGCCGCGAGTTGCAGCTGTTTCCCGAGTGGTACGTGCAACATCACCTGGGCATCGAACTGGATGCTGCGCAACAGGCTGCCTGGCAGCGCATCAGTAACCTGTTGATCGCCAGCGCGCTAGCGCAACCCAAGGTCGTGGTGCATCGCGATTACATGCCGCGCAACCTGATGCTCAGCGAGCCGAATCCGGGGGTGCTGGATTTTCAGGATGCGGTCTACGGACCGGTCAGCTATGACGTGACCTGCCTGTTCAAGGATGCCTTTCTCAGCTGGCCGGAGGCGCGGGTGCGCGACTGGCTGGAAGCCTATTGGCGGCAGGCGCGTGCCACGGGTATTCCGGTGCAGGCGGAGCTGGACGACTTTCTGCGCGCCAGTGATTTGATGGGGGTGCAGCGCCACCTCAAGGTGATCGGTATTTTTGCGCGTATTTGTCACCGTGATGGCAAACCCAGGTACCTCGGCGACGTGCCACGTTTCTTCGCGTATATCGACGCCGTGCTGGCGCGCCGACCCGAGTTGGCCGAGTTGGGCGAGTTGCTGGTGAGCTTGCGACAGGTCGAGACGGCATCCGTATGAAGGCGATGATTCTCGCCGCCGGCAAAGGTGAGCGCCTGCGCCCCTTGACCTTGCATACGCCAAAGCCGTTAGTGCAGGCCGCCGGCGTGCCGCTGATCGAGTACCACGTGCGTGCCCTGGCCGCCGCGGGTATCCGCGCATTGGTGATCAACCATGCCTGGCTCGGGCAGCAGATCGAGGACTACCTCGGCGACGGCGGGCGCTTCGGCGTGAGCATCCGCTACTCGGCCGAGGGTGAGCCGCTGGAAACCGGGGGCGGGATTTTTCGGGCATTGCCCTTGCTCGGCGATGAACCCTTTCTGGTGGTCAACGGCGATATTTTTACCGACTACCCCTTTGCCGTGCTGGATAAGCCGCTGAGCGGGCTGGCTCACCTGGTGCTGGTGGCCAACCCGGCGCATCACCAGTCGGGTGATTTCTGCCTGGATCAAGGTCGAGTGAGTGATGCCGTCGTCGATCAACCGAGCCTGACCTACAGCGGCATCGCGCTGCTCTCGCCAGCGCTGTTCGCCGGCTGCCAGCCCGGTGCGTTCAAGCTGGCGCCGCTGTTGCGCACTGCCATGCGCGAAGGGCAGGTAAGTGGCGAGACCTTTAGTGGGCGTTGGGTCGATGTTGGCACCCATGAGCGCCTGGCTGAAGTAGAGCGTTTGCTCGCGCAGGGGGATTGACGTGCTCTGGCCGGCGACATTGCTCGGTGCATTTGCCGGTCTGGCCGTGGCCAGTATTCCCGGGGCATTGCTCGGTGGTCTGCTCGGTCAGGTGCTGGATCGCCGTCTGCGCTTGAGCAGTTGGGCCGCGCTGCGTGAGCGGCTGGGGGGGCGGGCAATACCCGGCGATGAGGAGGTGTTGTTTCTTCTGCTTGGCCGTTTGGCCAAGTGCGATGGCCGGGTGCTGCATGCACATATTCAGCAGGCGCGGGCCGAGATGCAGCGCCTGGGGCTGGATGAGGTGGCGCAGCGACGGGCCATCGAGGCGTTTGCGCGCGGCAAGACCGGGCGTGACAGTCTGCGCGCGCCGCTGCGTCATCAGACGGTGCGCGGTGAAGCCTTGTTGCGCGCGTGCTGGCGGATGGCCTGGGTGGATGGTCGGGTGTCGCGAACCGAGCGCGAGCTCATTCTGTTGTGGGGCAAGTGGCTGAATGTCCCCGCTGCGACCCAGGAGGCGCTGAGTGCGGCCTACGCGCCGAGGCAAGGCCCGTTGGCCTCGGCCGGTGGTAGCTATCAGGACGCGCTGCGTTTGCTCGGGGTCGCGGCCGATAGCGAACCACTGCAGATCAAGCGCGCTTATCGACGGTTGTTGAGTCGTCACCATCCCGACAAGCTGACCGGCAGTGGCGCAGGCCCCGAGCGGGTGCGCGAAGCCACGGAAAAAACCGGCGAGCTGCACCGGGCCTACGAGCTGATCCGCCAGCGCCACGGTTTTCGCTAGGCGCCAGGCAGGCCTGCCGTCGGGGCGATTAGCTACTGTGCGCTGGCGTGCAGGTGCTGGTTGAGCCAGCCGCGGATGCGCCGATACAACTGTTCCTGCTCCGCTGGCGGATTACCGGGTAGCGCCTGCATGGCGATCTGAGTGTAGGCCGGGTGCTTTTGTCGCTTGCTCGTCTGCATGCGCTTGAGCGCGGCATTGCGATCGCTGTTCTGCTCTTGGTAGTAGAAATCGCCGGTGGCCAGCTTCAGGCCGGGGATGAGTTCATCCAGCGCCGGGCTGAATCCGTCGGGCAGTTCGGCGGCGACCAGCAGCAGGTTCTGCACCTCCGTTGGCTGGCGTTCGGCCAGAAAGCGTGCCGCCCAATAAGCGCCACTGCCATGGCCGAGCAGGACGATGGTCTTCGCCTGTTGCTGTTGGGCGAAGGCGATGCCGGCTTCGATGCGCGTCAGGACGCGCTCTGCGTGGGTCTTGCGCTGGGCTTCGCGAGCGGTTTCAAGATCAGTACTGGCGGGCAACGCCTGATCGTCGACTGGCGGTTCGTCGGCGGCCTCAGTCGGGTCAGGCTCGCCGGTGCTCTCGTCTGTTTGGGCTGCTATTGGCTGTCTGGCAGGGGCGGCGTTGACGTTGGCGTCGGTGGAGGCGCTGCGCAAGGGCAGGCTCTCACCCTGAGGGTCGGGCAAGCTCAGGCTCAGGCTGTGCCACCCGGCATCCGGTAACTTGCGCCGCAGTGGTCCGATGCTTTGTGGCCAGTCGGCGCTCTCATCGTCGCCGGGCAGGAGAATCACCGCGCCGCTTGGTTCGCCGACGTTGGCGGGTAGCCAGAGGGCCAAAAAGCTGTCATCGGCGGTCTTGAGTTGCTGCTGCTGTTTATCTTGTAGCTGGCGCTCGAGTGCGCTGGCGTCGGCCTGGCTGCGCTCCGCCAGCTTTGCGCGCTCAACTGCGGGCAAAGCTGTGCTGACAGGCGCGCTACTCGGGGGCACCTCGCCTTCGGCATAAGCCTGCGCGCCGAGCAACAGCAGGCACAGGGCAAGGGGGGCATGGTGCGAGGGCATAGCACTTCTCCGGGCGGCAATCGTGCTCGCAGCCTAGCGGTTTTGCGGTTGTTTTGTCAGGCGTCTCCGGCCATGCCGAGCCTTGCTCTGGGCTGGTACACTGCGCGCCTTCCGTGAATGCTCCCGAGGTGCGCCATGCAACCCTTCGCCATCGCCCCGTCGATCCTTTCCGCCGACTTCGCTCGCCTGGGCGAGGAAGTGGATAACGTCCTCGCTGCCGGCGCCGATATCGTCCACTTCGATGTGATGGACAACCATTACGTGCCCAACTTGACCATCGGCCCGATGGTCTGCACGGCGCTGCGCAAATACGGCATCACCGCTCCGATCGATGCCCACCTGATGGTCAAGCCGGTGGATCGACTGATCGGCGATTTCATCGAGGCTGGCGCCAGCTACATAACCTTCCACCCGGAAGCGTCCGAACATGTCGATCGCTCGCTGCAACTGATCCGTGCCGGCGGCTGCAAGGCCGGCCTGGTGTTCAATCCGGCGACCCCGCTGGACGTGCTCAAGTACGTGATGGACAAGGTCGACATGATCCTGTTGATGAGCGTCAACCCGGGCTTCGGCGGGCAGAAGTTCATCCCCGGCACGCTCGATAAGTTGCGCGAGGCGCGTGCGCTGATCGATGCCAGTGGCCGCGATATCCGCCTGGAGATCGATGGCGGGGTCAATGTGCAGAACATCCGCGAGATCGCCACGGCCGGCGCCGATACCTTTGTCGCCGGTTCGGCGATCTTCAACCAGCCGAACTACCGCGAGGTGATCGAGGCGATGCGCGCCGAGCTGGCGCAGGTGCGCGGCTGATGCAGTTGCGCGAGCTGTTTGCTGGCCAGTTGCCGCGCCTGGTGATGTTCGACCTGGACGGTACCCTGGTGGACTCGGTGCCGGATCTCGCCGCCGCCGTGGATAAGGTGCTGCTCGGCCTTGGCCGGGCGCCGGCAGGCGTCGAGCGAGTGCGCGACTGGGTCGGCAATGGCGCCAGCGTGTTGGTGCGCCGCGCCCTGGCCGGTGGCCTGCAGCACGCGCATATCGCCGAGGCGGACGCGGCCGAGGCGCTGCAGCTGTTTATGCAGGCCTACGCCGAGAGCCATGCCCTGACCCGTGTCTATCCCGGGGTGAAGGACATGCTCGGCTGGCTAACCGAGCAGGGTATTGCACTGGCCATCGTCACCAATAAGCCGGAGCGCTTCGTCGCCCCGTTGTTGGATGAGAAAGGACTGGGTGGCTATTTCCGCTGGATTGTCGGCGGCGATACGCTGCCGCAGCAGAAGCCCGATCCGGCAGCCTTGCTGCATATCCTGCGGCTGGCCCAGGTCGAGGCGCGGCAGGCATTGTTTGTCGGCGACTCGCGCAACGACGTGCTGGCGGCCAAGGCGGCGGGCGTGCCCTGTGTGGCGCTCAGTTATGGTTACAACCACGGCCGGCCAATCGCCGAAGAGGCGCCGGCGCGAGTGATCGACGACCTACGAGAGTTATTGTTGGCTACAGAGTAAGCAGGAGCCTGCAGGCGATGCTTGCGCGGGCTCGCCACCATTGAGGAAACAGGGCGGCAGTTGGCCTGAGAGCAAGTTCGGCGGGTTGATTCGCCTCGGCGGCTACGCTAGTGTGGCCAGTCTTTACTCCCGCCCAAGAGATCCCCCCGTGGTGGTTACCTGCAAACACTGGCTCGCACGAGCTGGGATGAAAATCATCAAGTCTCTGGCCCGTTGGCGCTGGCGCCTCTGAACTGATCTTGGCCGCTTAGTCGGCAGGTTTGCACACGACCGTTTTACCCTCAAGCCACGAGGCTGATCATGATCCGCGAAGAATTCCTGCGTTTGGCCGCTGCCGGCTATAACCGCATCCCCCTTGCCTGTGAAACCCTGGTCGACTTCGACACGCCGTTGTCGATCTACCTGAAACTGGCCGATCAGGCCAACACCTACTTGCTGGAGTCCGTGCAGGGCGGCGAGAAGTGGGGGCGTTACTCGATTATCGGCCTACCAGCCCGCACCGTGCTGCGCGCCTACGGCCATAGCGTCAGTATCAGCGTCGATGGTGTCGAAGTGGAGCGCCACGAGTGCGCGGACCCACTGGACTTCGTCGAGCAGTTCAAGGGGCGCTACAAGGTGCCGACCCTGCCGGGGCTGCCGCGCTTCAATGGCGGGCTGGTGGGCTACTTCGGTTACGACAGCGTGCGTTATGTGGAGAAGCGTCTGGGCGCCTGCCCTAATCCCGATCCACTGGACACTCCAGACATTCTGCTGATGGTCTCGGATGCCGTGGTGGTGTTCGACAACCTGGCCGGCAAAATGCACGCCATCGTGCTCGCCGACCCGGCCGAAACCAACGCGCTTGAGAACGGGCTGGAACATCTGCAAAACATCCTGAGCAAGCTGCGCCAGCCGATCACTCCGCGCCTGGGGGTCGATTTGAATGCCGCGTCGGCTGCCGAGCCGGCATTCCGCTCCAGCTTCAGCCGTGACGACTATGAGCGTTCGGTGAATGCCATCAAGGAGTACATCCTGGCGGGAGACTGCATGCAGGTGGTGATCTCCCAACGCATGTCGATTCCCTTCAAGGCCGCGCCGATCGATTTGTATCGCGCGCTGCGCTGCATTAATCCGACGCCCTATATGTACTTCTTCAATTTTGGCGACTTCCATGTGGTGGGCAGCTCGCCGGAGGTGCTGGTGCGCGTGGAGGACAACCTGGTGACGGTGCGGCCGATCGCCGGCACCCGCCCGCGCGGCGCCAATGAAGCGGCCGATGTGGCGTTGGAGCAGGACCTGCTCTCGGACGCCAAGGAGCTCGCCGAACACCTGATGCTGATCGACCTGGGGCGCAACGATGTCGGTCGCGTGTCGAGCACCGGCAGCGTCAAGCTCACCGAGAAAATGGTGATCGAGCGTTATTCCAACGTCATGCACATCGTCTCCAACGTCACCGGTCAGCTCAAGGACGGCCTGAGCGCCATGGATGCTTTGCGCGCCATCCTGCCGGCCGGCACGCTGTCCGGCGCGCCGAAGATCCGCGCCATGGAAATCATCGATGAGCTTGAGCCGGTCAAGCGTGGCGTCTATGGCGGCGCGGTCGGCTATTTGGCCTGGAACGGCAATATGGACACGGCCATCGCCATTCGCACCGCGGTGATCAAGGACGGCGAGCTGCACGTGCAGGCCGGCGCCGGCATAGTCGCCGACTCGGTGCCGGCGCTGGAGTGGGAGGAGACGCTGAACAAGCGCCGCGCCATGTTCCGCGCCGTGGCGCTCGCCGAACAAACCGCCCCTGTCCAGACCAAGAACTAAGGAGTCCTGCCATGCTGCTGATGATCGATAATTACGACTCCTTTACCTACAACGTGGTGCAGTACCTCGGCGAACTGGGTGCCGAGGTCAAGGTGATTCGCAACGACGAACTGAGCGTCGCCGAGATCGAGGCGCTAAAGCCCGAGCGCATCGTCGTTTCCCCGGGCCCCTGCACGCCGACCGAGGCCGGGGTGTCGCTGGCGGTGATTGCTCATTTTGCCGGCAAGCTGCCGATTCTCGGCGTCTGCCTGGGCCACCAGAGCATCGGCCAGGCCTTCGGCGGCGATGTGGTGCGCGCGCGTCAGGTGATGCACGGCAAGACAAGTCCGGTGTTTCACCAGGACCTGGGCGTTTTCGCCGGGCTCAACAAGCCGCTGACGGTGACCCGCTATCATTCGCTGGTGGTCAAGCGCGAAACCCTGCCGGGCTGTCTGGAGGTCACGGCCTGGACTCAGCTGGACGACGGCTCGCTCGATGAAATCATGGGCCTGCGCCACAAGGCCCTGAACATCGAAGGTGTGCAGTTTCACCCCGAGTCTATTCTCACCGAGCAGGGTCACGAGCTGTTTGCCAATTTCCTCAACCAACACGGAGGCGTGCGCCAATGAACATCAAGGAAGCCCTCAATCGGGTGGTCGGTCAGCTCGATCTCAGTACCGAGGAAATGCAGGACGTGATGCGCGAGATCATGACCGGGCAGTGCAGCGACGCGCAGATCGGCGCCTTCCTCATGGGCCTGCGCATGAAGAGCGAGACCATCGACGAGATCACCGGTGCAGCCAAGCTGATGCGCGAGCTGGCCTCACCGGTGCAGATCGACGCCGAGCGCCTGGTCGACACCTGCGGTACCGGCGGCGATGGCATGAACATCTTCAACGTCTCCACGGCGGCGGCCTTCGTCGTCGCGGCGGCCGGCGGCAAGGTGGCCAAGCACGGCAATCGTGCGGTCTCCGGCAAGAGCGGCAGTGCCGATCTGTTGGAGGCGGCCGGGGTTTACCTCAGCCTGACGCCGGCGCAGGTCGCGCGTTGCGTGGAGAGCGTCGGTGTCGGTTTCATGTTCGCCCCGGCCCATCACGGCGCGATGAAGCATGCCATTGGCCCGCGTCGTGAGTTGGGGCTACGGACTATTTTCAATATGCTCGGGCCGATGACCAATCCGGCCGGGGTCAAGCACCAGGTGATCGGAGTGTTCAGCCAGGCGCTGTGCCGGCCGCTGGCCGAAGTGTTGCAACGCTTGGGCAGTGAGCACGTGCTGGTGGTGCATGCCCATGATGGCCTGGATGAGATCAGCCTGGCTGCGCCGACCTATGTGGCCGAGCTGAAAGGTGGCGTGGTCAGCGAGTACCGTATCCAGCCGGAAGACTTTGGCATCAAGAGCCAGAGCCTGATCGGGCTTACCGTGGAAACCCCCGCCGAGTCCCTGGCGCTGATTCGCGACGCGCTGGGTCGGCGCAAGACCGAGGCCGGGCAGAAAGCCGTCGACATGATCGTGCTCAACGCCGGCGCCGCGCTCTATGCTGCCGATCTGGCCAGCAGTCTCCAGCAAGGCATGGACATGGCCCACGATGCACTGCACACCGGCCTGGCCTGGGAAAAGCTGCAGGAGCTGGTGTCCTTCACCGCAGTGTTCAAACAGGAGAATGAAGGGTGAGCCTGCCGACCGTTCTGGAAAAGATTCTCGCCCGCAAGGCCGAAGAAGTGGCCGCACGCCGCGCCCTGGTCAGCCTCGCCGAGGTCGAACAGCAAGCGCGGGCCGCCGATGCGCCCCGTGGCTTCGCCCAGGCCTTGCTGGCCCAGGCCAAGCGCAAGCAGCCGGCGGTGATTGCCGAGATCAAGAAGGCCTCACCAAGCAAAGGCGTGCTGCGCGAGCAGTTCGTGCCGGCGGAGCTGGCTCAGAGTTACCAGGCCGGGGGGGCGACCTGCCTCTCGGTGCTGACCGATGTGGATTTCTTTCAGGGCGCTGACCGTTATTTGCAGGAGGCCCGCAGCGCCTGCTCGCTGCCGGTGATTCGCAAGGACTTCATGATCGACCCGTACCAGATCGTCGAGGCCCGTGCCTTGGGCGCGGACTGCGTGTTGCTGATCGTCTCGGCCCTGTCCGATGCGCAGATGGCCGAGCTGGCGGCGACCGCCAAGGCTCACGATCTCGATGTGCTGGTGGAAGTGCACGATGGCGATGAACTGGATCGCGCGCTGAATACCCTGGATACGCCGCTGGTGGGGATCAACAACCGCAACCTGCACAGCTTCGAGGTGAGCCTGGAAACTACCCTGGACCTGTTGCCGCGGATTCCGCGCGACCGTCTGGTGGTGACCGAGAGTGGCATCCTCAATCGCGCCGATGTCGAGTTGATGGAAATCAGTGAGGTCTACGCCTTTCTGGTCGGCGAGGCGTTTATGCGCGCGGAAAATCCCGGCGCCGAGCTGGAGCGCCTGTTCTTTCCCGGAGGCAAGCGGGTGGTCAGCGGTCTGGATGTCGACTGACCAGCCTGAATAAGTTGAATAAAAAACCGGCACATGCGCCGGTTTTTTTAGATCTGAAGAATTCAGCGGGTGCCGAACACCACCATGGTTTTGCCTTTGACGTAGACCAATTCCTGCTCTTCCAGGGTCTTCAATACGCGACCGACCATCTCTCGCGAGCAGCCGACGATGCGGCCGATTTCCTGGCGAGTGATCTTGATCTGCATGCCGTCCGGGTGGGTCATGGCGTCGGGTTGCTTGCACAGGTCGAGCAGGGTGCGCGCTACACGCCCAGTGACGTCGAGGAAAGCCAGGTCGCCGACCTTGCGCGTGGTGTTGCGCAGGCGCTCGGCCATCTGGCTACCCAGGGCATAGAGGATGTCCGGGTCTTGCTGGGTCAGCTCACGGAATTTGGCGTAACTGAGCTCAGCGACTTCGCATTCGGTTTTCGCCCGTACCCAGGCGCTGCGCTCTTTCTCCGCACCTTCTTTTTCGAACAGGCCCATCTCGCCGAAAAAGTCTCCGGGGTTGAGGTAGGCGATGATCATTTCACGACCATCGTCATCTTCGATCAGGATGGTGACCGAGCCTTTGACGATGAAGAACAGGGTTTCGCAACGATCGCCCGCATAGATGATGGTACTTTTCGCCGTATAGCGGCGGCGGTGACAGTGTGCGAGGAGTTTGTCGAGATTCTTGATTTTAGGTGTGAGGGTAATAGCGACCATGCCCGATTCCCGAATATAAAAGATGAGCCTTTGTCCGACAGGCAAGTTTTTTATTAGTTATCCGGCTAAGTGTGCCAGTAATCCGGCGCCAGCTTAACAGAGGGTCAGTGATGGGGGGCGATTTTGCGACCTGGATAACACCTTGCCAAGGAACTTTCAGGTTATCAGCTGTAGCCTGGCAACAAAAAGCGCTGTGGTAAGCTGCGTCCCTTTTTAACAGCGGAGGCTTGGTAATGAAAGCGCGCATTCAGTGGGCCGGCGAAGCCCTGTTTCTCGGCGAGTCGGGCAGCGGCCACGCGGTAGTGATGGATGGTCCGCCGGAGAGCGGTGGGCGTAACCTGGGTGTGCGCCCCATGGAAATGCTGCTGATCGGCCTTGGCGGTTGCAGCAACTTCGATGTGGTCAGCATCCTGAAAAAATCCCGACAGCCGGTAGAGAGCTGTGAAGCATTTCTGGAGGCCGAGCGCGCCAGTGAAGAGCCCAAGGTGTTTACCAAAATCCACCTGCACTTCGTGGTCAAGGGCCGTGGTTTGAAAGAGGCGCAGGTCAAGCGTGCGGTGGAGCTGTCGGCAGAGAAGTACTGCTCGGCTTCGATCATGCTCGGCCGCGCAGGGGTCGAGATCAGTCACGACTATGAAATCATCGAACTGGGCTGAAATCCTTTGAGCAGTTGCATTGGCCACACCCTGGCGGCCGGTGCGCGTCACCTGGATAGCCGCGCCTTTTTTCGGGGCGCTTTGCGCGCCATGCAAGCAATCAAAATCGCCAATGCGAAGAGGTGTTCATCGTCCTACGCAGGAGCGCACTGCGCATCTGACGGGCATGCTCGATCACGCGGTCAGGCCGCATCCATATAGAGAGTTTCAACGGTGATGAAAAGCAAACTCAGGCTCCACGGGTTCAACAACCTGACGAAGACCTTGAGCTTCAACATCTATGACATCTGCTACGCGGAAACCGCGGAAGACCAGCAGGCCTATGTGCAGTACATCGACGAAGAGTACGATGCCGAGCGCCTGACCCAGATTCTCACGGATGTTGTCGACATTATCGGCGCTAATATCCTCAACATCGCCCGGCAGGATTACGACCCGCAAGGCGCCAGCGTGACCATTTTGATTTCCGAGCAGCCGGTTGACCCGACGGAAAGTCAGATTGAGGAGTCGCCAGGCCCGTTGCCCGAGACCATTCTCGCCCATCTGGATAAGAGCCACATCACCGTGCACACCTATCCGGAGATTCATCCGGTGGATGGCATCGCTACCTTCCGTGTGGACATCGACGTGTCGACCTGCGGGGTGATTTCTCCGCTCAAGGCGTTGAACTACCTGATTCATCAGTTCGATTCGGACATCGTCACCGTCGATTATCGCGTGCGCGGATTCACCCGTGACGTGGAAGGCAAGAAGCACTTCATCGACCATGAGATCAATTCGATTCAGAACTACCTCTCCGACGATACCCAGGCGTCGTACCAGATGACCGACGTCAATGTGTATCAGGAGAACCTGTTCCACACCAAGATGTTGCTCAAGGACTTCGAACTGGACAGCTACCTGTTCGGCGATGCCACCAACAATCTGACCCCTGAGCAGCGCGCTCAGGTGGAAGAGCGCGTGCGCCACGAGATGCTGGAGATCTTTTACGCGCGCAATATGCCGCGTTGATCCAGACGCCAAGCAGTTGTGCTTGCTGAAGCTGACAATAAGAAGGGGCGCCTCAAGCGCCCCTTTTTGCTGTCCGCTGGATTTAGATGCGGTAGGTGCTTGTGGTCATGACCTTGGCGACCAGGCTCATGCCGAATTTAACCGGCAACGGGAAACGTAGGCCGCCGGCTTCCAGGGCGCTGGTGGCGTGCAGGGCCTCGTCTTCGCGCATCTGCTCGAGAATTGCCCGGGACTTTTCGTCGCTGGGCGGGATCTGCTGCAAGTGTTCGTCGAGGTGTTTGACCACCTGGTCTTCGGTGGCGGCGACGAAGCCCAGGCTGACCTTGTCGCTGATCAAGCCGGCGACCGCGCCCACGCCAAATGACAAGCCATAGAACAGTGGATTGAGCACGCTGGGGTGGCTGCCGAGCTGACGGATGCGCTGTTCGCACCAGGCCAGATGATCGACCTCCTCGTCGGCGGCGTGCTCCATGGCGCTGCGTACCGCGGGTAGCTTGGCGGTCAGCGCTTGTCCCTGGTACAGCGCCTGGGCGCATACCTCGCCCGTGTGGTTGATGCGCATCAGGCCGGCAACGTGCTGCGCTACCTGCTCATCCAGTTCGGCTTCAGGCTGCACAATGGCCGGCGAAGGGCGGCTGGGTTGGCCGCTGAAGGGCAGCAGGGTGCGCAGTGCCACATCGGCTTGCAGCAACAGGCGGTCGATGGGTGAGTAAAGGCGTTCGTTGGCCATGGAACCTCCGGCGTGAGCAACGCGGCCCAGTTTACTCCAATCGTCGAGCATAGGCTTGAGCCAGGTCTGAGGCGTTTTGCCTCGCTATCAGCCAAGCCTGTGGGGTATATCGTCCAGCTTCCGGGTGGCCGGCCAGTCCGGTAATGTTTTCGATTAACCCGGTGGCCAGGTCATCTGGCGCTGACCGAGTACATGCATATGAATGTGGTGGACGGTTTGCCCGCCTTGATCATTGCAATTCATCACCACGCGGAAGCCGGCCTCGCAGCCGAGCTCGTTGGCCAGGCGTTGCGCGGTGAAGAGCATGTGTCCGGTCAGGGCTTTGTCCTCTTCAGTGAGATCGTTCAGCGTGGGGATATGTTTTTTCGGGATGACCAGAAAGTGCACGGGCGCCTGCGGGCCAATATCGTGAAAGGCAAACACTTGGTCGTCTTCATAAAGCTTGCGCGCGGGTATTTCACCGGCGACGATTCTGCAGAACAGACAGTCCATGGACAGTCTCCCGGCCTGTTGAAAGAAATTCGAGTTTAACGGTGGGTGTTTGTCCCGGCCAGTGGTGACGCACGTACAAGGAGTTTGCGTGAAAAACGATATTCATGACCTGGGCCTGGTGCTCGACTCCAAGGTCAAGCTGGTCCTTGTCGAATCCTGGGACGAACCCCGGGTGCTGGAAACCCTTACCGGCTTGGCGGTCAAGCGCGGACTCGGCTTGCATACCTGGTCGGTGACCGAGGGTTTGCAGCGCCTCGGCTTTGGCGGAGAACCGCTGGGCGATGGTCAGACTCAGGAGCCGGAGGCCGCCCTACGGTTGATCAAGGCCGATCCGCTGGCGAATCTCTACGTCATGTGCGACCTGCATCCCTTTCTCGACGACAACCCCAGGCTGGTGCGCCTGCTCAAGGAGATTGCCATGTGCACCAGCCCGCACAAGCCGACGCTGGTGCTGGTGTCCTACGCCTGCAAGCTGCCGCCAGACGTGCAGCGTTATGCCGCGCGCTTCAGCTTGGCCTTGCCTTCTGAGGACGAGCTGCTGGCCATCGTTCGCGAGGAGGCCAGTCACTGGAGCGAGCGCAACCACAACGCCCGCGTGCGCACCGATAACCGCACCTTGCAGCAGGTGGTGAAGAACCTGCGCGGTCTGAGCCATGCCGAGGCGCGCACCTTGGCGCGCAACGTCATCTGCGATGACGGCGCCATTACTCAGGAAGACCTGCCCGAGCTGAACAAGACCAAGTTCCAGCTGCTCGACCTGGACGGGGTGTTGAGCTTCGAGTACGACACCGCACGTTTTGCCGAAGTCGGCGGGCTGAACAATTTGAAGCGCTGGCTGGCCGAGCGTCAGGCGGTTTTCCTCGACGCCAAGGGCGTCGACTTGCCCAAGGGCGTGCTGCTGGTCGGGGTGCAGGGCGGTGGCAAGAGTCTGGCGGCCAAGGCGGTGGCTGGGCTGTGGGGCTTGCCGTTGCTGCGCTTGGACTTCGCCTGCCTGTACAACAAGTTCTTCGGCGAGACCGAACGCAACCTGCGCGAGGCCTTGAAGTTGGCCGAGCAGATGGCGCCTTGCGTGCTGTGGATGGACGAAATCGAGAAGGGCCTGGCCAGTGGCGAGCACGACGGCGGGGTCAGTCAGCGTGTGCTGGGGACCCTGTTGACCTGGATGAGCGAGCGCAAAGCGCCGGTATTTATGGTGGCCACCGCCAACGTCATCGAACGCCTGCCGCCCGAGTTGGTGCGCAAGGGACGCTTCGATGAGCTGTTCTTCGTCGACCTGCCGGATGCTGAGGTGCGCCTGGATATCTTCCGTATCCACCTGGCCCGGCGCGAGCTGGAACCCGGCGATTTCGATATGAGCCTGTTGGTGGACGCCAGCGAGGGTTTTTCCGGAGCGGAGATCGAGCAGGTGGTGGTCAGTGCGCTGTACGCCGCTCAGGCGCAGCAGAAGGCTGTCGATCAGGCCTTGCTGCTGCAGAGCATCCAGAGCACGGCGCCGTTGTCAGTGGTCATGGCAGAAAATCTCAACGCCCTGCGCAGCTGGGCCGACGGCCGCACGGTGAATGCCAATGGCTAAGCCGCCAAGGGTCAATCCGCGCGGGTAAAGCGTCGATTGATCCTGGCTGCAGCTTTGCGTACCAGCCAGCGTGGGGCCCAGCGCGGCAGCATGGACATCAGCCGATTGCGCCAGCCGGGAATGATGATCGCGCGCTTCTTTTCCAGCGCTCTGACCGTGATGAGCGCCACTTCCTCGGCGCTCATCAGTAATTTGCTGCTTTCCAATGGTGCGCTATCAAGCTGCGCGTTGCGAAAGAAGGCGCTGCGTGTCGGTCCGGGGCACAGCACCGACACGCTGACGCCGTACTCCTTGAGCTCTTCACGCAGCCCCTCGGAGAAGTGCAATACATAGGCCTTGCTCGCGTAGTAGTTGCTCATCCAGGCGCCGGGCTGAAAGCCCGCTACCGAGGCGACATTGAGGATTTGCCCGTGGCCTTGACCCGCCATGATGGTGCCGATGCTATGACAGAGCCGGGCGAGGGCGAGGATGTTGACTTCGATCAGTTGCTGTTCGCGCTTCCAGTCCTGCGCGACAAAGGCGCCGGAGTTGCCCAGCCCGGCGTTGTTCACCAGCAAGTCGATGCTCAGTTCGCTTTGCTCCAGCTCATGCAGTAAGCCGGACAACTGCAGCGGCTCGCTCAGGTCGCAGACCCGAAACAGTACCTCTACGCCAAAGCGCTGGCTCAGCTCACAGGCGATGCTTTCCAGTGCATGGCGTTGGCGCGCCACCAGAATTACATTGCGCCCCTGGCGCGCCAGGGCTTCGGCCAGGGCCAGGCCTATACCGCTTGAGGCACCGGTGATCAGGGCATAACGGGGCATTGCGTTTCTCCGTGACGGGTCGGCTTCGACCGCGGCGGTGGCCGAGGGTTGCCTGGGCCTGCAAGTAAATGACTGCGGCCCAGTGACCGGTCAGTTGCTGGGTGTGCCCAACGCGCCGAGATCGAGGCCGCTCAAGGCCAAGCCGAGCATGGCAAAACCGCCGAGAAACAAGGTCAGGACGCCGCCGAGCAGCAACGCCAGGAACAACCCGGCCAGTACCTTGACCGCAGTGCTGTTGGCCGGTTGCGGTGGGCCGAAACGGTTGGCGCCAAGGGTGCCGGGAATCACTAGCATCAGCAACCAGAACACGCTGTTGATGATGGGCACAATGTTCAGCAGCAGCAGCCAGCCACTCCAGCCGATGTCATGCAGGCGTTGTGCGCCTATCTGCACGCTGACCACCAGCATGCCGATCACTACCGCGATGCCGAGCAAGCCGCCGAGTACCTCGGAGATGCTGGCGGCGATGGCCACTACGGCCATGACGCCGCTGGCGGCGAACATCAGCACCAGCGACCAGGCCAGGTAGCGTAAGCGACCGATCCGGCCATCGGTGGAGAACACCTTGAGATCGCCGATTTCCGCCACGGCCTCGCCGACGGCGGCCTGTGGCGGCGCATAGGGGGTATTGGAGCTGACGTTGTTCGAGGCAACTCTCGGCGCGCTCTCGGCCAGCAAGGCTTGGCGAGCCAGGTATTTCTCGATGATGATCCCGCATGCCGAGCATTCTGCTGTTTTAGCTTGCTGTTTCCCGCACTTGGGGCAGGTCATCTCAGCGCCACTGACCGTGTCGGCTGCTACGACGGGGTTGTGCTCTTCGGTTTCCACCAGGGTTAGGCTGGCTGCCAGGTCCGGCTCCTTGCGCGCGTTGGCGCCAGCGCGTTGCAAGGCCGCCAGATACTGGTCGGCCTCGCTTTCACCCAGGTCGCGTTTGAGGGCGAAGGTGCTGCCGCTGAACAGGCTATTGATTCGCGTGCGGTCACTCTTGAACAGTCGGGCAAGGTTGTCTTTGGCGGTATCGAGGGCCACTTCGGGCATCAGTTCACCATTGAAGACAATCTTGAAACGGGCTTGGGTCATGCGGGCTTCCTTGTCGGCGCCATGGAGGAATAATCAAGATAGCTTAGCGGGCACGGCGCTTGCCAAACAAACTGCTCGGGGGACAGATTTACTGGCTGCGTGGCGGCAGGCTGGGCGTTGGCGCCGTCGAGCAGCCTCCCGGGTCTGGGCTGAACAGGCTGCGAGTTTCAGCGTAGCCAGCAGTTTTTCAGGTGCTGGGCCTGGCTGTGTGCCGCGCGATATTCGCGATCCAGGCGCGCGACCAGCGCCTCGACCGTTGGCAGGTCGCCGATTGCGCCGACGCCCTGGCCGGCCGACCACACGGTTTTCCAGGCTTTTGCCTCGTCGCTGATCGGCTTGAGCTTCTCGCCGTAATTGACCTCGGCCTTGTTTTGCAGCTGCTTCAGGTCATAGCCGGCGAGCTCCAGGCTGCGGCGCATGAAGCTGGCCGGTACGCCGGAGACTGCCGGGGTGTGAATGATATCGGCGGCTTTGGCATCGACGATCATCTGTTTGTAAGCCGTAGTGGCATTGTTTTCCTGCGTGGCGATAAAGCGTGTGCCGAGGTAAGCCAGGTCGGCGCCGAGCAACTGCGCGGCAAGAATCTCATGGCCACGGTTGAGGCAGCCGGCGAGCAGCAGGGTTTTGTCGAAAAACTGGCGGATTTCGGCGATCAGCGCGAATGGACTCCAGGTGCCGGCATGCCCGCCGGCACCTGCGGCCACGGCGATCAACCCATCGACGCCGGTTTCCGCCGCTTTCTCCGCATGGCGGCGGGTGGTCACGTCATGGAACACCAGGCCGCCGTAGCTATGCACCGCATCGACCACTTCCTTCACCGCGCCGAGACTGGTGATGACGATGGGCACACGGTGTTCTACGCAGATCGCTAGATCCGCCTGCAGGCGTGGGTTACTGCCATGCACGATCAGGTTAACGGCGTAGGGCGCCGCCTCGGGACTAAGTCCAGCTTCGATCTCGTCCAGCCAAGCGTTAAAGCCGCTGCTGTCGCGCTGGTTCAGCGCCGGAAAGCTGCCGACGATGCCACTTTGGCAACAGGCCAATACCAGCTGCGGGTTGGATACCAGGAACATCGGGGCAGCAACCACTGGCAGACGCAAACGTTGTTCGAACAGGGCGGGCAGGGACATGGCGACACCTTCGGCTGAGGAGTGTGGCAGGGTCAGAACGGACGAACGATCACCAGGACGACAATGGCGATCAGGGCGAGCACCGGAGCTTCATTGAACCAGCGGTAGAACACGTGACTGCGTTGGTTTTCGCCACGGGCGAAGCGCTTGAGCTGGGCGCCGCAGACATGGTGGTAGCCGATCAGTAGGAGCACCAGGATGAGTTTGGCGTGCATCCAGCCCTGGCTGAGATAAAGGCTTGGGTTGAGGCTGAGCAGCCAGATGCCGAAAACCAGGGTGGCGAGCATCGACGGCAACATGATGCCGCGATACAGCTTGCGCTCCATCACGCAGAAACGCTGACGGCTGGTCTCGTCGTCACTCATCGCGTGATAGACGAACAGGCGTGGCAGATAGAACAGCCCGGCGAACCAACAGACCATGGCGATGATGTGCAGGGCTTTGAGCCACAGGTAGAGCATTATTCGATTTCCACGCGATTAAAGTGCCTCGATAGTAGTGGGCGATGCCGCATACGTCATCACTGGCGGTTGGCCCCTGGCCGCAGCGGCTTTATCATCGACAGCTTTCCAATGGCTTTTTCAAGGGGCAAGTGATGATCAAGGTCGGGATCGTTGGCGGCACGGGTTACACCGGTGTCGAGCTGCTGCGCCTGTTGGCGCAGCATCCGCAGGCGCACGTCGAGGTCATCACTTCACGCTCCGAAGCGGGCCTGCGCGTCGATGAGATGTATCCGAACCTGCGCGGGCATTACGCCGACCTAGCGTTCAGCGTGCCGGATGTGGCGACCCTGGGCGCCTGCGATGTGGTGTTCTTCGCCACCCCGCACGGGGTGGCCCACGCTTTGGCCGGTGAGCTGTTGGCGGCCGGTACCAAGGTCATCGATCTGTCCGCCGACTTCCGTCTGCAAGACGCCGAAGAGTGGGCGAAATGGTATGGCCAGCCGCACGGCGCCCCGGATCTGCTGCCTGAGGCGGTCTATGGTCTGCCCGAGGTCAATCGCGAGGCGATCAAGACTGCGCGGCTGATCGCGGTGCCGGGATGTTACCCCACAGCGGCGCAACTGGGCCTGATCCCGCTGCTGGAAGCCGGCCTGGCCGATACCGCGCAATTGATCGCCGACTGCAAGTCCGGGGTCAGCGGCGCCGGACGTGGTGCCAGCGTAGGGTCACTGTTCAGCGAGGCTGGCGAAAGCATGAAGGCCTATGGGGTCAAGGGCCACCGTCATCTGCCGGAGATTCGTCAGGGCTTGCGGCGGGCTGCCGGTGCGGAGGTAGGTCTGACCTTCGTGCCACATCTGACGCCGATGATTCGTGGTATTCACGCCACCCTGTATGCGACCGTGACGGACAGAACGGTCGACCTGCAGGCGTTGTTCGAGCAGCGTTATGCTCGGGAGCCTTTTGTCGATGTGATGCCGGCCGGCAGTCACCCCGAGACCCGCAGCGTGCGCGGTGCCAACGTCTGTCGTATTGCCGTGCACCGCCCGCAAGGTGGCGACCTGGTCGTCGTGTTGTCGGTGATCGACAATCTGGTTAAGGGGGCCTCGGGGCAGGCGCTGCAGAACATGAATATCCTCTTCGGTCTCGACGAACGTCTCGGCTTGGCGCATGCGGCCATGTTGCCCTGATGGCCGGCTGGGAAGTCCGGCCGAGTGACCCGCGTGGCGCCAAGCGCATGCGTTTGGCGCTACTGCTGTTGAGCCTGGCGCTTCCTGTTGCGTTCTATGCCGGAGGCTGGTGGCAGGCGCGCACTATGCAAGTGGTTGTGGCGGAGCGGCAATCGCTGCAGGCGCGCCTGACTGAGCAAGAGCAGGAGCTGGAAGAATTGCGCCAGCGTCTGGCGGTCGTTTCCAGCGGCGAAAAAGTCGCGCAGCAAGCTAACGAGCAGAGTCGCCTGACCATCAAGCTGCTCGAGGAGCAGATATTCAAGCAACAACAGGACTTGGCTTTCTACAAAGGGGTGTTGGCGCCGGCGAGCCGACGAAAGGGGCTGAGGATTCGTGCCTTTGAGTTGCAGGCCACGGACACACCGCAGCTATTTCGCTACAAACTGCTGCTCAGCCGGGTGGGCAAGGACGAGAAGCCCCTGGAGGGAAAACTGCAGGTGACTGTGGAAGGGGTGCAGGGCGACACGCCGGTCAGTCTGGAGTTGGCGGCCTTGACCCAAGGGCTGCCTGATCAGCTGGATGATCAGGTGATTTCCTTCGCGTTCAAGCATTTCCAGTCCATTCCCGAAGCTGGACGCTTCGCCGAGCTGAAGTTACCTGACGGTTTTATACCGCGTCAGGTCAAGGTGCGCGCCGAAATCAAAGGTGAGAAACCGCTGGAGCGTACATTCAAATGGATCGACGAAGAGTGACAGTTGTATATGTGGAATAAAGACAAAAGCAGAACCGATCTACAGCGTTTTACCGGTAAGACCAGCCTGATTGCCGCAGGGGCTGAGCTGAGTGGTGATTTACAGTTCCAGGGGGCGGTGCAGGTCGATGGTCGCGTGACTGGTAATTTGCTGGCCACTGACGGCATGGCGCGAATCAGTGTCGAAGGGTTGGTCGAGGGCGAAGTCCGCGCGCCTCGTATCGTGATCGACGGCGAGGTGATCGGCGATGTGCATGCCAGCGAGCACCTGGAGTTGGGCGCCCGTGCGCGAGTGCGCGGCGACCTCTATTACGGGTTGATGGAGATGGCCATGGGCGCGCAGATCGAAGGGCGCTTGTGTCATCTGAAAGATCACGCGCGCCCGTTGGAACTGCCAGAACGACTGGACGACGCACAATAGTTGACCGCTTTTGTAGGGTAAGCGGATAATGCAGGGCCCAACGCAGTATGGCGCTTAGCGCCGGGAGATAGTCAGCATGAGCGTCGAAACCTTCACCCCTACAGCTTTGCAATTCACGCAGGGCGCCGCGAGCAAGGTGAAGAGCCTGGTCGATGAAGAAGGCAACCCACGCCTGAAGTTACGTGTATTCGTGACCGGTGGCGGTTGTTCGGGCTTCCAGTATGGCTTTACTTTCGATGAAGACGTCGCCGATGACGACACTATCGTCGAGCGCGAGGGGGTGAGCCTGGTGGTTGACCCCATGAGCTTCCAGTATCTGGCGGGTGCCGAGGTAGATTATCAGGAAGGTCTGGAAGGCTCGCGTTTTGTGATCAAGAATCCGAATGCCACCACGACCTGTGGCTGCGGTTCGTCCTTTTCGATCTGATCGTAAGCAGAGACTCGACGCTCACGCCGCGCCTTGTGCGCGGCGTTGTCGTTTCAGGGGGTTGTAAAAGGCAGTGCTCAGGCGGGATAGATCGCCCCCAGTACCCTTAGTCCTCGGGCGCCCGTGACGCTGGGGCGGTTAGCTGGAATAGCTTCCAGGCAGCAGTGTGCCAGCCAGGCGAAGGCCATGGCTTCCACCCAGTCCGCTGGTACGCCATGAGCCGCCGTGCTGTTGACCGCGCAGCCAGGCAGCAGATCACTCAGGCGTGCCATTAACGCGCGGTTGTTCGCGCCGCCACCGCAGACCAGCAGTTCTTCGGTCTGGGCCTGGGCGCTTTGCAGCGCGGCAACAATGCTCGATGCAGTCAACTCTAGCAGCGTCGCTTGAGTATCCGCGTCTGGGTACTCGGGCAGGCGGCTTAGATGCCGTTCAAGCCAGGTGAGGTTGAACAGTTCGCGGCCGGTACTCTTGGGGCCCTGGGTCTGGAAGTAGGGGTCGCTCTGCAGGGCTTGCAGCAAGTGCGGTTGCACCTGCCCGCTGGCGGCCCAGGCGCCGTCACGGTCGAAGCTTTCACCGCGCTGGCGTTGAATCCAGGCATCCAGTAGGACATTGCCCGGGCCGCAATCGAAGCCATGTACGGCCTGGCCGGGCGTTAGCAGGCTAAGGTTGCTGAACCCGCCAATATTCAGCACGGCTCGGCGGCTACGTTGGTCATCGAACAAGGCTTCATGAAAGGCCGGCACCAAGGGAGCACCTTGTCCGCCGGCGGCGATGTCGCGGCGGCGAAAGTCACTTATCACGCAGATCCCGGTGAGTTCGGCAAGAAGGGCAGGATTACCGATCTGGATGGTGAAACCGCGCGCGGGCTCATGGCGTACTGTTTGACCGTGGCTGCCTATCGCGCGAATCGCCTCAGGCTTGAGCCGATTCTGCTCCAGCAGTTCGTTGATGCCATACGCTGCCAGTTGCACCCAACGCTGTTCGGCCATGGCGGCCCTTGCCAATTCATCCGGGCCTGGCGAGCACAACGCCAGCAGTTCGTTGCGCAACTCGGCCGGCATGGGTAGGTAGCGAGTGGCGATGAGGGTGGTCTTGTCGGTCTGTTCGATCAGGGCGATGTCCAGACCGTCCAGACTGGTGCCAGACATCACCCCCAGGTAATACGGCACCGCAATCAGCGCTTGTTGAGGGCGAGCAGGGTGGATCTTTCCTGATCCATCTTCGCCATCAGCGGTTTGCTCAATTGCATGAAGCGAGCCTTCTCGCTACTGGCGATCGGGTCGGACATGGGCAGTTTCTGGCTCAGCGGGTCGACATGAACGCCATTGACCTGGAATTCATAATGCAGATGCGGACCCGTGGAAAGGCCGGTGGTGCCGATGTAACCGATGATTTGTCCTTGCTTCACGCTACCGCCGGTGCGTATGCCTTTGGCGAAACCCTGCATGTGTGCATAGAGCGTGCGATAGCGACTGCCGTGTTGCAGGACAACGGCATTGCCGTAACCGCCTTTGCGTCCGGCGAGGACAATCTTGCCATCACCAGCAGCCTTGATTGGTGTTCCGCGCGGCGCGGCGTAATCGACGCCTTTGTGTGCGCGAATCTTATTGAGGATCGGGTGGCGGCGGCCGTTGGAAAAGCGCGAGCTGATGCGGGCGAAGTCAACGGGGGTGCGGATGAAGGCTTTACGCATGCTCTCGCCGTTGGCGTTGTAGTAGCTGGTGGAGCCTTGTTTGTTGGTGTAACGCACGGCGGTAAAGGTTTTGCCGCGGTTGGTAAAGCGTGCTGAGAGAATGTTGCCGGTGTCGACGCGCTTGCCGTTAACTACTTTTTCTTCGTAGACCAGTTCGAACTCATCGCCTCTGCGAATATCCATGGCGAAGTCGATGTCGTAGCCGAAGACGTTGGCCAGTTCCATGGTCAAGCCATGTGACAGGCCCGCGCGCTTGGCGGAGAGAAACAGCGAACTGTTGATCATGCCGTGAGCATAGGCAGTCCTGACGTCTGGCTTGACCAGTTCGCGCTTGAACGCGAAGCCTTTTTCAGTCTTGGCCAGGCTGATGCTCTCTAGATCGTTCAGTTTGCTGTGCAGGCTTTCGAGTTGGCCGTCCGCGCTCAGCTGAAATTCCAGTTCCTGGCCAACCTTAAGACGGCTGAATTGCTTGGCCTCTTTGCTGCTGCTCAGCGCGTCATGCAAGGCATTGGCGGACAGGCCGACTTTGGCAAATACCGTGGACAGGGTATCGCCATTCGCAACGCTAACGATCTTGTGGCTGGGGTCGGCAGGGGTGTCGCTAGGGCTGGGTGCTGTGTCCGTATCCTTTATAGCTGCATTTTGCTCAGCGGGACTCTGACTCTCTAGCGTGCTTTCGATCTTGGCGAAGGGTGAGGCGGCTTTACCCTCTAGGTCAGAGTCGAGTGGCGGGGCATCATTTTCCGGCACCACAAGTGCGGGGCTGCTGTCGAGTTCCAGGGCAAGGTAGGTCCGCTTGGCTTCGACTTCGCGGGATGGGAACACGAGTAAGGACAAACTGAGCAGTGCAGCTACGCCGCTGGCAGCCAAGATATGGCTTTTCGGGTATAGAGGCGGCGCTTTGGTCGTTTTAGGGGTCATAGGCTGCTTTTGACTTTGAAAAGATGGATAGAAGAGATGAAGAAAATGATGAATATGCAATAACTGTATAAAATATAACCAAATCGTCTACGAGGCAACCCTGAGCGTAGTTGTGCGGTGATGGAGTGGGTGGGCGCTGGGCAAAACTTGTTATTTGTCTGCGATATTGTATGGTTGGTTCCCTTTGATTTTTGAGTAGTCGTGAGCCCTGTTATGAAGTCGGTTGAAGAGCAGCTGGCGCTGATCAAGCGCGGTGCAGAAGAGGTTCTGGTTGAATCCGAGCTGGTTGAAAAGCTCAAGCGCGGTCAACCGCTACGAATTAAAGCGGGCTTCGATCCGACAGCCCCTGATCTCCACCTTGGGCATACCGTGCTGATCAATAAGCTGCGCCAATTCCAGGAGTTGGGGCATCAGGTGATTTTCCTGATTGGCGACTTCACGGGCATGATCGGTGATCCGAGCGGCAAGAGCGCAACTCGGCCGCCGCTGACGCGCGAGCAAGTGCTGGCGAATGCCGAGACGTATAAGAACCAAGTGTTCAAGATTCTCGATCCGGCGAAAACCGAGGTGGCGTTCAACGCTACCTGGATGGATCAGCTGACCCCTGCTGATTTCATCCGGCTGGCTTCGCAGTACACCGTCGCGCGCATGCTGGAACGTGATGATTTCAGTAAGCGCTACACGACCAATCAGCCGATCGCCATCCATGAGTTCCTCTACCCGCTCGTGCAGGGTTATGACTCGGTGGCGCTGCGTGCTGATGTGGAGCTGGGTGGGACCGATCAGAAGTTCAACCTGCTGATGGGGCGCGAGCTGCAGCGGGCTTACGGTCAGGAGTCGCAGTGCATCGTCACCATGCCGCTGCTTGAAGGCCTCGACGGGGTCAAAAAAATGTCCAAGTCCTTGGGTAACTACGTCGGTATTCAAGAGGCGCCGGGCGTCATGTACGGCAAGTTAGTGTCGATTCCCGACGCTTTGATGTGGCGTTATTTCGAGCTGCTGAGTTTTCGTTCAATGGGTGAAATCAATCAGTTCAGGTTGGATGTTGAGCAGGGGGCAAACCCGCGAGACATCAAGATCAAATTAGCGGAGGAGCTGGTCGCGCGCTTTCATGGCGAGGAAGCCGCCGCGGGCGCCCATCGCTCTGCCGGTAACCGCATGAAAGACGGCGAGCTGCCCGATGACCTGCCTGAGATCGAATTGCTAGCTGCTGAAGACATGCCTATCTCTGCCCTGCTGAACAAGGCAGGCCTAGTGAAGAATGCGGCGATGGCTAGGGACCTGCTTGGGGCTGGAAGTGTGCGGGTGGATGGTGAGGTGGTGGATCGTAGCTATATATATAAGGTGGGCAGCGTGCATGTGTGCCAGGCAGGCAAGAAGGCCTTTGCGCGTATTTCGCTAAAAGCCGAATAGGCTGCGAAATAACAGTTGACGTCAAATCTGCTGGGCCTATAATGCGCACCACTTCCGGCGCA
>NZ_VIUH01000014.1 GCF_007993865.1 Pseudomonas sp. SJZ079 | reverse complement strand
GAGTGGCAAGGGGAAGTCTCCGGCCTGGTGGTGACCCGCTACGAGCACGGCGCCCATTGCCAGAAGATCGAGGTGGTGGAAGCCGCCCACCCGGTACCGGACGACGCCGGCGAGCGGGTCGCCCGCCGCGTGCTGGAACTGGTCAGCAACCTGCAAGAGTCCGACCGGGTGATCTTCCTGCTGTCCGGCGGCGGTTCTTCCCTGCTGGCCCTGCCCGCCGAGGGCATCACCCTGGCCGACAAGCAGGCGATCAACAAGGCGCTGCTCAAGTCCGGCGCGACCATCGGCGAGATGAACTGCGTGCGCAAGCATCTCTCGGCGGTCAAGGGCGGGCGTCTGGCCAAGGCCTGCTGGCCGGCCAGCGTGTACACCTACGCGATCTCCGACGTGCCGGGCGATGAAGCCACGGTGATCGCCTCCGGGCCGACGGTGGCCGACCC
This sequence comes from Pseudomonas sp. SJZ079, assembly GCF_007993865.1. Classification (GTDB taxonomy): domain Bacteria; phylum Pseudomonadota; class Gammaproteobacteria; order Pseudomonadales; family Pseudomonadaceae; genus Aquipseudomonas. The sequence continues at coordinate 125,367 of NZ_VIUH01000014.1, read as the reverse complement.
GACCACCTCGGTGCAGGCCCTGGCGATTCTCGCCCGCTACAGCATCGAGATCCCGGCCAATGTACGCGCCTGGCTGCAGGACCCGCGTTCGGAGACGGTCAAGCCGGGCGACCCCTGCCTGAGCCGCAGCCACTTCCAGCTGATCGCCACGCCGCAGCAGGCGCTGGATGCCGCCGCCGCCAAGGCCGAGGCCGCCGGTCTGCCGACCCTGATTCTCGGCGACCTGGAGGGCGAATCGCGCGAGGTGGCCAAGGTGCATGCCGGCATCGCCAAACAGGTGCTGCTGCACGGCCAGCCGCTCAAGGCGCCGTGCGTGATCCTCTCCGGCGGCGAAACCACGGTCACCGTGCGTGGCAACGGCCGCGGCGGGCGCAACGCCGAGTTCCTCCTCAGCCTGACCGACAGCCTCAAGGGCCTGCCCGGGGTCTATGCCCTGGCCGGTGACACCGACGGCATCGACGGCTCGGAAGACAACGCCGGCGCCATCATGACCCCCGACAGCCATGCCCGCGCCGCGGCGCTGGGCCTGAGCAGCAGCGACGAGCTGGACAACAACAACGGCTACGGCTACTTCGCCGCCCTCGAGCAACTGATCGTCACCGGGCCGACCCGTACCAACGTCAACGATTTCCGCGCCATTTTGATCCTAAAGGACCCTGCCCAATGAACGCCGACAAGAAAGTAAAAATCCTCGCCACCCTCGGCCCGGCGATCAACGGCATCGACGACATCCGCCAGCTGGTCGAGTCCGGGGTCAACCTGTTCCGCCTCAACTTCAGCCATGGCGAGCACGCCGACCACGCCCAGCGCTACCACTGGGTGCGTGAAGTGGAGCAGCGCCTGAACACGCCGATCGGCATCCTCATGGACCTGCAGGGACCGAAGCTGCGCGTCGGCCGGTTCAAAGACGGCAAGGTCAACCTGGAGCGCGGCCAGGCCTTGCGCCTGGACCTGGACCCCACTCCGGGCGACGCCCGCCGGGTTTGCCTGCCGCACCCGGAAATCATCGAAGCGCTGCAGCCGGGAATGAACCTGCTGCTCGACGACGGCCGCCTGCGCCTGCAGGTAACCGCCAAGCATAGCGACGCCATCGACACCCAGGTGATCGCCGGCGGCGAGCTGTCCGACCGCAAGGGCGTCAACGTGCCGGAGGCGGTGCTGCAACTCAGCCCGCTGACCGAGAAAGACCGCCGCGACCTGACCTTCGGCCTGGAGCTGGGTGTGGATTGGGTGGCGCTGTCGTTCGTCCAGCGCCCCGAGGACATCCTCGAGGCGCGCGAGCTGATCCAGGGCAAGGCCTTCATCATGGCCAAGATCGAGAAGCCCTCGGCGGTGCAGCAGATCGAAGCCATCGCCCAACTGTGCGACGCGATCATGGTCGCCCGTGGCGACCTCGGCGTGGAAGTGCCGGCGGAAAACGTGCCACGCATCCAGCGGGACATCATCCGCACCTGCCGCCAGCTCGGTAAGCCGGTGGTGGTGGCCACGCAGATGCTCGAATCTATGCGCTTCTCCCCGGCGCCGACCCGCGCCGAGGTCACCGACGTGGCCAACGCCGTGGCCGAAGGCGCCGATGCAGTGATGCTGTCGGCCGAGACCGCCTCCGGCGACTACCCGCTGGAAGCCGTGCAGATGATGAGCAAGATCATCCGCCAGGTGGAAAGCGGCCCGGACTTCCAGGCCCAGCTCGACGTCAGCCGCCCCCAGGCCGAAGCCACCGCCTCGGATGCGATCAGCTGCGCGATCCGTCGCATCAGCTCGATCCTGCCGGTGGCCGCGCTGGTCAACTACACCGAGTCCGGCGCCAGCAGCCTGCGCGCCTCGCGCGAGCGGCCGAAGACGCCGATCCTCAGCCTGACCCCGAACCTGCACACCGCACGGCGCCTGACCGTCGCCTGGGGCATCTACTCGGTGGTCAACCCGCGCCTGCATGAAGTCGAGGAAGTCACCAGCACCGCCCTGAGCATCGCCCAGGCCCAGGGCATGGCCCAGACCGGCGACACCGTGGTGATCACCGCCGGCGTACCCTTCGGCCAACCGGGCAGCACCAACAGCCTGCGCATCGAAACCTTGCAGTGAAGCAACCGAGGGTGGGTTAGCCGCGCGCAACATCTCGCTCTAGCCGCTCACAACTGCGAACCCACCAGGTCGCAACTGAAAATTTATGTCCGCCTGGTGGGTTACCGCGCAACGCATTGGCGCATGTGACCGACGTTAGGTACCAGGCGCCTAACCCACTCAAGGTCTATACGACATGAATCCCACGCTGGCATGGCCAGTTTGCAGGCGTCCGTTATTCACATAGCGGGCGCCTCTTTTTATTCAGGTTAACCGAGCATGCAACACCTGCCTCTGCCTCCCTCCACCCGACGCGGCTTCATCGGTTTGCTCAATGGCTTCAGCCAGATATTCCTGCAAAGCCATCCTGGCTGCGGCCTGCTGATGCTGCTGGCGATTGCCATCGGGGCGCCGGCATTGCTCGGTGGCGCCCTGCTCGGTGGCTTGAGCAGCATGCTCACCGCACAACGACGAGGCTACCCCCAGACCGATATCGACATCGGCCTGTACGGCTATAACGGCATCCTGCTCGGCATGTTGATCAGCATGACCTTCGCCTGGTCGCCGACCCTGCCGTTGCTGATCATCGTCACTGGCGGCCTGTCCAGCCTGATCCTGGCACCCTGGATGCAACGCTTGCGTAAGCGCCACTGGCTGCCAGCCTTCACCTTTCCCTTCGTCGCCCTCAGCTGGATTCTGCTATCGCTCGCAGCGCCCTTGCAGCTACAGGTGCAACCCAGCCCCCTCCCCCTGCTAAGCGACCTCGACTGGCTGAATGTCGTGGCTGCGCTGCTGCGCGGACTGGGGCAGGTCATTTTTCTCGATCAACCGCTGGCGGGCCTTTTCTTGCTGAGCGGGTTACTGTTGGCTGACCGCCGCGCAGCGCTCTGGGCATTGCTCGGATCGGCTGGCGGATTGAGCCTGGCGCTCTGTCAGGGCTGGCCACAGCACAGCGCCCTGGCGGGCTTGTATGGTTATAACGCCGCACTGGCCGGCATTGCCTTGAGCCAAGTACATCGCCAGCCCTGGGCACCACTGCTGGGCATTCTCCTCGCCCTGCTCGTGCAGCCTGGCTTCACGGCCCTTGGCCTGCCGGCGCTAACCATGCCATTCATCCTCGCCTGCTGGCTGATCAACGCAGGCCAACGCCTGCTGCGTTCCACCGACACGACGAGCAGGCGCACCCGCGAGGAGTGAGCTGGAGCACTTGCACCGCGTAGGTAAAACTCCCTAGGCTGCTCGCCAATGCGCAGAAAGGAAGTCCTCAGGACCCGCTCATGGATAATTCACCCGATTGGCGCCAGCGCCTGTACATCATCATCTTCTTTACCGACACGCCGGCCGGGCAACGTTTCGACCGTTACCTGCTGCTGACCATTCTGGCCAGCCTGGTGGTGGTGATGCTCGACAGCGTCAACGATGTGCACAGCCAATACGACCAGTGGTTCACCAGCCTCGAGTGGGGCTTCACCGCCCTGTTCGCCGCCGAATATCTGGTGCGGCTGTATTGCTCGCCCAAGCCACTGCGCTACGCCTTCAGTTTCTATGGGCTGATCGACTTGCTGGCCATCCTGCCCGCTCTGCTCACCCTGCTCTACCCGGATGCCCAGTACCTGCTGATCATCCGGGTGATCCGCATGCTGCGGGTGTTCCGCGTACTCAAGCTCAGCCCCTATTTGCGCCAAGCCAACTTCCTGCTCACCGCTCTGCGCGGCAGCAAACAGAAGATCACCGTGTTCTTCGCCTGTATCGCCACCCTGGTCACGGTGTTCGGCACCTTGATGTACGTCATCGAAGGTCCGACGCATGGTTTCACCAGCATTCCCAAGGGAATTTATTGGGCGGTGGTGACCCTGACCACCGTCGGCTTCGGCGACATCGTGCCGAAAACCCCACTAGGCCAGGCACTGTCGACGCTGGTGATGATCACCGGCTATTCGATCATCGCCGTGCCGACCGGCATTTTCACCGCGGAGCTGGCCAGCGCCATGCGCAGTGGCGAGGAACACCTCACACACCCCTGCCCGGTGTGCGCGAAGAACACGCACGAACAGCATGCAGCCTTCTGCAACCGCTGCGGCAATCCACTGTTTGCGCGCAAGGCCGAGCCAGACTGAGGCTGTATCGCTGGGCCAGAAAAAACCCGCAGATGCTTGCGGGTCTTGTTGTTAGCTGCGCTCAATCGGCGTAGAGGTCAGCTCAAAGGGGCTGTTGCTACGTCGTAGGTTGCGGTCTTCGCGCGGGGTCGCGCCGAAGAAGTTGCGATAGGCGCTGGAAAAATGCGGGCCGGAGGAGAAGCCGCAGGACAGACCGATCTGGATGATCGACTTGCTGGTCTGCATCAGCAACTGGCGCGCCTTGTTCAAACGCAGCTCCAGGTAGTACTGACTGGGGACCCGGTTGAGGTACTGCTTGAAGATGCGCTCCAGCTGACGCCGCGACACACACACATGCTGCGCGATTTCGTCGGTGGTGAGGGGCTCCTCGATATTCGCCTCCATCAGCAATACCGCCTGGGTCAGCTTCGGGTGGCTGGAACCCAGACGATTCTGCAATGGAATGCGCTGGCGCTCGCCACCCTCACGAATGCGCTCGACCACCAGCTCTTCCGACACAGCGCCCGCCAGCTCGGCGCCGTGATCGCGCGCCAGCAGCGCCAGCAGCAGATCCAGAACGGCTAGACCACCGCACGCGGTCAGCCGGTCGCGATCCCAGTCGAACAAGTGACTGGTAGCGATAACCTTGGGAAACCGTTCGGTGAAATCGTCCTGCCAGCGCCAGTGCACCGCGGCACGATAGCCGTCGAGCAAGCCCAACTGGGCCAACGGATAAACCCCGGCGGATATCGCACCAATCACACAGCCGGCGCGCACCAGTTGCTTAAGCGCGCCAGACAACGCAGGCGGCATCGGCGCTGGCGGCTCGTCGGCGAGCAGAAACAGCTTTTGACAGCCCTCCAGCTTGCCGACCCATGACTCACCCGGAAGACGCCACGCGCCGTCGACCGGCGCGTCTGCCTGGAGGAATGACAGTTCGTAGACCACCTCTGGGTGGACACGCTGGGCGACGCGTAACGCTTCCTCAGCCAACGCCAACGTCATGGGTTTGGTGTTGGACCACAGCAAGAAGCCGATTCGATTGGCAGTCATGTAGGCAGTTTAGGCTCTGTTGGCTTTTAGGGGCATAACGTGGTGCACAGACCTCGCTGCCACTTACTTCAGGCTACCAGACAAGAACTGCTGCAGTCGCTCGGACTGCGGATTGACCAGTACTTCTTTCGGGCAACCACGCTCCTCCACTACACCTTTGTGGAGGAACACCAACTGGTTTGAGACCTCGCGGGCGAAGCCCATCTCATGGGTCACAACCACCATGGTGCGGCCTTCCTGGGCCAGGTCCTGCATGACCTTGAGCACCTCGCCGACCAACTCCGGATCGAGCGCCGAGGTCGGCTCATCGAACAGCATCACTTCGGGCTCCATCGCCAGGGCACGGGCAATCGCCACGCGCTGCTGTTCGCCGCCACTCATGTGCGCCGGATAGGCATCCTTGCGGTGCGCCACACCGACCTTGTTCAGGTAGTGCTCGGCCTTTTCCAAGGCCTCTTTCTTCGACAGGCCCAGCACATGCACCGGCGCTTCCATGACGTTTTCCAGGGCACTCATGTGCGACCACAGGTTGAAATGCTGAAACACCATGGCCAGGCGCGAGCGCATGCGCTGCAACTGCTTGGGGTCGGCGGCCTTGAGCGCGCCCTCCTTGTTGGCCACCAGTTTCAGCTCTTCATCGTTGAGCAAAATCTTGCCGCCGTGGGGCTGCTCCAACAGGTTGATGCAGCGCAGAAAGGTACTCTTACCTGAACCGCTGGAGCCAATGATGCTGATCACGTCGCCGGCTTTTGCAGCCAGGGACACACCCTTAAGCACTTCGTGACTGCCGTAACGCTTGTGCAGATCCTGAACTTCAAGTTTGTACATGGTTTCCACTCTCTTGAATCAGTCGCTGAGCAAGCGACCCTGGCGAATAGGGGTACGACCGGCCACCTTGGCCAGCCATAAACCAGGCTGGGCAAAGCGCATCCGTTCACGAACATAGAGCACACCGTCAGTCGATGCGCAGACGGTACTGTGGCAATCGCCCAGCGGGTCGATTACCTCGAATAGCGGATCACCCACTTTGACCTGGGCGCCCACCGGTTGCAGGAAGCTGACCACCCCGGCATGGGGCGCATAGACATACTCGGCACCTTCGAATGGCGTGGCCTCGCAGCACTCGGCAGGCACTGCAGGCCAGTCACCGGCGATCAGACCCTGCTCGGCGAGAAACGCCAGAATACTTTCGGCACTGGCTTCGGCTTGCGACTTGTCGGTGTCGGCCATGCCGCCCAGCTCGACGGTGGTGGCCAGGCATGCCAGCGGAATATCAGCCTCGGGAAAGCGTCGCGCCAGCCGCAACCAGGGCAGCGAGCAGGCTTCATCGAAGGAGTTACCGCCACCATCCTCGGTTAATAGCACCGCACCAGCCTTGAGTCGCGCCGCTAACGAGCGCCATTGCAACCAGTGCTGCGGGATCGCATACAGATGCACCACCGCCTCGAAGTCGCAGTGCAGGTCGAGCACCACATCGGCATCGCAGGCATGCTGGAGCAACAAGCGCTGCAACCCCTCCAGCTCGGAAGAGGCTAGCGGCAGGGAGTCCAGCGCTTCGAGCATCGCCGCGCGGATCAACCGCACATTGTTCGACCCATCGCTGCTCAGGCAACCGTCCAGCGCGGGTGCGATAGCCTCGGCCAACGCGAAGAAATCGCGGTTGAAGTTCTTCCCGCTGGCCATTTCAAAACGGCCCTGCTGAGTGGCCTGGAAGACCTGCGCCAGGCCAATCGGGTTGGCCACCGGCACCAGTTCGATCACCCCGTTCAGGCGACCCTGGCTCTCCACTTCACGCAAGCGTCGCTTGAGTTCGACGGCGACCCGCATACCGGGCAGCTCGTCGGCATGCAGGGAAGCCTGGATATAGGCTTTGCGCGAACCGCTGCCGAAACGGAACACGCTCAAGCGGCGTTCGGTACCGGGGCAGCCCCAGGGCAGTATGTGCTCGATCCGCTGCATCGTGCCCTCCTCAGGCCTTTCGCGGCGCTAGGTAAACCAGCCAGCGGCGTTCTGCCCGCTTGAACAGGCGCACCAGGATGAAGGTCAGGCACAGGTAGAACAGACCGGCGGTGATGAACGCTTCGAACGGCAGGTAGTGTTGCGAACTGACTGTACGCGCGGCACCGGTGATGTCGATCAGGGTAACGATCGACGCCAGGCTGGTGGTGTGCAGCATCATGATCACTTCGTTGCTGTACTGCGGCAGCGCCCGACGCAAGGCCGACGGCAGGAGGATGCGCCGGTACAACTTGAAGCGCGACATACCCACCGCCTTGGCCGCTTCGATCTCGCCAGGCGGCGTGGATTTCAGGCTGCCGGCGAGAATTTCTGCGCTGTAGGCACTGGTGTTGATGCCAAAGGCCAAACAGGCGCAGAAGGTCGCATTGGACAAGTACGGCCACATCACGCTGTCGCGCACCGCTTCGAACTGGGCCAGGCCGTAATAGATCAGGAACAGCTGTACCAGCATCGGCGTGCCGCGAACCACATAGGTGTAGAGCCAGGCCGGGAAGTTGACCAGCGGTGACTTGGACACCCGCATCAGCGCCAGCGGGATCGCCATCGCCAGGCCAACAGCCAAGGAAATCAGGAGAAGTTGCAGGGTCACCAGTACACCGCCCAAGTACAGCGGCAGGCTTTCCCAGATCACGTTGAAGTCGAAGATCATGCGTTCGCTCCCATGTTCACAGATCGGCGACTTTGGTGCCGACCGAGTAGCGTTTCTCGATGAAGCGCAGGGCCAGCAGCGACACACTGGTCAGCACCAGATAGAGGGCCGCGACCGCCAGGTAAAAGGTGAAGGGTTCCCGCGTGGCGTCGGCCGCGCTTTTCGCCTTGAACATCATGTCTTGCAGGCCGACCACGGAAATCAGGGCGGTGGCTTTGGTCAGCACCAGCCAATTATTGGTGAACCCGGGGATGGCGAAACGGATCATCTGCGGCACCAGCACCCGGAAGAACACCTGCATACCGCTCATGCCATAGGCCGCGCCCGCCTCGCTCTGCCCCTTGGGGATCGCCATAAAGGCGCCGCGGAAGGTTTCCGAGAGGTAGGCTCCGAAGATGAAGCCCATGGTGAACACACCGGCGATAAACGGGTTGATGTCGATGTACTGGTCATAACCGAACATCGGTGCCACGCGGTTAACCATGTCCTGACCGCCGTAGAAGATCAGCAGGATCAGCACCAGATCGGGAATGCCGCGAACCACAGTGGCGTAAGTTTCACCCAACAGTGCCAGCCACTTGATCGGCGAAAGACGAAATGCCGCGCCCAACAGACCCAGGAAAATCGCCACCGCCACCGAGGAGAGGGCCAACATCAGGGTGAGCCAGGCACCTTCGAGAATGGTCGAGCCGTAGCTTATCAGCATGCTCTAGTACCTCATGCGGGCGCCGGGCGGCGCCGAAGAGTACAACGAAAAAGTGGCAGGAATTGCGCGTCAACCACTGACCTATGAGGCTAGTTCAATTAGTCAATTTTCGGCGACCAACGCCCAGCTGCATCGCGGCTGCTGGCCATAGCCGGACTCGCCGCAACTTAGCGCAGAATCTCAGTCATCCGAACTCGAGTTAACTAACCAACCTACAGGTCACTCGCTCGCGCCACTTTCAGTGGAAAACGCTTACTCGCCGTAAACGTCGAAGGCAAAGTACTTGTCCTGTACTTCCTTGTATTTGCCGTTGGCACGAATGCCGGCGATGGCTGCGGTAATTTTGTCGGCCAGCGCCTTGTCGCCCTTACGCACGGCGATACCGGCGCCTTCACCGAAGTACTTCTGCTCTTTGAAATCCGGACCGACCAAGGCGAAGCCTTTACCGGCGTCGGTCTTGAGGAAGCCGTCATCGATGTTCACAGCGTCGGCCAGGGTGGCATCCAGGCGACCGGCAGTCAGGTCGAGGAAAATCTCGTTCTGCGAGCTGTAACGCACCACTTCTACGCCAGCTGGAGCGAACACGTCGGAGGCATAACGGTCATAGATGGACGCACGCTGCACGCCGACCTTCTTGCCTTTCAAATCGACCAGCGGATCATTGATCTCGGTGCCAGCCTTCATCGCCAGTTTGGCCGGGGTGTGGTAGTACTTCTTGGAGAAGTCCACCGACTTCAGACGATCTTCGGTGATGGTCATCGAGGACAGTACGGCATCGAACTTGCGTACTTTCAGGGCTGGGATCAGACCATCGAACTCCTGCTCGATCCACTTGCACTCGACCTTCATCTCTTCGCACAGGGCGTTGCCGATGTCGTAGTCGAAACCCGTGATATTGCCTTCCGGAGTCTTGTAGGCGAACGGTGGGTAAGCCGCTTCGATGCCGATACGCAGAGGTTTGGCTTCTTCAGCCATGGTCAGCGGTGACAGCACGGATAACGCCAGTGCGCCGAGAAGTGCAATCTTCTTCATCTTGTGACTCCTTCGAATGGGAATGGCTGTGGATGGCAGTGCACGCATGCCGATGCGCACGCCCCAACCGCACATAAAGCCTGGGGAAAGCTGCGGTCATTCTGCGTGTCACGCAGACCACAAAAGCCTCCGACTGGGTGTGGCGCATTCTAGCGACAGGCCGAAAGTCGATATTTCCTCAATGCGACAAGTAATTACAAAACACCAGAGCGCACCAGGAAGGCGCATTGACAGCCCCCGCAAAATATGCGGAGACGAAAAAGACGGGTAACAGATGATAAAAGCAATTAACGCGCCGTTTTTTATAGAACCCTTATTTATAGGACCTTACAGCACTTTTTATTATTCATGGCGACAGCAGCGACTGGATGACGCCGAACGAAAACGTTCCCCCACGCCCCACTTCCCTGCAGGCTGTTACCTGCCTCGGTGACAACTCTTGCGGATGACCAAACACCATATTCATCGATAATTAGCCAATTCCAGGATATCTGCCGCCAACCCATCGCTTGAGCATGAGCGATCGCTACGCCAGCTCAGATGCCCGTCAGATGGTTTCGGCAAATTAACGCCCCGTAAAACACAACGCCCCGCCTCGGCTGTATACCGAAGCAGGGCGCTTATTAAGGGAGATGTAGCTTAGGCAGCCTGCATAGCCCGGTGTGCATCGATCAAGTGTTGCACTACACCCGGATCGGCCAGGGTGGAAATATCGCCCAAGGCATCGTATTCGGCGCTGGCAATCTTACGCAGTATCCGCCGCATGATCTTGCCCGAGCGGGTCTTAGGCAGTCCCGGCGCCCACTGAATCGCATCTGGCGAAGCGATCGGACCGATCTCCTTGCGCACCCAGTTCCTCAGCTCCTGGCGCAGTTGTTCGCTGGGCTCCTCACCACTGTTGAGGGTGATGTAGACATAAATACCCTGCCCCTTGATGTCATGGGGTACTCCCACCACCGCGGCTTCCGCGACTTTCGGGTGAGCCACCATGGCACTCTCGATCTCGGCGGTACCCATGCGGTGACCGGACACGTTGAGCACGTCGTCGACCCGACCGGTGATCCAGTAGTAACCATCCTCGTCGCGACGCGCACCGTCGCCGGTGAAGTACATGCCCTTGAAGGTCTTGAAGTAGGTGTCGACGAAGCGATCATGGTCGCGGTACAGGGTACGCGCCTGGCCCGGCCAGGTATCTATAATCACCAGATTGCCCTCGGTGGCCCCCTCGAGCAGGTTGCCCAGGTTATCCACCAATGCCGGCTGCACGCCAAAGAACGGACGGGTCGCCGAGCCTGGCTTGAGCGCAGTAGCGCCCGGCAGCGGACTGATCAGGATGCCGCCGGTTTCGGTCTGCCACCAGGTATCGACAATCGGACAACGCTCCTGGCCAATGGTCTTGTAGTACCAGTTCCAGGCTTCCGGGTTGATCGGCTCGCCGACCGAACCGAGCAAGCGCAGGCTCTTGCCGTCGGCCCCCTGCACCGCAGCATCGCCCTGGGCCATCATCGCGCGGATTGCGGTCGGCGCGGTGTAGAGGATATTCACCTGATGCTTGTCGATGATTTTCGACATCCGGGTGATGTCCGGATAATTCGGCACCCCCTCGAACAGCAGAGTGGTCGCCCCATTGGCCAGTGGCCCGTAGACAATGTAGCTATGACCGGTGACCCAGCCGACGTCGGCGGTGCACCAGTAGATATCGCCAGGCTTGTAGTCGAAGACTCGCTCATGGGTCAGTGCGGCATACAACAGGTAACCGCCGGTGGTGTGCTGCACGCCCTTCGGCTTGCCGGTGGAACCGGACGTATAGAGGATGAACAGCGGCTCTTCGGCGCCCATCTCCTTCGGCGCACACACGCTGCCGGCGACCTTCATCAGCTCCTCGTACCAAATATCGCGGTGCGGATTCCACTTGATCTCGCCAGCGGTGCGCTTGCACACGATGACCTTCTGCACGCTGGCCGTTTCCGGGTTGGTCAGGGCGTCATCGACGTTAGCCTTGAGTGGCGTCGCCTTGCCGGCCCGCAGGCCTTCGTCGGCGGTAATCACCACCTTGGACCTGCAGTCGATGATGCGCCCCGCCAACGCCTCGGGAGAAAAACCGCCAAACACCACCGAGTGAATGGCGCCGATGCGGGTACAGGCGAGCATGGCCACCACCGCCTCCGGGATCATCGGCATATAGATGGTCACTACATCGCCACGATGCACGTCCTGACCGCGTAGCGCGTTGGCGAACTTGCACACCTGTTCATGCAATTCACGGTAGGTGATGTTGCGTTGCTCTGACGGATCGTCGCCTTCCCAGATGATTGCCAGTTGGTCGCCGCGCTCTTCCAGGTGACGGTCCAGGCAGTTGTAGGAAACGTTGAGGGTGCCGTCGGCGAACCACTTGATGTCGACGTGATGATCGTCGAAGGAGGTCTGCTTGACCTTGCTGAACGGCTTGATCCAGTCGAGACGCTGGGCCTGCTCACGCCAGAAACCATCGGGATTGATCACCGACTGCTGGTACATGGCTTTGTAGGTAGCCTCATCGGTCAACGACTGAGCCGCCACCTCGGGGCGCACGGGATACAGGAACGCAGCACTCATCAGAAATACCTCGATGGATAGTTGTTTTTCTATGGGTGCATTTTGTAGCTGCAGCGCCCTATTTGAGCCATACGACCATCGTATTACCGCTCTACGACAAGAGTCTTGGGCAGCCTGACGGCAGGTTAGTGCGCTCTAAGCGAACACACGTCGGGCCAGATCCGGAACACCGTCAATGCTCCAGGGACGTTCGCAAGGATCGGGATAGGACTTATCGAAGAAGTGAAACCTGGAGTTGTTTCGAAATCATCGCAGCAGCTCCGGGCAAGCGGCGCGGGCCATCCACAACGACGCACATCGGCACACCGACAGGCAGCGAAGCGCATCAGCAGCAACAATAAAATAAGGTTCCAGGCAAAGGACCTGTGCGTCAGCCCCCCACTGCCCAACAGACAAATAAATAGCTGGCACCAGTCACCTCGCACCAGCTTGAAACGGCACACGCTAATTAATGCTGACTGACCCAAAATACCGCCGTGGCTACGGCAATCAGGATCAGCGCAAAGATCGCGCGGGCATCGACAACACTGTCGCGCTTGTCGGATTCGGAAAGATCGGTCATTGGCTGGCCCTTTATTTATGCTTATGGTTGGTTCGCCTGTGCAGTTAAGACCAGGTCGGCAACTAGCTCAAGCACTGCGGTTATGCCTTTAACCCCACTTAGAACTAAACGATCTGCACATATGCGAAAGCTTCACTTTTGCGCATAACACTGAGCTGGTATCGTGCCCACGCTCCGCGAGGAGTGCGCGGCCGTGCGCGCTGAGAGACAGTAAGCAGCCTGACTACAGGACAGTTCATGTACGTATATGACCAGTACGATCAACATATCATCGAGAGCCGCGTTAAGCAGTTCCGTGATCAAACCCGCCGCTACCTGGCTGGCGAGCTGAGTGGCGAAGAATTCCGCCCGCTGCGCCTGCAGAATGGCCTGTACATTCAGCGCTACGCGCCGATGCTGCGCATCGCCGTGCCCTATGGCCTGCTGTCGTCGACTCAGGTGCGCAAACTGGCGCAGATTGCCCGCGACTACGACAAGGGTTACGCGCATATCAGCACCCGGCAGAACGTCCAGTTCAACTGGCCGGAGCTGGAAGCCATTCCCGATATCCTCGGCGAACTGGCGACCGTGCAGATGCATGCGATCCAGACCAGCGGCAACTGTATCCGCAACACCACCACCGACCAGTTCGCCGGCGTCGCCGCCGATGAGTTGATCGATCCGCGCCCCTGGTGCGAGATCATCCGTCAGTGGTCGACCTTCCACCCGGAATTCGCCTACCTGCCGCGTAAATTCAAGATTGCCGTGAATGGCGCGGTCAGCGACCGTGCGGCCATCGAAGTGCATGACGTGGGCCTCGAGGCGGTACGCAACGACGCCGGCGAACTGGGCTTTCGCGTCTCCGTCGGTGGCGGCCTGGGTCGTACGCCGATCGTCGGCAGCTTCATCAACGAGTTCCTGCCGTGGCAGCACCTGCTGAGCTATCTCGACGCCATCCTGCGTGTGTACAACCGCTACGGTCGTCGCGATAACAAGTTCAAGGCGCGCATCAAGATCCTGGTCAAAGCCTTGACCCCTGAGGTCTTTGCGGAAAAAGTCGCGGCGGAATGGGCTCACCTGAAAGATGGCCCCACCACCCTCACCGACGCCGAAGTGCAGCGGGTTTCGCAGTTCTTCGTCGACCCCAGCTACAAGGCCCTGGAAGACCAGAGTGCAGCGCTCGCCGCACTGGACGCCGAACACCCGGGCTTCGCTCGCTGGCGTGCACGCAACACCGCGGCCCACAAGAAGCCGGGTTATGTCGCCGTGACCCTGTCGCTCAAGCCTACTGGCGTAGCGCCGGGCGACGTCACCGACAAGCAGCTGGACGCGATTGCCGATCTGGCCGATCGTTACTGCTTCGGTGAAGTACGCAACTCCCACGAACAGAACATCATTTTCGCCGACGTCGAGCAGAGCCAGCTGTTCCAGCTGTGGGGCGAGCTGCGCGACAACGGCTTCGCCACACCGAACATCGGTTTGCTGACCGACATCATCTGCTGCCCGGGCGGTGACTTCTGCTCCTTGGCCAACGCCAAGTCGATCCCGATTGCCGAAGCCATTCAACGCCGTTTCGAAGATCTCGACTATCTGTTCGATATCGGCGAGGTCGACCTGAACATCTCCGGCTGCATGAACGCCTGCGGCCATCACCATGTCGGCCATATCGGCATCCTCGGCGTGGACAAGAAAGGCGAGGAGTTCTACCAGGTCTCCCTCGGTGGCAGTGCCAGCCGTGATGCCAGCCTGGGCAAGATCCTCGGCCCCTCGTTCGCCCAGGACGACATGGCAGACGTGATCGAGAAAGTCATCAAGGTCTACGTTGAACAGCGCACCGAAGACGAGCGTTTTATCGACACCTACCGCCGTATCGGTATCGACCCCTTCAAGGAGCGCGTCTATGCAGCGAATCATTAAGAACCATCAAGTCATCGACGAAACCTGGCACCTGCTGGACAAGGACGCAACGCTGGACGGCCTGTCCAACTGCGACGACTTGATCGTCCCGCTGCAGCTGTGGCGCGATCACGGTCATGCCCTGAAAGCCCGTGACGGCGGGTTAGGTGTATGGCTGGACGCCGACGAGGAGGTCGAAGAAATTGCTGACGACCTCGCTCATTTCCAGGTTATCGCCCTGAACTTCCCCAACTTCGCCGACGGCCGCCACTTCTCCAGCGCTCGCCTGCTGCGTGAACGTTACGGCTATAAGGGCGAAGTGCGGGCCATCGGCGATGTGCTGCGCGACCAGCTGTTCTTCATGCAGCGCTGCGGCTTCGATGCCTATGCCATTCGCCCGGACCGTGATCCGTACGAGGCACTGGAAAGCCTGAATGACTTCGATGAGGTCTACCAGGCCGCCACCGACCAGCCACAGCCACTGTTCCGCCGTCGCCAACACTGAGTGACTGACTAGCCAACAACCAGCCCCGCGAATGCGGGGCTGGTTGTTTCCCGCGCCTGAAAACACGAACGGCCCGGGTAACCAGCTCAGTCCACGCGGACCAGCACCCGGCCCACCAACTTGCCGGCGAGGATCTGGCCGATCGCCTCGGGCAGTTGTTCCAGGCCAACTTCCGTAACCAGCGGGTCCAGACCATCGAGTTTCCATTGCAGCGATAGCTTGTCCCACATGGACGCCTTGACCACGAGCGGCAGCTCGACCGAGTCAACCCCGAGCAGGTTAACTCCCCGCAGGATAAACGGCAGGACGCTGGCCTTGAACCCGACCCCAGCAGTCAGCCCACAACAGGCCACGCTGCCGCCATAACGCAGTGACTTGACTACATTGAAGAGGATGTCGCCACCGACGGTATCCACCGCGCCAGCCCATTGCTCTTTCAACATGGGCCGTTCCACGCCTTCTTGCAGCTCACTACGCAGCACAATCTGCTGAGCACCCAGGCGCTTGAGAAACTCACCCTGCTCCGCCTTGCCAGTAGAAGCCGCCACGCTATAACCGAGCTTGGCCAGCAAGGCCACGGCGATACTGCCCACCCCACCCGTGGCCCCCGTCACCAGGATCGGCCCGGCATCTACTGCCACCCCAGCCTGCTCGAGCTTGTCGACGCATAAGGCTGCCGTCAGGCCGGCGGTACCCAGGACCATTGCCTCGCGCAACGACAGCCCCTGTGGGCGCTTGATCGCCCAACTGGCGGGTATGCGGATGTACTGGGAGAAACCACCAGCGGTGTTCATGCCCAGGTCGTAGCCGGTGACTATCACCTCATCGCCAGCACTGAACTCGCTCACACTGGACGCCTCCACCACACCTGCAGCGTCGATCCCCGGCGTATGCGGGAAGTGCTTGGTCACGCCACGGTTGCCGCTGGCCGAAAGCGCGTCCTTGTAGTTCAACGAGGAGTAGTGGACCCGAATCAGCAGCTCGCCGGCAGGCAGCTCTGTGGTGTCGCGCTGGACAATCGACTGTTCGAACTCCCCCGTTGCACCCTCACGGACTTGCAGTGCTGTGAACTTACCCATCTCGATCCCCCATGACTAAAGGCTGGTCACCAGAAACGCTGTTGATTCAGGCGACTCAGCCAGTTCAGTGCAAAACGATCCAGCGCCACACTGGCCGCCAAACCCACGCGCTCCTGTAAGGTTTTCTTCTCGGCATAGTGCAAGTGGAACAGCTCAGCTTCCCGGGAGCGCTCGGCGAGGTACTCGTCGCTGGTTTTCAGCTCATCGACCAGCTCCTTCTCCAGAGCCGACAGGCCCAGCCAGACTTCACCGGTGGCTATCTCATCGATATTCAGCTGCGGGCGATAACGGGCGACGAAGTTCTTGAACAGTGCGTGGGTGGTTTCCAGGTCTTCCTGGAATTTTTCCCGGCCCTTCTCGGTGTTCTCGCCAAAGATCGTCAGGGTGCGCTTGTACTCGCCAGCGGTGAGCACTTCGAAGTCGATGTCATGTTTTTTCAGCAGCCGGTGCAGATTAGGCAACTGGGCGACCACGCCAATCGAGCCGAGAATGGCGAACGGCGCGGAGATGATCTTCTGGCCAATGCAGGCCATCATGTAGCCGCCGCTGGCGGCGACCTTATCGATGCAGACAGTCAAAGGCACATTGGCTTGACGAATCCGCGCCAATTGCGAAGACGCCAGGCCATAGCTGTGCACCATACCGCCACCGCTTTCCAGGCGCAGCACCACTTCATCCTGTGGCTTTGCCAGGCTCAATACGGCAGTGATCTCATGGCGCAGGTTATCGGTGGCCGAAGCCTTGATATCGCCATCGAAGTCCAACACGAAGACCCGCGGCTTGTGCGAGCCGATTTTCTTCGCGAGCTTCTCCGCCTTGCTTTCCTCTTTGTGCCGCGCCTTCAACTGCTCCTTGTCCAGCACAGAGTGCTCCAGCTGATGGCGCAGCTGTTTGTAGAAGTCGTTAAGCTTGTGCACCTGCAACTGCCCGCTGCCTCGCCGACCTTTGCCGCGCACCGCAACAACCGCCACCAGCACGACCAGAATGGCGACCACCAAGGTCACCGTCTTGGCCAAAAAGCTCGCATATTCCGCAAAAAACTCCACGACTTCTCCTCGTTCAGATGCCCGCGCCCAGCCTTGAGCAGCGCTCGTAGCGACCAAGCATACCGGTGCCATGGATTGCCGACCAGTTGCCAGGTAAGCGGCAGTAGTCGCAACCAAGCGATTCAAACAAGCGTATGTTTTTCCGTTGACAGGCCCAGGCGATCCTCATACCCTCGCGAAACTTTCACTGTACCGGGGTATCGGCGGACGTGGGCAGCATTTACTTGATTCGACATGGCCAAGCCTCCTTTGGCGCCGACGATTACGATGTGCTCTCGCCCATCGGAATCCGCCAGGCCGAAGTGCTGGGCGCGCACCTGAGCCAGCTCGGCATCCGTATCGACCGCAGCCTGAGTGGCAATCTCCGCCGCCAGCAACACACTGCGAATGCCGCACTGAGCCAGTTGAAGAGCGCTGGCATGCAGGTGCCGTCACTTGAAGTCGATGCCGCCTTCAACGAGTTCGATGCCGATGCGGTGATCCGCGCCCTGCTCCCCGATTTGCTTCCCGAAGAGCCCGAGGCCCTGCACATCCTGCGCAATGCCGCGCAGAACCGAGCCGAGTTCCAGCGCCTGTTCGCCCGTTTGATCGGCCGCTGGATTTCCGGCGAATACGACAAGCCCGACCTACAAAGCTGGCAAGCATTTGTCGAGCAGGTACAAGGTGGCCTGACACGGCTGCTCGAGCAAGCCGAGCGCAAGCAGAATATTGCGGTATTCACGTCCGGCGGCACCATCACCGCACTGCTGCACCTGATCACCGGCGTGCCGGCGGACAAGGCCTTCGAGCTGAACTGGCAAATTGTTAACACCTCACTAAGCTGCCTGAAGTTTCGTGGTCGCGAAGTGAGCCTGGCTTCCTTCAACAGCCATGTGCATTTACAGCTGTCGAAGGCGCCGGAACTCATCACCTATCGCTGAGTACCGGCCCACTTAGCGCTCGCTAGGGCGCGAGAAACCTGAAAATAAAGGAAGAAACCATGAGCGTTGCAGACATCGTCAAAACCATGCACTCCAAGTTCAACGCCGGTGCCGCTGCGGGCCTGGACCTGGTATTTCAGTTCAACATCGAAGACGGCGAAAACCACTACCTGGTCGTCAAAGACGGCACCTGCGACGTACAGCAAGGTGATAATCCGGATGCCAACGTGACCCTGATCATGGACACCGAAACCCTGAAAGGCATCACCAGCGGCGAAACCGACGGCATGCAGGCCTTCATGGCTGGCAAGCTGCGCGCCGAAGGCGACATGATGCTGGCGATGAAGCTGGGCGAACTGTTCCCGGCCTAAGCGCCACGGCACATCAGCTGCTAGAAAAACCGGAGTCCTGCGCTCCGGTTTTTTTTCGCCTGTCGAAGTGGCCGGAGGGTTAACTCGAGACCGACGACTGAGGTTTCGCGACAGGACGCCACGCGGGTGATAACGAGCTATGGTGAGAAACGTCACCCTCGGCCAGGGATCTCCGACGCCTAAGTAGACACATTCAACCTGCCACAGGGGCGACGTACCTCCACGACGAATCAGGCAGCTTGATTGTGCAGCAACACGCCCGCCTATAACGGCGTGTATTGCTTGTGACCGCACAGGTGCAGCATTAGATTAGCCAATAATATTGGGCCCCCATCATAAGCAGAAGGGATAAGCATGGCGCTTACTGACCAGTCCACCCGCATCCGCGAAGGCGAAGAACTCGACGCCACGATCATCGACCAATACCTCAAGGCCCACATTCCGGGCCTGACTGGCGAACCACGGATCAGCCAGTTTCCCGGCGGTGCCTCGAACCTGACGTACTTGCTCGAATACCCCGACAAGGAGTTCGTCCTGCGGCGCCCGCCGTTCGGCCACAAGGCCAAATCCGCCCATGACATGGGCCGCGAGTACCGCATTCTCAACCAGCTGTACGAGGCCTTCCCCTACTGCCCGAAAGCCTATGTGCACTGCACGGACGAATCGGTGATCGGCGCCGAATTCTATGTAATGGAACGGGTCAACGGCATCATCCTGCGCTCCGAGATGCCGGCCGAGCTGAACCTCAATGCCGACAAGACCCGCCAGCTGTGCAAGAGCTTCATCGACAAGATGGTCGAGCTGCACAACGTCGACTACGCAGCCTGTGGTCTCGGCGACCTGGGTAAGCCGGAAGGCTATGTAGAGCGCCAGATCGGCGGCTGGAGCGCTCGTTACGAGAAGGCCCTGACTCCGGATGCGCCGCTGTGGGAGCCGGTCAAGGCCTGGCTGAAGGACAAGATGCCGGCCGACCATCACAAGCCGAGCATCGTGCATAACGACTACCGCTTCGACAACGTGATCCTCGACCCGCAGAACCCGATGCAGATCATCGGTGTACTGGACTGGGAGCTGACCACCCTCGGCGACCCGCTGATGGACCTGGGTAACACCCTTGCCTACTGGATCGAGGCTGATGACCCGGCGCCGGTGCAAATGATGCGTCGTCAGCCGAGCAATGCGCCTGGCATGCTCAGCCGTCAGGAGTTCGCCGACTACTACGCCGAACGCTCTGGCATCGAGATCAAGAGCATCGACTTCTACTACACCTACGGCCTGTTCCGCCTGGCCGGTATCGTGCAGCAGATTTACTACCGCTACTACCACGGCCAGACCCAGGACAAACGCTTCGCGCAGTTCATTCAAATGAACAAACTGCTGGAGCAGATGAGCCTGCAGGTCATCAACAAGTCGCAGCTGTAATTAAATGGCCCGTGGCAGGTTGAATAAATCGACTAGCCGCACCGGGCGCGAACTCAGCACCTTTTGAAGAAGGGGAACCGCATGTCCAAGACCCAATTGTTCGACCTCGACGGCAAGATCGCGTTCGTGTCCGGCGCCAGCCGCGGCATTGGCGAGGCCATCGCCAAACTGCTGGCCCAGCAAGGCGCCCATGTGATCGTCTCGAGCCGCAAGATCGACGGCTGCCAGGGTGTCGCCGACGCCATCATCGCCGACGGCGGCAAGGCCACCGCGATTGCCTGCCATATCGGCGAAATGGAGCAGATCAGCAACGTGTTCGCGCAGATCCGCGAGCAGTTCGGTCGTCTGGACATCCTGGTCAACAACGCCGCGACCAACCCGCAGTTCGGCAATGTCCTGGAGACCGACCTGTCGGCCTTCCAGAAGACCGTCGACGTGAACATTCGCGGCTATTACTTCATGTCCATCGAAGGCGGCAAGCTGATGAAGGAAAACGGCGGCGGCAGCATCGTCAACGTCGCCTCGATCAACGGCGTCAGTCCGGGTGAGATGCAAGGCATCTACTCGGTAACCAAAGCCGCGGTGATCAGCATGACCAAGGTCTTCGCCAAGGAGTGTGCGCAGTTCGGTATCCGCTGCAACGCCCTGCTGCCCGGCTTGACCGACACCAAGTTCGCCTCGGCGCTGACCAAGAACGACGCCATTCTCAACCTGGCTCTGCAGCGCATCCCGCTGAAGCGCGTAGCCGACCCGAGCGAAATGGCCGGAGCCGTGCTGTACCTGGCCAGCGACGCCTCCAGCTACACCACCGGCGTATCCCTGAATGTCGACGGTGGCTTCCTCTCCTGAGCATACTCAGGCAAGAAAAAGGGACTTCGGGCCAAGCCGTTCGCTTAGCGTGTTGATGGATTGAGCTGAAAGGTTTGCCCTGCCTGGGCCGGAAAAGAAAAACCCTCGGAAGATATTGTCTCCGAGGGTTTTCTGTTTCTAAAGTCCGCCCGAGACGGGTTTAGTCACTCGCGTTCAACTGATTAAGCGAACCGCTTGTCTTCGGGTTCCTTTTTCTTGGCGCTTATCGCAGCGCGGATAAGATCGCGAACTTGAGCGCGCTACTGCCAATCCTGCAGGGCTTGCTCGGCCGCCTGACTCATCGGTTGAGCCAACAGGCCGGTCGATGTCAGGCTGACGCTGTACACCGCCGCGTCGACGATCGGCAAATAGGTGATCCGTTGTGCCTGCGGCTCGAACATGAACAGGTCGTGTTGGCCCAGGCGCAACCAACGCCATAGATCGATGCCGTAGGGGCTCTTCGCCAACGCGACTGGGCCATGCTGGGCCTGAGACTGCTGCTCGATGGCGAGGAATCGACCCGAGAGCTTTTCCAGGCGATAGCCAGGCTGCAAGCCAATCAAGGCTGCCAGCCCCTTCCACTGCAACAAGCGCACATCCAGCTGCCAGAGATCGCCTTCTACAGTGACGCTACGTTCGTGACCATCCTCCACCAGGCTGACCTGATAGCGGGGGCCATCGGCCTTGAAACTCAGTGTCACCAGTGGCTTATCTTGCGGCAGCGGCGCATAGCTGTATAGATCGTAGGCAACCAGCCCCACCAGCCCTGCCAGCAGCAGAAAAACCAAGCCACAGGTGCCGCGCAACCAGCCGAGAAACCAGTGGCGATTGAACAGGATGCGCGCCGCCACCAACATTGCCAGTACTGCCAGCAATGCCGTTACCCAGGCCAGACCGTCATACTGCATCGACTCAATTCCTTCTGCGTGAAAATGCCGGCATTATGCGCAGCTACCCCGCCCACGAACAGCAAGACCGCCGCAGAATCTGACGCAGGACGTCTTTTTATGGTTTTCCCTTTCGAACTGGCCGTCGACCCGACGACATTGGCTATTCTCGCCCTGGTCGCCTTTGTCGCCGGCTTTATCGACGCCATCGCCGGCGGAGGTGGGCTGCTGACCATTCCGGCGCTGCTGACCGCCGGCCTCCCACCACACCTAGTGTTAGGCACCAACAAACTCTGCGCCACCTTCGGCTCGGCAACGGCCAGCTACACCTATTATCGGCGCAAGTTGTTTGCCCCGGCGCAGTGGCGTAATGCCTTGCTCGGCACCGCGCTCGGGGCAATGCTCGGCGCAGCGCTGGCCCAATGGCTGCCGGCCGCCTGGCTGAACCAGATGCTACCCGCGGTGGTATTCGCCTGTGGCCTCTATCTGCTGTTCGGCCGCACACCGGCGGCCCCGCTCGACAGCGATGTGCCTATTGCGCAGCGTCGGCAGTGGCCGCAAGGGCTCGGGCTCGGCTTTTATGATGGCGTTGCCGGGCCAGGCACCGGCGCATTCTGGACTGTCAGCAGCCTACTGCTCTACCCACTGGACCTGGTGCGCGCCAGTGGCGTCGCCCGCACGATGAACTTCGTCAGTAATGCCTGTGCCCTGGCGGTGTTTATTGCCAGCGGGCAAGTGGCGTGGCTACTGGGTATCTGCATGGGCATCACCCTGATGCTCGGGGCTTATCTCGGTGCGCACACGGCCATCAAAGGCGGTGCAAAGTTCATCCGCCCGGTGTTCATCATGGTGGTGCTGGCCCTGACCGCGCGGCTAGCCTGGCAACACTGGTTCGGCATGGCGTAGGGTGGATGGCCTATACCCATCCACCGAGCGACTATTCCGGCAGCGACGGCTCCGGCAGCCCTAGCCGCCGCGCCACATAGACGTCAATCAGGTAGCGGGCAATCGAGCGCGAGGCTGGCAAAGGTGGTAACTGATGCACGTCGAACCAACGTGCATCTTCGATTTCATCGGCCTGCATGACGATCTCGCCGGCCGCATATTCGGCATGAAAGCCGAGCATCAGCGAGTGCGGAAACGGCCAGCCCTGGCTGCCGAGGTACTGCAGATTCGTCACCTCGACACCCACCTCCTCACGTACCTCACGGGCGACGCACTGCTCGACCGACTCGCCCGCTTCGACGAAACCGGCCAGAGTGCTGTAGACACCGCTGACGAAGCGCGGCGAACGCGCCAAGAGGATCTCATCGCCACGGGTGACCAGGACGATCATGCTCGGCGACAGACGCGGGTAATGGTGCAGCTCGCAGCGCGGGCAATACATGGCCCGCTCACCGGCGAAATGCTGCAGCGGATCGCCACAACTGCCACAAAAGCGATGCTGACTCGCCCAGGTGCCGATCTGCGTGGCATAGCTGAGCAGCTGGAAAGTGTCGCCATCGCCTTGCAACATGAAGTGACGCAGACTTTGCCAGGAACAGCCGGGTATCTCGAGCGGCTGTGCCAACTCAAGCAGGTAAACCGCATCGCCATCGAAATGACCGATGCCGTGCTCGGCCAGAATCGGCAAATCCTGCTTCTTCAACCACTCACGGGGAAACAGCAGGCCATTGCTGTCTGCCAGAAAATGCTGCTTACAGTGCGCCAGCGCCCAGCCACCCGGCTGCTGACTGTCGAGCATGCCGGGCTGCCAACGCGCTGCCATTTACGCCGCCACCCGTATGCCGAGGGCGCGCACGCTTTCCGCGGCCAGATCGAGCACGCTCGGCTGGGTTTCCGGGCGGAGCACGGCACCGGCCTCCAGGTAATACTCGAGGCTGCTCAGTGCATCGGCCAGGGTTTCCAGCATCTGTTCGGAGGGCATTTGTGGCGCTTCGAGCATCTGCTTCTGGATGTACTCGGCGCAGGCGCCCACCAGCAAGGCCGCGCGTTCCTGACCAAGAAACCACAGTCCTCCGCGTACGGCCTGCAGACTGAACGGCACATTGGTCAGGTGCATCCGGTCGCCATTGGCTTCCAGATACCCGGTAATCGCCCGTTTAGCCAGTGCCAGGCCGGCCTGGGCCTCATCGACCACGACGATGCGCGCCTCATTGAGCTGATGTTGCGCGAAGGATTCCGCCTCATGCCCCGGCTGCGCCTGGGTTGGACGCTGCTCGCGGCGCTCGCCACTCTCCAGACTGGCGACCATGCCTTCGACATACAGCACCGCATCGGCCAGCTTGTGCAATTCCTGCTGTTGCGGCGCCATGTCTTCGCTCCAACCGGCAACGGTTGGCAATTGCGCGTTCAGCGAATTGCCCGCCGAGCTCAAACCGACCATACCCAGGGTTTTGCTCAGCTTGCCGAGCAGCGCATGCAGGTTGCCGAGGTTATCCGCCTGCAGCGTGCCGCGCTCGATCAGGTCGAGCATGTCTTTGACGCTCGCCAGTTCTTCGCGAATCGCCGAGCTCAGCGAGCGCATCACGCCCTGCCCCGGCCCCGTCAGGCGCTGATACTCATCTTCCAGCATATGGTCGGTGAACGGCAGCGCTGGCAGGCCAAAAATCTCTCGTACCGGCGTGACCAAAGGTCCACGGCTGTCGCTCAGGGCCACCAGGTAGAGCAACTCCTTGAGCAAACTACGCGGCGCTTCGTATTGATCGTTGCCGAGCATTTGCTTGAGTTCGCGGTCGATCCGCGAGAACAGCTGCTTACGCGACTTACGCGCCAACAGCTGGCCGTCGACCTGCGCCTGCATGGCCGCCGCGGCGATCCAGAACAGCCGACCACAGGGTGCATTGGCATAAAGACTGTCCAGCCGAGCCATCGCACGGCCCATCAGTTTCAAACTGGCTTGGGGGTTTTGTTCGCGGATAAAGCCGAGCAGGCCGACCTGATACATCTGTCGCAACCGCCGTCCTTCGATTGCCTTGGCCGCAGCATCCAGCGCGGCTGGCGTCGAGCGCGGCCGCGGCTGATCCAGGCGTACGCTGAAGAAGAAGCTTTCCGGCAGCAAGGCCTGACCACCGGCCTGGCGCAAGTTGTTGATCGCCGGCAGCAGCAACTCGGGCATTTCCTGGCGGTGGGCGTCGACGCTTTCCAGGTAACGGCGCAGCACATGCAACGCGTTGCTCAGCGCCGAGAGTTGCACATCGCGTTCCTCGCCAGCCCCGGTGGGAATATCCGTGGCCTGGTCGAATACTTCCTGGGCCAGCAACTCGGCGCCGGTCAGTTCGATCAAGTTGAGGGTACCGCGTACCTGCTGCAGACTTTCTACCGCCTGCTGCAGCAGACTGCCGTTATGCCGATCGGCAATGAACTGTTCGAGGCTCGACTCGGCCTCCTCCATGGTGGTGAACAGCTCGTTGCGCACCATACTTAGGGACTGGACACCGGAAACCATGAGCTAGTGCGCCTCCCGCGCGGCTAAAAAGGACAGGTGCAGGTACTGCATCAGTCGGCAAATTCTGGTTTTTGCTTGCTCATATGGGCGGCCATGGCCACTCGCAGGTCGGCCGATTGCAACATCGCCGCGTTCCAGGTGGCGATGTACTCGAGGCCATCGTCCACCCGGTGGTCGCGCATATAACGAATCATTTCCTTGGTGCCGCGTACGGCAATCGGCGATTTCGCCGCTATTTCACGGGCAATTTCCATCACCCCGTCGAGCAGCGCCGAGGCGTCGGCGTAGGTTCTATTGACCAGGCCAATGCTACGTGCCTCCTCTCCGTCGATCGTACGCCCGGTGAAAGCCAGCTCGCGCATCATGCCGTCGCCGATGATCCGCGGCAGACGCTGCAAGGTGCCGACATCGGCCGCCATGCCGATGTCGATTTCCTTGATCGAAAACTGCGCGTCAGCGGTCGAGTAGCGCATGTCACAAGCCGAGATCAGGTCGATGGCGCCGCCCAGGCAATAGCCCTGAATTGCCGCCAATACCGGTTTGCGGCAGTTGTCGACAGCATTGAAGGAGGCTTGCAGCTCGAGAATCTTACGCCGCAACGCTTCGGCGTTGCGTCCGACATCCTTACCCAGTTGACTGCCGACCTGGGCCAGCAGCATCAGGTCGATCCCGGAAGAAAAATGCTTGCCGGCCCCGGAGAGCACCACCACCCGCACCTCATCGGTGGCGTCGATCCAGCGGAAGATCTCGATGATCTCCGTCCAGAAATCGGCATTCATGGCGTTGACCTTTTCCGGGCGGTTGATCAGCACATGGGCGATCTTATCTGCCACTTCGACACGAAAGGCTTTGTAGTCGGACATGGCAGTCATCCTCAGCAAATGGCGCGAACGCGCAGGGAAATAGGCTTATGCATAAAACCGCGCAACTATAACAAGTGGGGAATAAATGTCGATGCTGGGCACTGTGACGTAGAACACGTCATCGGTCATGCGCGCCGATCCCGCCGGCGCGACGAGCAACCGCCACGCCGCGCCAGCGCTTTACGCCTTGATGCAATCGACGGTATAGCCGCCGCCCTCGGACGCCTCCTGGCACTGCAAACCATGCACGTCGGCGTCGAAGCCAGGGAAACGGCTATCGAAGGTGCGGGCAAACTTCAGGTAATCGATGATCGAACGAGTCGCCGGGGTAAACCGCTCGCCCGGCATGATCAGCGGAATACCAGGCGGATAAGGCACCAGCATCACCGCGGCGATGCGTCCCTCGAGCTGCTCGATCGGCACCGCCTCAACCTCACTGCGCACCAATTGGTTGTAGGCGTCGGCCGGTTTCATGGCGACCTCAGGCAAGGTGGTGTACATGCGCTTGAGCGCCTTGGCCGTGGCGTTATCGCGGTAGCAGGCATGCAGTTCGGCGCAGAGATCGCGCAAGCCCATGCCGTGGTAACGCGCGCCGTCGGCGTTGGCGATGCAAGGCAGGGCATCGACGAGCGGCACATTGGCGTCGTAATGCCGCTTGAACTCCAACAGTTCAGTCAGCAACGTGCTCCATTTTCCTTTGGTAATGCCCATGGAAAACAGCACCAGGAAGGAATACAGCCCGGTCTTCTCCACTACCAGGCCGCGCTCCCAGAGAAACTTGCCGACCACCGCAGCCGGAATGCCGTGCTGGTCCAGCGCACCGCCTGCGGTCAGGCCCGGAGTGACCAGGGTGACCTTGATCGGGTCGAGCAGCACGTAATCCTCGGCCACTTCGCCGAAACCGTGCCAGTCGGCTTGCGGTTGCAGCAGCCAGTCCTGGGTCGCCACGTCATCGGCGCCCTCGGCCTGCGGCGGTTGCCAGATGCTGAACCACCAGTCGTCGGCGTTGAGGTTTTTGCGCAGGTTGGCCAGGGCGCGGCGAAAACTCAGGGCCTCGTCGAAGGTTTCCTGGATCAGCGACCGCCCCGCCGGACCTTCCATCATCGCCGACGCCACGTCCAGCGAGGCGATGATGCCGTACTGCGGCGAGGTGGAGATGTGCATCATGAAGGCTTCGTTGAAGCGGTCGCGATCCAGCTGGCGGGCGCCACCATCCTGCACGTGAATCATCGAGGCCTGACTGAAAGCCGCGAGCAGTTTATGGGTGGAATGGGTGCTGAACACCAGCGGGCCATTGTCCTCACGCGAGGTGCCCATGCCATAGCGCCCGGCGTAGAACTCATGGAAGGCCGCGTAGGCGTACCAGGCCTCGTCGAAATGCAGGACTTCGACGCTGTCACCTAAAGTCTGTTTGATCAGCTCGGCGTTGTAGCACAGGCCGTCGTAGGTCGAGTTGGTCACCACGGCCAGCTTGACCTTGGCCGCGCGGCCCTTGGCCAGCGAGCTGGCATCGATCTTGGCCTGGATCGATTCGCGGCTGAACTCGCTGAGCGGAATCGGCCCGATGATGCCCAGCTCGTTGCGCGCAGGACACAGGTACAGCGGAATGGCGCCGGTGATGATGATTGAGTGGAGGATCGACTTGTGGCAGTTGCGGTCGACCAGCACTAGGTCGTCGCGAGCGACCATGCTGTGCCAGACGATCTTGTTGGCGGTCGAGGTGCCGTTGATCACGAAGAAGCTGTGATCGGCGCCGAAATTACGCGCGGCGCGCGCTTCAGCTTCGGCCAGCGGACCGGTGTGATCGAGCAACGAGCCCAGTTCCGGCACCGATACCGACAGGTCGGAACGCAGGGTGTTCTCGCCGAAGAACTGGTGAAACGCCTGCCCCACCGGACTCTTGCGATAGGCCACGCCGCCACCATGGCCGGGGGTGTGCCAAGAGTAGTTGGACTGCGCGGTGTGCTGCACCAGCGCTTTGAAAAACGGCGGCAGCAGGCCATCCAGGTAATTGCGCGCGGCCCGCGCCACCTGGCGGGCGAGGAACGGTACGGTGTCCTCGAACAGGTAAAGAATGCCGCGCAATTGGTTGAGATCGGCCATGGCATCGGCCGGCGCGTTCTCGATGGTCACCTGCTCGCCGAGGGCGAAGATCGGCAACTGCGGCGCCCGCACCCGGGCGATGCGAATCAGCTCGACCATGTCCTGCAACAAGTGCTTGTTCTCCCCCGCACCTTCGGCGGCCACCAGGATGCAAGCCAGGCCGTGGTGGGTCGAAGCAACGATGCGCCCTTCGGCGGAACTGGCACTGGAGAGGATAGTGAAGCCGTCCTGTTCCAGCTCCTGGGCGATGGCGCGCACCCGGTCACCGGCCACGCTGTCGGCCTTGATGTCACGGTGCACGATGAGGATCGGAAACTTGAGGTCTTTATACATTGTGGCGTCCTGAAGCTACGGAGTCTGCTGCGCTTACCCCTCAGGTTAGAAGCTCCCCAGCAGGCCGTTACAGGAAAAGAGTCAAACGCACCCTGACGCACTCAACACCGCGGGCAAGATATCGACTAAACGACTCGTCAGATCGTCATAACGACTTATTTTTTCATCTTATTGATGGTTTATGAGCCTTATTGTCAAACCAACTGCTCTTTAGACTGGCCCCAACTGAAACGCAACCCGGAGATAACAACAATGAACGTCCTCCTGCTCGGCGCGGGCCATATCGGCTACACCATCGCTCAACTGCTGCACAACACCGGTGACTACCAGGTACTGGTGGCGGATCGTGACCTGAATTCCCTGAAGGCGATTGCCGACCTGGGCATCGCCATCCGCGAGGTCGACTCGGCCGACGGCGCTGCTCTGGAAGCGGCCATGCACGGCCAGGATGCGGTGCTCAACGCCCTGCCGTACCACATGGCCATCGGCGTGGCCAAGGCCGCCAAGGCTACCGCCACCCACTACTTCGACCTGACCGAAGACGTGCACGCGACCAAGACCATCCGCGAGCTGGCTGAAGGCTCGGCCACCGCCTTTATGCCGCAGTGTGGCCTGGCTCCGGGCTTTATCGGCATCGCCGCGCATTCCCTGGCGCGCCATTTCGACAGCGTGCGCGAGGTGAAGATGCGCGTCGGCGCCCTGCCCGAGTTCCCCACCAACGCGCTGAAGTACAACCTGACCTGGAGCGTCGACGGCCTGGTCAACGAGTACTGCCACCCCTGCGAAGCCATCCGCAACGGCAAGCTACAGATGGTCCAGCCGCTCGAAGGTCTGGAGCACTTCTCCCTGGACGGCGTCGAGTACGAGGCGTTCAACACCTCAGGCGGCCTGGGCACCCTGTGCGAAACCCTGGAAGGCAAGGTCGAAGTGCTCGACTACAAGACCGTGCGCTACCCGGGCCACCGCGACCTGATGAAGTTCCTCCTGGAAGACCTGCGCCTGGCCGGCCACCAGGAAAAGCTCAAGGACATCCTGCGCGGCGCCGTGCCAAGCACCATGCAGGACGTGGTGCTGGTGTTCGTCACCGTCAACGGCATAAAGGACGGCAAGCTGGTACAGCAGGTGTTCAGCCGCAAGATCTTTGCCGCCGAGCAGAACGGCCGCCTGACCAGTGCAATCCAGATCACCACCGCTGCCGGCATCTGCGCCGCACTGGATCTGTTCCGCGCCCAACGTCTGCCGCAGTCCGGCTTCATCAGCCAGGAGCAGGTTTCCCTTGAAGACTTCCTCGCGAACCGCTTCGGCCGGGCCTACGAAGAACACCAAGCACTGACCCAGGAAGCGGCCTAAGCCCTCCTTCGTCGCTCCCGGCTATCAGCGGCTCGCCCGCTGCTGGTCGGGGGCCGACACCTTCCCGAATTCCGGCTGTCGCCGACTGTAGCGCCTCCTCCTACACTCAACAGGCTGTTGAAAAATGTAGCGAGCGAAGGCTAGGCAAGGCGAAATCGGCCGCAACGCAGCGAAGCGGAGTAACAGCCAAAGGCTGGCCCGCAGGGTGAGCGTAGCGAGTCAAAAGCGCAGTTTACTGGTGTAAATGAGCATTTTGAGGCCGATTTCAACGCCGCATAGCCGAGCGCAGTAGTTTTTCAACGACCTGTTAAGCGCCATGCCTTGCCTCGCTCTAGGAGTTAACCGTGGATAACCCCAAACGTACCCGCAGCGGCGGGCAGATTCTGGTCGATGCCCTGCGCATCAATGGCGTCGAACGCGCCTTCTGTGTGCCGGGTGAAAGTTACCTGGCGGTACTCGACGCGCTGCACGACAGCCGCGAGGAGATCGAACTGGTGGTCTGCCGTCAGGAAGGCGGCGCCGCCTATATGGCCGAAGCCTACGGCAAGCTGACCGGCAAGCCGGGCATCTGCTTCGTCACCCGCGGCCCCGGCGCGACCAACGCCTCGGTCGGCGTGCATACCGCCTACCAGGACTCCACGCCGATGATCCTGTTCATCGGCCAGGTCGCCCGCGACCAGATGGAGCGCGAAGCCTTTCAGGAAGTCGACTACCGGCAGATGTTCGGCGCGCTGGCCAAGTGGGTGGTGCAGGTGGACGACGCCCGGCGCCTGCCCGAACTGCTCAGCCAGGCCTTCCACCGCGCCATGAATGGCCGCCCGGGTCCCGTGGTGGTGGCCTTGCCCGAAGACATGCTGACCGATTGCATCGAGGTGGCCGACGCCGGCCCCAGCCGCCGTATCGAACCGAGCCCAGCGACCAGCGATCTGCAGGCCATGCACGACTTGCTGGCACAGGCCCAGCGGCCCTTGATGATCCTCGGTGGCGGTGGCTGGAACGCCGAGGCGGTGGCGAATATCCAGCGTTTCGCCGAGCAACAACAACTGCCCGTGGCGGCGTCTTTCCGCTGCCAGGACCTGTTCGACAACCAGCACCCGAATTACGCCGGCGACCTGGGTCTGGCGGCAGGCGCCAAACTGGCGCAGGCGATGCGCGATGCCGATCTGTTGCTGGTGGTCGGCGCCCGCCTGGGCGAGATCACCAGCGGCGGTTACAGCCTGCTGGATATCCCGGTGCCCAAGCAAAAGCTGCTGCACGTGCATACCGGTATCGAGGAACTCGGCCGGGTCTACCAGGCGACACTGGCGATCAACAGCGGCATGGCCGCCTTCGCCGCTCAGGCCGCCGCCTTAGAGGCAACCGACAAGCCGCCGTATGCCGAATGGACGCAGACCCTGCACGCGCATTACCTGAGCAACCTGGACTGCCCGCCCTGCCCCGGCCCGGTGCAATTGGCCGAGATCATGGCCTGGCTGCGCCAGCGTCTGCCGGCCGACGCCATTCTCAGCAACGGCGCCGGCAACTATGCGGTCTGGGTGCAGCGCTTCTACCAATACCGCAGCTTCCGTACGCAGTTGGGCCCGACCAATGGCTCCATGGGCTATGGTGTGCCGGCCGGGATCGCCGCCAAGCTGACCGCCCCGCAGCGCATGGTGGTGGCCTTCGCCGGCGATGGTTGCTTCCTGATGAATGGCCAGGAACTGGCGACCGCCATGCAGTATGACGCCCGGGTGATTTTCATCGTGGTCAACAACGGCATGTTCGGCACCATCCGCATGCATCAGGAGCGCCACTACCCGGGCCGGGTCTCTGGCACCACGCTGCACAACCCGGACTTCGCCGCCCTGGCCCGCGCTTATGGGCTGCACGGCGAGGTGGTAAACAGTACCGGCGAATTCGCCCCGGCCTTCGAGCGCGCCGCGCAGTGCGGTAAAGCGGCGTTGATCGAAGTGCGAATCGACCCGGAGGCCCTGACCCCACGGCAGAGCCTGAGTCAGATCCGCGAGCAGGCCTTGGCGCAACGCTGAGACTGGCTAACCACGGCGCCGCCTCGCCGCCAGCGGGTGTCGGCGCTTAGCGTTTTGCGCGACTGAGGTCGACGTTGGTCTGGAAGAATGCAATAAAACTTAGAGCTTCTGCCCACGGTCCAGCTTGCACGACAGGATGATCGAGGTGGTGGTCTTCTCCACCCCGTCGACTTCACCGATCTCGTCGAGCAATTGATCGAGGCGCTCCGGCGAGTCCGCGCGCAACCAGGCGACGAAATCGAACTCACCGCTCACGGTACACAGCTGCTGCACCTCGGCCATGCTGGTCAGGCGCCGCAGCACCTCCTTGCCGGAGCGCGGCTGCAGGGTGATGCCGACGTAAGCTTGAAGACCACCATCCAGCACGCGCTGCCCCAGGCGCAGGCCATAGCCATTGATGATTTTGTTCTTCTCCAGCCGGGCGATCCGCGAGATCACCGTGGTGCGTGCGATGCCGAGTTTGCGCGCCAACATGGCCACGCTCTCACGGGCATTGAGCTGCAGCGCGGCAATCAACTGCCGGTCGATATCGTCCAGGCGTGGGGCGTTCAAATCTGCCATTCGGGCCTACCTACAAGATCGGGATAAAGTTCATCGAGCGGCGCTGCCAACGCGCCAGTTCAGCCGCTCTGGCGCAGCGAATCGCTACTCAAACAAGACGCAGCCGGGCGAGAGCACCCTGCCGCCGCTCACCCAGCTAGGCGCAGGAGTCTGCGCAAGTCAGTGGGATTGGTAAAGGCATAGGCGCATTCCCTGCGCCAAGCGCTGGCCCTCGTGCAGGCCGAGGGCAAGCCGCTTCAGCGACCCTGGCAGGCATCCACCCGCAGGCGCCGCTCCAGCAGCCTGAAGCCTTGCACCAGGACATAGGCGGCCACCAGGTAGAACACCCCGGCGGCGAAGAAGATCTCCACCGGCTGATAGGTGCGGGCGATGATGGTGCGTGACATGCCGGTCAGTTCCAGCAGGGTGATGGTACTGGCCAGGGCGCTGGCCTTGAGCATCAGGATCACTTCGTTGCTGTAAGCCGGCAGGCCGATGCGCGCCGCCCGCGGCAGGATGATGTAAACCAGTGCCTGCCGGCGGGACATGCCCAGGGCACGCGCCGCTTCGATCTCGCCCGGTGGAATGGCCTGAATCGCGCCGCGCAGGATCTCGGCGATATAGGCGGCGGTGTGCAGGGTCAGAGTGACGATGGCGCACCAGTAGGCATCGCGCAGGAACGGCCACAGCGGGCCCTCGCGTACCGCCTCGAACTGCGCCAGACCGTAGTAGACCAGAAACAGCTGCACCAGCAGCGGCGTGCCGCGAAAGAAGAATATGTAGCCGTAGGGCAGCGCGCGCACGTACCAGTGCCTGGATGAGCGGGCAATGCCCAGGGGAATGGCCAGGATCAGCCCGGCGATCACCGCGATGCCGACCAGCTCCAGGGTCAGCCAGGCGCCTTCGGCGATGCGCGGCAGCCATTTGATAATCAACTCCCAGTTCATGCGACGGCCCTCACGAAACCACGGCCGGCGCGCTTCTCGAGGACGTACAGGCCACACATGGCGACGATGGTCAGGCTCAGATAGATGAACGCGGCCACCAGATAGAAGGTGAACGGCTCCTTGCTCGAGGTCACCGCGATCTGCGAACGGCGCATGATTTCCTCCAGGCCGATCACCGAGATCAGCGCGGTGTCCTTCATCAGGATCATGAACAGATTGCCCAGCCCCGGCAGGGCGATGCGCCACATCTGCGGCAGGATCAAGCGCCAGAGGATTCTCGGCCTGGACATCCCCAGCGCCTGACCGGCTTCGCGGTGGCCCTTGGGAATAGCCAGGATGGCGCCACGGAACACCTCGGTGGCGTAGGCACCGAAACACAGGCCGAGGGCGATGGTGCCGGCGGCGAAAGCGCTGAGCTCCAGTTCCGGATAGCCAATCCATTCGCCCAGGCTGCGCAGCAGGCTGACCGTGCCGAAGTAGATCAACAGCACCCAGAGCAACTCGGGCACGCCGCGCACCAGCGTGGAATAGCCGCCACCCAGCCATTGCAGCGGCTTGTAGGGCGAGGTTTTAGCCAGGGCGCCGAGCAGCCCGAGGATCAGGCCCAGGGACAGGGCCGACAGCGCCAGCTTGATGGTCATCAGGGCGCCGGCGGCCAACGCCGGGCCGAATCCGTAGAGATCGAGAGTCATAGTTCGAACCACCGCAAGGGCTGGCACGAGCCCGGCGGCCGCTGTGGTCAGTTCAATCAACTAACCGCACGGGCCACCAAAGCACCACGCCAGCGGGGACGATCAGTAGATGCTGAAGGGGAAGTACTTGTCGTTGATCTGCTTGTAGGTGCCGTCGGCAACCACTGCCTTGAGTGCGCTATTCAGCTTGTCGCGCAGCGGATCGTCCTTGCGCACGGCGATGCCGATCTTGTCGTTGTCGAACACCGGGTCGCCCTTGAACTCGAAGGGTTTGCCGGCGTCGCTCTTCAGCCACTCCCAATTGACGAAGGTATCGGCCAGCACACCATCGAGGCGCCCCGAAGTCAGGTCGAGGTAGGCGTTTTCCTGGGTGTCGTAGAGCTTGATATCGACCACGCCGTCCAGGTTGTCTTCCAGCCAGGTGCCGGCGATGGTCGCGCGCTGGGCGCCGATCACCTTGCCTTTCAGGCTGGCCTTGTCGGTCTTGAACTCGCCGCCCTTGGGCGCGATGAATTGCAATTTGTTGGTGTAGTACGGCGCGGTGAAGTCGACCGCCTGCTGACGCTCTTCGGTGATCGACATCGAGGCCACCAGGAAATCGAACTTCTTGGCATTCAGGGCCGGGATGATGCCGTCCCAGTCGGAGGTCACCACCTCGCACTCGGCCTGCATCTTGGCACACAGGGCCTGGGCGATTTCCACGTCGAAACCGCCGACCTGACCATCAGCGGCGATCAGGTTGAACGGCGGGTAAGCGCCTTCGGTGCCGATCTTCAATTTGTCGGCGGCGGCCACGCTGCTGGCGAAGACCAGGGTGGCGGCGGTGGTCAGCAAGATTTTCTTGTAGTTGTACATGCAATGACGCTCCGTTAATGGCTACTGGACATGAATTGCTTGCAACGCGCCGACAGCGGGTTATCGAACACCTGCTGCGGCGTGCCCTGTTCTTCCACCAGGCCCTGGTGGAGGAACACCACCTCGCTTGAGACCTGCCGGGCGAAACTCATTTCGTGGGTGACCAGCAGCATGGTGCGGCCCTCCTCGGCCAGGGCGCGGATCACGCTGAGCACCTCCTGGACCATTTCTGGGTCGAGCGCCGAGGTCGGCTCATCGAACAGGATCACCTTGGGCTCCATGCACAGGGTGCGGGCGATGGCCGCGCGCTGCTGCTGGCCGCCGGACAGTTGGTTGGGGTAGACGTGACGCTTGTCGGCGATGCCGACCTTGGCCAGCAGCGCCTCGGCCCGCTCGGTGGCCTCGGCCTTGCTCAGACCGAGCACCCGGCGTGGCGCCTCGGTGATGTTGTCGAGCACGCTCATGTGCGGCCACAGGTTGAAACTCTGGAAGACGAAGCCGATCTCGCTGCGCAGGCGGTTGATCTGTTTGTTGTTGGCCGCGTGCAACTCGCCGCTCTGACTCTGCTTCAGCTTGAGCGCTTCGCCATTGACGATGATCTGCCCCCGGTGCGGGTTCTCCAGCAGGTTGATGCAACGCAGGAAGGTCGACTTGCCGGAGCCGGAGGAGCCGAGGATGGAGATCACATCGCCGTCGCGAGCAGTCAGGGAAATGCCCTTGAGCACCTCATGCTCGCCATAGCGCTTGTGCAGGTCGCGGATTTCCAACGTGGGCGGTGAGCCTGTCATACGAGTACCTCTTATTATTCTTTTTTGCGTTGCAAATACTGGCTGCATGCAACGCTC
The DNA here is from genome assembly GCF_007993865.1 of Pseudomonas sp. SJZ079. Lineage (GTDB taxonomy): Bacteria > Pseudomonadota > Gammaproteobacteria > Pseudomonadales > Pseudomonadaceae > Aquipseudomonas. The sequence goes on along the minus strand of NZ_VIUH01000014.1, from coordinate 89,640 downwards.
TGCGCCTAACAGTGATGCGTCATTAGCGGTCTGGATTGCGTCAGCCTGACGGGCGCAACCCCAGCAAAAACAAGACCTTTAGCGAAGCCTGAAGCCGAATCCGAGTAGCGATGAAAGCAAGGAACAGGCCTTGCCTCAAACGAAAAGAAAGACTCGGATCATTCCAAAATCTACGAATCCCAGCAGCGCTCCCCCACTTGGAGCGAGCGCTTTCGAGCACGTGCCGTGTGAATATCGGAGCGGTCTATGGGGGGATCTGTGTAGGAACAGAGTGCTGCAGAACGACTTGCGGATCGACCTGCCGAGCGCCGCAACGCCGATGCTCAAGTTGCGCGCGGATGTGCCAGTCGCCTGGCAGGCGGCGTGGGCAGGATCGGCTATTTGGTATTCCAGTAGCGCTGCATCTCGACGAACAGAAAAGACGCAGTCCAGGTAATGAGCACCAAGCCAGTGAGTGCTTCGATTCCGGTCAAGTAACGCAGAGTGCCGACCGGTTGAATGTCCCCGAAGCCCAGGGTGGTAAAGGTGGTGAAGGAGAAATAGACGCAGTCGACCAGGCTGCCATCGAAACTGCCCTGCAACTCTCCCCAGCCGCCGACGCCATTCAAGAAGAAGTAGGCGAAGGCAAAGATCCATACCTCAAGCGCATGGGCCGTCAGCGCGCCACAGACACCCAGCACGATTCTGAAGCGGTGCCTGACTTTCATCTTCGGCAGCAGTAGCGTCAGCCGAAACAAAAATTCGTAGTGCACGATTACCGCAAGCACCACGACGAAGCTGTTAACCAGAACTGCCGCTATCACTGTCTAACCTGCTGGCGAGTAAGTTGATGGCGAGTATGACTACTTTTATGCGGATGAGGATTGAGCGGCGGGCGCCGGAATATACAGCCACGCCTTTCATCGAACCAAGCAACAGGCGCTGGGCATTCACCAGGCCTCAGCCAACTCGACAACGGCCACACCACGACGCACTCACCGCAACAGAGCGCGACCTTTACCGGGCGACTGTCACCCTGACGCCCGGGCGGGCGATGACATCGCGCAGCAGACCGGCATTGGCCGCTCCAACCCAACGCCCTGAACCTCCTCCAGACCCTGTAGAGCAATTGCGCGACCCGCTCGCGCACCAGGGCATGGTCATAGTCGTCGTAGTGGTACATGCGCTCTACCTCATCGAGCCGAATACCGACGTGTGCACGCTCGACGGCTGAGGACACGCTGGCATAAAGAGCGCCGACTTTGAGTCCGCAACGCCAGTCGAAACAGCCTCAGATATAGCTAAAAAAATCAGATCAACAGCGCCATCTTGGTGTTTCCCAAGTGGGACTGAGGGATAAGCCAAGCCGCTGAAAGCCCTGCTGGCTGCACCACTGAAAAACCACCTGATCCGCTTTTTATTTGAAAATCTGAGTCTGTTATCAGCACAAGGAAGTGCCGATCATGCGTCCCGCCGGATATAGCCAGATGGGGCGAATTGCATGACCGAACGTATTCCCGCCACGATCGTCGAGACGATCAACCCGCGTAGCCCTCTGCGCCTTACGCCCGCCCAGGCAGGCGGCGCCATCCATACCCGCAGCTTCACCGGTTTGTTCCGCAACCTGCGCCTGTACGGTGCAGGCTGTCTGTTTCTGCTGTTCTTCGGTACAGCCTGGCTGAACTGGGGCGAGCGCCAGGCGGTGCTCTGGGATCTGGCCGGGCGCAAGTTCTACATCTTCGGCGCGACCTTCTGGCCGCAGGACTTCATTCTGCTCTCGGCGCTATTGATCATCGCCGCCTTCGGTCTGTTCTTCATTACCGCCTTTGCCGGCCGCGTCTGGTGCGGCTACAGCTGCCCACAAAGCGTGTGGACCTGGGTATTCATGTGGGTGGAGAAACACACCGAGGGCGAACGCAACCAACGCATTAAGCTGGATGCGGCGCCCTGGTCAGCCAACAAGCTGCTGCGTCGCGGCGCCAAACATGGCCTGTGGCTGGCGGTGAGCCTGGTCACCGCGCTGGCCTTCGTTGGTTACTTCACCCCGGTGCGCGCACTGGTCAGCGACCTGCTGCACTTCGCGCTCGACCCGAGCACCACGTTCTGGCTGCTGTTCTTCACCGCCGCCACCTACCTGAATGCCGGCTGGTTGCGCGAGAGTGTCTGCCTGCACATGTGCCCCTACTCGCGCTTCCAGAGTGTGATGTTCGATCAGGACACCCTGCTGGTGTCCTACGACAGCGCCCGCGGCGAGGGCCGTGGCCCGCGCAAGAAAGACGCCGCCTACCAGGCCGAAGGGCTGGGCGACTGCGTCGACTGCACTCTGTGCGTGCAGGTCTGTCCCACCGGCATCGATATCCGCGATGGCCTGCAACTGGACTGCATCAGTTGCGGCGCCTGTATCGATGCCTGTGACAGCGTGATGGACAAGATGGGCTACGCACGCGGCCTGGTGCGCTACAGCTCCGAGCGCGCCATGGCCGGCGGCAAAACCCAGTGGTTACGGCCTACGCTGCTCGGCTACGCGGTCGCGCTAGTGGCGATGATCGGCGCCTTCGTCTGGGCGTTGGACACCCGCCCGCTGGTGTCGCTGGACGTAACCAAGGATCGCGGCCTGTACCGCGAGAACGACGCCGGGCAGATCGAGAACATCTACACCCTGAAGATCATCAACAAGACCCAGCAGCCGCGCCGCTATGCCCTGTCGCTGGGCGAGTCTGACTACTTCGAATTGCAGGGCAGCCGTGAACTGCAGTTGGCGCCCGGTGAGATCATCGACCTGCCGGTGAGTGTGGCCTTGACCGCCCCGCGCGCCGCCAGCTCGTCGCAGGTGCTGCGCTTCCAAGTGGCCGAGCGCGACAATCCGCAGATGCGCGTGAGCACCGAGAGCACCTTCGTCTCCCCGCTGAATCGCTGAGCGCGATCACATGAGCGCCACGCGCCCAGTAGAGTATCGTGCTCTGCCTTCAGCACGGGTGAGCCAGGACAAGATGAAGCGCTACGAGAAGTTTGCCGATGAGATCGCCCAGCTCATTCGCACCGGTGTGCTGGCGCCGGGGGAGAAGGTCCCGTCGGTGCGGCATGCCAGCCGCACCTATGGGATCAGCCCCTCGACGGTATTCCAGGCCTATTACCTGCTGGAGAGTCGCGGGCTGATCGTGGCCCGGGCACGTTCGGGCTACTTCGTTCGCGCCCATGCCCAGCGCCCGCTGCATGAACCGGAAATCAGCGCGCGCCAGGCGCAGACCAGCGACGTCGACGTCAGCGAACTGGTGTTCTCCGTACTCGGCTCACTCAAGGACCCGGACACCGTACCCTTCGGCTCGGCCTTCCCCAGTCCGGACCTGTTTCCCCTCGCCCGACTGGCCCGCAGCATGGCCCAGAGCGTGCGCGATATGCCGCCGCAGGCGGTGATCGCCGACATGACCGAAGGCAACCCCGACCTGCGCCGGCAGATCGCCCTGCGCTACATGATCAGCGGGGTGATGCTGCCGCAGGAGGAGCTGGTGATCACCAACGGCGCCATGGAGGCACTCAACCTCTGCCTGCAGAGTGTCACCGCGCCGGGCGATCTGGTCGCCATCGAGGCACCGGCGTTCTATGCCACCCTGCAGGTACTCGAGCGGCTGAAGCTCAAAGCAGTAGAAATCCCGATGCACCCGCGCGCAGGGATCGATCTGGACAGCCTCACGGCCAGCCTGGAGCAGTTACCGATCAAGGCTTGCTGGTTCATGAGCAGCCTGCAGAACCCGCTGGGCGCCAGCATGGGCGAGGACAAGAAGCGCGCCCTCTACGAGCTGCTGCAGCGCCATCAGGTGCCACTGATCGAGGACGATGTCTACGCCGAGCTGTACTTCGGCACGCAGCCACCGAAGTCGGTGAAAAGCTTCGATCGCGATGGCCTGGTGATGCACTGCGGCTCGTTCTCCAAGTGCCTGGCGCCGGGCTACCGGGTCGGCTGGGTAGCGGGCGGGCGCTTCGCAACCGCCATCCACCGGCTCAAGCTGATGACCACCATCTCGCCCTCGGTGCCGGCCCAGGCGGCCATCGCCAACTACCTCCAGCATGGCGGCTACGACCGCCATCTGCGCAAATTGCGCCATGCCCTGGAGGCGCAGCAAGGCTCGATGCTGGCCTCGGCAGCCCGGCACTTCCCGCTGGATACGCGGGTCACCCACCCCAGCGGCGGCTATTTCCTCTGGTTCGAATTTCCCCAGCAGGTCGATTCCCTGCAGTTGTTCCGGCTCGCCCTGGCCCAGGGCATCAGCCTGGCGCCGGGGCCGATTTTTTCCGCAACCCGGCGCTTCACCAACTGTGCCCGCCTCAACTATGGCCACCCCTGGGATGCCCAGAGCGAGCAGGCGATGGCGCTGCTCGGACGCATCCTGGATTCCTTCTGATCGGGGTAACCACGCAGAGGCTGTTACAGATAACGGCCGAGGCGCTTGTTGAGACGCATAGGGTTGGCTGCGGACCGCCCTGAAGTCGGTGACATTCGGTGCCAGGGTCGCCTCAGAGGACGTACCACAAGATCGCCACAAAGTGCAGCAGGCTGCCGGCGATCACGAACAGGTGCCAGATACCATGCCAGTGACGAAAGCGGCTGTCGTAGGCGAAGAAAATGATTCCAACCGTGTACAGGAAGCCGCCCGCCGCCAACCAGGCAAAACCCACAGCGCCCAGCGCGGCAATCAGCGGTTTAACCGCCACCAGGACAATCCAGCCCATCAGCGCATAGATCACGATGGACAGCACGCGAGCCTCCGAGCGCGGTTTGATCTCTTGCAGCATACCGATCAGGGCCAAGCCCCAGACCGTGCCGAACAGCGACCAACCCCAGGCGCCACGCAAACTCACCAGGCAAAACGGCGTGTAGCTGCCGGCAATCAACAGGTAAATCGACAAGTGATCGAGCTTGCGCATGATCACCTTCGCGCGCCCCCGTACGCTGTGGTAGACAGTCGAGATGCTGTAGAGCAGCAGCAAGGTGAAGCCATAGATCGCCACACTGACGATCTTCCACGGGTCGCCGGTCAAACTGGCCAACACGATCAACCAGAGTGCACCGACAAAGGCCAGCACGGCGCCGACCAAGTGCGTCCAGGCGTTGAGCTTTTCACCGTGATACATGCGTCCCCCCTTCCCGGCTAGATGCCCATGGGCAGGCTGACTGCCCGAGCCATGGCGATCCTGAACCTCGTGAAAGTGAGACTGCTCACCTCTGCTCACGCGCTGGATCGCCTTACCGGGCTGATTGTCCCCTATCAGTGTGTGAATCGTTGTCGACGCAGGCAATAAAAATCCCCGCCAGCAGGGCTGGCGGGGATTGGCCATTGCTGCAACAGGGCGAAATTCAGCTCAGCGTTGCCAGGCCCAGTTGCTCCGCACAGTGCGCCAACGAGCGTTGTTGACTGTCGGCGTAGAGCGCCAGCTCGTCGAGTACCGGCGCACCGAGGTCGCGTTCGAACGCCTCACGGTTGGACGATTGCGCATAGCGGGCTGACGACTGCTCGCCCAGGTTGGACTGGAAGATCCCCGCTGCGCTGACCGGCAGGAAGTCCTCATACACCAGCGGCTCGCAACGCAACTGACCGGCCGCAAGCAACGCCTCCAGACCGCTCGCCAGCTCGCCCCTGGCCTTGGCGGCCAGGCCCAGATCACTGACGAAGTAGCGGAAGTAGGCCAGGCCCTGGCGACGCAACTCGTCAGGCTGATCCGGAAAATCGGCGAAATGCTGGTCGAGCAGCCGCATATAGCTCGCGGCATTGTCCTCGCTCGGTGCGCCCTGGCTGGCCTCGCGACTGGCGTTGAGCAGCTGGTCATACAGCGCGCGACCTTTGCCGGTCAGGGCCACGCCACGCTGCTCGATCTCGCCGAAACGTGCGCTGTGGCTGCCGAGCGCCATGCTGCCATCCGCCTCGATAAAGGCCACCGGCTCGCGCAAGGCCTTGAAGCTGGTCTGCCGCAGCAGGATCGCACAGTGGCGTGGTGGCGGGCCTTCGACCACCGCTTTCGAGCTGATGCCACGCCCCGGCATGGCGGCCTGCACCGCGTCGATATCCAGGGTACGCGGGGTCAGGTGGTTGATATGCGGGCCCTTGAAGGCCACCACATCGGCGATCAGCCGGTGCTGATCGCTCAGCTGCTGGTACTGCGCCGCGCTGACGGTGGCCTCGCGGTGCCAGCGGAAGGTCTCCAGGGCCTGCGCGACGAACTCCGCCGCCTCGTCTGGGGCAAGACCGCCGTCCTGCTCGGCCTGCTCGATCAGTTGCAGCGCGCGCGGAGTGAAGATAGTGCGCCGGGCCAGAATCGCCGCGGCCAGCTCGCGCAATTCCTGGTTCTCTATCAGCTCGAGGCGCAGCAACGAGGTGAACACGCGGAACGGGCTGTGTTGCAGCGAGGCTTCGTGAATGGCGCGAAAGGCCGTGGAATGCACCGGCACCCCGGCGCACGCCAGGTCGTAGTAGCCCACCGGGGACATGCCCATGACTGCGAACAGCCGGCGCATGGTCGCCAGCTCGGCGGCGCTGCCCAGGCGGATGGCGCCGTGGCGTTCCATGTCGAGGCGCTCGAGCTCACCGGTCAGGCGCAGCCTTTCGGCGAGCGCCGGGTCCTGTTCCAGGGTGCGTCGATTGACCTCGCCGACCAGCTCCAGCAGCGTGCCGTAGAGCGGCACCTCGGCCTTGTACAGGGCGGACATGGCGCGGGAAAACTGCGCACGAATCTCATCGGGATGAACCAACGCATCCGGGTTGACGGCCGCTTGAACGCTCATGGGAACTCGACTCCTTGCATCGCCTGATCACAGTGACTGGAAGTCTCCACCGGGGTTGGCATTCCAGTCTTTCATGCGAAACATTCTGGCGAGCTGAAAAGTCGCTTTCAAACGACTAATCCTCTGCTGGTCATTCCCTAAACGAATCCACCGAGACCAGCACCGGGGTATCCGTCATCCCGTCAGCAGCCGACCCTAGTGGTCGACACTCATCCTGTTAGTGCTGCGCCGCCTGCTTCAGGCGCCGCGCCAGCCGGTACAGAGTGAACATGAACAGCGGCGCCAGCAGGACGAACAGCACCTTGCTGGAGAGCGGCGAACCGAGCGCCGTCAGCCCCTCGAGGGTCATCTTGAGCAAGCCGATCAGGTAGTAGCTGATGGCGATCAGCGAGAAGCCCTCGACCGCCTTCTGGATTTTCAGCTGGGTGCTGGTGCGTGCATTCAGGCTCTCGAGAATCTTCGAGTTCTGCTCCTCCACTTCCACCTGGGCCTTGGCCTGCAACAGCTCACCCAGGTTGGCGATGCCGGCGGCCAGGCGGTCCAGACGCTTCTCGGTGGCGGCGCAGTAACGCACGCTGGGTTTGAAACGCCGCTCGATGAACACGCCGAGGCGCTGATTGCCGCCGACGTGACTTTCGCGCAGCTCGCCGATGCGCTCGAAGACGATCTGCGCATAGGCCTCGGTGGCACTGAAGCGCGGCCGACAGGCGGCCGAACAACGCATCAGCCGCGCCGACAGCTCAGTCAGCGAATCCAGCAACACCTTGGCCTCGCTGTTACCCACACTGGCATTGCCCTCGGCGATGCCGATCAGCCCGCGATCCAGTTCCTGCAAAGTGGCGCTGAGTTCCTGGGCCGTGGGCAAACCCAGGGACGCCAGCATGCGGTAGGTCTCGATCTCCACCAGGCGGCGAATCATCCGGCCCAACCGGTAGGCATTCAGCCCGCGATTGACCAGCAGCATGCGATTGAAGCCCAGCGCCGACAGGCGAAAATCACTCCAGACAGTGGCATCGCCACCGCCGATATGCGAGCCCGCGGGGTCTTTGAAACCATAGTCGCCGGGGTCGAGCATCCCGTCTTGCGCCTCCTCGACCAGAATCACCAGGGCGTTGATGATCAAGGCCCGATTGGCGTCGAGCACACCGCGCAGCGGCTGCGGCAGGTCGAGCCAATGCGAACTGTCCGAGCTGCGCGGCACCACCCAGGTCAGGGACAGAAACTCGCTGTGGCGCTCCCACTTGCACGGGTGCCCGGCCAGGCGCAGCAGGCCATGCCGCGGCGCATCGTGCCCCTGGCTATGGGCCTGCTCGCCGAGCTGCTGGATGATGCCATCCAGGGATTTGCCGTCGTCCAGCAAGGCGAAATGGTAGACATGCGCAGGACCCTCGAAATAGATCGACGGCCGCGCATGCAGCTCATCGTGCAGGCTTTCTCTCAGGGGGTGCATAGGGTCTCCGCGAGGTACTGGTCGGTCGACAGCAGACTAGATAGTCGCCGTAAACTTCCTAGACAACCGGCACCGCCACGGCGACACATCCACCTGATCTGGTCTGGCTCGCGGTAACGATGAACGGCGCTCCTCAGCCGCCAGAGCGGCCCTAGAGACGCCAGCAGCACCCGTTCATCCCACACTTGAGCTGGCTGCGACAGGCGGATCGCTTCAGGCGAGCATGACCTCAGTCCAACTCGGCCAGGCAGCGCTCGAAGATGTCGAAGCCCTCCTCCAGCAGTTCGCGTTCGCAGGTCAGCGGCGCCAGCAGGCGGATGATGTGCCGGTGCTTGCCGCTGGGCATCAGCAACAGGCCCTGCTGGCGGGCGTTGCCTAGCAGGTTGGCGAGACGCTCGCTGCCCGGCCCACCCTCGGCGCTACGCAGTTCGATGCCGCGCATGGCGCCGACTCCGCTCAGGCGACCGATGGCACCCGCCCAGGACGCGCTCTGCCACGCCTGGTAACGCGCGCGAATGGCGCTCTCCTGCAACTCGCCCCAGGTCGCCAGGTTGGCGTCGCTCATCTCCTCCAGGCTGACCAGCGCGGCGGCGCAGGCGAGCGGGTTGCCCGAGTAGGTGCCGCCCAGCCCACCCTTGGGCAGCGCGTCCAGCAGCTCGCGACGACCGACCACCGCGGCCAACGGCAGGCCGCCGGCCATGCTCTTGCCCAGCAGCAGCAGGTCCGGCTCGATGCCCAGGCGACTGAAGGCGAAGCGCTGACCGGTACGGCCGAAGCCGGACTGGATCTCGTCGATGATCAGCAGGATGCCGTGTTGGTCGCAGAAGCGCCGCAGGTCCTGGGCAAAGCCGGCGTCCAGGGCCTGGAAACCGCCCTCGCCCTGCACCGCCTCGACGATAAAGCAGGCCACCTCGGCCTTGTCGATCTCCACGCTGAACAGCCGCTCCATGGCCGCCAACGCCTGCTCGCGGGTTACCTCGTTATCGGCGCTGGGATACGGCAGGTGATAGACCGGCCCCGGCAGGTTGCCGACCTTCTGCTTGTAGGGTGCGACTTTGCCGTTGAGGTTGAGGGTGGCCAGGGTACGGCCGTGGAAACCGCCATCGAAGGCGATCACCGCGGTACGTCCGGTCGCCGCACGGACGATTTTCAGGGCGTTCTCCGCCGCCTCCGCACCGCTGTTGGTGAGCATGCCGGACAGCGCATAGCTGACCGGAATAAACCGGCTCAGCGCCTCCATCAGCTGGGCATAGCCGGCGTGGGGCACGGCATTGAACGCCGAGTGGGTCAGTTTGCCGGCCTGCTCGCGCACCGCCTCGACGATCCTCGGGTGGCAATGGCCAAGGTTGAGTACGCCGATACCGCCGACGAAGTCGATATAGCGTTTGCCTGCGGTGTCCCAGACCTCGGCATTGCGCCCGTGACTCAGGGTAATCGGGTGGACGATGCCCAGGGCGTTGCTGATCGGCGCCTGGCTCATGCGCAGGCCCTCTGTGCGGGTAGCTGACGGAGCTTAGAGGAACGTCGGGATGCAATCTCGCGTGCGGGCATGGCGGAGCTCTCTGGGCCTGATTGACTGAGGCACTATGAAAGCGAGAGATGAAGCTGGGTGACAAACGAAAAAAAACGCGCCTTTTATTCCTTTTTTTCCGTCTTACTTGATTCGCCGACGCGGCCCATCTGAATAGACTGACGCGCACCGATCCTGACTCAATCGCCCGGACCGGTGTCATCCGCTCAGGCCGAGCCCCGTTCCAGCCTGACCTGGCCCTCGATCCACTTCACGAAATTACGAATCTTCGGCACCTCGGCGGCATGCTCGGCGTAGGCCAAAAAATGCGCACCGGCGCTGGGCATCGGGTGGTCCCAGGGAATCACCAACTTGCCTTCGGCCAGTTCGTCCTCCACCAGAAAGCGTGGCACCAGCGCCACCCCACAGCCGGACTGGGCGGCGCGGATGCACATATAGAAGGTTTCGAAGCGCGGACCGTGGTAGCTGCGTTCGGTCTGCAGCCCCAGCCCCTCGAACCACTCATGCCAGGCCGCAGGCCGTGAGGCGCACTGCAACAAGACCCTGTCGCTCAGTTGCAGGGCACTCTCCAGCGGCGTTGGCGGCAGAATGTCCGGGGCGCAGACCGGCACCATCTGCTCGCCGAACAGCTCGATGCACTCGGCCCCCGGCCAGGTGCCCTGGCCGAAGAAGAACACCACGTCGGCCCGCGCCTGGACCAGGTCGAAGGGCTCCAGTTCGTTGCGTATATCCAGATGGATATTTGGGTTAGCCGCGCCGAAGCCCTTGAGGTGCGGAATCAACCAGCGCGCGCCGAAGGTGGGCTGGGTGGCGACCTTGAGCACCTCGGTTTCGCCGCCGTAGGAGAGGATGTAGTGAGTGGACATCTCCACCTGCTTGAGGATCTTGTTCACCTCGGTCAGGTACAGCGAGCCGGCCGGGGTCAACTGCAGGCGCCGACGAATGCGGCGGAACAGCAGGTGCTGGAGCATTTCCTCCAGTTGCGCGACCTGTTTGCTCACCGCGCTCTGGGTCAGAAACAGCTCTTCGGCGGCACGGGTAAAGCTCAGATGACGGGCCACCGCCTCGAAGCATTGCAGGGCGGTCATCGAGGGCATCAGGCGTTTTGACATGAACAATCTCACAGAGGCTAAGAAGCGCTTAACTAGCTAATAGCCGGGTCACAGGTTGTAGAAATCGACCTCGACCACAGGCTCACTGGCCACGATTTGATGAATCGAAGGAATGACATGGCGAATAATGCTCGCTTGCTGCACGCCAGCCAGAGGATTAATACTGATCCGGATGATTATTTCAACCACCAGCAGAAACAGGAGAGGACCATGGTTGACGGACTTCTGAGTCGCCTCGGGGTTAACGCCCAGGCCGTAGAGAGTGGTAACTACCCGGTTCACACCCCCATCGACGGCAGTCAAATTGCTTCGGTCACCCTGGAAGATCGAGCGGCAGTGCAGGCGAAAATCCAACGCGCCGAGCAGGCCTTTCACGCCTGGCGCACGGTTCCGGCCCCGCGTCGCGGTGAGCTGATCCGCCTGTTCGGCGAAGTACTGCGCAAGCACAAGGCCGACCTCGGCGAGCTGGTGTCCTGGGAAGCCGGCAAGATTACTCAGGAAGGCCTGGGCGAAGTACAGGAAATGATCGACATCTGCGATTTCGCGGTCGGCCTGTCGCGCCAGCTCTATGGTCTGACCATCGCCTCCGAGCGTCCTGGCCACCATATGCGCGAGACCTGGCAGCCGCTGGGCGTGGTCGGGGTGATCAGTGCCTTCAACTTCCCGGTCGCGGTCTGGGCCTGGAACACCACCCTGGCACTGGTCTGCGGCGATGCAGTGATCTGGAAACCGTCGGAAAAGACACCATTGACCGCCCTCGCCTGCCAGGCCCTGTTCGAACAGGCGCTGCAAGCCTTCGGCGATGCCCCCGAGGGCCTCAGCCAGTTGATCATCGGCGACCGTGACGCCGGTGAAGCCCTGGTCGACGACCCGCGCGTCGCCCTGATCAGTGCCACCGGCAGTACCCGTATGGGCCGCGAAGTCGGTCCGCGAGTAGCCGCGCGCTTCGGCCGCAGCATCCTCGAACTGGGTGGCAACAACGCCATGATCCTCACCCCCAGCGCGGACCTGGACATGGCCGTGCGCGCCATCCTGTTCGGCGCGGTCGGTACCGCCGGACAACGCTGCACCACCCTGCGCCGGCTGATCGCTCACGAGTCGGTGAAGGACGAAATCATCGCCCGCCTCAAGGTGGCCTACGCCAAGGTGCGCATCGGCCATCCGCTGGAAGGCAACCTGGTTGGTCCGCTGATCGATCAGCACGCCTATGAAGCTATGCAGGGCGCCCTGAGCCAAGCACGCAAGGAAGGCGGCCAGGTGTTCGGCGGCGAGCGCCAACTGGCCGAGCAGTTCCCGAATGCCTATTACGTCGCCCCGGCCATCGTCGAGATGCCCGGCCAGAGCGAAGTGGTACGCCACGAAACCTTCGCGCCGATCCTCTACGTGATCAGCTACCAGGACTTCGATCAGGCGCTGCACCTGAACAACGAAGTACCCCAGGGGTTGTCGTCCTGCGTGTTCACCACCGACCTGCGCGAGGCCGAGCAGTTCCAGAGTGCCGCCGGTAGCGATTGCGGCATCGCCAACGTCAACATCGGCACCAACGGAGCGGAAATCGGTGGTGCCTTCGGCGGCGAGAAGGAAACTGGCGGCGGACGCGAGTCCGGCTCCGACGCCTGGAAGGCCTACATGCGTCGGCAGACCAACACAGTCAACTACTCCCGCGAGCTGCCGCTGGCGCAGGGCATCGTATTCGACTGAAGTCGTCGATGCATGAGTGAGCCAAGCCCCTCTGCCTGATTAATCAGACAGAGGGGCACATGGCCACTTCCAGGCATCACTTGAACAAACGCCCAGGCGCCTTGCAGCGTCTGGGCGTTTGTCTGTGCGGAGATGGAGGCGCCTATCGCCGCGCCCCTCAGATCTCGAGCTTGGCCTGCTCCAACTGCAGCCATAACGGCGGTGCACCGGCGGACTTTTCGATCACCGCCAAACGGGCGGCATGTTCGGCCAGCTCCGCGGCACTGGCGTGTATCACCCGGGTCCGCTGACGTTCGGCCGGCAAGCGGCGGATCGCACTGGGTTGCTGGGCATTGCCATCGCCTTCAGAACCATCGCCGGCCAGGGACAGATGGGTCTGACCACCGGTCATGGCCAGGTAGACGTCGGCGAGAATCTCGGCATCGAGCAAGGCGCCGTGCAGATCGCGCCCCGAGTTGTCGACGCCATAGCGCTTGCACAGTGCATCGAGGTTGTTGCGCTGGCCCGGATGACGTCCACGGGCCAGCAGCAAGGTGTCGAGAATCGAGCAGTGTTCGCTGAGGTCGGCGCGGTCCTGCTGACCCAGCAGAACGAATTCGTTGTTGATGAAGCCAACGTCGAACGCCGCGTTGTGAATGATCAGCTGCGCGCCCTTGATGAACTCGAAGAACTCATCGGCCGCCTCCTTGAAACGCGGCTTGTCCTGCAAATACTCGTTGGTGATGCCGTGAACCGCGATGGCCCCCTCGTCAATCTCGCGATCGGGCTGCAGGTAGACGTGATAGTGGCGCCCGGTCAGGCGTCGCCCCATCAGCTCGACACAGCCGATCTCGATGATCCGGTGGCCATCGGTAACCGGCATGCCGGTAGTTTCGGTGTCCAGTACCACGCTACGCATGCTTCATTGCCCTCACTTCATCGACACCGCGGTTGGCCAGTTGGTCGGCGTGCTCGTTGCCGGGATGCCCGGTATGCCCGCGCACCCACTTCCAGGTCACCGTGTGACGATTCACCTGTTCATCCAGCTGCTGCCAGAGATCGGCGTTCTTCACCGGCTGCTTGGCCGCAGTTTTCCAGCCACGCTTTTTCCAGTTGGGCATCCAGTCCTGGATACCCTGCATGACGTACTGCGAGTCGGTCACCAGCAGCACATCGCAGGCCCGCTTCAATTCGGCCAGAGCCCGGATCGCCGCGGTCAACTCCATGCGGTTGTTGGTGGTCTCGGCCTCGCCACCCCACAGTTCTTTTTTCACGCCTTTGAAAATCAGCAACGCGCCCCAGCCACCGACGCCGGGATTGCCCTTGCAGGCGCCATCGGTATAGATCTCGATTTGATCACTCATGCAGAGCCTGTCTCTCAATTAATTCTGCCGCTAGGCTCAATTTACCGCTCGGCGTTTCGTCGGCTGACCTTGGCGACCGGCATGGGCACCAGTTTGCCCGTGGGCTCGCGCCGGGCCTGACGCAGAGGGCGCAGGCCGATCACCAGTTTGCGCGCCACCAACAGGTAGAAGCCGCCACCTGGCGATTGCCAAGCACCGCCCCAGGCCTCCAGAGGGGCCAGACGCGCCTGCCAAGCAGTGGAAGCAAGCGGCGGACGATAGCATCCGAAGCGGCGTTTCTCCAGCGCGAAACCCAGCAGGTCGAGCCAGTCACAGACGCGGTTGGGCGCGATACAACGCGCCTGGCGCAAGGCATCGCGGGCGAACAGATGACGCACGCCCCAGGCACTCATCGGGTTGATGCCGACCACCAACAGATGCCCTCCCGGGCGCACGCTGCGCGCCGCTTCGCGCAGCAAGCCGTGCGGGGACAGGCTGAAATCGAGGCCGTGCTGCAGCAGCACGACATCGGCGGCGGACTCGGTCAGCGGCCAGGCCTGTTCCTCGCAGACAATCTCCACGCCGCTGAAGGGGGCGCCGACGCGCACGCTGCGCTGAATCTGCACGGCATCCGGCGCATCTTGGTTGGAGGGCCCGTAGTGCAGCAGATAGCCGCCGAAAAAACGTGCCAGTTCGCTCTCCAGCAGACGCTGTTCTTCGCCAAGCAACAAGCGCCCCTGCGGACCATTGAACCAACCGCGCGCGGCTGCAATCAAGTTGAGCCAGTCGCCATCGGCTTGGGCGAACGGATGATCATACATAAGAGTTACCTGCATAGCCGTCAGTGCCAATGAGGCCTAAGATGCACCTTTGTGACCCGCTTAGCGACCTGCATGATGATAAAGATCGACGCACTCCCCGCCTTCACCGACAACTATATATGGCTGCTGCAGGACCTCGAACGGCGCCGCTGCGCCGTGGTCGACCCAGGTGATGCGGCGCCCGTGCAGGCCTGGCTGGCGGCGCATCCCGATTGGCAATTGAGCGATATCCTCATCACTCACCACCACCACGATCATGTCGGTGGCGTAGAGCAGCTCAAGACTGCGACAGGCGCGCGAGTCCTGGGGCCGGCAAAGGAAAATATTCCCGCGCGTGATTTGGCGCTCGGCGAAGGCGATCGGGTCGAAGTCCTCGGTCATGCCTTTCGCGTCATCGAAGTCCCAGGGCATACCCTGGGGCATATTGCCTATTACCAGGCCGAACAGCACTGGCTGTTCTGTGGCGACACCTTGTTCGCGGCGGGCTGCGGGCGCCTATTCGAAGGCACTGCCGAGCAGATGCACGATTCGCTGAGCCGCCTGGCGGCCCTGCCAGGACAAACGCTGATCTACTGCACCCACGAATACACCTTGAGCAACCTGCGTTTTGCCCAAGCCGTCGAACCGCACAACCCACAGGTCGCCCAACGCCTGGCCGAGGTCAGCGCCTGGCGCGAGGCAGGACAAATCAGTCTGCCCTCCAACCTGGCCCTGGAACACGCAACCAACCCCTTCCTGCGCAGCGCCGAAACATCTATTAAAGAAAAAATAGACCAACGGGACGGCGCCAAGAATCGCTCGCCAAGCGGGGTATTTGCCGGCCTGCGGGCCTGGAAGGATAACTTCTGAAAGGTCGACAAGCGCCCAAAAGGACTGGTTAAAACTTGACCAACCTGGCCTCGGTTCCTAGAATCCCCCGACCTTTACGCCGGGAAGAACTCACCGACCAATGCCTTTATTAATACGCAAGATATTGAATTCAAAGGCATTGTCGCTCAGCAGCCGAACTCTTTCAGTGCTGTTTTGTGCGGCCCTGGTCGGTTGTCAAAGCACGGGAAACGACCGCTCTCAAGCCCCCCATCCGGTTGTGAAGCAGCAGCAAGAGCCCGAATGGCTGACCACTCGTGTCACACCCGAAACCCCCGATGACATCTGGGACGTGGTCCGCAACGGTTACCAACTGCAAGATGAAATCGGTATTCACCCGCGTATCGAGCAGCAGCGGTTGTGGTTCGTCAGCAACCCCTCGTTTGTCGAAAAGGTCGGCGAGCGCAGTAGCCCCTATATCCATTACATCGTCGAGCGCCTGCAAGAGCGTGGCATGCCGATGGAGTTGGCGCTGCTGCCCATGATCGAAAGTGCCTACAACCCTTTCGCCTACTCGTCAGCCAATGCCGTTGGTTTGTGGCAGTTCATTCCCTCTACCGGCCGCTACTTCAACCTGCGTCAGACCAGCTGGTATGACGGCCGCCGCGACGTCATGGCGTCGACCAATGCAGCCATGAACTACCTGTCGCGCCTGCATGAGATGTTCAACGGCGACTGGCTACTCGCTCTCGCCGCCTACAATGCCGGCGAAGGCCGGGTCAGCCGCGCCATCGAACGTAACCAAAAACTCGGCCTACCGACCGACTACTGGAACCTGTCGCTGCCGCAAGAGACGCAAAACTACGTGCCCAAGCTGCTGGCACTGTCGCAGGTGGTACTGACACCGCAAGCTTACGGCGTCAGCCTCAACCCCATCGCCAACGAACCCTATTTCGAGCAGATCGCCGTCAAGCGAGGCGTGGACCTGTCGCGGGTCGCCGCCCTCGCCGATCTCGATGAAGACGTGCTGTATCAGCTCAACCCAGCGTTCAAGAAACGCATTACCCTGGACGGTCCACAGCATCTGCTGGTGCCGACCGACAAAGCTGAAACACTGGTCGCCACCCTCACCGCAATGAAGCCTCAGGAGTTGCTGAACTGGCAGCAATACACCGTGCGCTCCGGCGATAGCCTGCATTTGATCGCTAACCGCTATCAGTTGACGGTCAATGCGCTCAAAGACCTCAACAAACTCTCGAGCAATCGCTTGCGCATCGGCCAAGTGCTGAGCATCCCCTCGCAAACCAATCAAGCGGCTGCACAGAACGTCGCCACTGGTGAATCCACGCCCCGCAGCTACCGGGTGAAAAACGGTGACAGCCTGTGGCAGATCGCCAAGGCCCATAAGGTCTCGGTCAAGGATGTGCGGCGCTGGAATAAGCTCTCGGGCAATCACCTGCGCGCGGGACAGACCCTGGCGCTACGCGGTGGCAGCACGCCGATCGCCGCTAACGGTGAACGCAGAAGCACCAGCTATTACAAAGTGCGCAAAGGCGATTCGCTATCGCTCATCGCCAAACGGCACAAGGTGCAGTTGAAAAACCTGCAACGCTGGAACCCGCAAACCAGCAGTGCCCTCAAGCCTGGACAGACCCTCACGCTCTATCTGCCGCGCTGATTAGCCACGGGTGGTCAGCGCTTGCAAGCAGCGCCCAGTGAGCTGAGTGAAGCGCTGAAAGGCGACGAACTGCTCGTGCTTCAGCGCACGACCGGATACCCGACTGTCGGCATACAGCACCCCGATCTCACGGGTTCCTGCCAACAGTGGGGCGACGAAGAACATGCCCTGCCCGAGGCGCTGGCGGATCGGCTGGGTTACCAGTTCATTCAAGCTATAACTGGCCGGCACGCCCATCCATAACGCCTCTTTGTTGCGCAGCACATAACTGAAGATATGCGGCTGCTCACGCTGCTGAACCGGCAGCACGAAGTCGTTCAGCCAGCCTTCGGTGCCTTCGCCAGCTACCCGTTTGGCGCGAAAACAGCTTTGCCCATCGGCCAGCACCACCAACATAACCCGCTCCAGGCCCGCGCCCTGGTGCAAGCCGTTAAGCAGCGTATCGAGAATCAGCCCGACATCCGCTCGCTGCGACGCCATCGAGCCGAGTTCTTGTAGGGCCTGTTGCAAAATCAGCAGGTTCGGTTGCAACAGCTTCGCCTTGCGCTGTTCCTGCTGCGCGCGGATCTGCTCAGGGTCGGTATTGGGGATCAACCGACACAACTTGCTGGCGCCGAAGGTGGCGGCCACTTTGACCGCCTCATCGGCACTGGCCAGCACCTGCTGCATGGCCTCTTCGGCAGACACGCCGATAAAGCCTGCCACTTGCTCGACCACGCGCTCCATGGCGGGAGAATCCCAGCCCTGCAAGGCTGCCTCGCCAATCTGCATACCCAGACTGACAGCCAGTACCGCCGGATCATTATGGCTGACACCGCTATGCGCCAGACTAACGATGGTTCCTAGGTTCCAGTCCTTCACCAAGCCCTGGGTCAACTGCCGAAAACTGGTGCCAAGCACAGCGCGCACGGCCTCATCGGCATCCGCACCCGGCTGTTCCAGGGCACTGGCCAACTCGTCGGTCTGCTCACCGCCACAGCCCCAAAAGGCCAGCTCACCCATGTGGTAGAGCAAGGCCGCGATAAACACTTCCTCCTCATGCCTGGAGAGAACATAGCCCGCCAGGTTGCGCGCCTGGACGGCGGCATGAAATGAGCGCGCCAACAGCTCTTGCAACTGTTCACGCGGAGCGCGGGTCAGTAAGCCATCGATCAGACTGACCGACAGGCCAATCAGGCGCACATTGTCGAAACCGATCAATACGATGGCCCGCGAAATAGTGCGGATGGTTTCCTGCGACGGGTTGTAATAGACACTGTTGGCCACACGCAGGACCTTGGAGGTCAATGACGCATCGCGCAACAAGACATCGGCCAACTGCTTGACCGAGGATTTTTCTTCCTGGGCCAACCGGTGTAAATCCTGCACCACAGCGGCCAGCGCGGGTAGTTCGGCTTCGTTTATGCGATCAATCCATGACTGCAATCCATGGCTACGTGTCCCCAAGTTCATGGCCTCGCTATCATTTATTCCAAGAGTGGCAAAACACCGCCTTGCCGCGCAATGAGGTCTGGTCTTTTTCCAGCGGATACAAGCTGTTACTGTACCGGACTAGAAGCCTAAAAGCCGCCACGGATCGGATCTTTCACTTGATACGTCCCCTCCTCTCGCTGTTCCTCAGCTTGGCCATCAGCTTTCCCGCATGGGCGATCGTTCGCGAAAGCCACGGTTATGCTCAATTCGGCTCGCTCAAGTATCCCGCCAGCTTTACCCACTTCGACTGGGTCAACCCCGCCGCGCCTAAGGGCGGGACTCTGCGGATGATGGGCGCGGGCAGTTTCGATACGCTCAACCCCTATACCTTCAAGGGCACCAGCCCGATCTCTACGGCCAACTTTCTGCAATACGGCGTCACCGGCCTGAACGAGACACTGATGGCTGGTACCGGCATCTACGACCCCTCAGGCGATGAGCCCGCGTCGAGTTACGGGCTGATCGCCCAGTCGGTCGAGTACAGCGACGACCGCAGCTGGGTGGTGTTCAACCTGCGCCCAGAGGCGCGCTTCCACGACGGCAAGCCCATCACCGCCTATGACGTGGCGTTTTCCTACCGCCTGTTGCTTAAGCAGGGCCACCCGCAGTACCGCACCAACCTGCAGGAAGTGAAGCGCGTCGATATCCTCAACCGCCACCGCATCCGCTTCGTGTTCAAGCGCTCGGGTAACCCGCTGTTGATTCTGCGCCTCGGTGAATTACCGGTACTGCCGCAACATTACTGGAAAGACCGCGACTTCAAGGCCACCACCTACGAGCCGCCGCTGGGCAGCGGGCCTTACCGCATCACCCAGGTCAGCCCGGGTCGCAGCCTGACCTTCGAGCGCGTAAAAGACTGGTGGGGCGAGCAGCTCCCGGTCAATCGCGGCAAGTACAACTTCGATCGTGTCGAGGTGGAGTTCTACCGCGACAGCCACGTCGCGTTCGAGGCGTTCAAGGCCGGCGAGTTCGACTTCTACATAGAGCAACAGGCCAAGAACTGGGCAAATGGCTACAACTTCCCGGCGGTCGCGCGTGGCGAGGTAATCCGTGCGGAAATACCGCACCAGATCCCCACGCAAACCCAGGCATTGTTCATCAATACCCGTCGCCCGGCTTTCGCCCAGCGCAAGGTGCGTGAAGCGTTGGGGCTGATGTTCGATTTCGAGTGGAGCAACCGCGCGTTATTCAACAACTCCTACACCCGGGCCAGTAGCTACTACCCCAACAGCGAGTTCTCCGCCACCGGCAAGCCTGAAGGCGCGGAGTGGTTGCTGCTTTCGCCTTACCGCAAACAACTACCGGCGCGCCTGTTCACCGAGCCCTTCGCAATGCCGCAAACCGATGGCCACGGCATCCCGCGGGAAACCTTGCGCCGCGCCCTCGGTCTATTGGCCGACGCCGGCTGGAAGCCTTCGGGGCAACGCCTGCTGAATCAGCAAGGCGAACCGTTGCACCTGGAAATCCTGCTGGTCAATCCAAACCTGGAGCGGATTCTCCAACCCTATACCGAGAACCTTGCACGCATCGGCATTGAAGCCAATCTGCGCACCGTCGACCGGGCTCAGTACAAACAGCGGCTAGATCAATTCGACTTCGACATGATTTTGCTGACCTTGCCGCAAACCCTCAGCCCTGGCCTGGAGCAGTCACTGTACTTCCACTCCAGCCAAGCCAACCTCAAGGGTGGCAAGAACTATGCCGGAGTCAGCCACCCGGTGGTCGATGCCTTGCTCGACAAGCTGCTCTCGGCCAAGACCCGTGATGAGCAGATTGCCGCGACTCGAGCACTCGACCGCGTGCTGCTCTGGCAGCACTACACCATTCCCAATTGGTACATCAGTTATCACCGCCTGGCGTACCGCAACCGCTTCGCCTTCGTCACCACGCCGCCTTACACCCTGGGCCTGCGCACGTGGTGGCTGCAATCCTCGGAGAATGCTCGATGACCCATTCGCTGCGCAGTTTCCTGCACGTCAGCAGCCTGCTACTGCTCGGCCTGGCCAGCCTGACCCAGGCTGCGCCCAAGCACGCGCTGACCCTGTATGGTGAGCCTGCCAAGTACCCCGCCGATTACCAGCACTTCGACTACGTCAATCCGCAGGCACCGAAAGGCGGTAACTTCCGCCAGACAGGCTTCGGTGGTTTCGACAGCCTCAACCCGTTTATTAATAAAGGTGTGTCTGCCGACGATATCGGCTTGATTTACGACACCCTCACCCGTCATGGTCTGGACGAGCCCTTCACCGAATACGGCCTGCTGGCCGAAAAAATCGAAAAAGCCCCGGACAATGCCTGGGTGCGCTTCTACCTGCGTCCCGAAGCGCGCTTTCATGACGGCCAACCAGTGACCGCAGAAGACGTCAAGTTCACCTTCGAGACCCTGATGACCCAGGGCTCGCCCACCTATCGCGGCTACTACGCCGATGTCGACAAGGTCGAAGTCGAGAGTCCGTTGAAAGTGCGTTTCATCTTCAAGCATGCGGGCAACCGTGAGCTGCCGCTGATACTTGGCCAACTGCCGGTACTGCCCAAACACTGGTGGGCCGAGCGCGACTTCAGCAAAAGCAACCTGGAAATCCCACTGGGCAGCGGCCCGTATAAAGTCGCAGAGGTCAAAGCCGGTCGCTCCATTCGTTACCAGCGGGTCGCTGACTGGTGGGGTAAGGATCTGCCGGTCAATCGTGGCTTCTACAACTTCGACAGCATGCGCATCGACTACTACCGCGACAATACCGTGGCGCTGGAGGCCTTGAAGGCCGGACAATTCGATTACTGGCTGGAGACCAGTGCGAAAAACTGGGCCACCGCCTACGACACGCCGGCGGTCACCAGTGGCCAACTAATCAAAGAAGAGATCGAGAACCATAACCCTACCGGCATGCAGGGCTTCATCTTCAATATTCGTCGCCCAGTGTTTCAGGACCCCAGGGTGCGTGAGGCGCTCGGCTTGCTGTTCGATTTCGAATGGGCCAATAAACAACTGTTCAACGGTGCTTACACCCGCACCCACAGCTATTTCGATAACTCTGAACTGGCCTCCAGTGGCCTGCCCGGCCCGGACGAACTGAAAATCCTCGAGCCATTGCGCGACCAGATCGCCCCACAGGTTTTTACCGAAGAGTTCCGGGTGCCCGTCACCGATGGCAGCGGCATCATTCGCAAACAGCAACGTCGGGCCTACCAGTTGCTGCAGGAAGCCGGCTGGCGCATCGACGGCGATCAGATGCTCGATGCCGAGGGCAAGCCAGTCAGCTTCGAGTTCCTCCTGGCGCAAACCGAGTTCGAGCGTGTGCTGCTGCCATTCAAACGCAACATGGCGGATCTCGGCATGGAACTGGTGATCCGCCGGGTCGACGTGTCGCAATACATCAACCGCCTGCGTTCGCGGGATTTCGACCTGATTGTCGGCGGTTTCGGCCAATCCAACTCGCCGGGTAACGAACAGCGCGAGTACTGGCACTCCAGCAGCGCGGACAATCCCGGCAGCCGTAACTTTATCGGCTTGAAGGACCCGGCCATCGATCAACTGGTCGATGGTCTGATCAACGCCGACTCGCGCCAGAGCCTGATTGCCCACACCCGTGCCTTGGACCGTGTGCTGCTCTGGGGCCATTACGTCATTCCTAACTGGCATATCAAGACCTGGCGCGTGGCCTATTGGAATCGCCTGCAGCACCCAAAAATCACGCCGCAATACGACATCGGTCTGAATACCTGGTGGGTTAACCCGCTGCCGACGGCGGAAGCCGCTGAGCCAGCGAGCACGGAGCAATAAGATGCTGGCGTATATTGTCCGTCGCCTGTTGCTGATTATTCCTACCCTATTCGGCATCCTGCTGATCAACTTCCTCATCATCCAGGCCGCTCCCGGTGGCCCTGTGGAGCAGATGATCGCCAAACTGGAGGGGTTTGAGGGGGCCACCAGCCGGATCGCCGGCGGGGGCGCCGAGGTGGCCGTGGCCGGTTCCAACTACCGCGGCGCGCAAGGCCTCGATCCCGACCTGATCGCCGAAATTGAGCGCTTGTATGGCTTCGACAAGCCGGCCCCCGAGCGTTTCTGGATCATGCTGAAGAACTATGCCCAACTCGACTTCGGCGAAAGCTTCTTTCGCGATGCCAAAGTCATCGACCTGATCATCGAGAAGATGCCGGTGTCGATCTCTCTCGGGCTGTGGAGCACCCTGATCATGTACCTGGTCTCGATCCCCATGGGCATCGCCAAGGCCACCCGGCATGGCAGTGCCTTCGACGTCTGGACCAGCTCGGCGATCATCGTCGGCTACGCGATTCCAGCCTTCCTCTTCGCCATCCTGTTGATCGTGGTATTCGCTGGCGGCAGCTACCTGGACTGGTTTCCGCTGCGCGGCCTGACCTCGAACAACTTCGATGAACTCAGCTTTGCCGGCAAGCTGCTCGATTACTTCTGGCACCTGGCCCTGCCGATCACTGCGCTGGTCATCGGGAACTTCGCCACCTTGACCCTGCTGACCAAAAACAGTTTCCTCGACGAAATCAACAAACAGTATGTGGTCACCGCGCGCGCCAAGGGCCTGACCAACAACCGCGTGCTGTATGGCCATGTGTTCCGCAACGCCATGCTGATCATCATCGCCGGGTTCCCGGCAGCCTTTATCGGCCTGTTCTTCACCGGCTCCTTGCTGATCGAGGTGATCTTCTCCCTCGATGGCCTCGGCCTAATGAGCTTCGAGGCGGCCATCAACCGCGATTACCCGGTGGTCTTCGGCACCCTGTTCATCTTCACCTTATTGGGTCTGGTCGTGAAATTGATCGGCGACATCACCTATACCCTGGTCGATCCGCGCATCGACTTTGAAAGTCGGGAGAACTGAAATGGCCCTCTCCCCGCTCAACCAACGGCGCTTCGAGCGCTTCAAGGCCCACAAACGCGGCTGGTGGTCGCTGTGGATCTTTCTCTCGCTGTTTTTCGTCACCCTCGGTGCCGAGCTGATCGCCAACGACAAACCGCTCGCCGTACGTTATGACGGCGAGTGGTTTTTCCCGGTGTTCAAGCGCTACCCGGAAACCGTGTTCGGCGGCGAGTTCCCGCTGCAAGCGAACTACAAAAGCCCGTACATTCAGGAGCTGATCGAAGCGAAAGACGGCTGGATGCTTTGGCCGCCCATCCCTTTCAGCTATTCCAGCATCAATTACGACCTGGAAGTCCCCGCCCCAGCGCCGCCCTCCAGCGCTAACTGGCTGGGCACCGACGACCAGGGCCGCGATGTATTGGCGCGGGTAATTTACGGCTTCCGCATCTCGGTGTTGTTCGCCTTGATCCTGACCGTGCTCAGTTCGATCGTCGGCGTGTTCGCCGGCGCCTTGCAGGGCTTTTACGGCGGCTGGGTCGACCTGGTCGGACAACGCTTCCTGGAAGTCTGGTCGGGTCTGCCGGTGCTATACCTGTTGATCATCCTCGCCAGTTTCGTGCAACCGAACTTCTGGTGGCTGCTGGGCATCATGCTGCTGTTCTCCTGGATGAGCCTGGTCGATGTGGTGCGCGCCGAATTTCTCCGCGGCCGCAATCTGGAATATGTGCGTGCCGCTCGCGCCCTGGGCATGCAGAACGGCGCCATCATGTTCAACCACATCTTGCCCAACGCCATGGTGTCGACCATGACCTTCATGCCATTCATCCTCACGGGCGCCATCGGCACCCTGACCGCACTGGACTTTCTCGGCTTCGGCCTGCCACCTGGCGCACCCTCGCTGGGCGAACTGGTCGCCCAGGGTAAGTCCAACCTGCAAGCACCATGGTTGGGCATCAGTGCCTTTGCCGTACTGGCGATCATGTTGAGCCTGCTGGTGTTTATCGGCGAAGCGGCGCGTGATGCCTTCGACCCGAGGAAATAAGATGACCGATTCCGCCCCCCTCATCGAAGTCCGCAACCTGGCTGTCGAGTTCGTCACCGGCGATTCCAAGCAACGGGTGGTCGAAGCCGTCAGCTTCGATATCCGCCGCGGCGAGACGCTGGCCCTGGTCGGCGAAAGCGGTTCCGGCAAATCGGTCACCGCACACTCGATCCTGCGACTGCTGCCCTACCCGCTGGCGCAGCACCCGACAGGCAGCATTCACTACGCCGGAGAAGACCTGCTCAAGCTTAGTGAGAACAGGCTGCGTGGCATCCGCGGCAATCGCATTGCCATGGTCTTCCAGGAGCCGATGACCTCGCTTAACCCCTTGCACTGCATCGAGAAGCAGATCAACGAAGTGCTGGCACTGCACAAGGGACTGACAGGTAAAGCCGCCACGGCACGCACGCTTGAGCTGCTGGACCTGGTCGGCATTCCCGAGCCACACAAACGCCTCAAGGCTTACCCACATGAGCTGTCTGGCGGCCAACGCCAGCGGGTGATGATCGCCATGGCCCTGGCCAACGAACCCGAGTTGTTGATCGCCGATGAGCCAACCACTGCTCTGGACGTCACCGTTCAGCTGAAGATTCTCGAATTACTCAAAGAGCTACAAGCGCGCCTGGGCATGGCCCTGCTGCTGATCAGCCATGACCTCAACCTGGTTCGACGAATTGCTCATCGGGTATGTGTCATGCAGCGCGGACAGATCGTCGAACAAGCGTCGTGTGAATCATTGTTCCATGCACCGCAGCATCCCTATACCCAGGAACTGCTCGGTGCCGAGCCCAGCGGCGAGCCGGTTGCCAACCCGCCCGGCGAGCCGATCCTGGAAGTCGACGATCTGCGCGTGTGGTTCCCGATCAAGAAAGGACTGCTGCGCAAAACCGTCGATTATGTGAAAGCGGTGGATGGAATCAACTTCAGCCTGCCTCAGGGCCAAACCCTGGGCATCGTCGGTGAAAGCGGTTCTGGCAAGTCCACCCTCGGTTTGGCCATTCTTCGGCTGCTCGGCAGCCAGGGTGCCATTCGCTTTCGAGGTCAGGCCATGGACGGTTTGTCACAGCAGGAGGTGCGCCCGCTGCGCAGGCAGATGCAGGTGGTATTTCAGGATCCATTCGGCAGCCTGAGCCCGCGGATGTCGGTGGGCATGATTGTTGGCGAGGGCCTGCGCATACACCGCATGGGGACAGATGCAGAGCAGGAACAAGCGATTATCGATGCGCTTTTGGAGGTAGGTCTGGATCCGGAAACCCGACATCGCTACCCTCACGAGTTTTCCGGTGGGCAACGGCAGCGAATTGCCATTGCCCGCGCACTGGTGCTGAAGCCGGCGCTGATACTGTTGGACGAGCCAACTTCTGCGCTCGACCGTACTGTTCAGCGCCAAGTAGTCGAGTTGTTGCGAACGTTGCAGGCCAAGTACAACCTGAGCTACCTGTTCATCAGCCATGATTTGGCGGTGGTTCGGGCGATCAGCCACCACCTGATAGTGGTCAAGGAGGGCCAGGTAGTCGAACAAGGCCGTGCAGACAGGATCTTCGCGGCACCTCAGCACATTTATACACGGCAGTTGCTGGAAGCCGCCTTCATGGCCCCAGCCACTGTCGACTAATCCTTAAAGCAGGAAGAGGAAGAACACACATGGGTTTTCTAACCGGTAAGCGCGTACTGATCGTTGGCGTTGCCAGCAAACTGTCCATCGCCTCGGGTATCGCCGCGGCCATGCACCGAGAAGGCGCCGAACTGGCCTTCACCTATCAGAACGAAAAGCTCAAAGGGCGGGTCGAAGAGTTCGCTGCAGGCTGGGGCTCCACCCCTGAAATGTGCTTCCCTTGTGATGTGGCCAGCGATGAAGAAATCGTCTCGGTTTTCGAGGCCCTGAGCAAGAAGTGGGACGGCCTGGACTGCATCGTCCACTCGGTCGGTTTTGCCCCAGGCGACCAACTGAACGGCGACTTCACCGAAGTCACCACCCGCGAAGGCTTTCGCATTGCCCATGACATCAGCGCCTACAGCCTGGTCGCCCTGGCCAAAGCCGGTCGCGAGATGATGAAAGGCCGCAATGGCAGCCTGCTCACCCTGTCTTACCTGGGCGCCGAGCGGACCATGCCGAACTACAACGTGATGGGCATGGCCAAAGCCAGCCTGGAAGCCGGTGTACGCTACCTGGCTGGCAGCCTTGGCCCAGAGGGCACCCGCGTTAACGCCATCTCCGCCGGACCTATCCGCACACTGGCAGCCTCAGGCATCAAGAGCTTCCGCAAGATGCTTGCCGCCAACGAGAAGCAGACGCCACTGCGTCGCAACGTGACCATCGAGGAAGTCGGCAACGCCGGTGCCTTTATCTGTTCCGATCTGGCGTCCGGCATCAGCGGTGAAATCCTTTACGTCGATGGCGGCTTCAACACCACCGCCATGGGTGCTATGGACGAAGAGTGATAGCTAAAACTCAAGCATAAAAAGGCCGCTTAACAGACTGTGTGAAAACCTAGCGGCCTGGGCGGCAGATATAGAAATACCCGTATCGAGAGATATGGGTATTTTTGTTTATGCACTGCATCCAAGACGAGGCGCGCAGCCAAGGCAGTTTGTTCCCGGTGGCGCTGGATGAGTTGGCTCCCGAGGAACATCTCGGTGCGGGTGATTGAAGCCTATGTCGCGCAGCTGGATTTGCTCGCGTTAGGCTTCAGCAAAGTTCAGCCACACAAGACCGGGCGAGCCTCCTACAATCCTACTGACTTTCTCAATCCGTATCTCTACGGCTACTTCCAGCGCATGTGCCGCCGAACCGCGCCATCAACACCCAGGGCGACGGGCAGCCATTCAAGTGCAGCAGGTCTATAACCTCAAACGAGCCATTGACATGCTGGGCCCGCGCCGGATGAGCGATCTGCTGGCCTAAACAGTCTGTACTGAGATTTTTTGATCGCAAAAGCAAACGCCCCGAACCAGTCGGGGCGTTTGCTTTTATATCGTGACCAGTAACAGACCGTTTTCACACAGTCTGTTAAAGCGACCTTCCTATTCCGGCGGAATCAGAAACGCTCGATATCCGCCTTATTTTTCAGATACTTACGAAACGCGGCAAAGTCTTGCTGGCCACTGCGCGAGGCCAGGAAGCGGCCGTACATGGCTCTATCTTCCGCACTCAGGGCCCCTTCAGGCTGACTCACGCCATCCAAGCGGACAATCACAAAATCGCCACTATTGAGACTGACACCGGAAAACGTTGGCTGTTCGCGATCCGCCGGCTTAGGCATACGGAACAACGCCTGGAGTACAACCGGCTCAACGCCCTCCTGGCTGCGCGTAGCGGCTTCGACTACGCTCCAGGTCTGACCTGCCAAGGCCTGATTAACCGGAGTCTGCCCACTCTGCAAGGCAGCCAAGAGCTCCTCGCCTTGCGTCTTAGCGGCTTCGCTGGCGCGCACCTCGGTTAACTGCGTGCGTATGCTGTCCGCCACTTGTTCAAGGGCCAACCGCTCAGGCTTTTTGTGCTCTTTGACGCGCACCACCACGGCAGTGTTCGGATCGAGCTCGATGACACTGCTGTTGCTGCCGTCTTCCAGCACTTCGGCACTGAACGCCGCCTGAATAACCTGGCGGTTAGCAGTCAAGCCCTGTCCACCTTCACGCCCGAAAGCTTCAGTGGTCTTGATCTCCAGCCCCAACTCCTGTGCAGGCTGAGTCAGGTCAGACGCCTCAAACGCCGAGTCTTCCAGCTCCTTGCTGACCTCGACAAAACGCTGCTCAACCTTTTGCGCCTTCAGCTCACGCTCCAACTTACTTTTCAAACTGGCAAAGCTTGGCACTTCTGGCGCCTGCACACCCAACAGCTTGATCAGATGCCAGCCGAATTCACTGCGTACCGGCATGGACACTTCGCTATCCTTCAAGGCATACAAGGCTTCCTCGAAGGCCGGGTCATAGACCCCGGGGCCGGCATAGCCCAGATCGCCACCATTGGCAGCCGAACCCGGATCGTCAGAAAGCTCTTTGGCCAGCGCAGCGAAGTCTTCGCCTTGCTGTAGACGCTTTTGCACGCCGTCAATTTTGGCCTTGGCCTGCTCTTCGCTGAGTGAATCATTCACCTCAATCAGGATATGCGCCGCCTGACGTTGCTCAGCCAGGTTGGCGATCTCATTCTCGTAGGCACTCCGTAGCGCCTCATCACTCACTTCGACTTGAGCAAAGAAGCCCTCCTTGCTCAGTTCGACATAGTCCAGAACTACTTGCTCCGGGCTCATGAACTGAGTGGTTTGCGCATCGTAGTAAGCCTTGATGTCATCATCACTCAGCTGAACCGCAGCGCTGTCGGCTTTCAGTGTCAAGGTAGCGAAGTCGCGCGTCTGTTTTTCCAAACGAGCAAATGCGGCTACTTCAGCGGTGGTGACAAAGCTGCTGTTGGACAAGCCGGCGCGTAGCTGACCAATCAACATTTCCTGCTCAAGCATCTGGCGAAATTGCAGCCGATTATAGCCCAGCTGACGGATCACCTGATCGAAGCGATCCGCACTGAACTTGCCGTCCACGAGAAACTCGGGGGTTTGCAGAATCACTTGATCCAGCGCTTGCTGGGAAAATGCGAAGTTGGCGCCAGTCGCGCCCTGCAGCAACAGCGTGCGGTCAATCAGACCGTTCAGCGCAGCTTCACGCAGCAGCTTCTCATCCAGCAAGGAAGCATCGAAATCACGACCAAGCTGCTGCAGCAACTGACGACGCTGCATCTCAACCGCCTGCCCGAGCTCATTCAGACTGACTTCTTTGCCGTTCACTTTTGCGGCATCTTGACTGTTGCTGGAACTGGTAAAAATAGCCTCGACACCAGTCAGCGCCAACAGCATGACGATGATGGCAATAATTGTTTTAGCAATCCAACCCTGTGAATTGTCCCTGATGTTCTGCAGCATGTGTCCCCCAGAACGACTGTACAAAAATAAGCAGCCGCGCAGTGTGGGTAAAATCCGGATAGAAGAAAGGCGCATCCGAGGATGCGCCTTCTCGTAACTGGCGGAGCGGACGGGACTCGAACCCGCGACCCCCGGCGTGACAGGCCGGTATTCTAACC
The DNA here is from genome assembly GCF_007993865.1 of Pseudomonas sp. SJZ079. Lineage (GTDB taxonomy): Bacteria > Pseudomonadota > Gammaproteobacteria > Pseudomonadales > Pseudomonadaceae > Aquipseudomonas. The sequence goes on along the minus strand of NZ_VIUH01000014.1, from coordinate 60,046 downwards.
GACTGAACTACCGCTCCGCTGCCAGATCAGGGATTAAGCTGACCTGGAGGGCAATGCCTGAAAGACGCTTAGTTTACGGCGTCCTTCAGGGCTTTACCGGCTTTGAAACCTGGGATCTTAGCGGCAGCGATGCTGATCGGCTTGCCAGTTTGCGGGTTGCGACCGGTGCGGGCAGCACGCTCTTTGACAGCAAAAGTACCGAAACCAACCAGTACTACGGAGTCACCAGCCTGCAGAGCGCCAGTGACAGATTCAATCACTGCGTCCAGCGCGCGGCCAGCAACAGCTTTTGGGATATCAGCAGATGCTGCGATAGCATCGATCAGTTCCGACTTGTTCACTCTAAGTCCCCTTAATTTCTGTTGAGTTTGTTTCTTGATTTTTAGTGTAAGCAAAACGGGTACTGGATGGCTTACCGACACAATAAGAGCCGCTTTATAACAAGGGCTCTAAAATTGTGTCAAGAAGCCCTCCCAGCTAATGCGTGCTAATTCGCTCCTTGGAATCAGACTCGCGCGTATCATCCTTTGCAACCAGCCCTGAAGCCGCATCGGGCAAGGGCTCCGGGGCGTATTGCAGCGCAATTTGTAGGACTTCGTCAATCCATTTAACCGGTTTAATCTCCAGGTCTTGCTTAATATTTTCCGGAATCTCTTTCAAATCGCGCACATTCTCTTCTGGAATGATCACGGTTTTGATTCCACCCCGATGTGCTGCAAGTAACTTTTCTTTCAGTCCACCAATGGCCAGCACTTGACCGCGCAGGGTAATTTCCCCGGTCATCGCCACGTCCGCACGAACGGGAATCAGAGTCAAAGCCGAGACCAGCGCCGTGCACATGCCTACGCCCGCGCTGGGACCATCTTTAGGGGTCGCCCCTTCCGGCATGTGGATATGAATGTCGCGCTTCTCATAGAAGTCCAGCGGGATTCCCAAGCTGTTCGCCCGGCTGCGTACGACGGTTTGCGCCGCAGTAATCGACTCAACCATCACATCGCCCAGCGAGCCGGTCTTGATCAACTGCCCCTTGCCCGGTACGACTGCCGCTTCTATGGTCAGCAGCTCACCGCCCACCTGGGTCCAGGCCAAGCCTGTGACCTGGCCGATCTGATCCTGCTGCTCTGCAAGCCCATAGCGGTGCTTACGCACACCAAGGAAATGCTCCAGCGAGTCGGCGGTGACCAATACTTGAAAGCGCTTATCGCGAGCGTATTCTTTCACCGCCTTGCGACAAATCTTGGCCAGTTGCCGCTCCAAGCCACGCACCCCAGCCTCGCGGGTGTAGTAACGAATAATGTCGCGAATGGCCGACTCTTCGAACTCCAACTCGCCCTTCTTCACGCCATTCGCCTGGATTTGCTTTTGCGCCAGGTATTTGGTGGCGATATTGATCTTCTCGTCTTCCGTGTAGCCAGGCAGACGAATGACCTCCATACGATCCAGCAGCGGCGCAGGAATATTCATGGAGTTGGCGGTGCACAGGAACATCACATCGGACAGGTCGTAATCGACCTCCAGGTAGTGATCGTTGAAGTTGTGGTTCTGCTCGGGATCGAGCACCTCTAGCAATGCAGAGGCCGGATCGCCGCGCATATCCTGGCCCATCTTGTCGATTTCATCGAGCAGGAACAGCGGATTGCGCACGCCAACCTTGGTCATCTTCTGAATCAAACGCCCAGGCATCGAGCCAATATAGGTCCGCCGATGGCCACGGATCTCAGCTTCATCGCGCACTCCGCCCAACGCCATACGAATGAACTTGCGATTGGTGGCATGCGCAATCGACTCCGCCAGGGAGGTTTTACCAACCCCCGGCGGACCAACGAGGCAGAGAACAGGCCCCTTGAGCTTTTTCACCCGTTTCTGCACAGCGAGAAACTCGAGAATCCGCTCTTTAACTTCCTCTAGTCCGTAATGATCGGCATCAAGGATGGCCTCAGCCCGTGCCAGATCGAGGCGCACCTTGCTCTGCGCCTTCCATGGCACGTTGACCAGCCAATCGATATACGAACGGACCACGGTCGCCTCGGCAGACATCGGCGACATCTGCTTGAGCTTATTCAGTTCAGCCTGGGCCTTGGTGTGAGCCTCTTTGCTCAAGCCGGCATTTTCTACACGCTTTTTGAGCTCATCCAGCTCATTGAGCCCTTCATCACCATCGCCGAGCTCCTTCTGAATGGCCTTCATCTGCTCATTCAGGTAGTACTCACGCTGGCTACGTTCCATCTGCTTTTTAACACGGCCGCGTATGCGTTTTTCGACCTGCAACAGATCGTTTTCCGCATCCAACAAGGCAAGCACATGCTCAACGCGGGCAGTTAAATCGGTAATTTCCAGAATTTCTTGCTTCTGCTCGATCTTCAGCGCCATATGCGCCGCCATGGTATCGACCAGGCGACTCGGGTCATCGATGCCGTTAAGCGAAGACAACACCTCAGCAGGAACTTTCTTACCCAGCTGTACATATTGCTCGAACTGGCTGAGCAGCGTACGCACAAAGACCTCGGCCTCGCGCCCGACAGCATCGGACTCATCGATCAGCTGCACTTCAGCGCGACAATGTCCCTCCACCTCGATAAAACGTTCGATTTCGCCACGCTGCTCGCCTTCGACCAGCACCTTGACTGTGCCATCTGGCAGCTTGAGCAGTTGCAATACCGTTGCGACTGTACCGACACGATAGAGCTCTTCTTCGCCAGGATCGTCGTCCGCAGGGTTTTTCTGGGCGAGCAGCAGAATCTGCTTCTCACCTTTCATCGCCGCCTCCAGGGCTTCGATGGATTTCTCGCGCCCAACAAACAACGGGATGACCATGTGCGGATAGACCACGACATCGCGCAGCGGCAGGAGAGGTAACTCGATGGTTGTCTTCATGATTTCGGCTCTACTGCGGCCTTACGGCCGTAAACAGATGGGATGACCCTTGCCCCTAAGATGGGGGTAGCCTCCGCAAAAAACAAGCACTACAACTGGAAATGCAAAGGGGCCCGCAGGCCCCTTGCTTTAACCATGTAACGAACGTGTTTACGCGTCAGGCGCAGCCTTGGCTGGCGGCTCGCTGTTTTCGTAAATGAACAACGGCTTGGATGTGCCATCGATAACACTCTCATCGATGACCACTTTACTGACTTCCGACTGCGAAGGAATCTCGTACATGGTGTCGAGCAAGATCCCCTCGAGGATCGAGCGCAAACCACGCGCGCCAGTCTTGCGCTCCAGAGCCTTGTTCGCCACGGACTTCAGGGCATCTGGACGGAATTCCAAATCGACACCTTCCATCTCGAATAACTTGGCATATTGCTTGGTCAAGGCATTCTTCGGCTCAGTGAGGATTTGCACGAGCGCAGCCTCATCCAGCTCATCGAGGGTGGCAATCACCGGCAGACGCCCGACAAACTCGGGAATCAGGCCAAACTTGACCAGATCATCCGGCTCCACTTCGCGCAGCGATTCGCCAATCTTTTTGCCGAGGTCCTTGCTGCGGACTTCAGCATTGAAACCGATGCCGCCCTTGGTCGAACGTCCCTGAATGACCTTCTCCAGGCCGGAGAACGCACCGCCACAAATAAACAGGATGTTGCGCGTGTCGACCTGCAGGAACTCCTGCTGCGGATGCTTACGACCACCCTGCGGCGGAACGGAAGCCACAGTACCTTCAATCAGCTTCAACAAGGCCTGCTGCACGCCCTCGCCCGAGACATCACGGGTAATCGACGGATTGTCGGACTTGCGCGAAATCTTATCGATTTCATCGATATAGACGATACCCATCTGGGCCTTTTCTACATCGTAATCGCACTTCTGCAGCAGCTTCTGAATGATGTTCTCGACATCCTCCCCCACATAACCGGCCTCGGTCAGCGTGGTGGCATCTGCGATGGTGAAAGGCACATTGAGTAGGCGCGCGAGCGTTTCGGCCAACAAGGTCTTACCTGAACCAGTAGGCCCCATCAGCAGGATATTGCTCTTACCCAGTTCGACGTCGTCTTTCTTTTCACGCTGATTGAGGCGCTTGTAATGGTTGTATACCGCTACCGCCAGAACCTTCTTCGCACGCTCCTGACCAATCACATACTGATCCAGGATGGTGCTGATTTCCTTGGGCGAAGGGAGCTTGTGCGCACTGCTTTCGGCCTGAGCTTCCTGCACCTCCTCGCGGATGATGTCATTGCACAGGTCGACGCACTCGTCGCAGATAAAGACCGAGGGGCCGGCAATCAATTTGCGCACTTCATGCTGGCTTTTGCCGCAGAAGGAGCAATAAAGCAACTTGCCGTTGTCCTCGCCGTTGCGGGTGTCAGTCATTCGATAAATCCAATACGGTAGGCTTGAAACACAAGATGAAGGCAAATGCGGGCATTTTCAAGCCCACACCGTGACCGACAGCCTGTCGGTCACGCGCGATCAGCGCTGATTAGCTGGATGCTTGGCGCTTATCGAGAACCTTGTCGATAAGCCCGTAGGCCACTGCCGTCTCACCACTCATGAAATTATCGCGATCGGTGTCTCTAGCAATCACATCAAGCGGCTGGCCAGTATGGTCAGCCAGTACTTTGTTTAGGCGTTCGCGGATAGTCAGGATTTCACGGGCATGAATCTCGATATCCGAGGCCTGCCCCTGGAAACCACCCAGCGGCTGATGAATCATCATCCGCGAATGCGGCAGACAGAAGCGCTTACCCGCGGCGCCAGCGGTCAGAAGCAGCGCACCCATACTGCAGGCCTGGCCGATACAGATGGTGGATACGTCGGGCCTGATGAACTGCATGGTGTCGTAGATCGACATACCCGCAGTGACCGAGCCTCCCGGCGAGTTGATGTACAGATGAATATCCTTATCGGGATTCTCTGCCTCGAGGAACAACAGCTGAGCGGCTACCAGATTGGCCATATAGTCTTCGACCGGACCGATCAGGAAGATCACTCGCTCCTTGAGCAAACGCGAATAAATGTCGTAGGCGCGCTCACCACGGGCCGTTTGCTCGATAACCATGGGCACCAAGCCGCCAGCGGCTTGGATGTCAGGCATTTGCTGCATCAGAGGATTACGGGACATGTCTTGCAGTTGCTCCCTAAATAGTCACGTCTCAAATACGCATAAGCCAGCGCGGAGGCTGGCTTATGGCATGTTCGAACGAGGTAAAGAAATCAGGCGGCGGGCGGTGCTTCTACCGGCTTGACAGCTTCTTCGTAAGAGACCGCTTTATCGGTCACATTGGCCTTCTGCAAAACAGTATCTACAACTTGCTCTTCCAGCACAACCGAACGCACTTCGCTCATCTGCTGGTCGTTTTTGTAGTACCAGGCCACAACCTGCTCAGGTTCTTGGTAAGCGGATGCCATTTCCTTGATCATCTCACGTACGCGGTCTTCATTCGGCTTCAGCTCGAATTGCTTGACCACTTCAGCGACGATCAAACCCAGCACCACACGACGCTTAGCCTGCTCTTCGAACAGTTCTGCTGGCAGCTGCTCTGGCTTGATGTTGCCACCGAACTGCTGAACAGCCTGAACTCGTAGGCGGTTGACTTCGTTAGTCAGCAGCGCCTTTGGCACTTCGATCGGATTGGCTGCCAGCAGACCATCCATTACCTGGTTTTTCACCTTAGAGGTAATGGCCTGACGCAGCTCGCGCTCCATGTTCTTACGCACTTCGGCACGGAAGCCTTCCAGACCGCTTTCCTTGATGCCAAACAACGCAAAGAACTCTTCGTTCAGCTCCGGCAACTGCGGGGCGGAAACGCTGTTAACCGTCACGTTGAACTCAGCCGTCTTACCGGCCAGATCGAGATTCTGGTAGTCAGCCGGGAACGTTGGATTGATCACCCGCGCCTCGCCTGCCTTGGCACCTACCAGGGCATCCTCGAAGCCTGGAATCATACGGCCGGAGCCGAGAACCAGCTGAGTCGCCTTAGCCGAACCGCCAGCGAAGACTTCGCCGTCGATCTTACCTTCGAAGTCGATGTTCAGCTGATCGCCATCTTCGGCAGCGCGCTCAACAGCTTCAAAGCGCGTATTCTGCTTGCGCAGAATTTCCAGCATGTTGTCGAGGTCTGCATCAACCACTTCAGCCTGCAGGCGCTCGATGGCAATGGACTCGAAACCCGTCACCTGGAACTCAGGGAACACTTCGAATGTAGCGACGTACTCCAGATCCTTGCCCTTCTCGAAGGATTTAGGCTCAACAGCCGGAGCACCGGCTGGGTTGAGCTTCTGCTCGACAACGGCTTCATAGAAAGTCGACTGGATCAGATCGCTCAGGGCTTCCTGACGAGCGGCGTCTTCGTAGCGCTGGCGAATGACGCTCATTGGCACCTTGCCAGGACGGAAACCAGGAACCTTGGCGCGACGGGCGGTCTGCTGCAGACGCTTGTTGACTTCAGTCTCGATGCGCTCGACGGGAACGCCGACGGTCATGCGACGCTCAAGAGCAGAAGTGTTTTCAACAGAAACTTGCATTGATAATCCTCGTTGCACAGACATTAAGCCGGCCGTTTTCGGCCCCAGATCAAGGGCATGCATTCTAGAGGGTCAATTTACAGAAGTCACCCTAGATGCAAGCGGCAAACGGGAGAGAAGATAAAGATGGTGCGGACGGAGAGACTCGAACTCTCACACCTTGCGGCGCTGGAACCTAAATCCAGTGTGTCTACCAATTCCACCACGTCCGCAGGGTAAGGCGTTGAAACATAAGCGCCAGGCCTTAGGCCTGGCACTTTGGAATATGGGGTGGACGATGGGGATCGAACCCACGACAACAGGAGTCACAATCCTGTGCTCTACCAACTGAGCTACGCCCACCATATTGCATTTGCTTGTGCCAAAGCTGCCAAATGGCACGCCCGGCAGGACTCGAACCTGCGACCATCCGCTTAGAAGGCGGATGCTCTATCCAGCTGAGCTACGGGCGCCTATCCATCTGCAAGTGCAGATTTAAAGCGTTCGACATCTGCAGGAGCCTTGAGCCTCTGCGTTTGCCGTCTTACCCAGTGTTTGGCTGTACTCGACAAGCGGGGCGAATCTTATAGAGGCACTTACCAGCCGTCAACACTAAAAGTTAAAAAAATCAGCGAGATAAAGGAGTTACGCGAAATTACCGGGCTCGCGCCTTTGCCCACCCGCCTCACCATGCGAGAATGCGCGTCCTTTTTCAGTCCTTTCCAATGGTTAACCAAGCGCAATGACCGCACAACTGATCGACGGTAAAACGATCGCCGCCAACCTCCGCCAACAGATAGCCCAGCGCGTCGCCGGGCGACGCCAGCAGGGCAAACGCGCGCCGGGTCTGGCGGTAATCCTGGTCGGCAACGACCCTGCCTCTCAGGTCTACGTCTCGCACAAGCGAAAAGATTGCGAAGAAGTTGGCTTTCTCTCTCAGGCTTACGACCTTCCCGCCAGCACCAGCCAAGCGGAGCTACTGGCCCTGATCGACCGTTTGAATGAAGACCCGAACATAGATGGCATCCTCGTTCAACTGCCACTGCCGCAGCACCTGGATGCCTCGCTGCTCCTGGAGCACATTCGCCCAGATAAAGATGTCGACGGCTTTCACCCCTATAACATCGGCCGCCTGGCCCAACGCATGCCGCTCCTGCGCCCTTGTACCCCGAAAGGCATCATCACCTTGCTGCAGAGTACTGGTGTCGACCTTTATGGGATGCATGCCGTGGTGGTAGGCGCCTCGAACATCGTCGGGCGCCCCATGGCCATGGAGCTACTGCTCGCTGGTTGCACTGTGACCATTACCCACCGCTTCACCAAGGACTTGCCCGGCCATGTTGCGGCCGCAGATATCCTGGTGGTTGCCGCCGGTAAGCCAGGCCTGGTCAAGGGCGAATGGATCAAGGAAGGCGCTATCGTTATCGACGTCGGCATCAATCGCCAGCAAGACGGCAAGCTGATCGGCGACGTCGTCTATGAAACCGCCCTACCCCGCGCGGGATGGATTACCCCGGTGCCTGGCGGGGTCGGCCCGATGACCCGCGCCTGCCTGCTGGAAAACACCTTGCATGCAGCCGAACACCTGCACAGCTAAGCCTGTTCGCGCCCAACAAAAAACGGCACCCGAAGGTGCCGTTTTTTATGCCGGGCAGAACACTTACTTACGCGCCTGCTCCCAGGACTTCAGCAGTTCGTTGTAGTTGATGGTTTCACCCTTAGGTTTCTCGTTGGCCAGTTTCGGCTTAGGAGCACCCGGCTGATCCAACCAGTATTGCGGGTCTCGTGGCTCGTTCAACTTCGGACCACAGTCACCCTGCACCCCGGCACGCTCCAGACGCCCCATCATGGTGTCCTGCGCCGCTGCCAGGCCATCCAGCGCCTCTTGCGGTGTTTTATCCCCGCTCGCTGCTTCGGCAATAAACTGCCACCACAACTGAGCCAAGCGTGGGTAATCCGGCACGTTGGTGCCTGTCGGCGTCCACTGCACCCGCGCCGGGCTGCGATAGAACTCAACCAAACCGCCCAGCTTCGGCGCCGCATCGGTCATGGCCTGGGAGTTGATATCTGACTCACGAATCGGCGTCAGCCCAACCAGGGTCTTCTTCAGCGAGACGGTCTTGGAGACCACGAACTGTGCATACAACCAGGCAGCCAGACGCTGTTTTTCCGGAGTGGACTTGAGGAAGGTCCAGGAGCCGGTGTCCTGATAGCCCAGCTTCATGCCCTCCTCCCAATACGGACCTTTCGGCGATGGCGCCATGCGCCACTTCGGCGTGCCATCCTGGTTAACCACCGGCAGCCCAGGCTTGGTCATGTCTGCAGTGAAGGCGGTGTACCAGAAAATCTGCTGGGCGATATTGCCCTGAGCAGGCACCGGGCCCGACTCCGAGAAGGTCATACCCTGAGCTTCCGGCGGCGCGAACTTGCGCATCCAGTCGACATATTTAGCGGTGGCGAAAACTGCCGCCGGGCCGTTGGTATCACCACCACGGGCAACGCTGGAACCCACAGGGCGGCAACCTTCGACGCGAATACCCCACTCGTCGACCGGCAGGCCATTAGGCAGACCTTTGTCGCCGGCACCGGCCATGGAGAACCAAGCATCGGTGAAGCGCCAACCGAGCGATGGATCCTTTTTACCGTAATCCATATGACCGTAAATACGTTGACCGTCGATCTCCTTGACCTTCTCGGAGAAGAATTCGGCGATGTCTTCGTAGGCGGACCAGTTGACCGGCACGCCCAACTCGTAGCCATAGATTTCCTTGAACTTGGCTTTCAGCTCGGGGCGCTCGAACCAGTCGGCGCGGAACCAGTAGAGGTTGGCGAACTGCTGATCGGGCAGCTGGTACAACTTACCATCCGGCCCCGTGGTAAAGGACAAGCCGATAAAATCCTTCAGGTCCAGGGTCGGCAGGGTGTAGTCCTTGCCATCGCCGGCGATCATGTCGCTGATCGGTACCACCTTGCCATAACGGAAGTGCGTGCCGATCAGGTCCGAGTCATTGATATAGCCGTCATAGATGTTCTTGTCCGACTGCATCTGGGTCTGCAGCTTTTCGACGACGTCGCCCTCCTGGATCAGGTCGTGCTTGATCTTGATCCCGGTGATCTCGGTGAAGGCCTTGGCCAGCACCTTGGACTCATATTCATGAGTGGCAATGGTTTCCGAGGCGACATTGATGTCCATGCCGCGAAACGGCTCGGCCGCCTTGATGAACCATTGCAATTCCTGCAATTGCTGCTCTGGCGTCAGGGTCGACGGCGCGAACTCCGAACCGATCCATTTCTTCGCCGCATCCTCGTAAGCATCGGCCCAGGCAGAGCCACTCAAGCCCGACAAGGCGAGCAAAGCCGCCAACGCCGCACTATGTCGTGTCTTGTTGTTATTGTTGAACATAGACATCTCCTTTCTGATTGTTAGATCGGCAACCGACAGATCGAAACAGCCATCGGCGCCCTTGCAGCAGCACACATCCTCGCCAGCTGATTTCTGCCTCAGCCCCAACGCATCACAGCAAACAACCACAACATGGACAGCAGCGACGCTATCCAGATCGACCAATCGGTTACGCCCAGTATCAGCAGATGCCAATAGGCGCTTCCGAGCAGCCCGATAAACAGCCGATCACCGCGCGTCGTCGCGATCGGCAGGAAACCCCGCCGCTCGGCGCAGGGTGAGCGAATTTCCCACACGGTCATGCCCACCAGTACCAACGCGATGGCGCCGAAAAAAGCTGCTGTGGGTAAGGTCCAAGCCATCCATTCCATAGTCTTATCTCCTCAAACCCGGCCAAGGGCGAAGCCCTTCGCCACATGATTGCGGACGAACCAGATCACCAGCATGCCCGGCAGGATGGTCAGCACCCCGGCCGCTGCGAGCACCCCCCAATCGATTCCCGACGCCGATACGGTGCGGGTCATGACCGCCACGATCGGCTTGGCATTCACCGAGGTCAGCGTGCGCGCCAGCAGCAGCTCGACCCAGGAGAACATGAAGCAGAAGAACGCGGTGACGCCGATGCCCGAGCCGATCAACGGGATGAAGATCTTCACGAAGAACTTCGGGAAGCTGTAGCCGTCGATATAGGCCGTCTCATCGATTTCCTTCGGCACCCCGGACATGAAGCCTTCCAGGATCCACACCGCCAACGGCACGCTGAACAGGCAATGGGCCAACGCCACGGCGATATGGGTGTCGAACAGGCCGATAGAGGAATACAGCTGAAAGAACGGCAGCAGGAACACCGCCGGCGGCGCCATGCGGTTGGTCAGCAGCCAGAAAAACAGGTGCTTGTCGCCGAGAAAACTGTAGCGCGAGAACGCATAGGCAGCCGGCAAGGCCACGGTCAGCGAAATCAGGGTGTTCAGGCACACGTAGTACAGCGAGTTGAGATAGCCCTCGTACCAACTGGGGTCGGTGAAGATCACCTTGTAATTGGCCAGGGTGAAGTCCTGCGGCCAGAGCGTCAGGCTGCCGAGAATCTCGGTATTGCTCTTGAACGACATGTTCAACAGCCAATAGATCGGCACCAGCAGAAACAGGATATACAGCGCCAGCACCATTTTCTTACGTAGGGTCATGGTCGAGGCCTCAGCGGTTCTTGTCGGCGTGGGTCATGGCGGTATAGAACAGCCAGGACAACAGCAGAATGATCAGGAAATACACCAGCGAGAAGGCCGCCGCGGGACCCAGGTCGAATTGTCCGATGGCCATCTTGGTCAACGTCTGACTGAGGAAGGTCGTCGCATTGCCCGGCCCGCCCCCGGTAAGCACGAAGGGCTCGGTGTAGATCATGAAGCTGTCCATAAAGCGCAGCAGTACCGCGATCAGCAGCACGCTTTTCATTTTCGGCAATTGGATATGACGAAACACCGCCCAGGCAGACGCGCGATCGATCCGCGCGGCCTGATAGTAGACATCGGGAATCGCTCGCAACCCGGAATAGCACAGCAGCGCCACCAGCGACGTCCAATGCCAGACGTCCATGACCAGCACCGTCACCCAGGCGTCCATGGTGTTGGAAGCGTAGTTATAGTCGACCCCCGCTTCGTTCAGGCTCCAACCGAGCAGGCCGATGTCGGCGCGACCGAAGATCTGCCAGATGGTGCCAACCACGTTCCACGGAATCAGCAGCGGAATGGCCATCACGATTAAGCACGCCGAGGCCCAGCGCCCTTTAGTCGGCATGGTCAAGGCGATGGCAATGCCCAGGGGAATCTCGATCAGCAGCACACAACCCGAATAAATGAACTGACGTAACAGCGAGTCGTGCAGGCGCGGATCCTGCAGCACCTGCTTGTACCAATCGAAGCCGACGAAAATACGCGTCGAGGGGTCGAAAATGTCCTGCACCGAGTAGTTGACCACCGTCATCATCGGCACGATGGCACTGAATGCCACCAGCAGAAACACCGGCAGCACCAGCCACCAGGCTTTATTGTTATGCACCTTGTTCATGGCGCCACCTCCACCAGGTAGTCATCGGCATAGAGCATCAGCCACTGCGCCGGAAAGCTCAGGTAGACCTGCTGCTGCGGCACCGGCTGGTCCTCTTGCAGGCGCACCTTGAGCAACTGGCCATCGAGGCGCAGGGTGAGGATCTTGTAGGTGCCCAGGTCCTCGACATGCACCACCTCGCCACACAGGGCGTCCTCGTAGGGGCCATCCCAGACATGCACGAACTCGGGGCGGATGCCGACTTTCAAGGTCTGCCAATTCATGCCGGCGAGGCGCTTGTTCAGCGCCGGGCTCAGCGGCAGGCGAGTGTCGGCGAAGCGCACCCCGCCGTCACAGGGGCTGACGTCGATCAGGTTCATTCCCGGACTGCCGATGAAATAGCCGACGAAGGTGTGACTGGGCCGCTCGAACAGCTCACGCGGCGTACCGAACTGCACGATCTGCCCGCCGTACATCACCGCGATCTTGTCGGCGAAGGTGGAAGCCTCCAACTGATCGTGGGTGACGTAGACCATGGTGATGTTGAACTGCTCATGGATCTGCTTGAGCTTGCGCCGCAGCTTCCACTTGAGGTGCGGGTCGATCACCGTCAGCGGCTCATCGAAGAGAATCGCCGACACATCGTCACGTACCAGGCCACGGCCCATGGAGACCTTCTGCTTCTCGTCGGCGGTCAGGTTGCTGGCCTTCTTGTGCAACAGCGGGTGCAGGTCGAGCACCTCGGCGATCTCGTGCACCTTGCTCATCACCCGCGGCTCGGCCATGCCTTGATTGCGCAAAGGAAACGCCAGGTTGTCGAACACCGTCATGGTGTCGTAGACCACCGGAAACTGGAAAACCTGGGCGATATTGCGCTCCTGCGGCGACAGCTCGTTGACCTCGCGCATGTCGAACATCACCTGGCCCTCGGACGGCACCAGCAAGCCGGAAATGATGTTGAGCAGGGTTGACTTGCCGCAACCCGAGGGGCCCAGCAAGGCATAGGCACCGCCCTGCTCCCAGACATGGGTCATCTCACGGATCGCGTAATCTTCCGGCCCTTGTGGTTCACGGCTGTAGCTGTGCGCCAGGTTCTGCAAACGAATCTCGGCCATCAGGCACTCCTCCCTACGCGGCGGCTCGGTGCCTGCACCAGCTGACCTTGAGTGTCGAACGCGAACAGTTTGTGCGTGGGGATATAGATCAGAATCGGCGTGTCGACGTCGTACTCATGCACCCCCGGCAGGTGCAGCACCAGGACGAACTGATCGTTGCTCACGTGCAGAAAGGTTTCCGAACCGCTGATTTCGGCCAGATCGACCGTCACCGCCAACTCAAGATCGTCGTCGTTCGACGGCACCAGGCCAATGTGGCTAGGACGCACGCCAAAGCGGTACTCCCCTTCGGCAATATCCTGCAGATCCGGGTTGAGCGGAAAATGCACGGCACCGGCGAAACTCACTTCGGTGCCCGTGATCCGCCCCGGCATCAAATTGATCGGCGGCTCGGAGAACAACTCGGCGGCCAATACCCGTTGCGGGCGGTGATACACCTCGGCAGTTTTACCGCTCTGAATCACCCGCCCCTCATGCAGCACCGTGGTGGTGCCGCCCAAGGCAAGGGCCTCGTTAGGCTCCGTCGTCGCATAAATAGCGATGGTCTGACGGGTCTTGAACAACTCGCGCATTTCCTGACGCAGCTCTTCGCGCAGCTTGTAGTCGAGGTTGACCAAGGGCTCGTCGAACAGCACCACCTCGGCATCCTTGACCAGTGCGCGGGCCATCGCCGTACGCTGCTGCTGACCGCCGGACAGCTCCAGCGGATGGCGCTGCAGTAATGCTTCTATATGCAGCATCCGCGCAGTCTCCAGCACTTTGCTGGCAATCTCGTCTTTACCGATGCCGGCCTGACGCAGCGGCGAGGCGATGTTCTCGAACACCGTCATAGTCGGGTAATTGATGAACTGCTGATAGACCATCGAGACGTTGCGCTTGCGCACCGGCACTCCGGTCACGTCCGCGCCATTCATCAGAATGCGCCCACTGGTTGGCCTGTCCAGGCCAGCCAACAGACGCATCAGGCTGGTCTTTCCAGACAAGGTGCGGCCTAGTAAGACATTGAAAGAACCAGGTTCGAAACTCAGACAGGCGTCGTCGATATACAGCTGGTTATCGACGACTCGAGTGACATGCTCGAGGGTAAGCGACATGGCGTGCCCTTATTATTGTTGTGCCCTGCGGTCGAAAAAACCGCGTTGCATTCCTTTAAGCGACTTCTGTGCCAGCCTGCCTACAGCACCATGAAAAACAACTTAACTTATTGATATAAAATACTTTTTTACAAAAACAAGACAATCGAACGGCACCTGCAACGCAGACTGTTCAGTGTTCAATCTGAACAACTGAACACTTTCAACATTGACAGTGAACACATCTGAACAACACTCTGTAGGCTGCGCTGGTTGCCGAGTACTCGCCCAGCGACTGATAAAAACAAAAGATACGCAGACTAACGGAACACCCTTCTTATGGCTGAAGCTGCCCAAGCGCCGTCCCACGAAACCGTCATTCAAGACTCCTGGGCGCGCTGCCGCGAGTTTGGCCTGACTCACCACAGCGCCCCCAGCTTTGTCCGCCCCGGCCAGGGCGAAGTGTCCGCGTTACTGGAGAGCCAACACGCCCTGGTGCAGACCACGCACAAGGAGGTGCTGCCTTACTACGGCAACATAATGGCCAACTCCAACTGCCTGATCATGCTGGCCGACAGCCAGGGGCAGTTGCTGCAATCCTGGGGCGATCAACGCTTCATCGAACCGGCGCACGCCCCCGGCTTCGTCGCCGGTGCCAACTGGCTGGAACGCTACACCGGCACCAACGCCATCGGCACCGCGCTGACCTGCGGCCAGGCCGTGCATATCGAACATGACGAGCACTTCCTCAAGGCCAACCGCTTCATGACGGGCTCGGCCTCGCCGATTTTCGATGAGCAGCGACAGATGATCGCGGTGCTGGACGTCTCCAGCGACAGTTACCTGCCGCCCTCCCATACCCTTGGCATGGTCAAGATGATGAGCCAGTCGGTGGAGAACCGGCTGATTCTCAATCTGTTCAGGCAGCACTATTTCCAGTTGACCTTCAACACCAGCCTGAACAACCTCAACAGCCCCTGGGCCGGGCTGCTGGTATTCGACGAGACGGGCCAGATCGTTTCGGCTAACCGCCGCGCCGACAGCCTGCTCGGTGTCGGCCTGGCGCGAATGAATATCGAAAGCCTGTTCGATGTACCGCTGCAGCAGCTGCTCAACCAGCCCGAAGCGCAACCCTTCAACTTGCGTGCGAGTGGGCGCTTTCGCTTTCATGCCCAGGTCAATCGTCCGCAGCAACCGGCGCCGATCCAGGCCCGAGATTTTCGTCCGAGCGCATCAGCGGAGCAGGCCGGCAAAGACTTTACCCTGGCCTCGATCAATCTGGGCGACCCGCGGGTCGATAAAGCCGTGCGTCAGGCCGAACGCCTGCTGGAAAAAGACATTCCGATCCTGGTGCATGGCGAAACCGGGGTCGGCAAAGAAGTCTTCGTCAAAGCCCTGCACCACGCCAGCTCGCGTAGTAAACAGGCGTTCATTGCAGTGAATTGTGCGGCCATCCCCGCCGAACTAGTGGAGTCCGAGCTGTTCGGTTACGAAAAAGGCGCGTTTACCGGCGCCAACCAGAAAGGCAGCATCGGCCTGATCCGCAAGGCGCATAAAGGCACGCTGTTTCTCGATGAAATCGGCGACATGCCCCTGCGGGTCCAGGCCCGCCTGCTGCGCGTATTGCAGGAACGCTGCGTGCAACCGCTGGGCAGCAGCGAGCTGTACCCGGTAGATATCCGCCTGATCTCGGCCACCAACCGCCCGCTACGCCAGGACGTCGACAGCGGCCTGTTTCGCCAGGACCTGTACTACCGCATCAGCGGTCTGAACCTGGAACTGCCGCCTCTGCGCGAACGCACGGACAAGGCGGCGATGTTCCAACGCATCTGGGATTACCACCGCGAGGCGCAACAAGCCGCCGGGCTCAGCCGCGAAGTCGTGACCCTGTTCCAGCGCCACCCCTGGCCCGGCAACCTGCGGCAACTCAGCAGCGTACTGCAGGTCGCCCTGGCCATGGCCGACGAACAACAGATTCGGCCCGAGCATTTACCGGATGATTTTTTTGCAGACCTGCAGGAGATGGCCACAGCGCCCGAACCAATCAGCCAAGCCCCACAGCCGGCACTAACGGCGACCTGCGAGGAGGATTTGGCCAGCCAGTTTCAGGCCTGCGGTGGGAATATTTCCTATTTATCCAGGAGCCTGGGCGTGAGTCGTAACACCTTGTACAAGCGCCTGCGCGAGCAAGGTTTGAAGGTATAAAAGCTTCATCAACCCTGCCAAGCAGCCTGGTACTCGACATTGGCGGGCAACCGCAGATGTCGAGTACCAATGAACAGGCCGCTCGAAAGCGGCCCGTTCAATTTAGCGAGTAACTTACTCAGCCAGGCGCCAGGTTGTACCGCCTTTGCCGTCTTCCAGTACCACGCCCATGGCGCTTAGCTGGTCGCGGATGCGGTCTGACTCGGCCCAGTTCTTCTCGGCGCGGGCTTGCAGGCGCGCGGCGATCAGAGCGTCCACTTCGGCGGCATCGACCTTGCCTGCGGCGCCGGCCTGGAGGAAGGCATCGGGCTGCAGTTGCAACACGCCGAGCACGCCAGCCAACTCTTTCAAGCGCGCCGCCAGACCGGCCGCCGCCTGCTGATCGGTTTCGCGCAGGCGATTGATCTCGCGGGCCAGCTCGAACAGCACGGCGCAGGCTTCGGGCGAGTTGAAGTCGTCGTCCATCGCCGCACCGAAACGTTCGACGAAGGCTTCGCCGCCGGCTGCCGGCACTTCGGGCAAGCCGCGCAGCGCGTGGTAAAACCGCTCCAGGGCGCCCTTGGCTTCCTTGAGGCTGTCTTCGGAGTAGTTGATCGGACTGCGGTAGTGGCTGGAGACCAGCAGGTAACGCACTACTTCCGGATGGTACTTTTCCAGCACCTCGCGGATAGTGAAGAAGTTGCCCAGGGATTTGGACATCTTCTCGCCGTCCACGCGGACCGCACCGGCGTGCATCCAGGCGTTGGCGTAGAGCTTGCCGGTGGCCGCCTCGCTCTGGGCGATTTCGTTCTCGTGGTGCGGGAACACCAGATCCGGGCCGCCGCCGTGGATGTCGAAGGTCTCGCCCAGGCAGCAGGTCGACATCACCGAGCATTCGATGTGCCAGCCCGGCCGGCCGACGCCCCAGGGCGACTGCCAACTCGGCTCGCCGGGCTTGGCGCCCTTCCACAGGACGAAGTCCAACGGATCCTGCTTGGACTCGTCGACTTCGATACGCGCACCGACGCGCAGGTCTTCGATCTTCTTCCTCGACAACTTGCCGTAGCCGACAAACTTGCCGACCCGGTAATAGACGTCGCCGTTGCCCGGGGCGTAGGCGAAGCCCTTGTCGATCAGGCTCTGGATCATCGTGTGCATGCCGGGGATGTGCCCGGTGGCGCGCGGTTCCTGATCCGGACGCAGCACACTGAGGCGCGCTTCGTCTTCGTGCATCGCGGCGATCATCCGCTCGACCAGCGCCTCGAAGGGCTCGCCATTTTCCTGGGCACGCTTGATGATCTTGTCGTCGATGTCGGTAATGTTGCGCACGTAGTTCACGTCGTAGCCGCGATGGCGCAGCCAGCGGGTAACTACGTCGAAGGCCACCATCACCCGCGCATGACCGATATGGCAGAAGTCATAGACCGTCATGCCACATACATAAAGGCGCACCTGGTTGCCCACCAGCGGTGTGAAGAGGTCTTTGCTTTTGGTCAGAGTGTTGTAGATCGAGAGCATCAGGATTCCTTGGCAATCACGGGCCAGCGCGCTGGCCCGGTTTCAATCAGTCCTCCAGGGCGTCAGGCCCAGGAGTCGCGCAGGGTCACGGTGCGGTTGAACACCGGCGCGCCCGGCTTGCTGTCCTTGATGTCGGCGCAGAAGTAGCCCTCGCGCTCGAACTGGAAGCGTTCCTCAGGCTGGGCCTGGGCCAGCGATGGCTCGGCGCGACAGCCCTTGAGCACCACCAGCGACTCGGGATTGATATTGTCGAGGAAGCTGGCGCCCTCTTCGGCCTTCTCCGGGTTGGCCGAGCGGAACAAACGGTCGTACAAACGCACTTCGCACTCGACGCTCTCGGCAGCCGGCACCCAGTGGATCACGCCCTTGACCTTGCGCCCTTCGGGGTTCTTGCCGAGGGTGTCCGGGTCATAGGAGCAGCGCAGTTCGACTATGTTGCCGTCGGCATCCTTGATCGCCTCGTCGGCGCGGATCACGTAGCTGCCACGCAGGCGCGCCTCGCCGCCCGGGACCAGACGCTTGAAGCCGGCCGGCGGCACTTCCTCGAAGTCGCCGGCGTCGATGTAGATCTCGCGGGCGAAGGGCAGCTGACGCACGCCCATGTCCTGTTTCGGATGACGCGGCAGCTCGAGGTTTTCGACCTGGCCTTCCGGGTAATTGGTGATCACCACCTTGAGCGGCTTGAGCACGCACATGGCGCGCGCGGCGTTGGCGTCCAGGTCATCGCGGATACTGAACTCCAGCATGCCGACATCGACCACACCGCCGGCCCGGTTGACGCCGATCATGTCGCAGAACTTGCGGATCGACTGCGGGGTGTAACCGCGACGACGATAGCCGGTCAGGGTCGACATGCGCGGGTCGTCCCAGCCCTGCACGTGGCCTTCATCGACCAGCTGTTTGAGCTTGCGCTTGCTGGTGATGGTGTAGTTCAGGTTGAGGCGGGCGAATTCATACTGGCGCGGCTTGGCCGGCACCGGCAGGTTGTCGAGGAACCACTCGTACAGCGGGCGGTGATCCTCGAACTCCAGGGTGCAGACCGAGTGAGTGATGCCTTCGATGGCATCCGATTGACCGTGGGTGAAGTCATAGCTCGGGTAGATGCACCACTTGTCACCGGTCTGGTGATGGTGGGCATGGCGGATGCGATAGAGGATCGGGTCGCGCAGGTTCATGTTCGGCGAGGCCATGTCGATCTTCGCCCGCAGCGCGCGCGCGCCATCGGGAAACTCGCCGGCCTTCATGCGCGCAAACAGGTCAAGGTTTTCCTCGACGCTACGCTCGCGGAACGGGCTGTTCTTGCCCGGCTCGGTGAGGTTGCCGCGGTACTCGCGTGCTTCGTCAGGAGACAAGTCATCGACGTAGGCCTTGCCAGCCTTGATCAGCTCCACGGCCCAGTCATGCAACTGGTCGAAGTAGTTGGAGGCATAGCGCTCCTCCCCGGCCCACTGAAAGCCCAGCCAGAGCAGGTCGTTCTTGATCGCCTCGATGTATTCCTGGTCTTCCTTGGCCGGATTGGTGTCGTCGAAGCGCAGGTTGCACTCGCCACCGAATTCCTTGGCCAGGCCGAAATTCAGGCAGATCGACTTGGCGTGACCGATGTGCAGGTAACCATTGGGCTCCGGCGGAAAACGGGTAATGATCTTCGCATGCTTACCGCTCTCCAGGTCGGCCTGGACGATGGGACGAAGAAAGTTCGTAGCGGCGGCAGTCTCTGGCTTGCTCATGGGGTCCTTGATCATGCTGGTGCGCGGCGCGGGGTAGGCCGGCTAAAACAAAGCGCTTATCATAGCCGAAGCGGTCAATCCCCTGACAGACCTTCGACTTTCTCGACAGAGCGATTATTTCAATGATCAAGCTGCACACCAACCACGGCGTCATCACCCTGAACCTGTTCGAAGACAAAGCCCCGGAAACCGTGGCCAACTTCAAGGCCTACGTGAAAGACGGCCATTACGACAACACCGTGTTCCACCGCGTGATCAGCAACTTCATGGTCCAGGGCGGCGGTTTCGAGCCGGGCATGAAGCAGAAGACCACCCGCGCAACGATCAAGAACGAAGCCAACAACGGCCTCTCCAACAAAGTCGGCACCGTCGCCATGGCCCGCACCATGGAGCCACACTCGGCTTCCGCGCAGTTCTTCATCAACGTGGCCGATAACACCTTCCTCGACCACAGCGCACCGACCGTACAAGGTTGGGGCTATGCGGTATTTGGCGAAGTGGTTGAAGGCATGGACGTGGTCGAGAAGATCAAAGGCGTTGCCACCACCATGAAGTCCGGCCACCAGGACGTACCGGTCGACGATGTGATCATCGAGCGTGCCGAGATCGTTGAGTGATTCTACTGATCTCCGATCTGCATCTTGAACAGGAGCGCCCGGACATTAGCCGGGCGTTCTTGCATTTCCTGCATAGCCGCGCACACCAGGCCGAGGCGCTGTACATCCTCGGCGACTTCTTCGAGGTGTGGGTCGGCGATGATGCCATCACCCCCTTTCAGCGCACCATCGCCCAGGCCCTGCGGCAACTGAGCGACAGCGGCACGAAGATTTACCTGATGCATGGCAACCGTGACTTCATGATCGGCAAGGCGTTTTGCCGCGAAGCCGGCTGCATCCTGCTGAGCGACCCCAGCCTGGTCGAACTGGCGGGCGAGAAAGTCCTGCTGATGCATGGCGACAGCCTGTGCACCCAGGATCGGGCGTACATGCGCATGCGCCGCTGGCTGCGTAACCCGTTGAGCCTGTTCATCCTGCGCAACCTGCCACTGACCACCCGCCATAAACTGGCGCGCAAGCTGCGCAACGAAAGCCGCGCACAGACCCGCATGAAGGCCAGCGACATCGTCGATGTCACCCCGGCAGAAGTACCGCGCATCATGGCCGCGCACGGCGTGCATACGCTGATACACGGCCACACCCATCGCCCCGCCACTCACCAGTTGCAGATCAACGGCTCAGCGGCGCGACGCATCGTCCTCGGCGATTGGGACCAGCAGGGCTGGGCGCTGCAAATCGACGGTTCGCACTGGCAGTTGGCACCCTTCCCCCTCGGCTGACCCGCTCCACCGGTTCTACCCTTACCGCCGGAACCACCCTTAGCGCTGCATCGCGGCGTGCTGCTCCTAACGCCGGTATTGCGGGCTCGCCTCGATGGTCTGCGCCAGACGCTGGGTCGCCTCGTTGACCTGATCGGCGACGAACAGAGTGATGTCCGTGCCCGGCAGCGGCGGCAATCCGTCCTCGATCACCTGCAGGCCAGGCTCCAGAGTCGAACGCGGAATGATGCCGACACCTATCCCGGCGCGCACGGCTGCCAGCACCCCGGCCCGACTCTGACTAGTGAAGGCAATGCGGTACGGAATCTGCGCCTCGACCAGCGCCTTGCGCGCGGAATCTCGGTGATAACAGCCCTCGACAAACACCGCCAACGGCAAGGGCTCGCGCTCGTGGGTCGAGTGCGCCTCGGTGCGCACCCAGACCAGCTCATCACGAAACAGACGGCGGCCACCCTCCGACAAGGCCGGCATCTCGACCAGGGCCAGGTCCAGCTTGCCCTCGGCCACCAGCGACGCCAGGTGAAAGGGCCGATGGTCGCAGACCACCTCCAGACTGGCTTCTGGATAACTCAACACGAACGTTTCCAGCAGCGGAGTGAGGCTGCGCGTGGCGTACTGATCATGGGTGCCGAAGCGCACCTGACCGCCTACGTCGGCATGCTGGAAGCTGCCGAGGATGCGGTCATGCAGGTTGAGCAGCTGCTGCGCGTGGCTCTTCAGCTGCTCACCGGCTTGGCTCAGCCTGACGCCATATTGGCCGCGCTGCAGCAGCTCGGCCGACACCAGAGCCTCCAGCCGGCTGAGCTGCATGCTCACGGTCGATGGCGCACGATGCAGTCGCACGGCCGCACTGGTCAGGTTGAGCGTCTCGGCGACCACGACGAAGGTACGCAGCAGGGCTATCGGCAGGTCGCGCATGGCAGAATTCAACCTTCTTGAATGAGGTGATCAATATTTATCGTTTTGCTGAATTCTGGCAAGCCACTATGTTAGCCAGCATCGAGCTCACCCCATGTGGATTCCCGGCGAGCTGTCACGGAGCGAAAAGATGCGGATGCCCACCACCTTCGGCCTCAACCAGATTGTCAGCCACGGCTTTGGCATGTTTCTGTTCGCCGCCCTGATGCCGCACATGCGCGAAGCCATCGACATCAGCCCCTGGCAGCTGGCGACCATCGGTGCCCTGACCCAGCTGTCCTATCTGGCCGGGGCCATGCTCCTCGGCCTGCTCGGCCATCGCCTCGGCACCGGCCGCCTGGCCCTGATCACCGGCGTCACCACCAGCAGCCTGCTGTTCAGCATGTCGCAGCTGCGCGACCCCGTGCTGATCACGCTGGTACTGACCTGCCTGGCCGCCAGTGCGGCGATCAGCTGGGGCTGCATAGTCGAGATCATCAGCCGCTGCGCTCGCGCCGAATTGCGCTCGACCTACCTGTCCTGCGCCTCGAGCGGTACGGCCTGGGGCTATGCCATCAACGGTCTGCTGATTCTTCTGGTAGTACCGTTACTCGGCTGGCAGAGCAGCTGGCAGCTGGCCAGCCTGTTCGGTGCCCTGGTGGTGGGCTTGACCTGGCACTTGCTGAGGAATCTGCAGAGCCTGCCGGTCACTCAAATCGACACCCGCGAGGCGGTGATCCCGACGTCCCGCCTGTTCGCCACCATCATCGGCGAGCGCACCGCGCTATTCGCCTGTCTGATCTGCCTGCTGGTGGGCTTCACCAGCATGCCCTTTTCCTACTGGCTCAATAGCTATCTGGATGAACTCAGTCTGCCGGCGGCACTGGGCGGCTACACCTGGGCGACGGTCGGTGGCACGGGCATGGTCGCCGGTTTCGTCACCGGCAAGCTGGCCGATCGCAAAGGTCATGGCACGGCCTTGATGGTGATCTTCAGCGGCTTTGCCCTGGGACTGCTGGCGTTCGTCTACGACCCGAGCAAATACGCGCTGTTCGCCGGTTTCGGCTATGGCTTGATGTACTTCCCCATGTGGGGCATCGTCGCCGGCTGGGTCAATCAGCAGTATTCGTCGACCGCAACCATGCAGATCAGCGGTATCTGCATGGTCGCCTTCGGTCTGGGCGGAACCCTGGGTAACCTGCTGGCCGGCTACATCCGCGAAACCAGCGGCTCGCTGCAGCCAGTGTTCTTGGTGCTGAGCATTGCTGCCCTGCTGCTGGTAGCGCTGGCCATGGTCATCCTGCGCAGCAATCGCAAATCGTCGCCGGCCATCCCGCCAACGGTAAATGCCTGCTGATCGAGAGGAACGGCTGCCTCAGCCCAACTCGCGGCAGCCGCTGCGGGCCGATTAGGCCGCCGCACCGCTGTGAAAGCGGAATTCCGTGTCAGGGGTGAGAATCGCATCGCGCTCGATCTCAGCGAAGAAGGCGATCCGTCCATCGATCGACTCTCCAGCATAGTCCCGGGCCATTTTCAGGTAGCCCTGATAATGCCGCGCCTCGGACTTGAGCAACGAGCGATAAAACTGCCCCAGTTCCTCGTCGAGGTGCGGTGCCAGGCGAAAGAAGCGCTCACAGGAACGCGCCTCGATAAAGGCACCGACGATCAAGGTGTCGACCAGCTTATGCGGCTCGGAGGTGCGCATGTGCTTGTGCAGACGCTGGGCATACAGCGCAGCGCTGACCGGACGATAGGTAATCCCGCGTTTCTTCATCAGCGCCGCGACCTGTTCGAAATGGCGCAGTTCCTCACGCGCCAAACGTGACAAGTTGTGCTGCAAATCGGCCTTCTCGATATAGCGAAAAAGCAGAGTCAAGGCGGTAGAAGCGGCCTTCTTCTCGCAATTGGCATGATC
This sequence comes from Pseudomonas sp. SJZ079, assembly GCF_007993865.1. Taxonomy (GTDB): domain Bacteria; phylum Pseudomonadota; class Gammaproteobacteria; order Pseudomonadales; family Pseudomonadaceae; genus Aquipseudomonas. The sequence continues at coordinate 36,400 of NZ_VIUH01000014.1, read as the reverse complement.
GATCAACATCACGTCCTGATTTTGCAACGCCTGGGCGATCCAGGTGTCAGGTGTAGGACAGAGCAAGAAGGCTTCTATTTCGGGTAGCAGTTGCATAGGCTCACAAGGTTTGATGGCAGCAGTGGCTGACGCGCTGGGCGGGCCATTATACGAATGACCGCGGGAACAACCAGCCATGCCGTTGATACCGGTCAAGAACACGTTTTACTGGGTGCATCTATAGTTGTTTGCAGTACAACTCATTTCGTATGGAGTCGATCATGCAAGCTATACGCAGCATTTTGGTGGTAATGGAACCCGGTCAGCAGGAGGGCCTTGCACTCAAACGCGCCAAGTTGATCGCGGGGGTCACCCAGTCGCAACTCCACCTACTGGTCTGCGATAAAAAAAATGATCACTCGACCTACCTCAGCGACCTGTGCGCCACCCTCAACCAAGAGGGCTTCAATACCTCCAGCCAGCAGGCTTGGCATGAAAACCTGCACCAGACCATCATCAGCGTGCAACAAGCCGAAGGCTGCGGCTTGGTGATCAAGCAGCACTTCCCTGACAACCCACTGAAGAAAGCCATCCTCACACCGGATGACTGGAAACTGCTGCGTTACTGCCCCAGCCCGGTATTGATGGTCAAGACGGATAAACCCTGGAACGCTGGCGTTATCCTCGCCGCTGTAGACGTCGGCAACGCCGATGGCGAGCATCGCACGCTGCACGCCAGCATCATCAGCCACGGCTACGACATCGCCGCCCTGGCCAAGGCCAACCTGCATGTAATCAGCGCCCACCCCGCACCCATGCTGTCAGCCGCCGACCCGACCTTTCAGTTGAAAGAAACCATCGAGGCGCGCTACCGCGAGCAGTGCAAAGCATTCCAGGCCGAATTTGACGTACCCGACGAGCGCTTGCATGTAGTCGAAGGCCCAGCCGACTCATTGATTCCGCAAGTTGCGCATCAATTGAATGCCGCAGTCACGGTGATTGGCACTGTCGCCCGTACAGGCCTCTCCGGCGCACTGATTGGCAATACCGCCGAGGTGATCCTCGATTCCCTGGAGAGTGATGTCCTGGTGCTCAAGCCGGATGACATCATCGGCCACCTTGAGGAGCTGGTTGCCCAGCGCTGAGCGCCATTCCAGCGGCGGGCACACAAACGCCCGCCTCTTCATATAACAGACAGCTACATACTCAAGGCGTAAAGAGAATACTCAAGCCGACCGAATACCTTGGCATATTGATCGACGGCAACCAGACTCTCGCTGGCCCTCACGACTTACCCCCGCCATCCCAGGCCCGATGCTTATCGCAAAGCGGTCATGAGCGCCCTGTATAGCCACAGAGTGCCCCGTTAGCTACGGAAAGCATGCTCAAGACAGCGACCACCACGCGCCCGCTGATTGACCCGCATACGAAATGAAGGGAATTGCCTCTTTGGAGATTGTTGCCAGAGGGCGACTTGTTGCCCGCCCTTGATCCAGACGCACTAGAACAACGCATGCCGCTCCCGTGTGAACACGACGTGCAGCTGCCTGTGTTTTTGCCCGCTATGTGGGCGATGCCCTTCGAGGAACCTTCAGCCATGCAGGCACACGTCTTAGCTCATGCCGCACCTTCGGTGCCGAACAGGCATAAAGCCCTTGGCTGCTTGATTTCATTTGTCAGAACCTCGCAAAAAAACTATCGAGATAAAAATGAAAACTATCCACAGAACACTTGTGGTAATCGATCCCCTGCAATCCGAAGCGCAAATATTGGAGAGGGCCAAGTCGATTGCCGACCTGACCCAATCACACCTGCACCTTTTAACCTGTAACAAGAAGTCTGATCCTTCATCCCACCTGTTCGACATGCAGGACGCCCTTATTGAGCAAGGTTTCAGCGTCAGCGCTCAACAGGCCTGGAATGGCAACCCGCACAAAACCATCATCGCCGTTCAACAAGAGCAAGGCTGCAGTCTTGTCATCAAACAACACCAGCCGGACAACCCACTGACTAAATCCTTTCTCTCGCCAGATGATTGGGCGCTTCTGCGTTATTGCCCCTGCCCCATTCTGATCGTCAAAGCAGCTGTTTCCTGGACCGGCGGCGCCATTCTCGCAGCCGTCGATGCGGGTAGCAGTGATATCGAACACCGTATTCTGCAGACCGGGATCGTCAGCCATGGCTTCGATCTCACTCAGCTAACCGGTGGCAGTTTGCACCTGGTCAGCGCCTGTCCCTCCCCCACGCAGTCCTCTGCCGACCCGGTGTTCCAACTCAGGGAAAGTATCCAGTCCTATTACCGCGAACAGTGCCAAGCCTTCCAGGATGAGTTCAACATCGACGAGCAACATCTTCACATCGAGGAAGGTCCGGCCGAACTCCTGATCCCGCAGCTCGCACACCGGCTCAAGGCCGCAGTTACGGTGATTGGTAGCGTTGCCCGAACCGGTCTAGCCGGTGCGCTGTATGGCAACACCTCAGAGATGATCCTCGACGCCATGGAAAGCGACGTACTGGTACTCAAAGCAAACGACGTCATCACTCATCTGGAAGAATTGACTGCACCCCCCTTAAGAAACGCATCGATAGACGCCCAAGCCCACACTTGGCCGTACAACCATCCAATACGGGCTTCTAACTAAATCGACTGCGGTAGCCGACTGATTGTCTTGGTTAAGTAATCTAGCCGATGAGTCGGTCGGCTCATCCACCCCCTAGGCTAGGCCTGCTGTCTTTTTAATCAATGCACAGAAGTAAGACAGGCCAGCCCGCAATCACGCCTCCATTCGTTGAAGGAGATTGTCATGCGTACGATTGAGAAAATCCTGGTCATGCTGCATGTCGACCCTGCCGAAGACTTGGCCCTGGCACGCGGCAAACAACTCGCACAGACCTTAGGTGCCGAACTGCAGTTATTACTCTGCGATCCACACGAGGGGCATACCCAATACCTCGAAGGGCTGCTGACCACGCTGCGCAGTGAAGGCTTCCGGGTCCAGGGCGAGCAGGTCAAGGGGCAATCGCACCACGCCTGCGCCGCTATTCTCGCGGCGCACCAGCGTCACGCGTGCGACCTGGTGATCAAGCAGCACCATCCCGACTCCACTTTGACCCAGCTGTTCACGCTCCCGGACGACTGGCAACTATCGCGTGAACTGCCGACGCCCTTGTTGCTGGTCAAAACACCGCGCGCATGGGCAGGCAATACCGTCCTGGCCGCCATGGATGTCGATCATCAGGATTCGGAGCACCAGGCGCTGCAGGGCCATGTCATCGACTACACCGCCGAATTGTGTCGTCTGTTCCAGGCTGAGCTACATGTGGTCAGCGCCTACGCTGCCCCAGCCCTGGCCGATCCGACTATTCACATCGACCAAGCCATTGCCCAACATTGTCACGACCAGTGCCAGTGGTTCCAGCATGAATACGAACTCGCCGAGCACCACTTGCATATCGGCGAAGGCCCCGCCAAAACTTTGATCCCACGGATCGCCAGCGATCAGGGGGCGGTACTGACCGTGCTGGGCACGATTGGTCGCAGCGGACTGAGCGGCATCCTGGTCGGCAATACCGCGGAAACGGTGCTTGAGCGGCTGAACTGCGACGTGCTGATACTCAAACCCCATGAAATGCCGGCAAAACGGGTTGAGCCCAGAGGCCACCGGGCAGCGTGAGACGTGAGACGTGAGACGTGAGGGTATCCCTCAAGACTACAGCTGCCGGGTGGCTAAACGCGCAGCTGCATGCCCTCGAGCAGAAAGCGAGGGGCTATATAGCGCTCGTAGTGCGCCTCTGACAGCAGGAAGAACTCGCGATCGATGGCGTCTCGCAGCTCCGGCAGGCCCCAGTCACGGAATTCGGGGAGCAAGACCATGCCATAGGCGTCCAACTGATTGATCACCCGGGCACCTCGAGCGATCAGCTGGTATGCCCAGCAATAGGGCGACTGCTGGGGCACGAAACGAATCTTGCGCTGTTCCAACTGGTTGCGCAGACGAACGGCATCGAAAACTTCCAGCTTGGCCGCCATCACCTGCACCAGGAGCACCTCGAGACGCAGCCAGACGGCGCGTTTTTCCTCGTCGTTGTAACGGTTCCAGCTGATGACTTCATGGTGGAAACGCTTGCAGCCACGGCAGACCAAATCACCGTAAACAGTGGAGCAAAGACCGACACAAGGTGTTTTGATGCGCTGATTGGACATAGCGAGGACAGATACATGCAAGCGAACAGCCTGGCATCTTAGCCCTTTGTCTATATCAGTTCACCCCTACATACCTCAGGGCTTTGGCTTAACTTTATCCGAGCTTTGCAGTAGAATCGGCCCGCCTTTTATAGGCGCCAATGTCCGTTGGAAGCTGTTTTCAAAGCGTCACGAGCACAGTTAATCCTGCAGGTACGATGTTGGCGCAGGCCCCTGGAGCACTCCAGGAGCCCGCGCCAGCCCTCATCTACCTCGTCCTGCCGGCGTAAAACTTTGAAAACAGCTTCTGGAAGAAATCCCTGAAACCTTGGCTAAGTGGCTCATAAAGCCACCAAGCGCATGGTTCAGTGTTTTCTGGATCGCGTCCCGGACAACCCTTTGGGACCACTGATGAGGGTAATAACTGTGCTTGAAGCCTATCGCAAACATGTAGCAGAGCGTGCCGCTCAGGGTATCGTGCCCCAGCCGCTGAACGCCGAACAAACCGCAGGCCTGATCGAACTGCTGAAAAACCCGCCAGCTGGCGAAGAAGCCTTTCTGCTCGACCTGATCACCAACCGTGTGCCGCCGGGCGTCGATGAAGCCGCCTACGTCAAGGCCGGTTTTCTCTCTGCCATTGCCAAAGGCGAAGCCTCTTCCCCACTGATCGACAAGCAACACGCTGTTGAACTACTGGGCACCATGCAAGGCGGTTACAACATCGCCACCATGGTCGAGCTGCTCGACGACAGCGAACTGGCTGGCGTGACCGCCGAGCAACTGAAGCACACCCTGCTGATGTTCGACGCCTTCCACGACGTCGCCGAGAAAGCCAAGAATGGCAACGTTCACGCCCAAGGCGTACTGCAGTCCTGGGCCGATGGCGAGTGGTTCAAGAACCGCCCGACCCTGGCTGACAAGATCAGCCTGCGCGTGTTCAAGGTGACTGGCGAAACCAACACCGACGACCTGTCCCCTGCACCCGATGCCTGGTCGCGCCCGGACATCCCGCTGCACGCCCTGGCCATGCTGAAAATGGCCCGCGACGGCATCGTGCCGGACGAGCAAGGCGTCACCGGTCCGATGAAGCAGATCGAAACCATGCGTGGCGAAGGCTTCCCTATCGCTTATGTGGGTGACGTGGTCGGTACCGGCTCCTCGCGCAAGTCCGCCACCAACTCGGTGCTGTGGTTCTTCGGCGACGACGTGCCAAACGTGCCAAACAAGCGCGCCGGCGGCTTCTGCTTCGGCAACAAGATTGCGCCGATCTTCTACAACACCATGGAAGATGCTGGCGCTCTGCCGATCGAATTCGACGTGTCGAACATGCACATGGGCGATGTGATCGACCTGTACCCGCATGCCGGCAAAGTCTGCAAGCACGGCAGCGACGAAGTCCTGACCACCTTCGAAATGAAGACCCCGGTGCTGCTCGACGAAGTGCGCGCTGGCGGCCGTATCCCGCTGATCATCGGTCGCGGTCTGACCGAGAAAGCCCGTGCCGAACTGGGCCTGGGTCCAACCGACCTGTTCAAGCTGCCTGAGCCGCCTGCTGCCAGCACCAAGGGCTTCACCCTGGCGCAGAAGATGGTTGGCAAGGCCTGCGGTCTGGCTGAAGGTCAAGGCGTACGCCCTGGCACCTACTGCGAACCGAAGATGACCACCGTCGGCTCTCAGGACACCACTGGCCCGATGACCCGCGACGAGCTGAAAGACCTGGCTTGCCTGGGCTTCTCCGCCGATCTGGTGATGCAGTCGTTCTGCCACACCGCGGCCTACCCGAAGCCGATCGACGTCACCACCCACCACACCCTGCCGGACTTCATCCGCACCCGTGGCGGCGTGTCCCTGCGTCCGGGCGACGGCATCATCCACAGCTGGCTGAACCGTATGCTGCTGCCGGACACCGTCGGCACCGGTGGCGACTCGCACACCCGCTTCCCGATGGGTATTTCCTTCCCGGCCGGTTCCGGCCTGGTCGCCTTCGCCGCCGCCACCGGCGTCATGCCGCTGGACATGCCGGAATCCATTCTGGTGCGTTTCAAGGGCAAGCTGCAGCCGGGCGTCACCCTGCGTGACCTGGTCCATGCGATCCCTTACTACGCGATCCAGAAGGGTCTGCTGACCGTCGAGAAGAAGGGCAAAGTCAACGCCTTCTCCGGCCGCATCCTGGAGATCGAAGGCCTCGACGAGCTGACCGTGGAACAAGCCTTCGAGCTGTCCGACGCCTCGGCCGAGCGTTCCGCCGCCGGTTGCACCATCAAACTGCCGGAAAAGGCCATCGCCGAATACCTGCAGTCGAACATCACCCTGCTGCGCTGGATGATCAGCGAAGGCTACGGCGATGCGCGCACCATGGAGCGTCGCGCTCAGGCGATGGAAGCCTGGCTGGCCAACCCGCAGTTGATGTCTGCCGACAAAGACGCCGAGTACGCCGAAGTCATCGAAATCGACCTGGCCGAGATCAACGAGCCGATCCTCTGCGCGCCGAACGACCCGGACGACGCCCGTCTGCTGTCCAGCGTTGCCGGCGAGAAAATCGACGAAGTGTTCATCGGTTCGTGCATGACCAACATCGGTCACTTCCGTGCGGCCGGTAAGTTGCTGGAAAAAGTCGACGGCAGCCTGCCGACCCGTCTGTGGCTGTCGCCGCCGACCAAGATGGACCAGCATCAGCTCACCGAAGAAGGCTACTACGAGATCTACGGCAAGGCCGGTGCGCGCCTGGAAATGCCCGGCTGCTCGCTGTGCATGGGTAACCAGGCACGGGTAGAAGCCAAGGCCACCGTAGTGTCGACCTCGACCCGTAACTTCCCCAACCGTCTGGGCGATGGTGCCAATGTGTACCTGGCCTCTGCCGAACTGGCAGCGGTCGCCTCGATTATCGGCAAACTGCCGACCGTCGAGGAGTACATGGTCTACGCGAAAGACATCGACAGCATGGCGGCCGACGTTTACCGCTACCTGAGCTTCGATCAGATCGCCGAGTTCCGTGAAGCCGCTGCCAACGCCCAGATCCCGGTCGTTCAAGCCTAAGCGTTACCCCGCGTGAAGAAGAGCCCCGCCCCGTGCGGGGCTTTTTCTTTTCCAGGTTTAATCAGCAACCCCGCGGCACCTCCGTATCGAGCATCGGGCCAGCCAGTCAGCCCGCGCACAGGCTAAGTGTTCAAGCGATTGCCCTGCACTGGCATATCGATTGCTTTAACTCACTCATCAAGGTCACACCCGCAACGAACAACCTTATAGACAATGGTGTCGTGCCAGTCGCCGCCTCAGGCAGCCACTGGCACGGCGCTCTTTGCTGTTGAGATGGGAAAAGCACAATGAGCGAGCAGAACACTCCCCGTACCGATGCGCTGGCCTGGGTTACGGGAAGCGACGCACCGGAAAAGAGCGCGCTGGACCTGGGGTTCATGGCCCTGAGCGACTCGGCCTCACTGATCGTCGCCGCCACCCAGGGCTTCGCCCAACCCTACGGTCTGACCCTCAACCTGCAGCGCCAAGCCTCCTGGGCGACCCTGCGCGACAAGCTGTTGAGTGGTGAGTTGGACACCGCCCAGATGCTCTATGGACAGGTCTACGGCATTCACCTCGGGCTCAGCGGCCCGGCTACCGACATGGCCATCCTCATGGGATTGTGCCAGAACGGCCAGGCAATCAATCTCTCCGAGCCACTCAAACGCGCCGGCGTGACCTCTGCCGAGGCGCTCGTCGCCCGCGTGCGCCAAGCTGGTGCAAAACTGACCTTCGCGCAAACCTTTCCCTGTGGCACCCACGCCATGTGGTTGTACTACTGGCTGGCCAGCCAGGGCATCCACCCGCTGGAAGACGTCAACACCGTGGTCGTACCGCCATCGCAGATGGTCGCTCACCTCAAGGCCGCGCGCATCGACGGCTTCTGCGCTGGCGGCCCCTGGGGCGCGCTGGCCGTGGAAGAAGAACAAGGATTTACCCTCGCCACCAGCCAGATGATCTGGGCCGATCACCCGGAAAAGGTCCTCGGCGTTACCCGCGAATTCGTCGAGCAGTACCCCAACACCAGCCGCGCCCTGACCATGGCCGTGCTCGAAGCCAGCCGCTTCATCGACCAGAACGAAGCCAACAAGCGCAGCACTGCGCAACTGATCAGCGGCAGTGACTATGTCGATGCGCCACTGTCGGCGATCCAGCCGCGCTTTCTCGGCCAGTATCAGGATGGCTTGGGCAATGCCTGGCTCGACCCCCATCCGCTACGCTTCTTCGCCGACGGTCAGGTGACCATGCCCTGGCTATCCGACGGCATCTGGTTCATGACCCAGTTCCGCCGCTGGGGCCTGCTCAAGGATGACCCGGACTACCTGGCGGTCGCCCAGCGCATTCATCAACTGGATCTCTACCGGGATGCGGCCAGCGCCTTGGACATTGCCGTGCCCGCCAGCACCATGCGCAGCTCGGTACTGCTCGATGGCACGCGCTGGGACGGCTCCGATCCCGCCGGTTACGCCAACAGCTTTACAATAAGAACACTGCGCGACAGCGTCGCCCCCTTAGCCCTGTAAAACCCTTGAGGCTATTGCCAACATGCTGCGAATCCTTCTGATCAACGACACCCCGAAGAAAGTCGGCCGCCTGAAAAATGCGCTGATCGAGTCGGGTTTCGAGGTCATCGACGAGTCAGGGCTGACCATCGATCTGCCTGAGCGGGTCGAGGCCGTCCGCCCCGATGTCATCCTGATCGATACCGAATCCCCTGGCCGAGACGTAATGGAACAGGTGGTGCTAGTGACCCGCGATCAGCCACGCCCCATCGTCATGTTCACCGACGAACACGACCCGGCCGTCATGCGCCAGGCCATTCAGTCCGGCGTCAGCGCCTACATAGTCGAAGGTATCCATGCCCAGCGCCTGCAGCCGATACTCGATGTGGCCATGGCGCGCTTCGAGAGCGATCAGGCCCTGCGCGCCCAGCTGCAGGCTCGCGATGCCCAACTTGCCGAACGCAAGCGCATCGAACTGGCCAAGGGCCTGCTGATGAAGATGAAAAGCTGCAACGAGGAAGATGCCTACACCCTGATGCGCCGCCAGGCCATGAGCCGCCAGCAGAAACTTATCCAGGTCGCCGAACAGATCATCGCCATGCACGACATGCTTGGCAGCTAGTGCACCCACCCGGGTGTGCGCTACGCCCCCTCGGCATGGCTAACTGTACCGCCCGGCGGCGCACTGTTATGCCTCCACGCGCGACCCGCCGCGCCACTGTATGACTGCCTCACTGGCCGGGTGTATCTGCAGCGTCGGCAACAGGCCGACTAGAGTAGACGCACTCTGCACAGCAGCCGACAGTGAGCACCACATGAGTACGCACAGCGAAGAACGCCAACTCCTGGCCGAGGCCGATCAACGCGCCCTGAGCTATTTCGACAGCACGCCTACCCGTCCGGTCTTTCCTCCGAGCGAGGCCATCGCCGGGCTCGCGGCCCTCGACCAGCCGCTGAGCGAACAGGGTTATCCGGCCACGGAAGTGCTGCGGCGCCTGGATCAGATAGCCTCGCCAGCCACGGTGAGTTCCAACGGCCCACGCTATTTCGGCTTTGTCATCGGCGCCACACTACCCGCCGCCGCTGCCGCCGAGCGCCTGGTGCTGGCCTGGGATCAATGCGCCTCCTCGTTCGACAACTCGCCGGCGGCCGACGCCCTCGAACGCATCGCCGGCCGCTGGGTCATCGAGCTGCTCGGCCTGCCGCAAGACAGCGCCGTCGGCTTCGGCACCAGCGCCACTGCCTGCACCCTGACCTGCCTGTCGGCGGCGCGACGCGCCCTGCTGGCGCGCAAGGGCTGGGATTTCGACGGCGATGGCCTGATCGGTGCCCCGGAAGTCCGCGTGGTGGTCTCCGCCAGCGCGCACATCACCGTGAAGAAAGCCCTGCGGATTCTCGGCTTTGGCATCAACCGGCTGATCGTCGCGCCCACCGACGAACAGGGTCGGGTCGACCCACTGCAACTGCCGGCGCTGGATGATATGAGCATCCTCTGCCTGCAGGCCGGCGAGGTGAACACCGGCGAATTCGATCCCTTCAGCGACCTGATTCCCCGCGCCAAAGCCGCGGGCGCCTGGGTGCATATCGACGGCGCGTTCGGCCTCTGGGCCCGCGCCTCCTCAGCGGCCAATCTGGCCGAAGGCGTAGAACTGGCCGATAGCTGGACCACCGACGGACACAAGTGGCTGAACACCCCCTACGACGGCGCCATGGCCATCTGCCGCGACGCCGACGCCCTGGCCAGCGCTATGAACAGCGATGCGGCCTACGCCACGGCTTCCAAGGATGCGCAGAAGAACCTCACCCTGGAGTTCTCCCGCAGGGCCCGCGGCATCCCGATCTGGGCCGCGCTGTCGTCCCTCGGCCGCGACGGCCTGCGCCAGATGATCGACCGCCACCTGCGTCAGGCCAGCCATCTGGCGGCCCGCCTGCGCGAAGGCGGTTTCCAGGTGCTCAACCGAGTGGTGCTGAACCAAGTGCTGGTGCGCGCCGACAGCGATGAACAGACCGTCGCGATCCGCCACGCCGCACAGCGCTCGGGACAGGTCTGGTTCGGCCCCACGCTATGGCAGGGACGGCCGGCCTTCCGCCTGAGCATTTCCTCCTGGCGCACCACGGACGCGGACATCGACCTGCTCGGCGACCTGCTGCTCTCGCTCAAGCAGCGCACCGCGCCCTGAAGGCTCGGCAAAAACGCAGCCGAACCCACACAAGCCACTCGACAACTGCGCGGCGCTGCGTTTATCTTCGCCACCTGGCCACCGCAGTGGCCAACGTCGCTCGGACGGTTCCGGGCGCTTACGTTTCCGAGGAAAGCATGGCTGACCAAGCTCCGCGCCGCTTTGCGCGCATCGATCGACTCCCCCCCTACGTATTCAATATCACCGCCGAGCTGAAGATGGCCGCCCGCCGCCGTGGCGAGGACATCATCGACTTCAGCATGGGCAACCCGGACGGCGCCACCCCGCCGCATATCGTCGAGAAGCTGGTGCAAGTCGCGCAGCGCGACGACACCCACGGCTATTCCACTTCGCGCGGCATTCCGCGCCTGCGTCGGGCGATTTCCCGCTGGTACCAGGATCGCTACGACGTCGAGATTGATCCGGAAAGCGAAGCTATAGTCACCATCGGTTCCAAAGAAGGCTTGGCCCACTTGATGCTGGCCACCCTCGACCACGGCGACACGGTGCTGGTGCCCAACCCCAGCTACCCGATCCACATCTATGGCGCGGTGATTGCCGGCGCCCAGGTGCGCTCGGTACCGCTGGTACCCGGTGTGGACTTCTTCGCCGAACTGGAACGCGCCATTCGCGAGACCATTCCCAAGCCGAAGATGATGATCCTCGGCTTCCCGTCCAACCCCACCGCGCAGTGTGTGGAGCTGGATTTCTTCGAGCGGGTGGTGGCGCTGGCCAAGCAGTACGGCGTGCTGGTGATCCACGACCTGGCCTACGCCGACATCGTCTACGACGGCTGGAAAGCCCCGTCGATCATGCAGGTGCCGGGTGCCAAGGACATCGCCGTGGAATTCTTCACCCTGTCCAAGAGCTACAACATGGCCGGCTGGCGCATCGGCTTCATGGTCGGTAACGCGGAGTTGGTCAACGCCCTGGCGCGGATCAAGAGCTACCACGACTACGGCAGCTTCACCCCGCTGCAAGTCGCCGCCATCGCCGCACTGGAAGGTGATCAACAGTGCGTGCGCGATATCGCCGAGCAGTACCGCCAGCGCCGCAACGTCCTGGTCAAAGGGCTGCATGAAATCGGCTGGATGGTCGAGAACCCCAAGGCGTCGATGTACGTCTGGGCCAAGATCCCCGAACCCTACGCCAAGCTCGGCTCGCTGGAGTTCGCCAAGAAGCTGCTGCTGGATGCCAAGGTCTGCGTCTCTCCCGGCATCGGCTTCGGCGATTATGGCGACGACCACGTGCGCTTTGCCCTGATCGAGAACCAGGACCGCATTCGCCAGGCCGTGCGCGGCATCAAGGCGATGCTCCGCGCCGACGGACTGGTCGAATCCCCGACGCCGAGCAAAACCCGCAAGGCGCCCGCAAACTAGGCAGTCCATACCCACGGTAGGCTGGGTAGAGGCGTTGTTTGCCGAAACCCAGCTGACTGAAGGGTGTCATCCGGTGCATCCCTGCACCCGCCCTGCGAACTACTAAATCAATGCAAAGCAGCGTCCTGCCGTTTTGTCATGGTGTGCTACACCCGCGTACATCGTTTGCGGCTAGCGTCAGATGAAAGCCAACTGGCCGGCACTCACGCATCACCCCGAATAATCCAACACCGTCCATACCCGGCTCAGCGCTTCGCCAAGCACGCAACCGGAGTCACTCAGCCGTGCGTTGTAGTGCAGCGACATCAAGGTGGTCGCGCCGTCCACGGCATCCTGCCGCTCGGTGAGCCATTGCACCTTGCCGCAATTGGGCGTTTCGATCACATAGCTGGCGGCGACTGCCGAGTGCTGGCTGGGCAACTTGATCACATCGAGCACCGTGCCGCGCTCTTCCACCCGTTTACCGTCGGACACCAACACCGCCCACGCCTGGCCGTTCTCGATCACCAGATAAGTGCCATTGGCCTTGGGTTGCTCCACCTGAGGCTGGGCACAGCCTGCCAGCAGAACCGACAGCACAATCGTCATCAACATCTGTTGCATTACTAGGTGCTCCTCTACAGCGCTCAGGGCCAACTGCTGTGTGGCTGTTTGACCCTGGCGGATGAGTGAATCCTTGGACGAGATGGGCCTACTATTATCAAATACTGTTTATTTGTACAGTACTTTTAGCTTACCCTTGAAACTCATCACCCGGTCAGCTCATCGAGCCGTCAAGACCTGCCCTATCCGCAACGTCAATCAGGAGCTCCGCCATGCTCGACGTATTGCAGCTAAAACACACAGTGAACCGAATGCCTCTGGAAAAAGTCCGCACGACAGTCGCTGAATTGCAGCTGGAAGGTATCGTCACCGAAGGCAAAACACCCTTCACCCGCGTGCACTTCAATACCTGCTTCGCCGAGATCGAAGCCCTGCTGCAACGCGCCGGGTACCACAAGCAACTGGACGTGGTCGGTTATCAGGGCCAGGCCTATGCCATGTTCGACCCCACCCGCTGGGAAGCCGTGGAAGTGCTCAAGTGGCTGAGGGACTTTGTCGAAGAGGCGCAGCTACGGCCTGCCCGTATTCGATGAGCGATCAATCGCCCTGAACGATCGAGCCTGGTGCTGGCCGTAACCCGCGCAGCGATTGTCATAAGCAACCGGACCAAGCTACGACGTGCAGGCGCTGGCACCTGAAGAGGTCAATGAACTCTGGTCGGGGAACCTTACTCGATAGCGATAGCCCCTGAGCGAGCGACGTTCCTACTTCACGCCCCACTCTTCAATCTGGTCGGCGTCGAACAGGGTCTCCAGTTCGGCACGTGCCTCCCTGGCGGTCTGCAACACCGCGGCCTTGTCGTTGTAGACCCGATGCTGGGCTTCAAGCACCTCTTCGTCATGCTGCTTGAAGCGCCTGATTCGGGCAGTCGCCTGTTCTTGATTGAGTCCCAGGCCGACCAAGGTCTGGTGGCTCATCTCCAGGCTGGAGTGGAAGGTTTCCCGGATCGGAATCGCCCCCAGATCCAGCAGGCGGTGCACATGCTGGCGATTGCGCGCCCGCGCGATGATCTTCATGTGTGGATAGAGGCGGCGTATCAGTTCGGCGGTCTTCGAGCTGATCTCTGGGTCATCGGTTGCAATGATGAACAGTTCAGCCAGCTCGACCTTGGCCGCGCGGAGGATTTCCGGGCGCAGGGGGTCGCCATAGAAGATCGGCATGCGCCCGAGGCTACGGGACAGTTCGATGGTCTCGACTTCGGTGTCCAGGGCCACGAAAGGTACCCGCTGGGCGCGCAGGATCCGCGCGACGACCTGCCCCATACGGCCCATGCCGGAGATCACCACACGCGGGGCATCGCTGTCGATGTCCTGGTACTCGGGTGGAACGACCTGAGGCAACGGTTTGGACTTGAGCAGTCGCGCCATCAGCAGCATCAGCAAGGGTGTGACAGCCATCGACAGGGTGATGGCGAGCACCAGAAAGCTGTGCACGCGCGGCTCGAACAAGCCTTGATCCCGCCCCATCTGGAACACCACGAAGGCGAACTCGCCCCCCGCCGCCAGGACGATGCCCAGGCGCAGGGCACTCTGTGCGCCGAGGCCACCGGCCAGCCTGCCAACCAGAAACAACAGCGGCAGCTTCAGCACAATCAGTAAAGCGGTGAGCGCCAGGACCACCAGCGGCTGGCTGAGCAGCAGGCCGATCTCCGCAGTCATGCCCACACTGATAAAGAACAGGCCGAGCAGCAGCCCTTTGAACGGCTCGATCTGCGACTCCAGTTCGTGGCGATACTCCGAGTCCGCCAGCAGCAACCCGGCGAGGAAAGCCCCGAGCGCCATGGAGATGCCCGCCAGTTCCATCAGCCAGGCCGTGCCGATCACCACCAGCAACGCGGTGGCGGTAGAGACCTCCTGCAGGCCGGTTTTGGCCACGATGCGAAACACCGGACGCAACAGGTAACGTCCGCCGACAACCACCAGGCCGATGCTGCCCAGCACCTTGAGCAACTGCCCCAGGTCGCCCCCTGTGCTCGCCGCCGCGCTGGCGCCGCTGAGCAGCGGCACCAGGGCGATCAAGGGAATCGCGGCGATGTCCTGAAACAGTAGAATGGCGAACGCCAGGCGCCCGTGCGGGCTGGTCAGTTCCTTGCGCTCGGCGAGAATCTGCAGGCCGAACGCGGTCGACGACAGCGCCAGCCCCAGGCCGAGCACCACAGAGGTGTTCAACGGCTGGTTAAACCCCAGCATGGCCACCGTGCCGATCAGCAGCCCCGTGAGCAGGACCTGCGCCAGGCCAACGCCGAACACCGACTTGCGCATCACCCAGAGGCGTCGCGGCGACAGCTCCAGACCGATGATGAACAGCAGCAGCACCACGCCGAGTTCGGAAATATGGCTGACGCTCTGCGGGTCATCGATCAGGCTCAGCACCGCCGGTCCGATCAGCACCCCGGCCAACAGATAGCCCAGTACCGCCCCCAGTTGCAGTCGCTTGGCCAGTGGCACGGCCACTACCGCCGCCAGCAAGAACACCACCGCGGCCTGTAGCAGGCTGGTTTCATGGGGCATGGTCGACTCCTGGTCAAGGGAACTGGGGTAAATAAAATGCATTCAATGGCGCGGCGAGAAAACGGCTCAGCGCGCGGACCAGAGTAGCGCTTCACCCCACGCCAGGCACCATCGCCCACCATGGCAAACCACAGCGTGGCTACGTGCCCCGGGGCTGCACCACGCCCCATAGCGACAGCAATGCCCTACGGGACTTTCAGCGGGCAGTCGACGGCTGACGGCAGCTGTTACCGGCTCTCGTACAGGCTCCTGAGGGTCACCCTGTCAGCCGCGGTGTTTCAGGGTCCAGACGTAGAGTGCTTCGAGCAGGCCACGGATATGGACGCGGGTCGGCTCATCGGTCAGCGTGCCCTGCGGGTCGAAAAGCTTCTGCGCCCCGGCGATCATCACCTCCGGACGGTTGAGCAGGTGGACGTCGAGAAACACCATGCTTTGCCGTAGGTGGTACTGCGCCCGCGCCGTGCCGAAACGGCCGGGACTGGCGCCCATGATGGCCGCGGGCTTGCCGGCGAAGGGTTGCTCCGGTGGCCGCGAGACCCAGTCGATGGCATTCTTCAGCACCCCGGGCATCGAGTAGTTGTATTCCGGGGTCACCAGCAGCAAGCCATCGGCGGCGCGGATCTGCTCGCGCAAACGCTCGACCGCCGGGGGAAAGCCCTGGGCGTAATCATCCTCGTTGTACAACGGAATGCCGGCGATATCCGCCATCTCGATCTGCATCCCGGCCGGCGCCAGACGCAGCGCCTCGCGCAGGACGGCCGTGTTGTAGGAACCACTGCGCAGGCTGCCGGAGATGCCCAGCACCTTGACTTCTCGATCAGTCACGTCGGTACTCCTCAGTCGACCAGCTGGCTGTCGATCAGAATCTCGCCGCTCAGCAGCTTATGGATGGGACAGGCGTTGGCAATTTCCAGCAGGCGCTGGCGCTGCGCATCGCTGAGGTCGCCAGACAAGTGGATGTCTCGACCGATACGGGTCTGCGGATGCTGCGCACTGGGCGCTTGCAGCAGGCGCAGTTGTACATCGATGGCCTGCAGCGGCATGCCCTTGCGGTGCGCGTACATGGCCACGGTGATCGAGGTGCAAGCGCCCAGGGCCGATAGCAGCAGCTGATGCGGCGAAGGTCCTGTGTCGCCACCACCGTGTGCCTGTGGTTCGTCACCCAGCCACTGGTGCACACCATCGCTAAGTTTGACCTGATAGGCCTGCCCGCCGAGGGAGGCCGTCACTGACGCTGCGCTCATTGCAAACTCCTATTCTGCTGGACTGCCAAGGCTGTTAAGAACAGCTGTAAGTGGCGCAAAGATCAAGGACTGCGCGCCGAGCGCAGCCCTTGTCGGCGCGCTTACTTGCCCGCGGTCAGCGTGGTGTAGCTGTTGATCAGGTTGCGGTAGTCGGGGATGTGGTTGGAGAACAGCGTGCCGAGGCCCTCGATGTCGTTGCGCCAGTCGCGGTGCAGCTCGCAGGCCAGACCGAACCAGGTCATCAGCTGGGCGCCGGACGCGGACATGCGGTCCCAGGCCGAGTGGCGGGTGATCTCATTGAAGGTGCCGGAGGCATCGGTGACCACGAACACCTCGAAACCGGCCTCGATCGCCGACAGCGCGGGGAAAGCCACGCAGACCTCGGTGACCACCCCGGCGATGATCAGCTGCTTGCGCCCGGTGGCCTTCACCGCCTTGACGAAATCTTCGTTGTCCCAGGCGTTGATCTGGCCTGGGCGGGCGATATAGGGCGCATCCGGGAACTGCTCCTTGAGCTCCGGCACCAGCGGGCCGTTGGGGCCGTTCTCGAAGCTGGTGGTGAGGATGGTCGGCAGTTCGAAGTACTTGGCCAGATCGGCCAGGGCCAGTACGTTGTTCTTGAACTTGTCCGGGTCCAGGTCGCGCACCAGCGAGAGCAAGCCGGTCTGGTGGTCGACCAGCAATACCGCGGCCTGATTCTTGTCGAGACGTTTGTAGGCAGTGCTCATGACGGTTTCCTCGTGTTTGCATGAAGGTCGGACACCCAGATTAGGCGCCCGGTGGAGCAGCGCGGTTTAACGCTGCGAATCCAGAACTTCCTGGTTGCTCACCACGGCTTGCGCCTTGAGGTAGCTTTCGATCAGCAACTGGTAGTGCGGGAAAATATGACTGTAGGCTTCGGCCCACTGCTGGGCGTCCGGACGGTTCCAGGTTTGCTGGATCTCCGAGCAGACCGCTGCGGTGTCCATGGGCACCACACCGGCCTGGACCACCCGGGCCAGGGTGACTTCCTGGGCCATCTTCGAGTAGGTGCCCGAGGCGTCGATCACCGCAAACACCCTGTAGCCGGCAGCCACCGCGCTGATGCTGGGGAAGGCCATGCACACGCTGGTGATGGTGCCGGCGATGATCAGGGTCTTCTTACCGGTGGCTTCCACGGCCGCAACGAAATCCGGGCTGTCCCAGGCGTTGATCTCGCCCTTGCGCGCCACGTACCGGGCGTGCGGCGCGGCCTCATGGATCTCGGGAATCAGCGGGCCGTTGGGTCCCTGGGGCACCGAGGCAGTGGTAATCACCGGGATCTTCGCCAGGCTGGCAATCTTCGCCAGGGTGATGGCGTTGGCGCGCAGCTCGGTCATCGGCATGTCTTTGACCGTCTGAAACAGGCCGCTCTGGTGGTCGATCAGCAGCATCGCCGTGTCGCTGGGGTCGATCGTCGGTTTCTGGCCGTTGAAGTTGGCAATATTCGCGAAGGAATGCATGCGCGGATCCTCTTGCAAGGTTGAGGGACCCGGGCCGTTTCGACGGTCAGGGTCCGGGTGACGTGTTAGGCCACGGGTCCTGGGTGAGCCGGTCTATTGAGACTAGGTGGTGAGACCGGCGGCGGATGACCGTTAGGCCGGTAGTTGGCCGAACGAGCCACTCTGGAAGTCCTTAACCGCCTGGGCGATTTCGGCCTTGCTGTTCATCACGAAAGGGCCGTAACCGACCACCGGTTCATCGATGGGCTCGCCACTGAGCAGCAGCACCAGCGCCTGGTTGTTGGCTTCCAGCAACAGCTCGTCGCCAGCGCGGTCGAGCAGCACCATCTGCGCCTCCCTGACCAACTGGCTGCCATTCACCTGCACCGTGCCACGCAGCACGATCAGCGCAGTGCTGCGGCCCTCGGTGACGGGCAAGGACAGCGGCTTATCGGCATTCAGGCGGATATCCCACACGTCCATGGCGGTGAAGGTGCGTGCCGGCCCCTGTTGCCCGGCAAACTCCCCGGCGATAAGGCGCAGGGAACCGGCGCCGTCGTCAAGCGGCACCAGCGGGATGTCCTGATCGAGAAGGGTCTGGTAGCCCGGCGCGGCCAGCTTGTCGCGGGCCGGCAAGTTGACCCACAGCTGCACCATCTCCAGGGTGCCGCCCTGCTCGGTGAACGCGGCGGAATGGAACTCTTCATGCAGAATTCCTGAGGCGGCGGTCATCCACTGCACGTCGCCAGGGCCGATCAGGCCGCCGCTGCCCGTCGAGTCACGGTGCTCCAACTCGCCCTGGTAGACGATGGTCACGGTTTCAAAACCGCGGTGCGGGTGCTGGCCGACGCCGCGCGGCTGCTGCGTCGGGGCGAACTCATGCGGGCCGGCATAGTCGAGCAGCAGGAACGGGCTGATGTGCTGGCCCAGGCTGTCATAGGAAAACAGCGAGCGAACCGGAAAGCCGTCACCGACCCAGTGCTGCTTGGGGCTGCTGTAAAGACCGAGAATCTTTTTCATGAGATGCCTCCTCTGTGCATGGACAACAGCTTATGAGTGCAACAGCTATCCCGGTAGACTCAGCAAATCACTCTCAGCGTTCTATAAGGAGAACACTGATGGACGACCTCAACGACCTCTACTACTTCGCCCAAGTCGTCGAGCACGGCGGTTTCGCGGCGGCAGGCAGGGCGCTGCATACGCCCAAGTCCAAGCTCAGCCGGCGCATTGCCCTGCTCGAGGAACGCTTGGGTGTGCGCCTGCTGCAGCGCTCGACCCGGCACTTCTCGGTCACCGAAATCGGTCAGGAGTACCACCGGCACTGCCTGGCCATGCTGATCGAGGCGCAAGCCGCGCGGGAGGCGATCGAACGCACCCGCTCGGAACCCCAGGGCATCGTGCGCATGAGCTGCCCCACCACCCTGCTGCAGTACCGGATTGGCGAGCTGATCAGCCGCTTCATGGTCCTCTACCCCAAGGTTCGGGTGCACCTGGACGCCACCAACAGGCACGTCGACGTGATCGGTGAAGGGCTCGACCTGGCCCTGCGCGTGCGTTTCCCGCCGCTGGAAAACAGCGACCTGGTGATGCGCGTGCTGGCCGACAGCCCCCAACGACTGGTCGCCAGCCCCGAGTTTCTCAAGGGCCGCGCCCTGCCCTTGCTGCCCGCCGACTTGAGCGGCCTGCCCAGCCTCGACTGGCGGCAACCGGGCGATCATCTGTGGCGCCTGGAGGGCCCCAATGGCGCCATGGCCGAGGTCAGGCATCAACCGCGCCTGATCAGCGACGACATGACGGCCCTGCGCCAGGCGGCGCTGCTCGGTGTCGGCGTGGTGCAACTGCCGTGCATGGTGGTCGAGCAGGAGCTGGCGCAAGGCCGGCTGCTGGACATCATGCCGCAGTGGGTGCCGCAAGGCGGCATCGTGCATGCGCTGTTCCCTTCACGTCGCGGCTTGCTGCCATCGGTGCGCACGTTGATCGACTACCTGGCCGAGCACCTTGAGAAATAGCCAGCCGCGGTCGAATCCTGGGACTTGCGCACGGGCTGCCTCGCTCTGGATAGCTGCACCTGTGTCAGCAAAACGGCCCCTCAAGCATGCAGGCGCTGCGCAGCCGCTTAGCGCCCACCGTTAGGTCGCGCTACAGCGGGCTGCAAAGCGAACCAAAAGCGCTCAAGCCAGCCGCGGCGTGCACGGCAATGGCTCAAAAATAGCCGAGCGCACGCCGTATTCGGCCTGCAGCTGATCGCCTCGAGCCAGTACCAACAACGCCAAACACGTTCAACATATCGTCTTAACCATCTGATTTTAAACACTCTAAGCGGCTATCCAAGAACCACTCGAGCAGCCGTGAAGGCCGCCGGGCCGCATTCAGGTCGCTCACTGAGACAAAGCTGGCAAGCCCCTTGCAATTCCCCTGTCAGCAAACGTCATCGGATCGCCAACGGCGGTGATCGGGACGAATAGACAAAGACGTCAAAGGCACCCTGCCCGTAATGGCAGCGTTGTCCGCGACGTCTTTTTTTCGTTTCTGAGACCTGAGGGACCACCATGCAAAACTTCACCGTTCGCCGCTTCTTGCTGAAAAAGACCCTGGCCGGCCTCGGCTGCGCCGCCGTCATGTTGCTCTCGCCCTTGAGCGTGCAAATCGCCCAGGCCGCCGAACTCGAGAAGGAGGAGCTCAAGCTGGGCTTCATCAAGCTCACCGACATGGCGCCACTGGCCATCGCCTATGAGAAAGGCTTCTTCGAAGACGAAGGCCTGTACGTCACCCTGGAGGCTCAGGCCAACTGGAAAGTCCTGCTGGATCGGGTGATCGACGGCGAACTGGATGGCGCCCACATGCTGGCCGGGCAACCCCTGGGCGCGACCATCGGCTTCGGCACCAAGGCCGACGTGGTCACCGCCTTCTCCATGGACCTCAACGGCAACGGCATCACCATGTCCAACGCCGTCTGGGAGGAAATGAAGAAGCACGTGCCGATGGCGGACGGCAAACCGGTGCACCCGATCAAGGCCGATGCACTCAAGCCGGTGATCGAGCAGTACAAGGCCGCTGGCAAGCCGTTCAACCTGGGCATGGTGTTCCCGGTCTCCACCCACAACTACGAACTGCGTTACTGGCTGGCCGCCGGCGGCATCAACCCCGGTTATTACGCCCCGGCCAAGGGCGACATCAGCGGCACCCTGAATGCCGACGCCCTGCTCTCGGTGACCCCGCCGCCGCAGATGCCCGCGACCATGGAAGCCGGCACCATCAACGGCTACAGCGTGGGCGAACCGTGGAACCAGCAGGCCGTATTCAAGGGCATCGGCGTACCGGTGATCACCGACTACGAAATCTGGAAGAACAACCCGGAGAAGGTTCTCGGCGTATCCAAGGCCTGGGCCGACGCCAACCCCGAGACCCATAAGCGTCTGGTCAAGGCGTTGATCCGCGCCGGCATGTGGCTGGACGAAAACAACAACGCCAACCGTCAGGAAGCCGTGGAGATACTGTCGCGTCCCGAGTACGTCGGCGCCGACGCCAAGGTGATCGCCAATTCGATGACCGGCACCTTCGAGTACGAGAAGGGCGACACCCGTGCAGTGCCGGACTTCAACGTGTTCTTCCGGCACAACGCCACCTACCCCTACTACTCCGACGCCATCTGGTACCTGACCCAGATGCGCCGCTGGGGTCAGGTCGGCGACGCCAAGCCGGACAGCTGGTACTTCGACGTGGCCAAGCGGGTCTACCTGCCCGAGGTGTACATGAGCGCCGCCGCCGAACTGGTCAAGGAAGGCAAGGCCAAGGCCGAGGACTTCCCGGCCGCCAGCGAGGAAGGCTTCCGCGCGCCGAGCAACGAATTCATCGATGGCCTGACCTATGACGGACGCAAACCGAACGAGTACATCAACCAATTCAAGATTGGCTTGAAACCCGACTCCGTTCTGTAACGCATCCATTGCCCCAGGGAGCCGGACACGCCGGCTCCCCTTTGCTTCGAGGACAAGACGATGAGCAACCCCGCCGTCGCCCAGCCCATCCAAGACACCCTGAAGTCCGCGCGCAGTGCGGCGATCAAACGCTGGCTGCCCAGCGTATTGATGCCGGTGATCGGCCTGCTGGCCTTCCTGCTGTTCTGGCAGATGGTTGCCGGCAGCATCGACACCAGCCTCGGCAAATTCCCGGGGCCTACTCAGGTCGCCAGCCAGTTCAGCGGCCTGATCGACGAACACCTGCGCGAACAACGCCGAGCCGATGCCTTCTTCGAGCGCCAGGAAACGCGTAACGCGGCCAAACTGGCGAAGAACCCGGATGCCAAGGTGAGCGTGCGCCCCTACACCGGCAAGCCGACCTTCTTCAAACAGATCTTCACCAGCCTGTACACGGTGCTGACCGGCTTCGTCATCGCCTCGCTGATCGCCATCCCGCTGGGCATCGTCTGCGGCCTGAGCAAGCCGATCTACAACGCGATCAACCCGCTGATCCAGATCTTCAAACCGGTCTCGCCGCTGGCCTGGCTGCCGCTGGTGACCATGGTCGTCAGCGCCGTCTACACCAGCAGCGACCCCCTGTTCGCCAAGTCCTTCGTCACCTCGGCGATCACCGTGGCGCTGTGCTGCCTGTGGCCGACCGTGATCAACACCACCGTGGGCGTGGCCAACCTGGACAAGGACCTGCAGAACGTCAGCCGCGTGCTCAGCCTGTCGCCGCTCAGCCACGTGCGGCGCATCGTCCTGCCGGCCGCCATCCCGATGATCTTCACCGGCCTGCGCCTGTCCCTGGCCACCGGCTGGATGGTGCTGATTGCCGCGGAGATGCTGGCGCAGAACCCGGGACTGGGCAAATTCATCTGGGACGAATTCCAGAATGGCAGCTCCAACTCGCTCGGCCGGATCATGGTCGCCGTGGTGGTGATCGGCCTGCTCGGCTTCATCCTCGACCGCCTGATGCTGCTGCTCCAGCGCCGCGTCAGCTGGGACAAGAACGCCGACCTGCGCTAACAGAACTTCGAGCACCACGGCGCTCGCCAGGTGCTCAGCGCTCTGTGCACCCTAGATTTCCTGGAGAACAGCATGAACATTCCACACCTCGAACTGAGTGGCGTCGGCATCAGCTTTCCCACCGACATGGGCCTGTATTGCGCCCTGCAGAACGTCAACCTGAAGATCGCCAAAGGCGAGTTCGTCTCGCTGATCGGCCATTCCGGCTGCGGCAAGTCGACCGTCCTGAACATCGTCGCCGGCCTCTATCAGGCCACCACCGGCGGGGTGATTCTCGACAGCCGCGAAGTCAATTCGCCCGGCCCGGAGCGCGCCGTGGTGTTTCAGAACCACAGCCTGCTGCCCTGGCTCTCCTGCTACCAGAACATCGAACTGGCCGTGCGCCAGGTGTTCCAGGGCCAGAAATCCAGGGCGCAAATGCGCGAATGGATCGAGCACAACCTCGACCTGGTACACATGAGCCATGCCCGCGACAAACGCCCCAGCGAGATCTCCGGCGGCATGAAACAGCGTATCGGCATTGCCCGCGCGCTGGCCATGCAACCCAAGGTGCTGCTGATGGACGAGCCGTTCGGTGCCCTCGACGCGCTGACCCGTGCCCACCTGCAGGACTCGCTGATGGAGATCCACGCCGAACTCGGCAACACGGTGATCATGATCACCCATGATGTCGACGAGGCCGTGCTGCTCTCCGACCGTATCGTCATGATGAGCAACGGCCCGGCGGCCAGCATCGGCGAGATTCTTCAGGTCGAGCTCGAACGCCCCCGCGAACGCATGGCGCTGGCTCACGACCCGCGCTACCACGAGTACCGCGCGGCGGTGCTGGAGTTCCTCTACCAGAAGCAGCAGCGGCCTGCGGCCTGAGGACGACCTGAAACTGCGACAACCTGGCTTAAATCACAGGTTGTCGCGTTCCTGCTGTCTCACACCGCAGACACGATTTAGCGATGTGCCATTCATCAATCGCGGCGTGGCGCGCCGTTCAGCCCTCCCCCAGCTCCCGACCCACCGGTCAGCCCGACTGAACTTACTGCCCTGACAGCCACCGAAGGTGGGCTTTTCATCCCAGAACAGAATTAAGGATCAGTCGTGCTCGATCTCACCACCTGGAATCTGTCGATTCCCACGGACCCCGCCCCTACCACCATCGAAACCGCGCAACTGAACAATGGCTATACCAGCCGCTACTTTCGTCGCAATGCGGACGACAGCATCACCTTCTGGGTACCGGTCAACGGCTCGCATACCCGCAACGCCCGCTACCCACGCAGCGAACTGCGCGAAACCCAGGCCGACGGCGCGCTGAGTAACTGGTACCACCACAGCGCCGATAACTATTTGAGCGCGGTGCTGTCGGTGCAGCAGGTACCGAGCAAGCACAAGATCGTCATCGGCCAGATCCACAGCACCAATCAACCGGGTAGCAACAACGATCCGCTGATCAAGCTGCAGTACCATTACCGCCGCGGGGTTGGCCGCCTGGAACTGCTCCTGCGCAAACGCCCGGGGGACAGCGAAGTGCAGAACATCCTGTTGGCGGAGAACGTGCAGCTCAACGAACGCTTCGGCTATGACCTGCGCATCACCCCCAGCGGCAAACTCGGCGTCAGTGTCAACAGCAGCGATGGCGACCGCGGCTCCTACTATCAACAGCTGAGCGGCTACTGGGGCAAGCAGCAGCTGTACTTCAAGGCCGGCGCCTATATACAGGACAACTACGGCCCCGCCGATGAAGGCGGGCGGGTGACCTTCTACTGGCTGAACAGCCTGCATCGCTGAGCCGAGCCGTTACTCGGCGCAGGACAGCCGGGGCGGGGCGGGCGGCACTTCATTCAGCGGGCAAATAGCGCAAAATCGCCGAAAGCCCACGTACAATCGCGCCGCCCGCGCCACGCGTCGCATCCTCCAGCCCGCACGAGACTCGCCCATATGGCCCGCCTGAAACTCGAATTCCCGGAACAGCAGTTCTGCTACAGCACCCACCTGACGGTGCGCGTCACCGATATCAATGCCTCCAACCACCTGGGCAACGACTCGATGATCTCGATGATTTCCGAGGCTCGGGCGCGCTTTCTGTTCGAATTCGGCATCGCGGAAACCCGCGAGGACGGCACCGGCATCATAGTCACCGACCTCGCCACCACCTACCGCACCGAAGCCCATGCGCGCGACCAGTTGCTGTTCGAGGTCGGGGTCATGGATTTCAACAAGTACGGCGGTGACATCATCTTCCGCATTAGCCGTCCGGCCGATGGCAGCCTGGTGGCGATGGCCAAGTCGGGCTTCGTCTTCTTCAACTACCAACGCCAACAGGTGGTGGCGATGCCGACAGAGTTCAGCGCCAAGTTTCCGCGGGTCAACTGGCTGGATTGAGCCGTGCCCGCGACCGGCTGACAGCGAATCCAGGCCTGCTGCGCTATACCTAACGGCAGCGTCCATCGACGCTGCTCTGCGCAGGAGGTATTGCCATGTCCGCCAAGCGCCCACAGCCCACCCCGACCGTACTACTACTCGGCCTGCTGAGTAGCCTGCCTGTCCTCGCCGACGACGCTCAACTCGAGCGCGGCCGCTACCTAGTCAATATCGGCGGCTGCAACGACTGCCATACCGCGGGCTACCTGATGGCTCCCGGCTCCATCCCTGAAGATGAATGGCTCAAGGGCGATAGACTCGGGTGGAGCGGACCCTGGGGCACCACCTACCCCAGCAACCTGCGCCTGCTGCTGCCACGTCTCAGCGAAAGCCAGTGGCTGACGCTGGCGCGCGGCGCCAACTACCGTCCGCCCATGCCCAACGAGAAGCTCCACATCATGAGCGACGAGGACCTGCTGGCCATCTATCACCTGGTCAAGCACCTGGGCCCGGCAGGAGAACCGGCGCCACCCGCCCTGCCACCCGGGCAGACGCCGCCCGAGCCGGTGATCCTCTTTCCGGCGCAGCCCCCGACCGACTGAGCCGCGATTGAGCCAAGCCGGCGCGACACGCCACGAAGCGAATTCGCTGCATTCCAGTGAGTACTCGGCGCCCCAGATCAGGCCGATGTGCCCAATCACAGCGCACGTGCAGCCCGCACGCCCCATTTTGATTCGCCTGCCGGCACCGACAGGCTGCTATGCCCCTGATTACTCGCGGCTCAAGCTGTTGGCTCAGCTC
Organism: Pseudomonas sp. SJZ079; assembly: GCF_007993865.1. GTDB lineage: Bacteria > Pseudomonadota > Gammaproteobacteria > Pseudomonadales > Pseudomonadaceae > Aquipseudomonas. The sequence goes on along the minus strand of NZ_VIUH01000014.1, from coordinate 10,201 downwards.
TTGCAATGACCCAACTACCGGTAGCCAAAGGCGGCTACCCCACAAACGACACAGACGTCGCTTCATCCGCGCTTTCGAGCGTTGCGGTGATGCGGCGTTTTTTTCGTTTCACCCCAGCGTTTGGGGTTGGTGGTGCCTCTGCGATCCAGAGGCCTCGCTTGCAACTCTCTCAACCCAGCTGTGGCTCAGGCCGCAGGGCGCTGCATCACAAGTGCGGCGCCTCCCCGGCGGGCTGCGCACGGTGTGTCCACGACCACACCGCACGCAACCCGACCGGGACCCTTTTTTGCTGATGAGGTGTTCGATGAATACAAGTTTCTGGAAGGCTGGCCATACGCCGACGTTGTTCGCCGCTTTTCTCTATTTCGATTTGAGCTTCATGGTCTGGTACCTGCTCGGCCCACTGGCGGTGCAGATCGCCACCGACCTGGACCTGACTGCGCAACAGCGCGGCCTGATGGTCGCCACACCGATTCTGGCCGGCGCCATACTGCGTATTTTCATGGGCCTGCTGGCCGATCGCCTGTCGCCGAAAAGCGCCGGCCTGATCGGCCAGGTGATCGTCATCTGCTCGCTGTTCGCCGCCTGGCAGATCGGTATCCAGACCTATGAGCACGCGCTGCTGCTCGGCCTGTTCCTCGGTTTTGCCGGCGCCGCCTTTGCCGTCGCGTTGCCCCTGGCCTCGCAGTGGTATCCCGCCGAGCATCAGGGCAAAGCCATGGGCATTGCCGGCGCCGGTAACTCCGGCACCGTGCTGGCGGCCCTGTTCGCCCCAGGCCTGGCCGCGTTGTTCGGTTGGCAGAACGTGTTCGGCTGGGCTCTGATTCCCCTGCTGATCGCCTTGCTGGTGTTCGCCCTGCTGGCCCGTAACGCGCCGCAGCGGCCACAGCCAAAATCCATGGCCGACTACCTCAAGGCCTTGGGCGACCGCGACAGCTGGTGGTTCATGTTCTTCTACAGCATCACCTTCGGCGGCTTCGTCGGCCTGGCCAGCGCCCTGCCCGGCTACTTCAACGATCAGTACGGCCTGAGCCCGGTCACCGCCGGCTACTACACCGCCGCCTGTGTCTGTGCCGGCAGCCTGATGCGCCCACTCGGCGGCGCATTGGCCGACCGTATCGGCGGTATCCGCTCGCTGCTGATGATGTACACCGTCTCCTCGCTGTGCATCGCCGGCGTGGGTTTCAACCTGTCCAGCTCGACCGCAGCCCTGGCGCTGTTCGTCACCGCCATGCTCGGTCTGGGCGCGGGCAACGGCGCGGTATTCCAGTTGGTGCCGCAGCGTTTCCGTAAGGAGATCGGCGTGATGACCGGCCTGATCGGCATGGCCGGCGGCGTCGGCGGCTTCTTCCTGGCGGCTGGCCTCGGCACAATCAAGCAGCACACCGGCGACTATCAACTGGGCCTGTGGCTGTTCGCCAGTCTCGGCGTGCTGGCCTGGGTCGGTTTGTACGGTGTCAAGCAGCGCTGGCGCACCACCTGGGGCTCCGCTGCGGTGACTGCCGCTCGAGTCTAACTCCCACGCACGCAGGTGGGTTGAGACAGAGGCGGGGTTCTGCGAAACATCCCCGCACTGGTCAGGTAAAGCTGGCGTGGGCGTGCTTAACGATGCCCTCGCCAAGGGAAGCCGAGTGGGCTTCGCCTTTGTCTCAACCCACCTGCCGCGTACCATCAGGGCGATGTTTATCGCCCTTGCGCGTTTCTGCCACTCCCGCCCACGAGAACCTCTGATGGCCCTGCAGTTAACCTTCGGCGAAGCCACGGCAACCGGCCCCCGGCAAGAAAACCAGGACGCCATTCGTGTGGTCACGCCAGCGCCGGCGCTGGCCGTCAGCAAGGGTTATCTGTTCGCCCTGGCCGATGGCGTCAGTCAGTGCGCCGATGGTGGCCTGGCGGCGCGGGCGACCTTGCAGGCCCTGGCGCTGGATTACTACGCCACCCCGGAAACCTGGGCGGTGGCGCAATCGCTGGACCGCCTGCTGGTCGCGCATAATCGCTGGCTGCAAGCCAATGGCGGCGGCCAACCCTTGCTGACCACCCTCACCGCCCTAGTGCTGCGTGGCCGGCGCTTCACCCTGGCGCATGTCGGCGACTGCCGCGCCTATCGCTGGCATGCGGGTCAACTCGAGCGCATCACCGAAGACCACGTGTGGGAGCAACCGGGCATGCAGCACGTGCTCAAGCGCGCCCTGGGTCTGGATCAGCACCTGGTGGTGGATTACCTGGACGGCGAGTTGCGTGAAGGCGAGAGTTTCTTGCTGGTCAGCGACGGGGTCTGGGCGGTGCTCGGCGACAGCGGCATCCAGCGCATCCTGCATGACGAAGCAGACGCGGCCGCCGCCACCCGCGCCCTGGTCAGCGCGGCCCATTTGGCCGGCAGCCAGGACAACGCCAGCGCGCTGCTGGTCCAGGTCGACCGCTTGCCGCAAAGCGCACTGGCCGACACCCTGGCGCAACTCGAACACTGGCCCCTGCCACCCAAGTTGCGCGACGGGCAACTGTTCGAAGGCTGGCAGGTCGAGCGTCTGCTGGCCGAGTCGCGGCAATCGCTGGTGTACCGCGTGCGCGATGGCCAGTCGCGCCGCTGGCTGCTGAAAACCCTGCCACCCAGCCGCACCGATGAGCCGCAAGCCGGCCCTGCACTGCTGCTGGAGGAGTGGTTTCTGCGTCGCGTCGCCGGGCGGCACTTTGCCGAAGTCCATCCACTGCCGCAGCGCCAGCATCTGTATTACCTGCAACGCGAATATGCCGGACAAACCCTGGCCGAGCATATCCGCCTGTCCGGCCCTATGGTGCTGCCCGAGTGGCTGGACGTCGCACCGCGCCTGCTCAAGGCCCTGGGCATGCTGCACCGGCGCAATATCCTGCACCGCGACATCAAGCCGGAGAACCTGCTGTGGGGCGATGATGGCGAGCTGCGCGTACTGGATTTCGGCCTGGCCTATTGCCCGGGACTGTCCCGCGACGAGGCCAACGCCCTGCCCGGCACCCCCAGCTATATTGCCCCGGAGGCCTTCGCCGGCGCGGTGCCCAGCCCGCAGCAGGATATCTATGCGGCGGGCGTGACCCTCTACCATCTGCTCACCGGCCATTACCCCTACGGCGAGATCGAAGCCTTCCAGCATCCGCGCTTTACCAGTCCGACCCCAGCCAGCCGCTATCGCCCCGACCTGCCGAGCTGGCTGGACGAGAGCCTGGCTCGCGCGGTCAGCGCCGACCCGCAGCAGCGCTATGAAACCGCCGAGGAGTGGCTGCTGACCCTGGAACAAGGGGAGCGTCAAGCCCTCAGCAGCCGGCCCAGGCCGCTGCTGGAGCGCGAACCGCTGCTGGTCTGGCGCACGGTGGCGCTGGTGGCCCTGCTGCTGAACCTGTTCCTGCTGGTGCTGCTGATCAAGTAACGCGGTGAAGTGCGCCGCGCCGCTGCAGAAGTCGCACCAGAACAGAGCAGCTCGCCTTAAACCGGTGCGCACAAGACCACAACAACCCACCTGGCGGAAACCTGAAACAGGCTCAAGCCCGCCAATCGCCTGCCCCCTGGAGAGTTGGCACAGCCTCTGCATTAGTCACTGCACAAATTATTAAAGCGCGCCCTTCAACGATGAAGGTTGCACTTCCCGAATAGAACGGGACTTGGACAAAGGTGTCCTCGCTAGGTGACTAGCGGGACGCCTTTTTTATTTTCCGGTTATGCGTGACGGTGAGGAATCATGAAAAAACTCAAGTTGGTGATGATCGGCAACGGCATGGCCGGGGTCCGAACCCTTGAAGAGCTGCTCAAGCTCGCCCCCGACCTGTATGAAATCACCGTGTTCGGTGCCGAGCCGCACCCGAACTACAACCGCATCCTGCTCTCGCCGGTGCTGGCCGGCGAGCAGACCTTCGAGGAGATCGTGCTCAACGATCTCCAGTGGTATGCCGATAACGGCATCAACCTGCTGCTCGGGCGTAAAGCGGTACAGATCGACCGTAAGGCGCGTCGGGTGATTGCCGACGACGGCAGCGAGGCCGAATACGACCGCCTGCTCATCGCCACCGGCTCCAACCCCTTCATCCTGCCGATTCCCGGCAAGGACCTGCAGGGCGTGATCGGTTACCGCGACATCGCCGACACCCAGATGATGATGGACACCGCCAAGACCCACCCACATGCGGTGGTGATCGGCGGCGGCCTGCTCGGTCTGGAAGCGGCCAACGGCCTCAAACTGCGCGGCATGGACGTCACCGTGGTGCACCTCGGCGACTGGCTGATGGAGCGTCAACTCGACCGCACCGCCGGCGAACTGCTGCAGAAGTCCCTGGAAGACCGCGGCCTGAAGTTCCTCCTGCCCAAGCACACCGCCGAACTGCTGGACAACGGTGAAGGCCGGGTCTGCGCGGTGAAGTTCAAGGACGGCGAGGTGATCCCCGCCGACCTGGTGGTGATGGCCGCGGGCATCCGCCCCAACAGCGACCTGGCCGAACAGTCGGGGATCGCCTGTAACCGCGGCATCCTGGTCAACGACACCCTGCAAACCTACGACCCGCGGGTGTACGCCATCGGCGAATGCGCCAGCCATCGCGGCATCGCCTACGGCCTGGTCGCCCCGTTGTTCGAGCAGGCCAAGGTCTGCGCCAACCACCTGGCCCAGCTCGGCTTCGCCCGCTATCAAGGCTCGGTCACCTCGACCAAGCTGAAAGTCACCGGCATCGACCTGTTCTCCGCCGGCGAATTCATGGGCGCCGAAGGCACCGAGACCATCACCCTGTCCGACCCGATCGGCGGCGTGTACAAGAAGCTGGTGATCAAGGACGACATCCTGGTCGGCGCCTGCCTGTACGGCGACACTGCCGACGGTGGCTGGTACTTCCGGCAGATCCGCGAGAACCACAACGTCGGCCAGATCCGCGACCACCTGATGTTCGGCGAGAACGCCATCGGCGACGTCGGTCACCAGGGTGCCGAGAAGACCGCCAACATGCCCGACAGCATGGAGGTCTGCGGCTGCAACGGCGTGTGCAAGGGCACCATAGTCAAGGCGATCCAGGAGAACGGCCTGTTCTCGGTCGACGAGGTGAAGAAGCACACCAAGGCCGCCAGCTCCTGCGGCTCCTGCGCCGGCCTGGTCGAACAGATTCTGATCAGCACAGTGGGCGGCGCCGCCGACGTCAAGCCGAAGAGCGAGAAGGCTATCTGCGGCTGCAGCGACCTCAATCACGGGCAGATCCGCAAGGCGATCCGCGAGCAGCACCTGATCAGCATGGGCGAGTCCATGGCCTTCTTGAACTGGAGCACGCCGAACGGCTGCGCCACTTGCCGCCCGGCCTTGAACTACTACCTGATCTCCACCTGGCCGGGCGAGGCCAAGGACGATCCGCAGTCGCGTCTGATCAACGAGCGCGCCCACGCCAACATCCAGAAAGACGGCACCTACTCGGTGGTGCCGCGCATGTGGGGCGGCGTAACCAACCCGTCCGAGCTGCGGCGCATCGCCGACGTCGCCGACAAGTACAACGTACCCATGGTCAAGGTTACCGGCGGCCAGCGCATCGACCTGCTGGGCATCAAGAAGGACGACCTGCCGGCCGTGTGGAAGGATCTGGACATGCCCTCCGGGCATGCCTACGGCAAATCCATCCGTACCGTGAAGACCTGCGTCGGCAGCGAGTTCTGCCGCTTCGGCACGCAGAACTCGACCCAGCTGGGCATCGAGCTGGAACACGACCTGTTCAACATGTGGTCGCCGCACAAGGTCAAGCTGGCGGTCTCCGGTTGCCCGCGCAACTGCGCCGAGGCCGGCATCAAGGACGTCGGCATCATCGGTGTGGACTCCGGCTGGGAGATGTACATCGGTGGCAACGGCGGGATCAAGACCGAGGTCGCCGAGTTCTTCGTCAAGCTGAAAACCGCCGATGAAGTACGCGAATACAACGGCGCCTTCCTCCAGCTGTACCGCGAGGAGGCCTTCTACCTCGAGCGCACCGTGCACTACATGCAGCGCGTGGGCATGGATCACATCAAGAAGGCCGTGCTGGAAGACGCCGAGAACCGCAAGGCGCTCAATGCCCGCCTGCAATACGCCCTGTCCTTCGAGCAGGACCCCTGGAAAGAGCGCATCGAGCAGCCGCAGTTGAAGAAAGAGTTCGATCGCATCGCCATTGTTCAAGTCGAGGAGGCCTCCGTATGAGCTGGCTGGATATCTGCGCACTGGAAGAAATAAACGTGCTGGGCTCGCGCATCATCAAAGGCCCCAAGGGCGACATTGCGATCTTCCGTACCAGTGACGATGAGGTCTTCGCCCTCGACGACCGCTGCCCGCACAAGGGCGGTCCGCTGTCCCAGGGCTTGATCTATGGCAAGCGCGTGGCCTGCCCGCTGCACAACTGGCAGATCGAGCTGGCCAGTGGTGAAGCCGTCGCTCCGGATGTCGGCTGTGCGCACAAGCATGAGGCAAAAGTCGAGAACGGCCGCGTCTGGCTGGCCCTCAAAGCGACTGCCGCCGAGTGCGCCTAAACCCGTAGGAGCCAGCTTGCTGGCGATGCTTTTCGCGACCTGGATCGCCAGCACGCTGGCTCCTACAACAGGTCGCAAACCACGGAGTCGAGCGCCATGCCCACCCCCAATCAAATCACCGCGTCGACCTGCTGCTACTGCGGCGTCGGCTGCGGCGTGCTGATCGAACACGACGGCGAGAAGATTCTCGGCGTCAAAGGCGATCCGAATCACCCAGCCAACTTCGGCAAGCTCTGCAGCAAAGGCTCGACCCTGCACCTGACCGGCGACCTCGACGCGCGCGGTCTGTACCCGCAGCTGCGCCTGGGCAAAGGCCTGGCCCGCTCGCGCACCGACTGGGACAACGCCCTGGAGCATGCCGCCAACGTCTTCGCCGAGACCATCCGCGAACATGGCCCGGACAGCGTGGCCTTCTACATCTCCGGCCAGTTGCTGACCGAGGATTACTACGCCTTCAACAAGCTGTCCCGCGCCCTGGTCGGCACCAACAACATCGACAGCAATTCGCGCCTGTGCATGTCCAGCGCGGTGGTCGGCTACAAGCGCAGCCTCGGCGCCGATGCGCCACCCTGCAACTACGAGGACATCGAGCAGAGCGACTGCCTGCTGATCGCCGGCAGCAACATGGCTTACGCCCACCCGGTGCTGTTTCGCCGCCTGGAAGAAGCCAAGGCCAAACGCCCGGAGATGAAGGTCATCGTCATCGACCCGCGGCGCACCGATACCTGCGAGCTGGCCGACTTGCACCTGGCCATCCTGCCCGGCACCGACGTGGCGTTGTTCCACGGCATCCTGCACATCCTCATGTGGGAAGGCTGGATCGACCGGGACTATATCGACCAGCACACCGACGGCTTCGACGCGCTGAAGAAGCTGGTGCGCGACTACACCCCAGGCACCGTGGCGGACATCTGCGGCATCTCCCTGGAAAATCTGCAGGCCTGCGCCGAGCTGATCGGCAAGTCGCCCTCCTTTCTTTCGCTGTGGTGCATGGGGCTTAACCAGTCCAGCGCAGGCAGCGCGAAGAACAGCGCGCTGATCAACCTGCACCTGGCCACCGGTCAGATAGGCCGGCCCGGTGCCGGACCCTTCTCCCTGACCGGCCAACCGAATGCCATGGGCGGCCGCGAAACCGGCAGCCTGTCCAACCTGCTGCCCGGCCACCGCGACGCCGCCAACGCCGAACATCGCAGCGAAGTCGCCGCTTACTGGGGCGTCGATGCGCTGCCGCAGACGCCCGGCCTGACCGCTATCGAGCTGTTCGACGCGGTGCACGCGGGCAAGATCAAGGCCCTGTGGATCGCCTGCACCAATCCGGCGCAGTCAATGCCGGACCAGAACAAGGTGCACGAAGCGCTCGCCGCCTGCCCTTTCGTGGTGGTGCAAGAAGCCTTCTTCACCACCGAGACCTGCCACTACGCCGACCTGCTGCTGCCCGCCGCCAGTTGGGGCGAGAAGGACGGCAGCGTGACCAACTCCGAGCGCCGCGTCAGCCATGTGCGCCGCGCCGTGCCAGCGCCCGCAGAGGCGCGGCCGGATTGGGCGATCACCACCGAGTTCGCCCAGCGTCTGGAACCACTGCTGCGCCCCGGCCTGCCCAGCCTGTTTGCCTTCGACAGCGCAGAAATGCTGTTCGAGGAATACAAGTACCTGACCCAGGATCGCGATCTCGACCTTTGCGGCCTGAGCTACGCGATCCTGGACCACCAAGGCCCCCAGCAATGGCCCTTCCCGGCCGGCGCCAGCCAGGGAACCCCGCGCCTGTATGGCGATGGCCGCTTCCCTACCGATAACGGCCGTGCGCAGTTCCATGCCGACCCCTATCGCGCCCCGAAAGAAAAGCGCGAAGCGCGCTTCCCGCTGACCCTCAACACCGGGCGCTTGCGCGACCAGTGGCACGGCATGAGCCGCACCGGCACCGCCGCCCGCTTGTTCGGCCATGTCGAAGAGGCCGTGCTCAGCCTGCACCCGGACGAAATGCGCCGGCGTCGCCTGCAGGCCGGCGACCTGATCAAGGTGCGCAGCCGTCGCGGCAGCCTGATCGTCCCGGTGCAGGCAGACGACGCCATCCGCTCCGGCCAGGCCTACCTGCCGATGCATTGGGGCGACCGCTTCCTCAAGGGCCGGGGCACCAACGTGCTGACCCTGCCGGCCTTCGATCCGCTGTCCAAACAGCCCGAGCTGAAACACGCCGGCGTCGAGGTGGAAAAGGTCGACCTGCCCTGGCAGTTGTTCGCCCTGGTCGAAGGCGACGTGCAGCGGCGTTTCGCCGCCCTGCGCCCACTGTTCGAAGAGTTCGCCTACGCCAGCCTGACGCTGGCCGGCCGTGAGCGCCCGGCCCTGGTGATTCGCGCTGCCAGCGCAGTGGCCCCGGATGCCGGTTTGCTGGCCCAGGTCGATGCCTTGCTCGGCGTCGATGCGGGCCCGGTGCTGGCCTATGACGATCCGCAACGCACCGTGGGCAAGCGCGTGCGCATCGAAGACGGACGCATCGTCGCCATCCGTCTGGCCGGCGAAACCGCGGCACGCCATTGGCTAAAGAGCCTGTGGAGCGAGGGCAAGGCCGATGCCGACCTGCGGCGCTGGTTGCTCGCACCCCTGTCCACGCCACCGGGTGCAACGAGTGCGAGCAGCGGCAAAACCCTGTGCAACTGCATGAACGTCAGCCAGGACGCGGTGTGCGCCGGCATCGCCCGCGGCCTCAGCCTCGATGGACTGAAACAGGAACTCGGCTGCGGCACCAGTTGCGGCTCCTGTGTCCCGGAAATCAAACGACTGCTGGCGGCACCCTCCGTGTCTGTCGCAACCAACGCCTGAGGTGATCAACATGAGCGGAAAAGTCTGGCTGGTAGGTGCAGGGCCCGGTGATCCGGAATTACTCACCCTCAAGGCGGTGCGCGCCCTGCACCAGGCGCAGGTGGTGATGATCGATGACCTGGTCAACCCAGAGGTTCTCGAACATTGCCCGAATGCCCGCGTGGTGCCGGTCGGCAAGCGTGGTGGCTGCCGTTCCACGCCACAGACCTTCATTCAACGCCTGATGCTGCGCTATGCGCGCCAGGGCAAATGCGTGGTGCGCCTGAAGGGCGGCGACCCCTGCATCTTCGGTCGCGGCAGCGAAGAAGCCGACTGGCTGAACGCCCACGGCATCGAAGTGGAAATGGTCAACGGCATTACCGCGGGCCTGGCCGGCGCCACCAATTGCGGTATTCCGCTGACCCTGCGCGGCATTGCGCGCGGCGTGACCCTGGTCACCGCCCACACCCAGGACGACAGCACGCTGAACTGGCAAGCCCTGGCTCAGGGCGGCACCACCCTGGTGGTCTACATGGGCGTGGCCAAGTTGCCGGAAATCCGTGAAAGCCTGCTGGCCGGCGGCATGCGTGATGACATGCCGGTGGCGATGATCGAGAACGCCTCCCTGCCCCAACAACGTGAGTGCCGCAGCTCACTGGCCGCGATGCACCAGGCCGCCCTGGATTTTCAATTGAAGAGTCCCGCCATCCTGGTGATCGGCGAAGTGGCGGCAGACCATCAGGTGCAGGCCATCGCCATGCATGCCTAACTGCTTCGCTCCTGCGGAGTTGTTTTTGCCCGGCCTCGGCCGGGCTTTTTTATGGCTATGTCCCAATAGCGTGTTGCATGGTGCGTCCAACCGCCTCCTGGATACAGTGAGCCGGCCGAATATGCTGCTGATAGCGCTCAAGCATG
>NZ_VIUH01000013.1 GCF_007993865.1 Pseudomonas sp. SJZ079 | reverse complement strand
GCTCATTTGGAACAACCAAACCGCGCTCCTCGTGCCTTGCCTCGCGCAAAAACAAGCTACGGCGCGGCCGCGAATGAAACGGCAACAGACCCTAGCCTGGTCCGCGACACGGGCAGCAACCGCTGGATAGCAAAAAAGGCCCCCCCCTGTTCAAGGGCGTCGCCTAGGGCCTGTAGCTGACACACACCGCTATGGCGTATCAGCCGATCATTTCATGGTCGGCATGGAGAACTCGGCGCCTTCCCGAACCCCGGCCGACGGCCAGCGCTGGGTGACCGTCTTGCGCTTGGTGTAGAAGCGCACGGCATCCGGGCCATAAGCATGCAGGTCACCAAACAGCGAGCGCTTCCAACCGCCGAAGCTGTGGTAGGCCACCGGCACCGGCAGCGGTACGTTGATGCCGACCATGCCGACCTTGATGTTGTCGGAGAAGTAGCGTGCAGCTTCACCGTCGCGAGTGAAGATGCAGGTGCCGTTGCCATATTCGTGGGCATCGATCAGGTCCATGGCTTCCTGCATGCTGTCGACCCGTACGATCTGCAGCACCGGGCCGAAGATTTCTTCCTTGTAGCTGAGCATCTCCGGGCTGACGTTATCGATCAGCGTACCGCCGACGAAGAAGCCGTTCTCATAGCCGGCCACCTGTGGATTGCGACCGTCGACCACGATCGTGGCGCCCTGCTCTTCGGCGCTGTCGATATAACCCACAACCTTCTGCTGATGCGCCTTGGTGATCACCGGACCGAAGTCGTTGCTCTTTTCCGAGTAGGCGCCGACCTTCAGCGTCTGCATGGCCTTCTGCATCTTCTCGACCAGGGCATCGGCGGCCGCATCGCCCACCGCCACCGCGACCGACAGCGCCATGCAGCGCTCGCCCGAGGAGCCGAAGGCCGCACCGAGCAGCTGGTTCACCGCATTATCCATGTCGGCATCGGGCATCACGATGGCGTGGTTCTTCGCCCCGCCCAACGCCTGGCAGCGCTTGCCGTTGGCATTGGCGGTCTTGTAGATGTACTCGGCAATCGGCGTCGAGCCGACGAAGCTGACCGCCTGAACACGCGCGTCGCTGAGCAGGGTGTCGACCGCTTCCTTGTCGCCATTGATGACGCTCATCACGCCATCGGGCAGACCCGCTTCCTGCAACAGTTGGGCGATGAACAGGGTCGAGCTGGGGTCGCGCTCGGACGGCTTGAGGATGAAGCAGTTGCCGCAGACGATGGCCATCGGGAACATCCACAGCGGCACCATCGCCGGGAAGTTGAACGGGGTGATCCCCGCCACCACGCCCAGCGGCTGGAACTCGCTCCACGAATCGATGTTCGGGCCGACATTCTTGCTGTGCTCACCCTTGAGCAGCTCGGGTGCGCCGCAGGCGTATTCGACGTTCTCGATGCCGCGCTGCAGTTCGCCCAGGGCATCGTGGGAAATCTTGCCATGCTCTTCGCCAATCATCTGCGCGATGCGCTCGGCGTTCTGCTCGAGCAGCTCCTTGAAGCGGAACATCACCCGCGCGCGCTTGATCGGCGGGGTGTTGCGCCACGCAGGGAACGCGGCCTCGGCGGCGGCAATGGCCTGTTCGACGGTGGCCTTGGAGGCCAGCGCTACGCGCTTGCTGACTTCGCCGGTGGACGGGTTGTACACGTCCTGAAAGCGCTCGCCTGCGCTGATGATCTGGCCGTTGATCAGGTGTCCTACTGTGTTCATCGCGGATATTCCTCGGAAAGTATTCAGGTCGCGGGCTCAGGGCCCAAGGTTATTGAAAGACGGGGCTTACCAGAGCTGCTGGTAGATCTCGATGATCTCTTCGGCACTCGGCACGCGCGGGTTGTTGTTCGGTGAACCGGAGGCCAGGGCCTGCTGCGCCATGACCTGCAACTGGTCGAAGAATTGCTGGCGGTCGATGCCGAACTGCTCGGGCGTGGGCACCTGCAACTCATCGTTGAGCGCACGCAGCTCGCTGAGTAGCTTGGCGTTGGCCACTGCGACGCTGTCCTGCTCGCTGGCCACACCCATGGCACGCGCGCAGTCGGCATAGCGCTCGGCAGCTGCCGGGATCGAGAACGCGGTGACACTCGGTAGCAGCATGGCGTTGGACAGGCCATGGGGCACATGGAAATGCGCGCCTATGGGCCGGCTCATGCCATGCACCAGGGCCACCGAGGCATTGGAAAAGGCCACACCGGCCAGGGTCGAGCCGAGCATCATCGCCTCGCGTGCGGCCTTGTCCGCGCCATCGTGGTAGGCGCGGCGCAGGTTGGGCGCGATCAGGCGCATGGCCGAGAGAGCCTGGCTGTCGCTGTAGAGGCTGGCCTTCTTGCTGACGTAGGCCTCCATCGCGTGAGTCAGCGCATCGATGCCGGTGTCGGCGGTGATGCGTGCCGGCAGGCTCAGGGTCAGGCTGAAGTCAATCAGCGCCGCCACCGGCATGAAGCCGATACCCACGCAGAGCATCTTCTCGTCGGTTTTTTCGTCGGCGATGATGGTCACCCGGGTAACTTCCGAACCGGTGCCCGCAGTCGTTGGCACCGCGATGATCGGCAAGCCGGACTCGATGACGATGCGCGGAAACTTGTAGTCGCGCATCTCGCCGCCATGCTTGGCGAGGATCGCAATGGCCTTGGCGCTGTCGATCGGGCTGCCACCGCCGAGGGCGATGATGCAGTCGTAATCGCCATGGCGGGCTTTCTCGACACCAGCCTGTATGGAAGCAACAGTCGGCTCGGGCACGGTGTCATCGAACACATCGGCGCTCATCTGCTGGCCCACCAGAGTTTCTTGTATGCGCCTGGCGTAGCCCAGCTGCACCATCATCTTGTCGGTGATGATCAGCGGTCGGGTACAGCCGAGGCTGGCCAGCACGTTGGGGATATCCTGACTGGCGCCCTCGCCGACCTGCATGATGCGGGGGAGGATCACTTGAGTAGACATGGCGACTCCGCTATTGCTGAGACAAGAACCGTCGGTGTGCACGCCGTGCAGCATCCTGCAGCCTTGCTGGGGTAAGTGGAGCACCACGAGCCAGGGTTCGTGGTGCGATTCAGATCAGAGACTGCTGGGGGCCGCCGCCGCAGATTCGATGGCAACCCTTGCCTCAATCGCCTGCGTCACTTTGGCATCTTTGACAGCCTTGCCCGTCAGCGGCTCCTGGCGCAACGCCTTGATGAAACCGTAAGTGGACAGCATGACTACGAACGAGAACGGCAGCGCAGCGACGATGGAGGCCGTTTGCAGGGCCTTGAGCCCACCGGCAAACAGCAATCCGGCGGCTACAGCGCCGATGGCCACACCCCAGAAGACCCGGAGACGAGCCGGCGGATTTTCGTGACCCATGGCGATGAGCGTGCAGATGACCAGGGTGGCCGAGTCGGCCGAGGTGACGAAGTAGGTCACCAGCAATACGGTGCAGATCCCCGCGATCAGCAGTGTCAGCACCTGGCCCAGGCCCATCAGTTCGATGGTCTTGAACAAGGCCATGGTGATGTCCTCATTGACCGCCGCCGTCACACCACCGCCACCAAACAGCTCGATAAACATGGCCGTATTGCCAAAGATGGTGATCCAGAAGGTTGCCAGTACGGTCGGCGCGATCAGCACGCCCAGGACGAACTCACGAATGGTGCGGCCCTTGGAGATACGCGCGATGAACATGCCGCAGAACGGCGCCCAGGCGATCCACCAGCCCCAGTAGAAGACGGTCCACCAGCCCTGCCACTCACTCTTCGGATCGGGATCGACCCACATGCCCAACTGCACGACATTGGCCAGGTAGTCGCCGGAGTTGGTGACGAAGGCGCCGATCAGGTATGCCGTCGGGCCACAAATAACGAACAGGGCCAGAATCACCATGGTCAGCTGCATGTTCAGTTCACTGAGGATTCGAATGCCCTTGTTCACGCCGCTCAGTACCGAGGCGGTGGCAATCACCGAGATCACCGCGATCAGGATCACCTGGTTGCTGATCGACACCTCAATGCCCAACAGGTATTGCAGCCCCGCGTTCATCTGCTGCGCGCCCAAGCCTAGCGATGTGGCGATGCCAAATACCGTGCCGAACACCGCCAGCAGGTCCGCGGCATGCCCCAGCGGCCCATAGATACGCTCACCCAGTAGCGGGTACAGGCAGGAGCGGATCGACAGCGGCAAGCCCTTGCGGTAGGAAAAATAAGCCAGCATCAAGCCGAAAGCCGCAAACAACGCCCACCCGTGCAGGCCCCAATGGAAGATCGCAATGCGCATGGCAACTTGTGCCGCCTCTGCGGTCATCGCCTGCCCCTCAGCGATGAAGGGGTTGCTCTGAAAGTGGTAGATCGGCTCGGCGATACTCCAGAACAGAATACCGATGCCAATACCAGCACCGAACAACATGGAAAACCAGGAGAAGTTACTGAACTCCGGCCTGTCGCTGTCCTTGCCCAGGCGGATGCTGCCATAACGGCTGAAGATCAGCCAAACCGCGAAAAACAGAAAGAAGCTCATGATGCCGACGTAATACCAGGCCAGCTTCGAGGCAATAAAGCCTTTGGCCGCACTGTAAATAGAGTCGGCATACACCGGATCGATAACCGTAAATAGCACAAACGCGATAACCAGCAGAGCCGAACCGATCGACATGATCGGATTCATCTCAGCGAGCAACCCACCTTTTGCCGTTAGCTGTTTCGCGCTACTCATGACGCGACCCTCTGTTCGATATATTTTTGTAGTTGTTATTCATCTTGCACCTTTCAACTGTTGGTTAATCCTTGCCGGGCAAAGATCTAGTTGACCATGAGAGAAAACAGCGCTCTTCATGGAGGGGCCGTACCTGCGTACCTCACGACACTGGCAGCGAGAGATAAGAGCACGACTGTAGTTGTTAGACGGGGCAGCAGTAGCGATACACAACAAGCAGAGTGCCTATATCGATACGGAATCTATTGTTATGAATGCGGATATCGATGAGAAGCAAAAAAATAGCAGGCAATGACCCTTGTTTTCTTATGGATAGATCAGTCAGACACGCCCTTCACAGGCTCTGAGCCCACCTCACTGCAGGCCATAGCGACACCCGAAGCTGCCAGACGCCCCACGCCTGGTCAGGCTTTCCGCGCCTCTCCGCCGCCTCAGGCATGGGATTTATGCAGCCATAAAAAAAACACCCTCTTAGGTCAATTTTTTATTGCTGGCCGCCACCTCTCTTCATTCCTAATATCGGCGCTACCGAAAAAGCGCCGAAACCTACCAGTTACGTCAGCCACTTGCATACACAGGTGTATTTGACAGGTTTCTGCAGACTGGATGAACGAAACGAAACTCGGTGTAGCGTTAAGCAGTGGCTGGATAGTTATCACAGCGCACTACTGACGCAGCAATAAAGATCACTCGGCAAGTTACTGAACCTCAATAACTTGCCAAACAGTTTATTAGCGGGTCGTACAACCTGACAGCAGCGCCCATGGCAATCAAACAAAAAATCCAACCTGGCTGTTTAGTCTCCGTCAGCCGGTTCAGCTTATTTGAAGGATAAATTGCAATGAACAACCAACAATTGCCGTTAACCGGAGTTCGCGTAGTTGATTTCGGTCAGCAGATTGCCGCACCGGCCGTGGCCATGACCCTGGCCGATCTGGGCGCTACCGTCGTGCACATCGATCCGCCCGAAGGCCCACAATGGGACCATCCGGCCAATGCCGTGCTGAACCGTAACAAAAGCTCGTTGCGCCTGGACCTGAAGAGCGAAGCAGGTCTGGCTCAGGCCCTCGCCTTGATCGACCAGGCCGATATTGTCATCGAGGGCTTCCGCCCTGGCGTCATGCAGCGCCTGGGTATCAACTTCAGCCAACTGCGTGAGGCGCGCCCAGAGCTGATTACCCTGTCGGTGCCGGGCTTCGCCAGCAACGACACCCTGCGCCGCGAGTGGAAAGCCACCGAAGCCGTAGTCGCCGCGACCGGCGGTGCCTTCACCGACATGGGCTTCAACCGCGTGCTGCTGGGCCTGAACCCGAGCTTCTCGCCGCTGCCGCTGGGCTCCGCCTACGCCACGGCTCTGGCAGCCTCCTCGGTGGTACTGGCGCTGCAGGCTCGGGAAAAAACCGGGCGTGGCGATGCCATCGAAGTGCCGGTGATTTCCGCCCTGATGGAGGGTCTGTCGTACAACTCCTACGTCATCGAAGGCCTGCCCGAGCGCTACAAGACCATGCGCGAGCTGGAAATCGAGCAGCGCAAGGCCAACAACATTGCGATGGACCTGAGCTACGACGATCTGCAGGAATACCTGGACCCCTTCTACCGCACCTACAAGTGCGCCGATGGCCGCATGTTCTACTGCGTCTGCCCATCGCACCGCAATCATGCCAAGCGCGCCCTGACGGTCCTCGGCATCTATGACGAACTGGTCGCCGAAGGTTTGCCGGAAGTGCAGAACCTGCACGCGCCGATCAGCGAGTGGGACGGCGAGACCTCCATCGGCGTCTATCCGCTGCCGAAGAAATGGGCCGACCACATCTCGGCCAAGATGAAGAAAGCCTTCCTGAGCAAGACCTCCGAAGAGTGGGCCGTGATCTTTGGCGAAGGGCAGATCCCCGGCGCGCCGCACCGTACCACCCAGGAATGGGTCAACCACGAGCACACCAACGCCGCCGGCCTGATCGTCGAGGTCAATGACCCGCAATACGGCCTGATGAAACAACCAGGGCCGTTCGCCTGGCTGGAAGAGTCGGCCGCGCAGATGGTCTGCCCACGCCCGCGCAAAAACGTCAGCTTCGAGCAGGCGCTGGCCGAACTCAGTTCAGTAGCCGCGGCGGAAACCGTGACCCGTCCGGTCGGTGCCGCGATCAAGCCGGCATCCAATGCTGGCTGGCTCGATGGCCTGCGCATTCTCGACCTGACCAACGTGATCGCCGGCCCGCACTCCACCGCGTTCCTCGCCCGCTTCGGCGCCGAGGTGATCAAGCTCGATACCGTCAAGCCCCTCTACGATCCGCTGATCGGCACCCTGTTCAGCTTCCAGACCAGCATGGGCAAGCGCAGCGCCCTGGTCGACATCATGAGCAGCGAAGGCCGCGAAGTATTCAATCGTCTGGTGCGCTCCGTCGACATGGTGGTAATCAATGCCCCCGAGCGTCAGCTCAAGGCCCTGGGTCTCGATCACGACAGCCTGCAGGCGGTCAACCCGGGCGTTCTGTTCTGCCGCCTAGACTGCCTTGGCGGCCCGCTGCCAGGCCCGAAGACCAACTACATCGGCTATGACGACATCATCCAGGCGCACAGCGGCATCATGAGTCGTTTCGGCGGCCCGGAAACCCCGGAAGAGCACGCCCACCTCGGCACCCTGGACGTCAACTGCGGTTTTACCGCCGGCCTGGGCATGGCAGTGTCGCTCTACCACAAGCTCAAGACCGGCCAGGCCACCCGTTCGCGCACCTCGCTGTCGGCCGTCACCAACCTGGCGCAGCTGTCGTTCGCCTTCGACTACCAAGGTCGTGCGCCTTTCAACGAGCCATCCGGTCGCGAAGTGCTGGGCCACAACGCCCTGTCGCACTTCTACCAGACGGCGCAAGGCTGGCTCTACCTCGACTCGAAACAGTCCGAACTGCCCCAGCTGGAACGCGTCGAAGGTCTGGCCGGCATCAGCACTGCGGCAAACGTCGGCGAGTTCCTGAAGACTGCGCTGCTGACCGCACCAGCCGCCTACTGGGCGGAAACCCTGCAGGCGGCCGACATCGCCGCGGCCGTACCGATGTCCATCGAGGCCTTGCGCGAGCAGTACAGCCGCGCCGGCGACGGCACAGTCGGCATCGACCGGGGCAGCTTCGCCTTCTCCATCCACCGCGACCACCCGAGCGGCCATTGCCTGACGCAGATCGACCACCTG
The DNA here is from genome assembly GCF_007993865.1 of Pseudomonas sp. SJZ079. GTDB lineage: Bacteria > Pseudomonadota > Gammaproteobacteria > Pseudomonadales > Pseudomonadaceae > Aquipseudomonas. The sequence goes on along the minus strand of NZ_VIUH01000013.1, from coordinate 122,670 downwards.
GCGATTCGTCCGACCGAGGCCAGCATCAAGGCCGTAAGCCTGCCGGAGCGCTGGGGCCACTCTACTCGCGAGGTGCTGGCGGATGTCGGTTACAGCGCGGCCGAGGTCGAGTCGATGATCGAACGCGCGATCGCCAGCCTGGGCTGGGCCGAGGAGTTCCTGCCGAGCTAAGCCACTGCCCCGGCGGGCGGGTAACTCCTCGCCCGCTTGCTGGTGCGTCACGCGGTAATCACCTCTGCAGAAACAACCTGTTCGTTGTCCCGTTGTCACGCTCGGCAACGACTTCCAAGCGCGGCACCGGATGGATTAAGGTTGACGGCCCCTATCTGGAGGCCGCCGGCCTCGAGAATCCCCTAGTCACTGAGTGGCGGTGATCATGATCCAGCAGACCCTGAGAAGCGTATGGCCGCTGTTTTTCGGCTTGGGCGTTATCGGCCTGTGCATGGGCGCACAGGGTTCATTGCTGGGCATTCGCGCCGAACTGGAAGGGTTCAGCACCATCGCCACCGGCCTGCTGATGTCCGGCTATTACCTGGGTTTTCTGCTCGGTTCCCTGCGCGCGCCGGGGATCATTCAGCGGGTCGGGCATGTTCGCTCGTTCGCCGCACTGACCGCACTCGCCTCAGTCACCATCCTGGTGCACGCCCTGATCGTCGACCCCTGGGTCTGGGGGCTGATGCGCCTGCTCACCGGTTTCGCCGTGTCGGCGATCTATGTGGTGGCCGAAAGCTGGTTGAACCAGGCGGCCGACAACCGCAGCCGTGGCCAACTGCTGTCGATCTACATGATCACCATGCTCGCCGGGCTTTCCAGCGGGCAGTTTCTGCTGAACGTGTCCGACCCCGCCAGCTTCGAGCTGTTCAACCTGATCTCGATCCTGATCAGCCTGGCGGCCATCCCCATCCTGATCACGGCGACGCCGATGCCGGCGTTCGAGGCCGCCCGCCCGGTGAGCATCGCCACCCTGTACCGCGTGGCCCCGACCGGCTTGGTCGGCTCCTTCCTGATCAACGCCTGCTACGCCATGGTGCTCGGCATGGGCGCGGTGTATGCCAGCCGACTGGGCATGCAGGTCAGTGAAATATCGCTGTTCATGGCGATCCTGGTAGTCGGCGGCATGTTGTTGCAGTGGCCCTTGGGCAAGCTCTCGGACAGCATGGACAGGCGCACGGTGATCGCCGCAGCGGCCTTTGCCGCCCTGCTGTTCGCCTTGGCCAGTGCCCAGGTCGGCCTGGCCGAGGACAACCGCCACCTGCTGCTGGCACTGTTGTTCGGCGCGAGCTGCTTCCCGTTGCTAGCGCTCTATCTGGCCCTGACCAATGACCAACTGGAAGCCGACCAGGCTGTCGGGGCCAGCAGTACCCTGTTGCTGGCCGGAGGGGTTGGCGCCTCGATCGGCCCCTTCGGCATTTCCCTGGTGATGGATCAATGGGGACCCTCGAGTTTCTTCTGGAGCCTGGCGATCATGAGCGGGCTGATGGCCGGCCATGCCCTGTACAAACGCATCAGCGACCCCTTTACAACCTCGACGGAACCGACCAGCTTCCAGATGCAGGCCCCCTTCCCGGTGGGCTCGGTGCTGATGGACCCCGTGCCAGAAGACGCCCAACAGGCAGAGCCCGCGCGCCCGCCACTCGGCGAACAGTCCAGCACTTGAGGCCAAGCGGTCCCATGCTCGACCGCTCGCTGCTGCACCCTAGCGCTCGGTGAGTTGCGCCTTCAACAGGTCGCGAAAGGTCTGCAGCAAGGGTTCGCGGACCCGGCCGCGGCGCAGGATCAACGAGAATGGCGCCTGGTAGCCGAAGGTCGCCGGCAGCAGTACGCGCAATTGCCCCTGATCGACCCAATGCTGCGCGTAGTGCTCCGGCAGGTAACCGATATAGGCGCCGGACAGCACCAGGATCAGCTGCGCCTCCATCGACTCCACGGTCGCCGCACTGTGCTTGAAACCGTGCCGCGCCAGCTCGGCCTGGCTCCAATAACCGCGGCCGACCATGCGCTGCTGGGTGATCACTTCCGCCGGGATGCGCCGCTCGCCGAACAGGGAGTGGCGCTCGCTGCAGTACAGCCAATGCTGCTCGCGGTACAGCGGCTGATAGACCAGCCCGTTCATCCGCGTGGAGAAGGCGCCGATGGCCAGGTCCAGGCGATTATCCAGCACCGCCAGTTGCAGTTCATAGGGGCTCAACACCGACAGGTGCAGGTGCACGGCCGGATGTTCCTCGCTGTAGGCGCCAATCACCTCGGCCAGGGGTAACGCCGAATCGCTGACGGTGGAATCCAACACGCCGAGGTTGAGGGTGCCGCGCAGCTCCCCCTTGAGCGCCGCGGAGTAACGCTCGAAGCCTTCCAGCTCGCCCAGCAAGCGCAGGGTTTCGTGGTAGAACAACTCGCCCTTGCTGGTCAGGCTGAAACCGCCACGGCCGCGGTGACACAGGCTCAGGCCGAGCTGGCCTTCCAGCTGACTCATGTAGGTGCTGATCGCCGAAGTCGACAGGTTCAGGTCCTGTTGCGCGGCGGCGAAGCCCTGGTGGCGGACCACGCTGACGAAGATGCGCAGCAGTTTCAGGTCGGGCAAGGCTTGGCTCATGACAACTCCACGACAGCATCGAAGTGCTTGGGTAGGGGCCTGCAGACAGGCCAATCGGCGTGATCGAACGCACAGCGTCGCGAGCAGGCTCGCTGCCACCGGGAGTCTATCCACTGCTCGTTAGTTTAGAAATATCTGAACTAAGTTTTTGCCCTCAGCGATTTTTCCCCAGCGCATCCTGTCCAACAATCTGGCCAACGACTACTACAACCACAACAACCGTGAGGCCATCCCATGGACAAGACTCTGCACCAGCCCTTGGGCGGCAATGAAATGCCCCGCTTCGGTGGCATTGCCACCATGATGCGTCTGCCGCATATCCAGAAAGTGGAAGAACAGCGCCAGCTGGACGCCGCATTCGTCGGCGTGCCGCTCGACATCGGCACCTCGCTCCGCTCCGGCACCCGCTTCGGCCCGCGTGAGATTCGCGCCCAGTCGGTGATGATCCGTCCCTACAACATGGCCACCGGCGCCGCGCCGTTCGACTCGCTGAACGTCGCCGACATCGGCGATGTGGCGATCAACACCTTCAACCTGCTCGACGCAGTACGCATCATCGAGGAGTCCTACGACAAGATTGTCGAACTGGGCATCATCCCCCTGACCCTCGGTGGCGACCACACCATCACCCTGCCGATCCTGCGTGCGCTGAAGAAGAAGCACGGCAAGATCGGCCTGGTGCATATCGACGCCCACGCCGACGTCAACGACCACATGTTCGGCGAGAAAATCGCCCACGGCACCACCTTCCGCCGCGCGGTGGAAGAAGACCTGCTCGACTGCGACCGCGTGGTGCAGATCGGCCTGCGCGCCCAGGGCTACACCGCCGAAGACTTCAACTGGAGCCGCAAGCAGGGCTTTCGCGTGGTCCAGGCCGAAGAGTGCTGGCACAAGTCGCTGGCCCCGCTGATGGAAGAAGTGCGCGCCAAGGTCGACGGTGGCCCGGTCTATCTGAGCTTCGATATCGATGGCATCGACCCGGCCTGGGCGCCCGGCACCGGCACCCCGGAAATCGGCGGCCTGACCACCATCCAGGCAATCGAGATCATTCGCGGCTGCCAGGATCTACAATTAATTGGTTGCGATGTGGTGGAAGTGTCCCCGCCTTACGACACCACCGGCAACACTTCGTTGCTGGGCGCCAACCTGTTGTACGAAATGCTCTGCGTGCTGCCGGGCGTGCAACGCCGCTGAGCGCCCGCGCCTGGCCGACCGCTGATGCGGGCGGCTAGGCGCTCTCCTGAAAGTTCATATAACAACAACACGGTTCCACTGCGTACTGCCAACAAAACCGAGAACGATGCACTAGGAGATGTCCCCATGCGTACCACGACCATTTCTGCACTAGCCCTCAGCTTGCTGGCGGCCACCTTCGGCGTCACCACGAGTGCCGCCGAGAAACCGGCCTTCATCAGCGCCGGCACCTTCAACGTCTGCTCCGACCCGACCTTCCCGCCGCTGGAGTTCTTCGAGAAGACCGGCGACCGCGAGCCCAGCGGCTTCGATGCCGACCTGATCCGCGCCCTGGCCAAACACTGGGGGGTCGATGCGCGCTTCATCGTCACCGAATTCACCGGCCTGCTGCCTGGGCTGGAGTCCAAGCGCTGCGATGCGGTGATCAGCGGCACCCTGATCACCGAGGAGCGCACCCAGAAACTCAACGCCGTGCCCTACCTGGCAAGCGCCACCATCGTCTTCGGCAGCGGCAAGAGCGACCTGACCCTGGGCAGCCTCGACGACCTGTCCGGCAAAGTGGTGGCCGTGCAGTCCGGCACCCGCTACGTGAAGATCATGGAAGAGTTGAACGCCAAACTCAGCGCCGCCGGCAAGACCCCGGCGACCCTGCAGACCTACCCGAAAGGCAGCGATGTGGCCCAACAAGTGCTGGTCGGCCGCGCCTCCGCCGGGCTGTCCCAGGACACCGAGCTGGCCTACCGTGAACTGCAGACTCCGGGGCAGTTCAAGACCCTCTACAGCTTCCCGGAGAAGGACGTATTCGGCGCCTACCTGCGGCCGAACGCCGCCGATAAGCAAGCCGTGCAAAGCGCCATCGATGCCCTCAAGGCCGACGGCAGCCTGAAAGCCATCAGCGAAAAATGGAAACTCGCGCCGGCCAACCTCGAGGTGGCCGGGCAGTAGCAGCCGGCTAACTACTGTTGCGCGCCAGGCCAGGCACGCTGAGAACCGCTGCGGACGCGACGTTTGCCAGTGGCAAATGAGCATCCACGCCGGTCTTCACCCCCGCCGGGCCACGCGCAACGCTAGTGCACCGCTACTACCGTCCGCCATCCGCTGAGAGCGAGAACTCACCATGAACTTCGACGTATCCGTGTTCTGGAACGCGCTGATCTCCTACCCGTTTTTCGAGGGTGCCTGTATCACCTTGCTGCTGGCGCTGGCCTCGCACTCGGTCGGGATCGTCCTGTCAATTCCCACCGCACTGGCGCTGGAAGGCCGGCCGAACGTCGCCCGCTCGCTGCTGCGCGGTGTGGTCAGTGTTTTTCGCGGGGCGCCGACCCTGCTCCAGCTGCTGTTCGTCTGGAACGCCCTGCCGCAGTTCTTTCCGGTGTTTCGCGAGGCCTGGTTCACCCCTTTCATCGCGGCCTGGATCGCCCTCAGCCTGAACGAGGCGGCCTACCAGGTGGAGATCAACCGGGCGTCGCTCAAGTCCCTGGACAAAGGCCAGCTGGCCGCCTGCCATGCCTTGGCCCTGTCGCGCTGGCAGACCTTTCGTTACGTGGTGCTGCCGCAGGTCGCGCGCATCGCCATTCCGCCGACCGCCAATGAATTCATCACCCTGCTGAAGATCACTTCGCTGGCCTCGGTGATTTCCCTGCAGGAGTTGATGGCGGTGACCTCGCAAACCGTCTCCTCGACCTTCCAGTTCACCGAGTACTACGCCGTCGCGCTGGTCTACTACCTGGTCATGGTCTACACCCTGAGCTGGCTGCAAAGCCGCCTGGAACGCCGCCTGTCCTGGGAACAACTGGAAGAAACCAGCCCGTCCAACCATCCCGGCCTGGTGCAACGCACCCTGGCCCGCATGCGCCGCGCCTGAAGCCCAGCACAATGAGGGATAAGCCCATGAACGAAATGATCCTTCTGGAACACGTCGGCAAAAGCTTCGGCGACTTCCAGGTCCTGCAAGACATCAACCTGAGCGTGGCACCCGGCGAGAAGATCGTCATCTGCGGCCCGTCCGGCTCGGGCAAGTCGACCCTGATCCGCTGCATCAACCGTTTGGCCCCGCACGACACCGGCACCATCATCGTCGAGCAGCAGGACGTCGCCAGCAAGCAGGGCAGCGAGCATGTGCGTCGCGAGGTGGGCATGGTGTTCCAGAACTTCAACCTGTTCCCCCACCTCAGCGTGGTGGACAACTGTACCCTGGCGCCGATGAAGGTACGCGGGCTGTCCAAGCAGGAGGCCGATGACCTGGCCATGACCTACCTGCGCCGGGTGCACATCAGCGAACAGGCGCACAAGAAGCCCTGCCAGCTCTCCGGCGGCCAGCAGCAACGAGTGGCCATCGCCCGGGCGCTGTGCATGAACCCCAAGGTGATGCTGTTCGACGAACCGACTTCGGCGCTCGACCCGGAAATGGTCGGCGAGGTTCTCGAGGTGATGACTGAACTGGCCCTCGACGGCATGACCATGCTCTGCGTGACTCACGAGATGGGCTTCGCCCGCAAGGTAGCCGATCGCGTGGTGTTCATGGACGCCGGACGCATCGTCGAGATCGCCCCTCCGACCGAATTCTTCGACAACCCCCAGCACGCCCGCAGCCGTGCCTTCCTCTCGCAGATCAGTCACTGATGAACCACAGCGAAGCCACCCTGCGCCGTGACCTCGCCGCCGCCTACCGGCTGGCGGCGCTGTTCGGCTGGGACGACACCCTCTATACGCACTTCTCGGTACGCCTGCCCGGGACCGAACCGCGCTTTCTGATCAACCCGTTCGGCCTGCTGTTCGAGGAGGTGCGCGCCAGCGACCTGCTGGTGGTCGACCTGCATGGCCGGGTGATCGGCGGCGAGGCCGACTACAACGTCGCCGGTTTTACCATCCACAGCGCCCTGCACATGGCCCGCGCGGATGCCCACTGCGTGATCCACACCCACACCCTGGCCGGCATGGCAGTGGCTGCGAGCGAAACCGGCCTGACCCAACTGAACCAGATCAGCGCCGAGTTCTACCAAGGGCTTGGCTACCATGACTACGAGGGCATCGCCTTCGATCTGGGCGAGCGCGAGCGCCTGGTAGCCTCGCTCGCCGGGCACAGCACGCTGATCCTGCGTCACCATGGCCTGCTCAGCGTCGGCGCCAGCGTCGCCGATGCCTTCTACCTGATGTACTACCTGAACAAGGCCTGCGAGATCCAGTTGGCCGCCGCCGTGCTGCCTGACATACGCGAGATGCCGGCAAGCCTCAGCCGCCACGCCCGCGAACAGTTCCAGGGTGTCGAATGGCAGCGTCAGCTGCTGTGGCAGGCCTGGCTGCGCAAGCTGGAGCGGCTCGATCCGGCGTACCAGCAGTAAAACATCGAAGTTTTCCCGTTTCCCTTCGGCATGCCCGGCGTTCCTGAACGCTGGGCAGGCCAAATGTTTCATCTAAAACAAGTACAAAGGAGTACCTGAATGTCCCTCGATATCGGCGTAGTGCTGCTCTACGCATCTGCCATGTTGCTGCTCGGCTGGTTCGGCATGCGCCGCGCGAAAACTCGCGAAGACTACCTGGTGGCCGGGCGCAACCTCGGTCCCGGTTTCTACCTCGGCACCATGGCCGCGACCGTGCTCGGTGGCGCCTCCACCATCGGCACCGTGCGCCTCGGCTACGTCTATGGCTTGTCCGGCTTCTGGCTGTGCGCGTCGCTCGGCCTGGGCATCATCGGCATCAGCCTGTTTCTCGCCAAACCGCTGCTGAAGCTGAAGATCTATACCGTCACCCAGGTACTCGAGCGCCGCTACAACCCGACCGCGCGGCATGCCAGCGCGGCGATCATGCTGGTTTATGCGCTGATGATCGGCGCCACCTCGACCATCGCCATCGGCACCGTGATGCAGGTGCTGTTCGGCCTGCCATTCTGGGTGTCGATCCTGCTCGGCGGCGGCGTGGTGGTGCTCTACTCGACCATCGGCGGCATGTGGTCGCTGACCCTCACCGACATCGTGCAGTTCCTGATCATGACCATCGGCCTGGTGTTCCTCCTGCTGCCCATGTCGATCGGCGACGCCGGCGGCTGGGATGCGCTGGTGGCCAAGCTGCCACAGAGCTACTTCTCGCTCACGGCGATCGGCTGGGACACCATCATCACCTACTTCCTGATCTACTTCCTCGGCATCTTCATCGGCCAGGACATCTGGCAACGGGTGTTCACCGCACGCAGTGCCAAGGTCGCCAAGCTCGCCGGCTCCGCGGCCGGCCTTTACTGCGTGCTCTACGGCCTGGCCGCCGCGCTGATCGGCATGGCCGCCAAGGTGCTGCTGCCGGACCTGGAAAACGTCAACAACGCCTTCGCCAGCATCGTTCAGCTGACCCTGCCGGACGGCATCCGCGGCCTGGTGATCGCCGCCGCCCTGGCCGCACTGATGTCTACCGCCAGTGCCGGCCTGCTGGCCGCTTCGACCACCGCCGCACAGGATCTCTGGCCGCTGCTCACGGGGCGCAAGGGTGAGGAAGGCAGCGCCAATGAAAACCGCGTGTTCACCTTGCTGCTGGGCATTGTCGTCCTGGCCATCGCCCTGGTGGTGAGCGACGTGATCAGCGCCTTGACCCTGGCCTATAACCTGTTGGTGGGCGGCATGTTCATCCCGCTGCTGGGTGCCATCTACTGGAAGCGCGCCAGCACCCTCGGCGCCATCGCCAGCATGCTGTTGGGCAGCCTGACCGCGGCCTTCTTCATGTACACCGACGGTCTAGACGCCAACACGCCGATCTACTACAGCCTGACAGTCGGCGCGCTGAGTTTCGTGGTGATCAGCCTGCTGTCGCGCCGTCCGGCCACCGCGACCGGCCTGGCCTAAGCTCCTTGCGAGCGGCCGGTCTCTCTCGCGAGACCGGCATTAGCGATTCCGCACGGCTGTGCGGAATCGCGTTTTATTCCGACCGCTACCTGTACAGGGAAACCCCATGACCACCTGCGGCGAATTTCTCGTCAAACAACTCGAAGCCTGGGGCGTCGACACCATGTTCGGTATCCCCGGCGTGCATACCGTCGAGCTGTACCGCGGCCTGCCGCACAGCAGTATTCGCCACATCACCCCACGCCACGAACAGGGCGCCGGGTTTATGGCCGATGGCTATGCCCGGGTCAGCGGTAAGCCCGGGGTGTGCTTCATCATCACCGGGCCGGGGATGACCAACATCCTCACCGCCATGGCCCAGGCCTATGCCGACTCGATTCCCATGCTGGTTATTTCCAGCGTCAACCAGCGCGATCGCCTGGGCCTCGGCAAGGGCTATCTGCACGAGCTACCCAACCAGCGCGCGCTGACTGCCGGCGTCACCGCCTTCAGCCATACCCTGATGAGCGTCGAGGAATTGCCCGGCGTACTGGCCCGCGCCTTCGCCGTATTCGAGGGCGAGCGGCCGCGCCCGGTGCATATCGAGTTGCCGCTGGACATCATCACCGCGCCGGCCGAACACATGCGATTGGCCCCGCGACCGAACATCCAGCGGCCGATTCCACCCCGCGCCCTGCTGCGCGAGGCAGCGGCCCTGCTGCGCACGGCCAAACGCCCGCTGCTGTTGCTCGGCGGCGGCTGCGTCGCGGCCTCGGCCGAGGCCCGTGCCCTGGCCACTGCGCTGGATGCACCGACCGCCCTGACCATCAACGCCAAGGGTCTGCTGCCGCCCGGCCATCCATTGCTGCTGGGCAGTAATCAGTCCCTGATACCGGTGCGCCAGTTGGCGCTGGAGGCCGATGTGGTCCTGGCCATCGGCACCGAGCTGGGCGAGACCGACTACGACGTGGTGTTCGACGGCAACTTCAAGCTGCCCGGCCAGCTGATCCGCATCGATATCGACGCCCAGCAGCTGCACCGCAACTTCCCCCCGAGCCTGGCGATCCAGGGCGACGCGCGCCTGGCCATGCGCTTGTTGCTGGCCGACCTCCCCGCGGGCGAGCTGCGCGCAGGCAGTCCAGGCGCCTTGCGCACCGCGGCCGTACAGGCGCAGCTGGCCGAAGAATTTTCCGCCTGGGCGCATTACCGCCAGTTGTTCGACACCGTGCTGGAGGCGCTGCCGGAGGCGCGCTTCGTCGGCGACTCGACGCAAACCGTGTACAGCGGCAACCACCTGGTCGAGCTGGACGGCACCCGCCGCTGGTTCAACTCCTCCACCGGCTACGGCACCCTGGGTTACGGCCTACCCGCGGCGATCGGCGCCAAGCTGGGCGAGCCGGGCCGCCCGGTCATCTGCCTGATCGGCGATGGCGGCATCCAATTCAGCCTGCCGGAACTGGCCAGCGCCGTGGAAGCCAAGGTCGCAGTAATCGTGTTGCTGTGGAACAACGCCGGCTACGGCGAGATCAAGCGCTACATGGAAAGGCGCGACATCACGCCACTGGGCGTGGACATCTACACCCCGGACTTCCTGACCCTCGCCCGGGGCTTCGGCTGCGCCGCCGAACGGGCCCGCGACCACGCCCACCTGGCCGAGCTGCTGCGCGATGCGCCGGCGGACCGCCCGCTGCTGATCGAAATCCTCGAGGCGCCGCCCTTCCACCCCTGAGCCCTTGAAAACCCGGCAGGAGCCCGCGCATCCTGCCGGCAAGGGCGTAGGCTGGAATCAACGCACGCGCAGGATAGGTAGCCGCATGAAAATCGTCAGCCGCGATCACTGGTTCGAAGTGGAACACCGCTACGACGGCATCAGCCTGATCCACGAACCCTATATACGGCCGTTCTACCGCTGCAACCTGTGGCATGTGCAAGGCCGCGAGCGCGATGTGCTGATCGACTCCGGCTCCGGCCTGGTCAGCCTGCGTGAGCAATTGCCCTGGCTGACCGAGCGCCCGCTGCTGGCGGTGGCCAGCCACACGCACTTCGACCATATCGCCGGCCATCACGAGTTCCCCGAGCGCCTGGTGCATCCGGCCGAGGCGGACATACTCGCGGCGCCAACCGGGGCCAATACCCTGGCCGCGGACTTCGTTGGCGACGAGATGTTCGAGGCGCACCCCGACTGCCCGCTGTGCTACGCCGAGTACCGGGTCAGGGCCGCGCCGGCGACGCGACTGATAGAGGAAGGCGATGTGCTGGACCTGGGCGACCGGGTGCTGCAAGTGCTGCACACCCCCGGACATTCGCCAGGCGGCATCAGCCTGTGGGAGGCGGCGACGCAGACGCTGTTTTCCGGCGACATCCTGTATGACGGACCCTTGATCGACAATGCCTACCACTCCAACCTGCAGGACTACGCGCAAAGCCTGATACGGCTGCGCGGCCTACCGGTGCGCACCGTGCATGGCGGGCACTTCCCGAGCTTCTCGGGCGAGCGTATGCGCGAGCTGATCGATCAGTGGCTCAAGAGCCACAGGGAATCTGTCTAGTAACCGACGACGTTGGCAGGCAGGACGAGAACGTCCGTCATTGAGATTGTTTAGTCGGAGGAGGCGAATAGTCAGCCTCTGCAACCCGTTCATGCAGCAACGGCCGCTCCTCCAGGTTTCACAGCACAACCAACGCCCCCGTCTCCGAGCCCAACGGGCTCCTCCCACGGCACCAAGCCATGCCCCCCGCGCACTAAACTGCAAGCTGCACTCGGCGGCTACCCGAGCGCCACTTACTCGCGGCGCCGGCGTGGGGTTTTAGGATCGCGAGGGGTATTGGTCCGCACGGGGACGGGCTGCAGTTGTGGCCGATCGAGCAGGCCAAGGGCAACCAGCAGATCTTCTAAGGCATTTTGCGACTTGGCGATCATGGGACTTCCTCCTGCCAAGGACTTCGATAAGGCGCTCGGGGCACCTTGCTTGAGCGTAGATCAATCTGCGCAAAACTGCAGGGGGTATAGCTGCAACCCGAGCACCGCCCAGCCAACCCCTAGCCCAGCTTTTGCGGTTTCTGCCGCTGATGCGCGGCGCAGAAACAGTCGTGCCCCCTGCCCAGGTATCGCGCCGGGTACCTTGTGCTCAATCCAGGTTATCGACACGCCCGACTTTACGCCGGTAAGGGAACACATCGATCACCTTGCCCTCGCGAATCGCCGCTTGCAGGCTCTTCCAGTAGTCGGCGTCATACAGTTCGCCGTGCAGTTGGCTAAATAAGCGCCGCTGCTGGATGTCGGCGAACAGGAACGGCGGGAACTCTTCCGGAAACACATCCAACGGCGCCACCGAATACCAGGGCTCCGAGGCCATTTCGTCCTCCGGATAACGGGGTTCGGGAATGCGCCGGAAGTTCATCTCGGTGAGGTAGCAGATTTCATCGTAGTCGTAGAACACCACACGGCCGTGGCGGGTCACGCCGAAGTTCTTCAACAGCATGTCACCGGGAAAAATATTCGCCGCCGCCAACTGTTTGATCGCCAGGCCATAGTCGTCCAGCGCTGCACGCACCTGCCCCTCGGTCGCGCTGTCCACATACATATTCAGCGGGGTCATGCGCCGTTCGGTCCAGCAATGGCGCACCAGCACGGTGTCACCTTCCAGGACCACGGTGGACGGCGCCACTTCCAGTAGTTCGGCCAGGCAATCCGCCTCGAACTTGGCCTTGGGGAAGCGAAAGTCGGCGAACTCCTGGGTATCGGCCATACGCCCCACCCGGTCGACACTGCGTACCAGGCGATACTTCTGGATCACCGTGGCGCGGTCGACGGTTTTCGACGGAGCGAAGCGATCCTTGATGATTTTGAACACGGTATTGAAACCCGGCAGGGTGAACACGCTCATGACCATGCCGCGCACGCCGGGGGCCATGATGAACTTGTCATCGGTATTGGCCAGATGATTGATCAGTGCGCGGTAGAACTCCGACTTGCCGTGCTTGTAGAAACCGATCGAGGTGTAGAGTTCGGCGATGTGCTTGCCCGGCAGTATGCGCTTGAGGAAACCGACGAACTCCGCCGGAATCGCCACCTCGACCATGAAATACGAGCGGGTGAAGGAGAAGATGATCGACACCTCGGCTTCATCGGTGATCAATGCATCGATCTGCACGCCCCGCCCTTCGCGGTGCAACAACGGAATCACCAGCGGCCACTGTTCATCCCGGGTGAACAGACGGCCGACCAGGTAGGCCCCCTTGTTGCGGTAGAGCACCGAGGAAAACAGCTCGACACTCAACTCCGGGTCCTTGCACACCCAGTCCGGCAGGCTTTCGCGCAGTTGCCCTTCGAGCCGCTCGAGGTCGCGTGGCAGGTCTTCATAGGGCGCGTCGAAACGGTAGTCGTCGAAGACCTGCTTGAGCAGCCCCGGCAGATCGCCGCACGGCCGATAGCTGCGGGTTTGCACGATACGCGTGCGAGGTCGCAACGAGGGTCGGGTGGTGTGGATGAACATGCAGCCATCACTGATCTGGTCATGGCTGAACAGACCGCAGAAAATCGAGTTGTACCAGGTCTCGGCCAGCTCATCGTCGTCGCGCAGATCGATCAGCGCGATATAGGCGCTCTTCACCAGCGGCCATTGGTGCACCTCGAACAATTCCTGGTTGAAGCCGCGCCGCAGGCGCTGCCCTACCTCCTCGACCTTTTCCTCATACAGGTTGATCCGCGCCGCCGAGGCGCTCTGCGCCTCCTGCCAGAGCGCCTGCTCGAAGCGGGCGCGGGCGCCCTCGGTGATCTGGCGGAAATGCTCACGATAATCGTCGAAGCCATCGAGAATCTGACGGGCGATATCGGCGGCCGGCCATTGCTGCGCCATGGGCAAACCTCTAGTGGAAGACAGGGTATTGAGTGGCGAGCTTAGCCAGTGACCGGCGCCTGGGAAAGCCAAGCACTGGGGTAAAAGCGCTTATCGCCGTGAAAAATAGCCGCTGCATTGATTTAAAAGCGACTTTCGGATTGCCTTGGCGAGCCCGCCCAGCAACACTTCGCGTCCCGCCGCTGTGTGGAGTGCGTCATGCGCCTCGCTGATCTGCTACGTCTGTTACTGCTCGCTGCTATCTGGGGCGCCAGCTTTCTATTCATGCGGATCATCGCACCGGTGCTCGGCAGCATGCCCACCGCCTTCTTCCGCGCCAGCCTGGGGGCCCTTGGCCTGCTGGCGATCCTGCTGATCATGCGGGTACGCTGGGATTTTCGCGGCAAGCTCAAGCAGTGCCTGATCCTCGGGGTGATCAACGCCGGGCTGCCCTCGGCCATGTACTGCCTGGCGGCGCTGGTGCTCCCGGCCGGCTACTCGGCGATCTTCAACGCCACCACGCCGATGATGGGCGTGCTGATCGGCATGTTGTTTTTCAGTGAGGCGCTGACCACCAGCAAAGCCGCAGGCGTAGCGCTCGGTCTGTTCGGCGTCGCCGTACTGACCCGCACCGGGCCGGTCAGTGTCGACCTGGAGCTGCTGCTCGGCGCAGCCGCCTGCCTGCTCGCCACGACGTGCTACGGCTTTGCCGGCTTCCTCACCCGACGCTGGATCGGCCAACAGGGCGGCCTGGATAACCGCCTGACCGCGTTCAGCAGCCTGTGCGGCGCCAGCCTGTTCCTGTTGCCGTTGTTTGCCGGCGCACTGGTGGTGCAGCCGCCGGTCAGTTGGGGCGGTCTGGAAGTCTGGCTGTCCCTCGCCGGACTCGGGCTGATGTGCACGGCCTTTGCCTATGTCCTGTACTTTCGTTTACTGACCGATATCGGCCCGATCAAAGCCTCGACTACCACCTTCCTGATCCCACCATTCGGTGTGTTGTGGGGTGCATTGCTGCTGGATGAACCGTTATCTTGGGCTTATCTGTATGGCGGCGTGTTGATTGCCGTGGCGCTATGGCTGGTGGTCAGGCCAACGGCACCGGCAATAGCGCCACAAGCCGCTACTTAGTTTCCATGGCGAACCGCGATTCTCTGAGCGTGGGTAGAGCAGTTGCATTCGCTCGACCCGGATATCGCCCCGATAACCAGCCGTGCCCCATATCTGCCGGGGCGCACTACCGACCCTCGCCGCCGTGTGCCCCACACGCCTTTCCCGGCCACTGTTCCGCTGCCGACGACAGGACGTAAGCATCCCGACCGGCCCCAGCATCGTCAGCTGAACTAGACTCATGCAGTGAGCGGGCATCCTCACTCCAGCTACCCGGCCCTCGACGCCCTTATGTCAGCTTTTGCTGCGTGGCCATTGTGGATGCCTCCCCAGGAATCTCACAGCCGGCAGCAGAAGCCCGGCGGTCATTGCAGGGCCGAACGCCTGTCACGCAGGGTCTATCCCAAGGAGTAACGCGGATGTCTACAGGAGCGAAGGTCGCCTCTCAGAGCGTGCCCTTACCGCAAGAACCGAACCCGGTCTTGCCGGGTTCGACTCCAGGTTCCAGTTCGAGCTCGCCCCCACGCTGGTGGCAGAAACCATTCGTAGCGTTGCGCCACTTGAGCCGCTCGACTCAGTTCGTCATTGCCGCAGTGCTGATTCTCGGCCTGACGATGGCCTTCGTCGGCAATCTCGTCAGCAAAACCATCGAGCGCTCAGCGGTACAGGCCGCCGCCGAGGCCGGCGCCCTGTACATGGCGACATTTCTCGAACCCTACGTGCAGGAGCTGTCCACGGACAAGCGCTTGTCCGCCAAGACGTCCCAGTCTATCGACCGCCTGATGTCGAGCCCCACGCTGAACACCCACATCAAATCCGTGAAGATCTGGAGCCCAGACGGCACGGTGATTTACAGCACGAACAAGGACGTGCTGAACAAGGCATTCCCGACTTCCTACGAAATCAGCCAGGCCTTGGCGGGCCATACCGTCACCGAATGGGGTGAGCTGCACGATGACGAGAATATCTATGAACGCAGCCTGGGCATTCCCTTGTATGAAATCTATGCCCCGCTGCGGGAATTCGGCTCGGGGCGGATTGTGGCCGTTGGCGAGTTTTATGAAAGCGCAAAGACGCTGCAGCACGAAGTCGATCGCACCCGCCGGGAAGTCTGGATCATCGTCGGCACGGCTACCCTGACCATGTTGCTGCTGTTGTTTTGTATCGTACAAGGTGGCGACCGGATCATTGAGCGGCATCAACAGACGCTCCGCAGGCAAATGCACGAACAGGCGCAACTGCTCTCGCAGAATGGCGACCTGCAACGCAAGATTGCCACTGCCCACCAGGAGTTTTCGCAAATCAACGAACTCACTCTGCGCCGTATCGGCGCGGACCTGCATGACGGCCCCGCCCAACTGCTGACCCTGATTCTGGTTCGACTGGATGAGCTCGCCGCGCTGCAAGAGCGCTACCAGAGAAATGGTCATCCGCTAGAGGGGGATGTCCTGGAAACAATGAGGAATGCTGCGCAGGATGCACTTCAGGAGATCCGTAATATTTCTCGCGGCCTGGCGCTTCCGGAAATCAACGGTATTACCTTACGCCAGGAATTGGAGCTGGTTGTACTGCGGCATGAACAGCGCAGCAAAACCCAGGTCAAGCTGAGCTGCGGCTCTCTGCCAGAAGACCTACCGCTCACCCATAAGATATGTATCTACCGCTTTGTTCAGGAGGCGCTGAACAATGCATACCGCCATGCTGGCGGAGCGGGTCAGGAGGTCCACGCCAGCTATGATGGAACCTGGCTCGAAATACGAGTCTGCGACGCCGGCCCGGGTATCGCGAGCGGGAGTGCGCCTGCGACTGAGGTAAACCCAAGCCGAACTTGCCTGGGTCTGGCGGGTATGCGCTATAGGGTCGAAGCGCTCGCCGGCATTTTCGCCATCGAATCAACAGCCGGCGTCGGCACCCAGGCGAGCGCGCGATTCACGCTGTGACCACCACCGGCCGCTCGACCACCGCCGGGCTCGGCGATTAGTCCAGATCACCGTACGGTTGGCAGGCCACCCACTGCGATCCAGCCAAGCGACGCTTGATGTTCGAAACCTGCGTATTATCCCAGTGCTGCCTGACGGCCGTAACCGCTTCCACCCGGTTGCGGACGTGGAGCTTCTGCATGACGCTGGTCATGTAATGCTTGACGGTTTTCTCGCTCAACGAGAGTTTGAGGGCAATCTCGCGGTTGGTCAGCCCATTGGCAACCTCGCGAATAATTTGCTCCTCGCGGTGGGTGAGGTCGGCGATGCTCTTCTCACCCTCGTTATGTTTCTTCAGATTGTTGATCAGCCGGCTCGCGAAGCCGGGCGTGATGAAGGTTTCACCCTTGGCCACGTTGCGAATCGCCTGCACCAGCTCCGGTCCGCTTACGCCTTTCAACACATAGCCTTTGGCGCCCGCCTCCAAGGCTGCATAGGCATCCTCTTCGGACTCGGAAACAGTCAACATCAAAACCTTGATCGACGCTGAGGCTGATGTAATGGCGCGGACCGCGGCAAAGCTATCACCGGGCATATGCACATCCATCAGCATCACATGGGGTTCGAATTTCGCGGCGATGGTCTTGGCCTCATCGGCTGAACCGCCCTGCTCCACCACCTCGAAATCGACGATTCTCTTGAGCGTCGCGGCAACCCCCTGCCTCAACAGTGGGTGATCATCGACGATGCCAATCCTGATTTTGCAGCTCATACACGGTCCCTTCCCTACTGCGCTCCGATCATTTCGCCCGAACAGTTCCGCCAAAACACCCAGGCCCTTCTGAGTGTAGTAAAGCCAGCGCATGATCGTTCAACTTGCCTGCATGCAATGTAGGCAATTACTGGCCAAAACGCCCAGTTTCTTTCAGACCAAGGGCCCGGTCGATTTTCAGACCAAAGTCGCGAAATTTGATTCGACCTCCGCATCTTTGGCTATGACGGGAACACTCGCATGCTGTAGGCCTCTAGGAATTTCTGAGCAGTGACTATGACTTACGTATTCAGATATGACCTTGACCCAGATCAACGCCAAACGTTTGGCACCCCGGTCACGCTCAACAACCGACAGACGGTAATACTGGTCGAGCCCGTCGCGCCGCTGACGCGCTCGACCGCGCAAGCCGACCCCGTCAAGCCCGCCCCTAAGCCGGCCAGCGCAGTGAAACCGCACAGATCCACCGATTACGCGCAGGCGCTCGATGCTACTCGTCTGTATCTGAACGAAATCGGCTTCTCGCCCCTGCTCTCGCATGAGAAAGAACTGCACTTTGCCCGCCTGGCGCGGCAGGGCGATGCGCACGGACGCAAATGCATGATTGAGAGCAACCTGCGCCTGGTCGTTAAAATTGCCCGCGGCTACCTCAACCGCGGCCTGGCGCTGCTGGACTTGATTGAAGAAGGCAACATTGGTTTGATCCGCGCAGTGGACAAGTTTGACCCCGAACTGGGCTACCGCTTCTCAACCTATGGCACCTGGTGGATTCGCGAAGCCATTGAGCGGGCCATCATGAATCAGACGCGTACCATCCGCCTGCCCATCTATGTGGCCAAGAAGCTCAATGCTTATCTGGGCGCCGCTCGCGAACTGACACGCAAGCTCGATCATGACCCCTCATCGGATGAGATCGCCAAACTATTGGAAAAAACCGTGAGCGAGGTCGAGCACATACGCGATCTGGATGTACGCGTGTCATCCGTGGATTCGGCCCTCGCTCCGGATTCTACCCGCTCGCTGCTGGAGACACTTGCCGACGACCCGTCGAACGACCCCTGCAGTTTGCTGCAGGGCAACGAGTTGTCGCAGAACGTCAAAAGCTGGCTGGCTGAACTCACTGATAAACAGCGCGAGGTGCTGATACGCCGCTTCGGCTTACGCGGCGATGAAGGCTGCACCCTGGAGGAAATGGGCCAGAGAGTCGGCCTGACCCGCGAGAGGGTACGGCAGATCCAGGCCGAAGCGCTCAAACGCCTGCGTACGATACTGGAGAAGAACGGCCACTCCTGCGACAGCCTGCTCCAATAACGGCTCGCACAGGCTGTTGCTGTACGCCAGCGTCAGGAAACATCTCGTTCAGCACTCAACTAGCAAAAAAGCCGCTCTCGAGCGGCTTTCCATCGTCGGCTAAACGCTTACTGCAGCGTTTCCTGCTCGCTGAACAGATCGCTGAAGAGCATGCTCGACAAGTAACGTTCACCGGAGTCTGGCAGAATTACCACGATGGTCTTGCCCTGCATCTCCGGCTTCTCGGCCAGACGCACCGCCACAGCCATCGCCGCGCCACAGGAGATACCACAGAGAATGCCTTCCTCGCGCATCAGCCGCCGGGCCATGGCCTTGGCGTCTTCATCCTCGACCAGTTCGACACTATCGACCATGGCCAGGTCGAGATTCTTCGGCACGAAGCCGGCGCCAATCCCCTGAATCTTGTGCGGGCTCGGCTTGACCTCTGCGCCGGCGATGGTCTGGCTAATTACCGGCGAAGACACCGGCTCGACTGCCACAGACAGGATCGGCTTGCCCTGAGTCTGCTTGATATAGCGCGACACCCCGGTAATGGTGCCGCCGGTGCCGACACCCGACACCAGCACATCCACTGCGCCGTTGGTGTCGTTCCAGATTTCCGGGCCAGTGGTTGTTTCATGGATCGCCGGGTTAGCCGGGTTTTCGAACTGCTGCGGCATGAAGTAGGTGGCCGGGGCAGAGGCGGCGATTTCCGCGGCCTTGTCGATCGCGCCCTTCATGCCCTTGGCCGGCTCGGTCAACACCAACTCGGCGCCCAGCGCCTTCAACACCTTGCGTCGTTCCAGGCTCATCGAAGCCGGCATGGTCAACAGCAGCTTGTAACCCCGCGCCGCCGCGACGAAGGCCAGGCCGATGCCGGTATTGCCTGAGGTCGGTTCGACGATGGTCATGCCGGGCTTGAGCACGCCACGCTCTTCGGCATCCCAGATCATGCTGGCGCCGATCCTGCACTTCACCGAATAGGCCGGATTACGCCCCTCGATCTTGCCCAGAATGGTCACGCCGGCGGGCCCGAGACGGTTGATTCTGACCAGCGGGGTATTGCCTATGGCTTGTGCGTTGTCGGCGAAGATGCGGCTCATGGCGGTGTCCTTTATGCGCGTTTGGGCGGAAAGCCTCAGAGACTATGATGAGCACGCCCAGCAGTCCAGTCTGGCGCACGGCCCTCAGTGGCAACGTCCATCAACAGAAAGCCCGTTGCGTGCAGGTCTTACTCGCGATTCTGCGCAATGCCTTTGTCGAAACCGTCAATGCACGCTTGGAAAGAACCCCGATGGCCGGACCCGTCACTAAGTGACGGCCCATTCAGTGACTGAATGAGCCGTCTGCGTTCACAGTGGCGCCACCTCCGAGTTATAGTCAGTTTTTTCTAAATACTGAACTAGCGGGTTTATATCCCGCCGTTACCGTTCGAGGATTTACTGATGAAGTTCGAAGGCACCCAGTCCTACGTCGCCACCGACGACCTCAAGCTCGCGGTCAACGCAGCTATCACCCTGGAGCGTCCGTTGCTGGTCAAGGGCGAGCCGGGCACCGGTAAGACCATGCTCGCCGAACAGTTGGCCGAGTCCTTCGGTGCCAAGCTGATCACCTGGCACATCAAATCCACCACCAAGGCCCATCAAGGCTTGTACGAATATGATGCAGTCAGCCGCCTGCGCGATTCGCAGCTGGATTCCGACAAGGTCCACGACGTTCGCAACTACATCAAGAAGGGCAAGCTGTGGGAGGCTTTCGAAGCCGATGAGCGGGTAATCCTGCTGATCGACGAGATCGACAAGGCCGATATCGAGTTCCCCAACGATCTGCTGCAAGAACTCGACAAGATGGAGTTCTACGTTTACGAGACCAACGAGACGATCAAGGCCAAGAAACGCCCGATCATCATCATCACCTCGAACAACGAGAAAGAACTGCCGGACGCCTTCCTGCGCCGCTGCTTCTTCCACTACATCGCCTTCCCGGATCGAGTCACGCTGCAGAAGATCGTCGACGTGCACTACCCGAACATCAAGAAGGATCTGGTCGCCGAGGCGCTGGACGTGTTCTTCGACGTGCGCAAGGTGCCGGGCCTGAAGAAGAAGCCCTCGACCAGCGAACTGGTCGACTGGCTGAAGCTGCTGATGGCCGACAACATCGGCGAAGCGGTATTGCGCGAGCGTGACCCGACCAAGGCCATCCCACCGTTGGCCGGCGCCCTGGTGAAGAACGAGCAAGACGTGCAGTTGCTCGAACGCCTGGCCTTCATGAGTCGTCGCGCCAGCCGTTAATGCCGGGGTTCGAACGGCCAGGAGGTGAGTCATGCATAACGGTAGCTGTCTCTGTGGTGCGGTGAAATACCAGATCGACGCGCCCATTAGCGCGGCCACCCACTGCCATTGCAGCCAGTGCCGCAAGGCCCATGGTGCGGCCTTCGGCACCTATGCCACGGTGCACAAGGCGGACTTTCGCTTCACCCAGGGCGCCGAGCAGGTGCGTACGTTCTACTCCTCGCCAGGTGTCGCCCGCACCTTCTGCCAGACCTGCGGTGCGACCCTGCAATGGATGGAGCTCGACAGCGAGTTCACCGGCGTCGCGCTGGGCACCCTGGACACCGCACTGGGCGAAATTGCTCAGAAGCACATCTATGCCGACTCGAAGGCCGACTGGTATGCCATCCGTGATGGCCTGCCCCAGGAAAACGGCTGAGTCAGCCCGCTGAATACACGAGGACGCAGCCATGCTGCTCAACCTGTTCAATGAAATGCGCGCCGCCAAAGTACCGGTCTCGGTGCGCGAGTTGCTCGACCTGATCAACGCGTTGAAACACAACGTGGTGTTCGCCGACATGGACGAGTTCTACTTTCTCGCCCGCGCCATCCTGGTCAAGGACGAGCGGCATTTCGACAAGTTCGACCGCGCTTTTGGCGCCTACTTCAAGGGCTTGGAAAATCTCAATCAACACATCGAGGCGCTGATCCCCGACGAGTGGCTGCGCAAGGAATTCGAGCGCTCGCTGAGCGACGAGGAGCGCGCCAAGATCGAGTCGCTTGGCGGCCTCGACAAGCTGATCGAGGAATTCAAGAAGCGCCTGGAAGAACAGAAGGAACGCCACGCAGGCGGCAACAAGTGGATCGGCACCGGCGGCACCAGTCCGTTTGGCTCCGGCGGTTTCAACCCGGAAGGAATCCGCGTCGGCGACGCCGGCCAGCGCCAGGGCAAGGCGGTCAAGGTGTGGGAGCAGCGCGAGTACAAGAACCTCGACGACCAGGTCGAACTGGGCACCCGCAACATCAAGATCGCCCTGCGCCGCCTGCGCAAATTCGCCCGTCAGGGTGCCCAGGACGAACTGGACCTGGACGGCACCATCGACCACACCGCGAAAGACGGCGGCCTGCTGAACATTCAGATGCGACCGGAGCGGCGCAACACGGTCAAGCTGCTGCTGTTGTTCGATATCGGTGGCTCGATGGACGCCCATGTGAAGGTCTGCGAGGAGCTGTTCTCGGCCTGCAAGACCGAGTTCAAGCACCTGGAGTATTTCTACTTCCACAACTGCGTGTACGAGTCGGTGTGGAAGAACAACCTGCGCCGCACCTCGGAACGCTTCTCCACCCAGGACCTGATGAACAAGTACGGCGCCGACTATAAAGTGGTGTTCGTCGGCGACGCGGCCATGGCGCCTTACGAGATCACCCAGGCCGGCGGCAGTGTCGAACACTGGAACGAGGAACCGGGCTACGTCTGGATTAAGCGCTTCATGGAGAAATACAAGAAGCTCATCTGGATCAACCCCTACCCCAAGGACACCTGGAACTACACCGCCTCGACCAACATCATGCGCGAGTTGCTGGAGGATCAGATGTATCCGCTGACCCTGCAGGGCCTGGAGGATGGCATGCGGTTCCTGTCCAAATAAGCGCCATGCAATTGGGACAGGGAGGCCAACGCAATAGATTGGCACTCCCGGGTTGCTATGAGCGCCGGACAAAGTGACCTGCGAGCACCAGGCCGAAACGAATATGCGAAATTGACGCCCGCGCAGCACTTCGATAACTCCGCTCGGGGCCCATCGGAGTAGCCTTCAGGCGCAAAGCCGAAGATCAAAGGCAGACCCAGGCAACCGCTTGGGCTGATCCCTCGCCGCATCCCCCGCTACTCATTGGCGCCCCAGCTCGCCGCTGGTCGATGCGCCAAGCGCGGCATCGATGCTCAAACACCCGACGGTAGCGTCCTGCCCGCAGAATTCAGTCATCGCCTAGACAACGTTCGTGCGCATCTCTGGGGCCATTGAGCGCCGTAGATGCGGCGCCTCAGGGCTCGAGCTTGCACAGCGCCAAAACACCAGCGACCTTGTGGAAAAACCGCTGGCAAACCATAAGTTATTGCTCCAATTGGAGAAATGACATGGCCTAACTCAGCCCCACTCAGTATCAACTCCACCTTGCCAGAAGCCGAAAACCCCAACTATACCTAAGCAACAAGCCCTCCTTTGCTGCACCTAAGAAGGGCATCCCTTTGCATTCATCCTTGAGCCATGCAGCCGTTGGCTGCGACTCGGGATTTCGCAAGCTGCAGTACTGGGGGAGGTCATATGGGCATGTTGCTATCACCACGCACCGAACTGGCTGAGGTGCTATTCCGCTTACGCCGAACTTTTTACGCCTTGGCCGCTTTTAGCGGGGTGATCAACATACTGATGTTGACCCCTGCGGTTTACATGTTGCAGGTGTATGACCGGGCACTGGTCAGCAGCAACGTCACCACCCTGCTGATGCTGACCCTGTTGATAATCGGACTGTATGTGCTGATGGCCATGTTGGAGGTGGTGCGCTCCACTGTATTGATCCGCGTCGGCAACCGACTCGACATGATGCTCAGCACCCGCATCTTCGGCGCCGCATTCGAACGCAACCTGCGCCGAGCCGGCGGCAACCCGGCGCAGGCGTTGCAGGATCTGGCCCAGGTACGCCAGTTTCTCACTGGCAATGGCCTGTTCGCGTTCTTCGATGCCCCCTGGACCCCGATCTATCTGCTGGTGATCTATTTGATCCACCCGATACTCGGTCTCATCGCCCTGATCGGCTCGCTGTTACTGGTCGCCCTGGCTTACCTGACCGAGATCAGCACCCGTAAGCCGCTGGCCGAAGCCAACCAGGCGTCCGTGGTATCCGGCAGTTTCGCCAACAACAACCTGCGCAACGCCGAAGTCATCGAAGCCATGGGTATGCTCCCGGCCATCCGTCAGCGCTGGTTCGGCAACCACCTGCGCATTCTTGAAAAGCAGACGCTGGCCTCGGATCGCGCCGCCTATATCAACGGCACCACGCGCTTTGTGCGCATTACCCTGCAGTCCTTGATGCTCGGCGCCGGCGCACTGCTGGCAATCAAAGGCGAGATCACCCCAGGGATGATGATCGCCGGTTCAATTCTGTCTGGACGTGCTCTGGCCCCGGTCGAGCAGGTTATCGCGGCGTGGAAACAGTTGCTCTCCAGCCGTGGCTCCTGGGGACGACTGGCAGCCCTGCTGAACGACTTCCCGGCAACCAAACCTTCCATGCCACTGCCCAAACCCGTGGGCATAGTCGTCATGGAAGGCGCCTTCGCCAACGCCCCCGGATCGGGCCTGCCGATCCTGCGTAACATCTCCTTCAACCTCACCCCGGGCGAAGCACTCGGCGTGATTGGCCCGTCCGCCTCGGGCAAGTCGACCCTGGCCCGCCTGCTGGTCGGTGTATGGCCAGCACATGCCGGCAAGGTGCGCCTGGACGGTGCCGATGTATTTCAGTGGAACAAGGAGGAGCTGGGACCCTGGCTCGGCTACCTGCCACAAGATGTCGAACTGTTCGAAGGCAGCGTTGCCGAGAACATCGCCCGCTTTGGTGAGATAGACAGCGAAGCGGTCATCCTCGCGGCCAAGCAGGCGGGTGTGCACGAGATGATCCTGCGCTTACCGCAGGGCTATGACACGGTGCTGAGTACTGACGGCGGCTCGCTGTCCGGTGGGCAGAAGCAACGCATCGGGTTGGCCCGCGCCCTCTACGGCGACCCGTCATTGATTGTCCTCGACGAGCCGAATGCCAGCCTCGACGACGTTGGCGAAGCCGCCTTGGTGCAAGCCATCGCCGAGCTCAAACGGCGGCAAAAGACCCTGGTCCTGATCTCTCACCGCCCCACCATACTGAACATGGTCGACAAGGTGCTGATGCTCCGCGAGGGCACCGTTCATACTTTCGGCACCCGCGACGAGGTCTTCAACGCACTCCGCCAGGCTGGCGTGATACCCGCTGCGGCGGGTTCACCGAGCCTGGCATCGGTCAAGGCGAAGGAGTAGAGCCATGTCGGATCTTCAGTTCGAAAGCAAAAGTTTAAAACTGGCCAACCCGGCGCAAGAAGTAGACGTCGATGACCGCCGTCCTGGCCGCTGGGGCATGTGGCTGGTGTTGGCGGGCTTTGGCGGGTTCATCCTGTGGGCTGTTATCGCACCCCTCGATGCTGGGATAGTCGCCAACGCCACGGTCAATGTGACCGACAATCGCAAAATCATTCAGCATCTGACGGGCGGCTCGGTAGAGTCCATCCTGGTCCGCGAAGGCGACCTGGTTAAACGTAATCAGGCACTGATCGAACTGGACCCGACCCAAGCCATCGCCGAGCGAGGCGTAGTCAGCGCCCAGTACATCGTGGTGAGGACCGTACAAAATCGCCTGCAGGCCGAGCGCGACGGGTTAACCGAGGTGAGTTTCGACCCCGACCTGCTGGCCCGTTTCGCCGACGACCCGCGCCTGCAAGCCGCGATTGCCCTGCAACAACGGCTCTTTACCACCCGGCGTAACGCCTTGATCGGCGAAGCCGGCATCCTGCAGGAAAACATCCACGGCGCCGAGGAGCAGATTAGAGGGCTTCGCCAAGTGCAAGGCTCGCGACGCGCGCAAATCAAGTTTCTCAATGAGGAACTCGAAGGCGTGCGCAGTCTCGCCGCTGAAGGCTATGTGACCCGCAACCGCATGCTCGAACTGGAGCGCAGCGCAGCCGACCTTAACGCTGCTTTGGCCCAGAACATTGCCGACATCGGGCGGGCGCGTAACCAGATTGCCGAGTTGAAACTGCGCACCCTGCAGCTCGAACAGAACTTCCAGAAGGAGGTGCAATCGCAACTGACCGATGCGCAGAAGGAAGCCTCTGCCCTCACCGACCGTTTGCGCTCGCTTGACTACGAGGTCACCCATACGGTGATCCGCTCGCCCATCGACGGCATCGTACTGGGCCTCAATGCCTCGACCATCGGCGGCGTAATCCAGGCCGGCTCGGTGATCATGAATGTGGTGCCGGCCAACGAACCGTTGCAGGTAGACGCCCAGATCCCGGTACAGGCCATCGACAAGATGACCCCGGGCCTGCCCGTAAACATCACCTTCCCCGCCTTCAACCATGCCCAAACGCCGAGCATTCCCGGTCGAGTGTTGACCATCTCGGCCGACCGGCTGGTCGACGAGAGCAACAAACAGCCCTACTACCTCGCGCAGATCGAGGTGACGCCAGAAGGCATGGACAAGCTCGGCAGCAACCGCATTCGCGCCGGCATGCCGGCCACGGTGACGATCATTACCGGTGAGCGCAACCTGATGAGCTATCTGATGAAGCCGATGCTCGACCGAGTCGACAACGCCTTCAAGGAGCAATAAACAGTGACCTCAAGAAGTCATGGCATCCCGGTCCGTTTAGTTCTCGTGTGTCTGGCTGGCCTGGCCAGTCTGCCGGTAGCGGCTCTGGACCTGCAGCAGGCCTGGGAAACCCTGCAACTGCAAGGGCCGACCTACCGTTCTGCGGTCCACGAACGCGATGCCGGCCTGGAAAACCGCGCCCTGGGACGGGCAGGCTTACTGCCACAGATCAACGCCAGCGCCAGTAAAAACAAGGTCAGCGGCACCCAGGAGCAAACTGGGTTACCCGGCGGCTCGGTCGAGCGCGACCTGGATTACGACTCGGAAAACCTCGCGGTGCAGCTGCGTCAACCGCTGTTCAATCGACAGAAGCTCGCCGAGTATCGTCAGGGTAAACAGCGCGCCGATTACAGCGAAGCCGTCTTCGATGCCAAGACGCAGAACGTCGCCGTACGCTTGGCCAACCGTTATTTCGATGTACTGCTGACGCGTGAAACCATCGACTTGGCGAATGCCAAGCTGAAGGCCTTCGAGCAGCAAGTAGCGGCTTCGGATCGCCGCTTCAAACTCGGCGATGGCACCATCACCGACGTCTATCAGTCGGTCGCGCGGCGTGACCTGGCCCAGGCCGAACTGATCGAAGCGCAAGACAACCTGCTGATCGCGCTACGCCTGCTGGAGGAAATGCTCGGAGAGACGCCGCAACATGTCGCCACCTTGCGCCGCGACTTCCCCACCCCGCCCCTGCATCCCAACGACTTGCAAACATGGATGAACAAGGCCCAGGCAAATAATCCCGCACTGCGGGCGCGAGACTACAGCCAAAGAGTGGCCGAAGAAGAAGTCAACCGGGCCAAAGGCGGGCATTGGCCGACCCTCGACCTGGTGCTGGGTTACACCGACAGTCAGAGTGATTCGATCTCGACCATCAACCAGCAGAACCACTATTCCTCGATTGGCCTGGAGTTCAATATGCCGCTGTTCGCCGGCGGTGCGACCAGCGCCAGAGTGCGCCAGGCGGTGGCCAGTCGCGATCAATCCAGCGAAGACTTGAATGCCACGCGTGAGGAGGTGTTCTCGTCTACCGCCCGCCAGTTTCGTGGTGTGCAAAGCGGCGAGGCACGCATCAAGGCCCTGGAAAATGCCGTGATGTCGAGTGAGCGGGCTCAGGACTCGGCGAAGAAAGGCTTCCTCGCGGGCTCCAGCACCAACGTCGATATCCTCAATGCCGAGGAACAGGTGTTTATCGCCCGCCGCGACCTGCTGGAAGCCAAGCTGCGCTATTTACTAGCACGCTTGCAGCTGTCGGCCGCCGTGGGTCTGCTTGGCGACGATGACATCAGCCAAGCCAACGCCTATCTGGGCCCTGAACTGGTCTTAACCTATTGACGCTACCCCACGCGGCCAGCGCGGGCACACCAGTAGACCTACTAGTGGCCTATACGGTTAGTTGGTTAACTGTTAATTCAAGATCAGATGATTATTGAGGTTCCGCGACAAGACACAGCAACGAGTCATAGTTGGCTATGGCGAGGAGCGGCAGCGCCATAACGGGGCCTCGACCTCGAACACTTGAAGCCATCAGCGCCAATGCCGCGCCTGTGTCCGGGTGTCCTGCCCGGCGCCGAAAACCCAAGCGACCGCCAACAGCAGCAACTCGATCAACCAGGCCAGCAGCAAGGCGCAGGCAATCCCCCAGGCGATCGCTTCAGGCACCAGCAGCACTTGATAGCGGTAGGCAACGTAAGTCTCCTCCAGCAGTTCGGAATCGGCCGCCGTTGCCAGGTGCCAGACCTGGGCATACCAAGGGCCTTGCATGGCCTGCAATTCACCGTCGAGGAAGTGACCGCGCTCGACCAATAGGCCAACGCTCTGCGCATCGCTGCGCATTACCGAGTCGTCACTGACCCGGTAATGCGCCACCAGTGCATCCAGATCACCCTTGAAAAAGCGCTTGGCGGTTTGACGAAACCCCGTCAGCGCTCGTTCGGACTCCAACTGGTGCGCTTCGACGCGCTTGGCATAGTCGTCGATAAAGCCTGGAACCTGCACCCCGACTAACAAACCCAGGGCAAACAGTCCAAGACGTAGATAGCTTCTAAACATTTCCCCCCCAAGACCCGGAGCAGCCGGGATGCCTGATTTTTCCTTGGCCGATTTAATCTCCAGCGCTCGAGTGACCTATTCGGCTAGTGGGATGAGCGCGACGCCGAGACATGCGCTCGCTACATTTTTCAACGGCCTGCTAGACCTGACCATGCACCACGCACTCGCCACTGCGCCACAGGCGCCATTCGCCTGGCTGATACAGATTCCAGTGTTCATTGTCAGTCAACGGCTCAGTCACCAGTACCGTCACTACGTCATTGGGCGTGGTCTCGGCCTGGAAATCCACCCGCATATCGGCGTCTTTCAACTGTGCCGGACCAAATGGTGCGCGCCGCGTGATGTGCGCCAGCTTGGTTGAACAGAAGCTAAATAGCCAGTCGCCATCACTGAGCAGACAGTTGAACACGCCCTGCTTGCGGTACTCCGCACAGCTATTGATCAAGCTCGGTAACATCATCTCAATCGGCACGGGCTCGGGAAACGCCGTGCGCAGGCGATTGAGCAGATCACAGAAAGCCGCT
Source organism: Pseudomonas sp. SJZ079 (assembly GCF_007993865.1). GTDB lineage: Bacteria > Pseudomonadota > Gammaproteobacteria > Pseudomonadales > Pseudomonadaceae > Aquipseudomonas. The sequence continues at coordinate 93,861 of NZ_VIUH01000013.1, read as the reverse complement.
TCGCTGTCGGTATCGCCTATCGGCCGGTAGAAACCAAGCGCCGGGCGAAAATCAGCCAACTGACCGTTGTGCGCAAAACACCAATTACGCCCCCACATTTCCCGCACGAACGGGTGAGTGTTGGCCAAGCACACGCGGCCGACATTAGCCTGACGAATATGACCGATCACTACTTCGCTCTTGATCGGGTAACGCCGTACCAACTGCGCCACTTCCGACTCGCTGCTCGCTCGCGGGTCCTGGAACACGCGCAGACCACGGCCTTCATAGAAGCCAATCCCCCAACCATCGCGATGCGGGCCAGTCAGGCCGCCGCGCTGCACCAGTCCGGTAAAGCTGAAGACAATATCGGTGGGTACATTGGCACTCATGCCAAGTAATTCGCACATGTCTACATCACTCCGGCTAGGACGCTACGTAACTGTTCGGCTTGCAACTGCAAGCGCGCCTCAAGGCGTTTACGGCCCAGAGGTAAAAACCGCGAGAGCAGGCGCCAGATCAACTGGGGTAGGTCACCCGAGTACCGTGGAATAAGGTGCAGATGCAGGTGCGGCACATGTTGATTAGCGGCCGGGCCGTCATTGATCAACAGATTGATCCCTTCGCGACCATACCCCGAGGCACGCAACGCCGCACTCACTCGCTGACTGAGCATCAGCAGACAATCACGGGCGTTGCTGGATAAGTTGTTGAGCAAGGGGGCATGTTCACGACTGACGATCAGTACATGGGCCGGGCGCATGGGGAAGATATCCAGCAGAACGATGAAGTGCTCATCTTCGTAGACACGGTGCGCCGGTAAGCGACCGGCGCTAATCGCACAAAACACACAGTCCATAAGCCCTCCTGGCGCGGAAAAGCTCATGCTGAACGCCTATACGATTGGGCGCAAGTAGCGGCTGCGCCGACCCGGGTGATTGCCCGGCCACGTCCTGCGCCTTGTTTAGAGTCGCGGTTCGACGCGCAAACGGCGCTCGCCACGTGACTGGTAACCTGCCTCGGCGAAATCACCCGTGTCGCGCTGCATCATCTCGCGCAGGGTCGGTGCGTCATCATCCGCTTCAGGCGCCTCACCTTGCCGGCTCTTCCACCAGCGCTCCACTGGCCAGCGGATGGCCACGAACAGCAGGTACAGGGCGAAGGCGATCATGCCGTACATGGCCAGGTCGGCCACGGCACGCCAGGCGTTATTGCCCACCTTGAACAATAGATCCAGGGCGGTAATGGCAATCGCCGGAGCGAACAGTTCCTTGGCCGGATCGACAATGGTCGGAGTGAACAACAGCACCGCCACCAGCACACGCAAGGGCTCGCGCAGGTAACGCCACATCCAGCTGGTCAAGCGCAACCAAACTAACAGGCAACCCAAGGCCGCAACGGCATAGGCGGCCCAGGCGAGTAGATAGTCGCTCTCGATCATAAAGCTGATGAATTCCTGGCATGGCGGGGCTTACGAAGTGGGGCTTATGATAGCGGTTTTTCGCCGACCCGGCTCCCCCGCTGTCGTCCGCCCCGCACTGGAGTTGTCGCATGCCGCACGCCCCCACCGCCCGCACCGAGAACGGCAGCGACCCTTATCGCTGGCTGGAAAATCGCGATAGCCAGGAGGTACTCGAGCATCTCCAGGCAGAAAACGCCTATCTCGACGCGCAGCTGGCCGATCAGCGCGAGCTGCGTGAAACGCTGTTCCAGGAAATCAAGGGCCGCATCCGCGAGACCGATCTATCGTTGCCCTCGCCGTGGGGACCCTACCTGTATTACCAACGCACCACCGCCGGCGACGAATACCCGCGGCACTACCGTTGCCCACGCCCGCTCGATGGCTCGCTCTGCGTCGATGAAGACGCCGAACAGTTGCTCCTCGACCCGAACCTCCTGGCCGGCGAAGGCTTTCTCTCGCTCGGAACCTTCAGCATCAGTCCGGACCATCAGCGCCTGGCCTATAGCCTGGACACCAGTGGCGACGAGACCTACCAGCTGTTCGTCAAAGAACTGGCCAGCGACAGCGTCACTCAGCTGCCCTTCAGCGACTGTGACGGCAGCATGACCTGGGCCAACGACAGTCAGACGCTGTTCTTCGGCGAGCTGGACGATACCCACCGCCCACACATGCTGCATCGCCACCGCCTCGGCACTGACTCCGCCGAGCAGGTGTTCCATGAAGCCGACGGCCGCTTCTTCCTCAACTGCTATCGCGCCAGTTCCGAGCGCCAGCTGGTCCTTCTGCTGAGCAGCAAAACCACCAGCGAGGTCTGGGTGCTCGATGCCGACACGCCGAATGGCGCCTTCCGCTGTCTGGCGCCGCGTGAAGAAGGTCACGAATACTATGTCGATCACGGCAAACTCGACGGTGACTGGGCCTGGTTGATTCGCAGCAATCAAAGCGGGATCAACTTCGCCCTGTTCTTTGTCAATGAGAGCAGCGACAGCCAACAGACACCGACTCGCGAACACTGGTGCGAACTGCTGGCGCATAACGATCGAGTCATGCTCGAAGGCGTCAGCCTGAATGACAGCGCGCTGACCCTCAGCCTGCGCGAAGGTGGCCTGCCGATCATCGAGGTGCGCGCCCAGGGGCAAGCAAACTACCGGGTGCAGCTTCCGGATGCCGCCTACAGCCTGTACGTGCAAGACAGCCTGGAGTTCGACAGCAAGGAAATTCGCCTGCGCTACGAGGCGCTCAACCGCCCGACCCAGATCCGCCAACTGACCCTGGCTGACGGCGCACAACGAGTGCTCAAGGAAACGCCTGTGGAGGGTGCATTCGACGCCGATGCCTATGTCAGCCAACGTCTATGGGCGATTGCAGCGGACGGCACCCAGGTGCCCATCAGCCTGGTGGCCAAGCGTGACGTACTCGGTCAGCCGGCACCACTTTATCTCTATGGCTATGGTGCCTACGGCGAAAGCCTGGACCCCTGGTTTTCCCACGCGCGTCTGAGCCTGCTCGATCGCGGCTTCGTCTTCGCCATCGCCCATGTCCGCGGCGGTGGCGAACTGGGTGAAGCCTGGTACCGTGCCGGCAAACTGCAGCACAAGGCCAACAGCTTCAACGACTTTATCGCCTGCGCCGAACACCTGATCGCTGGTGGTTACACCACGCCAAACCAACTGGCGATCAGCGGCGGTAGCGCCGGCGGCCTGCTGATCGGCGCGGTGCTCAATCTGCGCCCGGAGCTGTTCGCCGCGGCCGTGGCCGAAGTGCCGTTCGTCGACGTGCTTAACACCATGCAGAACCCCGAGTTGCCCCTGACCGTGACCGAGTACGACGAATGGGGCGACCCGCATGAGCCTGAGGTGTACCAGCGAATCAAAGGCTACGCCCCCTACGAGAACGTCAGGGCTCAGGCGTATCCGGCACTGCTCGCTGTCGCTGGCTACAACGACAGTCGTGTGCAGTACTGGGAGGCGGCCAAATGGGTGGCCAAACTGCGCGCCAACAAGACCGACGACAACCTGCTGCTACTGAAAACCGACCTTGGCGCCGGCCATGGCGGCATGAGTGGGCGCTACCAGGCGTTGAAGGATGTGGCCTTGGAATACGCCTTTCTGCTCAAGGTACTCAGGCTAAACTAACGGTGACTTTATTCGGCGCACGCTCACAGCCGCTAATGTGTGACCGTCGGCAAGCCCGAAGCTACTGAGTCAGGTCATACTCGGACCCGCTCACCTCTAACCGCCAAGCAGAAGACCGATGCCAGACAGTTCTTACTTGATCGACGAAATCCGCGACATGCTCCTGGACTGTGGCCTGTTCAATAGCCTTTCGCCAAGCGAAGTGCTGAGCGTGGCGAGCTATTTCAACATCAGCCAGTTCAAGCCGGATGCAATCATCTGCAATGAAGGTGATGCAGGCAGCTTCATGTGCATTATTCATTTCGGCGCGGTGTCGGTCCGCAAGACCAACTCCAGTGGCGAACAGGTCGAACTCGCCAAGCTGCACAAGGGCCGCGCCTTCGGTGAAATGGCGGTACTGGATGGCGAAAGACGCTCGGCCAGCTGCCTTGCGGTCAGCGACTGCACCTTGCTGGTGCTGGCTAAGGACTCGCTGGACAAGATGCTGCAGGAGGCACCGAAGTCCGCCGCCAAGCTGATCCGCGCCATCGCCGTGGCCATGTCCAAACGCCTGCGCATGGTCGATGGCCAACTGGTCGAGCAGCAGCTCTAGGCGGAGCGGTCACTGCGGCTGGCAACCCATGAGCAATGGCACTCAGTCGGCACCCTTGCTCGGCGGTTTCCTGCCCTGGCTATTACGCCGCAATTGCTGCTGCAACAGCGGCAGCTCGCTATCTGACGGGGCCAGGGTGCCGCTGGGCAGGCTGGGGGCGAGACCGCTGCGATCACCATCGCGGTTGAGCAGCGGCGGATTGTTCGGTGCAACGCTCGGTACATGACGCGGCTGCGGCACCTGGAAGGGTTGTGGCGTCGCCGTACCGGGCGCGCCAGCCGGACGATCATAGGGCGTAGGCAGTCGATCGTTCTGCGCATGCACCACCGCGCTGCACACCATGCTCAGGCACAGTAGCCCTGTTCTGGGCCAGCGCATCGTCCACCTCCATCAGCGAGACTCTCTGGCATTGGGCCGCACGCCAGGCGATAAGTGCCCGCCAGCTGTTCTCGCCGACCGCCGGCAGGACTAAACTAACCATAACAGGTCGTTAAAAAATGCAGCGAGCGACGGCTAGGCAAGGCGAAATCAGGCGAAAAGTGGAGTTTACGAGCTGTAAATAAGCAGTTAGAGCCTGATTTCACCGCTGCATAGCTGAGCGCAGTAGTTTTTCAACGGCCTGCTAAGCACCTGCAGCCAACTACGGACACCCTCATGAGTTCAGACAAAGCATCGCCCACCGCCAAGCTCGACCGCATCCTCGCCGAGGCTCAGCGCAGCCGTGAAGAAGGTTACCGGGACAAAGCGCTGAAGATGTACCCGCATGTCTGCGGACGTTGTGCCCGCGAGTTTTCCGGCAAACGCCTGAGCGAGCTGACCGTGCATCACCGCGACCACAATCATGACAACAACCCGCAAGATGGCTCCAATTGGGAGCTGTTGTGCCTGTTCTGTCACGACAACGAACATTCGCGCTACACCGACCAGCAGTACTTCAGCGAAGGCTCGACCGCCAGTCAGCAAGGGCCTAAATCGACCCACAAGGCGTTCGCCGACCTTGCCGCACTGTTGAAAAGCAAAGAATAAGCCGCCGCCGGCCACACGCCGTATAATTACGCCCTTTGCATAAAGGGCCCATTCCGTGGCGAAGAAACGATACTGCTGCATTGGCCTGTCCAACCCCAAGTCACCGGAAAACGTCGGTTCGGTGATGCGCGCCGCCGGCTGCTATGGCGTCAACTCGGTGTTCTACAGCGGTACGCGCTATGCCCGTGCCAAGGACTTCGTCACCGACACTAAAAGGGTCCACCTGGATATTCCGCTGATCGCCATCGACGACCTGCAAAGCATCATTCCCCTGGGTTGCACCCCGGTCGCGGTAGAGCTGGTCGAGGGCGCGCGGCCACTGCCGGAATACACCCACCCGGATCGGGCCATCTATTTCTTCGGCCCGGAAGACGGTTCCCTGGACAAGAGCATCCGCGACTGGTGCGAAGACGTGGTGTACGTGCCGACCCAGGGCAGCATGAACCTCGCTGCCACGGTCAACGTGGTGCTCTATGACCGCCTGGCCAAGGGCAACAACACCAAGTCAGGACCCAAGTTCAAGTAGCCTGTCGGGTTGAGACTGCGGCTGCAGCTGCGACTAGTGACATTGCAATAGGTTGGCAGAAAGCCGAGGTTGTGCAGCCGGCTCCGGGTCAACGCCTGAGCAGGTTGATCAGCAGCGTGACGACAATGCTGACAATCAGCATCGATGTCAGTGGAATGAATACCTTGCCACGCGCGGACGCTATCCGGAGGTCGCCGGGTAAGCGGCCGAACCAGTGCAGCAGCCAGGGCGCAAAGTGCAACGTTAGACCCAGCAGCAACAGCGCCGCGCCTGTGAGCATCAACCAACGTGCCATGCGCCTTGTTCATTCCGCATCGATGCAGCCCAAGCATGCTGTGGCGTTCAGACTGCGGGTTGTCTCGCTCAGCCAAACTTCTCGTCATAGCCCGACGGCGTCATTCCTGCGATGGCCAGGCATTCGCGCAGGTGTTTGATTTCCTGCTTGCTGCACTCGTTGCTGTGGTGCGGATGATGCAGAAAGAACTCGTACTGATTCAACACCACCCGAAAGCGAGCCCCCAGGATCGGCTCGACCGTGGCGCCGAGGTGATGCAACAGCGACTCGACCTCACGCCAGTGGATATTGCTGTGCAGCGGATCCTGGAAAATCGAGTACAGGAGACTCCGGTGTTTGTGGCTCATGGCTCGGCCTCCCAGTCGATGAACGCGCTATTCATAGGATAGCGGAGTGCGCGCCAACCCCACATGAGCCTAGTGGCCGATGGGGCGTGACCCAGCCTTGACGCTTCAGCCGATAGCGGCCAGACCTGCGCCGGGTTAACGCAGCAGCCGCGTATCCAGCACCTTGGAAGGGCCCGCCATGACGTTCTCGGTAATCTCAATGAAGTCCTTGGTGCTGACCCTGTCCAAGCGCATCAAACCACGGGTTACATCGTCCAGCGAGCGAGCTTGGCTGTCTTTGGTCGCCTGACGAATCTCACGATCCAGCTCCTGCATCAGCAACACCGCACGGGCGGTGATCGGACCGCTGGAGTGCGCGCTACGCAGGGATTTCACCGGGCGGCTCCACTTGATCAGCTGCTCGCGCACCTTCTGGTAGCGGTCTTCGCTCATGCCACCGGCGCGACGCATCAGCTCGATGGCGTAGTACTCGGCCAGCCCTTCGCTGATCCAGTCGCTCTTGTCGGTGCCCTGAATGTGACTGAATACGTGGACCAGTTCATGCACCAGGGAGCTGGTACCGTTCTCGCTGACCAGCGGACGATCGGCGTGCATGAAATAGGAATTGGGCGCCGACAGGCCGCCGCGCCACATCGGATCACCAGCCCCGACGATCAGCAGCTTGTCTGGATCGCGCGGGAACACCGCCTGCGCTTCCGGCCAGACGAAGGTCAGCAGCGTGAGTACGTCCATGCGGCGCATGCCCTCACCCACTGGCGCGGCGATGGTCACGTCGGTCTCGCCGAGCCGGGCCCGGCGCGTGCCAATCTTGCCGGCGACTATCCAGCCGGTTGGGCGGTCGAACTTACGCAATGGATTGTCGATACGAAACTTGTTCGTACCGATCCGCGGCCAACCGGTTTCAACGCCACGCCAGCCTTTCGGCAGTTCGAACTGCAAGCGCGCGACCAGTTCGGTCTTCTCTTGCTGGCGCAACTTGGCGCTGGGTACCAGATCGTCACCGCGAATCAGGGCCCAATCCTCAGTCATGCGCGCATCGAAACGCTGATCGCCCCGTGGATGGCTGACACGCACCCGGTAAGTCAGCGTCGCCTTGCCCTTCGCCGGCTGCCACAGGCCTCGTTCGGGAGTGTCCTGAGTCCATTGACCGTCGCCACTGAAGTCGCTGTAGTAGCCCTTATCGCCCAGGTCGAAATCCAGGCTAACAACCTGCTCGCCCCTCTCCAGCGTCAGGCTGACTTCGGCCTGGTCGCTCTCTGGCAAGAAACGCACCCGATAATCCAGATCAACTTTTGTGGCTGCCCACAACGACGCGCTCAGGCTCAACAACACGACTGACAACAAGCTGCGGTGAATCGACATGGCAGGCACTTCCTTGGCGGAGCGGTTTAGGTCAGGCATAGACCGAGCATAGGCCAGACAATTCCATGCCCGCAGGAACAGTCGTCAACCGGAGCGGAAAATCAGGTAATCCTCCCAGTCATCCTCGGCCACGCTGTTCTCACTGAGCATGCGTCCGGACTGGGAAATACGCTCGAGGTGCACCGCCTCCGGGTCACCGCACACCAGGTGGTGCCAGAGCGGCAAGTCCTTGCCTTCGCTGACCAGGCGGTAACCGCAGGTCGGCGGCAGCCACTGGAACTGGTCGGCCTGGGCTGGCGTGAGCTGGATGCAATCGGCAACGAATTGGCTACGGTTGGCGTAGTCGCTGCAGCGACAACTGTTCAGATCGAGCAACTTGCAGGCGATGCGCGTGTAATAGACGCTGCCGTCGTCCTCGTCTTCGAGCTTTTGCAGGCAACACAGGCCGCAGCCATCGCACAACGACTCCCACTCGTCCTGATCGAGTTGTTCGAGGGTTTTGCGTTTCCAGAAGGGTTCGACTTTGGCGGCCATGGCGAAGGGTACGAGTGACGGGCGAAAAGGCCGGCAGTCTAGCGCGGCGCCTGTCCCGGGCCAAGGCCGCAATGCCGAACGGCAAGCGGGTCAAACCGCCTGTCGCCACAGGCTGCCAAGCCCCGTAGCCCGGATGCAATCCGGGAAACCGTTAATCGGTGAGTGGTGGGCGAGGGACGCCTCCCGGATTTCATCCGGGCTACTTATCTGCCGCTCAGTAACCGCGGGCGAAATTCACCAAGCCCTGCAACTCGGTGCCACTGCGATAACGCGCCAGATTGTCGAGAAACAGCTGTGCCATCAATCGCGGCTGGGTTGGCGCGGAGCTGTGCCCGGTCAGCAGCAGGCGCGGCGCGCTCCAGAACGGATGGCCTGTCGGCAACGGCTCCTGGCGACAGACGTCGATCACCGCGCCGGCCAACTGGCCCAGCTCCAACGCATTGACCAGCGCGGCATCGACCACCGCCACTCCACGCCCGGCATTGATAAACAGTGCACTGGGCTTGAGTTGCGCGAACAGTGCCGCGTCGTAGATGCCCCAGGTGGCCGGGGTGTCCGGCAGCAGGTTGATCAGGTAGTCGGCCTCGGCGGCCACGCGGGGCAAATCCGCCAACCCGACCACCTCGGCGAACGGTGCCAGGCTCCGCGCCTGACTGGCCACGCCAGTCAGTTCCAGTCCGAACGGCGCGAGGAACTGCGCCACGCTCAGGCCGATCTCACCTGCACCGACAATTAGCGCGCGGCGCCCGGCCAGGCTGTGCGGCAGGCGGTTGTCCCAACGCTGCTCGGCCTGCGCGGCGGCGCGAGCGAACAGCTGACGCTCATGGGCCAACAGGTGAGCCAGTACATACTCGGCCATCACCTGACCGAAGATGCCCACCGCGCGGGTCAGCCGGTAATCCTGCGGCAGGTCCGCGGCCAACAAGGGGGTGATCCCGGCCCAGGTCGACTGCAGCCACTGCGGCTTGTGGCCCAGGCGCAGCACCTCGGCGAGTCGATCCGGCTCACCCAGCCACACGGGACAGCTACCGGCCCAATGCGCCAGCTCGGCGGGATCGGCACTGCCGTACAGCTCTAGCTCAGGCGCCGCCTGACGCAGCAACTCGGCGTAGCGAGCATGCTCGGTCTCGGCGATCAACAGGCGCATGCGGCTCTCCCCCATGAACGATGAGCGGTCAGACCGGATCGTTGCGGCGCAGCAATTCGTCCGGCAGATGCTCGATGTATTCATCTTCCGGCGGCGGCATCTGCAGGTGATAACCCTGCCCGTCTAGGTTCTCCAGCACCTGCTGAATATCCTCGCGCGCCAGCTTGCGCTCGGGGCTGAGCACCATATCGAAGGTATGGATCGGCTGGCCGAACGCCGCCAGCAAGGTTTCTGGCACACGCTTGAGCGCATCGCTTTTCAGCACGTAGAGGTACATCTCGTTCTTGCGTGGGCTCTTGTAGATGGAACAGATGCGTTTCACGCGGATTCTCCTTCACTGGCCAGGCAATCGAGCAGCGCCTGGCCCATCAATTCACGACGCCAGCCGCGCAGAGAGTCCGGCAGCTGGTAGGGACCATGGGGGTAGCCGCTTTTCAGCAGAGCTTCGAGGGTTTTCTTGCGCAGCATGATTTCCGGCGCAATGTTCAAGCGCTCGCCTTCGCGCTGACCGATCGCACGCAGTTTTTTCAGCAGCGTCGAGGCTTCCAGCGGTAGCGGCTCGGGCAACGCCTCGGGCCATTCGGCCGCTGGCGTGGCGGCGGCGTCCTTGATCAACTTGAGCAGGGTTTCACCGTCGCGGCGTATGGTTTTCGGGTGCATGTCATCGATGCGCGCCAGCGCGACCAGGTTGTCCGGCTGGTTACGCGCGATCGGCCACAGCGAATGTTCGCGGATCACCCGGTTGCGCGGCTGGTTGCGCGCCCGCGCCTCGCGTTCGCGCCAGGCGCAGAGTTCGCGCAGCACCGCCAGTTGCGCACGGGACAGTTTCCAGGCCAGCTTGGCCTCGCGGTACACCTCGTTGGGGTCAACTTCACGGCGCAGGTTGAGCACCAGTTCTGCGCCGTCCTCCAGCACCCAGGCGTTCTTCTCCGGCGACAGCTGCGCCTGCAGCGCCGCGTACACCTCTGCCAGGTGCAGCACATCCTCGGCCGCGTAGCTGATCTGCGTCTCGGACAGCGGGCGCTGCAGCCAGTCGGAGCGGGTCTCGCCCTTCGGCAGCTCGATGTTCAGCACGGTCTGCACCAGGCGCGAATAGCCCATGGAGAAACCGAGATTGAGGTAGGCGGCAGCCAGTTGCGTATCGAACAGAGGGGCCGGCAGGCTATCGGTCAGGCGCAGGAAGACTTCCAGGTCCTCGCTGCAGGCGTGCAGCACCTTGACCACCGCCGGGTTATGCAGTAGTGCCGAGAACGGCGCCCAGTCTTCGATCAGCAGCGGGTCGATCAGGTAGGCCCGCTCGCCTTCGCTGACCTGCAACAGGCCGGCGATTGGATAAAAGGTGTCGACCCGCATGAACTCGGTGTCGACGGCGACGAACGGCAGACACTGCCAGTCGGCGCAGTGTTGCGCCAGGCTGGCGTCGTCACGGATCCAACGAATATCAATAGCCACGCGGCGCTCCCATCTAGAATGCCGCGCAGTATATATCGCCCTCGCCCGTTACCGGGGCATTGAGTCCCCGATCAGAAATCCTGCATGGTCGGGCGCAGCACCACTTCGTTGATTTCCACCTCGGCCGGCTGTTCGATGGCATAGGCGATGGCGCGGGCGACCGAGTCGGATGGAATGGCCTGCTGGTAGAAGTCCTTGACCGCCTTGCTCGAAGCCTCATCGGAGCTGCCGTGCTTGAGTTCGGAATCCACCGCACCGGGGGAGATGATGGTGGTGCGGATGTTACCGCCCACTTCCATGCGCAGCCCTTCGGTGATCGCGCGCACCGCGTACTTGGTGCCGCTGTACACGGTGCCGCCCGGGGCGAAGACCTTGATCCCGGCTACCGAGGCGATATTGATGATGTGCCCACTGTTCTGCTTCTGCATGTGCGGCAACGCGGCGGCGATGCCATAGAGCACGCCCTTGATGTTGATGTCGATCATCCGCTCCCATTCGTCGGTGCGCCCCTGCGCCATCGGCGCAATGGCCATGAACCCGGCGTTGTTGACCAGCACATCGATGCGCCCAAAGCTGTCCAATGCCCCCTGGATCAGCGCATTGACTTGCGCCGGCACGCTGACGTCGGTGGTGAAGGCCACGGCTTTACCGCCCTTGGCGGTGATTTCACTGACGATGCTGTCGAGATTTTCCTTGCGCCGTGCGCCAAGCACCACCGAGGCACCCAGCGCGGCCAGATGACGCGCGGTGATTTCGCCCAGACCGCTGCTGGCACCGGTGATGACCACGACTTTTCCGGAAATGTTGTTGCTCATGCTGTTCTCCTCAACCTAGCGGGAAGACGCAGGAAGATTCCTGCATGACAGTCAGTATGCGCAGTGCTGTTCATCCGCTGAATGGAAGAGATAGGATTTCGAAATTCCATAATATGGAATTATCCACGCTCACACAGGAGCAAAAACGTGCTCAATCGGATGGAAATGCTGCGGATCTTCGCGGTCGCTGCAGAAACCGGCAACTTTCGCGAGGCCGCCAGCCGCCTGGGAATCTCGCCACAAAGCGTGACCCGGGCAATCAAGGAACTGGAAGCCCTGTTCGGTGAGCTGCTGTTTCACCGCAGCACCCGTCAGGTACAGATCACTGCGTTCGGCGAACAGCTGGCCAGCCAGGCGCGGCAAACCCTGAGCAGCTTCGATCAATTGTTCCAGCGCCATACTCGACCGTCCGCCACCGAGCTGGCCGGACGCGTACGCATCACCGCGCCCAACGCGGTCGGCAGGCGCTTCGTCCTGCCGCTGCTCGGCGAGTTGATCGCCAATTATCCGCAGATCGAATTCGACCTGCGCCTCTCGGACCTGATGACCGACGCGGTGGACGCGCAAATCGACATGGGCGTGCGCATCGGCTTTATCCGCGATCGCAGCTACATCGCCCGTGCGGTCGCAAAAATTCCCCTGCTCACGGTGGCGACCCCGGCACTGCTGGCGAAAACCGGTAGTCCCGCCAGCATCGAAGACCTGCACAACTTGCCCACCAGCGCCTTGGTCGACCGTGGCAGTGGCCGTGCCTGGCCCTGGTACTTCGACAAGGGCCGGCACCTGCAACCGGCTAACCCCAGTTTCACCACCGACGATCAGGAGACCGAACTCGACGCCGTACTGGCCGGGCTGGCCATCGGTCAACTGCCCAGCTACCTGGTGTTGCCGGCGATTCGCAGCGGCCAACTGTGCAGCGTACTCGACGAGCAGCGGCCGCCTCCCTGGGAGCTGTTCCTCTACCGGCCGCAACGCGGCCCGGTGCCCGCGCGCATTCGCCTGGTGTACGACCGTCTGGCCGAATGCCTGGGCGACCCGGCGCGGGTGCCCAGCGTTTTGGAATAAGTCGAGTACGGCCACTGTCTCTGGCCCTCACAGACGCCGACTAACTGTGTAACCTGACGCCAATCGGTCCGCTTCAGCACAAGGAATAACAAGGATGAAGAAACTGCTTGGCCTGCTCGCCCTGATGATCGCCGCCCTGGCCATCTACCTGGCGATAACCCCCAGTCCGATCGAGCCACTCGCCTGGGAGGCACCGACAGCGCCCGCCATGACCGGGGTACTGGAGCCCAACGACACGCTGATGAAGGCCCAACTGCTCGGCAAAGGCCAGATACATGGCCCCGAAGACACGGCCGTGGATGCTCAGGGCCGGGTCTACAGCGGCCTGCACGACGGCACCATCGTGCGCATCGAGGCCGATGACAGCGTCGAACCCTTCGCCGACACCCAGGGCCGCCCTCTGGGCATGGACTTCGATGCCGCCGGCAATCTGATTGTCGCCGACGCCTACAAGGGCCTGCTGTCGATAACCCCGCAAGGGCAGATCAAGGTGCTGACCACCGAGGCCGAGGGCGTACCCTTGCGCTTCACCAATGACCTGGATATCGCCAGCGACGGCACCATCTACTTCAGCGACGCCAGCCAGCGTTTCGAACAACCGGACTACCTGCTCGACCTGCTCGAGGCCCGCCCCTGGGGCCGTCTACTCAGCTACGATCCCGCCACCGGCGTCACCAAGGTACTGCTCCAGGACCTGTACTTCGCCAACGGCGTGGCGCTGTCGGCCAACGAAGACTTCGTCCTGGTCAACGAAACCTACCGCTACCGCATCACCCGCTATAGGCTGAAAGGCGCTAAAGCCGGCACCCACGATGTGTTCATCGACAACCTGCCGGGCCTGCCCGACAACCTGCAAGGCGACCGGGCAGGCACCTTCTGGGTGGCCCTGCCGTCGCCGCGCAAGGCCGACGCCGACTTCCTTCATCGCCATCCCTGGCTGAAGGCGCAACTGGCCAAACTGCCGCGCGCGCTGTGGCCCAAAGCCGTGCCCTACGGTTTTGCCATCGCGCTCAATGAACAGGGTGAGATCATCCGCAGCCTGCACGACACCAGTGGCAGCCACCTGCGCATGGTCACCTCGGTCAAGCCGGTCGGCGACTCCCTGTACTTCGGCAGCCTGGACAACGACCGCATCGGCAAGTTGAGAATCCGCTAGCTGGCACTGCACAGTAAAAAGCCCGCGACCGGGTCACCGGTAGCGGGCTTTTATGTTCCTGCGCCGAGCTACTTAAGCTTCTCGGCAATCCAGATGGTGTGACGCGTGCCCCGGTTGCCGTGAGCGTAGACCTGCACCTCCTCCACCTTGAAACCGGCCCTGGCCACCTTGTCGGCGAATTTGCGGTCGGCGCTGGCCGACCACACCGCCAGCATGCCCTTGGGCCGTAGCGCCTGGTGGCAGTGGCGCAGCCCCTCGGCGGAGTACAGCCAGCTGTTGCCCTTTTGGGTCAGGCCTTCGGGGCCGTTGTCGACATCCAGCATGATCGCGTCATAGGCACTGGTTTCGGCCTTGAGCAGCTTGGCCACATCGTCCTGCAGCACCCGGGTACGCGGATCGAGCAGCGGATAGCCGGACTTGGCGCCCAACGGCCCACGATTCCACTCGACCACCCCCGGCACCAGTTCGGCCACCACCACTTCGGCATCCTTGCCCAGATGTTGCAGGGCCGAGGCCAGGGTGAAGCCCATGCCCAGACCACCGATCAGCACCCGTGAACCCGGCCGGCCCGCGACCTTCTTGCAGGGAATCGCCGCCAGCGCATCTTCGGAGCCGTGCATGCGCGTATTCATCAACTGACCGCCGTCGCCACCCGCGATCTTGATCACGAAGTCCTCGCCGTACTCGAACAGACAAAGTGCTCCACGATCCTCGGGGATCTGAACCGTATCCAGTAGTACAAAGCGCTTCATCGCGGTCTCTTCGCTGATTGAGTGTGAAGGGCCCGCACGATACAGCAGAGCCCCTTACGCCACAGTAAACATATGCCCGACAATCCCCAGCACAAAGCCCAGCAAGGCGCCAAAGGACGGCGCCCAATGCTTGTCCAACTTGGCCTGGGGGGCGATGTCCTGAAACACCGAGTAGAGAATGCCGCCGGCGGCAAACAACATGACCGCCGCCACCAACGAGGGATAATCCGCCAGCCACAGATACCCCGACACACCGGCGACCGGGCCGAGCAGCGCCATAGCGCTGAACATCAGGATAATCTTCGAGCGGCTGTAGGCGGTCGAACTGTTCAATTCGCGATAGGCATTGAAGCCTTCCGGCAAATTCTGCAGCGCCATCAGTCCGGCCAGCAGCATCGCGCCTTCCCCGCCAAGGGCAAAGGCGGCGCCCAGCGCCAGAGACTCTGGAACAAAATCCGCCAACATCGCCGCCAACTGGCTGGCCGAGGTCTGCATGCGGTACAGCAGAATATCCAGCCCCATAAACGCCGCGCCGCCCGCACAAAACCACAGCGCGGCAGCCCCAGGGCTAAGACTCTCGATCGCCTCCGGCACCAACACCAGCGCCACCGCGGCGAGTAGCGCACCGCCGCCGAAGGCGATCACGCTGTGCCGAAACTCATCCTCCAGCCAACGCGGCCGAATTCGCTCGACACTGGCCAACCCCGCACCAAGCGGCATGGCCATGCCGGCTACCAAGGTAAAAACCATGACAATCAGCAACTGCTGCACCAACACCTCATCCATGGGCCTATGTCCAATTTATTAATGCGTACGTCCCGGGCGTTCAGATTAAGCAAGGCCGACTATCGTCCCCGATCAATTGCACGCGTGTTTAGCCTGGCTATTGATCCAATCTCTAGTGAGCCAAGAAAAATACATGCCACTCCATGGCTACTCAGGAATGGTTAAACCGCGCTGCACAGCCGGCCGCTTCAAGAATGCAGTCAAGGCTCGGGTGACATGGGGAAAGTCGCTGATACCCACCAGATCACCCGCCTCGTAGAAGCCGATCAGATTGCGCACCCAGGGGAAGGTGGCAATGTCCGCAATCGAGTAGGTATCACCCAGCAACCACGGGTGATCCGTCAGGCGCTGATTGAGCACCGCGAGCAGGCGCCGCGACTCTGCGACGTAGCGATCCCGAGGACGTTTGTCGGCGAACTCCTTGCCGGCAAACTTGTTGAAGAAGCCGACCTGCCCGAACATCGGGCCGATCCCACCCATTTGCCACATCAGCCACTGCAGCGCCTGGTAACGCGCGTGGGGGTCGCCGGGCAACAGCTGTCCGCTCTTGTCGGCGAGGTAAATCAGAATGGCGCCCGACTCAAACAAGGGCAGCGGCTTGCCCTCCGGTCCGTTGGGATCGAGGATGGCCGGAATCTTGTTGTTGGGATTTAACGAAAGAAATTCGGACGACAGCTGATCATGGCTATCGAACCTGACTCGGTGCGCCTCGTAGGGCAAACCCGTCTCTTCCAGCATGATCGAAACCTTTACCCCGTTGGGCGTTGGCAGCGAATACAGCTGCAAGCGCTCGGGATAGCGGGCGGGCCACTTACGGGTGATGGGGAAGGCGCTGAGATCGATCATCGTTGGAAATCCTTAGGGTGGGACTCGCACTTAACTTAATCGGCAGGCAGAAACTCTAGCGTTTACCCGTCCATTAAACGAAGTGGGCGAGATGGCCTGCCGCCATGCACTCATCCCGAAAACAATGCCACGGCTGCGCCTCAATCTCAGCCGTTTTTTCTGCGATGAATCGCGCGATGGGTTGAGCCATGGGTTTCAGTTCATCGCGTCAATACCCGCAGCGCGCATAAGCGCTGGCGCGGTTTATCATGCTTTCGATCTGCCCTTGCCTCGAGGAGGCCTGCCATGCCCATCGCTCAACTGATCACGCCCAGCACACTGCATGCCCGCCTGGAACAACCCGACCTAATGATTCTCGATTGTCGCTTCGCCCTCGATGATCCGACCTATGGCCAGCGCAGCTACGATGAAGGGCACATCGCCGGAGCGCAGTTCGCCGATCTCGAGCGCGACCTGTCTGGGCCGATCAGCAAGGGCGTTACCGGCCGCCACCCGTTGCCGCAACCGGCCGCACTGCTCGAACGCTTGCGGCAGTGGGGTTTGAACAATGCCAGCGAGGTGGTGCTGTACGACGACGGCCCCGGCGCTTTTGCCGCCCGCGCCTGGTGGCTGCTGGCCTGGTTGGGCAAACGTGAGGGGGTTTCCCTGCTCGACGGCGGTTTGAAGGCCTGGCGCGAGGCCGGCCTGCAACTGACACGAATACAACTCAGTGCTACTCCTGGCGACTTTCAGGGCCAAGTGGATGACAGCCTGCTGGTCAGCGCCAAGCAACTGCAGCAACGCCTGCACAGCCCGGACCTGACCCTGCTCGACGCCCGTGCCTTGCCGCGCTTTCGCGGTGAAGTGGAACCGCTCGATCCGGTCGCCGGGCATATTCCCGGCGCTCAATGTGCGGCGTTCACCGACAACCTGGACAGCACTGGCCGTTTTCTACCCGCCGAGCAACTGCGCCAGCGCTTTGCCGCGCAGCTCAAGCAACGCCCCGCCAATGAGCTGGTCGCCTATTGCGGTTCAGGCGTCACCGCCTGCCACAACCTGTTCGCCCTGTGCCTCGCCGGTTACCCGTTGGCGCCGCTCTACGCCGGCTCCTGGAGCGAGTGGATTACCGACCCGAGCCGACCTGTCGCCACAGGCGATTGACCCGGCCAGCGCCGCGCCACAATGCGCGTCTTCGGACCAGCGGGTAACTAACCAAACGGCCTACTGCTAAGCACCAAGCGATATATAGGCAATAATCAAGAGCTGAAAACAATTTAAAAACAGTCCTTTACAGCGCAAAGGTCGCACTACACTTCAACATAAGCGGCTAACCCCCGCTTCCGGTAGGGCCGCTCTAGAATGAACAGAAGCTGCCACGCGCCCAGGCCCTGCCGGACACCTTTCTCGAGGGCTTTATGGGAATTGCCGCCAGCGAGTTATGCCTGCATGTGATCCGCCCCACCCTGATTTATCTGGGGCGTCACTCAGCGAGCGCCGAGGCCTTATTGCTGGGTGCGGCCGCCAGCCAGTCGGCACTGGGCTCGGCCCTCGACGATCGCCGCGGGCATGGCCTCTATCGCATCGCCGAGCTGCGTCATCAACAACTATGGGACCAGCACCTGGCCCTCGACCCGGAACTGGCCAGCCAGGTGCGCGGCCTGGCTAGCCAACACGCCTTTCTCGCCGCCCCGCACCTGGAGCTGACCGTCAACCTGCGCTATGCCACCGCAATCGCCTGGATGCTGATCGAGACCGAGCACACCGAGTTGCCCGCCGCCGATGATCTGCTGGGCTTGGCCCGGATCTGGCGCCTGGTGTTTCACCCTAACGGCCGCACCCGCGACTTCATCCAGGCCTGGCAACGCTGCATCGGCAACCTCAGCCGAGTCGCCTGAGTCCACTCGGCACGCTGGCGAACTGGGCCAACCAGTCCGCCCCCGAACTAACACGATTACTGCAAATACCCGCGTACTTCCGCAAATTGTAGGACAAAACCGCTCTATTCCGGGGGCTTCAGTTACTTGGCGGACACTGCAAAGCCTGCTAGTTTCTGCGCCCCGCTTTACCCCGGATGGAGTCTCCTGTGAAAAACAACGCCCTCAAAACCAGCCTGGCCCTGGCCATTGCTGCAGTGTCCAGTCATAGCCTGGCCGGCGGCTTTGCCATCAACGAACAAAGCGTCAGCAGCATGGGCAGCGCCTTTGCTGGTCGTTCGTCGTCCGCCGAGGATGCCACTACCGTATTCGGCAACCCGGCCGGCATGTCGCGCCTGAAGCGCGAGCAAGTCAGCGGCGGCGTTGCCTTGATCTATGCCAGAACCGATATCGACGATGCCAGCGGCAGTTTCTCCGGCAGCAACGACGGCGACATGGTGCCGTTGGTCGGCGCGCCCATGGGCTATTACGTCAAACCGCTGGACGAGAACTGGACCTTCGGCCTCGGCCTGTACGTGCCCTTCGGCCTGATCACCGACTACGAAGACAACTTCCAGGGCCGTTATTACGGCAAGCGCAGCGAAGTGCGCGTGGTGACCCTGCAACCGACCCTCAGCTACCGCTTCAACGACCAGCTGTCGTTCGGCTTTGGCCCGACCATCAACCGCATCGACGGCGAACTCACCTCGGCCCTGCGCAACCCGCTACCGGGTGCCGGCGACGGCGAAGTGAAGATCAAGGGCGACGACCTGGCGCTGGGTTACAACGCCGGCGTGCTGTTCGAGCTGAACGCCCAGACCCGTTTCGGCCTGACCTATCACTCCAAGGTCGAATACCGCCTCAAGGGCGAGACAGAAGTGGCAGGTCCCGGCTTTGTGATCGGCTCATCGGCGGGTACCTACGACGCCTCGCTGGAGCTGACCACCCCCGAGTCCGTGGACCTCTCCATCACCCATGAGCTCAACGCCGACTGGACGCTGTACGCCGGCAGCACCTGGACTCGCTGGAGCCGGCTGGAAGAGATTCGCGTGGATAACCAGGGCGTCGGCGGTTTGCTCGCCGGTAATCTCAGCACCATCACCGAAGCGCAGAACTGGCATGACACCTGGGCCCATGCCGTGGGCGCGGCGTATAAGCTGAACCCGCACTGGACGCTGCGCGCCGGCCTGGCCGTTGACCAGTCGCCGACCAACAATGCCGACCGTTCACCGCGCATCCCCACCGGCGATCGCACCATCCTCAGCCTGGGCGCTGGCTGGAGCCCGAGTGACCAGATGAGCATCGATGTCGCCTACTCCTACCTGATGGAAGACGACACCGAAATCAACCATGTCAGCGCGACCAAAGGGGCTTACCGCTCCACGTACAAGAACACCGCCCATGGTTTGGGTACACAAGTGACCTACCGCTTCTAATTCAGCGAGCACTTTAGGCTAAACTCGCGCGGCGACTATAAACACAAGAACACGCCGCCATGACCACACTCTGTACTGCCTTACCCGAACAGCTGCGCCTGTTGCTGGTGGATGACCACCGGATCTTTCTCGACGGCCTCAGCCTGG
The DNA here is from genome assembly GCF_007993865.1 of Pseudomonas sp. SJZ079. Lineage (GTDB taxonomy): Bacteria > Pseudomonadota > Gammaproteobacteria > Pseudomonadales > Pseudomonadaceae > Aquipseudomonas. Next base: position 74,109 of record NZ_VIUH01000013.1, on the reverse strand, counting down.
CCCTCGCCCCGCTCTGCCCTGACCTGCACATCCATACTGCGCAAAACGCCGACGAGGCTGAAGCCTGCCTGCGCCAGCATGATTTCGATCTGATTCTGCTCGACCTGCGCCTCCCGGACCTGCCCGGCCTGGAGCTGCTGCAACGCTGGCAACGGCAAGGCCGCATGACCCCGGTGGCGATTCTCAGCGCCAGCGACTCCAACCTGGACGCCCAGGCGGCACTGGCGGCCGGCGCCTTGGGCTTTATTCCAAAAAGCGCCGATGGCGACGATCTGCGCCAGGCCGTCACCCGTGTGCTGCTGGGCGAGACCTTGCAGGCGCCGGCCACCGGCGACAAACCGCCACTGACACCACGCCAACAGGAAATCCTGCTGCTGCTGGCCGACGGTTTGCCGAACAAGGCCATCTGCCGTCGGCTGGGGGTCTCGGAAGACACGGTAAAGACTCACCTGAAGGCATTGTTTCAGGAGTTCGACGTGCACAACCGCACCGCCTGCGTGAATGCGGCGCGGCAACGCGGCTGGCTGTAGGCGCCAAGGCCACCGCTCATCCGGCCGCAGAGCGTCCGTGCTGCATGCCTAAACGGAGCGGGAACGACCATTGGTGGATGAAAAATGACGAATGAAAAAGGCCTCATCCACCTTGCCCAGCTCTCGTAGCACGGATAAGCCCTGGCGCAATCCAGGAGCGGTTTAGCCGGCGATAAACTTCCCCGGATTTCATCCGGGCTACTGGCTGGCCCGCTCTTGCAATGGCCCGCCGCCCGCAGGCACAGCCGGTAGCAATATCATCAGGGCCTGACGCAAACGCGCGGGCAGCAACGGTTTGCCGAGCAGGGTGACGTGCGCGGGGATGCAACGTTCCTGCAACTCGGGCGTGAGGTCGGCACTGATCAGCAGCGCCGGCAACATCCGCCCAGCCTCCTCGCGCAGACGCTCGATAGCGCGTAAGCCATCCTCCTGCGCCGCCAGTCGGTAATCGCTGAGCAGCAGCTGGGGCGCCGCCTGCGCCAGACACTGCAAGGCCTCATCCAGATCGGCGCAAGCCCACACCTGACAACCCCAACGGCGCAATAAGCCGGACAGCGCCTCGCGCCCGGCGTCATCGTCTTCCAGCAGCAACACCCGACCGTTCAGCGCAGCGCCAACCGCCACGACGGGCTGCCGTTCGCCCGCCGCTGCGAACGGCAGACGCAGCGTAAAGCGCGCACCCTGCCCCGGGCTGGAATGCAGTTGCAGCGGATGCTCCAGCAAGGTCGCCAGCTGCTGGACGATGGCCAGGCCCAAACCCAGGCCGCGCTCGGCATTGCGCCCCGGGTTATCCAACTGACTGAATTCCTCGAAGACCCGCGTCTGTTCCTCTGCCGCCAAACCACGGCCATCGTCGCCCACCTCCAGCAGCACCACGCCGCCATCTTCCCGAGCACCGATCCACACCCGTCCCGCCCGGGAATGGCGCAAGGCATTATTCAGCAGGTTGCGCAGCATCCGCTCGAGCAACAGCGGGTCGCTGCGCACCCACAGCTCAGTGCAGTGCAGCTCCAGTTCGATGCCCTGTACCCGCGCCTCATGGCGCGCCTCGCCGCTCAAGCGCTCGAGCAACGGACGCAGGGCAAAGGCCTCGGCATTCACCTGCACACCACCGGGCAGCGTCAGGCGGGTGTAATCCAGCATCGATTGCAGCAAGCGGCTGAGTTGCTCCACCGAGGTCGCCAACTGGCCGCTGACGCGATGCAGGCTCGGCTCCTGGCTCTGTTCCAGCAGATGCTGGGCGTACAGCCCCATGGCATTCAGGGGTTGGCGCAGGTCGTGGCTGGCGGCGGCCAGCAGGCGCAACTTGCGCGCGTCATCGGTTTCGGCGCGCTGGCGGGCCAAGTCGAGCAGACGCAGATTGAGCCAGGCGCCGCGCTGACCGTGCTCTTGCAGATAGGCACCGCCACTGCCGATCAAGTTGGCGCAGAGCAGAAACAAGGCCTGGTAAGCCAACGCGGCACCCGCTTCGGTCAACAGCAGACCGAGCAGCAGAAACACCGCACAGAAGCCCCAAGCGGCCAGGCTCACGGCGCGAAACGACACGCCGAGCAGCACATAGCCGAATAGCACTATCAGGAACAGCCCGTCATAGGGCATGGCCACGCCCTGGGCCCAACACAGGTGAATGATCAGCGCAACGCAGGCGCCATTCAGCGCATAGGCGCCGGTGTAGGCGAGCAACGCGCGACGCGGCGGGCTCTGTGGGCGCCGGCAATAGACGATTGCCAGCAGGACCACGAGGATCCCCAGCAGGCGCAGCGGCATGACCGACAGGCTGACCGTCAGCGGCATCAGCGCCAGGTCGAGGCCGGTATAGATCAGTTGAAAGACTATCGCCGTACTGGCGATCAACAGCAGCCGCCGACGCATGCGCTGCACGCGGTGCTCGACAAAGCCCTGTTCCAGCACTGCGGCGAACTGCAGACGGTTATAGCCACGACGCTGCTGCGCGAGCAGCAGGCGTTCCTCCTGCTCCAGATTCATCGGCTGCCGCCGGCAAACGTCGTGGCTAACAATGGCTCCGGCCGGCGCGTCCCATCAGGCGACAGGCTGATGGGGCTGACGGCGGACTCAGAGGTCGGGGTTGGCGGTGTCCTGTTGCTTGGCGGCAATCGCGTCATAGGTGTCCACTCGGTGCTGGTCCTCGGCGCTGAACAAACGCTGACGCAGGCGCTGCTGCTCGCGCTGCCGGTCGGTAGGGCTCAGGCCATTGCCTTGCAGGCTGGCCAGTTCTTGCCGATACGCCGCGTAGTGTTGCTGCCAGGCTCGCTCGTTGCGTTGCTCGACGAGCAGACGCTCGACCGTCGCTGGATCATAAGTCAGGCTGAGGAACTGGCGCACCTGTTGCTCACTCGCCCCTTCGCGCCACAGCTGCTCGCTCTGCGCCTGTTGCGTCAGGGCCAGGCTCTGCCGCTCCTCGCTGGCGCGCATGGCGTCAGGCAGTTGCGCGCGCAAGCGTTCCTGCGCCTCGACCTTGCCCTGCGCGCTGAGATCATCGCGGTTGTGTACGGCCAGGCTGTCTAGGGTGTAACGCGCATAGGCTTCCTCGGCGCCAAACAGGGCCTCCACCGCGCCAGCCGAGAAGTGGGCCCGACGCAATTGGGCCAGGCTGTCAAACGCCTGTTGCAGGACGGCCAGCTGGTCCTGCGGCTGAGCCTGCTGTTGCACACTCAACGGTTGCCGCAGCAATGCCAGGCTGGCGCGTTTGTACTCCAGGTAATCGCCCAGCAGGCCTATCAGCTGTCCCAGGGCGGGCTCCTGCAAGCGCGCGTTGGCGTCGGCCAGCAAGGCCTCGACCGAGGCTTCCAGCCCGGCCTGATCGGCCGCGCTGAGGAAATAATCGAAGTAATCACGCAGGGCCAGGTCGAGTTGCAGGTTGCCGGCGCTGTCGGTCTTCAGCTCGCCGTCGACCTCGGTATCGGCCATGCTCGGCACCAGCGGAGCTGGCATGGCGCGCGTTTTCGAGGCAGGTGCGGCCTGGCTGAGCATGGGGCTGGGCACGCTGGTTACGGCGGCCGGTACGGCCAGCGTGGCGGAACTGGCCACAGGCACGACGGCCGTCGGCCACTGCCAATAGAGGGTCACTGCCGCGACGCTGGCGGCCAACGCCACCACCAGGCCGAGGTAACGCAGGGGCAAAGGCATGGAACCTCCCGATAGCGGGCCGCACGGCGCAGCCCGCAAGCACAGCAAAATCAGACGCCCTTGTTCTTCAAGCGGTTGGCATGCTGACGATAGAGCGACACCGGCTCGGTCCAGCCACGAATGCCGAACAGGTGGTTGATCGCATCGACGTGGTTCATGTTGTAGCTGTCGCCGAGCACTTGCCCCAGGTAGGTCGAACACACACCGACCAGGCCATCGTTTTTCTCGCTACCAAAAGCCAGGCCGGTGATGGCCAGGAACGGATCGACCGCATCGAAGATGTTGGTGTAGGCGGCATTACCGGTCCAGGAGAAGTAGCGGATGCTGTAACCCCGCACGTTCTGCATTTCAGTCGACTTGGCGCAGTAGCTGGCGTTGTTCACACCCCAGGGGTGGCGGCTGTTCAGCGCGGCGGTGCCGGGTGTGGTCAGGGTCTGCAGGGCGGCCAGGCCGTCTTGCGGATTGTTGTTGCCGGACAGCAGATTGATCACCGCGCCCAGGGCGACGGCAATGGCATTCGCACCACCTTCGATGGCACTGTCCGGCGGAACGATCCCGCGGACCACATCGGCGACTTTCGAGCCCTTGTTGACGCCATTGATCGAGGTCACCGAGGCCACCAGATCGGGGCGCAAGGACGCGGCCACGCGTGAAGTCGGCGAACCCTGGCTGTGGCCGATCAGATTGACCTTGCCACCATTGGCGCCGGCCCAGGGCACGATCTGCCGGGCCAGATCGGCACCACGCTGTTCGCTGTCGTTGAATGCCGCGACGCTGGCGACATACACCTTGGCGCCGTCGCGTTCGAGGTTCCAGGGAATGGTGTGGAAGTAATTGACCAAACCACCGATGGTGTCGAAACCGGTGATGCCGTGCACCAGCACGATCGGGTATTTGGTCTGGGTATAGCCGGCCTGGACCTCGACGGCTCCGGCCAGGGCCAGTGCGGCCAGGGCTGTAGTGAATACGCGACGCATGGGTGCCTCCTTTATTCTTCTTGTGGGCACGCCGGGAGACTGCGTCCGGCGTGCCAAGAGTCTAAGGAGGTGAGAATTAGCGGCCCATCGCCCAGATGGGTGAACACCGCGCGAGTGTGGCGAGCTAGCGACTGGGGAAGATCCAGCTACCCCGGCACAGCGCTTAGCAAATGCCCACCCCAAGCTGCAAAAACGCCAGACCGCCCTGCTGCCAGCCCCACCAGATCAGCGCCAGCAGCGCGGCGGCGGCCAGGGCCAGAGCCCCGCCCAGCCAATATCGCGTGTTCATGCTTCGGCTCCAGCGCCTTGCAGACGCGCCACCGGCTGCTCGCGCACCGGCCAGTTCAGCGCGGCGGCCAGCAGACTGAGGAGGATGGATATCTGCCAGACCAGCTCGTAGCTACCGGTTTGATCGTACATATAGCCGCCCAGCCAGCCACCGAGAAAAGCGCCGAGCTGATGAAACAGGAAGACGATGCCACCGAGCATCGACAGGTTGCGCACGCCGAACAGGGTCGCCACCGTACCGTTGGTCAAAGGCACCGTGGACAGCCACAGCAGGCCCATGGCGATACCGAAGGCATAGGCGCTCCAGGTCGTCAGCGGGGCCATGACGAAGGCCGTGATCACCACTGCCCGCGTCAGGTACAGGGCGCTGAGCAAGCGCGGCTTGGACATGCGCCCGCCGAGCCAACCGGCGAAGTAGGTACCGAACACGTTGAACAAACCGACCAGCGCCAGCACCGTGGTGCCGACCAACGCCGGCAGGTGCTGGTCGACCAGATAAGCCGGCAAATGCACGCCGATGAACACCACCTGAAAACCACAGACGAAAAAACCCAGCGACAGCAACCAGAAGCCGGAATGACCACAGGCCTCGCGCAACGCCTCACGCAGGGTCTGCTCATGGCCGACCGCCGGTAGTGGGTGATCCTTGATCATGCCCGCCAGCGGCACGATCAGGGCCACCAGCAGGCCCAGCACCAACAACGCCGTCGACCAGCCGAGCCAACCGATCAAGCCCAGGGTGCCCGGCAACATGGCGAACTGACCGAACGAACCGGCGGCACTGGCGATGCCCATGGCCATGCTGCGTTTCTCCATCGGCACTGCACGGCCGATTGCGCCGAGAATCACCGAGAAGGAGGTGCCGGACAGGCCCAGGCCGATCAGCAGACCGGCACTCAGCGACAGCGACCAGGGCGAGTCCGCCAGGCCCATCAAGGCCAGACCAATGGCATACAGCACGCCGCCGACGATGATCGTGCGCTTGGCGCCCAGGCGGTCGGCCAGCGCACCGGTAAAGGGCTGAGCTAGACCCCAGACCAGGTTTTGCAGGGCAATGGAGAAGGCGAACACCTCGCGCCCCCAGCCGAACTCGGCGCTCATCGGCGGCAGGAACAGGCCGAAGCCATGCCGAATGCCCAGCGACAGGGCGAGGATCAGCGACCCGCCCAGCATGATCCAAAACGTAGTTCGTCCTAACGACGTCATCGCTCTATCACCTGAAATCCGCAGCGCTGCCCGGCAGCAATCGGCTAGCTTGAAGCGCGCCGACAGATAAGGCAATCAGACCATTTACTGTGTGTAGGCCAACTGTTGTCAGGCACATCCCGGAACGCTCTCACTGGTACATGCAGAACCCTGTACTCGAAGCAAACAACGCCCCATCCACTGCGACAGTCGGGCATATTGCCAACGATTTAACCGCTCAGCGATAACGCCGTTGAACCAAATGAAACGCTAGAAAATACCTTGCGCGAGCATTGATGCCCCAATAGTCGCAGTAGTCACCTTGCGGAAAGCGCTGTGCCCCTCGGCAAGGAGGGGCACAGGGCTTTCTCGCTGCAAGCTACCTCAGAGCAGGCCAATTTCCTGCGCTGTGCGGTCCACCGCACGCTTGGTCTTCTCCACCAGTTCGTCCAGCTCGCCGCGCGTGGCCACCAGGGCCGGCGCCATGATCATCCGGCCGAGGGTGGAGCGGATGATCAGGCCTTCCTCGAAGCCGATGGTGCGGCAGCGCCAGGCGAGGTCGTTCTCGTTGGCGAAGCGCTTGCGGGTCGCCTTGTCTTCGGTGAACTGCAGCGCGGCGACCAGGCCGGTGCCCTGGATCTCGCCGACCAGCGGATGGTCGCCGAACACCTGGCGCAGACACTGCTGCAGGTAGGGGCCGGTGTCGCTCTTGACCTGGCTGACCACGCCTTCGTCACGCAGCGCCTTGATATTGGCCAACGCCACGGCGGCGGCGACCGGATGACCGGAGTAGGTCAGGCCGTGGGCGAACACCCCGCCCTGCTCGACCAACGTCTCGGCGATGCGCTTGGACAACACCAGGCCGCCCATGGGGATGTAACCCGAGGTCAGGCCCTTGGCGATCGACAGGGTGTCCGGTTCGAAGCCGAAGTACTCATGGGCGAACCACTCGCCGGTGCGGCCGAAACCGCCGATCACCTCGTCGGCGCACAGCAGCACGTCGTATTGGCGGCAAATACGCTGGATCTCCGGCCAGTAGCTTTGCGGCGGGAAGATCATGCCGCCGGCGCCCTGGAACGGCTCGGCGATGAAGCCGGCCACCTTGTCGGCACCCAACTGGAGAATCTTCTCCTCCAGTTGCAGGGCGCAGCGACGACCGAACTCGGCCGGAGTCAACTCGCCGCCCTGGGCGTACCAGTAAGGCTCGTCGATATGCTCGATGTCCGGCAGCATACCGCCCATTTCGTGCATGAACTTCATGCCGCCCAGCGCGGTACTGGCCAGGGTCGAGCCGTGATAGCCGTTCCAGCGCCCGATCATCACCTTCTTCTCTGGCTTGCCGAGAATTTGCCAGTAGCGCCGTACCGTGCGGATCAGCACCTCGTTGGCCTCGGAGCCCGAGTTGGTATAGATGGCATGGCTGTAGTGGCCGGGCAGCAGGCTGAACAGCAGCTCGGACAGTTCCACCACCGCCGGGTGGGTGGTGTGGAAGAACATGTTGTAGTAGGCCAGTTGCTCCATCTGCCGAGTCGCGGCGGCCGTGAGGTCCTTGCGACCGTAACCGAGGTTGGTGCACCACAGGCCGGACATACCATCGAGGTAGCGGTTGCCGTCGTTATCCCAGAGGTACAAGCCCTCGCCTTTGACCATCACCCGTGGACCTTCGGCATTCAGCGCCTTCTGGTCGACGAAACCATGGATGTGGTGGGCAGCGTCCAGGGCCTGGTAGTCACGGGTTTCACGGTTTGGTTGGATTTGCGCATTCATTACAACTCTCCTCCCCGTTATGGGGCATTAACGCTAGGACCGCGCTGCGGCCTTCAGGCTTGGTTCGGGTTCAGCACCTTGTCGATCGGCTCCGGGCTGAACAGGGGTTTGCGCATCACGCATTTGATCCACAGCACGGCGATCAGCGAGACGATGCCCAGCACCACCCCAGCGCTGGTGAAAATCTGCGTGGTCAACTCCGGCGAGGGCGAGGCATACCAGCAGGCATAGAGCATGCCGGCGATGCCGAACACTTGCGGCAGCGGATAGAACGGCGTGCGGAATGGCCGGGCCAGCTGCGGATAACGCATGCGCAGGACGATCACATCGACGTGGACGATGATGTAGGCCAGCAGCCAGGCCAGCGCGGCGGCGATCAGCAACAGATTGATCGAATCGACGCCCATCAGCAGGATCGGCAGACCGGTGATGGCGGCGACAAACAGCACAGCCACCCAAGGCGCGCCGGTACGTGCGCTAAGGCGTTTGAAGCAGGGGAAGGCCTGACCGTTTTCCGCCATGCCGCTGAGCATCCGCGGGATAGCGGCCAACGAGGTGTTGAGCGTGCTGCAGGTGGCGGTGATGGCGGCGGTCACCAGCAACAGCTGACCGGTCTCGCCGAATACCGCGGTGGCGAACAGATAGTGCGGCAGGCCGTTACTGGCCAGTTCTGCCTGCGGCACCATCAGTAGCGCACCCAGGCAGTAGAGGCTGATGGTGACGAAAATAACGCTCAAACCGATGATCATCGAGCGCGGAATATTGCGCTCCGGTCGGCGCGATTCTTCCACCAGCGGGCAGACGAATTCGGCGCCGACGAAGCCCCAGATAGCCAGTGCGGTAAGCGTCATAACGCCCAGCCCCATGGGGTTCCAGCCCTCCAGGCTAAGGCTGGCTATAGGGGCGGCGTTCTCGTGAGCGACCGCGCTAAAGCCGAGTAACAGCAACACCACCACCATCACCAGCGCCAGTACGGACTGCAGGCGGGCGAAGATGTCGATATTCAGCAGGTTAAGCACGGTAAACAGGCCCAACACGCCGTAGGCCACCGTCATCGACGGCAAGGCGCCGGGGTAGACCTTCTCGATGATCAGGTCGAGCAGCAGCAGTTCGGCCGACAGGGCGAACATGGCCACCACTATATAGCCGGAGAAGGTGGCGAGAATGGCCGGGAACTGGCCAATCGCGACCTCGGTATAACTGCTCAGGCTGCCCGCCCGCGGAATCATCAGCGCCAGTTCGGAAAAGGAGAAGGCATAGCTCAGGGCCAGCAGATAGGCCAGGCCCAGCGGCACGATAAAGCCCAGCCCGGCAATCCCGGCGCCCTGCAGCATGATCACCATGACCCCTTGCGACACCACCAGGCCGATGGCCACGGCCAGCAGGGAACCCAGGCCCAGCGCCTTGCGCGCGCCCTTTAGCCGCGGCGCGGCGGCCGCACCTTGCAGCGGAACACTTATATCCTGCGTCATTGTCTTGCCCTCTATTGTTGTTGTAAGGAACGCACCGACTGATTAACGCAACTGAAACCAGGTGGTCTTCAGCTGGGTGTACTTGTCGAAGGAATGCAGCGACAGGTCGCGACCGAAACCGGACTGCTTGCCGCCGCCGAACGGCACCGTCACATCCAGGGCGTCCACCGTGTTGACCGACACAGTGCCGGCGTTGAGCCGGCGGGCGACGCGGTGGGCGCGGTTGAGGTCGTCGCTCCACAGCGAGGCGGCCAGGCCGTAGATGCTGTCGTTGGCCAGGCGCACCGCCTGGTCTTCGTCGTCGAAGGCGCTGATCGCCAGTACCGGGCCGAATACTTCCTCGCGGGCCAGACGCATCTCGGCGCCGACCCCGGTGAATAGCGTGGGCTGCACGAAGTTGCTCGAGCCGTTGATGCTCAGGCGCTCGCCACCACACACCAGCGTCGCGCCCTCGGCACGGGCGCCCTCGATAAAGCCCATGACGCTGGCGGTCTGGCCGGCATCGACCAGGGCGCCGGCGCGGCTGCTGGGGTCGAGCGGATCGCCCGGCTGCCACTGACGGGCCTTGTCGATCAGGCGTTCGACGAACTCGTCGTGGATCGTGCGCTGCACCAGCAGACGCGAGTTGGCCGAACAGACCTCGCCCTGATTGAAGAAGATCGCGAAGGCGGCTTTTTCCGCCGCTAGATCGAGGTCCTGGCAATCGTCGAACACCAGGCTCGGACTCTTGCCGCCGCACTCCAGCCAGACCTGCTTGAGATTGGATTGCGCCGCGTACTGCATGAAGTACTTGCCCACCTGGGTCGAACCGGTGAACACCAGGCAATCGACATCCGGGTGCAGGCCCAGGGCCTTGCCGGCGCTCTCGCCGAGGCCCGGTAACACGTTCAGCACGCCTTCCGGTATGCCTGCCTCCAGCGCCAGCTCGCCCAGACGCAGGGCGGAGAACGGTGACTGCTCCGCCGGCTTGAGCACCACGCTGTTGCCCGCCGCCAGCGCCGGCGCGAGCTTCCAGGCGGCCATGTCCAGCGGGAAGTTCCACGGCACCACGGCGGCGACCACGCCGAGCGGCACGCGGGTGATGGTCGCCAGCACGTTCTGCGCGCTGGGCGCGACCTGGTCGTAGAGCTTGTCCAGGCTTTCGCCATACCAGGCGAACACATGGGCGGCGCCGGGCACGTCGATGTTCAAGGCATCCATCACCGGCTTGCCCATGTTCAGCGAGTCGAGCAGCGCCAGTTCCTCGCGGTGCTGCAGAATCAGCTCGGCCAGGCGCAGCAGAATTTTCTTGCGCTCGCCCGGCGCCATCCGCGCCCAGGGGCCCTGCTCGAAGGCCTGACGGGCGCTGCGTACCGCCAGGTCGACCTCGACCTCGCCGCAGGCGCTCACCTTGGCCAGCAGCTGGTTGGTCGCCGGATTGATCGCGTCGAAGGTGACACCGGAGGCGGCAGCCACCTGACGGCCACCGATCAGCGCCTTGTCGATAAACCCTTGGCGGGCCGCCCGCTGTTGCCAATAGCTGAGATCTACCACGCTGCACTCCCTCATCGACCGCTTCGGCGGTCATCTCTGTGTTCAGTTGAGGGGGATACTGCGACATCGCTCGGCAGAGGAAAATTAGTAAAAATATGCTCGGGACCCATAAAAAAGCTCGGCAGCGCGAGCGCTCCCCAGCCGCGCAGCTGCGGTATGGTGCAGACTCGACGGGTGACCCTAGGAGCCTGTCGCCCTTGCGCCAGCGCGCATGCAGTGCCTACAACTGACGTAACGAAACCAGGCGGACAGCCAAGCCTGCCGTAACCCGGCCCAACAGACTGCCCGAGAGCCGGGCAGCAACAACCCAACAGAGGTTTGCGTGGCTACCTACACCTTGCGCCAACTCAAGTATTTCGTGACCACCGTGGAGGCCGGCAGCGTTGCCGAGGCCTCGCGCAAGCTGTATATCGCCCAGCCGTCGATCTCCACCGCGGTCAAGGGTCTGGAGGATAACTTCGGCGTGCAGCTGCTCATTCGTCATCACGCCCAGGGCGTGTCGCTCACCCCCAGCGGCGCGCGCTTCTATCGCAAGGCGCAGGAGCTGCTGCGCATGGCCCACGAGTTCGAGCAGAACGCCCTGGCGGATAACGACATAGTGGCCGGGCAGATCGACATCGGCTGCTTCGAGACGGTGGCGCCGCTGTACCTGCCGCGCCTGATCGCTGGGTTCACCGCCCTCTACCCTGGAGTGGAAATCCGCCTGCGCGACGGCGAGCAACAGGAGCTGGTCCAGGGCCTCACCGCCGGCACCTTCGACCTGGCGTTTCTCTACGAACACGACCTCGACAACACCATCGAAACCGAGCCCTTGATGCCGCCACAGAAACCCTACGCGCTGCTGCCCGAGGGTCACCGCTTCACCCAGCAGGCGCAGATTTCACTGCGCGACCTGTGCCTGGAACCGATGATCCTGCTCGACGTGCTGCCGAGCCGAACCTACTTCGTGAGTATCTTCAGCGAGCTGGGCCTGACCCCGAACATCGTCTTCAGCTCACCGTCGATCGAGATGGTGCGCGGCATGGTCGGCCAGGGCTTCGGCTTCTCGCTGCTGGTAACCCGGCCACATTCGGAATGCACCTACGACGGCAAGAAGGTGGTGGCGCTGGACATCGCCGAGCAGGTGGCGACCTCCGGCCTGGTGGCCGCCTGGCTCAAGCGCGCCCAGCTGACCAAACCGGCGCAGCTGTTCATGGATTACTGCAAGGAGCAGCTGGGGCAGGCGATGCCCGAGTAAACCGATGCGACTCGACACCTGGATGGGCGAGAGCAGGTTTGGGGAGTGGTGGGGAATCTGCGAAGGACTGTAACCGGCCCAGACTGTGTAAAAACCCTCGCTGAAATTCGCGGTTGGCGTTGCTACGCGAAACCTTTGGAATTTGGCCAGGGCAGGATGCTCAGAATTCGTTAGGAAACGCCAAAACCGATCAGTGCACGGCGCTCAAAACGTTTTACACGGACTGGGCCCAAGGCGGACGCTTTAAAGCGTCCACGAATCCCCTGGCTATTCCCTTTACTCGACGAGATCACTCACTTTGGGCGATCCCCCAAAGAGGTATAGCCGGGCCACTGGCGTAGCAGGGTGTCGACGAATTTCTCCGCGGCAGGTGACAGTGACGAACCGTGGCGCCGCACCAGGCCGAGTGTTCGGCTGATGACCGGATCGACCAGCGGCAGCTGAACCAGGATCGGGTGATCCTCCGCCGGCATGGCCAGGCTGGGTAACGCCGCGACGCCGAGGCCGGCCTCGACCATGCCCAGCGAAGTCGACAGGTGCTGCACCTCGTAGAACCAGCTGGGGCGCCAGTCCAGATTGGCCAGGCCGTGGTCCAGCAGCACCCGGTTGCCGCTCAGGCGTCCGACACCGATCAGGCGGTAATCGCTGAGTTCGCGCCAGGCCACTTGCGGCTGGTTGGCCAGTGGATGGTCGCGGCGGCAGGCCAGCACGAAGGGCTCGTTGACCAGTGGGGTGAAGTCGATCTCGGCGCTCTGACCACTGAGCATATTGATGCCGAAATCCGCTTCGCCGCGCAGCACGGCTTCCAGCCCCTCGTGGGCGCTCAAATCGAGAATGCGGATGCGGATCTTCGGGTACTGGCGGTTGAACTCGCGAATCACCGTCGGCAGGAAGTAGAAGGCCGCGGTGGGAATGCAGGCCAGCGTCACCTGACCCGACTGTCGCTCGGCCAACTCCTGAATGCCCAGGATCGACCGCTCGAAATCATCCAGCAGGCGTTGCGCCTTGGGCAGAAAGTCGCGACCTACCGCAGTCAGGCTGACGCGGCGGGTGGTTCTATCGAGCAACTGGGTGCCCAGCCCCTCCTCCAGCTTCTGCATACGCCTGGTCAGCGCGGGTTGTGACAGGTGAATGGCAGTGGCCGCTTCATGAAAACTGCCCAACTCGGCGATTTTCACGAAAGCGCGCAGGTCCTGGAGCTCGTAATTCATGCGTCACCATTATTAATTTACGGAAGTTATTGCCTGTGCATTATCGACCTATGAGAGTCGAGGCTTGAAATTGCTGGGATCTCAGCGATCCGCAAGGTACTGCGAGGACATTAATGCGTTTACAGCAATAAACGCAACGATATATGCAATGTACAAAACAAAGCTATCCGCTCAATATTTGTCCCACGCAACAAATAACAGCTTTATTGCAGCGGAGACATCATGCAAGCCATTCCTTGCGTTCTTATGCGCGGCGGTACCTCAAGAGGCCCCGTGTTCCTCGCCAACCACCTGCCAAGCGATACCGCGCAGCGCGATGAGCTGCTGCTGAAAATCATGGGCTCGGGGCATGAGTTGGAGATCGATGGCATCGGCGGTGGTAGCGCGCAGACCAGCAAGGTCGCGATTGTCAGTACCTCCAGTCACCCGCAGGCGGATGTCGACTACCTGTTCGTCCAGGTAATGGTGACCCAGCGTCGTGTGGATACGGCGCCGAACTGCGGCAACATGCTCTGCGCCATCGGTCCATTCGCCATTGAGCATGGCCTGGTCAATGCCGCAGCGCCGGTCACCCGGGTGCGCATCCGCAATCTCAACACCAATACCCTGATCGACTCGGAAGTGCTGACGCCCAACGGCCGGGTGCGCTATGAGGGCGACACCTGCATCGATGGCGTGCCCGGCAGCGCGGCGCCGATCAAGCTGACCTTTCTCGATGCCGCCGGGGCCAAGACCGGTCGTCTGCTGCCTACCGGGCAGGTGCGCGACTGCTTCGACGGGGTCGAGGTGACCTGTATCGACATGGCCATGCCGATGGTGATGATGCATGCCGAGGCAATGGGCAAGACCGGCTACGAAAGCCCCGCCGAATTGGATGCCGACAGCGAGCTGCTAAAGCGCCTGGAAAGCATTCGTTTGCAGGCCGGGCGGGCCATGGGGCTGGGCGACGTGTCGCAGATGGTTATTCCCAAGCCGGTGCTGCTGTCTCCTGCGCGCAATGGCGGCGCGCTCAACACCCGCTACTTCATGCCGCATAACTGCCACCGTTCCCTGGCCGCCACAGGCGCCATCGGCCTGGCCAGTGCCTGCGCACTGCCGGGCAGCGTGGCCCACGACCTGGCACCGGTCAACGGCGCCACTCTGGTCAGGCTCGAGCACGCTGGCGGGCAGATAGAAGTGTCGCTGGAGCCGGCCGCAGGCGACTCGCCCGAGGCCATGCGCGCTTCGCTGATCCGCACCGCACGCCGCCTGTTCACCGGAGATGTCTACGTGCCCAGCACACGCCGGTAAACACCGGTACACGCGAGCCATTCAAAGGCGGCTGACGCCTGACCTGGCTACCCCAGACTCGACCCGGCCTTGGCGGGGTCATTATCCGCAACGGAGAGTATCGATGCGTTCCAATAAGAATAAGATCACCCTCGGGCAGACCGCGGCGCTTACCGCCAGCCTGATTTTCCCACTCAGCGCCATGGCCCTGGACACCAGCGGTCACTCTCTGGAACTGAAGGCGCGCGGCATTCACTTCGATCGCGACTTCGAAACCGACAGCAGCGATCGCACGCAGTCGGCGTTGGGCTTGCAGCTCAACTACGAGTCGCCCTATTTCGCCGATGTGATCGGCGTCGGCGTCTCGGGCTACAGCGTCAACAAACTGGATAACAGCGGCAGCAACAAGGCCGACGTGCTCTCGGTCGACAACAACGGCGAGGTCCAGGACTCCTTCGGTCAGGTCGCACAGGCCTTCGTCAAGTTCAAGTATCAGGATCTGGCCACCGCCAAGCTCGGCCGCCAGCTGCACAAGACCATGCTGCTTTCCAGCTCGGGTAGCCGCGCCGTGCCAAACACCTTCTCGGGCGGCAGTTTCCAGGTCATGCCGCTCAAGGGTCTGAGCCTGTACGGGGCGCGCTATGACCAATGGTCGTCGCGCTCGGATAGCTCCTTCGAGGATTTCAAGACCGACAACTCTGCCGATGGCGCCATCGATTACATCGACAACTTCGGCGCCAGCTATGTGGCTGGCCCGTTCAGCCTCAACCTGGAGCACCTGCGGGCGCAGGATTTCCTGAAGAAGACCGGTCTGGTCGCCTCCTACAACTTTATCCTGGGCAACCAGTCCAGCCTCAAGCTGACCGGCGGCATCCACACCTCCAGCGATGACGGCAAGCTCTTCGTCACCGGCTCCGAAAGCGCCGAGTTGGATGACGAGGATGTACTGGGCGCCATCAATGGCGTGACCGAGAGTGACAACGACGGCCAGGGCATCTATCTCGCCGCCAACTGGAAGCTGGACAACGTGGAGCTCGGAGCCGCAGTGGCGAAGTTCGATGGCGCCTGGATCGAGGACAATTTCGCCGGCGACCATGGCACCAACCCATTCCCGACCGGCGGGGTGCTGGCAGACTTCAGCAACGACAACGAACAGGTCTGGATGCTCTCTGCGGGCTACGACTGGAAAGACTACGTCTCTGGCCTGAAGACCGTGGTCAGCTACAAGGACGGTAGCGATGCCAAGAACAGCGCCAACGCGGCCCTCGGCGAAGCGGACGAGAACGAATTGGCCTTCGACCTGACCTACCAGGTTCCTGCCATCAAGGGCCTGGCGGTTCGTTACACCTACCTCGACTACCACTCGGACAAAACCGGCCGTCTGGATGGCGTGAAGGAAGACGATACCGACCACCGTTTCTATGTCGATTACACCTATCGCTTCTTCTGATCGAGACTGCCTGAAACCAGGCTCCTGGCTGGGAGCCGACAAACGTCACTTGACTCCCAGCCCAATCGTGGCGTGCTGGTAACACTGCGCCCAACTCCTGCAAACAAATCCAAAAACAGGAACGCAACCATGCAACCAATCACCCTCAGCAAACTCCTGCCCCTCGCCTGCGCCTTGATGCTCGGCAGCCTTAACGCTCAGGCCGGCGAACCGTCGCGCCCCGAGTGCATCGCCCCGAGTAAGCCCGGCGGTGGTTTCGACATGACCTGCAAGCTGGCCCAGGCCGGTCTCAAGGATCATGGCCTGCTGGAATCACCGATGCGCGTCACCTACATGCCCGGCGGCATCGGCGCGGTGGCCTATAACGCCATCGCGGCCAATCGCCGCGACGAGTCGGGCACCCTGATCGCCTTCTCCGGCGCCTCGTTGCTCAACCTGGCCCTGGGTAAGTACGGTCGCTACGACGAAAATTCGGTGCAGTGGTTGACCACCATCGGCACCGACTACGGCACCCTGGCCGTGCGCGAGGATTCGCCGTTCAAGACCCTCGACGATGTGGTCCAGGCGCTGAAGAAAGACCCCAAGAGCATTACCGTCGGTGGCGGTGGCAGCATCGGTGGCCAGGGCTGGGCGAAGATTGCCCTGCTGGCCAAGGCCGCTGGCGTCGATCCCCGCGAGCTGCGCTATGCGGCCTTCGAAGGCGGTGCCGAGCACTACATGGCGTTGATGGGCAAACACGTCGACCTGGTGACCGGCAGTGCCAGCGAAATCCGCGCGCAACGCGGCAACAAGATCCGCGCCCTGGTGGTCTACAGCGAGGAGCGTCTGCCGGGCGACCTGGCATCCGTCCCCACCGCCAAGGAGCAAGGCTATGACATTCAGTGGCCGCTGATCCGTGGCTATTACATGGGCCCGGACGTGAAGCAGGAAGACCTCGACTGGTGGAAAGCGGCCTTCGCCAAGCTGCAGAACTCCGAGGAGTTCCAGCAGTACCTGCACGATCGCGATGTGCTCCCGCTGAATGTCACTGGCCAGGCGCTGAACGACCTGGTGAAGAAGCAGGTTGAAGATTATCGCAAGCTGGGTGAAGAGTTTGGCCTGGTCGCCGAGTAAATCCATCGACGGTGTGGACTGCCCCTAGGGGCAGTCCAGCCAGGAGCAGAATGATGCACGATCGTATTTTTGCAGGCGTTAACCTGCTGATCTGTGTGGCTTTGATGGCGTTGGCCTGGGGCTATCAGGCCCCCTTCGCTTACGAGCCCGTGGGGCCGCGTGCCTATCCCTTGCTGTTGTTATCACTGCTTGTACTGGGTGCGCTTTACCAAGTGTTAAAGCCAGCCAAACAAACCGAGGCCAGGGAAGAGCCGCCGCTGAATCGCCAGGTAATCCGCAAGATTGCGCTCTGTATCGCTGCGATGGTGACCTACGCGGCCTTGTTCGATGTGCTCGGTTTCATCCTCAGCAGCGCGCTGTTCGCGGTCGCCATGGCTTATCTGTATGACGCAACCCGCGTGCAGAGCATTGTCGGCGGCATAGTAATCGCCGTAGGGCTCTATCTGCTGTTCGACTATGGCCTCGATGTGCCTCTGCCACTCGGCATGCTCGCGAAACTGGGGAGCTGATCTATGGACACTATTCATTATCTGGGCCTCGGCTTCGGCGTGGCCCTGACACCCTACAACCTGATTACGGCTTTTTGCGGCACCCTGATTGGCACCATCGTCGGCCTGCTGCCTGGCCTGGGTCCGGTCAACGGCGTCGCCCTGCTGATCCCGATTGCCTACGCTCTCGGCCTGCCGCCGGAAACCGCCTTGATTCTGCTCGCGGCGGTCTACCTGGGCTGCGAATATGGCGGGCGTATTTCCTCGATCCTGCTGAATATTCCTGGCGAAGCCTCGGCGGTGATGACCACGCTCGATGGCTACCCGTTGGCCCAGCAGGGCAAGGCCGGCATCGCCCTGTCGATTTCGGCCTGGAGTTCGTTTATCGGCGGCACCATCGCGACTATCGGCGTGGTGCTGTTCGCCCCCCTGCTGGCCCGGTGGGCCGTGGCGTTCGGACCTGCGGAATACTTCGTATTGATGGTGTTCGCGATCACCTGCCTGGCCGGCATGGCCGACAATAAACCGCTGAAAACCGCCATTGCTGCATTCATCGGCCTGGCCTTGTCCTGTGTCGGCATCGACGCCAACAGCGGTGTGTACCGCTTCACCTTCGGCAGCCTGGGTTTGGCCGACGGCATTCAGTTCATCGTCCTGGTGCTCGGCCTTTTCAGCATCAGCGAAATCCTGGTGCTGCTGGAAAGAACTCACCATGGCCACAAGGCGGTTAAAACCACCGGGCGCATGCTGTTCAACCTCAAGGAAGGTGCCTTCGTACTGGCTACCAACCTGCGCAGTGGTGTGGTCGGTTTCGTCCTGGGCGTGTTGCCTGGCGCCGGGGCGACCCTAGCCAGCGCCGTGGCCTACATGTCCGAGAAGCGCATGGCGAGCAAGGACAACCAGTTCGGCAAGGGTGACCTGCGCGGCTTGGCCGCCCCGGAAACCGCCAACAGCGGCGCGGCCTGCGGTTCCATGGTGCCGATGCTGACCCTCGGCGTACCCGGTTCCGGCACCACTGCGGTGATGCTCGGCGCGCTGACGCTGTACAACATCACGCCCGGCCCGATGCTGTTTCAGAACCAGCCCGAAGTGGTCTGGGGCCTGATCGCCTCGTTGTTCGTCGCCAACGTTATGCTGCTGGTGATGAACGTGCCGATGGTGCGCATCTTCACCCGCATCCTCGCGGTACCGACCTGGGCGCTGGTGCCGGCGATTGCCATCATTACCTCGATTGGCGTGTATGCGGTGCATTCGACCACCTTCGATCTGTTCCTGATGATCGGCATCGGTGTCTGCGGCTACATCCTGCGCAAGCTGGACTACTCGCTGTCTGCAGTGCTGCTGGGCTTTATTCTCGGCGGTGTGATGGAAGACAATCTGCGCCGGGCGCTGTCGCTGTCCAATGGCGAGTTGGGCATCCTCTGGGGCAGCCCGATTACCCTGGCAGTCTGGGCGCTGGTAGGGCTGATGCTGGCCTATCCGATCTTCCGTGCCGTGCGCGCACGCAAGCGCGCCCAACTGCTCATCGCCGACTGATCCCTTCCCTGTCAGTGAGGACTTCAAGGGCGAGCGTATCGCCCTTGATGACATAAACATGCATATCGTAATTCCCGACGACTACCAGCACGTCATCCGCTCGCTCGACTGTTTCTCCCTCCTCGACGGCCTTCAGGTCAGCATTTATCACGACGCACAAAAGAACCCGAATGTGCTGGCGCAACGCTTTCGCGACGCGGACGCCCTGGTACTGACCCGCGAACGGACAAGCATCGGCGCGCAGTTATTAACCCAGCTGCCAAGGCTCAAGCTGATCAGTCAGACCGGTAAGACGGGCGTGCATATCGACCTCGACGCCTGTACCGCCCAAGGTGTTGCGGTGATGGAGGGGCGTGGTTCGCCCATCGCGCCGGCCGAGCTGACCTGGACGCTGATTCTCAATGCGCGGCGACAACTGATACCGGCGATCCAAGGCCTGTACGCGGGGCACTGGCAAACCAATCTCGGTGAGCGCCTGTACGGGCAGACCTTGGGTATCTGGGGTTACGGCCGGATAGGTCAGCGGCTGGCTCGCTATGCCCAGGCCTTCGACATGTCCGTACTGGTCTGGGGTAGCGAGACCGCGAGGGACGCGGCGGTACGCGACGGGCATCGAGCCGCGGGCTGCAAGCAAGCCTTCTTCAGCGACGTCGATGTGCTGAGTCTCAATCTGCGCCTGACCGAGAGCACCCGGCATGTGGTCACCGTCGACGATCTGCTGCAGATGAAGCCCAGCGCATTGCTGGTCAACACCAGTCGCGCGGAACTGCTCGCTCCAGGCGCCCTGCTCCAGGCGTTGAGTTCCGGGCGACCCGGCTATGCGGCACTGGATGTACTGGATGACGAGCCGATCCTGGACCAGGCGCACCCGCTGCTCAATCACCCGCGAGTCCTCTGTACCCCGCACCTGGGCTACGTCGAGAAGCACAGTTATGAACTGTATTTCGGCGATGCGTTCGCCAACGTGCAGGCCTTCTTTCGCGGCGACCCTTGCCAACTGGTCAAGCCGGCGGCAATGCAGTAGCGACTGCCCAACCCGGCCACGAAGTAGCGAGAAGACCTACTGCGCAGACTGAGCTGCAAGCACGGTGTGGATGCTCAGCACTGCGACTGTATGGCCATCTGCCTTAGACCTAAATCGATAGCGAATGCTATCGGGCATTTGCCTCTGCTAGGAGAAAGCCAGCTTGAATCTTTCATTCAAGATAAAAATACTGCTGCTTGCTCTGGTTCCGGTGCTGCTGTTCGCGGTTGTCTTGAGCGGTACGGCCAGCCGGGTATTGCTCGGCATGGCCGAGAAGGAAGTGGCTGAAGCGCGAGAACGCCTGTTGCAAGAGAGCCGTTCACGCCTGGTCGATTACGCCAATATCGCCAGAAGCCAGCTCAGTCCGCTGTATGAGCTGGCAGCCGAGGGTGACATGCAGAGTCGAGCGCAGGCTGTGCGTCTGCTCTCTTCGATCAAGTATGGCGAGGACGGCTACTTCTTCGGTTACGACAGCAATGTGGTGCGTATTTTCCGCGGCGACAGCAGTGAAGGCGTGGGCACCAACATGCGCGAGCGCAAGGACAAGAACGGCGTGTACCTCAACCGCGACATGGTCGCCGCGGCGAAAGACGGCACGCATTTCATCAACTACTCGGGCGCAGTGGTGGGCACCGACCAGGTGGTACCCAAGCTGGCCTATGGTTTTTTCCTGCCCAAATGGGACTTGGTGGTCCTGACCGCAATCAACCTCGACGGCATCGAGTCTCAGGTGGCCCAAGTGCGCCAGCGAATCGAACAACGAATCGAGGGCATCATCGGCAGCATTGTGCTCGTGGCGATCATTCTGATCGTTGCTCTGAGCCTGCTAGCGCCGTTCATGGTCAATGCCTGCCTACGTCCTTTACGGCAGATCAAGGCCAGCCTCGATGAGATTGCCTCTGGCGAAGGGGATCTGACCCAACGCTTGCCGCTCACCGGCCGGGATGAAATCGGCCAACTGGCCAGCTCGTTCAATCACTTCCTCGATACCATTCATGCGCTGGTGCGGCAGATTACCGAGATTACCGCGGAGCTCACCGCCAGGGTGGCCCAGGTTACGGCGCAGGCGCAGCGCTACGAGCAGGCGATGCTGCAGCAGAGGCAGGAAACCGATCAGGTCGCCACCGCCATCAACGAGATGTCCGCCTCCGCACACGAGGTAGCCGCCAGCGCACAGCGCGCGGCGGATGCTGCCCTGCAAGCCGATCATCAGGGCCTGGAGGCAAAATCTGTAGTGGATGGCAGTATCAAGCACATTCATGGCCTGGTTGCCGATATCCAGACCAGCAGCGGGTCCCTGGATAGCTTGCAGACTGAGGTTCTGTCGATTTCCAACGTGCTGGATGTGATTCGCTCGATTGCCGAACAAACCAATCTACTGGCACTCAACGCCGCAATAGAGGCCGCCCGCGCCGGTGATGCGGGTCGCGGCTTTGCAGTAGTCGCAGATGAAGTAAGAGCACTGGCTGGCAGAACTCAGAAAAGCACCCAGGAAATCCAGGAGATGATCGACCGCTTGCAGAGTGGCACGAAAAACGCGGTTGCGGCGATGGGCAAATCCAGCGACGCCGGTACAAATGCTAGTGAGCAAGCCAACCAGGCCGAACGTTCGTTGGCCACCATTGCCGATCTGATTGCGACCATAAACGCCATGAATGCGCAGATCGCCTGCGCTGCCGAAGAGCAAACCTCGGTGGCAGAAGAAATCAATCGCAGTGTGCAGCAGATCGCTCAGTCGGTTGATCGGGTTGCGGATGAAGCTTTACGCAGCACTCGGACGGTCAATGACCTGAACACCTTGGGCAGCCGCCTCGGAACATTGGTGCACAAGTTCAAGGTTTGAGGTGTTCAACTGCAGGGAACCTGTTCCCCAGCGGGTAAGCGCTACCGAGCGGAAGGATGCGGGCAGTCCAAATAAATAAGATGCTCTGTGCGTCTGCTTGGGGTCCAGGTTGTGTGAAAACGCATGCGCCGTTTTGAAGTCTGCGTTGCTACGTAAAATCTGCCAGCGTTTGGTTGGTCAGCAGACCTGAACTTTGCGCAGGAACGCGATTTTGATTGCGGTTCTGACTGTCAGACTCGCTCTAAAACGTTTTCACGCGCTCTGATCCGGGAGCAGTCGATGATTAGAATAATGGCAGATCAGTGGCTATGCTTGGATTGCTGTCGAAACTGATCGGGTAGTCCGAGGGGACAGGTGGAAATGACGCGCAACGCGCCCTATGTCGCCCGACTGTTTTGCGTGAAGCATTCGGCTCAGGGGAGTAGATCCGCCGCGACACCCTGGAAGAAATGGAACAAACCCTGCACCTGCAGACGCAGGGTTTGGACTAGATTTGAGGGGATCACTCAGGATCGAATCGACTTTCACTACAGTAAGACCGGGCACTGCGAAAACGCGGGGACGTATCTCACGCCAGAGCATGCGGATCATGGTCTTCGTGCTCGCCAGCAGCGCTGAGCGGGCTGAGCGGGCTGAGCGGGCTGAGGAAATTGGAGGTAGAAGAACATCTGGCAGAAGTGATTGCTGGCGCTCAGTGCTAAAGCGGAATGCTGGGAAACAGCAAGAAAATCGCTGCCTGAAACATGATGTCAAACCCAACAACGGACACTGATTTCATTTTATTGCCAAAACCATGAGGAGAGCGCTTCCGAAAATAAAAAAGTCTCACTGCGGAAATTAAATTACTACATGCGTTGTTTAGTGGCGAACAATAGTTAGCTTGACGCGTATTAAACGTATAGGTTCGATTGCTATTGTTTGCCTCGGGAGCTTCCGCTTACGAAACGCCACGTGAGCCCAGAACAGCGAATGCGGTTAGCTCATGTTAAGTACAGCTGATTCTCTGTTTTAGCGTGTCGGCAGCATAGGTTATGTGGTCTTCGAAAATCAGTTTTATTGGCCCATTTAGAGAAATTGTATTTGGAGACCGTGAAATGGATTTTTTCAAAAAGGAAAGTGCCGCCCAACACAGCATGCTCGCCAGCCCAGAAAACCCGCGCGCAAAAAAATGGCACCGTATGTATTTTTTCCTTGCGGGTTTCGACGTTTTGGTTGTCGTGCTGAGCGTGCTCTTGAATCACCAGATTGTCGACACCTATCACCGTTCCATCAAGGCCAATCAGTCGTGGGTCCAACAACTGTCGAGTTATTCAACGCTGGGCAGTTTGGCCTCCGAAGTCAATGCACCGGGCAACAATGTGTTCGATACCCATAATGTCGAAACCGAATCACACAACATGAGTGAAGCGCTGCGCGCCTTCAACGAGCATTTGGCAATGGCCAAAGAACAGTTACAAACTCGAATTGCCAATCAAGTTGAGCACAGTGCAGCGATACAAAGCTTCACTCTTGCATTAAAGGATGAGGTGGGCGCAGTCGACGCGGCGATGGTCGAAATGGTGAACGAGGCCTTGCTAATATTTTCCTACTTCCGCAAGGACCAGTCGGACAATGCCGGCAAGCGCATGGCAACAATGGATAGGAGGTATGCCAAGTTGCTCGCCTCACTCGCGACTGTGCGAGCGCGCGTCGGCCTAATTCAAGGCAAGCTTCTAGAGGAAGAGTTGGAGTCTGTCGAAGTACTGCGTCGGATCGATTATGCAATCATGGCGTTCGTGCTACTAATGGTCAGTGCGGCCGTTGCTTACGGGAGTAAGATCAGGCGCGAGATGGAATCGCATGCAGCCGAAAGGGAAGGCTATCTTGCAGAACTGCGCGAAAGCGAAAAGCAGTTCCGCCAACAAGCCTCGTTGCTGGACAAAGCCCAGGATGCCATTGTCGTTCATGGGATGGATCACTGCATTTTGTATTGGAACAAGAGCGCGGAACGCCTCTACGGCTGGTCAAAGGAAGAGGCACTCGGCAAATCGGCGCAGGAGTTAATCTACCAAGGCCATGCCGCTTTCATTGCGGCCACTAATAGTTTGATAGAAACGGGGGATTGGGTTGGTGAGGTAACACTTCGACGCCAGGATGGCTGCACCATCACACTCGAAAGCCACCGAACCTTAGTGCGAGACGATAGTGGCCAACCGCAGTCTGTTCTGTCGATTGATACTGATATCACTCACCGCAAGTCAGCCGAGCAAGAGGCCAAGCGTTTGGCCTTCTACGATCAGCTGACCGGACTGGCCAACAGGCGACTTATGCTGGACCGATTACAGCATGTGCTGGCGGGCAGCGCCCGCAGCCTACATACGAGCGCGGTAATACTTATTGATCTAGATAACTTCAAGGCGCTGAATGACACGTTGGGGCATGACAGGGGCGACATGTTGCTGCGACAAGTTGCTCTGCGCCTCTCCGGCTGTATACGCGAGAGAGACACCGTGGCCCGCCTGGGTGGAGACGAATTCGTGGTCTTGCTGGAAGATCTTAACGAGAACCCACCAGAAGCAGCTGTCCAGGCCAAGGCTATTGGCGAGAAAATTCTCAATTCACTGAACATTTCCTACCGTCTGGATGGCTATGAGCACCATAGTACCCCCAGCCTCGGCATTGCCCTGTTCCAGGGCCAGCTAAATACAGTGGACGATATTATGAAGCGCGCTGACCTGGCGATGTATCGCGCCAAGGCGGCGGGCCGTAACACCATGCGCTTCTTCGATCCGGAAATGCAGGCGGTTGCCACGGAACGCGCCAGGCTGGAAGCAGACTTACGCCAGGGTTTGCAGAGCAAGGAACTGCTTCTTCATTTTCAGCCACAGGTGAATAGTGAGGGCCGTGTCATAGGTGCGGAGGCACTTATGCGCTGGCGACACCCTGAACGCGGAACCGTATTACCGGCTGAGTTCATTTCGTTGGCAGAGGAAACAGGACTGATTCTGCCGTTAGGCCGCTGGGCGCTGCAAACCGCCTGCGCTCAGTTGGTAGCCTGGTCAAATCATCCGGAAACCGCCCGACTGCATATGGCGGTAAACGTCAGCGCCCGCCAGTTTCACCATCCGGACTTCGTTGATGAGGTGCTGGCAGTATTGAAATACACGGGTGCCGATCCGAAGAAGTTGAAACTTGAACTGACCGAAGGCGTGCTGATAGAGGATATAGAAAATACCATCGCCAAAATGGTCAAATTGAAAGAGAACGGCATAGGCCTTTCCTTGGACGATTTTGGAACCGGTTACTCGTCGCTGTCTTATCTGAAGAGTCTTCCGTTAGATGAACTTAAAATCGACCAGTCCTTCATCAGGGATGTGCTGATTGATCCTAACGATGCGGCGATCGCCTGCGCAATTGTAAGCTTGAGCCAGATTTTAGGTCTTGCGGTGATTGCAGAAGGTGTGGAGACAGAGGCTCAGCTTACCTTTCTGGTCGATCATGGCTGCCAAGCCTACCAAGGCCATCTGTTTTCCCCAGCACTGCCCGCCGAACAATTTAAGCAATTTGTTCACGAAAGATTGGTGGCCGAACACTGACTCCCAGCGGACCAAGACTGAATTGCCCAGGCTTCGTAGATACCTGGGGACGTCCATTTCTGGTCAATTTGCGCCGATCATGACTGGCTCAGTTCGGTCAGGAGCGGGCCATCTATACCGGGTCGACTCCAGCCATTCCTATTGATCAAGAGCAGCGCCAATCAGTACCACTCGCAGATAGTCCCCTCGCCCAGCGCTCGTCGCCCATAGGCAAAGAACGCCACTCGGCGATGACGCGGGTCAGGGTCCAAGGGGGAATCAGACGCCGCGCTGCAACCATTCCGTCAAACGCTCGAGCATGAGATCACAGCCGTCGAGCTGTTCCTGGCTGACGAACTCGTCGGGCTTGTGCCCCTGGTCCATGCTGCCGGGGCCGCAGACCACGGTGGGAATGCCGGCTTGATGGAACAGGCCGCCCTCGGTGCCGAAGGCCACGGTGCCGAATTCGCGACTGCCGCTGATCAGCGCCAGCAGCTGCGCCACTTCGCTGTGTGGGTCGGTGGCCAGGCCCGGGTAGGCCGACAAGGGCTGAAAGGCGATGGCGGTTTCGGCGCTGAGCGCACGCATCGCTGGCAACAGCTGGCTTTCGGCGTAGCCGGCCAACTGCTCGGCTACCTGCTGGGCATCGAAGTCCGGCAGGGCACGCACCTCGAAGTCGAACTGGCACTCGGCCGGGACTATGTTCAGTGCCCTGCCCCCCTGAATCACGCCGGCCTGCACGGTGGTGAATGGCGGATCGAAGCGTCGGTCGTGCAGCTCCACGCGCGCCAACTGCTCGCCTATCTCGCCCAATTTGCCAATCAGGCGCGCCGCGTATTCGATGGCATTGACCCCCTGGGGCGCATAAGCCGAGTGGCAGGCGGCACCCTGCACCCGGCAGCGCATGGCCAGCTTGCCCTTGTGACCGAGTACCGGCTTCAGCTCGGTGGGTTCGCCGATGATGCAGGCGATGGGCCTGTGCGGTCGCCGCTCGAGTTCAGCCAGCAAGGAGCGTACGCCCAGGCAGCCGACCTCCTCGTCGTAGGAGAAGGCCAGGAGCACCGGCACGCGCAACGGCTGGGCGAGAAAGCGCGGCACGGCGGCCAACACGCAGGCGATATAGCCCTTCATGTCGGCGCTGCCACGCCCGTACAACTTGCCGTCACGCTCGGTCAGCTGGAATGGCTCGACCGTCCAGGCCTGCCCTGCCACCGGCACCACGTCGGTATGGCCGGACAACACCACCCCGCCTCTATCATCAGGGCCGATGGTGGCGAACAGGTTGGCCTTGCTGCGCTCGGCGTTGTAATCCAGCTCGCACGCCACCCCCAGCCCCTTGAGGTGGTCGTGGATGAACTCGATCAACGCCAGGTTGGACTCGCGGCTGACGGTGTTGAAGGCAATCAGCTTGGCCAGCAGGTCACGGCTGGTGGGCATGGGGGGCTCCTTGTGGATGAAGCAACAGGGCTGACGGGTAGCGCTGCGCTCAACCCATCCTACGGTTCGACTGCCTACTCGTTGCCCGGCACGCCGTAGCTGGGGGCGGCGGTCGGATTCAGGGCGCGGGTCAGGTAGTCCTGCATCTGCGGGCGGTAGGCCTGCCACAGCTGGTCGAGTCGGCCGATCGGGTCTTCATCTGCCCAGTCCACCCGCAGGTCGACGATCGGCCAGATCAGCTCGCCGACCACCGAGAGCGCCGCCGAATGCACCGGCCCGGCTTCGCCACCCGCGGCCACGGCGGCATGCATGGCGGCCAGCAGGCGCTCGGGCAAACTGCCCTCGGCCTGCTCGAAAGCAGCCACCATGGCCGCGATGACCTCAGTCCCGGCCAACAGATTGCCGGCGGCCACGCAGTGCTCGCCGGCCAGCGCGTTGCTGATGCCCAGCGACTGAGCACCGCTGAACAGGGCGCTGCGCCCCTGGCTGTCGATCACCGCAACCTGGCGGTACTGACTCCAGCCATTGCTGCTCAGCGCTTTATCCAGCGCGGCGGCTGGCTCCTGCCCGGCATCCAGCAGGTCGAGGATCTGCGGGCCAAGCGCCGGCAGGGTAATGTTCTGCGTGGCTACCGCACCGACCCCTGCGCGCAGCCAGGGGCAGCGCGCGCCCACGGCAATACTCGAAGAGCTGATGGCGATGCCCAACTGGCCGGTTTCGGCGCAGTGGCCGACTATGGAGAACGTCATAAAACCTCCCTAAACAAAAATCCTGACAGCGTCACGAGCGACGCTCAGGCCAGGCGAGGGCCGTCACTGCATATGAGCATTTTGAGACGGCCCTCAACGCAGCCTGAGCGAACGCAGTAGCTTTCAATCGGGAATCACGGCGATCACGTCGATCTCCATCAGCCACTGCGGCTGACCGAGGGCACTGACCACCAGACCGGTGGAAATCGGGAATACCCCTTTCAACCATTTGCCGACTTCCTGGTAGACCGGCTCGCGGTAGCGCGGGTCGATCAGGTAGGTGGTGGTCTTGACGATATGACTGAGGTCGCTGCCGGCCTCCTCGAGCAGTTGCTTGACGTTCTTCATCGCCTGCTCGGCCTGCGCGCGCGGGTCGCCGAGACCGACCAGGCGGCCCTCGAAGTCGGTGCCGACCTGACCGCGCACATACACGGTATTGCCGGCGCGTACCGCCTGGCACAAATCGTTGTCCAGGCTCTGATTGGGGTAGGTTTGTTTAGTGTTGAACATGCGGATGCGGGTATGAGTAGGCATCAACTGACTCCCATCAAGCTGGCTTTCTGGACGTGTGAATTGGGGTTTTGGGTATCAGGCCTTGCCTGTCGATCAGCTTCGGCCTGGCGTTGCGCGGCATCCCGATAGGCGAGATAGGTGCGCTGTTTAACGATGTGGTCGGCAATATGCTTGGCATCGTGCCAAACGCCCCAGATGAAGCTGGATCCACGGCGCGACAACCACGGCAGGCCGACGAAATAAACGCCTGGCTCGCTGGAAACACCGCGCTGATGCTTCGGCTTGCCGCTCTCGTCGAAGGCCTTGACCTGCAGCCAGCTGTAATCGACCCCAAAGCCGGTTGCCCAGACGATCGAGGTAACCCCGGCCTCGGCCAGATTGAGCTCAAGGATGGGATTGCTTACACATTGCGGCTCAGGGTAGCTATTGCGGGCCTCTGGCTCAGGCGGAAGGTCGAGACCGTTGCGCTCGATATAGGCGTCAGCTGCATCCAGCAACGCCCGATAATTCTCATCACCACGAGCCAGGTTGTCTGCAAGGTCCTCTTGAAAGGTCACTACACCGTCATTGAACGATTTCGTCAGGCCAACCAGCATCATCCCCTGCTGAGCAAGACGGCGGAAATCAACTGTTTGACCACCATTAGCCCCGCTAACGGCAATGGTGACATGCTCCTTGCCCGGCTTGGCAATCTCCGCATCCCACTCGCCCAACACCCCCAGCCACCAGCAAAAGTCACGGTTGCGATAGGCCCGCGGAGGACGGTCGTGGGCGCCAACGGAGAGGTAAACCTGCTTGCCGGCACGCTGCAGCTCATCGGCGATCTGCGCGCCCGACGATCCGGCGCCAACCACCAGAACCGCACCCTCTGGCAGCTGCTGTGGATTGCGATAGTCAGCCGAGTGGAGCTGCGTGATTTGGTTATCTTCGGGCGCGATCGGCGGGATGACAGGACGCTGGAACGGGCCGGTTGCGACCACCACCTGATTGGTCTCGATCACACCCGCAGAGGTTTCGACCGTGAAGCCCGGGCGGCCAGCATTGCGTACCACCTTCTGCACCTCCACACCGGTGCGGATGGGGGCGTTGAACTTCTTGGCATAGGCTTCGAAGTAATCCGCCACCTGCTCTTTCGCGGCAAAGGCGTCGGGGTCGAGACCCTCGAACTCCAGCCCCGGGAAGCGGTCGTGCCAGGCCGGACCGTTGGCAACCAACGAATCCCAGCGCCCGGTGCGCCAGGCTTCGGCGATGCGCTTGCGCTCCAGCACCAAGTGAGGCACGCCGAGTTTGCTCAGGTGTTCGCTCATGGCCACGCCGGCCTGACCGGCGCCAATAACCAGGGTATCTATTTGTATTTTTTCAGTTGTCATGCCTGTGTCCTTCTGCAAGGCGCTCTGATTCAGGTCGTTCATGGCTGCCGCCTCTGATTCCGATCATTGCCGCTCTACTGTTGCGGCTACCTGTGGGGTGTTGGCCGCATTCTGTTCGGAGCCAGGGATTTGCGAAATTATGATTTTTGTAGTCGCTGGCTAGGAAAAAGCTGCCCGCACGCAAACGCACGGCCCGCATGGCAGAAGGATTGGGATATGGGTTGTTCAGCTTCAGGCGCGACAAACTAGGGTGTTTCGCGAACGCGACGGCGCTTGCAGAACTGCGGGCTCGGCCCGGATGAAAAACCTACTGAGGGATCACCCCTAGCTGCGATCTTTCAGTAGGTTCGGCTCTTCCGCGTGTTGTGGCCGCAGCCTACCCAGGCCACAGGTCGCTCACAGCACCAGAGCCACCAGCACCGCGCACTCCACCAACTCCAGCATGGCGCCTACGGTATCGCCGGTGGTGCCGCCAAGCCGTTGCAGCATCAGCTGGCGCAGCCAGGCGAACAGCAGTCCGGCCACCAGCAGCGCCAGCACGCCGGCCCAGCCGAACAGCAGCAACGCCGCGATATGGGCTGCCAACAGCCAGGGCAGTTGCTGGCGCGGCAGGTGTTCGGCCAACGCCTGACCCAGGCCGCCGGCACGCACATAAGGGGTGGTGAGGAACAGCAACGGCACCAACCCGCGCGCCAGCCAGGGCACCAATAACAGCAGCGCGCCCTCGCCCGCCTGCAGCAGCGCCACCAGCGCGGCGAACTTGAGCAGCAACACCAGCACCAGCACCACCACGGCAATAGGTCCGCTGCGCGGGTCTTTCATTATTTCAAGGGTGCGCTGCTCGTCGCCGAAGCCGCCGACCCAGGCATCGGCCGTATCGGCCAAGCCATCCAGGTGCAGGCCGCCGGTGATACCCACCCAGACCGCCAGCAGCAGCGCCGCTTGCAACAGCAACGGCGCGCCGTCGAGCAGCTGCTGCAGGGCGAGCAACAGCAGGCCGAGCAGCAGCCCCACCACGGGGTACCAGAGCAGCGAACGGCCGACCTGCTGCGCTGCCGGCATCCCCGGCAGGCTGATGGGCAGGCGGGTGAGAAACTGCAGGGCGATCAGCAGCGGCGTCATGCCAGCTCCAGCAACTGGCCGTCCGCCTCAACCCGCAGGCGAAAACGTTCGGCGTGAGCGACCTGCACCTGCAGCAATTCGGCGCGCGGCAACCCCCGCGCCCGCGCCAGCAGCAGGCGCATGACCCCGCCATGAGTGATCAGCAGCACGCGCTCACCGGCATGCCGCTCCTGCAGGCGCTGCACGGCGCTCAACACCCGCGCTTCGAAGGCCAGCAGCGGCTCGCCTTCGGGCGGGGTGAAGGCGTAGGGATCGGCCCAGAATCGCCCGAGCGCTTCGGCGTCGGTCTGCATCAAATCGGCCGCACTGCGCCCCTCCCAGGCGCCGAAGTGCAGCTCCTGCAGGTCGGGCTCCAGGCGCAACGGCAAACCGTGCTGCCCGGCCAGTTCCTCGGCGAAGCGCGCGCAACGATGCAGCGGCGAACTGATCACGCGGTCCCATGACCCGGCTGCGAGCACCGAGCCACGCAACTGCGTCCAGCCCTGCGCAGTCAAGGCATCGTCGAGGCTGCCGCGCAGGCCGCCACCCAGCTCGGTTTCGCCGTGGCGCAGCAGTTCCAGGTGCAGGCTCATGCCGGACGCTCGGCGACGGCCGCCTCGGCGAAGGTGGCCATCTCGTTATGCAGCCGGCACGCCAGCTGCAACACTGGCACCGCCAGGGCCGCGCCACTGCCCTCGCCCAGGCGCAGGCCCAGCTGCAACAGCGGCTCGGCCGCCAAGGCCTGGAGCACCAACTGGTGGCCCGGCTCGGCGCCCTGATGGGCGAACAGCAGCCACTCCCGGCAGCTCGGGTTGAGACGCACTGCGGTCAACGCCGCAACGCTGCAGATAAAGCCGTCGACCAGCGCGGGCAGCCCCTGCTGAGCACAGGCCAGGTAGGCACCGACCAGGGCGGCGATCTCGAATCCGCCGAGGCGCTCCAGCGCCAGCAAGGGGTCATGCAGCACGGCGCTGTGCAGGGCCAGGGCGCGCTCGATTACAGCCGCCTTGTGCGCCACGCCGGCGGCATCCAGCCCGGTGCCGGGGCCGACCAGGGCGGTCGCCGACTGGTTCAACAGGGCGCAGGCCAGGGCGCTGGCTGCGGTGGTGTTGCCGATGCCCATTTCGCCGCCGATAAACAGCTGGCTTGCGGCCTGCCGGGCGCGCAGCACGCTGTCGCGCCCAGCCTGCAGGGCCACGCAGGCCTGCTGCGGGCTCATCGCCGGACCACGGGCAAGGTTCTGCGTGCCGGCGCCGATCTGCAGCATGCGCACACCCGGCAGCGGCGGCGTGGGCAGCGCGGTGCCGAGGTCGATCACCTCCAGGCTGGCGCCCAGTTGCCGCGCCAGCACGCTGATCGCCGCGCCGCCGTTGACGAAATTGCTGAGCATCTGCCCGGTGACGGCCTGCGGGAAGGCCGACACGCCCTCGGCGACCACGCCATGGTCAGCGGCGAAGATGCTGATCCATAGCCGCCCGATGCTCGGCCGCTCACGGCCTTGCAGGCCGGCCAGCTGGATCGCCAGTTGCTCCAGCTGACCGAGCGAGCCGGCCGGCTTGGTCAGTTGCTGCTGACGCGCCACGGCCTTGGCCTGCATCTGCTGATCCACCGGCTTGGCACCGGCCAGCCACCACGGGTGTTTCATAGCCCCTCTCCCTTCAGTCACGCTTGTCAGTTAGGGTCCCTGAGGCGATTAAGCCCAGCAACGAACCCGTAGGAGCCAGCTTGCTGGCGATGTTTTTGCGTAAGCCTGGATCGCCAGCAAGCTGGCTCCTACAAAGGCTGAACGATAGGTTTGCCAACACAGCTGCCTCATAGTGCCTCTCCCTTCAACACCATCGGCAGCCCCGCCACGGTGAAGATCACCCGCTGGCAACGCTCGGCCAGGGCCTGATGCAGCCAGCCGGCTTCGTCGACATAGCGGCGGGTCAGTTCACCCAGCGGCACCACACCCAGGCCGGTCTCGTTACTCACCAGAATGATCCGCCCCGGCAGCTCGTCCAGACACGCCAACAGCGCCTCGCGCTCGGCGCTCAGACGCGCCGGGTCGTCCAGCATCAGCAGGTTGGTCAGCCACAGGGTCAGGCAGTCGACCAGCAGGCAACGCTCCGCCGCCGCGTGCTCACGCAGCACCCGTGCCAGCTCGAGCGGTTCTTCCAGCAGCCCCCAATGTGCCGGACGACGCTCGCGGTGGTGCTGAATGCGCGCAGACATCTCGCCATCCAGCGCCTGGCTGGTGGCGATGTAGGTCACCGGTAAACCACTGTCGGCGGCCCGTTGTTCGGCCAGGCGGCTCTTGCCGGAACGGGCACCGCCGAGGATCAGTTCATGCATGTCGATAACCTTTTCAATCCATTGGATGGCGGAGGCCGTGTGGGAGGGGCTTTAGCCGCGAAACGCTTCATTCCGCTATTTCGCGGCTAAAGCCCCTCCAACGAACGCAGCTCACAGGCCGCACAGCTGGCGCAGCCGGTCGGTATCCAGATGCGCCTCGACCATATCGGCCAGGCGTTCGATATCGCGTTCGCGCAGGGCGTGGTAATCCACCGCCTGCACCTCGCGCAGCCCGGCCCAGCGCAGCAGTGCGGCGCAGGCCGGACTCGACTCGAACAGACCGTGCAGGTAGGTGCCGAGTATCTGGCCATCGGCGCTGACGCCACCATCGGCGCGGCCATCGTCCAGACGCACGGCAGCATTCAAGCCCTCGCCCGTGCTGACGCCGGCGTGGATTTCATAACCGCTGACTTCGGCATTCTCCAGGCACAGACGGCCACGCACATTACGCAGCTGCTTGTGCGCCTCCAGCACGGTAGCGAACGCCAACAGGCCCAGGCCTGAGCTGCTGCCGGCCGGCCCTTCCTGACCATGGGGATCGTCGATCAACTGGCCGAGCATCTGCAGGCCGCCGCAGATGCCCAATAACTTGCCGCCGTAGCGCAGGTGCTTGTCGATAGCCGTATCCCAGCCCTGCTCACGCAGAAAGGCCAGGTCGGCGCGCACGCTCTTCGAGCCGGGCAGAATGATCAGGTCGGCAGGCGGTATCGCCTGGCCGGGGCCGACGAAGCACAGCTCGACCTGCGGGTGCAGGCGCAGGGGGTCGAAGTCGGTGTGGTTGCTGATGCGCGGCAGCACCGGCACCACCACCTTGAGCGTCTCGGCAGCCTTGACGGTCTGCCGGGTATCGATGGCGTCCTCGGCTTCCAGGTGAAAATCCATCAGGTAGGGCAGCACGCCGAGTACCGGCTTGCCGGTGCGCTGCTCCAGCCAGTCCAGGCCCGATTGCAGCAGGGCGATGTCACCGCGAAACCTGTTGATCACGAAGCCTTTGACCCGTGCCTGTTCCGATGGGCTGAGCAAGTCGAGTGTGCCGATCAGGTGGGCGAACACCCCGCCCTTGTCGATATCGGCGATCAGGATCACCGGGCAGTCCACCGCCTCGGCGAAGCCCATGTTGGCAATGTCCCCTGCCCTGAGGTTGATCTCCGCCGGCGAGCCGGCGCCCTCCACCATCACCACCGGATAGGCGGCGGTCAGGCGTCGGTGCGATTCCAGCACCGCGTTCATCGCCACCTTCTTGTAGTCGTGGTAGGCCAGCGCATCCATGCTGGTCAGGGCGCGGCCATGGATGATCACCTGGGCGCCGATGTCACTGTTGGGCTTGAGCAGCACCGGGTTCATGTCGCTGTGCGGCGCCAACCCGGCGGCCTGGGCCTGTACCGCCTGGGCCCGGCCGATCTCGCCGCCGTCTGCAGTGACAGCGGAGTTGAGCGCCATGTTCTGCGGTTTAAACGGCACC
This sequence comes from Pseudomonas sp. SJZ079, assembly GCF_007993865.1. GTDB lineage: Bacteria > Pseudomonadota > Gammaproteobacteria > Pseudomonadales > Pseudomonadaceae > Aquipseudomonas. The sequence goes on along the minus strand of NZ_VIUH01000013.1, from coordinate 39,519 downwards.
ACCGCCACGCCCTGGCGCTTGAGCCAGCGGCACAGCGCGGTCACCAGGGTGCTTTTGCCGGCGTCGGAAGTGGTGCCTTGCACCATCAAGGTACTCATTTCGATTGCTCCATAAAGAGTCGTAGCGCGTGCTCCAGCCGCAGCCAATCCGGTTGGTCGGCGGGCAGGCCGAAGCGCAGGCTGGGCGGGCTGGCGAACAGCCGGGTGAGGATGCCCTGGCCGGCGAGAAACTCATGCAGCGCGGCCGCCTGCGGGATGGCCAGCCACTGGAACAGCGCACAGCCGCCAGTCGGCGCCAGGTCATGGCGCTGCAATAGCGTGCTCAGCCGTTCGCCATCGGCCAGCAGGCGCTGGCGCTGCGCCTGCTGGCCGGAGCCATCGTGCAACAGCGCCGTGGCCAGCGCCCGAGCCGGGCCGCTGACTGTCCAAGGGCCGAGCAGTTGGTTGAGCCGATTCAGGAGCCGCTGCTCGGCCAGGACGAAGCCCAGACGAATCCCCGCCAGGCCGAAGAACTTACCGAACGAGCGCAGCACGATCAGCCCCGGCAGCTCGCTATGCCCCGCCAGACTGTGCTGTGGCGTGCAGTCGATAAACGCCTCGTCGACCAGCAGCCAGCCATCACGCGCGGCCAGCTGGGCATGCCAGGCCAGCAACTGCTCGGAGGCGAAACGCTGTCCGCTCGGGTTGTTCGGATTGATCAGCAACAGCACATCCAGCTGCGCCAGGCTGGCGTCGATACTCGCCGCGTCGATCTCGTGCAGCGTATGACCCTCGCGCCGCCAGGCCGCCGCATGTTCGGCGTAGGCCGGCGACAGGATGCCGACCCGCGAGCGGCTGCGCAGGCGCGGCAACGCCTGGATCGCCGCCTGCGAACCGGCTACCGGCAACAAGGCAGGCACGCCGTAATAGTCGCGCGCGGCGGCCTCCAGGCCATCGTCCGACTCCGGCAGTCGCGTCCAGGCCGTAAGCGGAATAACCGGCAGCGGCCAAGCGTAAGGCGCAATGCCGGTGGACAGATCCAGCCAGTCGTCCAGGGCGATGCCATAGCGTTTTGCCGCCGCACGCAGCCGGCCGCCATGCTCAAGCACCGAACAGCCCCCACAGCAGTAACAACGCCAGCCATAGCAGCACACCGCCGTACACCAGATTCAGCGCTCGCTCGATATCCCGCGCCTGGGCGGACGGGCCTTCGCCCAGCTGCGGGCGTTGATGCAGTTCGCCGTGATACTCCGCCGCGCCGCCCAGGCTGACGCCCAGGGCACCGGCGCCGGCTGCCATCACCGGGCCGGCGTTGGGGCTGTCCCAGTGCGGCGCCTGGCGCTGCCAACAGCGTAGCGCCAGCGCAGTGTTGCCGAGCAGCGCATAGGTCAGGGCCACCAGGCGTGCGGGGACATAGTTGAGCCCATCGTCGATCTTCGCCGCGGCCCAGCCGAAGCGTTCGAAGCGTGGATTGCGATAGCCCCACATGGCGTCCAGGGTATTGCTCAGGCGATACAGCACCACGCCCGGCGCGCCGGCGACGAGGAACCAGAACAGCGCGGCGAACACCGCGTCCGAACCGTTTTCCAGCACCGACTCGCTGCCGGCACGGGCCACGCCGCTGGCATCCAGGGCGGCGGTGTTGCGGCTGACCATATAGCCGACCCGCTCACGCGCCAGTTTCAGGTCGCCCAGGCGCAGGGCCTGGGCCACTGGCAGCGCATGTTCGCCGAGGCTCTTCAGGCCGAGGGCGGCATACAGGGCGAGGATTTCCACCGCCCAGCCAAACGCCGATACCTGCGCCAGCAACCCGACCAGCAAGGTCAGCGGCAACACCGCCAGGCACCAGGCGGTGACGCCATGGCTACGCCAGCCGCGCCCGGCCGGGTTTAAGCGTTGTTCGATGCGTTCGGCCAGCCGACCGAAGGCCACCAGCGGGTGCCAGCCCTTGGGCTCGCCCAGAACCGCATCCAGGCTGACACCTGCCAGGGTGCTGAGTAACAGGCTCATGGACGAACCTGCCAACGGCCGCTTGCTACTCTGTGCACGCCTTGACTCCCCATTGATCCTGAAATACCAGCTCGCTCAGCGCCCGCGGCTCGGCCCAGCCTTGCTGCACCAGCATCGGCGCGTCGTAGAAGGCCGCCACCGGCCCCAGACAGAGCACAGCCAGCGGCTTGCTGCCAGGCGGCATGCCGAGCAGCTCGGCCAGCGCTTGCGGCTCGAACAAGGACACCCAGCCCAGGCCCAGGCCCTCGGCGCGCGCGGCCAGCCAGAGATTCTGAATGGCGCAGGCCATCGACGCCAGGTCCATTTCCGGCAGGGTACGGCGACCGAAGACATGAGCCTCGCGGCCCTCCATCAGGGCCACCACCAGCAGCTCCGCGCAGTCGCGGATGCCCTCGACCTTGAGCCGCATGAAGTCGTCGCTGCGCTCGCCCAAGGACTCGGCGGTGCGCACGCGCTCCTCTTCCACCAAGCCGTGGATCGCTTCGCGCAATGACGGGCGAGCGATGCGGATGAAGCGCCAAGGTTGCATCAGACCGACGCTGGGCGCCCGGTGCGCCGCCTCCAGCAGGCGCGCCAACAGCTCCGGCGCCACCTCGCCGCCACTGAAGTGACGCATGTCGCGGCGCTCGGCGATGGCGCGATAGACCGCCGCACGCTCCTCGGCGCTGAAGGCCTGCACGTTCATGGCTTGAACAATTGCGCCGCCGCCACAGGAGCGGACGGCAGATAGAAGTGGATGTAGCTGGCCGTCAGCCGGCCCAGACGGTAGACCACCTCGGCGGTGCGCTTGTAGTTCGGGCACTCGCCGCGCGCCAGGGGTACCAGTTCACTGGTCAAGGCCGAGTGATGGTAGCTATGCCCGCGCAGGCGTCCGTGTGGCAACGCCACTTCCTGCAGGGCCAGGGCGGTCAGCCGTGGCTGCAGGGTCGCCTCGCCCTGCAACAAGCCGAGCATCTGCCCGCTGATCCCGGCCTTGTCGGTCAATTTGTCGAGCAGATAGAGCATGCCGCCACATTCGGCATGGATCGGCTTGCCGGCGGCGTGGTGGGCGCGAATCGCCTGCGCCATGGCCTGGTTGGCTTCGAGCTGCGCCAGGTGCAACTCGGGATAACCGCCAGGCAGATACAGACTGTCGACCTCGGGCAACTGGCTGTCGGCCAGCGGCGAGAAGAACCGCAGCTCGGCGCCCAGCTCGCGCAGCAGATCCAGGTTGGCCTGGTAGAGGAAGGCGAAGGCACTGTCGCGGGCTACGCCGATGCGCACGCCGGCCAGCAGCGGCTCGAGGTTGCGCGGTTCGGGCGCGGCGAACTCGACCGCAGGTGGTAGGGCCACGTCGGCGCTGGCGGCCAGGGCGTCGGCGGCAGCCTCTAGGCGCGCATCCAGATCGGCCAGTTCCTCGGCCTGCACCAGGCCCAAGTGACGACTGGGCAGCTCGACCGCGGCGCTGCGCGGCAAGGCGCCGTACCAGCGAATCGACGCGGGCAGCGCATCGCGCAGAATCTCGCCATGCCGTGCGCTACCGACCTTGTTGCCGAGTACCCCGGAGAACGGCAGGTCCGCCTGGAAGGTCGCCAGGCCATGGGCCAGGGCGCCGAAGGTCTGGGCCATGGCCGAGCCGTCGATGACCGCCAGCACCGGCACGCCGAACCGCCGCGCCAAGTCGGCCGCCGAGGGCGTGCCGTCGAACAGGCCCATCACCCCCTCGATCAAGATCAGATCGGCCTCACCCGCCGCCTGCCAGAGCAAGCGCCGGCTCTCGGCCTCACCGACCATCCACAGGTCCAGCTGGTACACCGGCGCGCCGCTGGCGCGGGCGAGGATCATCGGGTCGAGAAAATCCGGCCCGCACTTGAACACCCGCACCCGCTTGCCCTGCCGGGTATGCAGCCGCGCCAGGGCGGCGGTGACCGTGGTCTTGCCCTGGCCTGAGGCCGGCGCGGCGATCAATAGCGCCGGGCAGCTTCTCGCGCGCATCAGAACTCAACACCTTTCTGTGCTTTGACGCCGGCCTTGAACGCATGCTTGACCAGGCTCATCTCGGTGACGGTGTCCGCCGCCTCGATCATCCCCGGCAAGGCGCCACGCCCGGTCACCACCACGTGCTGCAGCAGTGGCCGCGCCTCGATGTCGGCGAGTACCGCGTCGAGTTCCAGGTAGCCGTACTTCAGGGCGATATTCAGCTCATCCAGCACCACCAGGCCGATGGCCGGGTCGTTGAGCAGCTGGGCCGCAACCACCCAGGCCTCACGGGCCTTGTCGATGTCGCGCTGGCGATCCTGGGTTTCCCAGGTGAAGCCTTCGCCCATCACGTGGTAGCTGACTTCCTCGGGAAAGCGGCGGAAGAAGCTCTCTTCCCCGGTGCTGGCGGCGCCCTTGATGAATTGCACCACGCCGACCTTGATGCCATGACCGAGGGCGCGGGCGACCATGCCGAAGGCCGAGCTGCTCTTGCCCTTGCCGTTGCCGCTGTGCACCAGCAGCAGGCCGTACTCGTCCTGGGCCTGGGCGATTTTCTCGTCGATCAGCGCCTTCTTGCGCGCCATGCGCGCCTTGTGTCGAGCATCGCGTTCTGCCGACTCGCTCATCACTTGACCTCGCTCTGCTGGCGCACACCGGAAGCTGCGCGGGCGCCGACATAGAGCACCACCGCCAGGCCGAGATACAGCGCCAGGTTGCCCAGGTAGCGCGGGTAATACGCGCCGATGCGCTCGACCAGCAGCGCCAGGCTAGGTTCCAGATAACGCCCGGAGAAGAACAGGAAACCGCCACCGGAAAACAGGTAGGCGACAAAGGCAGCGATCGACGCAACGGCCGCCAGCAACAGCAGGCTGCTGAGCTGATCACGGTGCCAGCCGGCATACAGGCGACCCGCCAACCACAAGGAGCCATAGGCCGGCACCAGCATCCAGTAGGCCGGCGACAGGCACCAGTCACTCACCCCGGACCACTGCATCGCGCCGAAATCCAGCAAGGAAGCCTCGACGAACAATGCCGGGAACAGCCAGCGCGGGGCGAGCAACACACCCGCGAGGAAGAACACCGCCCAGGACGCGCTCGGCAGGTTGAGCGAGCCGAAGTGATGGCCACGGGTCATGGCCAGCAGCGCCGCCAGGGCGATAGCGACCAGCAGTTGGTGACGCGGTGAGAGTTGCAACATGGAGTTCTCCTTGATTGAGCGCAGGCAGGCGATCGGCCCTGCCTGCGCAGTGTTTTACAACGCCTGATAGCGCACCGTGAAATACAGCGCCTGCCCCGGCTGGTTGTAGCCCTGGGCAGTCTCGTAATCGGCGTCGAGCAGGTTGGCGACGCGGGTTTGCAGACGCCATTCGGGGTTGATGCGGTATTCGCCGCGCAGGTCCAGGGTGGCGAAACCGGACAGTTCCTTGGTGTTGGCCAGGTCGTCGAAGCGTTGACCCTCGGCATGCAGGCTGGCACCGACGCTGAAATCGCCGAGGTGGCGATCCAGATCCAGGTTGAACAGCTGCTTGGCACGCCGCGCCAGTTCGTTGCCGTCGTTCGGCCCCGAAGAACGGTTCTCCGGCTCCAGCAGCGTGTAGTTGGCGTTCCAGTCCCAGCCGAGCAGCTGGCTGCCGAGCACCAGTTCGACCCCACGAATGCGCGCTTCGTCGACGTTGGCCGGGGCCATGATGCTGGAGTCATAGGCGATCAGGTCGTCGATCACAGTGCGGAAGGCGTTGACCGACCAGTGACCCCAGGCGTGCTGACCGGCCAGACCGACTTCCAGGCTGCGCGAGGTTTCCGCGTCCAGCTCCGGGTTGCCGTAGCCGGGGTAGTACAGCTCGTTGAAGGTCGGTGCCTTGAACGCCGTGCCGTAGCTGATGATCGCGCGCAGCTCATCGCTGAGGGCGTAGCCGTAGCCGATGTTGCCGGTATCGTGCTGGCCGAACTGCTGGTTATCGTCGTGGCGCAGCGACAGTTGCCAGTCGTGCCGGCCGACTTCGCCGAGGTACTGGGCGAAGGTCCCGCTATTGTCCCGCGAATTTTCGGCGTAATCGGTAGTGCCGTTGACCTCGTCGTGCTGGTAGTCGACGCCCAGGGTCAGGGTATGCCCGGGCGCCAGGCTCAGGTCGTTCTGCCAGCTGGCGCTGTCGCGGCGGCTGTCGAAGCGCGAGTAGAAGGCGCCATCCTGAAAGGCATCTGACTTGTCCTCGCTGCGGCCGACTTGCAGGGTCACCAGCCAGGGCTCCAGCGGGGTGAAACGCGCGCGGGTGCTGAACACCCTGGACTCGCCATCGGCATTGGCGTGAAAGCCGCTGGTGCGCCTGCGATTGACCTGGTCGAAATCGTTGTGCGACTTGGCCTGCAGCAGATTGGCGTCCAGCTCCAGGCCGTTGTCGAAGCGGTAGCCGGCGCTGAGCGCGGCCGACAGGTTACGGTAGCCGTCGGCATCGTCTTCATAACCGCTGCTGCCCACCGACTTGACGTTGATGCCATCGGTATCGGCGCTGCTGAGGCCCAGGCTGTACCAGCCTTTGCCGTCGCCGCCGGCAATACCCGCGCTGCCGTTGTAGCTGTCATGGGTGCCGACACCTGCGGAGAAGAACGGTTTGGCGCCCGTGCCATTGCCCTTGCGGGTGAAAATCTGGATCACCCCACCGATGGCTTCCGAGCCATACAGGCTGGAACGCGGACCACGCACCACCTCGATGCGCTCGATCAGCTCCAGCGGCAGATCCTGTAACGCTGCGCCACCGCTGCTGACCGAGCCGATCTTGATGCCATCGATCAGCACCAGCACGTGGTCGGATTCGCTGCCGCGCATGAATAGCGAGGTGTTCTTGCCCGGCCCGCCGTTGTTGGCGAAGGACACGCCCGGCACTTTCTTCAGCAGCTCGGGCACCGAGGTGGCCTGGCTCAGCTCGATCTGCGCGCGGTCGAATACCGTCACCGCCGCCAGACTCTGCTGAGCGGTTTGCACGGTGCGGGTGGCGGTCACCAGCTGATCGTTCAGTCGGGCGGGTTCGGCTGCGTGAGCCTGGGAAATACTGCTAACACCACACAGCAGGGCCGCTGCCGGCGTCAAAAGGGACTTACTCATCTTGTCTGTATGCTCCGTCGCTCTCACCCGGGCGACTTAGGCTGGGAAAGGCATACGGAGAACAAGGGACGCATGGAACCGCAGCAACGGCGCAGCCCACACGCCAGACAACGCCCTCCGCGATGCCATGGACTGCAGCAGGCCGGTCTCCGGGCTTACGAGCTGCGCTCTGATGATCAGAACGCCACCCAACGCACCTTCCCATGCTGACGCACAGTGGCTTTAAGCGTTTGGTGTGACTCGTCTACCGTTGCGGGGGCAGCGTCGGAATGGTTTGGCGTATGCACGCGAAACGCACCGACTTCCCTGTTTCACCCCTCTAGCCCTAGGACCTGTTCACGAGCTTGCGAGCTAGAGCGCAGCAGATCGTGGACAGGCGCCAAGGCTGGGGGCACCTGAAGCAAGCCGCGCAGGGTAGAGACACGCAGGCCGGGCGTCAATCGATAGGCGCACTCCAAGGGAAAAGCGGGTCTAATCTGTCAGTTCGGGCAAACCAGCGGAGATAGCGCAATGAAATACCGAGGCAGCTGCCACTGTGGCCGAGTGGCCTTCGAAGTCGAAGGTGAAATCGACGGCGCGATGTCGTGCAACTGCTCAATGTGCCAGCGCAAGGGTTCGCTGCTGTGGTTCGTACCGCGCGAGCAACTCAAGCTGCTGACCCCAGAGAGCGACACCGCCACCTACCTGTTCAACAAACACCTGATTCAGCACCGTTTCTGCCCTACCTGCGGCATTCACCCCTATGGCGAGGGAAGCGACCCCAAAGGCCAGCGCATGGCGGCAATCAATATCCGCTGCCTGGAGGACCTCGATCTGACCAGCATCCCCGTCACTCACTTCGACGGGCGGGCGCTTTGACCCAGACAGACCGCGGCCTCATGGCCTGGGCATAAAGCCCGGCGGCTTGCTCGCCAGCCAGGCGACGAAGCTGCGCAGGCGTTCATCAGCCAGCAGGGCCTCGCGGTGGTTGTAGCTCAGGGCCAGTTCCTTCTCGCTGAACAGCCGATGGATCTGGTTGTGACAGGCGCGGCAGACCCACAGGGTGGCCGTGATCCGCTCGCTCTTGGCATAGCGCTTTTGCACGTAGGGTTTATCGTGCAGGGCCTTGGGAATCAGGTGATGGCGAGTCAACGCCACGCGGCGGGCGCAGAGTTCGCAGGCATCGGGCTGGGGCGGCAGGCGGATAGCTTCGGGCATGGCGGCAAGACAGTGGCTAGGTTTCTGGTAGCCCGGATGCAATCCGGGGAATGGCTTAACCGGTGATAACGCTCCCGGAGTGCATCCGGGCTACGCCATTATGCGCTTCAGCGCTTGCGGCACAGCGTCAAGCCATCGCCCAGGGGCAACAGCGACAAGTCGATGCGCGCATCGTCATGCAGCGCACGATTGAGCACCTGAATGGCACAGGTGTCGGCGCTGTCCGGGTTCGGCTCCAGCACGCGGCCACTCCACAGGGTGTTGTCGAACAGGATCAGGCCGCCCTGGCGCACCAGCCTGAGCGCTCGCTCGAAGTAAGCCGGGTAATTGGCCTTGTCGGCATCGATAAAGATCAGATCGAAACGTCCGCCCCGCCCTTCGGCTTCCAGCGCGGCGAGGGTTTCCAGGGCCGGGGCCAGACGCTGCTCGATACGCTCAGCCAGCCCCGCCTCGCGCCAGTAACGCTCGGCCGTGGCGTTGTAGTCGCCCGGAATGTCGCAGCAGATCAGCCGGCCGTCGGCCGGCATGGCCGAGGCCATGCAGATCGCGCTGTAGCCGGTGAAGGTGCCGACTTCGACGATGCGCCTGGCCCCGCTCAACTGCACCAGCAGCGCCATGAACTGCCCCTGCTCCGGGGCGATCTGCCAGCGGGCGTTGACCAACTGTGCGGTCTCATCGCGCAGACGCCTGAGCAGCGGCGTTTCACGCAAGGACACATCGAGCAGGTAGTGGTACAGCGCGTCATCGAGATTGAGGGTGCGATTGGTCATATCGGCTCCGCGTGCAAGCAGTTAACGGGGCAGCACCAATCTGGACTAGAGCGAAGCGAACCCCCCGCAACCCATCGCCCGACAAGGTCGAGGATTATGGATTGTGCGCCAACTCGTCACTGAATACCCGCTTGGCATCCAGGTAGGTGCGTTGCCAATAATTATTGCTCAAGCTGTCCAGGCGCACGGTGCCGCCGCTGGATGGCGCATGCACGAAACGTCCGTTGCCGACATAGATGCCGGCGTGACTGACCGTGCGCCCGCCGCTGGTGGCGAAGAACAACAGATCACCGCTCTGCAACGCATTGCGGCCAACAGTCGGCGCACGCAAGGCGATCAACTCGCGGGTCGATCGCGGCAGGCTGATGCCGGCGGCGTCACGGTAGACGTAACCGATCAGGCCACTGCAATCGAAACCACCGGCCGGGGTATTACCGCCGTAGCGGTAGGGCGTGCCGACCAGGCCGAGGGCGCGAAACAGCACATCCTCGGCATTACCGTGGACGTTAGTCGCGGAAAACGGGATGGACGCTTGCGGAGTCGGTGCGCGGCCGGCGCAAGCAGTCAGCAGCGCGACGAGAAGCAGCAGGACGAGGCGGGTCGTAACGGGCATGAGCGAGGCGATCCTGTGCCTGGATGCGCCCTACTCTGCCGTTTCAAGGCACAAGGCGCAACCCTGGGGCTGCGCCAGAGGCTCAGGGATGACGCTCGAGGGACTCGCTCGGCGCCAGGGCCAAGGCGCGCTTGGCCTCGATAAAGGTGCGGCTCCAGTAGCGGTCATCCAGACTGTCGACCCGCACACCGCTGCTGCGGCTGGCGGAATGGATGAACTGATCGTCGCCCAGGTAGATGCCGGCATGGCTGACCCGGCCGCGGCCATTGGTGGCGAAGAACAGCAGATCGCCCGGCTCCAGCTCTTCGCGCTCAACCAGCGGTGCATCGATTTTGATCATTTCGCGGGTGGAGCGCGGCAGCTGCAGGCCGGCTTCTTCCTTGAACAGATAACCGATGAAGCCGCTGCAATCGAAGCCCGAGTTCACCGAACTGCCGCCGTAACGGTAACGGGTACCAACCAGCGACAGACCATGAGTCAGGATGCTGTCGGCCAGCTGAGGCAGCTCATAGGCTTTGTCATCGGTGATATCGGCAATTTCTTCTGCAGTCAGTTCTGCGTGGGATGAGGCGGTTGCAGCGCGCGAGGGATGCGCAGACGCGCCCATTGGCGATTGCGGTGTATGGCTCGCACAAGCGGCGAGAACCAGGGTGAGTGCGAGAGGCACGAGGGGTGCGAAGCGCTTAAGCATGGGCACAGCCGTGTCGAAGTTCTAATAAGGCCGCGACTATGCCTTTTGGCCGCACTATTTGCAATTTCTATCGCGCTAAATGTGACCCAGTAGTTCCGGCAACACATCTAAGGCCCGGCCTTGCAGGTGCAGGCTCACTGTATCGCTCAGGTCGGTCCGGGTCGGGTTGACCTCGACCGTCAGGCCGCCTGCCTGCCGTGTCCGCAGGATCGGCTCGACGATATAGGGGAAGCTGGCCGTGGTGCCGACGCTGAGGACCACCTCGAAGCCCTTAGCCAGTTCGGCGTAAAGGCTGTCGATGGCCGACTCGGGGAGCATTTCCTCGAACAGCACCACCGGTGGGCGCAGAATGCCGCCGCACTGTCGGCACTTCGGCGGCAGCGGCCGGCTCAGGTGCTCGGTCAGTTGCGGGTCCTCGGCGCCGCAGGACTGGCAATACAGCGGCGCCAACTCGCCGTGAATCTCGATCAAGCGCTCGGGCGGACTGCCGGCGGCGCGGTGGTAACCGTCGATATTCTGGGTCAATACCCAGCACTGCGGTTTGCGCCGCTGCAAGGCGGCAATCGCCACGTGGCCGGCATTGGCCCGGGCGCCGAGACAGGCCTTGCCCAGTTCGGCCAGGTACTTCCAGCACAGTGCCGGATCGCGCTGCAGCATGGGTCCGGACAGCGCGACCTCGATCGGCAGGCCTTCGGCGGTGCGACCGTTGTACAGACCACCCAGGCCACGGTAGGTCGGCAGACCGGAATCGGCGGACAGCCCGGCGCCGGTGATGATCAGGATGCGTTCGGCCGCCGCGATGGCCTGGGCGACACGCTTGATCTGTTGTTCCATCGCGACCTCCGGTGCTTAGTGAGTAGAGGGCTTCACGCCAGCAACATGAGGAAGTTTCTTGCGCGACTTCCTGGATGACAGCTTTTGTGCGTGGCGTAACCCAGCCGCGGCTGCGCGAACACAGCCTACAGCCGCAACCTCAATGATTGACGGTATGCGCCAGCATCACCGAGAGCTGACACAACGGCCGGCCACTCTGCGCATGCCACTGATTGAACGCCGCCTGCACCGCCGCACGATCCCGTTGGCTGGTCGGCAGTTTGTCGACGATGCCCTGCGCCTTGAGCGCGGCGACCATGTCGTCACTGGGGATAAAGGTGTCCTTACCGACCATGCGCAGCAAGCGCGGCGCCGACAGGCCACCCAGTTGAGCGCCGTGCTTGGCCAGGTATTTCCACAAGCCGACTATGTCGGTCACCGGCCAGTCGGCGATCAAGGCGCCGAAGCTGCCCTTCTCCCTGGCCACATCCAGCACGAACTGGGCGTTGCGCGGCACGCTCTTGAGCTTGCCCAGGTGGCGGATCAGGCGAGCATCCTGCATCAGGTTCTCCAGGCGCTCGCCACCCATCAACACCACTTTTTCCGGGTCGAAACCGAAGAACGCCTGCTCGAAGGCCGGCCACTTGGCGTCTACCAAGCTGTGTTTCAGGCCGGCGCGGAAGATCCGCAAACTGATCAGCGACAGATAGCGGTCGTCGCTCAGCTGACGTAGTGCCTCGGCCGAACTGGGCTGCGGCAGCCGCGCCTCGAGAGCCTCGACCGAGCCGAAGCGGTTCAGGCAATACTCGTGCAGCCAGTTGTAGTCACGCATCGGGCAATCCTTGATCCGGAAAAACGCTGGGTAGCGCTGCGCTCACCCAGCCTACAGGTTCATCACGTTGACGAAACGCGGCGTGGCGCTGTCATCGATCTTCAGGCTGGCAAAGTCGAACAGGTTGCGGTCGGCCAGTTGCGAGGGCACTACGTTCTGCAGGGCGCGGAACATGATCTCGGTACGCCCCGGCGTCTTGCGCTCCCATTCCTGGAGCATGTCCTTGACCACCTGGCGCTGCAGATTCTCCTGCGAGCCGCAGAGGTTGCAAGGGATGATCGGAAAGCCCTTGAGCGTGGAATAGGCCTCGATATCGGCCTCGTTGCAGTAGGCCAGCGGGCGGATCACCACATTGCGGCCGTCGTCGGCGCGTAGCTTGGGCGGCATGGCTTTCAGCGTGCCGCCGTAGAACATGTTGAGGAAGAAGGTTTCCAGAATGTCGTCGCGATGATGACCGAGGGCCATCTTGGTCGCACCGATCTCGTCGGCGAAGGTGTACAGGGTGCCACGGCGCAGGCGCGAGCACAGCGAGCAGGTGGTCTTGCCTTCCGGGATCTTCTCCTTGACCACCGAGTAGGTGTCCTTCTCGACGATGTGATAAGGCACGCCGATGGATTCCAGGTAGGCCGGCAGCACGTGCTCGGGGAAGCCCGGCTGTTTCTGGTCCATGTTCACCGCAACGATCTCGAACTTGATCGGCGCGACCTTCTGCAGGTGCAGCAGCACGTCGAGCATGGTGTAGCTGTCCTTGCCGCCGGACAGGCAGACCATGACCTTGTCACCGTCCTCAATCATGTTGAAGTCGGCAATGGCTTCGCCGGCCTGGCGGCGCAGGCGTTTTTGCAGTTTGTTCTGGTTGACCGAGAGGGTACCCATGGTGCGCTGGAATCCGGAGGAGTTGCGGAAACCGGATATTTTACGCAGAAAGCGCAGCACGACCCACCCCATTAATAGTGAAGTGCTAGGCTCGATGCATGAACGATGAACTCGACCCCAGCCTTGAGCTGGCCGACCAACTGCTGCAGTTGTTGCAAGCAGCCCCCACCGGGCTCAGCGAATACGAACTGATCCAGCAACTGAAGAGCGGCCACTCCACCCACATCCCCAACCTGCCGTTGCTCGACAAACTGGTGTTGTTTCGCACCCATTTTCTGGTGTTCAACGCGCTGTATCAGCTGCGTGAACAGCTGTGGGGCGAACAGTCCGGCTTTGTGCAGATCAACCCGCTGCGGGTCCAGCTGTTGCCCTATCAAGCCGGCAGCGCCGAGCTGGTCGAGCATGACCCGCTACGTGACTACTACCTGGACCTGAGCAACCTGCGCGACACCGATGAGGAGGATGTCGAGCAGTTGCTGGTCAGCTTCTGGAAGCGCATGCAGGGCGGCGCGGAGAAACAAGCGGCGCTGGAGTTGTTTGAACTGGACGCCAGCCGACAATCGCTCGACCTCAAGACCATCAAGCATCGCTATCGCCAACTGGTGAGCCAGCACCACCCGGATCGGGGTGGCAGCACCAGCCGCCTGCAAACGATCAACAAAGCGATGGAAATACTTGAGCGCTATTACAGCTGACCTTTAAAGATTAATTTGCTCTAACGCCACGCCCTACGCGGCCTTCAGTCCCTGCCTATACTGCGACATACGGTCGCATAGGTTCGGCCCGGCACCCGGTGGCGCTGCTTACGCGCGCCGGGCGCTCCGCTGGGGGGCGATCGCTATAACAAGAGGAGGTGTCTGGCATGATCCACCACGTTTGGGGGCTCTTCACCCATCCCGATCAGGAATGGCAGGAAATCCGTGGCGAAGAAGAATCTATCAGCCACATGTATCTCACCCACGTTCTCGTGCTCGCGGCTATCCCGGCAATCTCGGCTTTTATCGGCACCACCCAGGTCGGTTGGTCCATTGGCGACCGAGCGCCGGTGATGCTCACCGAAAGCAGCGCGATACAGATGACCATCATGTCCTACTTGGCGATGCTCGCCGGGGTCGCTGTGATGGGGGCCTTTATCCACTGGATGGCGCGCACCTACGACGCCAGCCCTAACCTGACCCGCTGCATCGTGTTCGCCGCCTACACCGCCACCCCGCTGTTCATCGGCGGCTTGGCGGCGCTCTACCCGGACCTCTGGCTGGCCATGGCGGTGGGCACGGTAGCCATCTGTTACACCGTTTACCTGCTCTACGTGGGCATACCAACCTTTATGAACATCCCTAAGGACGAAGGCTTCATGTTCTCCAGTTCGGTGTTGGCGGTCGGGCTGGTGGTACTGGTGGCGATGATCGCCAGCTCGGTGATTCTCTGGGGTATGGGGGTCGGCCCGGTGTATACCAGTTAAACGCTTACGCTCACCTGGAACCTCACACAACACGAAACCACCCACGGGTGGTTTCGTCGTTTGGGGGCTGTCGCTTGCTTCTGGCTTGGGCATAATTGCGCCGCCCTTGTCGAAAGTCGCCGTCATGCCCGAACAGATCCATGCCCGTGTCGAAGCCTGTTACCAGCAGGCCGAAGCCTTTTTCAAGCAACGCTTTGCCCGCCCCGAGGTGAGCTTCAAGTTGCGTGGGCAAAAGGCCGGCGTGGCGCACCTGACGGAAAACAAGCTGCGCTTCAATCCGCAGCTGTACCGCGAAAATCAGCAAGACTTCCTCAAACAGACGGTGGCTCACGAGGTGGCGCACCTGATCGCCCATCAGCTGTTTGGCCTGAAGATCCAGGCCCATGGCGAGGAATGGCAGCTGATCATGCGCGGCGTCTATGAACTGCCGCCGCATCGCTGCCACAGCTATGCGGTCCAACGTCGCCAGGTCAGTCGCTTCATCTACCGTTGCAGCTGCGCAGAGGGCGAATTCCCCTTCTCCAGCCAACGCCATGCCCTGGTCGCCAAGGGCCGCCGTTACTATTGCCGACGCTGCAAAGTCACCCTGAGCTATACCGGCGAACAGCGGGTGGAGTGAACCCGGCCTCCGGCCGCATGGCTGACGCCTGGGGCCTTCGATGAACACCGCGGCTTAGGCTAAATTCCTCTGCAGGGTCCACCAATGAGCCAATCAAGGAGGATGCATGCAACCCGAAGCGCTGCTCTGTTTTTACTCTCTGGCCACTGCTTTAGTTGCGCCCAAACCCAAGCACTTGCCCCATCCGGTCCACGCCGCCTCCAAGCCCCCACGCGTTCGCTCATCCGATGTTGTCAGTCACCGCCACAGCCATGGCCCTGGATTTTTCAGGGCAGCGTGTAACAAAGCGCTTTCTGCGCTCTCTGATATGACGAGAGCAGTGAGTTTGGCACACCATGATCGACTACCCAGGTTGGTAGCGAACTCGCTGAGCTACGCGACATTCAAATGAGGGCACAGCATGAGTCAAGTCACGATGTACAGCACCCTACGATGCCCGTTCTGCCTGATGGCAGAGCAATTGCTGGCACGCAAAGGCATAGACCAACTGATCAAGGTCCGGGTCGATAGCGACCCGAATGAACTGGATAAGATGGTCGCATTGACTGGCCGGCGTAGCGTTCCGCAGCTGTTCATTGGCGAACGTCATGTCGGCGGCTACGATGACCTGGTCAAGCTCGATCAAGCCGGTGAACTCGATGCACTGCTGGCTGCCTGATTAAAGTCGCAAACAACAGTCCCAAGCAAACCCCTAATACCACAGCGTCACCCAACAACTCGAACGGAGATACACAGCATGAAATCGACCACTTCCCGCACCGTTTCGGCCGCCAGCCTGGCTCTCGCTCTGGGTGCTGCCGTCGCCATTTCCGCTGCGCCACTGATGACCGCTCAAGCCGCGGAAAACGAGAAATGCTTCGGCGTGTCCCTGAAGGGCAAGAATGACTGTGCAGCGGGCGCTGGCACCACCTGCGCCGGCACCGCAAAAATGGACTACCAGGGCAACTCTTGGAAGTACGTACCGACTGGCACCTGCACAAAAACCGCCTCGCCAACCTCACCAACCGGCTACGGTCAGCTTGAGGCATTCAAGGAAAAAGCCTAACTGACAACGCCAGGAGCGCCGATCATGACCCTCTCAGTCTTAGCCGATGAGAACAGCGGCGCTCCTGCGCTCAGCACTAGCCTGCCCTTACGGGCAGGCGTAGGCCTCAAATCACAGCATTACCGGCAAATACTCGAAACCCAGCCGCAGGTTGGCTTCTTCGAGGTGCATGCCGAGAATTACATGGTTGCGGGTGGTCCCTTCCATCACTACCTGCAGCGGATTCGCGAACACTATCCCCTCTCCATTCATGGGGTGGGCTTGTCGATTGGTGCCGAGCAACCTCTCGACCACCAGCATCTCGATCGCCTCGCCGCGCTCATCGAGCGCTACCAGCCGCAGGCGTTTTCCGAACACCTGGCCTGGTCCAGCCATGCCGATCTCTTTCTCAACGACTTGCTGCCCGTGGCCTACGACACCACGACACTGACGCGGGTCTGCGAGCACATCGACCGGGTACAGAACCGGCTGCAGCGTCCCATGCTGCTGGAAAACCCCGCGACCTACGTCGAGTACGCCAGCTCGACGATGAGCGAGACCAGCTTTATCGGCGAAGTCATCCGGCGCAGCGGCTGCGGCCTGCTGCTGGACGTGAACAACGTCTACGTCTCGTGCATCAACCATAACTGGGACGCGCTCGCCTACATCAACGCCCTGCCCTTGCACGCGGTGGGCGAGTTGCACCTGGCCGGCTTTGCCGAAGACCGCGACAGCGCCGGCGACCGGCTGCTGATCGACGCTCATGGCGCGCCGGTGGATGATGCCGTATGGCGGCTCTACGCCCAGGTACTGCAGCTGCTAGGCCCGACCCCGACCCTGATCGAGCGCGACAACGACATCCCCGCGCTCGATGTGTTGGTTGCCGAGGCGCAGCAAGCCGAACGCCAGCTGGCCCTGCACCGCGCCCCGCAACGGCAGACTTTCGCATGAGCGGCCAACAGGACTTCGTCGCCGCCCTGCTCGACCCTGAGCAAAGCTGCCCGCCCGAACTGACCAGCTGGAACGGCGCAGACCCGGGCAGCCGTTTCGCGGTCTATCGCAACAACGTGATCAGCTCCTTGGTCAACGCCCTGGCCGACAGTTTCCCGGTGGTGCTGCAGCTGGTCGGCGATGAGTTCTTCCGCGCCATGGCTCAGGTCTATGTGCATGCCAGCCCGCCCCGCTCGCGCATCCTGGCCGAGTACGGCGAGGCATTCCCGGCGTTCATCGAAAGCTTCCCACCCGCCGACAGCCTGCCCTATCTGGCCGATGTGGCTCGACTGGAGTTCCTGCGCATCCAGGCCTACCACTCGGCGGACACTCCGGCGCTCAACGCCGAACAGATCGGCGCGGTCCTCGCACAACCGGAAAGGCTCGACAATATGACCTTCGAGCTGCACCCCTCGGTTGCGCTGCTCAGCTCGGCCTTCGCGATTGTTTCCCTATGGGCCGCGCATCAGGGCGAGGTGGCCATCGCCCAGGTCGATCCATTGCGCGCCGAGCACGCCCTGATTCTGCGCAACCGGCTGGAGGTCGAGGTCATGGGTATCCGGCCCGGCGCGGCGCTGTTTATCCAGGCGCTGCTCGCAGGCCAATGCTTAGGCGAAGCGGCCGAGCGGGCACTGGCCGTCGACCCCGAATTCGACCTCAGCCAGCTCCTGGCGCACCTGATCGGTACCGGGGTTCTCACCGGCTACCGCTTTGCTCCATAAAACAAGGAAATCCGCATGACCCAGTCCGTCCGATTAGCAGATGCAGCCGCGCCGGTGCGCTTGATCGCTCGCGCCATCGACCTGTGCCGGCTCATCCCCTACAGCCTGATCGCCTTTATCGGTCGCTTCTCGATCGCCGCAGTGTTCTGGAAGTCGGGCCAGACCAAGATTCAAGGACTGGCCATCGACATTGTCGAGGGCACTGTCGAGCTCGGCATTCCGTCGCTGTCCGGCTCCGCCGTGCCGCTGTTCACCGAAGAATATAAAGTGCCGCTGCTGCCGCCCGAGCTGGCCGCCTCCCTGGCCGCGTTCGGCGAGCACTTCTTCCCGGTCCTGATTTTGCTGGGGCTGGCCACGCGCTTCTCGGCCCTGGCCTTGCTCGGCATGACCCTGGTGATCCAGCTGTTCGTCTACCCCGGCGCCTATCCGACCCACGGGGTGTGGGCCGCCGTGCTGCTACTGCTCGCCGCCAAAGGACCGGGGGTCCTGGCCATCGACCACCTGATTGCCAAGCGCTACGGCTACAACCACTAACCTGCCTCGCCTACCGGCGACACAGGCCGCAGCTAGGCTGACGTAGAGCGCAGCGACAGAACGGCAGGACGTAGTTCTGCACAGCTTTAGCTGCCCGCAGGGTGAGGTGCATGGATGCACCCCATGAAACCCAGCAGACCCTGCGCTTTTTCCATTCCGATCAACGAGCCCGTGTCGCCCCGCCGACTCAGGCCACCACCTTGGCGGCCTTCAACTCGGCGATCCGTTCGGCTGAATAACCCAGCTCGCGCAGCACCTCCTCGGTATGCGCACCCAGTGCCGCCCCGATGTGACGCGGCTCTGGCAGACCACTGGAGAACTTGATCGGGCAGGCGATCTGCGCTTGCGCGGTATTGCCGTCACGCGGCACCTGCGTCACCAGCTGGCGGGCCTTGAGTTGCGGATGCTCGACTGCCTCGGACAGGTTCAGCATGGGCTCGACACAGGCATCCAGTCCCGCAAACACCTGGCTCCACTCGGCGAAATCGCGCTTCTCGAATTCGATCGCGATCTCACGCTTGAGCGCCTGTTGTTCCTCCGGCTTGGGCGACAAGCCGCGCGCGGCCAACTCCGGGCGCCCGAGCGCCGTGCAGAACTGTTGCATGAACTGCGGCTCCAGACTGCCGACCGAAAACCAGCGCCCGTCGCGGGTGCGGTAGTAGTCGTAGAAACTGCCACCGTTGAGCACCTGGTTCTGCATCTGCGGCTCGACCCCGGCGGCCAGGTAACCGGCGCCGGCCATGCCGTGCAGGCTGAAGGCGCAGTCGGTCATGCTCACATCGACCTGCTGCCCCTCCCCGGTCACCTGGCGCTGGATCACTGCCGCCAGCAGGCCCATCACCCCGTGCAGCGATCCCCCGGCGATGTCCGCCAGCTGCACGCCCAAGGGCAGCGGTCCACTGTCGCGACGCCCGGTATAACTGGCGATGCCGGCCAGGGCCAGGTAGTTGATGTCGTGCCCGGCGCGGTCCTTGTACGGCCCGGTCTGGCCGTAGCCGGTGATCGACACATAGATCAGCCTGGGGTTGATCGCCTTGAGCGCCGCATAGCCGACGCCGAGCTTGTCCATCACCCCGGGGCGGAACTGCTCCAGGACGATGTCGTATTCCGCCACCAGCTGCTTGACCATGGCCACCGCCTCGGGCTGTTTCAGGTCCAGGGCGATGCAGCGCTTGTTGCGGTTGAGGTAGGCGTGGCTGGCCGAGACGCTGCCATCGTGCGGCGGCAGCACGCGAACCAGATCCATGCGACTCGGCGACTCGACCCGCAGCACCTCGGCACCCATGTCGGCCAGCAACAGCGAGGCGAAGGGCCCCGGCAGCAAGGTGGAAAAATCGAGAATCTTCAGCGAAGACAGCGGACCGTTCATGGCAGTTCCTTGTTGTAGGCGGCGTAAAGCAAAGCGAAACCCGGCAAGCTCTCTATTCATGCATGACTCGGCCGGATAAATGCTGTCAGGAGAGGACCCCGGTAGCCCGGATGCAATCCGGGACGAATCTACAGACATTCCCGGATTGCATCCGGGCTACGAAACACGCCGCGTTATTGCCAGTGCAGCGGCTGAGCGGCATCCAACCTGGCCAGCTAATCGGCGAAGCGCGCCTCCAGCACATTGCGGCGAGTCTTCATGGTCGGGGGTCATGCAGCCGTTATCCACCGTCCAGGCCTCGTGCACCAGCACGAAATCACTGATCCGCTCATGCGCTGGCAGCTGGGCATTGAGTCGCTGACGAGTCTGTTCCAGGTCGTCGGCGATCCGCGTCGCGACCTACCGGTTCAGTGCCACGCTCAGAGCTTCATGCCGCGACTGATGATCTCCTTCATGATTTCCGAGGTGCCGGCGAAGATGCGCTGAATGCGCGCGTTCGCGTACATCTTGCAGATCGGATACTCCCACATGTAGCCCCAGCCGCCGTGCAGCTGCACGCCCTCGTCGACCACCTTGCCAAGCAATTCGGTGGTGAACAGCTTGGCTTCGGCGGCCACTTCCGGGGTCAGCTTTTGCTGATTGTGATCCATCACGCAGCGGTCGACGAAGACCTGGGCCACGTCGACCTGGGTGCGCATCTCGGCCAGCTTGAAGCGGGTGTTCTGGAAGTGCGAAATCGGTCGATCGAAGGCCTTGCGCTGGGTCACGTAGTCGATGGTGGTCTGCAACGCCGCCTCGGCGCCGGCCACCGCACCGCAGGCGTTGGTCAGGCGTTCCTGAGCGAGCATGTTCATCAAGTAGAAGAAGCCGCCCTTGGCATCGCCCAACAGATTGGCCTTGGGCACCTTGACGTTATTGAAGAACAGCTCGGCGGTGTCCTGGCTTTTCATGCCGAGTTTTTTCAGCGGTGCGCCGCGCTCGAAACCGGGCATGCCGCGCTCGACCAGGAACAGGCCCATGGCGTGCTTGTTGGCCGGGTCGGTCTTCGCCGCGACTATCACCACATCGGCCAGCAGGCCGTTGGAGATAAACACCTTGGAGCCGTTCAGCTCATAGTGGTCGCCCTTGTCCACCGCGGTGGTGCGCATGCCGGCGAGGTCGGAGCCGGCGCTCGGCTCGGTCATCGCCACCGCGAGTATCAGTTCGCCGCGAATGATCCCCGGCAGCAGGCGCGCCTTCTGCTCGGCGTTGCCGTACTCGGCGATGTAAGGGCCGCACAGCGCCGAGTGCAACGGCAGCATGAAGCCGGCCTCGTTGATGTAGGCCAATTCCTCGGCCATGATCTGCTCGTAGCGGAAGTCCTTGAGCCCGGCGCCGCCGTATTCCTCGTCCGCCCAAGGCAGCAGAAAACCCATCTCGCCGGCCTTCAGCCAGGCCTCGCGACTGACCACCCCGGCCTCCTCCCAGGCGTCCTGATGCGGCAACACTTCCTTCTGCAGAAAAGCCCGGAAGGACTCGCGAAACATGCGGTGTTCGGTGTCGAAGTGGATGCGCTGCATGGCGGTGGCCCCTACTGATCAAGTCGTTGCGCAGGGTAGGCGCCGGCGCCACGCCCCCTCAATGACCCAAGCGCTCAGACTCGATTGACCCATTCGCTCGCGCCTACAGGCGACTTGTCCTGATCCGCCGCACCTGCCTACCATCGGCACACCGAACAGGAGTCAGCCATGCGCGAACGCACCATCGCCAGCCATTTCGTCCGCGCCGCCTTGCGGGGCGCCGAACGCCATGGCCACGATTGCCTGCCGCTGCTGCGTCAGCTGAACATCCAGCCGGCGCTGCTCGATGAACCCCGCGCACGGGTGGCCCCCGAGCAATTCGCCCGCCTGTTGCAGTTGTTGTGGGAACGTCTCGATGACGAGTACCTGGGTTTTGGCCGCACGGCCAGCAGGCGCGGCACCTTCGCCATGATGTGCCACGCGATCATCCACTGTCGCAGCCTGGAGAAGGCCCTGGGCCGTGGCGCGCTGTTCTACAGCCTGTTCGCCGAGGCGCCGACCATCAGCCTCAGCCGCGAAGGCGATTGGGCGCGCTTGAGCGTGGACGAATCGAGCCTGCTGGACCCCGACCACTTCCTGGTCGAAAGCCTGCTGGTGATCTGGCATCGCCTCGGCAGCTGGCTGATCGGCCAACGCATCCGCCTGGAAGAAGCCACCTTCAGCTATGCCGAGCCGGCGCACAGCGCCGAGTACGGGCTGCTGTTCCCCTGCCCGCGGCGCTTTGCGGCCGGCAGCACCAGCCTCTTGTTCCATGCCCGTTACCTGAGCATGCCGCTGCTGCAGGATGAGCGCACGCTCAAGCAGTTCCTGCAGCACTCCCCCGCCGACCTGCTGGCGCGCCCGGACGGTGGCGACAGCCTGATCAGCCAGATTCGTCGCCTGCTCGGCCGCGATTGCAGCAGCCGGCCGGACCTGGAAGCGGTCGCCCAGCACCTGCATATGAGCCCGCAGACCCTGCGCCGGCATCTGCGCGAGGAGGGCTCGAGCTTTCAGGAATTGAAGGATCAATTGCGCCGCGATCTGGCGATCTACCTGCTAGGGCGCGACGAGCTGTCGACCCAGGACATCGCCGAACAGCTCGGCTTCTCCGAGCCTTCGGCCTTCCACCGCGCGTTCAAGAAGTGGACCGGGCTGACCCCTGGCGCCTATCGCGCCCAGGAAAGCTGAGGCGCCGCTCAAGCCGGATTCGCCGTGGCAACACCTACAGCGTTCTAGCCCGCCAGCCGGCTAGCACGAACAACGCGCTCAACACCGCCAGCAGTGGCAACCAGCCGGCGTGTTCCCAGACATAACCCGCGGCATAGCCGACCAGACTGGAGCCCAGGTAATAGGCACACAAATACAAGGCCGAAGCCTGCGCCTTGGCGCTCTGCGCGCGCTGACCGACCTGCCCGCTGGCCACCGCATGGGCGGCGAAAAAGCCCAGGGTAAACAGCGCCAACCCTGCGATCACCACACTCAACCAGGGCGTGGCACACAGCGCTACACCGAGCAACATGATGCCGATAGCGCTCTGCATCACCTGCCGCGCGCCAAAGCGTGGCACCAGCCGCCCGGCCCAACCTGCACTCAAGATCCCCAACAGATACACGCTGAACAACAGGCCGATAACCGTCGACGACAGGTTGAACGGCGCCGCAGCCAGGCGAAAACCCACATAGTTAAACAGTGCGACGAAGCCGCCCATCAACAGGAAGGCCAGCCAGAACAACCCCCGCAGCGCGGGACTGCGCAGGTGCATGGCGAAGTTGCCCAGCAGGCCGCGCAGCGACAGTGGTTGCGCGCGAAAGTGGCGCGAGGGCGGTAACAGCCAGACGAACAGCCCCAGGGCCAGCAGACCCAGCCCGGCTACACCGCCCAACGCCCAGGGCCAGCCACCGAGGTCACTGAGCAGGCCGGCGAGCAAGCGGCCGAGCAGGCCACCCAAGGCCGTGCCGCCGATATACAGGCCCATGGCGGCCGGCAACGCCGCGGGATCGAACTCCTCGCCGACGTAGGCCATGGCCAGCGCCGGCAAGCCGCTCAGGGCCAGGCCGAGCAAGGCGCGCAACAGCAACAGGTAATCCCAGGTCTCGACCAGCGTGCAGGCGATGCCCAGCACACTGGCCAGACCCAGCGCCGCGACCATCACCGGCTTGCGCCCCCAGCTCTCGGCCAGTGCCCCGGACACCAGCAGGCACAGCGCCAGGCTCAGGGTGGTCAGCGACAAGGCCAGACTGCTGGCGGCGGCCGACACCGCGAAGTGCGCCGCCAACAAGGGCAATAACGGCTGCACGCAATAGAGCAAGGCGAAGGTGGCAAATCCGGCGCAGAACAGCGCCAGGGTGGCACGTCGATAGGCGGCAGTACCGCGCTGCAGGTGCGCACTGACTTCGGAGTTAGACATCGAAAAGACTCGCAAAACCGGCCCGGGTGGCCCGCCGGGCAAGCCTAACATGCGAATCGGTTCAGGCTGTTACGACCCAGCTAGGCACTGGCCTGGCGGTACGCGAAACTGTGCGATCAGCGGATTGGCGCGTGGTTCGCTGCCGGCCTCAACCGACTGACTCGCTGCCAACGCGTACAGAGGATGTGGCAGTATTCCACCGCTGCTATACCCGCCATAGCTCGCCGCCGGGACAAGGAAGAAACCGCTTGGAGACCTCAGTCTTTCTCGCCGTCATGGCCGCCGCAGCCCTGCATGCCAGCTGGAACGCCCTGTTGAAGATCGGCCTCGACCGTTTTCTCAGCGCCGCCCTGATGCAGATGGCCGCCGGCGCCGTGGCCCTCTGCACCTTGCCCTTCGTGGCCTTTCCCGCTGCCGAAGCCTGGCCCTGGATAGTGCTCTCGGCGCTGCTGCATATCGGCTACAACACCTTTCTATCGCGAGCTTACCAGTACGGTGACCTGGGCCAGGTTTATCCGATTTCACGCGGTAGCTCGCCGCTGATGGTTGCCCTGCTGTCCGTGCTGCTGCTCTCCGACAGCCTGCCCAAGGGCCAATGGCTCGGCCTGCTGACACTGGTCGCAGGCATCTGGCTGATGGCCCTGCGCAGCGGCCACCGTGCCGCCCCGTTCAATGCCCCGCTGCTGTTCAGCGCCCTGATGACGGCGACCTTTATCGCCGGCTATACCCTCTCCGATGCCGTTGGTGCACGGGGCAACGGCGACGCCCTGTCCTACTCGATGTGGCTGTTCAGCATGAGCGGGCTGGTGATGGCCAGCACGCTGATCGCAAGGCGCGGTCCGCAAGTGCTACGCCAACTCGGCCCACACTGGCGCAGCGGCCTGCTCGGCGGCGGCCTGTCGCTGGCGGCCTACAGCATCGTCATCTGGGCCATGACCCAGGCCCCGGTAGCGCTGGTGTCGGCCTTGCGCGAATCCAGCGTGTTGTTCGCCCTGTTGATCGGTAGCCTGTGGCTCAAGGAAAGCATGCCGCCGATTCGGCTGCTCGCCTGCGCCATGATTCTCGCCGGGATGCTGCTGATGAAGCTGGCGTGATGATCGACCAACAAGAATCCCGCAGGCTGCGTGCTCAGCAGCACTACGGGACTTAGCGCGCCGCTCGACCTACTCCTCTGCGGAGCGCTCTTGCGGCGCTCGTACGCCAGCGGATCTAGCCTTCCTGCTGACCTCTACTGGCTAATCATTCTCGGGCAGTGGCTTGACGCTGACCGAGAAACTCCGCACGCGTCCCTGTTCCTCGATCTGGTGGACACCGATACCCGTGACCATGCCCGTCCCGCCAGCCGCGAACATGCCATCCTCGGCCTTGATTTTGAAGTCACGGTCGGACTCGCAATCACAGTCCTCGGCTCCTACGAATGGGCCTGGGTTGAAGGTGCCATCGTTGTGAAAATGCGCGAAGCCGGGGTGCTCGTCCGCGACGAACTCGTTTTCGTCGTCGTCGAGTTTTTCGGTGTTGTCGAAAGCTCGGCCCCTGATGCCCCGTAACAACTGGAAGTTATTGTTGAGGATCAGATTCCAGGTGATACGCAGACCGAAGCTGTCCTCGGCGGCCGCGACTTCCTGAACGAAGCCGATGTCGATGGGCTCGGCATTGGCGATATTCAACGTCAGGCTAAGGGTGCCTTTGTTGCGGCCCGTCCCGGCATTGCCGGTAAATACGCAGTTGCTCACCTGGGCGTCATCGAAGGTGAGTGCCCAGCCGGTATCGCGATTGCCGTCAGCCAATTCACAAATACCCGCGCTTGCCGGGCCCGCATAGAGCCCCGCACCGACCAGGCTGATTGCCACCGGAACTGAGTAGATTTTTAACCAATGAGCAAACATGGCTTACCTCCTTTTCGAGAAGGGGGAACGACGTTTACATCGTTCCTCATTGCAACGCCCCAGCGTTTGCGCTCGTTCCTTGCTACTCGCAACTCCTCGCAACACTCACTCCCCTGTTCGTTGGCATGGCGCAGTTGACACTTCACTTATGCAGTGAGCGACTACCAACGCCACAAGGAATTATGACGGCGATGAAAGCGGCCCGCTGTGCTGCTTTTGCAGGGCACTATGCGTTTTACTATTTGAAGGAGTGCCGCGTGCTGGGGTTCGAGCGATATTGGGAGGGGGTGACCCCGATTCGCTGATGAAACAGCCGGGTGAAATGGGAGGCATTGCGAAAACCAACGGCGCAAGCAATCTCGAGGATGCTGGCATGGGGATTGGACAGCATCTCCAAGGAGCGTTCTAGCCGGTATTGGCAGAGGTACTCGCGAAACGTCAGGCCGTGGGCATGCTTAAAGCGGCGACTGAATTCGTAGAGGCTCATGCGGCAGCAGCGGGCGACATCCTGCAACCGCAGCACTTCGCCATAGTGACACTGCACATAGGACAGCGCGGCTTGAGTCGGCCGTTCGGCAGAGCCGGGGCCGCCGACGCGGGCCTCCAAGGGAATGAGCGGCGCGGGCATGGCGATTTCTCGCCCAGACGCTGGGGCCGATGGCAAGACCGCTACCAGAGACTGGATGCGCGCGCTAAGCGCCTCGACCGACACCGGTTTTACCAGAAAGTCCCAAACCCGCGCACGAAACGCCCACACGGCTAGCGCCTCCGAGTGATGGAGGGTAAGCATCAGGATAGGCAGGTAAGGGTAGGCCTGCTTGGTGGCACGCAGCGCCTTAAGTGCAGGCAGGCTTGGGTAGTCGTATTCGAAGCATGACAACAAGGGCGCTGTCTGCTCGATGCGCGCAGAGATGCTCGCCATCTCCACGACGTGCTGGAGACTGAACTGCGCATCCAACTCACCCACGGGGCTGGGTTCGAGGGTGTTGCTGCGCAGGTCCGCCCATACGAGGCACGGCAAACGGGTCATTTCGCCTCCCGTCTTACTTATTGGTTATTGCAAGGGGCGCGAAAAACGATGCTAACACAAGACGTGCCGGCCAGCGGCCAGGCCCAGTCCCGCAATGCTTGCGAGACGCTGACACCCCAGGTTGGGGCCCTGCAGTGCAAACCCACCAAAAAAAACGGGAGCCCAATCGGGCTCCCGTACTCAATCTAGAGAAAACGTCAGAACCGGCTCACACAGGCCCCGACAACAACCTCACCTGCGTCCCCGGAGGAACACAGCGGCCAGTCTGACAAAATCCCGCCCGACTATCCGTTTAGCTTTGTTGCAGCTGTGCAAAGAAATGTAACTGCGCACGCGACTGGCCGACGTGGGCGGCGCACGGCAGAATGCGCGGATGACCGACCTCTACCTGCCCCCCTGCTGCCCTGCCCTGAACCATCGTTGGCCGTTGCCGCAGACGCTCACCGGCGTACAGCTGGTCAGCGCAGCTTTCGATCCCGCGCTGCTGGGCGGCGAGGATTTCAGCCGCTGCGCCATCGCACCAGTACCCGGCGTGGCCAAACGGCAGAGCGAATACCTCGCCGGACGCCTGTGCGCGCGCGAGGCGTTGCGTCGTTTGACCGGCGTGGCCGACGTGCCGACGATCGGCAGCGACCGCGCGCCGCAATGGCCGAACGGCCTGGTCGGCTCGATTACCCATGGCAAGGGTTGGGCCGCCGCCGTGGTGGCGCAACGCAGCGACTGGCGCGGCCTCGGCCTGGATGTCGAGCAACCGCTGCCCGCCAGCCGCGCCGAGCGCCTGGCGGCAGAAATCCTCACCCCGAACGAACTGCTCAGGTTGCAGGCGTTGCCCGCCGAGCAGCGCGCCTGGCGGGTCAGCCTGACCTTCTCGCTCAAGGAAAGTCTGTTCAAGGCGCTCTACCCTCTGGTGTTACGGCGCTTCTATTTCCAGGACGCCGAACTGCTGAGCCACACTGAAGGCGACAGCGCACGCCTGCGCCTGCTGATTGACCTGACTGGCGACTGGCCGGCGGGCTGCGAGCTGGACGGCCAGTTCGCCGCAGTCGACGGGCACCTGCTGAGTCTGGTCAGCATTCCGGCCTGATTCACTCGGTCGGCCCACCCCTATACACCGGGCAAATCCGATAAACTCCGCGCATTGCTGCCAGGAGTGCCCCATGCGCGACGAACTGAACCAAGGCCTGATCGATTTCCTCAAGGCCTCACCCACCCCCTTCCATGCCACCGCCAGCCTGGCCCAACGCCTGGAAGCGGCCGGTTATCAGCGTCTGGATGAGCGCGCGCCCTGGCACACCGAAGCCGGCGGCCGCTATTACGTCACCCGCAACGACTCGGCAATCATCGCCTTCCAGCTGGGCAAGCGCCCGCCCATCGAAGCCGGCATCCGCCTGGTCGGCGCCCACACCGACAGCCCCTGCCTGCGCGTCAAGCCGCAACCGGAACTGCAACGTCAGGACTTTTTCCAGCTCGGCGTGGAAGTCTACGGCGGCGCCCTGCTCGCGCCCTGGTTCGACCGCGACCTGTCGCTGGCCGGGCGCGTGACCTTTCGCCGTGACGGCAAGGTCGAAAGCCAGCTGATCGACTTCCAGAACCCGATCGCGGTGATCCCCAACCTGGCCATCCACCTCAACCGCGAGGCCAACCAGGGCTGGGCGATCAACCCGCAAAACGAGCTGCCGCCGATTCTCGCCCAGCTCGCCGGCGCGGAGAAAGCCGACTTCCGTGCCCTGCTGGCCAACCAGTTGGCCAGTGAGCACGGCCTCAACGCCGATGCGGTGCTCGACTACGAACTGAGTTTCTACGACACCCAGTCTGCTGCCGTGATCGGCCTGAGTAACGACTTCATCGCCGGCGCGCGCCTGGACAACCTGCTGTCCTGCTATGCCGGCCTGCAAGCGCTGCTCGCCGCACCCGACGCGGAAAGCTGCGTGCTGGTGTGCAACGACCATGAGGAAGTCGGCTCCAGCTCGGCCTGTGGCGCCGACGGGCCGATGCTCGAACAGGTGCTGCGCCGCGTGCTACCGGATGGCGATGACTTTGTCCGCTGCATCCAGCACTCGCTGCTGGTGTCGGCCGACAACGCCCACGCCGTGCACCCCAACTACGCCGACAAGCACGATGAAAACCACGGCCCGAAGATCAACGCCGGTCCGGTGATCAAGATCAACAGCAACCAGCGCTACGCCACCAACAGCGAAAGCGCCGGCTTCTTCCGCCACCTGTGCCTGGAGAATGAAGTGCCGGTGCAGAGCTTCGTGGTGCGCAGCGACATGGCCTGTGGCTCGACCATCGGCCCGATCACCGCCAGCCAACTCGGCGTACGCACCGTCGACATCGGCCTGCCGACCTTCGCCATGCACTCGATCCGCGAACTGGCCGGCAGCCACGACCTGGCTCACCTGGTCAAGGTGCTGACCGCCTTTTACGCCAGCCCCGAGCTGCCATAGGCAGGGTGAGAGGCGCTTTCAAGGGTGCTGGGTTACGCCGCTGCGCGGCTAACCCAGCCTACGGGGCCGCGGTAATCCTCGGCTAGCCACAAGCCAATGGACAGCCGCTACTCCGGCACCTCGACGCTCACATGCAGTGCATCGTGACGCCAGAACTCCAGGTCGCAGTCGATCAGCCGGCCATGCTGATCGCGGTTGACCCGCACGATGCGCAGCGCCGGGCTGCCCGCCGCCACCTTCAAGGCTGCCGCCGCTTCCGTGTGCAGGGCGGTCGGTACCATGTCGAAACGCACCCGGCCGTAATGAATGTCGTATTCGCTGGCATACAGATCGGTCAGCGAGAGGGTCAGGTCGAAGTCCAGTACGCCGGGGAAATACGTCGGGTTGAGGTAATGTTCGACATACAGCACCAAGCGCCCGTCGATACGCCGGGCACGGCGGATCTGGTACACGCTGGACAGCCCCGGCAAGCCCAATAGCTGGCAGATTTCCGCAGTGGCCGGCATCAGCCGCGCACTCAACACTTCGGTTGCCGGCACCCGCCCCTGCTCCGCCACCATCGCATGGAAATGCGTGCGCACCAGCGGGTTGTAGGCCACCCGCGCCGGCGAGACGAACCAGCCACGGCGCTCTTCGCGATAGATCAGCCCCTGCGCTTCCAGCTGGCTGAGCGCCTCGCGCAGGGTAATCCGGGTGGTAGCGAACACTTCGCTGAGCTTGCGCTCGGCCGGCAGCTGGCTGCCGGAGGCCAGCAAGCCATGCTCGATCTGCTCTTCCAGGGCTCGGCAAATCGCGGTTACCGCTCGTGGCGCTGTATCGCGCATCGACAATCCTCTACTGGACTAGTCCAAACCCATCCAACTCCGAACGGGCGCGGCCCATGCCGCAGTTCATTGCAATCTTAAGCAGCCTAGATGACTGGTAGATGACAAGACACCTCGCCAAGCGACGAAACGCCCAGCTGATGCGCCGCCAGCCCAGCCGAAAACAACCACATACGCATGGTCTACGCTAGATGTGCACCCGCTTGCCACGGCTCGAAAAGCAGCACCAGGTGGGTGACGACATAAAAATGTCATCTGTAGCGCCTAGATTGACCGGGTTCTTGCTGATCTAGACCAACACCTTTTCAATGCAAAGGAGTTTCGAATGAAACAGTTGCTGCTGGCTTCACTACTGGGCTCGACCATCGCTCTGGCGACTTCGGCCATGGCCAACGAGACCGACCTCAAAGCGCTGGAACAGGCCGCCAGGGCCGAAGGCGCGGTGAATAGCGTGGGCATGCCGGACAGTTGGGCCAACTGGAAGGACACCTGGGTCGATCTGGCCAAGTTGTACAACCTCAAGCACATGGACACTGACATGAGCTCGGCGCAGGAAATCGCCAAGTTCGCCGCCGAGAAAGACAACGCCAGCGCCGACATCGGCGACGTCGGCGCGGCATTCGGACCGATTGCCGTGCAGCAAGGCGTGACCCAGCCGTACAAGCCGAGCACCTGGGCGCAGATTCCGGACTGGGCCAAGGATCAGGACGGCCACTGGATGCTCGCCTACACCGGCTCCATCGCCTTCATCGTCAACAAGCAGCTGGTCAAGGATGTGCCGAAGAGCTGGGCCGACCTGAAAACCGGCAGCTACAAAGTCGCCGCTGGCGACGTCAGCACCGCGGCGCAAGCGGTGAATGGCGTGCTCGCCGCGTCCATCGCCATGGGCGGCAACGAGAGCAACATCAAGCCCGGCCTGGAACTGTTCGGCGAGCTGGCCAAGCAAGGCCGTCTGTCGCTGGCCAACCCGACCATCCAGACCCTGGAAAAAGGTGAAGTGGAAGTCGGCGTGGTATGGGACTTCAACGGCCTGAGCTACCGCGACCAGATCGACCCCAGCCGCTTCGAAGTGCTGATCCCGTCCGACGGCTCGGTGATCTCCGGCTACACCACCATCATCAACAAGTTCGCCAAGAACCCCAACGCCGCCAAGCTGGCCCGCGAGTACATCCTCAGCGACGCCGGGCAGATCAACCTGGCCAAAGGCAATGCCCGGCCGATCCGCGCCGAGCACCTGACCCTGCCGGCCGAGGTGCAAGCCAAGCTGCTGCCGCAGGAGCAGTACGCCAAGGTTCAGCCGATCAAGGACGCGGCCGCCTGGGAAGCGACCTCCAAGGCACTGCCGCGCATGTGGCAGGAGCACGTCATCATCCATATGCAATAACGCCGGCACACCGGAGCAGCCGGATGCCGTACGGGAGACTTGATAAGCCTTCCCGGATTGCATCCGGGCTACGGAGCTGGGGACGCCGTTCAACGGGCGTCCCCAGAACCGTTGCTTAATACCTGAGTTTGGGGATAACCACGCCTATGAAACACAACGTCATCCTGGTGCTACTCGACGGCCTGAGTTACCAGGTGGCCCAGCATGCGCTGGGCCACTTGCAGGCTTACTGCAGGGCCGGACGCGCCGCCCTGTACAAGCTCGACTGCGAGCTGCCGGCGCTGTCCCGCCCGCTCTACGAATGCATCCTCACCGGCGTTACCCCGATCGACAGTGGCATCGTGCACAACGACGTGGTGCGCCTGTCCAATCAACGCAGCATCTTTCACTACGCCCGCGACGCCGGCCTGAAGACCGCCGCGGCGGCCTATCACTGGGTCAGCGAGCTGTATAACCGCGCGCCTTTCCAGGCCGCCCGCGACCGCCACACCGCCGACGCAGCGCTACCGATCCAGTACGGCCACTTCTATTACGCCGACCATTACCCGGATTCGCACCTGTTCGCCGATGCCGACAGCCTGCGCCAGCAACAGGCGCCGGACTTCCTCCTGGTGCACCCGATGAATATCGACGACGCCGGCCACAAGTTCGGCCTCGACAGCCCGCAATACCGCAACAGCGCGCGCATGGCCGACGTGCTGCTGGCCGAATACATCCAGACCTGGCTGGATGCCGGCTACCAGATTCTGGTCACCGCCGACCACGGCATGAACGCCGACCGTTCGCACAACGGCTTGCTGCCGGAAGAACGCGAAGTGCCGCTGCTGGTGCTCGGCAGCGCCTTCAGCCTGGATCCCCAGGCCCAGCCCAAGCAGACCGAACTGTGCGGCACCGTGTGCGAGCTGCTCGGTGTGGCCCACGACAAACCCCTGTGCCGGGAGCTGCTGAAGTGAGCGCCAGTCTTGAACGCCCCTCCCCCCCTGCAACGCCGGCAGCCGCTGTGGCGCCGCAGCTGCCCGCGCGGGCTCGCCAGCAAGACCAAGGCCTGCTGCAGCGTCTGCGCAGCGCATTGCGCGGCAAATGGCTGGCGCTGCTGTGCCTGCTGCCCTTCGCCCTGTTCTTCGCGGTTTTCCAGATCGCGCCGCTGGTGTGGGTGGCGAGCAACAGCCTGAACGCCGCCGATGGCTGGGGGCTGGGCAACTTCACGGAGGTGTTTGGCTCGCCGTTCTACCGCCAAGCGATCAAGCACAGCCTGCAGATCAGTTTCTGGTCGAGCCTGCTCGGCATCGTCATCGCCGTGCTCGGCAGCTACTCGCTGCGCCAGGTCGACTCCAAGCTGCGCGACTTCGTCATGGCCTTCTCCAACATGACCAGCAACTTCTCCGGGGTGCCGCTGGCGTTCGCCTTCATCATCCTGCTCGGCTTCAACGGTGCGCTGACCATCCTGCTCAAGCAGATGGGCATCATCGAAGACTTCAACCTCTACTCGAAAACCGGGCTGATCATCCTCTACACCTACTTCCAGATTCCCCTCGGTGTGCTGCTGTTGTATCCGGCGTTCGACGCCCTGCGCAGCGACTGGCGCGAATCCGCGGCGCTGCTCGGCGCCAGCAACTGGCAGTTCTGGCGGCATATCGGCCTGCCGGTGCTGACCCCGGCGCTGCTCGGCACCTTCGTGATTCTGCTGGCCAACGCCCTGGGCGCCTATGCCACGGTCTACGCGCTGACCACCGGCAACTTCAACGTGCTGCCGATCCGCATCGCCTCGCTGGTCGCCGGCGACATCTTCCTCGACCCGAATATGGCCAGTGCCCTGGCGATGATCCTGGTCGGGCTGATGACCCTGGTCACCGTGGTGCATCAATGGCTATTGCGCAGGAGCTACCATGTCACGCGCTGAACTCTCCGCCGTCGGCCTCTATCACCGGCTGATGGTCTACACCCTGTTCTTCATCCTGCTGCTGCCCTTGTTCGGCACCCTGCTCTACTCGCTGTCCACCGACTGGTCGGCGACCATTCTGCCGAGCGGCATGACCTTCAAGTGGTACGTCGAGCTGTGGGGCGACCCGCGCTTTCTCGCTGCCTTCGGCCACTCGCTGCTGATCTGTGTCGGCGCCCTGCTGCTGTCGGCCGTGCTGATCCTGCCGTTGCTGTTCGTCGTGCATTACCACTTCCCCAAGCTCGACGGGCTGATGAACATTCTCATCCTGCTGCCGTTCGCCGTGCCGCCGGTGGTCTCCTCGGTCGGCCTGTTGCAGCTGTATTCCTCCGGCCCGCTGGCCATGACCGGCACCCCGTGGATTCTGATCGGTTGCTACTTCACCGTGGCGCTGCCGTTCATGTACCGGGCGATCACCAACAACCTGCAGGCGATCAACCTGCCCGACCTGATGGACGCCGCCCACATGCTCGGCGCCAGTACCTGGAAGGCGGCCTTTCTGGTGGTACTGCCGAACCTGCGCAAGGGCTTGATGGTCTCGCTGTTCCTCTCGTTCAGCTTCCTGTTCGGCGAGTTCGTGTTCGCCAACCTGCTGGTCGGCACCCGCTACGAAACCCTGCAGGTGTACCTGAACAACATGCGCAACAGCAGTGGTCACTTCACCAGCGCCCTGGTGATCTCCTATTTCCTCTTCGTATTGATCCTGACCTGGGCCGCGAACCACCTGAACAAGGACAAGTCATGAGTTTTCTTGCCATCCAAGGCCTGCACAAGAGCTTCGGCTCCACGCAGATTTTCAGCGACATCCACTGCGAGATCGCCCAAGGCGAGTTCGTCACCCTGCTCGGCCCGTCCGGCTGTGGCAAGTCCACCCTGTTGCGCTGCATCGCCGGGCTGACGCCGGTCAACAGCGGGCAGATCCTCCTCGACGGCGAGGACCTGGTGCCGGTCGCGCCGCAGAAGCGCGGCATCGGCATGGTGTTCCAGAGCTACGCACTGTTCCCCAATATGACCGTGCAGCAGAACGTCGCCTTTGGCCTGCGCATGCAGAAAGTCGCCGCCGAGGAAAGCCGTCAGCGGGTCAAGGAGGTGCTGGCGCTGGTCGAGCTGAACGAGTTCGCCGAGCGCTACCCGCAGCAACTGTCCGGCGGCCAATGCCAGCGCGTGGCCCTGGCCCGCTCGCTGGTCACCCGCCCGCGCCTGCTGCTGCTGGATGAGCCGCTGTCGGCGCTGGACGCGCGGATTCGCAAGCACCTGCGCGAACAGATCAGGCAGATCCAGCAGGAACTGGGCCTGACCACCATCTTCGTCACCCACGATCAGGAGGAGGCGCTGGTGCTGTCCGACCGCATCTTCCTGATGAACGCCGGGCAGATCGTCCAGAGCGGCGATGCGGAAACCCTCTACACCGCGCCGGTGGACGCCTTCGCCGCCGGCTTTATCGGCAACTACAACCTGCTCGACGCCGAGACCGCCAGCCGTCTGTTCGACCGACCGATCGGCAAGCGCATCGCCATCCGCCCGGAAGCCATCCAGTTCGACCCGCAGGGCAGCATCGAGGCACAGATTCGCAGCCACAGCCTGCTCGGCAACGTCATCCGCTACCGCGTCGAGGCGCGCGGGGTCGAGCTGCTGGTCGATGTGCTCAATCGCTCGGCCGCCGACCTGCATACCAAGGGCCAGCGCATCGGGCTTAAAATAGAGGCCAACGCAATCTGTGAGGTGGCGTGATGGCCCTGGCAATTTTTGATCTGGACGACACCCTGATCGACGGCGACTGCGCCAGCCTGTGGAGCCAGGAAATGGCCCGGCTCGGCTGGGTCGACGCAGACAGTTTTCTACAGCGCGACCGCGAACTGATGGCGCTCTACGCCGCAGGCAAGCTGGCCATGGAAGACTACATGGCCTTCAGCCTCTCGCCCCTGGTCGGGCGCAGCGTGGAAGAAGTCGCCCACGTGGTCGAGCCCTTCGTCGAAAACGTCATCGAACCGCTGATCCACAGCGACGCCTGCACCTGCATGGCGCAGCATCGCGCCATCGGCAACCGGGTGCTGATCATCTCCGCCTCCGGGGTGCATCTGGTCGCGCCGATCGCCCAGCGCCTCGGCGTCGAACACGTGCTGGCGATCGAACTGGAGCAACAACACGGTGGCTACAGCGGTCGCACCCAGGGGGTGCTGACCTACCGCGAAGGCAAAGTCAGCCGCCTGCTGGAGTGGCTGCAACAGCACAACGAAAGCCTGGATGGCGCCTACTTCTACTCCGACTCACGCAACGACCTGGCGCTGCTGCAAAAAGTCAGCAAACCCCACGCCGTCAACCCCGACAGCGTGCTGCGCGAGCATGCCGAGCAAGCCGGCTGGCCGATCCTGCACTGGCGCTGAGCACCACCCGGACGTCCTGTAGCGCTACGACAAGGCCCACTTCGGTGGGCCTTGTCGTTTCGGTGGACAGCAACGGCGCAATCCAATAGCGTCTGGCCATCAGCCGGCCAAGCCGGCAAAAGGACTTGCCCAGCTTGGTGCATAACACCCCGAACACCCCACCATCCGCGCGTAACCCGCTTGCTAGAGCGGGACTGCCAGGATGACAAGGAAGGTTATCCACCAGAGCGGGCAAGTGTTATCACACCATTTGGTGTCTATTAATAGTTAGGGATGACATGAAAATACTAGATACATTGATAATCTCATCAATTGCAATTGTATTAATTTATAAGCTATTCAACATCCCGCTCCCAAATGAAATAATTGACCAGCACAAAGCTTCCACCTATGTAGAAAATGTATTGCGCGCACTGTCAACATCTACAAATTCAGGGCTCATGAACAGCCGAACCAATGAAAGTAACAAAATACTATTTACCGGGAACCATGAAAAGCATAACGCCGAAGCAGAAGCAATAATCAACACTAAATACACACCAAAAGAAGCCTGTGAAATATTACTCGCACGCACAAAAGAAAAATTATTCAAGGGAGCATTTTTAACTCACGGCGACTGCACGCCTAACTCGGCTGTATATTTTTTTAGAGCCAGCACGCCTAAAGGAATAAATGACTTATTAAATATCGAATTTAAGGCCATTCCGATCAACCACAAAGAAAGCGTGGAAAATTCAAGTCCTCCCTACAAAATATCAATAAAAATTTTTTACACTACAGACAAAACCAAATACTACAGTTGCATTCCACACGAGGCACAAGCTCACCTACCATGGCCTTGTGAAAACTCTGACTGGCATAAACTAGTTTTAGTAAACCCTAACTAGTGTATATGGACTCTCCCCGCAAGCGGTGAGTAACGCTTTTTCTGCTCTGTCGTCAGTGCGGTTGCATTCGTATATCCGGCCTGTGCTGGGCGTTGCCGCCCTGGCCACTCTGTAGTTCGCGCAACGGGGGCCAAGCGTTCAATCGATCACTAGGATCAAACTTGTTATCGGCCTTGCTCCGTCGCAGGACTCGCCTGTTCCGACAGTGCTCTTGGTCTCACCACAACCACGTAAAAACTACTTTCTGCTTACCCTGCCCGCTACGCGGGCGCGATGCTTTGCCAGTTGCCGCTGAAGCGCCGCTCATGGCACCACACCGCCCAGCAGATCCGCACCAGTTTGTTGGCCAAGGCCACCGCCGCCTTGTTGTGACCGATGCGCGCCACCGTTTGCGTGGCCCAGCGCTGTAGCGCGGTCATCCGTTCGGGCGTGTTGGCCTGGCAACGTTGGGCCGCCAATAAGGCGGCGCGGGCGCCATGGATCAACAAGGTACGCAGGTAGACGTTGCCCTGCCGGCTGATATGTCCCAGTTTGCGGCTGTTGCCGCTACTAAATTCGCGCGGGGTCATGCCCAGCCAGGCACTCAGTTGCCGGCCGTTGGCAAAGCGCTCGGGTTGGCCTACGACGGCCTTGAAGGCACTGGCCGTCAACACGCCAATGCCGCTGACTTCGTCCAGCTTGCGCACGACCTCGTCGTCGGCATGCCAGCGTTTGAGTTGCTGCTCGCATTCGCTCATGCATTGTTCGTAGAGGTTTATCTCGGACAGAACGATATGCAGCAGGCCACTCAGGCGGGCCAGTTCGGGATGCTCGACCAGTTCGGTGGCCTGACGCAAGAACGCGGCTGTCGTCACCGGGGCTTCGATACCGGCTTCGCGCAGGATGCCGCGCAACAGGTTGATGCGTTGGATGCGGCTTTTCTTCCAGGTTTCGCGCAGGCCATGCAGTTGTTGCACCTGTTGCTGCGCGG
This sequence comes from Pseudomonas sp. SJZ079, assembly GCF_007993865.1. Classification (GTDB taxonomy): domain Bacteria; phylum Pseudomonadota; class Gammaproteobacteria; order Pseudomonadales; family Pseudomonadaceae; genus Aquipseudomonas. Next base: position 2,264 of record NZ_VIUH01000013.1, on the reverse strand, counting down.
AGCTCTTCACCGGCACCGGATGAATGCCCTGACAACGCGCCGCTTCGAGGATGGCGTCGCAGTCGTTGCGGTCGGTCTTGTTGCGCCGCCGGTAGGGCCGCACATAGCGCGGATGCAGCAAGATCACCCGATGGCCCAGCGCCTGCGCCACCCGGCCCCAGTAATGCGCCGTGCCGCACGCTTCCATGACCCACTCGACCGGCTCGCCCTGCTCCTGTATATATCGCCGGAACGCCTCACGATTCAGCCGCCGGCGCTGACTCACCTGACCGACACGGACACTCTCGGCAACCTGGTAAACGGACTTGGCCAAATCAACTGCAATACGCTTGTGCATAGCGACTCTCCCAGCGATCACCCGAACGACTCGGTATCGGCAAGTGTGGTGCAAGGAGAGTCCATTACAGCATTCAAGCCGAACTTGCTTCGCTCCACCAACAACATGGCAGGAAAAGCTTGCCATGTTGTTGGCTCCGCTACGCAAGTCGGCTTAACTCAGGCGTTACCGGCCCTTACAGGAAACCGTGGATATGCGCTGGAAAGCAGGGAAGCTATTTAAAATACAAATGGATAGCGAGGTCTGCGCATACGCACTGGCTCTTCAAGAACCAGAATTTGCATTTTTCAACTGCTTTGCACCAAGCGCCTCACCACAAGAGGTTCTTGCATCTGAGTTGCTTTGGCGGTTATGGGTAACACGCAAAGCACTTAAAGACCCCACCTGGAAACTCTTGTGCCAATGCAAAGATATTCCTGAAAAATTTCAAAACGAAGTCACCCGATTCAAAAAAGACCCATTATCTGGCAAGTACTCGCTATACATAAATGACTCAGAAATATCGGCAACCAAGGAACAATGTTTTGGTCTAGAGAGAGCGGCTGCATGGTCACCTGAGCACGTTAAAGATCGACTTAATGATCATATCAAAGGCATTGAAAATATTTGGGAGGTTTCTTTACGCCCATAGTTCAGCGCCGCTAACATGTGTATATGGACTCTCCCCGCAAGCGGTGAGTAACGCTTTTTCTGCCCTGTCGTCAGTGCGATTGCATTCGTATATCCGGCCTGTGTTGGGCGTTGCCGCCCTGGCCACTCTGTGGTTCGCACAACGGGAGCCAAGTGCTCAAGTCGCTCACTTCGCTCGCTGGGACGGTGTTCAGCCGCCCTGTAGCTTAATCGTTATGAGTATCCATACTCGTGAAGGGAGTCATAAGTGTTTGAAGTAAAGTCAACTCAGCATGTTCTGGCTGTCAATGATCTAGAGAAGACCGAGAGCTATTTTCTCGACAAGCTTGGGTTTTCCGTCCGATTCCGTGTGGACGGCTGGTCATTCCTTAGCCTTGACCGTTTCCATGTCATGTTGGGGCACTGCCCCGACGAACTTCCGGCCCGCGATACGCATGACCATTCGTACTTTGCGTATGTGAACTGCGAAGGTATTGATGAGATCTATAGTGACTATCAGCAGCGCGGCGCCGAGATTTGCCAGGCCATATCCAATAAACCTTGGGGCATACGTGAATTTGGTGTTGCTACGCCAGAGGGGCATCGAATCATGTTCGGCGAAGACATTGCGCCATCAACTATTGGACAACCGCAATGAGGTCATCGCCAAGGTTTACAACATGCTAAAACCGGGCGGCATTTTCGTCACCAGCACCGCGTGCATTGGCGACTCGATGAAGCTCTTCAAGGTGATCGCGCCAAGTGGACAATTCTTAGGCTTAATGCCGTCGGTCAAGGTATTCACCACAAGCGCGCTGGAAACTGCGTTGACCGATGTCGGCTTTGAGATTGATCACCAATGGCAACCGGGCAAAAACAAAAGCGTATTCATTGTGGCGAAGAAGACTGCCCAGCAGCACTTAAGCCCATACATTGAAAGCACAATCGAAAAGTAAACCGATTCATTTTCGTCGGCCACCGGATAACCCCGCCCCACCTTGGTCTTGCTTGCTCGACAATGCCAACATTGAAACTCACGGAGTTAGATTATGGAAGATATCTGCATTGCCAACCTATCCAATCCATCCCATGCGGAGGCACTGGTATTCCTGCTCAACGAATATGCCAAAGATGACATGGGCGGGAATACCGAGCTGCCTGACTTCGCGAAAGAAAACCTGGCAGCGGAATTGCAAAAGAGACAAGGCGCGCATGTAATTATTGGCTCTGTCCCAAAATTGTGTTGCAAGGACTAAGCTTTAAGGCAGACATCCGCTTGTGAGGTCTGCCCACCATGGATACTCAAGCCTTTCAGCGC
>NZ_VIUH01000012.1:52413-141735 GCF_007993865.1 Pseudomonas sp. SJZ079 | reverse complement strand
CGACGAGAAACGCCGCATCGCGCAAAAACAGGCCCGGCCCTTCGGGTTGCGCGGGAAATGGCCCCCGCTGTTGTTGCAGGACTTGGCAAGGGAATAACCATTACCTGCGTCCTGCGCCTAATCGGGGGCCATTTCTCGCGGCAACGCGGCTCGCAATGAAACGGCAACAGACCCTAGAGGGCTTAACGGCGGCCTGGCGCACTCCGAAGGCCTGCACCGGGAAACCGGCGCAGCGCTGGGCGACTACGCCCTGCCGCGAGCATTCGCCCGGCACAACAGCTGACTGGGCCATAGCCGATAAAGAGGCCTGCCAGCGAAAGTGGTGAGTCTCTCAAGGCTGGGTCAGTGGGCATGTCAGCGAAATACCAGCGACGGAGTGCTTCGAGCGCCGCGTAACCCAGCGCGGCGTCGGCACACTCGCGGCAATGCTGGGTTACGCCACGCCTGATCCGGCTGCCTGCGTGGACCAGCGCGCACGGGTTTAACCCAGCCAGGAAAACTGATGGCTATTCCTCCGTGCGCCAATAGTCGCCAGGGGCATCGTAGACACCGCTTCCGCCCTGCAGCGGTTGCTCGCCCGGCAGGGGAGCTTCTCGCGGTGGCGATTCGAATTTGACCGGCAACGTATCGCTGTTGCCGAGACTTCCCTCGATTTTTCCAGACAGGTAATAGACGCCTGCCAGCACCCCTGTGGTGGGGTTCTCCATCAGGCTGAGCCACTCTGCGTCAAAGGTAGTGCTCAGGTTCTGGCGCAGCTGCACCTCCATTTCCGGTCGGTCATTTTCGCGCAGCATGGCGCTGAAACCCGCCGCCCCCAGGGAAATCAGCATACCGGCAGCCCGGCCGGCCAACGCTGCGGCCGCGCTGGCGACGCCGCTGGTGGCGAGTTCGCTCGCCAGTTTTTTGCTGGTGCGTTTCGCCAATGACGATATGCCGGTGTCCGATGCCCCGCCGGCAGCGCCGCCAGCGGTGTTGCGCAGTCGATCGAGCAGGGCCACATAGGCCGGCAGCCGCTCGATCGGATCGGCGTGGACGATCTGGTACAGCGAAGCGCTATGGGCTGTTGGAGGCGCCAGGGTGATCGCTGGAATGTCTTTGAGTCGACGGTCGAACTGGTCCAAAGGTAGGCCGTAGCGCCGCGGGATTCCCTCGAGTTGCTCGCCGAGGAGCTGGACGTAGGCCTTCATCGCCTGCTGCATCACCAGATCGGGATCGATCTCCTTGGCGACGGGTTTCAGCACGCGATCGTGGTATTGCTCCTGCAGATAGGTGGCCAGTCGATCTTCCGTCGGTGCTGCCTCTTTCCCCGCGCTCAGCTTGTACCAGGCCACCTTCATGGACAGCCACTGTTGGGTCCAGTAGCCGGTAAACCACGGCACGAAGTCGGTCTCGGTGCGTCGGCGGATCAGCTCCCGCCAGCTTGCCATGGCATCGCGAGCATGGCTTTTGGCCGGTTCTGCCGCGGCTCGCGACGCGGCGACTATGTCGCTATCGACCTGCCGCCAGGTACTCTCCGAGATCAGAATTGGCGGTGTCAGCTCGGGGCCGCGATTGGCAGTGGCGCACCCCGCCAGCGCGACCACCAGGGCGAGGGTCAGACAATGCCGGTTCAACATTGCAATCGCGCACAAAGGCTTCGACTGCGCTCGCCCACCCACCATCGAGTAGGTTTCAACCCAGCACGTCAGACTGCTCATACGGGCCTCATCGCTGCGCAGACCTCAAAAGGCTGCCCTCTCCCCTCCTAACAAGCCGCATCCGGTGCTGTTGCAGCTTTGCCAGCCCCCTCTCCAACGGAACGTCCGGCACGCCCGACCACAGTGTTTTAAGTATAGGAGGCAAAAACGGCGGCAGGACACTCGGGCCAGCGAGGCAACCGGGCGGGTCAGCGGATCGCCCTGCAGCGGCCGGATCCCCTTGCTACGAGCCGCGCAGCGCTTGCTGTCGGTACGTCGCAGAAGTGCTTCCGCCATCGCCGAGCACACATCGTTTGCCAACTGGCGACAAGAACCCGCAGCTTGTCACTCATGCCCACCCGCACAGCGTGCTGGCGTGCGTCGCGAACGACGACCCGGCCTCGCTTATAAGGGCCCACCCGCAGTAGCGCGGGCCCTGGTTTTACCGGCCGACGCCAACAGGCCCGCGAGCGTGAGTAGCACGCCCTCGGCCTGCGCCATGGCCATGGCCGCCTCGCTTTGCCATTGCTGGCGAAGCGGCGCCAGGTCTGGCTCCTGACTGACCTTGAGGCACCACTGATAACGGTCATGCCATGCGCCGAGTTCCGCTTGCACGGCTTTCAGGACGCTAGCCATCTGCGCCGAGACGGGCGAATGCTGCGGGTAGGCGTCAGCGGCGTAGCGGTTGCGCTTGACCAGCAGACGGATGCGATGCGGGTCATGCTGCGGGTCTGCCAGCGCGTCTTGCAGGCGCACCAACTGCTTGCGCAAGCGCTTGCTGAGCAGCTTGTCCAAGAGACGCAGTTCACCGTCGCGTTTAGCCGCACGCAAGTCCGCCGGCCATGCATCCAGGCAGACCAACAGCTGCTGCAGTATCGGGCTCTGCACTATCTCGGTATAGCGCGCTGCCAGTGTGGCCTCGCGCCTGTTGGCCGGCTCGCTCAGGCCGCGATTGCGCAGCTCCTCGGCCAACACTTCAAGGTCGCGAGTCGGCGTAGTCAAGCGTCCGACTGCGACGGCGGCCTGATCGAGTGCGTCCACCACACCCTTGCCGCGCAGCGGATTGAGCAGACTGCGTAGCCGTCGCACCGTGATGCGCAGGTCATGCAGGGCCTCGGGGTCGCTCCGGTCTTCAAGGCGACCGCGGGCGTAGTAGAGATTGACTTCGAGCTTCAGCACCTGGGCAATGATCGTGTCGATTAGTGACATCTTTCCCTCACGCCTGGCGAACCCCGCCGAAGCAACCAAGGCACACGCCGGATAGCGCTGCGCGTTGGGCCATAGCGGTAACCCAAGCTGCCAGCTTGGCTCATTCCGGCAACAGCGGGAAGCAGGCTTGAAAACTGTTGCGGATATGGTGCGACGGACGCCCTGTATAGGATCGGCTCCGGCCGACCACATCCAGCAGCTCTGCCCTATAGCAGGCCTTGGCAACCAGCTGAGAACGGCCAATCGCAGAAGCTGGCGGACAAGTAAAGGTTGTCCACCCTACGCAGCTCCCAAGTTCGCGTAGGGTGGAAACTGCGGAGCGTTTTCCACCAATTCTTATCCAAGCTACCTTGCTAAAGGATCCGCCAGGGCAGGCGGTAGTCGACCCTTTGCTGCCGGTGGCGACAGGCAGGTACTGGCCGAGGCTGTGTAAAAACGAAAACTCTGGACGTTTTAGGGGGTGATTGCCCCCTTGCCCGATAGGCGATCGTGGCGTATACGCGACTACAGGAGGTCGATTTTTGATCGAGTCGATCTCAGTGCACGTTTTTACACAGCCTAGGCCAGGAGCGGACGTTTTGAGTAGGGAAAAATCTGCCCCCATTGGCTCCGCAGTGCTGATGGGCGGGGCCGACGCGCTGGTAGTCAGTGGCCTGTGGATTCGCCTGTTCCCGCCCCTGGGTCAGCGTGACCGGATGCATAACGACTAAGCCGAACTGCAACTAAGGGACTTGCTCAGTCATTATGCACAGACCGTTGTATTGCCGCGTCCAAGTACAACGAGCCACAGTGTTCTGACTGAAATACGCAAGTGCGGAGACAGTAGCAACGAGCAACAATAACCCCAATGTCAACTTCCCCCGTGACGTGCGTAACCAGACGCTCATCAATATCAGGCGATCCCTGCCTACTTTTCTCAAGAACGAGATGAAACGAGGCATGGCATTGCAAAGCAGTATCTGGGGAGAGCCTACCCGGGTTGTGAAATCGGCGTAGGCCAGAGACAACGGTGCCGTCAAACCACCAACAACTATACCCAGTACGCCTTCAACTGCCCCCATCCCTGCAGCTGCCAAGGTTATGACCGCACATGGAATCACATGGCGCAGCAGCAACAACCCGCTCCCATGCCGAATCCACCTCTCCGGTAGGAAGATGGAGCTGATGGCAATGTCCAGTCCCGACAACCAGTGGACGAAAACTCGCCACCCCCGATGCAAAACAATCAAGAGCCCACTAGCCATACCCGCCATGAATACGCACGTCAGCCAGTCTTGAGAAAGCGGCGACTTTCCTGGGGACGGTCCCCCATCCGACAAGAAAAACCAACTCGGGATGAGAAGCAGCAGCCACAGACAAAGCCCCGAGCCTCGCCAATCCATACTTCTGTTCCACTGACGCCAGTCCAGCAGCCCATCTGGGGCCACACGTGGCAACACCTCGGGAGCCTCTTGCGTAAGAGTCTCTTCCAAAATCTCGCAAGCACGCCAATCTGCCTCGGTAAAGCGATCCACCAACCGTCTGCGCTGCCCGACCCTCAATGGCTTCAACAGTAACCAAGCGGCTCGTGCCTGAGCGGTATCGGGCCGGCGCAAGGCCATACGAACACGCAATCTCTCCTCCAGCCTCTCCAACTCGCCGCGGCGGAGCAACTGATCCCATTCGCGTAGCCAGCCCGCCTGGTTCGCCTGCAGTTCGTCCCAGCCACATCTGGCGCACAGTTCTTTGAAGAATGGCAGCGACCATTGCGTGACGCTTAGAAGAATATTCACCAACTGCCGATTGAAATGGGCCCGCAGGTCGAATGGCTGTAACCAGCCCTCCTCATGCAGTACCGCCACCCGCTCCAAGAAAGCTTGCTCGTCACCCTCTGCCAGCAGGGCGTGTAAGCCATGCAGTTCGGTGGTGAGTAGACGGTTGGCCAGCCCGTCCAGTTGCACCGACGGCAATGAGTTATCTTGCCAGGGGGTCAACCATCCCAGGTGCACCAGCGCCCACTGGGCCGCCAGATAGCCCTGCTCGCTGTCGTTCAGGCAGCGCTCCAGCAAGCAACGCTCAAACAGTGCAAGTCGGCCATCGGCCTTGGCCTGGGCGGCAATGACGTTCAGCCTGGGCGGAGCCAGATCATCCAGACTGGCGAGCATCTGAGCCTGTGTCACTTCGGCCTCATCTGCCTGGACTCGCGGCTGCTCCAGCTCGACAAGCAAACCGGTATCGCCAGCCCTCTGCGGATAAACCGAAGCGAACTCCACCCCCTCGCTTTCACCCTGTTCCTCGGCCCGTTGGCGGGCAATCGTCAGAGCCCTCTCGTAGGCCCCACGCAAACGCTGGAAGGCATCGAGATCCTCATCGGGGCGATGCACCTTGAGCAGAGCAGAATAGCTGCGCTTGATCGCGCGTTCGTCGGCATCGGCGCGCAGCCCGAGTATCGTCCAGCAATTCATAGCCGCCCCTTAGAACCCGCGATCGAGCTGATCCAGACGCTCATTCAGCGAGCCGCGCACTTCGCGAATCTGCCGCTCGTCCTGGCTGTCCAGCACCCGCTGAAAATCGTTGGCGAGCCGGGCGACATATTCGCGCACTTCGCCCAGGCACTCCTGATAGAGGCGCTCCAGGCGCGCCACTATCATGCTGTTCACCTGCTGGTCGCGGGGGTGGATCTTGAGGTTCTCCAGAGTCTTGAGCTTGGCGGCGATTTCCTCACGGCTGAGTACGCCAGGGTTGTTCTCGATAATCAGACGGTGATTCACCCCGGTCAGCGGAATGCTCACATCGGCTTCCAGCAGGCCATTGTTGTCGTAAGTGAAGCGGATATCCAGGCTCACTTCGCCGGCCTTGCGTGGCGGCACGGCGACACTCAGTTCTCCGAGGAAGATATTGTCCTTCACCATGCGGCTTTCGCCCTGGAAGATCTTCACCAAGACTTCCCTCTGGCCATCGTGCAGTGTCTCAACCTGTTCCACCCGGCTCACCGGCACGACGCAATTGCGTTCGATGATCGGCAGATAGAAGCCGGTGTCATAGCGTTCGCCTACCTGTTGGGTGGTTTCGATGCCCATGCTATAAGGGCAGACATCGGTGAGAACCACCTCTTCCAGCGCTGCGTCACGCGCCTTGAGTGCCGCCTGGATAGCCGCGCCCTGAGCAATGACTTCATCGGGATTGAGGTGCATCGACGGAAAGCGCCCGAACAGACCGGCCACCAGTTTGCGTACCAACGGCATACGCGTGGTGCCGCCGACCAGCAGCACCTCATCAAGGTCAGCCACGCGAATCCGCGCATCGCGAAGAGCTCGCTCTATCGGACCACGCAGGCGCTCCAGCAAGGGTTCGAGCGCCTGGCGCAGCTGATCCGGGGTAAAGACTTCGCTCCACTCACGGTCATTGTCACGCAAGCTGAAGGTCGCGCTGCCCTCCTGTCCGAGAGCATGCCTCACCCGTTGCGCTTCGCGCCGCAAGCGGTGGCGCAGCAGTGGCTGTGAGGTATCTGGCAGGCCTGCGCCCTGGCGCTCGAGAAAGCTCTGCACCAGGGCATCGTCCAGATCCTCGCCACCAAGGAAGTTGTCGCCGGAGCTGGCGCGCACCTCCATCACTCCGTCGAAGCGCTCAAGAATCGACACATCGAAGGTTCCGCCCCCCAGGTCGAATACCAGAAAGGTGGTTTCTTCCTTCTGATGCACGCCATAGGCCAGGGCAGCAGCGGTGGGCTCGTTGATCAGCTTTTCGACTTTCAGCCCAGCCAGTTCTCCAGCCACCCGCGTGGCCTTGCGTTGGGCGTCACTGAAATAGGCCGGCACGCTGATCACCGCCTCCGTCACCGGCTCGCCGAACGCGCGCTCGACATCGGCTTTGAGGCTTTTCAGCACCAGGGCCGAGAGTTCTTCGGGACGGAACGTACACTTGCCCAGGCGGACTTCATGGGCACTGCCCATATAGCGTTTGAATAAGGCGCTAGTCAGTTGCGGATGGGTCTGCAGACGCTCGCGCGCGACATCGCCGACCAGCACCTGACCGCTATCGTCGAGACCGACGACGCTGGGGGTGAGGAAACTACCGAGGGCATTGGCAACCAGTTGCGGGGCACCCTCGCGCCAGACGGCGACCAGACTGTTGGTAGTACCGAGATCAATACCGACGATCATGCCGACCATCACTCCCTTGATGTATTTGTAGCAAGCTAGATGAGGCGACCGGGCTGCATAGCCCTGAGCCGGCCAAAGGCCAGCATTAAAACCTACGGTTCATCTGAGGTAAAGCATCAACACTGCGGTGTCAGGAGTAACGACGACAGCCGACTGACCTCATGGGGAAAGCCACTTACAACTAGCCCAACACCACCGTATCCCCGCCTTGGCCGAATGGCATGCGTGGGGGATCCCGTCCTTTAGTAGTAGGGCTGAGACCGACTCGCACTCAGGGCACCAACATGGCCTCGGACACCTGCTTATGCACCGCCTTGCTGGCCAATTGCTCGACCAGCGTCAGAGCATTCCAGAGCCGTGCCCGAGCGAAGTGGGGACAGATTTATTTCCTCTACTTTAAACGTCTGCTCCTGGCCGATTCTGTTGAAAAAGTCGGCCTTGGTTACCACGACGTAAAAGTTGGCGCATGAGATTGAAATCTTAAAATTCTGCAGACGTTTGGGGCTCAGATTTCACGTAGCGACGCACAGCAAAGGGGTTTTCATCGGTCACTATTGGGGCCGTTAGGGCAAAGCGACTTTTTCAACAGAATCGGCCGTTTCCTGCCTGTCGCAAGTGACCTCTGCGGGTCACCTTCCGCCAGTCACAAATGACAGAAAAAGGCCCTAACGACGGCCATTCAAACACCCGAACACGACTCAACACATGAAGTTGCGGAGCTCAAGCAGGGGGCAACTCTACGCGGTGTGGTTCGCGGCAACATCGCCGGTTTGGCGAAACACCAGCGCCTTCAATCCGCTGTCCGGGTCGATGTCGGCGAACTCCGGCGGGTTTTCCAGGCGCTGAGTAAAACGCAGGCTGGGCGCCTCGTTGGCCATGCCCTCGATCAGAAAGTCCGGACCGATGCCGGGGTCATTGACGCAGGCCAGCACCACGCCTTGTGCGGTGAGCAAATCGGGCAGACGGCGGAGTATTTTCTGGTAGTCCTTGGTCAGGGCAAAGCTGCCCTTCTGGAAGGACGGCGGGTCGATGATGATCAGGTCATAGGGGCCGTATTTCTTGACCTTGCTCCAGGACTTGAACAGCTCATGGCCTAAGAAGCTCACCCGGCTCAGGTCATGCTGGTTGAGCCGGTGATTGTCCCGCCCGCGACTCAAGGCCGCCTTGGCCATATCCAGATTGACCACGTGCTCGGCGCCGCCAGCAATCGCGGCCACCGAGAAACCGCAGGTGTAGGCAAATAGATTGAGCACCCGCTTGCCCCGGGCCTGCTCCTGCACCCAACGGCGGCCGTAGCGCATGTCCAGAAACAAGCCGTTATTCTGTTTGGTGCCCAAGTCCAACTGATAGCGCAGGCCGTGCTCGCTGATCGGCCATTGCTCGACGGCCTCTCCCAGCAGGCATTCGGTCAGGCTGTCCGGCAGGTAGCGGTGTTGCAGCAGCAGGGTGTGCGCCTTGCTGCCCCGCCAGGCAGACGACTCGCTCAAGTCCATGAGCATGGCTTTCAGTTCGGCCAACTCAGCGTCGCTCGGCTGCCTGAACAGACACACCAGCAGCACGCCTTGCAACCAGTCGGCGGTGACGTGCTCAAGCCCCGGCCAGCGCTGCCCCCGGCCGTGAAACAGGCGGCGCGTCTCCTCGGGCACGGCAGTTAAGGCGGCGACTAGCTGGTGTTGCAGAATGGCGATTGCTGCTGGGTTCATCGTTCACTTTCACTTATGTGTTTATTGCGTCTGGATGGCGCGGTGGCCGCCTCAGCGCCCATGGCTCTTGCCGACATGGGAATGGCTGCCTTCGTTTGGCGGAATGACCCCGCCACTCTCGGTCAGCCGATGAAGAATCTCGCACTGCTCGACGCCCCGCTCCACCGAGCAGCGATGCCTTAGTTCAATCAGCTGCGCTTGCAAGGCCTGCAAGCTCGCCAGGCGAACCTTTACGTGCTCGATATGCGCGTCAATCAGGGCATTCACGCCTTCGCAGTTTTCCTCGGGCCTGTCCTTGAGGTTCAACAGGCTCCTGACCTCGTCCAGGGTCATGTCCAGGGTGCGACAGTTGCGGATGAAGGTCAGCCGCTCGACATGCTCGCTGCCATACAGCCGGTAGTTGCCTTCGCTGCGCGCGGGCGCAGCCAGCAAGCCTTCGCGCTCGTAGTAACGGATGGTCTCGACTTGGCAGTCGGTCAGTTTGGCCAGTTCTCCGATCTTCATCTAGCGCCTCCGGCAAATGCTTGACCCTATAGTGACTTCAGGGTGTGTACTCGGCAACATCGAATCCGAGGACACCCCCATGAGCCATCGCAGCGCCGCACAAACCACCGCAGAGAACCGCCCCATCGCCGCTTGCTGCGCCTCCGCCGAGGCGCGCAGCGTACGGGACATGCCGGCAGACGCTTCGCTGAGCGACGGGCAAACCCGTGTGCGCATCGAGCAGATGGATTGCCCCACCGAAGAACAACTGATCCGCGACAAGCTGGCCGGCCTGCCGGGCATCGGCGCTATCGAATTCAACCTGCTGCAGCGCGTGTTGACCCTCAGCCATGAGCCACAGGCCCTGGCGCCAGCCCTGGCGGCCATCCGCGAGCTGGGCTTCAGCCCCGTGACCGAGGATGCCGGGCAGTCCGACGCTACGGCCAGCGCCGCGCCGCGCCAGCAGGCCTGGTGGCCGCTGGCCTTGGCCGGACTGGCTGCCGTGACGGCGGAAATCCTGCACTTCGCCGCGCTGGCGCCCGAGTGGCTGGTGGCGGGCGTGGCGCTGGCGTCGATCCTGCTGTGCGGGCTGGGCACCTACAAGAAAGGCTGGATCGCCCTAAAGCAGCGCACCCTCAACATCAACGCGCTGATGAGCATCGCGGTGACCGGCGCGGTGCTGATCGGCCAATGGCCGGAAGCGGCGATGGTGATGGTCCTGTTCACGGTGGCCGAGCTGATCGAGGCGAAGTCGCTGGACCGCGCGCGCCATGCGATTCGCGGCCTGATGCAGCTGACGCCCGAACGAGCGACCGTGCAGCAGGCCGATGGCCGCTGGCTGGAGGTCGAGGTCAGCCACGTCGCACTCGGTTCGCTGCTGCGCGTGCGGCCGGGCGAGCGCATCGGCCTGGACGGCGAGGTAGTGGCCGGCACTTCCACTGTCGATCAGGCGCCGATCACCGGGGAAAGCCTGCCGGTCGAAAAAAGCCTGGGCGATCCGCTGTTCGCCGGCACCATCAACCAGGCCGGTTCGCTGGAGTACCGCGCCACGGCGACGGCTAACCACAGCACCCTGGCGCGCATCATCCATGCGGTAGAGCAGGCCCAAGGCTCGCGGGCGCCGACCCAGCGCTTCGTCGACCGCTTCGCCAGGATCTACACCCCCGTGGTCTGCGCCCTGGCCCTGGCCATCGCGGTGATCCCGCCGCTGCTGCTCGGCGGCCTCTGGTTCGACTGGGTCTACCGCGCCCTGGTCCTGCTGGTAGTGGCGTGCCCCTGTGCGCTGGTGATCTCGACGCCGGTGACCATCGTCAGTGGCCTGGCCGCGGCGGCGCGCAAAGGCATCCTGGTCAAGGGCGGCGCCTACCTGGAGCTCGGCCATAAGCTGAGTGTGCTGGCGCTGGACAAGACCGGCACCCTGACCCACGGCAAGCCGTTGCAAACCGACTACCTGGCGCTGGTCCAGGCCGACGCCGACGCTCATCGCGTGCTCGCCGCCAGCCTGGCGGAGCGCTCCGATCACCCGGTATCCCAGGCCATCGCTCGGCAGGCCACCGACAACGGCCTGGACCTGAAAGCCGTGCACCAGATCGAGGCCTTGCCGGGGCGCGGGGTGCGCGGAACGGTCGAAGGTCTCGACTATCACCTGGGCAACCATCGCCTGGTGGAGGAACTCGGCCTCTGCTCGCCCGAACTGGAAGCGCGACTCGATCGCCTGGAGCGCCAGGGCAAAAGCGTGGTGGTGCTGTGCGATCCAGCGCGCGCGCTGGCCCTGTTCGCCGTGGCGGATACGCTCAAGGACTCCAGCCGCCAGGCCATCGCCGAGCTGCATGAGTTAGGCGTGAACACCCTGATGCTGAGCGGCGACAACCCACACACGGCCGCGGCCATCGCCGCGCAGGTCGGTATCGACGAGGCGCGCGGTAACCTGTTGCCCGGCGACAAGTTGCAAGCCATCGAGGCGCTACAGGCGCGCGGCGAGGTGGTCGGCATGGTTGGCGACGGGATCAACGACGCACCCGCCCTGGCCCAGTCGCAGATCGGTTTCGCCATGGCGGCGGCCGGCACCGATACCGCCATCGAGACCGCCGATGTGGCGCTGATGGATGACGACCTGCGCAAGATTCCGGCGTTCATGCGCCTGTCCCGGCAGACCGCGACGCTGCTCAAGCAGAACATCGCCCTGGCTCTGGGGATCAAGCTGCTGTTCCTCGGCATCACCCTGACCGGGCAGGCCACTATGTGGATGGCGGTGTTCGCCGACATGGGCGTCAGCCTGCTGGTGGTGTTCAACGGCTTGCGCCTGCTGCGCAAGTAACATTCGGGAGACTTTTGATGAACCCAGCACTGCACCACGCCATCGATCAAGCCTTACGGCAGGTCGACACGGCCAGCCGGCAGGCAGACTACCCCGGCGCGTTCCGCTGGCTGGAGCGCGCGCACATCCTCAGCCAGCGCCTGCCGCTGCGGCATGCCGGTACTCACTGGCGCATGCTGCGGCTCGGCTGGCGCAGCGGCGATCTGCGCGAGGTGGTGGGCCAGCTTCCGCGGATCATCGCCGCGCTGCTGTTTTCCAGGGTCTGGGTGCCCATCGGCAACAGCGGGCGGGCACGGGTCAGCGCCTTCGCCCCGATGCCCATCAGCGATGAGCTGCAGCTACTGCTGCGCGAACAACAGCCGCCACGCTGATTCCCCAGCGCGGAGAAAGCTCAGGCACTAGGTCTGTTGAATGGCATCAACGCTAGATGGGCGCTAGCTGTCGGTCCACGAAGCGCGCTGGAAATATGCCGGACAAGCCCAACCACAGCCACGTTTCGCGGCCTGGGACTGGATGGGCAGCAGCGCACCGACTGGGTGTGGCATCGCACCCAGAGCGGGTTGAGGAGCCAAGGCGGTATGCAAGCGAGCGAGGCGCAACCGGACTTTTCTCTCCAGCCGTGGTCAATATGGAACCGGCTCTGTGCAGCAGGCAGTTCAAGAGGACACTCGCTATGACGATGATGCTTAGATTAGGACCCGTGCTTGGTTTGCTCAGTGTTTTTACGCTCAGCGCATGCTCGACACCAGGTCCGCCTGCCCCGACCTCCTACCCGGATGAGCCTTACCAGAGCAGCGCTGAACCCAGGGCCATCTACTCTGGATATGGCGTGGTGGAGTCCATCGACACCGTGAAACAAGACTACAAGGGCGTTGCCGGTACCGGCTACGGCCTGGGCACCGTGGCCGGTGCCGTGATCGGCGGTGTGGCGGGCCACCAGGTGGGCTCGGGAAGTGGCAACACGGCCGCGACAATCGCCGGAACTGCAGGCGGTGCCTATATTGGCCACCAGTTGGAGAAACGCAACCAGCCGGCGGATGCCTATGCAATAACCATCCGCATGAACAATGGGGCATCTCAGACCCTGACGCAGCCAACCACCGATGGCCTGCGAGTCGGTGACCGCGTGCGGATCGAGAATGGCGCCCTGCTGCGCTACTAGCACCCTGACACCCAGGTAACGCAACTGGAGTGGGTATGGACAGGGAGCCCCTCCACTCCTTCAGCGCCAGCGACGTTTCAACGTTGGCGCTGCATCGGGACACGTCGGCGGCGCAATACGCCGTCGGCGTCTCACCCAGCCCCGGCTCATGCTGAGCGGACCGCGCTGGCCAGGTGCCGACGCACTCGATAGACGGCGCTCGTCTGCGATCCGAACGAGTCTTTTGCCTGTCTCTCCGCGACCTAGGCCAATCCAGAGGAACCTAGTCGAGCAGCTCTTCGTCGCGAACCAGGATGTAGGTTGTGCCGTCCTCCTCATCGAGGAAGTCATGCACATAGAACATCAGCACCTCGCCCAGCCCCGGCATGGTCGCCACGTAATCGCCGATCTCGGCTTCGAAGAAGCCGGTCGATGCCGGCTTGGCCTCGCACTCGATTCGGGCCGTGACGAACAGTTCCGGCGCGGAATCGCCAAAGTAGTCCTCGCGCTCGGCTGCGTCCCAGTCTGCGGGGGCCTGGAAGGGGCCGGTAAAGAGAATCTTGGCATCGCCCAGGTCCTTTTCCTCGGCCTCGGGATCGGCCTCGTCCGGCCGGTAGACGTTGCAGTCTTGCGCCTGCGGATTGCTCAACAGCGCCAGTCGGGCCGCGAGACGCTTTGCTTGATCGAGTTGGGACACGGGGGTTCTCCGCGGTGATGAATTGGGGTTGCCCTTGCAACGCTCGACATCAGTGCCAAGGCGGTGCGCCAGCGTCTGGGCCGTCAGTGTCATGGACAACCTCCATCGACTGCAATTGCTCGATGCCCATAGGTACCGTGTGACAACGCGAAAAAGGCCGACAGCAGGTCACGTCAACGGCGCCAACCAAGCCACTGCGCACAGCCCGAAGCCTGACGCCGTGGGCGCTCCTGCCATACTGAGGTCATGGTCAGCGCTACCTTTCGCTTCTACGAGGAGCTCAACGATTTTCTTCCCGCCGAGCGTCGCGGCACGGCGTTTACCTGCGACTGCGCGCGAGCGGCGACCTGCAAGCACATGATCGAGGCGCTCGGCGTGCCGCATACCGAGGTCGAGCTGGTGCTGGTCAATGGCCAGTCGGTGGGCTTCGAACGCTTGCTGGCAGAAGGTGATCGGGTGGCGGTCTATCCCAAGTTCGAGCGCCTGGATATCAGTCCGCTGCTCAAGGTGCGTGACCAGCCGCTACGCATCACCCGCTTCATCGCCGACGCCCATCTCGGTGGGCTGGCCCATCTGCTGCGCATGGCCGGGTTCGACACCCTGTATGACAACCATTTCCATGACGAGCAAATCGCCGAACTGGCCGCCTGCGAGGGGCGCATCGTACTGACCCGCGACCGCGAACTGCTCAAGCGGCGGATCATCAGCCACGGCTGCTATGTACATGCCCTGAAGCCCGCGCAGCAGTTGCGCGAATTGTTCGAACGCCTCGACCTAGCGCGCAGCGTACGGCCCTTCAGCCTGTGCCTGCACTGCAACGCCCCGCTGCAGCCGATCGACAAGGCGCTGATCGCCGAACGACTGCCGCCGAAAGTGCGCGAGCATCAGCAGTACTTCCTCAGCTGCGCGCGCTGCCAGCGGGTGTTCTGGCAAGGCTCGCACTGGCGCTCCATGCACGCGCTGCTGCAACCCTTGTTGCACCGTTAGCCGGGCTCACTTTGCTGCCTGGCACGGCCCCGCATCGGGCAGCGCACGCCCCCTTTAGTTCGCTTCAGCTGACTTCAGCTGCATATATTTCGCTATATGCCCGCTTCGCAACACACCTTCTCGAAAACATAAAACAAATATCTACATGTAAAACAATCAGATAAATACTCTAAATAGAACAAAATCATAACTCGCCGGCAATTTGACACTAGTCGCACTAAAAGCTTTAGTCAGGTGTAACGGTTCACGACGTGCGCAGTACCGGCATGCGTATTGCGCGTCGTTTTCCGAGGAGACCCCCTGTGCAATCAACATTCCTTGACTAACTACAGGCAAGGATGCGGAGGCAGTTCATGAACAACAGCAAGACGTCCGCGTCGCCACCCATCAAGGACCCATCCGGCGACCCCGCAAGACGCACATTCCTCAAACTATCCGCCAGCGCACTGGCCGCCCCGCTGCTGCTAAACCTGCGCAACAGCGATGCGGCGGAATGGGTGACCACCCCACAACCGGTCTTCCCGCCCAGCCCACCGACTCGGCCCTGGCTGGAGGAGCTACCCAGACAGATAGTCCCGATTGAAAGCGCCAGTACCCTGAATCCGCCACCCAGCGTATCCCCCAATACCGCCGGCGGCGAAGCCGGACGGGCACCGCACCAGCGTTACGCCGAGCTGACTGGCGTGCTGGGTGCGCCGGAGTTCTATGAGTTGAGCGCAGTGGAGAATGCCGAGTACGTGGTTCACCCGGACCTGCCCAAGCAGCGCGTCTGGGCCTATCGCGGCACCAACCCCGACGCGACCGTGCCCGCTACCATCTTCGCCCACTACGGCACACCGACCCTCTGTCGCATCCACAACAAGTTGCCGGAAGACCACGTGGGTTTCGGCAGCCCGGAGATCTCCACCCACCTGCACAATCTACATAGCCCCTCCGAGAGCGACGGCTACCCCGGTGATTTCTACAGTTCGAGCATGGCAGGTCCGACCCTGGATCGATCAGGCCCCAAGCAAGGCGCAGGAGAATTCAAAGACCACTTCTACCCCAATATCTATGCCGGTTACGACGAATGGCGAGCCCGCCATGGCGACGGTATCGGCGATCCGAACGAGGCCCAGGGCACGCTCTGGTATCACGATCACACCGCGGACTTCACCGCGACCAACGTCTACCGCGGCCTGGTGGGTTTTTACCTGTTGTTCGACCACATCGACACGGGTAAGGAAGACGATGACAAACCGGGCGCCCTGCGCCTGCCGAGCCACCCTTACGACTACCCGCTGGCCTTCGGCGACAGGCGCTTCGCTCCGCAGCCAGACGGCCAGCTGTTCTACGATGACCTGCATGTCGAGGGCGTACTCGGCGACAAGATAGTGGTCAACGGCAAGATCGAGCCGGCGCTGCGCGTCGATGCGCGCAAGTACCGCCTTCGCCTGCTCAACAGCGGGCCCAGCCGCTTCTACGAGTTCTATCTGGTCACGGCGAAGGACAAGGTGCAGCGCTTCACCTATATCGCCAACGACGGCAATCTGCTGCCGCAACCGCTGTTCAACCAGAGCAAGGTGCGTCTCGCGGTGGCCGAGCGCGCCGACATAGTGGTCGACTTCTCGCAGTATCCAATCGGCACCGAGCTGTACCTGGTCAACCGCCTGCGCCAGGACAGCACGCGCAAGCCCAAGGACGTCAAGGCGCCGGGCACTCGCGTGCTGAAGTTCATCGTCGACCGGCATCCGCCGCAGCAGGACCTGAGTCAGGTACCCGAACAACTCCGCGAACTGCCGGAATTGCCTTCAGCCGAGGAGATCAGCAAGTTGCGCGTGCGGCGCTGGGAGTTCGATCGCAAGAACGGCCTGTGGATGGTCAACGGGAGGTTGTTCGACGTGCACAACCCGCGCGCCAAGATCAAGCAGGGCGAAGCCGAGGTCTGGGAGCTGGTGGGCAAGTCCGGCGGCTGGTCTCACCCCATTCACATCCATCTGGAGGAAGGCCGCATCCTCAGCAAGAGCGTGGATGGCATCGAGGTGCCCGTGCCACCGCACGAGCGCGGCCGCAAGGATGTGTTCGTACTCGAGCAAACCATGACCATCCGCGTGCTCATGCGCTTTCGCGACTTCCACGGCAAGTACGTCATGCATTGCCACAACGTGATCCACGAGGACCACGCGATGATGGTGCGCTGGGACGTCGAGGATGAAAACACCTGATTCGCACGCGGCAACGACCTTGATCAGTGAGGTGAACCTCAAATGAACACTCGCAGAGAACTGGTGTTGGGCATGGGCAGCCTGGGCGTCGCCGCGCTCGGCATCCCGGTCTGGCGCGGCGCCATGGCCCAACCCCAACTAGCCATGACACCAGACAAGCGCATTCCCAATACGCCGCTGATCAGCCACGAAGGCAAGAAAGTCAGGTTCTACGACGACCTGGTGCGCGGCAAGGTGGTCACCATCAACATGATGTACGTGGCCTGCGCCGATATCTGCCCAACCGCCACGGCAAACCTGCGCAAGGTGCAACAACTGCTGGGCGCCCGCGCAGGCCGCGACGTGTTCATGTACTCGCTGAGCCTGCAGCCGGAGCTCGATACCCCCGAACTGCTCAAGGCCTACGCCGAACTGCACCACGCCGAGCCGGGCTGGCTGTTCCTCACCGGCGCAGCCGACGATATCGAAGAGCTGCGCTACAGCCTCGGTTTCTCCGACCCCGATCCGCAGGTCGACCGCGACCAGACCACCCACACCGGCATGCTCCGTATCGGCAATGACGCCTTCCAACGCTGGACCATGGCGCCGGCCCTGGCCGAACCCAGGCAGATTCTGGCCACCATCAATCATGTCAGCCGAACCCTGACGTTCTAGTGCCTGCGAGTGGCTTACCCACAACGCCCGTGGATAGCGCTGTGGATAAGCTGTACAGACAGAGACACAGCCCTAGTCCCGTAACGCCTGCCGAGGCCTGATCGTTTTTTGAGCTATATCAACAGGATAGCCAGGTACTTAGACACAATATCTGTGCGCCGAGCTGTGGATAAGCTGTGCCCTGCTGAATACAGGCCAGTGCCTGCGCGGCCTGGCGCTCGCTGAGTGCTTTTCGTACAACGGCAATGGCGCCGGCAAAGCCGGTCATGACATCCCACTCATTAGGTAGCAACCCCGCGACCGACTCCCACGCCGCACCGTTCCCCCCAGCTTTTTAAGCCATATCAACAAGATAGACAGCCACTTAGACACAATATCTGTGCGCCGAGCTGTGGATAAGCTGTGCCCTGCTGAACACAGGCCAATGCCTGCGCGGCCTGGCGCCCGCTGTACGTTTTTCGTACAGCGCCCGCACCCCGCACAGGGCCTACCGAGACGAGCCACTCAGCATCATGCAGCTCAGGCTAGGTAGCAGTGCGGGACCCGCTCAGCCTTTGTAGCTGTCCGGTACCTCAGTGGCCACGAAGGCCCGCATATGCTCGATGAATCGCTGGTGGAACTTCGAGAGCCGGGCCTGGGTGGGAATCAGCATGCTGAAATCCATCTCGATCACCGGCTCGAAGGCACGAAACAGTACGCCGGCACCCCGGTATTCCAGCGCGCTAATGGCATCCACCAAGGCGACTCCGGCGCCCTGCTCGACGAACATGCACATGGGGATCGACAGCTGAGTTTCCAGGCGCAGCTCTCGCTCGACGCCGTGGGCGGCGAAAATCGCGTCGATATGCTGGCGCGAGGCGATCGCCTGCGGGTAGGAAATGAAGGCCTCGCCCTCTAGATCCTCGGGCACTATCAGCGCCTTGTCCTGCAGCCGATGGCCGACCGGCAAGGCGCAGAGCAGGCGCGACTTCAACAGCTTCTCGCTGCGCGGGCTGGGGTAGGTATTGGGCTGCACGATAAAACCCAGGTCGCAGCGCTGCCCCACCACCTGGTCCACCACTTCACGCGATGACTGCACCACCAGGGTGATCTGCGCCTGCTCGTGCTGTTTGAGAAAGGCGCTGATCGCTCGCGGCAGAAAGGACAGCCCCAGCGCTGGCGCGCAGGCGATATGCAGCGAGCCGCGGGTGAGGCTGCCGATCTCCCGCGCGGTACGGGCGATGCGTTCCACGCCGAGCAGCGAGCGTTGCACTTCTTCGTACAGCACCAGCGCTTCCGGCGTGGGCTGCAGACGGCCTTTGCTCCGCTCGAACAGGGCGAAGCCGATGTCCTCCTCCAGCGCACCGATCAGCCGGGTCGCCGCCGGCTGGGAGATGTGCAGCATCTCGGCGGCGCGGGTGACGGTCTGCCCAAGAATGACCGCACGAAAGGCTTCCAATTGACGCAGATTCATTCGTCACAACCCCATAACAAAAAGACATGGCCTTGCCAAAATAAAGCATTTTTCATCGCCACATAAGCGCCCTAGGATCAGTGTCATCTTCACTGACAAGGCAGTTTGACTGACTCCCAGCGCAAGCGCTGGAGTCATTCAGACTGAGGCGGACCTATGCAAAAAACTGAGATCATGATCATTGGCGGCGGTTTGGCCGGCATGGCCGTCGCCTATGGTCTGGCTCGGCTGGGGCGCCAGGTCAGCGTGTTGGACGAGGGCGATACGGCCTTGCGCGCGGCACGTGGCAACTTCGGCCTGCTCTGGGTGCAGGGCAAAGGCTACGGCATGCCGGCTTATGCGCGATGGACCCTGCAATCGGTAGCGCTGTGGCCGCAGCTGGCGCGCATGCTGCTGGACGACACCG
Organism: Pseudomonas sp. SJZ079; assembly: GCF_007993865.1. Taxonomy (GTDB): domain Bacteria; phylum Pseudomonadota; class Gammaproteobacteria; order Pseudomonadales; family Pseudomonadaceae; genus Aquipseudomonas. Next base: position 122,663 of record NZ_VIUH01000012.1, on the reverse strand, counting down.
GTATAGACGTGCACTTGCGCCAGCCCGGCGGCTTTCAGCTGTGCCTGTCCGCTGCGGAGATGGCCGAAGAAAGCCGTCGTCTGTGCTGGCTCAAAGATGCTCTGGATGGCGACTATCCCTTCGAACTGCTCGACCCGGCCGCACTGCGCAAACGCCTGCCCGGTGTCGGCCCGCAGGTAGTCGGCGCCTGCTATTCACCGCTGGATGGCCACGTCAATCCGCTCAAATTGCTGCGCGCCCTGCATGTCGCCTGTCAAACACGCGGAGTGAAACTGCTCAATGGCCGCCGGGTCAGTGGCATCGCGCAACGCGGCGAGGGCTTCGAGCTTGCCAGCGGCGACCAGCGCTGGCACAGCGAGCGCCTGGTGCTGGCGGCCGGACTGGGCAACCGCGAGCTCGGCGCCTTGCTGGGCCAGCCGGTACCGCTGCAGCCCAGTCGCGGGCAGATCCTGGTGACCGAACGCCTCGAACCCTTCCTCCATTACCCCACCAGCACCGTCCGCCAGACCGACGAAGGCACCGTGCAGCTGGGCGATTCGGCGGAATCGGTGGGCTTCGACGACGGCACCAGCAGCGCTGTGATGGCCGATATCGCCGGGCGCGCGGTGCGGTGTTTTCCACGCCTGGCGAATGTGCGCCTGGTGCGTGCCTGGGGCGCGTTGCGGGTATTGAGCCCGGATGGCGCGCCGATCTATCAGGCCCTGCCCGGCGCGCTGGGCGCCAGCGTGCTGTCCTGCCACAGCGGCGTGACCCTGGCCGCTGTCCATGCATTGCGCTTGGCGCCCTGGATCGCCGGGGAACAGGCCCTGCCGGAGATCAGCCCCTTCGACCTGCAACGTTTCGCCACCGCCACCGCAACTGCAACCGAGGTGCGCCATGCCAGCTGACAGCTTGTTCCGCCAACTGCCCTCGGACGCTGGGTTGCTCAGCATCGAGTTCGATGGCCAAACCTTGCAGGTGCCGGCCGGCGTCTCGCTGGCGGCCGCCTTGCTCGCCAGCGGCGTGCGCCGCAGCCGCAGCACCCCGGTGAGCGGCAGCCCGCGCGCGCCCTACTGCATGATGGGGGTGTGCTTCGAGTGCCTGGTCGAGGTGGATGGCGTACCCAACTGCCAGGCCTGCCTATTGCCGGTTGCGCCCGGCCTGCGCGTGCGCAGCCAGCACGGGGCCCGCAGCCTGAGCCCGGCGTCCGCGCTGGAGGAGCAGCACGATGACGCTTGAAACCTTCGACCTGCTGATCATCGGCGCCGGCCCAGCCGGCATGAGCGCGGCGCTCGAGGCGCGCCGCCATGGTCTGAGCGTGGCGCTGCTCGACGAGCAGCGCTCACCCGGCGGGCAGATCTACCGCAACATCGACCACAGCGACCCGCAGCGCCTGGCGATACTGGGTGCGGATTACCTGGCCGGCTTGCGTCTGAGCCAGGCCTTCATGGCCTGCGGCGCGCGCTACATCGCCGGTGCGGCGGTATGGCAAGTCACCGCGCAGAAACAGGTGCACTACCTGCTCGACAGCCGCGCCTATGTGCTGCAGGCGCGGCGCTTGCTGATCGCCACCGGCGCCTATGAACGGCCCATGCCGATTCCCGGCTGGACCCTGCCCGGAGTAATGACCGCCGGTGCCGGGCAGATCCTGCTGAAAAGTGCCGCGCTGCTGCCAACCGCTCCGGTGATCCTGGCCGGCTGCGGTCCACTGCTGTACCTGTTGGCCGTGCAGTACCTGCGCGCCGGCATTGCCCTGGCGGCGCTGGTCGACACCAGCAGGCATACCGATGCCCTGCGCGCCTGGCGCCAGTTGCCGGGTGCCCTGCGCGGTTGGCGCGACCTGCTCAAGGGCGTGTCACTGCTGGCCAGCTTGCGTCGCGCCGGGGTGAAGCATTATCGCGGTGCGCGCGATCTGGCGATTGAGGGCGAAGAACAGGCTCAGGCCCTGCGCTTCAGCAGTGGCGGCGTCGAGCGGCGCATTCCGGCGAGCTTGATCCTGCTGCATCAGGGCGTGGTGCCGAACACCCAGATCAGCTGGTCGCTGCGCCTGCAGCACCACTGGAGCAGCCAACAACTGTGCTGGAGCGCCGAGCGCGATGCCTGGGGCGAGACCAGCCTGCCCGGCATCTTCATCGCCGGCGACGGCGGCGCCATTGGCGGCGCGCTGGCGGCGCAGCAACAGGGCCGGCTCGCCGCCCTGGCCGTCGCCGGGCAGTTGCAACGCCTCGCTGCGCCTGCCATCGAGGTGCTCGCCCAACCCTACCGCCGCGCCCTGGCCCGGCAGCTCGCCGCGCGACCATTGCTCGACGCCCTGTACCGCCCGCCACTGGAAAGTCGCGTGCCGGCGGATGCGGTCATCGTCTGCCGCTGCGAAGAAGTCAGCGCCGGCGACGTTCGCCAGCACGTCGACCTTGGCTGCCTCGGCCCCAATCAGACCAAGGCCTTCGGCCGCTGCGGCATGGGCCCCTGCCAGGGACGCCTGTGCGGCCTGAGCGTGACCGAAGTGATTGCCGAACGCCGTGGCGTCTGCCCCGAGCAGGTCGGCTACTACCGCATCCGCTCGCCCTTGAAACCCATCACCCTCGCCCAGTTGGCCAGCGAGCCCAGCGCCAGCGTCCCTCAGGAGTCCTTATGAACAGCATCCGACGCATCGACAGCAATCCCCGCCTCAGTCGCGTGGTGGTGCACAACGGCGTGGCCTGGCTCAGCGGCATAGTCGCCGCCGACTGCAGTCAGGACGTGCGCGGGCAAACCCGCCAGGTGCTGCAGCGCCTGGAGGAATTACTGGCAGAGGTCGGCAGCGACAAGAGCCGCCTGCTCAGCGCGCAGATCTGGATGAAGAACATGCTCGGCGACTTCTCGGCGCTGAACGAGCAGTGGAGCGCCTGGTTCGCCCCCGGCGAGACGCCGGCCCGCGCCACGGCCCAGGTGACCTTCGACGATACCGACATCCGCCTGGAGCTGATCGTCACCGCCGCGGTCTGAGCACGGCATTCACCCTGAACCCACCGGGCCCGCCCGGAGGTATGGCCGCAGTGGCCAGCCAAGCGCCATGCACAGCAGTCATTCGACGCGCTGCTGCCGATAACGGGTGACTTCATTTCCTGGAGCATCCGGATTACAACAACAACGTAATTGGAGCCACCTATGAATCGCTACAGCACTCTGAAGACCCTCGGCCTGGCGACGCTGGTCGCCTTTGCCTGCACCGCCCAGGCCGCCGACAAGCACTTGCGCCTGGGCATCGAGGCGGCCTACCCGCCATTCGCCTATAAGACCCCGGACAACCAGATCCAGGGCTTCGATTACGACATCGGCCAGGCCCTGTGCGCCGAGATGAAGGTCACCTGCGAATGGAAGGAGGTCGAGTTCGACGGCCTGATCCCTTCGCTCAAGGTGCGCAAGATCGACGCGGCCCTGTCGTCGGTGTCGATCACCGAGGAACGCCTGAAGTCGGTGGACTTCAGCCACAGCTACTACCGCGTCCCGGCCAAGCTGGTCGCCCGCACGGGCAACGGCATCGACAGCCTCCCGGCCGACCTCAAGGGCAAGCGTATCGGCGTGCAGCGCGCCACCAACTTCGACCGTTACGCCAGCGAGTACTTCGTGCCGGCCGGCGCCGAGATCGTTCGCTATGGCACCCAGAACGAGGTGTTCCTCGACCTGCTGGCCGGCCGCCTGGATGCCAGCCTAGCCGGCTCCATCGCCATCGAAGAAGGCCTGCTGAAGAAACCGGAAGGCAGCCCCTTTCAGTTCGTTGGGCCGAACTTCACCGAGCAGCAATATTTCGGCACAGGCGCCGGCATCGCGGTGCGCAAGCATGACCCACTGGCCGCCGAGCTGAACAAGGCCCTGGCCGCCATCCGCGCCAACGGCACCTACGAGCAGATCCGCAAGAAGTACTTCGACTTCGACATCTACGGCGACTGACCAGCCGATGCTCGCCGCGGCTCCGAGGCTGCGGCCAGCGTGGTGGTCAATGGTTCGGTAGGTGTGTCCGGACAGAAGCATCAGCGGCGTTGACTGGACGAGAGGACTAACAAACCCGAGCGCAGCCCCACGATCTCCGGCGCCCCGCTATCGACAGTCGCAGCGCCAACATAACCAGTCCCCATTCTCGCCGCTGCCCGCCCTTGGCACGCGGCGGTTAACGAGCCAGCTCGGCCTGGGCCACGCTGGCTCGCAGCGCTCTGGCCACCTGCACCTGGATCGCATAGGCCGGCGCCTCGACAGCCTGGTAGTCCCGGGTATAACGCGAGGCGAATTCGCCCACCCCCCATTGCTGATACTGCTGCACATGCTTCAACTCATGCGCCCAGAGCGCGACGTTGTTGAGGGCGTCATCGGCAGAGCGGAAGACGATGATGTCCACCAGGGTGACGGCGTTCACATCGGGGTTCTGCAGCATGGTATGCGCCGCGTTCAGCTCCACCTCATCGCCCACCTTGTAGCGAGCCAACTCGAGCACCTGAAGGTCATAGTAGGGTTCGAGCTGGGCACGGATATTCAGCGGGATTTGCCGAACATCACCGGCTGCCGCGGTGTTGCGCGATTGCACTATCCACCGCTGCAATCCAGCGGCGGCCATCTGGCTGACGCTGTCGAAGATCGAGCCCATGTCCTCTTTCGAGCCGGGCGCACAAAAGCAGCTGACCACGCAGACTTCATGCTGCCCGGCCGGACAGGCTAAAGCGGCGAAGGAAGCGCCCATGGCAACCCACAGCAGCGCTGAACGGCATAGCTGACGCAAAAAAACCGCTGACACTTGATTCTCCCAAAGGCGATGGCGACTGGCAGACACTAGCGTGGGCATTGCTGCCTCGCCGTGCAACCGCGGGTTGGACAGCGGCGACGCGCATTCATCCCCCCGAGCCTATGGCTTTTTCTGGCCACTGCCCCGATGCCTGATCGCCGCCCCACGGCTGTGCAACAAACAACGTGATCGTTAATTGATCGACGTTTGCCGCTCAAAACATTGTCACCCGGCCCAGACCCGAAATCGGTTACTACACCGGAGGCGCTGCAGCGCAGCGCCAGAGCACTGACTATCGGCTTGCTCGCGCCGGGCTGGAGGACACTTCGATGACGATGTCCGCCAACGCCTGCGCCGCCGTCGACAGCTTGTGCTCGGCCAACCGCAGCAGGCCGACGCGGCGCTCCACCTGCGGGCCGTTGAGGGCCACACAACGGGCGCCCAGCTCCTCCATCTGCTGGATGCACAGGCTGGGCACCGCGCTCACCCCCAGGCCCTGGGCGACCATCCGCCCCACCGTCACCAATTGGTGGCTCTCGAAGGCTACGGGGAGCTTGCCGTGCTGCGCGGCGATGCGCTCTTCCAGCAGCAGGCGTACCGCCGAAGGGCGCTGCAGGGTGATGAAGCTCTCGCGCAGCAGCTGCTCCCAGGTCACCTCGGCGCATTCGGCCAGGGGACTGTCCGCCGGCACCACGGCTACGAAGCGGTCGCTGTAGAACGGTGTGAAATCCAGGCCATCCAGGGACTCCGGCTCGAAGGCGATGCCCAGCTCGACGCGGCGGTTGCGCAGCATCTCCAGCACCTGCTCGTTGATCACGTCATGCACCGCCACGTTGACCTTCGGGTGACGCTGGCGGAACGCCTTGAGCGCCACCGGCAGCAGGTTACCGGCAAAGGACGGCATGGCGGCGATGGCGACCTTGCCCAGCTGCAGGGTGAAGTGCTGGCGCAGCAGTTCCTCGGCGTTGTCCCAGTCCGCCAGCAGGCGGCGGGCGATGGGCAGCAGGGTTGCGCCCTCCGGGGTCAGGCTGACGCTGCGGGTGGTACGCGCCAGCAGCTGACCACCGAGCGACTCTTCCAGGTTCTTGATCGACAGGCTCAGGGCCGGCTGCGACAGGTGCAAACGCTCACAGGCCTGGGCAAAGCTCAGGCTCTGCGCCACGGCGAGGAAGGCGCGCAATTGCTTGACGGTCATTTATTTACTTTCATCATCAATTAACAAGAAAAACAAACTTAACAAATCAGTCCGCAACAGTGAAGCTCTGCCTCGTTTGCTGGCAGCACGGCTGCCGAACCCATAACTACAAGAGGCGCAGCAGCATGAGTGGACTCGACAAGCGGGTAGGCAGTTACGCGGAAGCCCTGGCCGGGCTGACCGACAACATGACCGTTCTGGCCGGTGGCTTCGGCCTGTGCGGCATTCCGGAAAACCTCATCGCCGAGATCCGCCGCCTGGGCGTGCGCGGGCTGACCGTGGTCTCGAACAACTGCGGGGTCGATGGTTTCGGCCTCGGTGTGCTGCTGGAAGACCGGCAGATCTGCAAGATGATCGCCTCCTACGTGGGTGAGAACGCGTTGTTCGAGCAGCAGTTGCTCAGCGGCGAACTGGAAGTCGAGCTGACCCCGCAAGGCAGCCTGGCCGAGAAGCTGCGTGCCGGTGGCGCCGGCATCCCGGCCTTCTTCACCGCCACCGGCTACGGCACCCCGGTCGCCGAAGGCAAGGAGGCGCGCGAAATCAACGGCCGCCACTACATCCTCGAACCCGCCATCACCGGCGACTTCGCCATCGTCAAAGGCTGGAAGGCCGATCACTTCGGCAACGTGGTCTACCGCCACACCGCGCAGAACTTCAACCCAGTGGTGGCCACCGCCGGGCGCATCACCGTGGTCGAGGTGGAGGAAATCGTCGAACCGGGCGAACTCGACCCGGCACACATCCACACCCCGGGCATCTACGTCGATCGCATCATCCAGGGCAACTTCGAGAAACGCATCGAGAAGCGCACCCTGCGCGCCTGATCAACCCGCAACTACCGATAACAAGAGGTTTTCGTCATGGCTCTTACCCGTGAACAGATGGCTCAGCGTGTGGCGCGCGAGTTGCAGGATGGTTACTACGTCAACTTAGGCATCGGCATTCCGACCCTGGTGGCCAACTACGTGCCGGCAGGCATCGACGTGATGCTGCAATCGGAAAACGGCCTGCTCGGCATGGGCGCCTTCCCCACCGAGGACGAAGTGGACGCCGACATGATCAACGCCGGCAAGCAGACGGTCACCGCGCGCAAGGGCGCCTCGATCTTCTCCTCGGCCGAGTCCTTCGCCATGATCCGCGGCGGCCACGTCGACCTCACCGTGCTCGGCGCCTTCGAGGTGGACGTGCACGGCAACATCGCCTCCTGGATGATCCCCGGTAAGCTGATCAAGGGTATGGGCGGCGCCATGGACCTGGTGGCCGGTGCCGACAACATCATCGTCACCATGACCCACGCCTCCAAGGACGGCGAGTCCAAGCTGCTCAAGCATTGCAGCCTGCCGCTCACCGGCTGCGGCTGTATCCGCAAGGTGCTCACCGACCTGGCCTACCTGGAGATCGACAACGGCGCCTTCATCCTGCGTGAGCGCGCGCCGGGAGTCAGCGTCGAAGAGATCGTCGCCAAGACCGCCGGCAAGCTAATCGTGCCGGACGATGTCATTGAAATGACCTTCTAGGTTGTCTAGCGCCTCGGAGTCCGCCACCACGCACGGCGCCTCCGGGGCGTTTTATTGAAGCTGCTGTCCGGTTCAGCGGTCGCTGTGGGAGCGGCCGTGGTCGCGACGCTTTTCGAACCGCCCGGTTCGCGGGCAAGCCCGCTCCCACAAGGGCCGATCATTCGCAGGAGTCATCCCATGCAAGAAGTCGTCATAGTCGCCGCCACCCGTACCGCCATCGGCAGCTTCCAGGGTGCACTGGCCGGCATCCCGGCAGTCGAACTGGGCGCCGCGGTGATCCGCCGCCTGCTCGAGCAAACCGGCCTGAATGGCGCCGAGGTCGACGAAGTGATCCTCGGTCACGTGCTCACCGCCGGCGCCGGGCAGAACCCCGCGCGCCAGGCCGCGATCAAGGCCGGCCTGCCCCATGCGGTGCCGGCGCTGACCCTGAACAAGGTCTGCGGCTCGGGCCTCAAAGCCCTGCACCTGGGTGCCCAGGCCATCCGCTGCGGCGATGCCGAGGTGATCATCGCCGGCGGCATGGAGAACATGAGCCTGGCCCCCTACGTCATGCCCGGCGCCCGCACCGGCCTGCGCATGGGCCACGGTAAAGTGCTCGACAGCATGATCGAAGACGGTCTGTGGGACGCCTTCAACGATTACCACATGGGTGTCACCGCCGAGAACCTGGTGGACAAGTACGCCATCAGCCGCGAAGCCCAGGATGCCTTCGCCGCCGCCTCGCAGCAGAAGGCCTGCGCGGCCATCGAGGGCGGGCGCTTCGCCGACGAGATCACCCCGATCCTGATCCCCCAGCGCAAGGGCGAGCCCGTCGCCTTCGCCAGCGACGAGCAGCCGCGCGCTGGCGCCAGCGCCGAGGCCCTGAGCAAGCTCAAACCGGCGTTCAAGCAGGACGGCAGCGTCACCGCCGGCAACGCCTCCAGCCTCAACGACGGCGCCGCCGCGGTGCTGCTGATGAGCGCGAGCAAGGCCCAGGCCCTCGGCCTGCCGGTGCTGGCGCGGATCGCCGGTTACGCCAATGCCGGCGTCGACCCGGCGATCATGGGCATCGGTCCGGTCTCGGCGACCCGCCGCTGCCTGGACAAGGCCGGCTGGCAGTTGAGTGAGCTCGAGCTGATCGAAGCCAACGAAGCCTTCGCCGCCCAGGCGTTGGCGGTCGGCCAGGAGCTGGGCTGGGATGCCAGCAAGGTCAACGTCAACGGCGGTGCCATCGCCCTCGGCCACCCGATCGGCGCCTCCGGCTGCCGGGTGCTGGTGACCCTGCTGCACGAGATGCTCAAGCGCGACGCCAAGAAAGGCCTGGCCACCCTGTGCATCGGCGGCGGTCAGGGTGTGGCCCTGGCCATCGAACGCGACTAACGCCTGGCACTCGCACTAGCTGCGTCGGCGCCGCTTGCCGTAGTCGATCTACTGCCTGCGCGCCGCCGCCTCGCTACTGCGAGCACTGGACAAGCAGTGCTAACGGCTGGACGCCGGCGCCGGATTACAGCCAGCCGCGAACATTCAGGGCGCGCACCGACAGGTGCGGGCAATGCGCGCGGCACCGGCTTCAGCGGGCGAGCCGAACGACTCATGCCCTGCACTGCTGATTGTCGTCCAGCAAGTAACCAAGGCCGGTCACGACCGAGCGGCGCTGACCCTAGATGGCAGCCGGGCAGGCGTGCAATGCCAGCGGAGTAGAAGCGTTTGCGCTGGCAGCCAACCTCGCTCAAATCAAAGTTGGCCTCCAGGAGCCCCTGAGGAGATCGCCCCTCATCGGCAACGCCTTATTCAGTCAGCAGCTAACGCCCCTCCGGCATCGACGTTCGGCAGTAGTCGCCGGCCGGATTCTAATCTTTCTTGAACGCATAAAATAAATTAGGCTCACTCACCACGAACAGATTTCCCGAGTGGTCCATGGTTACCCCTTCCGCCTGCGGTGCGCTGGCCTTGAGGTCAGTGATACCGCCTAGCAGCGATCGAAAACTCACGTAGTTTCCAGCGTCATCCACTTCGATGAGCAGTTTCGATTGATCGCTGAGGATCAGCAGATGGCCGGTTTTAGGATCGTGATAGACGTCCGAGATATCTCGGCCAAACACACTGCGATCAATCCAGCTGGTCAGGTCGTGAATTTTAAGTTGCAACCTACCGTCCAGGGATTTGGCGGCGCCAGAAACCTCGTATAGTTGCCGCGGATCACGCTCTTTAATCACAAATACGCGATCGCCAGCAATGTCGTAAGCAACGCCTTCAAAGCCCTTGTTATGCTCACTCAGGTTGATGGCCAGCGCGAGGAACGGCGTATCCCGGGCGCTGATCTCCTGCCCCGAGGCCGGCAGGTCGACGAAGCGCAGCTGCTGGGCACCTTCTTCTACCAGCACCAGGCGGCCATTGCCCATGTAGGCCAGCCCTTCAACGTCATCAAAGCCCTTGAGTGGATAGCGGTCGAGCACTTCCCCGCTTCTGCTCAGCGCCACAATCGCCATAGCGCCTTTATTGATAACGGTGAGCAAACGGTCCTTGTCGCTGTCGTAGGTAATCCCCGAAAGGTTATCAGCGCCCTCTATCGGCTTAGCATCGATAACCACTTTGTAATCGGGGAGCCAGATATCCTGGCCGGGGGCAGGGTCCGCGCTCAGTTGGCCGAGCAGGTGATAATAGAATTGCTGATGCCAATAGAATCGGCAGGAGGCGATCCCTATGAGCGTCAGCACAAACACGCTCGAGGCCAGCCAAATCCATCGCCTGCGTGGCCAAGGGGCTTGCACATTTGAGCGATTAGCGTCATTCATCCAGATCGATCCTTAGGCGTTGCACAGCCGCCTGCCCAGTTATCTGGGCGGCGACTGTAATGGGGTATTGGCGAACGAAATCCTGGCTGGCTCGGCCTGGTAATCAGAGCGCCCTGCGCTGCCACTCGAATCGATATTCAGTGGCGGGAGGCTCGCCGGAACAGTCACCGTTGTCGGCGTCTGATCCGACCAGAAACCACTCCGCCCGCGATGTAGTTCCAAGCTCACGGGCCTTGTCGGGTAAGAAGCAGCGTGCAAGGTCCGCTCCCGGCAGGAGCACGAAAGCCTGGGGATGCTTGCGCAACCAAGTGGCGGCGGAGTCCACCGTGGCGCCCGTGGCGAAGCCAAAGTGCACGATGGGTTGCTGGGCGAACAGCCAGTTCCCTTCACGCCAGCCGACCAATAGCAGGTCCGCCCCGTTGCTCAGTTCGGCGGCCTCGCGCATTACCGTCTCGTGGGGATTGGTCCCTTCCTTGAGCGGCTGAATGAAGCCGCGGGCAAACCAGGCGCAGAACCAGAGCACGGTCAGACCGATGAACACTTTTCGACCCAGTGCTCGCTTGGCGAACCAGCGCCGCAGCAGCCAGGGCACCAGCGGCGCCACCACCAGCACAAGAGCCGGGAGTGCGGGGTAAATATAGAGCTTGCGCTTGCCGCTGCTGAGACTGAAGAACAGCACCACCAGCACGACCCAACCGAGCAACACCAGAACGCGGCCGTCATGTTTGAGCAACTGCCGACGCCAGGCCGGCACCAGCCAAGGCAGGGCCAGGAACATCGGCAGCCAGTACTTGGGGATCACCTTGACCAGGAAGTACCAGAACGGCTCGTGGTGGGCCCAGGCACTCGCGTAGCGCTGGGCCGTCTGCTTCAACAGGATTTCCTGCACATAGGCCAGGCTGGCCGGATCGCCTCGCAGCATGACGCTGACCAGCACAGGCACCAGCCACACGGCGACAGCGGCCAGCGCAACCACTAAGCCCAGCGCCCAGGCGCGCCCCTGCCCCGGCATGGCCACCACGCCCGACCAGCCCTTGCGCACCGCGTAGGCATAGGGCAACAGCATGAGGATTGGCAGGAAGCCCACGCCCTTGCTGATGATGCCAAAGCCCATCGCCGCGCACGCCAGATAGAACCAACGCCAACTCGGACCGAGCAGCAGGTGGCGGGCCATGCCATAGATACCGAGCGCGCTCCACAAGCAAAGAAACCCGTCGATCTGACCGGTGCGCAGGATGCTGTAGGTCTGGTAGGTGCCGAGGAACAGCAGCGCAGCGATGACCCCAATCCGGCGGTTCCACAAGCGCCGACCGAGGTCGTAGAGGCAGGCAGTCGAGACCACCCCGGCCAGCAGGGCGGGGAGAAACAGCGCGATCTTCGGGGCATTGGTCAACTTGATGAACAGCGCCACCGCCCACATGAACAGCGGCGGTTTGTCCGGGTAGATTTCGCCGGCACGATGGGGAATGAACCAGGAACCGTTCTGCAGCATTTCCAGGGCTACGCCGAGGAAACGCTCCTCGTCGACGTTGAGCGGTTGGCGCAGGCCCAGGCCGGCGCCGATCAGCAGCAACGCCAGGCCCATCAGCGCAAACAGCTCCATCCGCTGGCTGAGGTTGATCCGCATGGCGTCAGTCCTTTTTTTCTGTGGGCTTGCTGCGGGCAATCAATTGCAGGTTGCGCAGATAGACGACGAAACCAAAGGATTGACCGAGGATGAACACCGGATCTTCGCGATAGATCGCGTAAGACAGCAGGAGCGCGCTGCCGATGATGCTGAGGTACCAGAAGCCCACCGGAATCAGGCTGCGCTTCTTGTATTCGCTGTACAGCCACTGCAGGGCGAAGCGGCCGGTGAAGGCCAGCTGGCCGGCGAAACCGACCACCAGCCAGAGGGTTTCCTTGCCCATCTCAGCCCTCCACTTCCTGAGGTATTGCATCCAGGCGGGTGCGCCTGATCAGCCACCAGACGCCCAGCAGGTCGAGGATGCCGACCAGGGCGCGGTCGAGGTTGCCGTACTTGGACACCCCGGCACTGCGCGAGCGGTGATTGACCGGGTGGACGACCATGCGCCCGTTATGGCGGCGGATCAGCGCCGGAATGTAGCGGTGCATGTGATCGAAATAGGGCAGACGCAGGAAGGCCGCGCGCTCGATTACCTTGATGCCGCAGCCGGTGTCTGGCGTTGCATCCTTGAGCATGCGGCTGCGCAGGCCATTGGCAAAGCGCGAGGCCCAGCGTTTGCTGGCGGTGTCGCGGCGATTGACCCGATGGCCGGCCACCAGCTTGATGCCATCGGCGCGGCCCTCGCTGCCCCGCACCAGCGCCAACATCCCTGGCAAATCCGCCGGGTCGTTCTGTCCGTCGCCATCCAGCGTCGCCAGCCAGACGCCTTTGGCCTGGATGGCCGCGTGATAGATCGAGGTGCTCTGGCCCAGCGAGCGTTCATGACTGAGGATGCGCAGCTCCTTGAAGCCAGCCTGTTTCAGCGCAATCAGCTCGGCCTTGCTGGTGTCGGTGCTGCCGTCATCCACGACTATGACTTCATAGGCTTCGTCGGCGAGTGCCGTACGCACTTCCTGCAGTAGCGAGGGGAGGTTGCCGGCTTCGTTTTTCGCGGGAATCAGTACGGATACATAAACCGTGTCGGGCATGGGTATTCCAGTTTTAATATTGTTGTAAGAGCAAATTTTACTAAGCCCGATAAAAGGCCCGGTACCAACTGACGAAGCGCTCGACCCCCGTGGCCAGCGAGGTGGCGGGGCGGAAATCGATCAGTTGCGCCAGCTCCGATACATCCGCCCAGGTCTTCTCGATATCGCCGGGCTGCATCGGCAGATAGCGCTTCTGCGCCTGCAGCCCCAGGCTGGACTCGATGCACTCGATGAAGTCCAGCAACTTGACCGGCTCGCCGCGACCGATATTGAGGACGCGGCACGGCGCTTCTACTGCAGCCAAACCGCCGGCAGCACTGGCCGCCTGGCTGACGGGCGGGCGCGCGAGCAGGCGTACGATACCCTCGACGATGTCGTCGATGTAGGTGAAGTCCCGCGACAACTGCCCATTGTTATACACCTCGATCGGCTGCCCGTTGAGGATACTCTGGGTGAACTTGAACAACGCCATGTCCGGGCGTCCCCACGGCCCGTAGACCGTGAAGAAGCGCAGCCCGGTGGCCGGAATGCGGTACAGGTGCGCGTAGGTGTAGGCCATCAGCTCGTTGGCACGCTTGCTCGCGGCATACAACGAGGCCGGTCGGTCGACCGCATCGGTGGTGGAGAACGGCATCTTGTCGTTCATGCCGTACACCGAGCTGCTCGAGGCATACACCAGGTGATCGGGCGGAGACTGGCGGCAGGCTTCGAGCAGATTGAGGAAGCCGATCAGGTTGGCCTGGGCATAGGCATCCGGGTTATCCAGCGAGTAGCGCACCCCGGCTTGTGCGGCCAGGTGGATGACCTGGGTGAAACGCTGCTGGGCGAACAACTCGAGCAGGGCTTGCTTGTCGGTGATGTCCAGGCGCAGGAAGCGGAAGTTGCCGTGGCCGGCCAACCGCTCGAGGCGTGCCATTTTGAGGTCGACACTGTAGTAGTCGTTGAGGTTGTCGATGCCGACCACCTCATGCCCCTCGGCACACAAACGCAGGGCGGTGTGCGAGCCGATGAAACCCGCCACGCCGGTAATCAGCACCTTCATGCCGCACCCTCATGCCGGCGTCCGCGGCCGATCGCGAAATAGGCGATACCCGCCGCCTCCAGCTGCTGCGGGTCGAACAGGTTGCGGCCGTCGAACACCACCGGATTGGGCAGGCGCGCCTTGACCAGGTCGAGGTCGAGCACCCGGAAGTCCGACCATTCGGTTACCACCACCAGGGCATCGGCCCCTTGCAGGGCGTCTTCCTTGCTGCTGGCCAGGAACAGGTCGCTGCGCTCACCGAAGATCTGCGCGGCTTCATGCATGGCTTTCGGATCGTAGGCGCGGACGCGGGCGCCAGCCTGCCAGAGGCGTTGCAGCAACACCTGGCTGGAGGCCTCGCGCATGTCGTCGGTGTTGGGCTTGAAGGCCAACCCCCAGAGGGCAAAGGTCTTGCTGGCCAGATCGCCATTGAAGTGTCGGCTGATCTTTTCGAACAAGCGGTGCTTCTGGCTGTCGTTGATAGCCTCCACCGCCTGGAGCAGGCGTGAGGGGTAGCCGACGTCCAGGGCCGTCTGTTTCAGCGCACGGATGTCCTTGGGGAAACAGGAGCCGCCGTAACCGCAGCCCGGATAGATGAAGTCGTAGCCGATGCGCGAGTCGGAGCCAATGCCACGGCGGACCATTTCGATATCGGCACCCAGGCAATCGGCCAGGTTGGCCATCTCGTTGATAAAGGAAATCTTGGTGGCCAGCATGCAGTTGGCCGCGTATTTGGTCAGCTCGGCACTGCGGGCGTCCATGGTGATGAACTTGTCATGGTGGCGGCTGAAGGGTTTGTAGAGGTCGCGCAGTACCTCGACCGCCTGGGTATCCTCGGCGCCGATGATGATCCGTTCGGGACGCATGCAGTCGTCGACCGCCGAGCCCTCCTTGAGAAACTCGGGGTTGGACATCACCTGAAAGGCCGCGGCGCGCTCGGCGGAGCCCAGCTGTTCGACCAGGCGAGCCTTGATGCTGTCGACCGTGCCGACCGGGGCCGTGGATTTGTTGACGATGATCTTGGGCGCGGTCGCCAGGCTTGCGATCGAATCGACTACCGCGAACAGGTTGTCCAGATTCGCCTGGCCATCGGCCTGCGAGGGCGTGCCGACGGCGATGAAGATCAGCTCCGCGAAGGCGATCGCTTGCGCCGTATCGACGGTAAAACTGAGGCGCTGGGCGGCCAGATTCTTGCTCAACAAGTCCGCCAGGCCCGGTTCATAGATGGGCGAGCGGCCCTCATTGAGCAGTGCGATGCGCGCGGCATCGACGTCCATACAGCAGACGCTGTGCCCTACTTCTGCGAGGCAGGCTGCCTGAGTCAGGCCGACATAACCGCTTCCAAAAACAGTGACCTTCATTTCGCCTCTCTGGACATTGGGGCACAGGGCTGTAACGACAAAAAACCACATGTGACAACAGGGACCGCGGCAAAGCGATACGTTGCGTCAAGATGCAAGAGTTCGTGAGGGGGTGAGCGCTGCACTTGGGTGTTGGACTCGGGCGCTTATATAGCAAAATTTCATGACAACTTAGTAGATTCGACAAGCTTATGAAAGAGCCGCCTGACTTTAGGGCTGAACTGCTTTCGGTTGCCGCATGCCAATATTAACAGGCTTGCTGCCGATCCAGGCTGGGTAAAAACGCAGGGAGCATTCGAGTACGGATATTTGTGCAGTTGTCACCCCCCTCTGAATGCCCTCAGTACTCGCCGCAAACAGAGCCCCGCTGACAACGAACAGAAGTTCGCGCAGCGGCCAATGCCTCTGGCCCTGCCTGCGCTCATCCCGAGCGACCAAGGCAACTGAAGCATGAACTCGCAGCAACGCTGCGGCGTACCGACGCGCCTCTGCGCGATAGCCTGGGCAATCCCAGCTGCGGCCACGCTTATTGCCGGCGCTGATTGGGATAAACAGTGGCAGCACTAAGCGGGCGCCAGGCCATGCTCACTCAGCCACGTCGGGTTGAACAAGCGGCGCATGTACAGTCCGCCACGGTCACACAGCAGGGTCACTACCCTATGTCCGGGCCCCAGTTCGCGCGCCACCCGCACGGCGGCAACCAGGTTGATGCCGGAGGAGCCACCGAGGAACAAGCCCTCCTCGCGCAACAGGCGATAGACCATGTTCACGCAGCTCGGGTCATCGACCTGCACCGCACTGTCGATCGGCGTACCCTCCAGATTGGCGGTTATCCGCGTGGTACCTATGCCTTCGGTGATGGAGCTGCCCTCAGCCTGCAACTCTCCGCTCAGCACCCAGTGATAGAGCGCACTGCCCATGGGGTCGGCGAGGACGATACGGACCTTGGGGTTACGCTCCTTGAGGTAGCGCGCGACGCCGGCCAGGGTGCCGCCGGTGCCCGTGGCACAGACGAAGGCGTCCACCTGCCCCTGGGTGTCGTGCCAGATCTCCGGCCCGGTGCTGCTGTAGTGGGCCTGGCGGTTGGCCAGGTTATCGAACTGGTTGGCCCAGATCGCACCCGGCAGTTCGCGAGCCAGGCGGCCGGCGATCTTCTGATAGTTGTCCGGGTCCCGGTAGGGTTTCGGCGGTACCGGGCGCACCTCGGCGCCGAGTGCGCGCAGCAGCTCCAGTTTCTCCAGCGATTGGTTGTCGGGAATCACGATGATGCAGCGGTAACCGCGGCTGGCGCAGATATGCGCGAGGCCGATGCCGGTATTGCCGGCCGTGCCCTCGACCACGGTGCCGCCGGGACGCAGTACGCCACGCCGCTCGGCGTCGAGCACGATGGACAAGGCGGCGCGATCCTTCACCGAGCCACCTGGATTGAGGAACTCGGCCTTGCCGAGAATCTCGCAACCTGTCTCACGACTGAGCCGCTCGAGGCGGATCAACGGGGTGTTGCCGATGCTGCCGATAAAACCGTCACGGATATCCATGCCGCACCTCCACCTGGCGCACGGGGAAATGCCGTTTTCATTGTTTCAGTCTAGCGCCTGAGTGGCGAAGGGCACGCCTGCCCGGTCTGCGCGAGGGTATTTTCAACCGTGACTTCGCGCCCTGGGTGAAACGCACAGGCGAACTTCGATGGCGGTGGCCAATATCTTGCAGCGTCCCAGGCAAATGTTCGCCCTTGCGTAAGGAATAGCCGATGGAATCCTCTTTGACCGCAACGACTGGCGGACGACCGGATGCCCGTTTCTGGCTGATATCCAGCTGCTGGTTGATAGGCATCCCGCTGGCCTTGAGCGGCCAGACCTGGCCGGCACTGCTCACGCTGTTCAGCGGGTCACTGCTGTACCTGTGGCAACAGCAGCGCCAACGCCAGCAGTTACAACGCCTGCTGCGAGGCCTGCAACAGCTCTGCGGCGACAGTCAGCCGGAACTGCACAGCCTGATTCTCAGCAGCAGCCAGGAACGGCGCAACGCCGAGCGACTGCGCAGCGAAGTACTGTTCGCCGGCCAGGCGCTGGCCGAAATGGCCGCAACTACGGAGCAACGCAGCGACGCGCAAGGCCGACAGGTGGCCACTATCGCCCAGGCCAGCGAGGAGATCGGCCTCACCCTGGGACAGATCCAACACCTCGGTCAGCAGGCGATGAGTGCGTTTCAACTGGCGCACCAGAAGAGTGAGGCCGGCCAGCAGGATGCCCAATCAGTGGGCAACGCCATGGCGGGGATCCGCAGCAGCCTGGGCCGTACCGCCGAAGCGGTGAACCAACTGCTGAGCCACACCCTGGCCGTGGAAACCGCCTTGCAGGGCATCCAGGGGCTGGCCAAGCAGACCCAACTACTGGCCTTGAATGCCTCCATCGAAGCAGCCCGCGCCGGCGAACAGGGCCGCGGCTTTGCGGTGGTTGCCGATGAAGTACGGCAGCTATCCCTGGCCAGCGATCAGGCCGCCCAACGCATCACCGGCGTGGTGGGCGACATTGCCCAGTCGGCGCAGAGCCTGCACCACGAGGTCGAGGAGCACCGGCAACTGCTGGAGCACGGCGCTCACCAGAGCGAGGCGCTGGCGGCTGATCTGCAGCAACTGGCGCAACAGAGCCAGCAGAGCCTCGGCGACATGCACTGCCTGCAGCAGGCCCTGGACGAACACGGTCAAGCCAGCCAGTCACTGCACGAACAACTGCAATGCATGGGACAGACCGTCGCGGAGCAACGCGAGCAGACCCACGAACTGCACAGCCTGACCCTGTACCTGACCCGACTGACCACAGCCAACGAGAGGTGACTCATGGAAATCTGGCTTGCCACTGGCCTCGCCGCCGCCCTGCTGCTGAGCGGCAGCCTGTTGCATCATTGCGCCGTACGCCGCCGTCACGCGCGCCTCGACCGCCGGGATAACCACGCCCTGCAACTGGCCCTGGAGTTGCTGCAAAACCTGCAGAAGCACCGCGGCCTGGGTAGCCAGAACGATGAGCCGACTCGCCGTCAGCGCGCCACCATCGCCCAGCTGCTGGACGACCTGTGGCGGCGCTGGCCGGCCAGCGAGTTGCGCCTGCCGGAAATAGACAGTAGCTGGCCGACGTTGCGCGCGGCCGCCGGAGACTTCAATGGCCACTGCCGACTGATCGAACAGTTGCTCGAGGTCGTGCACCTGCTCGAGTTGCGTCTCGGCGAACGCAATGCGCAGATCACCGCGGGCCTCGGTGAGGCGTGCCGGGGCCTGGAAGACCTGGCCCGACTGCGCGGCTTGGCGGTGCGCGCGGCCAATCATGAGCGCTGTCCGCTGGAGTTGCAGATTCAGATGCGCTACCTCTGCCAACGCCTGGCGACTGGCTCATGCGAGAACCCAGTGCGTGAGGTGCTCGGCCGCCTCGACCGCGAACTGATCGGCGCTGCCAAGGTACGCCTAGGGCCAGGCGAATGCTTCGCCCTGCTCACACCGATCATCGACGAGAGACTGCACGGCTTGCGCCTGAGCCTTGCCTGAGCAATTACGGACACCGGCACACGCAGAATCAGACCCCAGGAGTGACAGCGACAGGGGTGACCTAGCGATCGATCACCTGTTCACGCATCGGCGCCAGGCGCGCCAGCAAACGGTTCTGCGCCGTCACCGCGATGCCCTGCTGGTCCATGGCGTCTTGCAGGTTCTCCACCAGCGCATTGAAGTCGCTGGGGGTCAGTCGCTGGCCCTTGTGGCTCTCCTCCATGCTGTCGCCGGTGTAGGTACAGGGGCCGCCGGCTTCGACGCAGATCTGCTCCACCAGCTTGTCGCGCAGACGGACGATATCGATGTCCTCGAAATGGCGGACGATGCGCCGGTCACTGGCGATATTCAGCAGCATGCCTTCGACGATGCGGGTGATGCCCGGCTGCTCGCCCAAGTCGCGGTACAGGCTAGCGTCATGCGCCGGCTGCCGGGCGCAGGCAGCCACGCCGAGAAGCACGGCCAGAACCGAGACGCGCAGCAGAATGCGCATGCTTAGAAGCTCCCTTGTACGGACAGATAAAGCCCATTCTGATTATCCAGCGTGGCAATGTCGCCGAGACGCGCGTAAGCCAGCACCAAGGCCAGGTGCTTATTGGGGAAATAACCGACGAACAGATCGGCCCAGTCGCTTTCCCCGGCGAAGCTGAGGTTATCCGGTTTCTCGCGGTACTCCACACCCACCGCCCAGTCGCGGTCGAACAGCACGGCGACCGAGCCTTCCTTGAGCAGCGAGCGCGTGTCGCGACGATCGCCGCCGAAGCCCAGCAGGCCCAGCTCGTTGGCCCGGCTGTAACGTAGACCGCCGTTGAGCAACAGGTTGTAGCCGAAAGCGCCCCCAAGGATCAGCCGACTGGCGCTGAGGTAGCCCTCAGTGTCTTCACTGCGCGTGGCACCGACCAGGCTGGGGATGAGAAAATCCTTCTGCCTTTTGTGCTGAATGCCGAGTGACACTTGTGGCAACCGGTCGTAGATCAGGTCACCGAGCAAGCGAACTTTCACCCCGAACACGTCCTGACTCAGGCTGTTTTCCGGCAGGCTCAGGTGGTGCGCCAGAGTGCCCAGATCGAAGCGCTGGCGGGCATAGGACAACTCCACGCGATTATCGAAGGAGGCCGCCAGCCCGGCGACATCCAGGCGGTAATCGGCGGTTTCGACGCGGGTCGCGAACACGTCACCGCCCCACTCGCCACGTTCGCCATAACCGGCCAATACCGCCCAGGGGGTGATGCCACCGCCGGCCGTACCTTCGAGGCTGGTCGCCCCTCCGCTTGCCAACAAACGGCCCTGGTCGGCAGAGGCCAGACCGGCCAACAGGCTGAACAGCGCGACAGCGAACAGTTGCGGAAAACCCATAGGCTCAGTGCACCAAGGACACAGGGAGGGTCAGTGGCTGCGCGAGCCAGGCCTCGAAGGCCTTGGCTGGCAACGGTCGACTGATCAGGTAACCCTGGGCCGTATCGCACTGCCAGCGCTCAAGCAGTCGCAGACTGCGCTCGTACTCGACACCCTCGGCGACCACCTTGAGGCCAAGGCTGTGGCTCATTTCGATGGTCGAGCGGACGATCACCGCGTCTTCGCTGGCGTCGTCCAGGTCACGAATAAAGGATTGGTCGATCTTCAACTCCTGCACCGGCATGCGTTTGAGCTGGGTCAAGGAGGAGTAGCCGGTGCCGAAATCGTCTACCGACAGGCTGATGCCACAGTCGCGCAGACTGTGCAGCACCTGCAAGGCTACTTCGGGGTTGAGCATCACCCCGCTTTCGGTGATCTCGAAGATCAGTTGCTCGGCCGGCACCTGGTACTTGGTCAACAAGAGACCGACGCGTACCGGCAACTCGGGATCGAGCAAGTCTTCCGTGGAAATGTTCAGCGATACCTGTACCCGCAGGCCACGGCTATTCCACTCGCGCAACTGACGCATGACTTCTTCGATCACCCAACTGGTCAGTAGCTGGATGCTGCCGGTGCGCTCGGCCAAGGGGATGAACTCGCCGGGCGAGACCATGCCCAGCTGCGGGTGTTGCCAGCGCAACAGGGCTTCAGCCTGGCGAACGGTGCCGGTGCGAATGTCCAGCTTCGGCTGGTAATGCAGGAGCAACTCACCCTGCGCCGGCGCCCGCGGCAGATCGCGAATCAGGCTGATCTGTCTCTGCTGGGCAGTATCCCGCCCTTGTTGATAGACCTGCAAACGGCCAGGCAATTGCGCCGCGTCCTGCATGGCGATGCTGGCACGCCGCAGCAGGTCTTCAGGGGTCATACCATCGGCCGGATAGGCCGCAATACCGATACGACAGTCCAGGGCAATATCCAAAGTACCGATAGACACCGGCTTGATCAGCAATTGCTGGAGTTTGTCGGCCATTGCGACCGCACTGTCAGTGTCGGTATTTTCCAGCAGCAGGAGGAATTCGTCCGCCACCAGACGCGCCAGACTGTCACCGGGACGCAAGGTTGCCTGCAAGCGCCTGCTCAGTTGCTGCAAGGCCAGATCGCCACCGCCGGAACCACAGCTTTCATTCACCGCACGCATGTTGCCGACACCCAGATACAACACAGCCATCGGCCGCTCGGCGGTAATCGCGCTGCCCAGCCGCTCCAGGGCCAGGGTGCGATTGGGCAGCCCGGTCAGCGGGTCATGCAGGGCATTGTGGGCCAGCTGCCGCTCACGCTCGGCGATGCCCTGCTGCATGGCGTTGAACGCCGTGGCCAGACGACCCAGTTCGTCGCTGCGCTTGAGTTCCAGTGGCACCTGATAATCACCCTGCCCGACCCGCTCGGCGACCTTGGCCAGCAGCCGCACTGGCTGGGACACATTGCGCGCCAACAGCAGCGCACCGCCCAGCGAAGCCAGCAGCGCAGCCAGGGCGATCAACAGAATATCCTCGTAGAGTGGTGCGAAGGCTCGCTGCGCCTGCGTCAACGACTTGTGCAGGAGTGCCTGAACCTGGAAGCCCTCACCGCTGGCCAGCAGCAGCCGCTGACCGAGATAGCTCTGCTCGCCCAACGTCAGCATGCCGCTGCCCGTGGGCGGAGCAGCGCTCATGCCTTGCTGCAACTGCTGCTGGTTCGAGGCCGGCAAGGTGCTGACCCAGATCGCCGGCAAGTCGTTCTGGCTGGCCACCAGGGTCAACTCCAGATGGGTCAGCTCGCGTAGTTCGCGGGCAAAGGTCTGATCGACCTGAAAGCCCATCATCACCCGGGCAATCGGCAAAGGCGCGCTGACCGTCGCCTCCACCAACAGGTAGATGGTGTCGGCGATCGGCATCAGAAATACCTGCACACCTTCGCGCTGACGCTGCCTGACCTGCGTGCTCAAGCGCGCGGCGGTCTGTTCGGTGATGCGGCTGTCGGTACTCACTTGAAGACGGTCATCGAGCCCCAGCAGCATCACCACACCGGCATTGATTCGTGCACCGTGGTTAGCCAAGGCCGAACCTATGGTCGCGGTATCGCCACTGGCCACCGCGGCCTTGAAGCCAAAGTCGGCGGCCAGCACCTGCACGGCGTCGTGCAACTGCCGCCCGCGCACGTCCAGCAGCTGCTCGAATACCCGGGTGCCAATCTCCAATTGCTCACCGGCCTGACTGCGCACTGCGGCATTGGTGGCGGTTTGTACGGAGAAATACAACGCCCCGACCACGACTGCCAGCAGCAGGATCAGGACACTGGCGATCCGCGCCTGAAAGCTACTGCGCAGTATCACGCGCGGCTTTCCTGAAGGCATCGGCGAACGCGCTCGGTGGCGCGGCGGCAGGCGCAACATTGCTCGGAGCTTGCATGGCCAGGGTGAAACGCTGCTGCGCACCGGGCTCACCCAGCACCAGCTCGGCACCGGCTTGCGGCAACATATCGGCAATCTGCGGATGCCACAGACTCACCGCGTAGTGCCCTGCCGGTAGCTGATCGAGGCTGATCTTGCCCGCCTCGTCACTCACCGCGAACCAGGGGTCATCGGTGACATAGACGTAGCCGATCATCCAGTCGTGGATATTGCAGCCGAGTACCACCACCCCCGGGGTGTCGAACAGCACCGGCTCGCTCGGCGTGCCCTGATACAGGCGCAGCTCGAAACGCTTGGCCGGGGAGAAGGAGTAGACGTGGTGGCGGATGTTGTCGCTATTCGGGAAGGGCACCAAGGTGCCCGTGCGCACCGCCAGCACATTCGGCACGAACTGCTTAGCCTGTTGGTCCATCAGTGCATTCGATGGCTCGGCTTCGGCCCCCAAAGGGCCACGCAGCGTCAGTACCGCATTGGCCAACGGCTGGCCTTGAGTATCGACCAGCTCGGCTTGCAGGCTGGCGGCCCACAGCGCCGGGCTGGTGGCGCAGATACAGCCGAACAGCACGGTGCGTAGCGGGTAGAGGAAATGCTTTGTCATGCGGCTCTCTCGTGCTCGGCGCAGAGCGCGACACTCAGAAGGATTACATGCCGACCTGGCAACCTGGTACTGCAGTGGACTTCAGCTTAGCTGGCTATGCATGGAAGATCACGCTTTGGCCCGTGATACGCAGCCGCTCAGTCGCTTGGCCGCAAGCGTGGCATGATCGGGTAGAGGGTGGCGCGTGATGCGCTATTGCGCGATACGCAGACGCTTGGGAGTCAACCCGAGGTAGCGACGCATGGCCGTGGTCAGCGCGCTCTGGCTGGAGAAGCCGCACTCCTCGGCAATCCGGATCAACGCCAGGTCACTCTCGCGCAGCAGCCGCGCGGCGCGATCGAGGCGGGTTTTCAACAGGTACTGATGGGGCGTCAAGCCGACGCTGTCCTTGAACTGCACATGGAAATGGCTGGGGCTGAGGCAGGCCACCTGGGCCAGTTCGGCGACGCTGATGCGCCGCACCAGGTGTTCGCCGATATAGGCATCCAGCCGTTCCAGATCGAGTGGCCCGTGATTGCGGCTGGACTGCTCACCAAACAGGCGCAAGTGCAGCGCGCGCAGCAAGACGCCACCGAGCGAACGCGCGAGCATTGGATCGCTGCCGTAGCGCTCCAGCTCGGCGCCGGCGTAATTCAGCAAATTCTGGAAATCGGCATCCAGCTGCGGGTAACGCGGCGTCTCGAACAGGTGAGTGAGCAGGTCCAGGTCTTCGCGCGAAGTGCCCTGCTCGTCCAGATCGACAATCAGCATGCGATTGTCGCCCATGCCGGCGAACTGATGATCGGCATCGCCCGGCACCAGACAGGCGCGCATCCGGCACACCTCGCCACCACGCCCATTGACCTCGAACTCCGCACGCCCCGCCAGTGACAGCACCAACTGGTGGTGGTCATGGGTGTGTTCGTGGGCCTGGTCATCCAGGCGAATCAGGCGGGCTTTGAACATTGCTTCGGCAACCCTAGGTTAAATGCTGGCACTTTAACCGGTTGTCGGACAAAACAGCAGCCCACACGACAAGTGGGCTAGGCGATAACGTGCGCGCACTAAAATAGCCGGAGCTTGCAGTGCATGCCCAACAACGGAGCAGCAAGCAGCGCCGGCCTCACCTGCCCTGCCACTCACACCGGGCTTCTGGCCCGCTGGCAGGAGAGTTGCAAGTCACTGGCACTGTCCGTTCGCTGTGTCGAGGTATCACCCTATGGAGCTCAGTATTGCCCTGGCGTTGGCCTTGGCGCTATTTCTGCTCGGCCAATGGTTGACTCACCGCGCCACGCGCCGCCATCGGCAGGCACTCAGCCAACTGCAACACAGCACGTTGCAACGTGCCGTGGAGCTGCTGCAAACCCTGCAGAAGCATCGCGGCCTGGGCGCACAACGGGACCTCGCCAATGTCAGTCAGCGCAACGGCCTGGCCCGCGAACTCGATCAGCTCTGGCTGAACTGGCCAGGTGCAAGCCTGCAATTGGCGCCCTTGCAACAGGACTGGCCGCAACTGCGGCGCAATCCCGCCGACTTCGCCGCGCATTGCTGCATGATCGAAGGCCTGCTGACGGTCATCGAACAGCTCGAAGACCGCCTGTGTCTGTCCGGCCACCCTGCACTGCGCGGCCTTGGCCAGGCCTGCCGCAGCCTCGAAGACCTGGCACGCCTGCGTGGCCTGGCGGTGCGCGCCGCCAACTACACGCGCTGCCCGGCGGGCCTACAAATGCAGATGCGCGACCTCTGCCAGCGCTTCAGCGATCCGCAGAGTACAGCGCCGCTACAGCCGCTGCTAAAACGCCTGCAGAGCGAGCTGATCGACGCGCCACAGGCTGGGCTGAAGCCGAGCGATTGTTTCGCCTTGCTCACTCCGCTGATCGACGCACGGATACAGGATTTACGTCTGTCGCTGACCAGCGTCGCGCCCTGCTGATTGAAAAACCTCGCGCAGCGCCCCATGTAGCACTCAACGTGCAACCACAGGTGCCGCATGAACAATCCTCAGGATATCGACATAGTCGCAGAGCAAACCGGCAACAACCTTGTCCTGCCCGACCAGCAATTGCCGGACAAGCTCTATGTGATCCCGATCCACAACCGCCCCTTCTTCCCCGCACAAGTGCTGCCGGTCATAGTCAATCAGCAGCCCTGGGCCAAGACCCTGGAGCGCGTCAGCAACACCCCGCACAAAAGCCTGGCGCTGTTTTTCATCGACAGACCGCCCGCCGATGGCAGCAGTTTCGCCCCGGACGAGCTACCCGAGCACGGCACTCTGGTGCGTGTGCACCATATCGCCGAAGAGGGTGGCAAGCTGCAGTTCGTCGCGCAAGGCCTGAAACGCGTGCGCATCCGTGGCTGGCTGAGCCGCAAACCGCCGTACCTGGCGGAAGTCGAGTATCCGCAGAGCAACCTCGAGCCGCGCGACGAGATCAAGGCGTATGGCATGGCGCTGATCAACGCGATCAAGGAACTGCTGCCGCTCAACCCGCTGTACAGCGAGGAACTGAAAAACTACCTGAATCGCTTTAGCCCCAACGACCCCTCGCCACTGACCGACTTCGCCGCCGCCCTGACCAGCGCCCCAGGTATCGAACTGCAGGAAGTGCTGGACTGCGTGCCGATGCTCAAGCGCATGGAAAAGGTGTTGCCGCTGCTGCGCAAGGAGGTCGAGGTAGGCCGCTTGCAGAAGGAGTTGTCGGCTGAGGTCAACAGCAAGATCGGCGAGCGCCAGCGCGAATTTTTCCTCAAGGAGCAGTTGAAGATCATTCAGCAGGAACTGGGCCTGAGCAAGGACGACCGCAGTGCCGACGTCGAACAGTTCCAGCAGCGCCTGGAAGGCAAGACCCTGCCCGAGCAGGCCCGCAAACGCATCGATGAAGAACTCAACAAACTGTCGATCCTGGAGACCGGCTCCCCGGAATACGCGGTCACCCGCAATTACCTGGATTGGGCCACCGCCCTGCCCTGGGGCATCGTCGGCAAGGACAAACTCGACCTCAAGCACGCGCGCCGGGTGCTCGACCAACACCACGCCGGGATGGACGACATCAAGGCGCGGATCACCGAGTTCCTCGCCGTGGGTGCCTTCAAGGGCGAGATCGCCGGCAGCATAGTGCTGCTGGTCGGCCCGCCCGGCGTCGGCAAGACCAGCATCGGCAAGTCGATCGCCGAGAGCCTGGGTCGGCCCTTCTATCGCTTCAGCGTCGGCGGCATGCGCGACGAAGCGGAGATCAAGGGGCATCGCCGCACCTATATCGGCGCCCTGCCCGGCAAGCTGGTGCAGGCGCTGAAAGAGGTCGAGGTGATGAATCCGGTGATCATGCTCGACGAAATCGACAAGCTGAGCAGCAGCTATCAGGGTGACCCGGCCTCGGCACTGCTGGAAACCCTCGACCCGGAACAGAACGTCGAATTCCTCGATCATTACCTGGATCTGCGTCTGGACCTGTCCAAGGTACTGTTCGTCTGCACGGCCAACACCCTGGACTCGATCCCCGGGCCACTGCTCGACCGCATGGAGGTGATTCGCCTGTCCGGCTACATCACCGAGGAGAAGCTGGCGATCGCCAAACGCCATCTGTGGCCCAAGCAACTGAAGAAGGCCGGCGTCCCCAAACATAAACTGAGTATCAGCGATGCCGCCCTCAAGGCCCTGATCGAAGGCTATGCCCGCGAAGCCGGCGTGCGCCAACTGGAGAAGCAGCTCGGCAAGCTGGTACGCAAGGCCGTGGTACAGCTGCTCGACGATCCGGAAATCACCGTCAAGATCGGCCCGAAGAGCCTGGAGGACTACCTGGGCATGCCACTGTTTCGCAGCGAACAGCTGCTCTCGGGCATCGGTGTGATCACCGGCCTGGCCTGGACCAGTATGGGCGGCGCGACCCTACCGATCGAGGCGACGCGCACTCACACGCTGAGCCGCGGCTTCAAGCTCACCGGCCAGCTCGGCGAGGTGATGAAGGAGTCGGCGGAAATCGCCCACAGCTTCATCAGTTCACACCTGAAACAGTTCGGCGGCGAAGCCGGTTTCTTCGACCAGGCCGCGATCCACCTGCATGTGCCTGAGGGCGCCACCCCGAAGGACGGCCCCAGTGCCGGCGTCAGCATGGCCAGCGCGCTGTTGTCGCTGGCGCGCAATCAGCCACCGAAGAAAGGCGTGGCGATGACCGGCGAACTGACCCTCACCGGCCGGGTACTGCCGATAGGCGGCGTGCGCGAAAAGGTCATCGCCGCGCGGCGGCAGAAGATCTTCGAGCTGATCCTGCCGGACGCCAACCGTGGCGATTATGCCGAGCTGCCGGACTACCTCAAGGAGGGCATGAGCGTGCACTTCGCCAAGCGCTACAACGATGTGGCCAAGGTGTTGTTCGCCTAAATGCGCGCCCCTGCTACGCCATACACCCCATGGCAGCGACCCCGTCGACTGCGAAATCAGTCGTCTACGGGTTATCGCTGCCACACACAACCGCTATGCTGGCAGGCGTTTGCCGATGACAGGAGTCCTCCATGATCACCACCTCCCGCATGTTGCTGCCGCTCGGCCTCGCCCTGTTGGCGGCCTGCGCACACCAACCCAGCAGCCTGATAGTGCAACAGCAAAGCCAGTGCCCGCTGCGTCTTTACAATGGCCAGCAAGTTGTGCTGACACTCCCGAGCAACCCCACCACGGGTTATCGCTGGACGCTGCGCGACAGCGCGAAAAGCGTGCTGCACAGCCTCGGCCCCGAGGTCTACAGCAACCCGGAGGATGCCGGTCTGGTCGGCAGCGCCGGACAATCGACTTGGCGCTTCCTGGCCAACCAGGTCGGCGAAGGTCACCTGCTACTGACCTATCAGCGTCCCTGGGAACCCGAAGTTGCCCCGGCGCAGACCTTCGACTGCCGCCTGCAGGTGAAGTGAGTCGGCGCGAATAATCTCTCGTCTCGCCACTCCGGCACGAACCAGCCCGAGCCGACACCGCACACCGCCCTGCATCAGCCCTGCTGCGCACCTCTAGAACGGGGCTTGCGCCATCATCCTCAAGCACAGCCAAGGTCACTGAAGGGTTGCTCATGCGCCGCCCCAGCGCTCGGCTGTCGGCGGAAGTTGTTTACACGGGAAACGGCAGAGCCCGGCCAAATCGACTATAGGAGATAGACAGGATCTGACTTCTTAGGGGGATAACATGGCAGTACGCTGGAGTGAAGCCGTAGTGATCATGGTGCTGGTCTGGCTAAGCGGGTGCAGCAGCTTGTTACCCAGCGAACGAACCGAAGTGCAATCGCCATTCAGCGATTACCTGGATGCGGAAATGCGTTATTCCCAGGCGATTAACGGCATAACCAGCCGCTCAGAACTGTTCTCCCTGGGGTTCGATCCACTGGCCGAGGGCAACGGCAAGATGCTCTCGTTCATCGACGTGCGGCTGATGTTCGTGCAACCGAACATCCCCATCGCCTATCTACCGGACGGTCTGGTGAAATGCCTGGAAGCCAAGGATCGCTGCATTGGCTACGCTTTCGAATTCACCAAGACCGATACCCAGCGAGTCGGCAGTTTCTGGGCCGACGTGTTCAACTTCCGCAAACAGCGCGAACTGCAAGGCTGGGCCTTCCGCGCGGTGTTCGTCCTGGTCGACAACACCCTGGTGCACAAGGTCAGCAACGGCGAGCCGAACATCCGCCACTTCGAGGTCAAACGTAATCCACTGGGACCCTTGCAGGGCGCCGGCGAGTTCTTTTCCGATCAACTGAAGTGAGGAGCCTGAGACTGCCCCGCTGGCAGGCCATGCTCCAGCTGGAGATACGGGCGCCCTCGTGCGCCACGCAGGCCTGTTCGTCCCTGTCATGCGCTAAGGCGCAGCATCCGTAATGGGCCCGGACATCCCAGGCTCGTTACGGATGCGCGCAACTTGCTAAGCGAAGCTATCGCTGAGCAAGTTGATCAGCCAACCCGGTCCTTCCTCCTTACGAATATCCTTGGTCGGCTTGGGTGCCTCGGCCGATGAACTCGCGACCATGCTCATACTCGCAGCATCGAATGAATAGGTCGTAGTGGTCCAACTTGCCGTCCTTCGGGTAATCGGCGGGAACGCCGCCGCGGTAGTTTTCGGCGCGGGGTCCGGCGCCAGGCCGGCGAGATCACGCAAAATAGCATCCACGCAGACCTTGGCCTGTGAGTTGGCCATGTGCCCGGACTTGGCCTGCCCCGTCGACTGCGAATCACCCAGAATGTGCACGTTCGCCTCAGGGGCCAGCGTGCTCGCATAGTTCAGCGGATTGACCGGGGCGAACTTGCTACCGTCAGGTACCAGGCCGCTGTCGAACAACAACTTCCCGGCCTTCTGCGCCGGAATCAGGTTGATCACTTCAGCCGTCACCGAACTGGCCGTCCCCTCCCGGGTGATATCGAGTCGCCGGTTCAGCGCATCCGCCGCGTTCACCGTTACATTCGGCACATACTCGACTATGTCGCGGTAGACTCCGGTGAAGGCCTCAGTGAAGGTACGGTTCATACCGGCAATGGCGGCATTGGCATCGAGGATCAGGATCTTCGCCCCAGGCTTATTGCGCTGGAAGTAGTCGGCGACCACGGTAGCCCGCTCATAGGGCGCGGTATGGGCGCGGAACGGGGTCTTGGGAATCGCGATCACGAAGGTGCCGCCGTCCGCCATGGCCATCAATTGCTCCTGCAACAGAGTGGTCTGCGCCCCGGCGATCCAGGCATGCGGCATCACGTTGAAGTCGTGACCGGACACCGGCTCGAAGTCGATGCCCGGCGCCAGGATCACATGCTCGTAATCCAGCGTCGCACCACTGGCCAGACTGACCCGTTTGTTGGCCGCGTCGATTGAAACAGCCGGCTCGGACACCAGCTCCACGCCATACTTGTCACTCAGCGCGGCGAATGGTTTGGTCAGCTCGCCAATGGGCGTCTCGCCGGTGAGCACCAGGTTGCTGCCGACACAGGAGACATGTGCAGTCGCCGGGTCGACCAGGGTCACCTGCAGGTCAGGACCGAACAGACGCAGGTACTTGGCCGCAGTGGCACCGGCGAAGCCGCCGCCGATCACCACGACGCGCGCGCCGCTGGCCGCATGCAATGAGAAGGGTAAGGTCGCGAGCGCCAGACCGCTGCCGCAAACCTGGATAAACTTACGACGATTCAAGCTGTTCATGATTTATCCTCCAGTCGCTGGTTGCGGATCAGTCATCATCACGATCGTCATGTCCATCGTCGTCATTGCCCGCTGTTCGGCCGAGATAATCGGCAATCAGGCGCAACTCGGCGTCGCTGTATGCCTTGGCTTGTTGATTCATCACCGTGACCTTGGGCGAGGCTTTCATCTCCAACAGCTCTTCGAACAGCTCATCAGCGCTTTCATCATCGATGCTGTCGATTTCGCTTTGCGACTTGCCGTTAGTGCCGTGGCACTGGAAGCATTGTGTCGCCAGCAGGCGCCCGGCCGGGGGTTCGGCCGATGGCTCGGTAGGTTCGGCGGACCAAGCAGGCGCACTGCTCGCCGCGAACAAGGAGAACGCTATAAATGGAGTGGCTAAGTGTTTCACCGTCTGACCCTCCTAAGAGTTGATCTGCTTGAACTACGGTGAACCTTGGCGCAGACGGCGACCTTGCATCGGTTGATGGGCTTCGGTCAGATGCGCCTTTCCATGGTGGGATGCTGCAGGAGAGTTTGACCGCTAAAGGAAAATAATTGTTTCAAAATCACACGCGCAAACCTGGGCCTTTCGTCCGAAACACGAATAAGACCAAGGTCTGATATCCGGCTCGACTTACCGACAAACGACATCCCCTCTGTATCTTTTATCGGTTCGGCAAATCCTCAGGGTTTGGTCAACGCCGAGTCTTGGGTAAAATGCCCACCGTAGCCCCCTCCTTGGAATCTCTGTGCGCCAGCCCCCCGACCGTCTTTTTGCCCAGCCTCTGCCCCATGTCCCGGACTTCACCTTCAATGAGGACGTGGTGCGGGTGTTCCCGGACATGATCAAACGCTCGGTGCCCGGCTACCCGACCATCGTCGAGAACATCGGCGTGCTCGCCGGCCAGTTCGCCCAGCCGCACAGCATCTTGTATGACCTAGGCAGCTCCCTCGGGGCGGTCACCCAAGCGCTACGCCGGCATGTGCAGATCGAGGACTGCCGGGTGATCGCCGTGGACAACTCCAGCGCCATGGTCGAACGCTGCCGCGAATACCTGCATGCGCAAGACTCGATGTTCCAGGAACTGCTGCCGGTCGAGGTGATCGAGGCCGACATCCTCAACCTGGAATTTCAGCCAACTTCTCTGGTGGCGCTGAATTTCACCCTGCAGTTCATCGAGCCGCCACAACGCCAGATCCTGCTGGGTCGTATCCGCCAGGCCCTGCTGCCAGGCGGCGCCCTGATCCTCTCGGAGAAACTGCGCTTCGAAGATAGCGAGCAACACAACCTGCTCAGCGAGCTGCACATCGCCTTCAAGCGCGCCAATGGTTACAGCGAACTGGAGATCGCCCAGAAGCGCAGCGCCATCGAGAAGGTAATGATCCCCGACAGCCTGGAACAACACCGCGAGCGCCTGCTGGCCGCCGGCTTCAGCAAGGTCGTGCCCTGGTTTCAATGCCTTAATTTCGCCTCGCTGATCGCCTTGCCATGATCAACCGCCTCGATCTCGACGCCCTGCAACAACAACTGGCGGGCACCCCCCTGCAAGACTGGTCAGCCGACTTGCCCGGACAAATCGATACCAAGCTGGCGGTCGGTCACGGCGACCTGCAACGCTGGTATGACGCGGTGCAAGCCTTGCCACCGCTGAGTGTCGCGCAGCAGGAACTGCTGCAACGCTTCAGCTTCGACGGCCCCTGCGATGAGCCCACTCGCGCCGCGCTGAAGACCGCACTGCAAGGGCTGATTCCCTGGCGCAAAGGTCCGTTCGAGCTGTTCGGCGTGCATGTCGACAGCGAATGGCGCTCGGACTGGAAGTGGCAACGCATCGCGCCCTTCCTCGAACTCAAGGGCAAACGCGTGCTGGATGTTGGCTGCGGCAACGGCTACTACATGTGGCGCATGCTCGGTGCCGGTGCCAACAGCGTGGTGGGCATAGACCCCAACTGGCTGTTCCTCTGCCAGTTCCTGGCGATCAAGAACTACCTGCCCGAGCAGCCCGTGTGGCACCTGCCGCTGGCGTTCGAGGAACTACCCGGCAAGTTGCAGGGCTTCGACACGGTGTTTTCCATGGGCGTGCTGTACCACCGGCGCTCGCCCATCGACCACCTGCTGGACTTGAAAGACTGCCTGGTCAAGGGCGGTGAGCTGGTGCTGGAAACCTTGGTGGCGGAAGGCGATGCCCAGCAGGTGCTGGTACCGGAAGACCGTTATGCGCAGATGCGCAATGTCTGGTTCCTGCCCTCGGTCCCGGCTCTGGAACTGTGGCTGCGCCGCGCCGGCTTCGTCGATGTGCGCTGCGTCGACGTCAGCACGACCTCGGTAGACGAGCAGCGCGCCACCGACTGGATGCGCTTTCAATCGTTGCCGGAGTTCCTCGACCCGGCCGACCGCAGCCGCACGCTGGAAGGGTTGCCCGCACCGACTCGCGCCGTACTGATCGCGCGTAAGCCATGACCGTTATCGCGCTTTTTCGCGGCCGAGGCCGCGCCCACAGAGCTGCAACTATTGCGACGGAGCAGCCTTGATCAAGAGGCAGCGGCCTTGGCTGCGAAGCTTTTAGCCGCGCCCCGAGGCCGCGACTATCAACTGCTTCATTTCCACCACCGCCTGTTTGAAGCCGACGAACAGCGCATGAGCCACCAGTGCGTGACCGATGTTCAATTCGTTGATTCCGGCAATCGCCGCCACCGGCTCGACGTTGTGGTAATGCAGGCCGTGCCCGGCATTGACGATCAGCCCATGGGCCAAACCGCACGCCACCCCGTCGCGGATCCGCGCCAGTTCGCGGGCGGTTTCTGCCGGCGTATGGGCATCGGCATATCGCCCGGTATGCAACTCGATGGCCGGCGCGCCGACGCGCTTCGACGCCGCGATCTGCTCCTCGTCGGGATCGATAAACAACGACACCTCGCAGCCGATCGCGCTCAAGCGCTGCACCGCCGCGCGAATTCGCGCCTCTTGCCCGGCCACATCCAGGCCGCCTTCGGTGGTCAGTTCCTGACGGGTTTCCGGCACCAGGCAGACATGCTCCGGGCGAATGCTTTCGGCGAAGGCGAGCATCTCCTCGGTGACACCCATCTCGAAGTTCATCCGCGTTTGCAGCACGTCCTTCAGCACGCGCACGTCGCGCTCCTGAATGTGCCGGCGGTCCTCACGCAGGTGTACGGTAATCCCGTCGGCGCCGGCTTCTTCGGCGTCCAATGCAGCCTTGACCGGGTCAGGGTAGCGAGTCCCTCGGGCCTGGCGCAGGGTGGCCACATGGTCGATGTTCACACCCAGCAGAATACGATTGGCATCAGTCATGGGTCGGCTCCTTAAAGGTCATAAACAGTTCACGGCTGACCAGAGGTCGACCGCCTAAATGCGGGGCCATGGCCTGGCGCATCAAACGCTTGGCCGCCGCCAGCGCGCCGGGCACGCTCCAGTCGGCTTCGGCCATCGCCAGCAGTTCGGCACCCTGAAATACCCCAGGCTGCAACTGCCCGACCGGCACCAGGCCGCTATCGGTCTGCAGTCGGTACAAACCACCCGCCACCACGGGCTGGCCGTTGAGGTCCAGATCCAGGGCGAAACCATAGCCCAGCTCATCCAGCAAACGCCACTCGAAAGCGCGCAACAAGGGTTCCAGCGCACGCCCCTGGGCCAGTGCCAGCACACTCATGGCGTAGTGGTCGAAAATCGCCGGGTGCGGGTCTTCCGCCGGCAACAAACGGATCAGCAATTCGTTCAGGTAGATGCCACTGAACAGCGCGTCGCCGCTGAGCAGGTTGGGAATGCCCGCAGCCTCGAGGCGTCCCACGGTTTTAAGCTCACCACGACCGCGAAACTCCACGTCCAGCGGCACGAAGGGACGCGCCAAGGTGCCGGCTTTACCGCGCGCGCCACGCAGCACCGCACGCAGGCGACCTTGTGGGGTAAGGAAGTCCACCAAGGCGCTGCTTTCCCGGTAGGCACGACTGTGCAGGACATAGGCTGGCTGGCTTAGCGCAAGCATGGCGAGCGGGTTTCCTGGGTGGCGGGCGCATGGACTGCGCCCGAGCGCAGCTTAAATGTTGTCGTAACCCAGCGAACGCAGGGCGCGCTCGTCATCCGACCAACCGCTTTTGACCTTGACCCAGAGATTGAGCATGACTTTGGAGTCGAACATCACTTCCATGTCCTTGCGCGCCTCCTGGCCGATGCGTTTGATCCGCTCGCCCTTGTCGCCGATGATGATTTTCTTCTGCCCATCACGCTCGACCAGGATCAGCGCATGAATGTGCAGGATGCGTCCATCGCGCTTGAATTCTTCGATCTCTACGGTGATCTGGTAGGGCAGCTCGGCCCCCAACTGACGCATGACCTTCTCGCGCACCAGTTCGGCGGCAAAGAAGCGGCTGGAGCGGTCGGTGACCTGGTCTTCCGGGAAGAAGTGCACGCCTTCCGGCAAGCGCTCACCCACCAGTTTTTCCAGGGTATCGAGGTTGTGCCCATGCTGGGCCGAGATCGGTACGATCTCCGCTTTCGGCAGTTGCTCGGCCAGCCATTCCAGATGCGGCATCAGGTCGGCTTTGTCTTCGAGACGGTCGGTCTTGTTGATCGCCAGGATCACCGGCCCCTGCACGTACTGCACGCGCTCCAGAACCATCTGGTCTTCGTCGGTCCAACGGGTGCGATCAACCACGAAGATCACCACGTCGACATCTTTCAAGGCCGACGAGGCGTTCTTGTTCATATAGCGATTGAGGGCTTTCTCGTTGTTCTTGTGCAAGCCGGGGGTGTCGACATAGATCGCCTGCACTTCAGCCTCGGTCTTGATCCCGAGCATGTTGTGCCGGGTGGTCTGCGGCTTGCGCGAGGTGATCGCCAGTTTTTGCCCGAGGATGTGGTTGAGCAGCGTCGACTTGCCCACGTTGGGCCGGCCAACGATGGCGACATAGCCACAGCGTGTTACAGGTGAATCAGTCATGGCTATTCTCCACACCCAGGGCAATCAAGGCAGCGGCCGCGGCAACCTGTTCGGCAATCCGACGGCTGGCGCCCTGTCCCAGGGTCTTGTCATTCAATAGGGCGATTTGGCATTCGACGACGAAGGTCCGGCAATGCGGTTCGCCCTGGATATCCACCACTTCATAACGCGGCAGGTCACTGGCCCGCGATTGCAGAAACTCCTGCAGGCGGGTTTTCGGATCCTTGTTGGTATCGACCAGGGTCAAGCTGTCGAACTCATTGGTCAGCCAGGCCAGCACCCGATCACGAGCCGCTTCCATACCGGCATCCAGATAGATCGCACCGATCAAGGCTTCCAGCGCATCGGCGAGAATCGATTCGCGGCGAAAACCCCCGCTCTTCAGTTCACCCGAACCCAGGCGCAGGTATTCGCCCAAGTCGAAACCGCGCGCCAGTATGGCCAGGGTTTCGCCCTTGACCAGACGGGCGCGCAAACGCGACAACTGGCCTTCGCGGGCCTGCGGAAAGCGCTCGAACAACGCCTCACCGGCGACGAAGTTGAGGATGGCATCACCGAGGAACTCCAGACGCTCATTATTGCGTCCGGCGAAACTGCGATGGGTCAACGCCAGGACCATCAGGTCCTGGTCTTTGAAGCTATAACCGAGCTGTCGCT
Organism: Pseudomonas sp. SJZ079; assembly: GCF_007993865.1. Lineage (GTDB taxonomy): Bacteria > Pseudomonadota > Gammaproteobacteria > Pseudomonadales > Pseudomonadaceae > Aquipseudomonas. Next base: position 86,762 of record NZ_VIUH01000012.1, on the reverse strand, counting down.
CGAGGCGGCCTAACGAAGCAGTCACGGCATGCGCACGCGATATTCTTTGTCGAAACGCGCCACCAGATCGAGGTTCTGGATCAACGGCTCACGCACCTCGTACTTCAGATGGGCACGAAACTCATTGTTCTCGAGTTTCACCTTGAGCACTTCCTGCAGTCTCAAGTCGCGGATGCTGTTGACTTCCATACCCTTGCTGACATGGCCGTAAAACTCACCCACGCTTTTTATTTCCGCGGCCTTGTCAGTCTCGACCGAGGTAATGATCTTCTCCATCGACATATAGTCGAGGTAATGCGGCAGCATCTTGAATGCGGCGCTGGCGACGAACGCCACGAGCGCCAGCGCCATTAGCCAGCCAAGGACCGACAAGCCTTTTTGCGAACGTGCAAATGTCATAATTGACCCCAAGTTCGATGTTATGTAAGAGCCCTATGGGCCCGAGACAAGACTATATATAGCCTGCGACGCCGTATTGAACAGCGTCGCAAAATAGCTGGAACGTCAGTGGATCAAGCCGACGCGCGCGAGATTCGGCAGGTTGCGCAACTTGGGCTCCGGCCAGCTCATCCAGATGGCGAAGGCTTTGCCGACGATATTCTTGTCCGGCACCATGCCCAGCAAGGGCTTGGGGATATTTCGATCGTCCCAATAGCGGCTATCGTTGGAGTTGTCGCGATTGTCGCCCATCATGAAGTAGTAGCCCTGCGGCACCACCCACTCACGCCCAGGCTCGATGCGGTAACGATTCATTTCCTTGCGGATCAGATGCTCGGCTTCACCCAACTGCTCGTTATAGAGCATGGCGCTGCCGAGGCTGCCCGGCTCCTCACCAATCAATTGCTGGGCGACTGGCCGATCGTTGATGAACAGACGCTTGTCGCTGGTGTAGCGAAGATGATCGCCAGCCAAACCGACCACGCGCTTGATGTAGTTGATGTTCGGGTCGCTCGGGTAGCGGAACACCATGACATCGCCGCGCTGCGGCTCGTCCACCTCGATCACCTTGGTGTCCAGTACTGGCAAACGAATGCCGTAGGCAAACTTGTTGACCAGGATGAAGTCACCGACCTCCAGGGTCGGCTTCATCGAGCCGGATGGAATCTGGAACGGCTCGACCAGAAAGGAGCGCAGCACCAGCACGATCGCCAGCACCGGAAAGAACGACTTGCCGTACTCGACCAACAGCGGTTCTTTGTTCAATTGATCGACCACGGCCTCGTCTGGCTCGCTGACCTGACCATGGTAATTGGCAATGGCCGCGCGACGACGCGGGGCCAGAAAGATCAAATCGAACAGCGCCAGCATGCCGCACACGGCGACAGCGATGACCAGCAACAGCGGGAAATTTAGTGACATAGGACCTAACTATCCAACCTGAGTACCGCAAGGAAGGCTTCTTGTGGAATTTCCACGTTACCGACTTGCTTCATCCGCTTTTTACCGGCCTTCTGTTTTTCCAACAGCTTGCGCTTACGGCTCACGTCGCCACCGTAGCACTTGGCCAATACGTTCTTGCGCAGCGCCTTGACGGTCGTTCGCGCCACAATCTGCCCGCCAATGGCGGCCTGGATTGCCACGTCGAACATCTGCCGCGGAATCAGCTCTTTCATCTTCTCGGTCAACGCACGACCTTTGTAGTTGGCGTTGTCGCGGTGCACGATCAACGCCAGGGCGTCGACTTTTTCGCCGTTGATCAGCACATCCAGCTTGACCAGGTTAGCTGACTGATAACGATCGAAGTGGTAGTCCAGCGAGGCATATCCACGGCTGGTCGACTTCAGACGGTCGAAGAAGTCGAGGACCACTTCGTTCATCGGCAAGTCATAGGTCACCTGTACCTGGGACCCCAGAAACAGCATGTCATGCTGTACACCGCGCTTTTCGATACACAGGGTGATGACGTTACCCAAGTGTTCCTGCGGCACCAGAATGCTGGCCCGGACGATAGGCTCGCGCATATCTTCGATGCTCGACACATCCGGCAGCTTGGACGGGTTATCGACATAAATCGTTTCACCGGTCTTGAGCACCAGCTCGAAAATCACTGTCGGCGCGGTGGTGATCAGGTCGAGGTCGTACTCGCGCTCAAGCCGCTCCTGGATAATCTCCATGTGCAGCATGCCGAGGAAACCACAGCGGAAGCCAAAGCCCAGCGCATCGGAGCTTTCCGGGGTGTACTGCAACGAGGAATCGTTCAGCGTGAGTTTTTGCAGCGCCTCACGGAAGTCTTCGAAGTCGTCGGAGCTGACCGGGAACAGGCCCGCATAAACCTGCGGTTGGATGCGCTTGAAGCCTGGCAGCACTTCGACATCCGGCGTCGAGCTCAGGGTCAGGGTGTCGCCCACTGGCGCACCGTGAATGTCCTTGATGCCGGCGATAATGAAGCCTACTTCACCGGCTTTCAGGTCAACCGTGGCGCTGTGCTTAGGATTGAATACGCCGACGCTGTCCACCAGATGAATCTTGCCGGTGGATTTAACCAGCACTTTATCGCCCTTCTTGATCCGCCCATGACGCACGCGAACCAGGGAGACAACGCCCAGATAGTTGTCGAACCAGGAGTCGATGATCAACGCTTGCAACGGATCTTCGATATTCCCAGTTGGCGCTGGAATGGTGTGAACCAGGCGCTCCAGCACTTCGTCGACACCCAGGCCCGTCTTGGCACTGCAGGTCACGGCATCAGTAGCATCGATGCCGATGATTTTTTCGATTTCTTCTTTGACGCGATCAGGATCGGCCTGCGGCAGGTCGATCTTGTTCAGCACAGGCATGACTTCGAGGCCCTGCTCGATGGCGGTGTAGCAGTTGGCCACCGATTGTGCCTCGACGCCCTGGCCGGCATCGACCACCAGCAAGGCGCCTTCGCAGGCGGCCAGTGAGCGGCTGACTTCATAGGTGAAGTCGACGTGACCGGGGGTGTCGATGAAGTTCAACTGGTAGGTTTTGCCGTCCAGCGCTTTGTAATACAGGGTGACGCTGTGCGCCTTGATGGTGATACCGCGCTCACGTTCCAGGTCCATGGAGTCCAGCACCTGGGCTTCCATTTCGCGCTCGGACAAGCCACCACACATCTGGATGAAGCGGTCAGCCAGGGTGGACTTGCCATGATCGATATGGGCGATGATGGAGAAATTGCGGATATGACTCAGGTCACTCACAGGACAGCACTCGAAAAGGCCGCAGGCAACTGCCCGCCGAAAATAGCCGGGAAGTGTACCCGATAGGCGTCGCACGCGTCACGCCCAGGCGCCAATTGGCAGCCATGAAAAAGGGCGATCCAGATCGCCCTTTTTCGCGCTTGAGCGATTTACTCCGCCAATTTGAAGGTAATGAAACTGGCGCGCCCTTGCCGCAACACACGCATCGAAACCGAACGATTTCTCGGCAAGTCCTGCGCCACCTGAGTGAATGTTTTCGCCGAATCGATCGCCTGATTGTTCAGATGGGTGATCACATCGCCCGGACGCAGACCAATCATCGCAGCCGGACCATCCAGCACTTCCTTGATCACCACGCCGCCTTTCAGGTCGAGGCCTTTCTTCTGCTCTTCCGTCAGCTCAACTACCTTGACCCCCAGGCGATTGCTGCTGCGCTCCACGCCTGGGCCTTCGATACCCGCCAGCTCCTCACCTTCCTCCGGCAGAGCGGCGATGGCCACCTGCAGCTTCTTGCGGGCACCGTCGCGCACTACGTCCAGCTCGGCCTTGCTACCAGGCTTCAGCCTCCCGACCAGATGCGGCAGATCCGCCGACATGATGATCGGCTGGCCATTCAGGTTGAGAATCACATCGCCCACCTGCAGGCCGCCCTTGGCAGCAGGACCACCCTCAAGCACCTGAGCGACCAACGCACCGGCAGGCTTATCCAGCCCGAAAGACTCGGCAAGGTCCTTGTTCACTTCCTGGATGACCACACCCAGCCAGCCGCGACTGACCTTGCCGCTGGCCTTGAGCTGATCGGCCACATCCATTGCAACGCTCATCGGAATGGCGAAGGACAGCCCCATGAAACCGCCGGAGCGGGTAAAAATCTGTGAGTTGATCCCCACTACTTCACCCGCCAGGTTGAACAGCGGGCCGCCGGAGTTACCTGGATTGATCGCCACATCGGTCTGAATGAACGGCACATAGCTTTCACTGGGCAGGCTACGTCCCTTGGCACTGACGATACCGGCAGTCACCGAATGATCGAAACCGAACGGCGAACCAATCGCCAAAACCCATTCTCCGACCTTCAGATCCTCGGATTTGCCTATCTTGACGGTCGGCAAGTCTTTGCCTTCGATTTTCAGCAAAGCCACATCGCTGCGCGGATCAGTGCCGACCAGCTTGGCTTCCAACTCGCTGCGATCAGACAAGCGCACAATGATTTCATCGGCATCGGCGATCACATGGTTATTGGTCAGCACATAGCCATCGGCCGAAATGATGAAGCCCGAGCCCAGCGACTGCGCCTCTCGCTGACGTCCACCGCCAGGGGCACGCGGTACCTGTGGCATATTGCGCTCGAAGAACTCGCGAAACATCGGCGGCAGGCCTTCCAGATCGGGGATGGTCAGCTGACCGTCGGCAGTCGCCACACGCTCGGGAATCTTCTGCCGCGTACTGATATTTACCACTGCAGGCGAGGCTTGTTCGACCAGCTCGGTAAACTCCGGCAAATCCGCCTGCGCAGCAACCACCTGTCCCAACAATAAAACTGCAAGCAACGCGGAAAAAGTTTGTTTCAGACTAGGCATCGACATACAACTCCCCATTCAGAACCAGCAAAAGACTTAAAATAAGCCCGCAGCACCTACCAGCAAAGCGCGCAACACCACCGGCTGCAAGGCCGGATCGCTCGCGGTGCGAACGCTGCGCCAGCGCACCCCAAACCAGGATGCAGCAAAGCCTAGAAAGCTGGCCAAAATTACCAGCGGCTCGGCCAAACCCAGTTGCTCCGCCAGCAGCGCAGACGCGAACAAGCCTAACAGGGGGAACAGGTAAACCAGTAGCGAGCCACGCACCAACAAATCCTCGCGCACGCCGAGCACCACACCATCCCCGACCGCTAGCTGCAAATCGCACAGCGCGCGCACATAACCACGTCGACCGCTTACGCCCAGCTTATCCAGCAAACCCTGACCGCAACCCGCATTCGCCGAGCAACTGGAGCAGGTACTCTTGCGCAGGGTCTCGACCCAAACGGCACCTGGCTCGACAGCCACCACCCGTCCCTGCTCTTCAATCATGGTGTGACCTGCTCAGCGGCTGCGCGCATCGACAAGGCGACCCGCTCGGCGGTACCCAACGGAATCTCACCGACTACCGTGACCATCACATCGCCGTCGCCGGTCGACAGACGCCGGGAAACCGCAGCGGTCGGCCCTAACTGGCTGCGCGCATCCTCGACCGTAGCACCACGCAGCGGCTCCATGAACACGGAAAAACGCGCCAGTCCGTCGTCATACAACAAGCACGCTACTTGCTCATCCGAAGCAGGACTACGTCGCAGGGTCGTTCGGCTCAAAACAAAACCTGGTGGCAGCCAATCGGAGCGCCAAGTCTGCGCGTCGGAGACCTTCGTCTCAGTCACCCGCACCGGACGGCACTTTGCACTCGGCTGCAACGCCTCATCCGGCGGAACCGTAGTAACGTCCAAGCGAGTGAACTGGAAGCGCTCGAGTAACTGCCCCTTGTCGTTTAACAACAGGGACTTCAGCGGCAAACCGCTCTCCCTATCCAGGTGCAGTTCAACGCCATAGCGGTGCTGATCGCGCGGCCGCAACCCCAGCACTACGGCATCACGCCCGGCCACTCGGGATTCACCGATGACTTTCAGGTCGTACCATTCCGTCAACTGTTGGGCATTCAGCTCGCGCGCCGGCCAACTCTGACTATCGATTACCTGATCGGACAAAGTACCGCTGACGCACTCGGCACGCCCATCGACACGCAGCACCTCCTGCGCAGGACCATCCAACTGCAAAAGGCGCTCGCGCACGACACCGCCCTCTTCCACCCGATGCCACATGCTGTGGGTGGAGAAGCTGCCATTACGCTCATACACGAAAGTGCCTTGGTAGTTTTGGCTGCGCTCAGCTTCAGCCAAACGTTGCAGCCAATCTTGCGCTTCGGCAGCGACGGCGGGAAACGCCAGCCAACTGCCGAGAATAAAGGAGGTAACCGGGATAAAGCGCATGCGTCTCCTTAACGGCTTTCCAAACTTGCCGCACGCGCATACGGCAGCGCACTTTCGTTACCATTCATCGCTGCCTGTTGAGCGTGTTGGCGCAGGTAAGCAGGTAACCGTTGCTCATGCCAGCCCGACGAAGTCTCACCAGCAGCCTGGGCGGAAGCCTGCTGCGCGCCGTCGATACTGAAGCCCGCCAGCATCGCTGGACCCTGCATCTGCGGAGTCGTCAGTGCTGGCTGAGCAGCTTGCTGCGCCATCTGAGCTCCCGTGACTTCATCCTGATTATACAAACGTACGCCAGCCAACACGGCAACCGTTACCGAGGCAGCCACAGCCAGACGACCGACAACGTGCCACGGACCACGAACCGCCTTGTTCGCCACCGGTACCGCTTCATCGGCCAACGCAGCGGAGACAGCCGAGGCAATATCCAGACGCGGCTCCAGCAATTCTTTATGCATCACCGCTCGAGCGATCTGGTAGCGCGACCACTTGGCGAGCATCTCGGCGTCGTCACTCGCGCCGAGCACACGCCGTAATTCCAACTCGTCCGCTTCGTTATCCATCACCGCGGACAGCGATTCCTGTAGGGCTTCACGACTCATTGCGGTTCCTCTCTTGGCTGTCGCCGCTGTCTTAGGTTTCCTGTAGCAAAGGCTGCAGAGACTTATCAATAGCCTCGCGCGCCCGAAAAATACGTGAACGCACGGTGCCTACCGGACACTGCATAACGCTCGCAATGTCCTCGTAACTGAGACCATCAAATTCACGCAAGGTTAGGGCCGTACGCAAATCTTCTGGCAATTGCTGGATGCTGCGATGCACGGTGGCCTCGATCTCATCCCGCAGTAAAGCTCGTTCTGGTGACTCGATGTCCTTGAGGGCGTGATCGCCCTCATAGAACTCCGCATTCTCAGCGCTTACATCACTGTCTGGCGGTCGCCGACCTCGCGACACCAGGTGGTTCTTCGCCGTATTGATGGCGATGCGGTACAGCCAGGTATAAAAAGCACTGTCACCGCGAAAATTAGCCAGCGCCCGGTATGCCTTGATAAAGGCTTCCTGCGCCACATCCTGGGCCTCATGGCTGTCGTGCACGAAACGCACGATCAGCCCGAGAATTTTGTGCTGATACTTCAGCACCAACAGATCAAATGCTCGCTTGTCTCCGCGCTGTACGCGCTCGACCAGCTGCTGATCCTCATCCTGGGCTAGCATGAACACTCCTCATTGAACCCAAAGGGGTGCAGCACCTGCCAGCGAATCAGCTTGCCAAGATAGACCTGGGCGTTGCGCAAAAGTTCTCCCCCTTTTAAAACAAGCTTCCTGCAGAACCCTTTCAGCCCCGCACGGAATAACGCAGCCAAGACCCTGGCCCTGCTGCGCAATAATCTTAGATCGTCCACCGGCCACTACAGGAAAGCTCACACAGGGCTTTCAAGCAGACGACAAACAGACAGTGCCCCTCTATGGGTGACCGTTTATGGAACCTGAAAGACTAAGAAAGTTCCTCAAAGGCACGGGCGGTCATAAGCCCGCTATTGTGCCGCGCCCCCCCTCTATATACTAGGAGCCGCTTACTTGCGGAATCTAGACATGAGCCAACATTATCAACACGACATCCTGGTCATAGGCAGCGGTGCAGCAGGCCTGACCTTGGCCCTGAGCCTGCCTGAGCACCTGCGTATCGCCGTGCTGAGCAAGGGCAGTCTGGCTAATGGCTCGACTTACTGGGCCCAGGGTGGCGTGGCAGCCGTACTGGATGATCTGGATACCGTCGAATCGCATGTCGAAGACACGCTGAATGCCGGCGGCGGTCTATGTCGCGAGGAGAGCGTGCGTTTCACCGTGGAGCACAGCCGCGAAGCGATCCAATGGCTGATCGATCAAGGCGTGCCCTTTACCCGCGACGATGAAACCGCGCGCGAAGATGGCGGCTTCGAGTTTCATCTGACCCGCGAAGGCGGCCACAGCCACCGGCGCATCATTCACGCCGCAGACGCGACTGGCGCCGCCATTTTCAATACCCTGCTGGAACGCGCCAAACAGCGAAGCAATATCGAGTTGCAGGAACAGCGCGTGGCAGTCGATCTGATTACCGAGCACAAGCTAGGACTGCAAGGGCAGCGTTGCCTAGGCGCCTATGTGCTCAATCGCGCCAGCGGTCAGGTCGACACCTACCACGCGCGCTTCGTCATTCTCGCCACTGGCGGCGCGGCCAAGGTGTATCTCTACACCAGCAACCCGGATGGCGCCTGCGGCGACGGTATCGCCATGGCCTGGCGGGCGGGCTGCCGGGTCGGCAATCTGGAGTTCAACCAGTTCCACCCGACCTGCCTGTACCACCCGCAGGCGAAAAGTTTTCTGATCACCGAAGCACTGCGCGGCGAAGGCGCCCTGCTCAAACTGCCTAACGGTGAACGCTTTATGCAGCGTTTCGATTCGCGCGCCGAACTCGCCCCGCGCGACATCGTCGCCCGCGCCATCGACCACGAGATGAAGCGCCTCGGCGTGGACTGCGTCTACCTGGACATCAGCCATAAGCCGGCAGAATTCATCAAATCGCACTTCCCGACCGTCTATGAACGCTGCCTGGACTTCGGCATCGATATCACCCGCGCGCCGATCCCGGTGGTGCCAGCGGCGCACTACACCTGTGGCGGCGTGGTCGTCGACCAGAACGGACACACCGACGTACCCGGTTTGTATGCCATTGGCGAAACCAGCTTCACCGGCCTGCATGGCGCCAACCGTATGGCCAGCAATTCGCTGCTGGAATGCTTCGTCTACGCCCAGGCCGCCGCCGCCGACATCGCGCTGCAGCTGGACCAGGTGACGATGCCGGCCAACCTGCCAGGCTGGGACGCCAGCCAGGTCACCGATTCGGACGAAGACGTGATCATCGCGCACAACTGGGACGAGCTGCGGCGCTTCATGTGGGACTACGTCGGCATCGTACGCACCAACAAGCGCCTGCAACGCGCCGAGCACCGGGTGCGCCTGCTGCTCGATGAGATCGACGAGTTCTACAGTAACTACAAAGTGAGCCGCGATCTGATCGAGTTGCGCAACCTGGCCCAGGTCGCCGAACTGATGATCCGTTCGGCCATGCAACGCCACGAAAGCCGCGGCCTGCATTACACCCTGGATTATCCGCAGCTGCTGGCCGAAGCCAAAGATACTATTCTGCAGCCGCCCACCTACGACGACTGAACTTCAGCCGCACCCGCAGGCGTCGATGGGCATCGCGGGCCATGGCGTCACGCGGAATGCACAGGGCACGCACCCGCCACTCGCCTGCCAGGCGAAAACGCAGCACCACGGCCAACGGCAGCGCCAGGCTGTCTCTGCGCAACTGGATCGCCTGCCAACCTGCTGCCGCACTCTCCAGCTGCCAACCCTCGGCATTGCAGCGCAAGGCGCTGAAGGCCCGCGGCGAACTCAGCAGAATATGCCGAGGCAGCACCCAGATGGCGTGTATCAGGCAAAACCCGACGCCAAGCAGCAGCGCCCACAGCGGAATATCGACGAGCAGCACGCTGATCAATGCCAAGCCCTGGACCAGCGCATAGAGCGCCAGCAGCTGCCGCGATGGCCGCCACTGGCACTCGAAGCCGTCACTTGGGTTGGACACGATCCAGAATCATCCGAACCATGCGCTTCAGGTCGGCATCTTCCGGCTCGCCGCGCTGCATGAACCAGCCGAACATGTCCTGGTCTTCGCATTCGAGCAGCTTGCGGTAACGCGCCTGATCCTCGGCATCGAGGCTCGAGTAAACCTCTTTGACGAACGGCACCAACAGCACGTCCAGTTCCAGCATGCCGCGGCGGCTGTGCCAGAACAGGCGATTGAGTTCAGTCGAATCGACCATGAAAGGGGTCCTTGAATTAGCCAGGCATTGAATGAGCCCGGCAGTATAACGGCGAAAGCCAGCGCTGTTGACCCGTTCGGGCGACCGGCTGGCCGAGGCAATGCCGGGTTACGACGGCAGTCGCTGACAAGCCCAGGTGCGCCCTCTATGATGACGCCCCTAACCTCTATCCAGCGACCCCCTATCTCCCATGGCCGATACCGCGTTTTTCAGCCCCCTCAGCCACGAAGGCGTCCTCGCCGTTCGCGGCCCTGACGCCAGCAAATTCCTCCAGGGCCAACTGACCTGCAACCTCAATTACCTGAACGAGCACAGCTCCAGTCTCGGTGCGCGCTGCACACCGAAGGGCCGCATGTTGTCGAGCTTCCGCATCGTCAGCGTGGAGGATGGTTACTTGCTGACCATGGCCCGCGAGCTGGTCGAGCCGCAACTGGCCGACTTGCAGAAGTACGCGGCATTCTCCAAATCCAAGCTCAGTGATGAAAGCGCCGCCTGGGTGCGCTTTGGTCTGAGTGACGGCGATGGCGCACTGGTCGGCCTTGGCCTGGACTTGCCCCAGACCAGCGACAGCGTCGCGCGCGCCAATGATCTGCTGGCGGTGCGCCTGAGCGATGGCCGCGCCGAACTCTGGGCTCCGGCGAGCGCAGCCGACACCCTGCATAACCGCCTGGCCGCTCAACTACCGGAGGCCGCGCTAAATCGCTGGATATTGGCCCAGGTGCGTGCTGGCGTCGGCCAGGTCCTGGGCAACACCCGCGAATTGTTTATCCCGCAGATGCTCAACCTGCAGGCGCTGGGCGGCGTCAGTTTCAAGAAAGGCTGCTACACCGGCCAGGAAATCGTCGCCCGCATGCAGTACCTGGGCAAGCTCAAGCGTCGCCTGTATCGCTTGAGCCTGGCCGGCGAGCAGTTGCCAGAGCCGGCCACCGAGCTGTTTTCCCCGGTGCACAATTCCGCCATCGGCGAAGTCGTGTTGGCCGCACAGAGCGACAAAGGTATTGAGCTGCTTGCCGTGTTACAGCAGGATGCGGTGACCGACGGACGCATTCACCTCGGCGCCCCCCAAGGCCTGCCGCTAGAGGTGCTCGATCTGCCCTACACCCTGGATACCGACCGCGAAATTCAACGCTAATCCTTTCCCACACGTTGCCCGACTGACGAAGAGAACCGTGCATGAGCAAGCTTGCCGAGAAAGTCCAACAGGAACTGCTCCAGGCCATCGAGAACGATGACCTGGTACTGCCCACCCTGCCGGAAGTTGCCCTCAGGGTGCGCGAAGCAGCGGAAGACCCGGACATTGGCATTCCGCAGCTGAGCAAAGTGATCGGCAACGATGCAGCGCTGACCGCGCGGATCATCAAGGTGGTGAACAGCCCACTGTTGCGTACCAACCGGGAGATTACCGACCTGCAGATGGCAGTCAGCCGCCTGGGCATCAACTACACCTGCAACCTGGCTACCGGTCTGGCGATGGAGCAGATGTTCCAGGCCACGTCCGACGTGGTCGACCGCAAGATGCGTGAGGTGTGGAACAAAAGTACCGAGATCGCCGGCATCTGCCATGTGCTGTGCCGTCATTACACGCGCTTGCTCCCGGACCAGGCGACCCTCGCCGGCCTGGTGCACCAGATCGGCATATTGCCGATCCTCACCTACGCCGAAGAGCACAATGAGCTGCTGGCCGACTCGATCAGCCTCAACCATGTGATCGAGCAGATTCACCCGATCATCGGCGACAAAATCCTGCGCACCTGGCAGTTCCCCGAGCTGATCACCCAGGTGCCGAGTCAATACCTCGACTTCACGCGCGACAGTGCCAAGGTCGACTACGTCGATATCGTTCAAGTCGCCACGCTGCAAAGCCACCTGGGCAGCGAACACCCTTACACCCAGCTGGACTGGAGCAAGGTGCCGGCATTCAGCAAGCTCGGCCTCGACCCGAATGTCGACATGCAGGCCGATGAAGACCTCTCCGCGGCGATGGAAGCGGCCATGAACATGCTGCAGTGAGCTGACAGCGGCAGGGGTCAATCCTCAGCCTGTTCAGCGTCGTCTCGGTTAAGGGAAGAACCGTATGCGCCTTGTGATCCTGTTGATTTCCTGGTTTCTCGCGAGCGGCGTGGTGGCCGATACGCTACGCCTGACCAGCGGCGAGTGGCCGCCGTTTCTTGGTGCAGCGCTGCCGAACCAGGGCGTTGCCTCGCGCATAGTGGCGGAAGCCTTTGCCCTCGAAGGCGTCGAGGTGCAGTGGGAGTTCCTGCCATGGGCTCGCGCAATGCAGCTGGCCGCACAGGGGCAACGCGCCGGCACTGCGGTGTGGCGGCGCAACGCCGAACGCGAGCGACAGTTTTTCATCAGCGAGCCGATACTTAAGACCCAAACTCATCTATTTCATCGCAAAGCATTCGACTTCGACTGGCAGACCGTGGATGACCTGCGCGGTGTGCGTCTCGGCGCCACTCGCGGCTATTTCTATGGCAAGGCCTTCAATCGGGCCGAGAAGGCGGGAGAGTTAAATATTCGGCGGATCAATAGCGACGAAGTGGCTCTACGCCAATTGTTGGCGGGACGCATCGAGCTTTTCCCGATCGCCAAAACGGTCGCCCTGGACTTACTGGCGCAGCACTTCACTGTCGCCGAGCGGGCGCAGCTGAGCTTTCACCCCAGAGCGCTGAGCCGGCACAACCAGCATCTACTGCTGTCACGCCAGGTGGCCGGTAACGCCGCAATGATCGAGCGCTTCAACCGGGGTCTGGCGCGGCTGCGTGACAGCGGCAAGATCGCGCAGTACCTGCTGGAAGCCCAGCAACCGCTGAGCGCGACACACTGATCAGGCGCCTGCCGGCGCGAACTCCACCCGCACCAACAGGCCGTGCGGCAGCACCTGATGCAGGCTGATACGCGCCTGGTGCGCACGACAGATCTCGCCGACTATGGCCAGCCCCAACCCCGCCCCCGAGCTGTGCGCACTGCGCCGGTAGAACCGCGCGAAGACCTTCTCACGATCCTCTTCGGGGATCCCCGGTCCATCGTCCTGCACCTCCAGCACACCCGACTCCAGCACGCGCATCAGCACATTGCCGCCGGCAGGGGTGTGGGCAAAGGCGTTGTCCAGCAGATTGCAGAGCAGCTCATTGAGCAAGGTCGGCTCGCCGCGCAGCCACACCGGCCGCTCGGCCTCCAGTGCCAGGGCGATGCCGCGCGCGTGGGCCAAGGGGGCCAGCGCCAGGCCCTGCTCGCGGGCCAGCTGACTGAGGTCGAGGCGTTGCGCCCCGCCTTCGGCAATTGCCCGCGCGCCGCTCTCGATGCGGGCCAGGGAGAGCAGTTGATTGGCCAACTGGGTGAGTCGATCGGTGTTGGCTGCGGCCTCCTCCAGCGTGTCGCGCCACACTGCCGGCTGTTCGCCGCGCAGGCCCAGCTCGACCCGCGCCTTGAGCGCCGCCAAGGGCGTGCGCAGCTCGTGGGCGGCATCGGCGATAAACTGCGACTGGCGCTCGAACAGGCCGCGCAGCCGGTCGTTGAATTGGTTCAAGGCATTCACCAGCGGCCGCAACTCGCGCGGCAACTCGGCGTCCGGCAAAGGGCGCAGGTCGTCACTGGCGCGCTCGATCACGCTGCGTCGCAAACGCTCCAGCGGCCGCAGCGTGGCACTCACCGCCAACCACACCAGCAGCAGTGCGCTGAGCGACAGCAGCCCCATGCGCCACAGGGTACCGAACAGCAGCTCGCGGGCCATGCGCTCGCGTGCCCCCAGGGTTTCGGCCACACGGATCTCGGCCATGCCATTGAGCTGCGGCTCGCTGACCGGTTGCAACAGGCTGACCACCCGCACCCCCTGGTTGCGGTAATCCGCATCGTAGAAATGCGCCAGCGCCGGATAGTCGTCGGTGCGCGGGGTGCCGCGCGGAGTCGCCGGCAAATCCTCGTAGCCGGAGACCAATCCACCGTGCAAATCCAGCACCTGGTAGTAGATGCGTCCAGCACTGTCGTAGGCGAAGGTGTCCAGGGCGACGTAGGGCACGTTGGCCTTGAGCGTACCGGCATCGCTATACAGCCCGTCGGCAATCGCCCGCGCCGACGCCAGCAGGGTACGGTCATAGGCCGTGTCGGCGGCGCGGCGGGCACTCCAATAGGCGCTCAGGCTGCTGAGCAACAGGATCAGCGCCAACAACACAGCCAGACGCCTTAACAGTCGCCCGCGCAGGCTCCCGGTTTCAGCCATCGACCGCCTCCAGCGCTCAGTCACCGACTGCCTCCAACAAATAACCCAGGCCGCGGAAGGTGACGATGCGCACGCCACTGTCCTCGAGCTTCTTGCGCAGACGGTGGACGTAGATTTCGATGGAGTCGGCACTGGCATCGTCATCCAGGCCGAAGACCTGAGCCGCCAGTTGCTCCTTGCTCATCACCCGCCCCGGCCGGGCGATCATCGCCTCCAGCACCGCCTGCTCGCGGGAGGTCAGGTTGAGCACCGCGCCGCGCAGGCTGAAACGCCGAGTGCTCAGGTCGTAGAGCAGATTGCCACAGCGCTGTTGTTGCTCGCCGCCGAGCACACTGCGCCGCAGCAGCGCCTTGACCCGCGCCTCCAGCTCAGTCAATTCGAAGGGCTTGGCCAGGTAATCGTCGGCGCCCAGGTTGAGGCCGTGCACCCTATCCTTGACCTCGCCGCGGGCGGTCAGCATCAGCACCGGCAGGGTCTTGCCGCGCCCACGCAGGCGCGCCAGCACCTGGAAGCCGTCCAGGCGCGGCAGGCCGATATCGAGAATCGCCAGAGCGTAGTCCTCACTGGCCAGGGCCAGATCGGCGGCCACCCCGTCATGCAGCACGTCCACCGTCCAGCCGGCCAAACTCAGGGCCTGGGCCACGCTCGCCGCCAATTGCGGATGGTCTTCGACCAGCAGGATTCGCACCCTCACCTCCAGCGCTAATGCTCGTTCAAGGCGCGCAGTGTAGCGCCCCGCCCGCTGCCGTGAATGACCTAAATGGCGGGCGGCGACCCGCGCGGAAAAATTTTGTGGCCTGCCATCCCTGGCGTCCACCCTGCGGGCCGTCGCAGGCGACGTCAAAAAACGCTCCAGGCGTTTTTTTCGACGGTGAAAGCTTGGCGAAAGCTTGCCCACTTAGCATCGCTCCCAGGTGGCTCGATCCACCGACCAGAGCGGACCGCACAGTGGAGTGCAGCCGCGACAAAAACAACAATTGGAGACCACAGGATGCCCATCGCATCAAGCAAGGCCATTGCGCCTGTCCATCTGCTCAGCCTCGCCATAGCTGCAACCCTGCTCAGCACCGCTGCCCAGGCCGACTTCATCGCTGACAGTTCTGCCAACCTGAAGGCCACCAACATCTACCTGAACCGTGACTATCGCGAAGGCACCGGCCAGAACAAGCGCGAGGAGTGGGGCCAGAGCTTCTGGCTCAACGTACAGTCCGGTTACACCGAAGGCCCAGTCGGCCTCGGCCTCGACGCCCAGGGCCTGGTCGGCATCAAACTGGACTCCAGCGCCGACCGCACCAAAACCGGCCTACTGCCGAGGCATGACGATGGCAAGGCACCGGATGAGTTTGGTCGTCTGGGCCTGACCGCCAAGGTCAAGGTCTCTGCCACCGAGCTGCGCTACGGTTCGCACAGCCCCGTCCTGCCGGTGGTAGTGGCCAACGACAGCCGCCTGCTGCCGCAGGTATTCGAGGGTGGCCTGCTGACGTCCTCCGAGGTGAAGGGCCTGACCTTCACTGGCGGGCGCCTAAGCAAGGCCATCGACCGCGCCTCAACCGACGCCGAGGATCTGCAGCTCGAAAGCAAGAATGGACGCTACGCCGGGGTGACCGCCGACCACCTCGACCTGCTGGGTTTCGACTACCAGTTCAACCAGAACCTCAAAGGCCGCTACTTCCATGGCGAACTTGAGGATGTCTACCGGCAGAACTTCTTCAATGTGCTGGCCACCTACCCCCTGGCCGGCGGCACCATGGCTGCCGATCTGCGCCTGATGCTCAGCGACGAGAGTGGCGCAGCCAAGGCCGGCGAAGTGGACAACCGCGCACTGAACGGTGTGCTCAGCTACGCCCACAGCGGCCACAAGCTAAGCCTGGGCTATCAGGACATGAACGGCGACACCGGCTATGCCTATATCGCCGGCAGCGACCCCTACCTGGTCAACGACTCCGCCAACGACTACGCCAACCCTGAGGAAAAATCCTGGTCAGTACGCTACGACTATGACTTCGCCGCCCTGGGCGTGCCCGGCCTGACGGCCTACGCTCGCTATATCAAAGGCAGTGACGCGCGAATCATCGGCAGCAACGAGCGCGGCGACGAAAAGGAAACCAACTTCGAGGTCAAGTACGTGGTGCAAAGCGGCCCGGTGAAGAATCTCTTCGTGCGCCTGCGTAACGCCAATTTCCGCTCCGATTTCGCCCGCGACTCGGACGAATACCGCGTAGTCGTCGGCTACACCCTGCCAATCCTGTAATCCAAAATAACAATCGAGAGGAATCCATCATGAAAACTGCCTTTACCCGCCTCGCCCTGGCCACCGCCTGCCTGGCCTTCGCCGGCCAACTGCTGGCCGGCGAACCGAAGCGCCCGGAATGCATCGCCCCGGCCAAGCCCGGCGGCGGCTTCGACCTGACCTGCAAACTGGCCCAGAGCGGTCTGAAAGACAGCGGCCTGCTCAAGGCGCCGATGCGTGTCACCTATATGCCTGGCGGTGTCGGCGCGGTGGCCTACAACGCGGTAGTGGCGCAGCGCGCAGACGACCCGGGCACCATAGTCGCCTTCTCCAGCGGATCCTTGCTCAACCTGGCCCAGGGCAAGTTCGGCCGTTATGACGAGAACGCCGTGCGCTGGCTGGCCGCGGTCGGCACCGACTACGGCGCCATCACCGTGCGCGCCGATTCGCCTTACCAGAGCCTCGACGACCTGGTGCAGGCACTGAAGAAGGACCCGACCAGCATCGTCTTCGGCGCCGGCGCGACCATCGGCGGCCAGGACTGGATGCAGACCGCACTGATCGCCCGCGCCGCCGGCATCGATCCGAAGAACCTGCGCTACGTGGCCTTCGAAGGCGGCGGCGAGACCCTCACCGCCATGCTCGGCGGCCATGTGCAGGTGACCAGCAGCGGCCTGGGCGAAGTCACTCCGCAACTGGAAGCCAAGAAGGTACGCATCCTCGCGGTGCTTGCCGACGAACGTCTGCCGGGCAAGCTGGCCGACATCCCCACCGCCAAGGAACAGGGCTACCCGATCAGCTGGCCGGTGATCCGTGGTTTCTACGTCGGCCCGAAGGTCAGCGACGAGCAGTACGACTGGTGGAAGCAGCAGTTCGACAGCATGTTGGACCGCGAGGACTTCGCCAAACTGCGCGAGCAGCGTGACCTCCAGCCGCTGTCGATGACCGGCGACGAGCTGAAGACCTTCGTCTTCAAGCAAGTCGAAGAGTACAAGGCATTGGCAGGCGAATTCGGCCTGGTCCAGTAAGGAAGCTACTGCGCTCGATAATGCTGGGTTGGCAAGCGGCTCGAAATGCTCATTTACAGACGTAAACTGCGCTTTCTCGCCGCTTGCCGCCTCGCCTTGCCGTCGCTCGCTACGCTTGCTCGAATCTCCTGACCTCGTCGAGGTACCCCGTTTATGTACGTCCGCCTGTTTTCCGCGATCTGGCTGCTGTTCTGCGCCGGGCTCGCCGTCCGTGCCTGGGGCTTCCAGGCGCCCTTCGCCTACGACCCAGTCGGCCCACGCGCCTACCCCTTGCTGTTGCTCGGGCTGATGAGCGCAGGCTCACTGTGGCTGCTGATCAAGCCAGGTGTGCTGCAACAACAGCTGCACCTGCCCAGCGTCAAACGCGCGCTGTTGTGCGTACTGACGCTGCTGGCCTATGCCCTGTTGTTCGAGCCCCTGGGCTTCGTCCTCAGCACCGCCCTGGCCACCTTCGCCATGGGCCTGCTGTTCACCGGTCGCCTGCTGCCCTGCGCCGTCAGTGGCGTGCTGATGGGCTGCCTGCTGTTTGGCCTGTTCGATTTAGTCCTGGACGTGCCGCTGCCGCTCGGCCTGTTCAACGCGTTTGTGGAGCGCTGAGATGGAAACCCTACATTTTTTGCTGCAAGGCTTCGATGTCGCCACCCGCCCGAACAACCTGCTGGTGGCGCTGTTCGGCGCCTTCGTCGGCACCATAGTCGGCCTGTTGCCGGGCCTCGGCCCGATCAACGGCGTGGCCTTGCTGCTACCGCTGGCCTTCGCCTTCGGTTTACCGCCGGAAACCGCACTGATCCTGCTGGCCGCGGTGTACCTGGGTTGCGAGTATGGCGGCCGGATTTCCGCCATCCTGCTCAACGTACCGGGCGACGCCGCGGCGGTGATGACCACCCTCGACGGCTACCCGCTGGCGCGTCAGGGCAAGGCCGGTATCGCCCTGTCGCTGTCGGCAGTCAGCTCCTTTACCGGCAGCATCATCGCCACCTGCGGCGTGGTGCTGTTCGCCCCCTTGCTGGCCAAGTGGGCGGTGGCCTTCGGCCCGGCGGAATACTTCGTGCTGATGATCTTCGCCATCGCCTGCCTCGGCGGCATGGTCGGCGACAAGCCGGTGAAGACCCTGATGGCCGCCCTGATCGGCCTGGCCCTGGCGACCGTCGGCGTCGACTCCACCACCGGCGTCTACCGCTTTACCTTCGGCAGCGTCAGCCTGTCCGACGGCATCCAGTTCATCATCGTGGTGATCGGCTTCTTCAGCGTCAGTGAAATCCTGGTCATGCTGGAAAACACCCACAGCGGCCAGAAGGCGGTGAAAGCCAGCGGCCGCCTGCTGTTCAACTTCAAGGAATTCTGCGCCACCTTCTGGACCATGGTCCGCAGCTCGCTGGCCGGCTTCGTCATCGGCACCCTGCCAGGTGCCGGCGCGACCATCGCCAGCGCCATGACCTACATGACCGAGAAGCGTTTGGCCGGCAGCGGGGGCAAGTTCGGCGAAGGCGACCTGCGCGGCCTGGCCGCCCCGGAAGCGGCCAACAACGCCTCGGCCTGCGGCTCGCTGATTCCCATGCTGACCCTCGGCGTACCCGGTTCCGGCACCACCGCGGTGATGATCGGTGCGTTGTCGCTGTACAACATCACCCCCGGCCCACTGCTGTTCGAACAGCAGCCGGATGTGGTCTGGGGCCTGATCGCCTCCCTGTTCATCGGCAACGTGATCCTGCTGGTGATGAACATCCCGCTGGTCGGCCTGTTCTCGCGCATGCTCAGCGTGCCCAACTGGATCTTGGTGCCGGCGATCAGCGTGATCAGCATGGTTGGCGTCTACGCGGTGCACAGCACCACTTTCGACCTGGTACTGATGGTCGGCCTTGGTGTGTTCGGCTATATCCTGCGCAAACTGGACTTCCCGCTGTCGGCGGTGATCCTCGGTTTCGTCCTCGGCGAGCTGATGGAAGACAACCTGCGCCGCGCCCTGTCGATCTCCGGTGGCGAGCTGGGTATCCTCTGGCACAGCCCGATCAGCCTGTGCCTGTGGGGGTTGGCGGCATTGATGCTGGCCCTGCCCGGCCTGCGCTGGTGGCGTGCGCGCAACAAGGCCCGTCTGGCCCATGCCTAAACTGCCCGCGGCGCTGAGCCACTGGCGTAGCTGGTGGCTCACGCCCCTGATTGGCCTGGTCGGGGGCTACCTGGCCAGCCTGATCGGCTGGCCGCTGCCGTGGATCATCGGCTCGCTGCTGGCGGTGATCGCCGCCCGCTGCAGCGGCTGGCTGGTCACTGAGCTGCCCGGTGGCCGGCAGACCGGTCAATGGCTGGTGGCCAGCGGCATCGGCCTGCACTTCACCGGAGAGGTGATGGCGCAAGTACTCAGTCATTTCCCGGTAATTCTCGCTGGCGCGCTCGGCACCTTGCTGCTCAGCCTGATCGGCATTGCCCTGCTGCGGCGGGCCGGGGTCGACCGCGCCACGGCGTTTTTCGCCAGCATGCCCGGCGGTGCCAGCGAGATGGTCAACCTGGCGCAACGCCACGATGCGCAGATCGCCCGGGTCGCCGCCGCCCACAGCCTGCGCCTGTTGCTGGTGGTGCTGTTGATACCGGCGCTGTTCACCTGGAGCCTGCCGCCGATCCAGGCGCCCGCCCCCGCCCCGGTCGACTGGTATTGGCTGGCCCTCCTGCTGCCTGCGGGCGCATTGCTGGCACTGCTGTGGAAAAAACTGCGCCAGCCCAACCCTTGGATGCTCGGCCCCTTGACCGTCTGCGCCGCCGCCAGCGTCACGTTCGACCTGCACCTGGGCCTGCCGCCAGGCCTTGGCCAAGTCGGCCAGTGGTTGATCGGCTGCGCCCTGGGCTGCCACTTCGACCGCGCCTTCTTTCGCAGCGCACCGGGCTTTCTCGCACGCATCCTGCTGTTCACCCTGCTCGCCATGCTCAGCGCCGCGTTGCTGGCGCAAGGGCTCAGCTGGCTGGCCAGACAGGACGGAACCTCCTTGATGCTCGGCATGATGCCCGGCGGCATCACCGAACTGTGCCTGACCGCCGCCGCCCTGCAGCTGTCGGTGACGCTGGTCACCGCCCTGCAGGTGCTGCGGCTGTTTCTGGTGATGTTCCTCGCCGAACCGCTGTTCCGCTTCTGGCAGCGCCACTGACGTCTTGCCCCTATTACGACCAGGTTTAGCCCGCATTATGCGGGCTCTTTCTTGACCGGCATGGGACGCGTCCACCTGCGCCCAACGCAGCGCTGTGCGCTACAGCTCCGGCAGGCGCCAGTCGATCGGGGTCAGGCGGTGCTGCTCGAGGAACTTGTTGGCTCGACTGAAGTGACCGTTGCCGATAAAGCCACGGTGGGCCGACAACGGCGATGGGTGCGGCGAGCGTAGGATCAGGTGTTTGGTCGGATCGATCAGGCGCTCCTTGCTCTGCGCATGCTTGCCCCACAGCAAGAACACCAGGTGCGGGCGCTGCTCGCTGACCACTTCGATCACCCGGTCGGTGAAGTGCTGCCAGCCTTTGCCGGCATGCGCGCCGGCATTGCCGCGCTCGACCGTCAGCGAGGTGTTGAGCAGCAGCACGCCTTGCTCGGCCCAATGCTGCAGGCAACCGTGCGCGGCGATGTCGATATTCAGGTCGCGCTTGAGCTCCTTGTAGATGTTCAACAAGGACGGCGGCGTGGCTTCCCCGGGCTGCACCGAGAAGCACAGGCCATGGGCCTGACCCGGACCGTGGTAGGGGTCCTGGCCGATGATCACCACCTTGACCCGGTCCAGCGGGGTGGAATCCAGGGCATTGAAGATCAGCGCACCCGGCGGGTAGATCTCCTTGCCGGCGGCTTTCTCCTGACGCAGAAACTCGCTCAACTCCTGCATATAGGGCTTGTCGAACTCCTCGCGCAGGGCGTGTTTCCAGCCGGCTTCGAGCTTGATCTTGTCTGCGGCGGTCATGCCTGATTCCTACGCGGGCGAACGAAGACGGCACGCTAGACAAGGCCCGCACGCAAGTCAAGACGCCAACCGGGGGCCTGCCTCAGCCCTGGTGCAGCGCCCGATAATGGCTGGGCGCCATGCCCACTACCTTGCGAAACAGGCGCGAGAAGTAATACACGTCCTCGTAACCCAGCTGCTCGGCCACCTCGCGAATACCCTGTTCGCCCTCGTCGAGCAGGCGGCAGGCATGGGCCATCTTCAGTTGAATGAAATCCTGGATCGGCGCGTGCCCGGTGAGGGCGCGGTAGGTCTTGGCGAAGTGAAAGCGCGACAGCTTGAACTGCGCGGCCAGCGCGTCGAGGTTGAGCGAGTCGTGCAGGTGGCTGCGCATCACCGCCTGCACCGCATCGACATCGAGCACTCGCCCGGACTTCAGCTTGGCCCGTGCCGGCAGCACCGCCAGTGAAGCCAGCAATGCCTGCAGCTGGTGGGCAGCGTAGATGAAGTGCGGCAGGCTCAAGCCCTGCTTGCGCAAATTCAGCAACGCATCGAACTCGGCCAGCAGGCGCGGCTGCACGCCGATTCGCCACAGCGGCCCCTTACCCAACGGGCGCAGAAAATCCGCCACCAACTCGCCATCGAAGTGCACCCAATACAGGGTCCAGGGTTTGTCAGGGTCCGCGCCGTAGGCGTGCGCCAGCCCTTTTGGCAGCAGCAGCAAGTCGCCGCCGCCGATAGCTAATCGTCCATCTTCGGTCTCCAGCCAACCCTGTCCCGCGCGGCAATAGATCAACAGGTTATCGTCCGGTGCCGGGCGACTCATGCGATGGCCCAAGGCATCCGGGTAAAAACCCAAGGCCAGCGGATAGCAGCCGGCAGTCAGCGGATGGCGTGCCAGCGTGCGACGCAGGCGCGGCGGGGTGATGAAGCGCAGACCATTGGCCGGCAACGGCCAGTTGGACGTTTCGACCCGCGTACTCATTGATCCTCCTGGTTCTTCCTGGTAGCCCGGAGACCATCCGAAAAGTGGCCAGCAATTGCATCCTGGCAGCCATTCAATCCCAAGATAGTCCATCCACTGACCAAGATCGTCAATCCACAAGTGCCCCGCCCGCGGCTATAACACTAAAACAACAAGATCCGGCCCACCCCGAGCCCACTGGAGAACGCGATGAGCAAGGCAATCCCGCAGTTGATCAATGGTGAATGGCGCGAAAGCCGCGCCCGCGAGTTCATCGAAGTCACCGACCCGGCCACCCAGGAGGTGTTGGCCCTGGCACCGAAGGCCACCGCCGAGGAAATCGAAGCGGCGATCGCCAGTGCCAAAACCGCCTTTCTCAGCTGGCGCGAAGTACCGGTGCCGGAGCGTGCGCGGCTGATGCTGCGCTACCAGCACCTGCTCAAGGAGCACCACGACGAGCTGGCGGAATTGCTCGCCAAGGAAACCGGCAAGACCTTCGCCGACGCCAAGGGCGATGTCTGGCGCGGCATCGAGGTGGTCGAGCAGGCGGCGAATATTGCCAGCCTGATGATGGGCGAAACGACCGAGAACGTCGCCCGCGATATCGACACCGCCAGCTGGATTCAGCCGCTCGGCGTGTGCGTCGGCATCACCCCGTTCAACTTCCCGGCGATGATTCCCTTGTGGATGTTTCCCCTGGCCATCGCCGCCGGCAACAGCTTCATCCTCAAGCCCTCCGAACAGGACCCGATGACGCCGAATCGCCTGGCCGAGCTGTTCATCGAGGCCGGCGCACCGCCAGGCGTGCTGCAGGTGCTGCACGGCGGCCGCGAGGTGGTCGACAGCCTGCTCACCCATCCGGATATCCGCGCGATTTCCTTCGTCGGTTCGGTACCGGTCGGCCAGCACATCTACCGCACCGGCACCGCCCACCTGAAGCGCGTGCAGGCCTTCGCCGGGGCGAAGAACCACATGGTGATCCTGCCCGACGCGAACAAGGATCAGGTGCTCAGCAACCTGGTCGGCGCCAGCTGCGGTGCGGCCGGCCAGCGCTGCATGGCGATCAGCGTGGCGGTGTTCGTCGGCGAATCGAAACAGTGGATCGACGAACTGCGCGCACAGATGGCCGAGCTGCGTCCCGGCTACTGGAACGATGCCCACGCCGCCTTCGGCCCGCTGATCAGTCAGCAGGCCAAGCAACGGGTGTTGCGCCTGATCGCCGAGGGCAAAGCCGAAGGCGCCGAGTGCCTGCTGGACGGTTCGCAGTGCAAGGTCGCGGACTACCCCAACGGCAACTGGCTCGGCCCGACCCTGTTCCGCGGCGTGACCCCGAAAATGGGCCTGTACCGCGAGGAAATCTTCGGCCCGGTACTGGTGTGCATGGAGGCCGACAATTTGGATCAGGCCATCGAGCTGGTCAACGCCAGCCCCTACGGCAACGGCACCAGTATCTTCACCCGCTCCGGCGGCGCCGCTCGGCATTACCAGCATGCAGTGGAAGTCGGTCAGGTGGGCATCAACGTGCCGGTGCCGGTACCGCTGCCGTTCTTCTCCTTCACCGGCTGGAAGGGCTCGTTCTACGGTGACCTGCACGCCTATGGCAAACAGGGCGTACGCTTCTACACCGAGACCAAGACGGTCACCAGCCGCTGGTTCGACGACAGCCCGGTGACTGGACCGAACATGACCATTCAGTTGAAATAAGCCGTCGCCAGGCCGATCACGAGTCGGCCTGGTCCGTTCACCTGGGATTATCGATCTCGCAAGGACTTGTCATGGATTTTGACCTCACCGAAGAGCAACGTCTGCTGGTCGACAGCGCCCGCGCCTTCGCCAGCCGCGAGCTGGCACCGCATGCCGCCGACTGGGACCGCGACCACCACTTTCCAGTGAAGGTGATCAAACAGGCCGCCGAGCAGGGCTACCTGGCCCTGTACATCGACGAGGAAGACGGCGGCCTGGGCCTGTCACGGCTGTCGGCGGCGCTGATCTTCGAACAGCTGGCGGCCGGTTGCGTGGCCACCACGGCCTTTATCACCATTCACAACATGGCCTGCTGGATGCTCGCCAGCTTCGCCGACCCGGCCCTCAAGGCGCAGTGGCTGCCGCGCCTGATCGGTGGCGAGCTGCTCGCCTCCTACTGTCTGACCGAACCGGACGCCGGCTCCGACGCCGCCCACCTGCGCACCCGCGCCAGACGCGAGGGCGGCGACTACGTGATCGACGGCAGCAAGTGCTTTATCTCCGGAGCCGGCAGCACCGAAGTATTGATCGTCATGGCACGCACCGGACAGGAAGGCGCCAAGGGTATCTCCTGCTTCCTGGTGCCGGGCGATGCCGAGGGCGTCAAGTACGGACGCAACGAGCTGAAGATGGGCTGGCGCGCGCAACCGACGCGCACCATCACCTTCGAGGGCGTACGCGTCCCGGCTGGCAACCGCATCGGCCCCGAGGGCCAGGGCTTCGTCTACGCGATGAAGGGCCTGGACGGCGGGCGCATCAATATCGCCAGTTGTTCGCTGGGCGCGGCCCAGGCGGCGCTGGAACAGTCGCTGCGCTACGTCGAGGAACGCAAGCAGTTCGGCAAGCCGCTGAGCGAGTTCCAGGCCCTGCAGTTCAAGTTGGCCGACATGCTCACCGACCTCACCGCCAGCCGGCAGATGGTGCGCCTGGCCGCGCACAAGCTGGATCAGCGGCACAGCGAAGCCAGCCTGTACTGCGCCATGGCCAAACGCTTCGCCACCGATCACTGCTTCAACCTGTGCAACGAGGCGCTGCAGCTGCATGGCGGCTACGGTTACCTGAACGACTATCCACTGGAGCGCTGGGTACGCGACAGCCGCGTGCATCAGATTCTCGAAGGCACCAACGAAATCATGCGGGTGATCATCGCTCGCCGCCTGCTGGAACAAGACGGCATGCTCGACCGCCTGCTGTAACCAACCGAAGCTGTAGGAGCCAGCGTGCTGGCGATCGAGGTCTCCAGACAACGCCAACACCCTGGCTCCTACACCAGCACATACGAGGACGCTTATGAGCAACGCCATGGAACCCTACACGCCCGGGGTATTCGACCTGACCCACAAGCTCACCGTGGAAAAACACGGTCACACCGCCCTGCTGACCATCAACCACCCGCCGGCCAACACCTGGGACCGCGAGTCGCTGATCGGCCTCAAGCAATTGGTCGAGCACCTCAACCACGACGACGACATCTATGCCCTGGTCATCACCGGCCAGGGCGGCAAATTCTTCTCCGCCGGCGCCGACCTCAAGCTGTTCGCCGACGGCGACAAGGCCCGCGCCCGCGAGATGGCCCGGCGCTTCGGCGAGGCCTTCGAGGCGCTGCGCGATTTTCGCGGCGTGTCGATTGCTGCGATCAATGGCTACGCCATGGGCGGCGGCCTGGAGTGCGCCCTGGCTTGCGACATTCGTATCGCCGAGCGCCAGGCGCAGATGGCCCTGCCGGAAGCCTCGGTAGGCCTGTTGCCCTGCGCCGGCGGCACGCAAAACCTGGCCTGGCTGGTCGGTGAAGGCTGGGCTAAACGGATGATTCTGTGTGGCGAACGCATCGATGCCGAGACCGCCCAGCGCATCGGCCTGGTCGAGCAAGTGGTCGACAGCGGCGAAGCGCGCGGCCACGCCCTGCTGCTGGCGGCGCGAGTCGCACGGCAGAGCCCGGTGGCGGTGCGCACCATCAAACCGCTGATCCAGGGTGCCCGCGCGCGCAGCCCGAATACCTGGCTGAGCGAGGAGCGTGAGCGCTTCGTCGACCTGTTCGACGCCGACGACACCCGCGAGGGCGTGAATGCCTTCCTGGAGAAACGCGACCCGCAGTGGCACAACAAATGACCGAGGGGTGGATGAGCCTGTTTTCATCCCCCCTGTTCGTGCGGGATGTTGCACACGCACATCCCGCCTACCTACGAGATCGAGCATGAATATTCATTTCGAAGAACTCGCCAGCCTGCATGGTTTCCGCATCGGCATCGCCAGCCTGGACGCCGAACAGAGCCTGAACGCCCTATCCCTGCCGATGATCGAGGCGCTGGACGGCAAACTCGCGGCCTGGGCGGATGACCCGGGCATCGCCTGCGTTCTGCTGCGCGGCAATGGCGCCAAAGCCTTCTGCGCCGGCGGCGATGTACGCCAGCTGGTCGACGCCTGCCGCGAGCACCCAGGGGAAATCCCCGACCTGGCCCGGCGCTTCTTCGCCGACGAGTACCGCCTCGACTACCGCATCCATTGCTACCCAAAACCCTTGATCTGCTGGGCCCACGGCCATGTGCTGGGTGGCGGCATGGGCCTGATGCAGGGTGCTGGCATCCGCATCGTCACCCCGTCCAGCCGCCTGGGCATGCCGGAGATCAACATCGGCCTGTACCCGGATGTCGGCGGCAGCTGGTTCCTCGCCCGCCTGCCCGGCAAGCTCGGCCTGTTCCTCGGCCTCACCGCCAGCGCCATCAACGCCCGCGACGCCCTGGACCTGAATCTTGCCGACCGTTTCCTGCTCGACAGCCAGCAGGATGAATTGATCGACGGCCTGGTGCAGCTGAACTGGCAGGAACAACCCCAACTGCAACTGCACAGCCTGCTCAAGGCACTGGAGCACGAAGCCCGCGACGAGCTTCCGGAGGCCCAATGGCTGCCGCGCCGCGCGCGGATCGACGAGTTGCTCGACCAGGCCGACCTGCCTGCCGCCTGGCACGCCCTTACCGCCCTGCACAGCGACAACGACCTGCTGATGGCGCGCGCCGCCAAGACCCTGGCCGGCGGTAGCCCGCTGACCGCCCACCTGGTCTGGCAGCAGATCGCCCGCGCCAAGCAGCTGTCCTTGGCCCAGGTATTCCAGATGGAATACGCCATGAGCCTGAACTGCTGCCGCCACCCGGAGTTTCCCGAAGGCGTACGCGCCCGCCTGATCGACAAGGATCAAGCACCCCGCTGGCACTGGCCAGATGTCGCGAGCATTCCCGACGAGGTGATCGAATCCCACTTCAGCGCAGTCTGGGAGGGCGCTCACCCGCTGACGGATTTATCCACGCACCACCAGTAGGCTGGGTTAGCGACGCCGACCTATCGCTGAGCCGCCCCCTCTGGGCACCGCATCAACCAGCGCGGGGGTCGGCAACAGCGCAGAACCCATGCCGCCCCCAGCAAACCCGGCCATCCAGACAAGGAGCACAACAATGCAAACAATCGCCTTTATCGGCCTTGGCCACATGGGCCTGCCCATGGCCCGTAACCTGCTCAAGGCGGGCTTCAACCTGAAGGTCTTCGACCTGGTGCAGGCCTCGGTAGACGAGCTGGCCAAGGAAGGCGCGCAAGCCGCCAGCAGCGCCGCCAATGCGGTACTCGGCGCCGACACTGTGGTGACCATGCTGCCGGCCAGCCGCCACGTCGAAGGCCTGTACCTCGGCGATAGCGGCCTGCTCTCCGCGCTCAAGCCGGGCACCCTGGTGTTGGAGTGCTCGACCATCGCCCCGGAATCCGCACGCAAGGTGCACAAGGCCGCCGCCGAGCGCGGCATCGAACTGCTCGACGCACCGGTCTCCGGCGGCACCGCGGGCGCCGCAGCCGGCACCCTGACTTTCATGATCGGTGGCGAGGCAGCAGTACTGGATAAGGCCCGACCGGTTTTCGAAGCCATGGGCAAGAACATCTTCCACGCCGGCCCGGATGGCGCCGGCCAGGTGGCCAAGGTCTGTAACAACCAGGTGCTGGCGGTGCAGATGATCGCCACCGCAGAAGCCATGGCCCTGGGCGTGGCCAATGGTCTGGACCCGGCCGTGCTGGCCGAGATCATGCGCCAGAGTTCGGGCGGCAACTGGACCCTGGAAAAGTACAACCCCTGGCCCGGGGTGATGGAGAATGCCCCGGCGTCCAAGGGTTACAGCGGCGGCTTCATGGCGGAACTGATGACCAAGGACCTCGGCCTGGCCCAGGAAGCCGCGCAACACAGTGGCAGTAGTACGCCCATGGGCGCCCTGGCCTTGCAGCTGTATCGCCTGCTACTCAAGCAAGGCAAAGGTCAGCAGGACTTTTCCGTGGTGCAGCAGTTGTTCGTCGAGTAATGCGCGCAGCAAGCATCGCCGCGGACAGCGGCGATGCTTGTCGGCGGCGATCAGCGCTCGCGCAGCGCCTCGGCCCGGGCGCGAATGATCGGCTTGAGCAGATAACTGAGGACGCTCTTCTTGCCGGTGATGATGTCAACCGAGGCGACCATGCCGGGAATAATCAACAGCGGATGCGCCTCGCTGCCCAGGTGGCTCTTGTCTGTGCGCAGCTTGATCACGTAGAAGCTGTTGCCGTCATCGTCGGTGACGGTATCGGCACCTATCTGTTCCAGCTTGGCCTGCAGGCCGCCATAGATGGTGTAGTCATAGGCGCTGAACTTGACCACCGCCGCCTGCCCGGGATGCAGGAAGGCAATGTCCTGCGGACGGATACGCGCCTCCACCAATAAGCTGTCATCCAGCGGCACGATCTCCACCAGATCGCTGCCTGGCTGGATCACCCCACCGATGGTGTTGACCAGCAGCTGTTTGACGATGCCGCGCACCGGGGAGGTGACTAGGGTACGACTGACCCGGTCTTCCAGCGCCTTGCCGGAGGATTGGATCTTGCTCAGATCCGTGCGGGCCACGTTCAACTCGGTCAAAGCTTCACTGCGAAAGCGCCCACGGGTCTCGTCGATCTTGCGCTCGACTTCCTTGATCGCCGCCTCGGCGCGCGGCATCGCCAGCGTCGTCGCATCCAGCTGCCCACGGCTTTCCACTTCCGCACGTTTGAGCCGCAGCACCTCGACCCGGGAGATTGCACCCTGGGCTACCAGCGGCTCGGACATACGGATTTCCTGGCGCAACAACTTCAGGCTGTTACTGAATTGGCTCTGCTTGGAGGCGAATTCACGCAGTTCCTGACGGCGCTGCACGAGCTGCTCCTCCAATCCAGCCACTTCATTGCGCAGCTGCTGCTGGCGGCTCTCGAACAACGCCTGCTCGCTGGCCGCAAGACGCGGTACAGCCTCCACCGCCTTGAATGGAAACTCCAGGTCACGCTCCTCCACCTCGGCGCTCAGTCGCTCTACCCGCAGCAGCAGCGCAAGGCGGTCGGCTTCGGTCTCGCCGACATTGGAGGCGAAGCGGGTGTCATCCAGACGCAGTAACGGATCACCGATATTCACCACCTGCCCTTCGCGGATGAACAGTTCGGCGACGATACCGCCCTCAAGGTTCTGGATTTTCTGCAAGCGCGACGAGGGGATGGCCTTGCCGTCACCGCGGGTCACCTCGTCGATCACCGCGAAATGCGCCCATAACAAACAGAACGCCACGAACGCGATCAGCCCCCAGATCGTCAAGCGAACAATCCTCGGCGCATCCTCGATCAGCGCCTTGCGCACTTCCGGCAGCGGTTCATTGCCCATGCCGTTGCGGCTGCTGAAGTAGCCGCCCACAGCCTCGGCTTTCTGACCGGGGGTCTGCTTAGCTGACACTGATCTGCCCCTTCTTCAATGCTTCCATCACCGAGCCCTTGGGGCCATCGGCAATGATCTGCCCACGGTCGACGATCACCAGGCGGTCGACCAGACTGAGCATCGACGCACGATGGGTCACCAGCAACAAGGTCTTAGTGCCAATCACCGCCGCCAGGCGCTGCTTGAGGCGCTCTTCACCGGTGTTGTCCATCGCACTGGTGGGCTCGTCGAGCAGCAAAATCTGTGGGTTGAGCAACAAGGCTCGGGCCAGCGCGATATTCTGTCGCTGCCCGCCGGAAAGATTCTGCCCGCGCTCCCCCACCTGTAACTCGTAGCCCTTGGGGTGCAGGCGGACAAACTCGTGCACGCCTGCCAACTCGGCGGCCTGCAGGACCAGTTCGTCTTCAACATAACGCGCCCCGGCCACCAGGTTGTCGCGCAGGGTGCCGGAAAACAGCTGAATATCCTGCGGCACATAGCCGATGTTGTGGCGCAAGTCACTGACATCCAACTGGCGCACATCGATGCCGTCGACCAGCAAACTGCCGGCATCGGGCTGATAGAGACCGACCACCAGCTTGGCCAGCGAGCTCTTGCCCGAGCCACTGCGACCAATGATGCCGATCTTCTCGCCGGGGCGGACCAACAGATTGATATTCTCCAGCGCGGCCTGCTGCTGGTCTGGATAGTGAAACTCAACCTGACGGAACTCTATGGCCCCTTGCAGCGTTTGCCGCTTGAGCGGGCGCTCCTCTTCCTGACGCTCTTGCGGCAGCTCCATCATCTGATTGACCGACTGCATGGTGACCCGCGCCTGCTGGTAGCGGGTCAACAATCCAGAAACCTGGGTTAACGGGCCGAGTGCACGGCCGCTGAGCATGTAGCAGGCAATCAGCCCGCCCATGCTCAGGTGGCCGTCGATGATCTGGTACACCCCAAACACGATCACCACCACACCGGCCAGCTGCTGCAGCAACAGCGTCGAGTTCAACGCCAGGCTGGACAGCATGCGCGCCCGCAACTCCAGACGGCTGAGGGTGCCGATGGTCTGCTCCCACATGTATTGGCGCTCACTCTCGGCATTATTGACCTTCACCGCATCCAGCCCGGCGAGGGTCTCGATCAGACTCGACTGGCGCTCGGCAGCCAGCGCCATGCTGCGCTCCATGGTTTCTGCCAAGGGTTTCTGCAGGGCCCAGCTGATCAGTGCGGCAATCGGGAAGGCCAGCAAGGGAATCCACACCAGATGCCCGCCGATCATTGCGACCACTGCCAGAATCAACAGGGTGAACGGCAGGTCGATCACGCTGGCCAGGGTCAGCGAGGCGAGAAAGTCGCGCAGGGTTTGAAATTCGTGGATATTTTGGGCAAAGCTGCCAACCCGCGCCGGACGAAACTTCATCGCCATGCCGGCAATGCGTTCAAACAGCGTGGCGGAAATGATCAAGTCGGTTTTCTTGCCGGCCAGATCGAGGCACAGACCGCGCAAGGTTTTCAGCAGCAGATCGAAGAAAAACACCCCACCAATACCAATCGCCAACACCCATAGAGTGGCTTCGGCTTGATTGGGCACTACGCGGTCGTACACATTCATCACGAACAGCGGCGTGGCCAGGCCAATCAGGTTGATCAGCACACTCGCGGCGATGGCATCGATGTAAAGCCAGCGGGAGCGCTTGATGGTGTCGCGAAACCATGAGCGTGTGCGCGGGATCAATTCGCCACGGGTTACGTCGAACTTGTGCTGCGGCTGGGCGAAAAACACCTGGCCGGTGTACTCCTCGGCCAGCATCTCGGCGCTCACCCGCACCTCGCCGCCCTCGCTCTCGCTGGGCATGATCAGGGCCTGCCCCTGCTCGTCCCAGCCGAGCAGCAACGCGCAACGACCTTCCTTCAACAAAAGTAACGCCGGCATGGCCAACGTCGGAATCTGCTGCAGCGCACGCCGCAACCAACGCCCCTGGAGGCCGGCACGTGCCGCCGCACGGGGTAGCAGGTCGGCATTCAGGCGTTGCTCGGGTAGCGGCAAGCCGGCCGTGAGCATGGCTCGACTAACCGACTTCTGATGCAGGCTGCAAAGTGACAGTAGGCTGTCTAGTAGTGGGTCATCGTAGCGCTCCCGAGGGTCGCTATGAGTCCGGGCCGCGCTGGAGTCTAGTGCCACACAGATTCACTCTTGTTTTGGGAAAACTGCTCTCAGTTCAGGCCGGGCAACTGTACCCGCGCCGTAACCTCGTCCAGCGGCGCGGCAGCTATCGGCGCCATCACCCCCTGACTCTTGAGCAGGGAGCCCATGGTGGCCTTGATCCGGTATTGAGTAAACAGCTCAGTGAAGCGCACCTCTTCTAGCCGGCGAGCTGCAGTGAACAGCTCGTTTTCGCTGTCGAGCAGATCGAGCAAAGTGCGATCGCCCAGGGTGAACTGCTTTTGATAGGTGTCGCGTACCCGGCTGCTGTAGTCGACATACTGCTGGGCGATAGGCAACTGCTGACTGGCATTTTCCAGCGCGTTCCAGGCCAGCCCCAGTTCTTCGATGAGAACGCGCAGGGCGTTATTGCGAATATCCATGGCCTGATTGATCTGGTGGCTCTTGGATCGCAGGTCGGCGCTATTGCTACCGCCAGCGAACAGGTTGTAGCGCATACGCAACATCGCCTGCCACTCATTGCTGTGACCCGCCGCGCCATCCAGATTATTGTCTACGCCACTCGAGAGCTCGGCATCGAAACGCGGGTAAAACGTCGACTTGGCCGCCTTGTACTGTTGTTCAGTAGCCTCTACATCGGCTTCTGCCGAACTCAAGAACGGGTTGTTCGCGAGCATTTCTTCACGAGCGAGCTGCAGGTTTTCTGGCAACTGGCCGGGCAATCCTTGAGGCTGACTCAATTCGCTGGCCTCGCGCCCAACCACACTGAAATAGTTGACCCGCGCATCGGCCAAGTTGGTCCGCTCGGTGATCAGGTTGTTGCGGGCCTGGGCCAAGCGCGCCTCCGCTTGATCGAGATCGACCATGCGCCCAACCCCGCGCTGACTGCGCAAGCTGATTTGATCGTAGATCCGCTCATGACTGCGCAGATTCTCCTCGGCAAGTCGCACCATGGCTTGGCGCTTCAGCACATCCAGATAGACCTCGGCGACACTCAGCGCGGTACGCTCGGAGTTACCCAACAGCTCATAGGCCCTGGCATTCACCGTGGCACGCTGGCGCCCTACCTCACCACTCGTGGCAAATCCGTCGAAGAGCATTTGTTGCAAACGCAGCGACGACTCACCGCGAGTCAGGGTCTGGTAACCATGCCCACTAGCGCCGCGGGTACTGGGGCTATCGGTTCCCTCCCGGCCGTAGCCGGCAAACAGATCCACCTGTGGCAGATAACCGCCTTTAGCAGCGTTCATCTGCTCTTCAACGGACAAACGTGCATTGACACCCGCCTGGATCTCAGGATGAACCTCAAGGGCAGCTTGCATCGCCTCACTAAGGGTTTGCCCGTGGGCCGGCAGGGACACCGCCAAAGCCAGGGAAACAACGGCTAAATAACGCATGATAAGTATGGATTCCTTTCAGACAGGTGAACTGCTTGCATTAGCAACATGGGGGCCAATCGCTGCCTGCTATACAAACAGTGACGTCATTAAACTGCCGCGCCAACGTGACATACATCACATTTGATCAACAACCAATATCAAAGTGACATCAATACCGACAATTGTTTATGATCGCAAGAGCGCGGTCAACAGTCTGACACAAAGCTAATTCCAATTAGAGATAAGTCATTTTATTGACGACGGTATTTTTGCCATCACTGCTTTCTCAGCATAGTATTGACGCTCAGATCAAGCAGAAAACGCTACTCTCGAGCCCGGAGCCTTCATGAGCAATTTCGTCGCCATCGTTAAAAGCCTCGTAGGCCAAGTATTTGCCGTTTCTCTTGACGGCTTAAAACGACAAGTCTTCGAAGGCGACCGCCTATTTCAAGGCGAGCAGATTCTCACAGCTCTGGGGGCGTCCGCGAGCCTGCAACTGGCTGACGGCGAACAGGTTCAAGTCAGCGAGAACAGTCGCTGGCAAGCAGGTCGTGAAGACGCACAAGGTGACTCGCAAGCAAGCCGCGAAGCTGTTTCAGACCTGCAACAAGCCATTGCCGCCGGCCTCGACCCGACCACCGACCTCGAGGCCCCAGCTGCCGGCCCGGGTAACGGCGGTGCGGGTGGCGCCCCAGGGGGCGGTCATAGTTTCGTTCTCCTGGATGCAACTGCCGAGCAACTGGATCCGACTATCGGTTTTATAACCCAAGGACTGAGCTTCTCGACCGAAATACTGATTGAAGAGCAAGGTATCAACCCAGAACTTAGCATCACAAGCACCGATGGTCCGCCGAGCGTGAGCATCCCGGACACCGATGGTGCCCTCAACGCCACCGACAGCACCCTGGCGGAAACCGCGGGCGCCACCGCCGGCAGCTTCAGC
>NZ_VIUH01000012.1:0-52315 GCF_007993865.1 Pseudomonas sp. SJZ079 | reverse complement strand
AACGATGGGCAGAGCCTGACCGACAGCTTCACCTACAGCCTCACCGACGGTGACGGCAGCAGCACCACCGCGACCCTGGCCATCACCATCAACGGGGCGAACGACGCACCGGTCAACATAGTGCCAGGTATACAAAACACTGCCGAAGATGTGTCCCGCGTGTTCAACAACACCAATGGCAATGCCCTCTCGGTGAGCGATGTCGACGGTGGAACCCTAACCACCACGGTCGCGGTCACTCACGGCGTGCTCACCGCCTTAGCCTTTGCTGGCGCCACCATCAGCAACAACGGAAGCGCCAGCGTCACCATCAGCGGCAGCGCGGCGGCCATCAACGGCGCCCTGAATGGCTTGACCTACAAGCCGACTGGCGATTACAGCGGTACGGCACAGCTCTCGATGAGCACCAGTGACGGTACCGCGAGCGATGTCGATACGGTGACCATCAATGTAACCCCAGTAGCCGACGTGCCGACCGTCTTCGCCCATGTCAGCAGTCAGGGGATGGTGGCGTCGAGTACAAGCCTACTTGCTGACAACTTCAACACCGGCAACTTAAGCGGCTGGACACCCACGGCCCTGCGCGGCAATACCTTTGCGGAAGTGCCGGGAGGCAATGGCAAGACACAGACCGAAGCGCAACTGTTCAATAGCGTTGCCTGGACTGGCCAGACAGGTAACAACTCCAACGAAGTGACCAACTTTGGCAACAGATGGACGCTGAACAACTCCACCGGTGCAGATAGCAGCCGATCGCTGACCTATAACCAGAATGGCAACAGCGGTTCGGACGATGCGCAAGGCTTTATGCAATACACCGGCACCAACTTGACGGCTGCTGAAAAAACAATGACCAGCTACGTCATTTCCACCGAGTTGTTTGCCGACGCCAGCTCCGCCCAGGCCAACGGTATTGGCGTGGTGTTCGGCTACGTCGATGCGAACAACTACTTACTCGCCCGCTGGGAAAACCCGAGTGCGGACTATGCCCCGGGAGCAAGTCTCTTCAATTCTTACCCGGGCCAATACCAGCAGTTATCGCTGGTGCAGATCGTCAATGGCACTGCAGTCGACCTGGCGGCCGCCAGTTTCAACGGCGATGACTGGTTCAATCTGAACATCGCGGTGAGCAATACCGGCATCCAAGTGACGGCCAGGGATCTAACCGACAACACCACCACCACGCTGAACTATGCCTACGGTTCTGTCACCGGTGGCGCCACGACGGCACCGGCGCTGAACAATATCGGTTTCTATTCCTTCGATAACGATACGGCGGTGCGCTTCGACAATCTGTCAATCAACAGCGGCGAGTATCGCTACAGTTTGAGCACCGAGACCTACCTCAGTGACACCGACGGCAGCGAATCCCTCTCGGCCATCAGCCTGACGGGCATTCCGAGCGGCGTGACACTGACCGATACCACCACCAATAGCGCGATTAGCGTTGTCGGTGGTGCGACAACAGTCGTATCCGGTCATACCATCAGCATGGTCTCGCAGACCGCCCTGACCGATGCCCAGATCAATGCCATCACCACCCGCGTAACAGCCACAGAGTCAGTTGGCGGCAGCAGTGCCACCGCCTCCAATAGCGTGAAAGTCGACAAGACGGCAGGCACTAGCGGCGATGACTGGCTGGAAGGTACCTCCGGCAACGACACCTTGAACGGTGGCGCTGGCCACGACGTACTGATCGGCAAAGCTGGCAATGACACGCTGCTTGGCGGAGACGGCAATGACCTGATATTCGGTGGTTCCGGCAATGACACGCTCACCGGTGGCAGCGGCGCCGATAAGTTCGTTTGGAAAGCCGGCGATACGGGCAACGATAGGATCACCGACTTCAACGTCGGCCAAGGCGATCGCATCGATATTCACGACCTGCTGGTAGGTGAAACCGATGCCACCATCGACAATTACCTGCAGGTAGCGACCAGCGGCGGAACCTCGACCCTGCTGATCAGCACCACAGGCCAGTTGAACGCTGGCGGCGGTGCTGCGGCCAATGCCAATACCTCAATCGAACTGACTGGCGTGGACCTGTCCGGTAGCAGCATCAACTCGCTGATTGCCGGTGCCGACCCGACCATCAAGATCGACCATAGCTGACAGCCATAACCCCGCCACCTCTGGTGGCGGGGTTATGCTGAGCATGAGCCGGAAACAGCAAGGAGAGGTCGATGTATTATGTGAAGCGCGATAACTACGGCAATCTGCAACGAGTCGAGGCGGCGCCGTTCGAGGAGATGAACGGCGAACTGACCGCCGATAGCCAGGAAGCTCAGGCCTGGTTTGCCAACCAGGCAGTGGAGAATAGCCTGCTGAAGTTGCAGCAGAGCGACCTGGACATGATCCGGGTACTGGAAGACCTGATCAGCGTGCTGATCCGCAAGGGCGTGGTACGCATCACCGACTTGCCCGAAGTGGCACAGGCCAAGCTGGTAGGGCGCAGCAAGGCCCGTGATGCCTTGGGCGGGCTGAACCGGCTGATCAATGACGATGAGTCCGAGTTGATCTGACCGGTTTGCTTCCCTTACTGCCAGGGAGCCGGCTCACCGAACAGACGGCCCTGCACGCCTTCGATACCCATTGAACGCAATACCTGCCACTCACCCTCGGTCTCGACCCGCTCGGCAATCAACGGCAGGTCGATGCTGTTGGCTGCTCGCTGCATGGCCTCGATAAACAGGCGCTTGTCGTTTTCCTGGTCGATGCTGCGAATGTAGCTGCCATCCACCTTGAGATAGCCCAGGCCGAGCTTGGCCAGATTGCCGATCATGCTGAAGCGTCCGCCGAAGTGCTGCAGTCCCAGATCGAAGCCCAGGCTGTGCAGACGCTGAGTCATGGCCTCAAGCAGGCCCTGCTCGGGCAACTGGTCTTCATCCAGCTCGAGGGTCAGGCGCGGCCCCAGGTGCGCATGCTGGCCGAGCATTTCGTACAAGCTGGCCAAGACTTGCGGCTCACGCACCGTGCTCCCTGACAGGCTCAGGGCGACCTGTTCGGCGTGAGTCTCCATCTGCGCCAGTACCCAGCCAAGCATCGCCAGGTCCAGACGAGCCGACCAGCCGAAGCGCTCCAGCCAGGGCAGAAAGCGTCCAGCCGGAATCAGCTTGCCCTGCTCGTCGAGCAACCGCGCCAAGACCTTGTGGTGCAAGATACGGGCGGGATCAGCGGCACTGACTACCGGCTGAAAATGCAGCTGAAAACGGCCCTGTTGCAGCGCCTGATCGAGCAGGCGGTACCAGCTCTGGCGCTCGTCGGCGCCCGGACGCTGCGCGCCATGCTCGCTGCACGCCCAATTCTGCAGGGTCTGGCTGGTCGCTTGCGCCAAAGCCTCGTCCAGGCTGCGATAGAGGTTCGCAGTCTCGTCGCCCGGGGCGAAGGCGGTCATGCCGAGATGCGCCAGCGGCAGGAGGTCGGTGACTTCGGTCTGCTGCAGGCTGGCCAAGCCCGCGGCGAGACTCTCGGCCAGCTGCTCGGCTTCATCCCGGTCCAGGCCCGGGGCGAGGATGACGAACTCGCCACCGCGGTTGCGCGCCAACAGGTAGCGACCCTGGCAGAACTGCTGCAACTGCTCGGCCACGGCCTGGATCAGCTGATCGGTGCGCTGGCCACCCAGGCGCTGGTTGAGCCCAGCCAAGTCGTTGATCCGCAATAACACCAGAAAACCGCTGCAGGCTTGCTCCTCGACGCTCAGGCGGGCATGCAACTGCAGATCGAAGTAACGCCGGTTGGCCACGCCGGTGAGGCTGTCCTGATAGGCCTCGGCGCGCAGTTCTTCGCTGCGCGCGGCCTGCTCGGCAAACAGAGCCTTGAGCTTCTCCACCATCTGATTCATGGCCTTGACTACTCGGCGAAATTCCGGGGTCTTCGGTAACTCTGGCAGGCTGAGAAACTCGCGACGGGCGATGGCGTTGGACTGCTCGACCATGTAATCCAACGGACGCAGTTGGCGCTTGAGCAACAGCACGCCGAGGAGCACGCAGAGAATCCCGCTCAAGGCCAGCCAGAGCAAGCTGCCGAGGGCGCTCTGCCAGAGTTTGCCGATCGCGAACAGCGGGTGACTGATCACCTCGACCCGCGCCGCCTGGCGCCAGCCATCGCTGACAATGGCATCGCCCCGGGCCGGCTGCAGGTCAACCAGCCGCGCGAACCACTGCGGCGCCTCGCCAGCGACCGGTACGCCACTGCGCTCGACCAGCAGCGTGTCGCTGCTTAGATCGACCACGCGAATGCTCTCGAAATAGCCGCTGTCGAAGATCGAGCTGACCATCAGTTCGATCATCGCCGGATCACGCACATGCGGGCTCAGCGACAAGCCCAGAGCAGTCGCCGCATCTTGGGCATGGGCACGCAACTGGTTGACTTGCTGCTCGCGTGAGCTCTCCACGCTAACCAGAAAGCTGCCAGTAAAGTTCACCAACATCAGCACACAGATGGCGATGAACAACTGCTTGAACAGTGACATGAACGGCTCCTTTGGGCCGGCCTTAGGGAAAGCCCTCGGCCCGCATTTTCCTCAATAGATCTTGCCAGCGCGACAGGCGCTTGCTGTCCCCGACGTGCTTGTCGCCCCGACTGCCGGGCAGCCACAGGCCCTCGGCATTGAACGCGTAAACCGGTAGCAGATCGTTGCGTTGGCTGGCCGGCTGAATGGCGTCGATCAAGTTGTCCAACACCAGCGGCATGGCGTTCGGCTGTGCGTAGTAGGTGACCACCATGTGCGCCTGGTTCAGGCGCAGCGCCTTGACGTATGTGATGCGCAGCTTCTCGCTCGGCACACCCAGTTGGCGCAGGCTGAAGTACTTGGCGATGGCAAAGTCTTCACAGTCCGCCCCGCCCAGCAGCAATGCCTCGACCGGGGTGGCCCAGTAATCCTTGACCCGCCACAGGTCGATATCATCGCGAAACCGCAGGCGCAGGTTGAAGAACAGGTTAACCGCCTTGAGCTGCGTCATTTCATCGAGCCCGACCTGCTCCTGCAGCAGGCGCTGCCAGTCGTCGAGCCGCCCACGCCCGGCCCCCAACGGCCCGTATAACTGCTCGGCTCTTTTACTGATGAGGGTGAAATCCCAGTCGGCCTGCAGCGCACCGACGCCCAGCAAAGCGGACAGCAGCAAGGCTGACGCTGCAGGCCAGCGACGACACGCACGCAGAGCGTTGAGACAACCCATCAGCAAGCCGAGACTTCCATATGTCAGGATGATGGCCATGGTGCGGGGGCGATGTAAAAAAAACAATCGCCAGAATACTGACGGAGCTCGAAAGTCCGCCCGAAGACGCGCTGGCTGACCACCGCACGACCCTGAGCCATGTGGCAAGCTGCTCAGCGCAGGGTCAGCGCAGTCGGCGCCTCGCTGCAGCCGCAGCAACCAAAGGAAGATCCTGATATCCAGCAGGTTGCCGGCGACCTCGACATCGCCCAGCAGCGCACCTTCGAACAGGCATCTGCGCCGCTCAGCAGGGTATCTAGGTGGGGTTTATCGACGGACATTCTAAGTTTGCCACCCTGGCACAGTGGCCGTGGCGGACGCCAGGCCTGGTGGCTGCCGCTTACCACGGGGGGATTGTCACAACAGTCAGCCACGCCGGACACAACCTGGCCCCGACAGCACTGCCCCGGCGTGAACAGATCCACCAGGAAGATCGTCGGCGACCCCACGCACCGGCCCAAGGGCCTGTGCATGGGCAACACCGACTATTGATTAGCCTTTAGTTGTGGCGCCACTGCATGCCGCGTCGCCCATCGTCACGCGAGCCCTGGTCGTGCCGTTGGTACCTCGGTGTACGCTCTTGCGGATCGAAGCGCTGCCCGTTCCATCCCCGCCGTTGTTGCGTATCACGATAGTCATAACGACGCTGGTCGTGGCGCCCCTCAAGCCGGTGGTCCGAACGCCGCTCATGATTGGAAAAGCGTGCCGGGGGGGCCGGCAGATAGCGGCGCTGGTCGTGGCGTTGTTGGTAAAAGCGCTGCTGGTCATACCGCTGGTTGTCAAACTGGCGCCGGTCATAACGCCGATTGTCGTAACCGTAATGCCGCGGCACGACATAGACCGGGTAGCGCTGCACCTGATAGGGGCTGGCGTAATAGCGATCATGGCCACGGTAAGCATGATCGTAACCGTCGCCGTACACCGCACAACCGGTCAGGGTCAGGCCTAGCAGTGCAACAAGTAGAACTCTGTAGGACATAGTGGCCTCCCGCGATCACTGGAACGGCGCAGACCGCTGTCGGCACCTGGGATCGTCTCTCACAAAATCAGACCGCCGACTCCTGCTCCCAGTGCGCTTCCTCCCCGCCTATTCGATGACCAATTGTTTCAAGGTACGCGCGGTGGCCAGTCCTGCGGCGTCTCGACCGCCACTGCCTACGGTTGAGCCGCAAGCGCCAACCTCGTGCCGACGACGGTCGGCATGCCAGGAAGACGCCCCGCGAAGTAGCACAGCGCAGCCACTGCGCACCATCACGGCGCAGGCGCCCCAACCCCGTTAACGACAGCGTCGCTACAACCCTCAGGCTAGAGCCGCCGGCATAACTGGCACGATGTTCGCTTATCCCTGAGCGTGCAGGAATAACCCGGCTTGCCGGGATCGCGGCACCACAATTTGCAATAGCCGACTAGGGTTCCGGCCCGCCGATCAGAGGATCGACGGGTGGCTGGTCCGAGAGTTGGCGACCTCCTTCGAGGTTACACGGCGGGATAAAAGCCCGGGAGAACGCGCCCCATTCGTGGGGAGACCGCCGCGCACTCCTGCCGTCCCTACTCGAACTGGAGGTTCCATATGCGTACGCCCCGCCTGATCGCAGTACTCGCCGCCGGCCTCGCTGCCGCCATCAGCTTCAACGGCCACGCCGCCGCCAAAGACAACTTCAGTGTCTGCTGGACCATCTATGCCGGCTGGATGCCCTGGGAATATGGCGCCGCCGAAGGCATCGTCGACAAGTGGGCAAAAAAATACGACATCACCATCGATGTGGTGCAGATCAACGACTACGTCGAGTCGATCAACCAATACAGCGCCGGCCAGTTCGACGGTTGCACCATGACCAACATGGACGCCCTGACCATCCCGGCGGCCAGCGGTGTCGATTCCACCGCGCTGCTGATCGGCGACTTCTCCAACGGTAACGACGGCATCGTCATCAAGGGTGAGAACAAGACCCTCGGCGACCTCAAGGGCCAGCCGGTCAATCTGGTCGAACTCTCCGTGTCCCACTACCTGCTGGCCCGCGGCCTGGAAAAAGTTGGCCTCTCCGAGCAGGACCTCAGCGTGGTCAACACCTCGGACGCCGACCTGGTGGCCGCCTTCAGCACCGCCGATGTCCAGGCGGTCGCCACCTGGAACCCACTGCTGGCCGAGGTCGCCGCCACCCCGAAGGTGACCCAGGTGTTCGACTCCAGCCGGATCCCCGGCGAGATCATCGACCTGATGGTGGTCAACAGCGACACCCTCAAGGACAACCCGGCCTTCGGCAAGGCCCTGACCGGTGCCTGGTACGAGATCATGGCGATCATGAGCGCCGATACCGCAGAGGGCAAAGCCGCCCGCGCGCACATGGCCAAGGCCTCCGGCACCGACCTGGCCGGCTACGAGGCGCAACTGGCGGCGACCAAGATGTTCTATGCGGCCAAGGATGCCGTGGCCTTCGCCAACAGCCCGAAACTGCCGGCGACCATGAGCAAGGTCGCGAGTTTCTCCTTCGACCACG
This sequence comes from Pseudomonas sp. SJZ079, assembly GCF_007993865.1. Taxonomy (GTDB): domain Bacteria; phylum Pseudomonadota; class Gammaproteobacteria; order Pseudomonadales; family Pseudomonadaceae; genus Aquipseudomonas. Next base: position 44,601 of record NZ_VIUH01000012.1, on the reverse strand, counting down.
GCCTGCTCGGCGAGGGTGCGCAGAGCAGCGATGCCATCGGCATGGGCTTCGCCAGGAACGTGGTCACCGGCGACAAGGGCAACCTCAAGCTGCGCTTCGACCCGAGTTATATGCAGATGGCCGCCGACGGCGCGCTCTGAGGGGAATCGCCGGAGCGGATTTATTCGCGATTGCGCCCCCGGCCATCGCGGATAAATCCGCTCCCACACCCGCAATCCCATGAGCGCCCTAGGATACGTCACATGCGCCTGATCAACCGCCATCCCGACCGCAGCGGCCGTCTGTTGCTGATACTGCTGCCCTTCGCCCTGCTGCTGTTCGCCTACTTCACCGGGTCGGCGCAGCGCCTGGCGGACAATCCCATCGACAAGCTGTTGCCGAGCGCCACGCAGATGGCCGCGGCGGTCGATCGCCTGGCCTTCACGGCAGACAAGCGCAGCGGCAACTATCTGTTCTGGCAGGACAGTGCCGCCAGCCTCCAGCGCCTCGGTATGGGCCTGGGCATCGCCGCGCTGCTCGGCCTGTGCCTGGGCATCGCCGCCGGGACCCTGCCGCTGTTCAGCGCGTCGCTGTCGCCACTGCTCACCGTGCTGTCGATGGTGCCGCCGCTGGCGATCCTGCCGATCCTGTTCATCAGCTTCGGCCTCGGCGAGCTGGCCAAGGTCATGCTGATCGTCATCGGCATCACCCCGGTGCTGGCCCGCGACCTGGAGCAGCGTGCCCGCGAGATTCCACCGGAGCTGCTGATCAAGGCGCAGACCCTCGGCGCCAGCACCTGGACCCTGATCCTGCGCGTGGTGCTGCCGCAGATCCTGCCGCGCCTGTTGATCGCCCTGCGCCTGGTGCTCGGCTCGGCCTGGCTGTTTCTGATCGCCGCCGAGGCCATCGCCAGTACCGACGGCCTCGGCTACCGGATCTTCCTGGTGCGCCGCTACATGGCGATGGACGTGATCCTGCCCTACGTGGCCTGGATCACCTTGCTCGCCTGGCTGATGGACCTCGGCCTGCGCCAGCTCACCCGCCTGGCCTTCCCCTGGTATGCAGGAGCCAAGGCATGAGCGCGTTCATCACGGTTAAAAACGTCTGGCAGGAGTACGGCGACCAGGTCGTGCTCGAACGCCTGAACCTGAGGATCAACGAAGGCGAGTTCTGCACCCTGGTCGGCGCGTCCGGCTGCGGCAAATCGACCTTCCTGCGCCTGCTGCTCGGCCAGGAACGCGCCAGCCGCGGCGAGATACGCATCCAAGGCCAGCCGCTGACGGACGAGCCCGATGCCAGCCGCGGCGTGGTGTTCCAGCGTTACTCGGTGTTCCCCCATCTGAGCGTGCTGGACAACGTCGCCCTCGGCCTGGAGCTGCCGCGCGCGCCGCTGTTTGGCCGACTGTTCGGCGCGGGCAAACGCCTGGCGCGGGACGAAGCGGCGCAGATGCTGAGCAAGGTCGGCCTCGGCCATGCCCTGGACAAATACCCCAGCGCGCTGTCCGGCGGCATGCAGCAACGCCTGGCGATTGCCCAGGCGCTGATCATGCAGCCGCGTGTACTGCTGCTCGACGAGCCCTTCGGCGCGCTCGACCCGGGCATTCGCAAGGACATGCACGCGCTGCTGCTGGAGCTGTGGCACGAGACCAAGCTGACCGTGTTCATGGTCACCCACGACCTGAGCGAGGGCTTCAGCCTCGGCACACGCTTGCTGGTGTTCGACAAGGTGCGCCTCGATCCCCATGCACCGAACGCCTTCGGCGCGCGCATCACCTACGACATCCCCTTGAACAGCGACCGCCGCGCCACCCGCGCCGCCGTCGAGGCGTTGCCGTCGCACATCAGCGGCAACCTGCACCCGGCCCTGTAAGGACTCTCTCCATGACTGCCTCACTCACCCTGCGCCCCACCCTCTACCAAGAAACCCTGCCCGGCGGCGGCCACAGCTCGTTCGTGCTCAAGCGCGGCCAACTGCTGCGCCTGACCGATCTCGAAGGCGGCGCCAACGTCAGCCTGCTGCTGCTCAACGCCCATGAGAAGAGCGAACGGCTGAACCTGCCGGACAGCCTCAAGTGCCAGCACACCGCCAAACTCACCGCCGGCCACTGCCTGTACTCGGACATGGGCCGGGTGCTCGCCGCCATCACCGCCGACACCTGCGGCTGGCACGACAGCTTGGCTGGCGTGCTCAATGCCGAGGAAGTACGGGAGAAATACGGCGCAGGCCGTTACCAGGAACTGCGCAACGGTTTCTTCCGCAACGGCGTGGACAACCTGCTGGTGGAACTGGGCAAGTGGAACCTGAACCTGCAGGACCTGCTGATGTGCCTGAATCTGTTCAGCAAGGTCAGCGTCGATGGCGACGGCGCCATGCACTTTCAGCCCGGCAACTCCCAGGCCGGCGACTACCTCGAACTGTACGCACCGATGGACTGCCTGGTCGTGCTCAGCGCCCTGCAACACCCTCTGGACCCCAACCCCGCGTACGCGCCCAAGCCGGTGCAACTGAGCTGGCACCGGGTCGAGAGCGACGGTATCAGCGTGCTCTGTCGCACCTCGCGCCCGGAGAACGCGCGTGGCTTCCACAACACCGAACGTCTGTATCTCTGAGGGCTGCCCCATGACTCTTATCCGAAGCGACAAGCACCCGGAAGCCGCCGTGTACCGCGCCACCATCGGCGCCGGTGAACCCTTCCTCTGCGAGGTCAAGGCCGGGCAGACCCTGCGCCTGCTCGACCTGCAAGGCAACCAGGCGGTCGACACCCTGTTCTACAGCGCGCGCAACCCGCGCGAGCGCTATGACCCGCAGCGCACCCTGCGCAAGCAAAAGCGCGTCTACCTGACCACCGGCAGCGTGCTCTACTCCAACCTGGGCAACCCGCTGCTGAGCATCACGGCCGACACCTGCGGCCGCCACGACACCCTCGGCGGCGCCTGCGCCCAGGAGAGCAACACCGTCAGGTACGCGCTGGACAAGCGCCATATGCACAGCTGCCGCGACAACTTCCTGCGTGCCAGCCTACACGACGGCCGCCTGGAGAAACGCGACATCGGCGCCAACATCAACTTCTTCATGAACGTGCCGGTAACCCCCGAGGGCGGCCTGACCTTCGAGGACGGCATCTCCGCCGCCGGCAAATACGTCGAGCTGAAGGCGCACATGGACGTGATCGTGCTGATCTCCAATTGCCCGCAGCTGAACAACCCGTGCAACGGCTACAACCCGACCCCGGCCGAGGTACTGGTATGGGACTGAAGCGACGTTGTCCCCGTAGCCCGGATGCCATCCGGGAATCCAGCGCCGCCATGCCCCGGATTGCATCCGGGCTACGCAGCTGGCTACTGCGCCTGTGCCAGAGCCGCTCCGGGCAGTGTTTGCAGAACAAGCCCGATAACACCGCTAACCCGTAGGAGCCAGCTTGCTGGCGATGCTTTGCGTCGCCGCTGATCGCCAGCAAGCTGGCTCCTACAAGAAAACCGCATTCCAGCCCCGGACGACCGGGGTGCAGACCGAATACCGCGGGACGGCCCGCCTGCCCTTTGCAGGGAAACAACCATGTTCGACACACTGCTGATCGCCAACCGCGGCGCCATCGCCTGCCGCATCCTGCGTACTCTCCATGAACTGCACGTAGGCAGCGTGGCCGTGTACGCCGAGGCCGACGCCGCCAGCCTGCATATCCAGCAGGCCGACCAGGCCCACAGCCTCGGCGAAGGCCCGGCCGCCACCACCTACCTGGTCGTGGAGAAGATCCTCGCCATCGCCAAGGCCAGTGGCGCCAGCGCCATCCACCCCGGCTACGGCTTCCTCTCGGAGAACGCCGCCTTCGCCGAAGCCTGCGAAGCGGCCGGCATCGCCTTCGTCGGCCCGACGCCTGAGCAGCTGCGGGTGTTCGGCCTCAAGCACACCGCCCGCGCCCTGGCCAAGCAGCACGGGTTGCCGATGCTGGAAGGCACCGAGCTGCTGGAAAGCCTCGAGGCGGCGCTGAGCGCAGGTGAAACTATCGGCTACCCAGTGATGCTGAAAAGCACCGCCGGCGGCGGCGGCATCGGCATGCGCGTGTGCCACTCGGCCGAGGAGCTGAGTGATGCCTTCGACGCGGTCAAACGCCTGGGACAGAACAACTTCAGCGACGCCGGCGTATTTATCGAGAAGTACATCCAGCGTGCCCGGCACTTGGAGGTGCAGGTGTTCGGCGACGGTCGCGGCGAGGTGCTGGCCCTCGGCGTGCGCGACTGCTCGGTGCAGCGGCGCAACCAGAAGGTGCTGGAGGAAACCCCGGCGCCGAACCTGCCCGCCGGCATGGCCGAACAACTCTGCGCCGCGGCGATCCAGCTGGCCAAGGCGGTCAACTACCGCAGCGCCGGCACCGTCGAATTCGTCTACGACAGCGCGGCCGAGCGCTTCTATTTCTTAGAAGTGAACACCCGCCTGCAGGTCGAGCACGGCGTCACCGAACAGGTGTGGGGCGTCGACCTGGTGCGCTGGATGATCGAACTGGCGGCCGGCGACCTGGCCCCGCTGAGCGAGCTGGGCAAAGGCCTCAATCCCAGCGGCCATGCGATCCAGGCACGCCTGTACGCCGAAGACCCGGGCCGCGACTTCCAGCCCAGCCCTGGCCTGCTCACCGCCGTCGAGTTCCCCCAAGCCGATGGCCAGGCGCTACGCATCGACACTTGGGTCGAGGCCGGCTGCGAAATTCCGCCCTACTTCGACCCGATGCTCGCCAAGCTGATCGCCTGGGCGCCGAGCCGCGACCAGGCCAGCCTGGCGTTGGACCAGGCCCTGGCCGACACCGTGCTGTATGGCGTGGAAAGCAACCGCGACTACCTGCGGCAGATCCTGCGCAACGCGCCCTTCGCCAGCGGCAGCCCCTGGACCCGCTGCCTGGAAGGACTGGTGTACCGCGCCAATACCTTCGAAGTGCTGGCCGCCGGCACCCAGACCACGGTGCAGGACTACCCCGGCCGCCTCGGCTACTGGGCGGTCGGCGTGCCACCGTCGGGACCGATGGACGACCGCGCCCTGCGCCTGGGCAACCGCCTGCTGGGTAACGAACAAGGCGCCGCCGCCCTGGAAATCACCATGAGCGGGCCGAGCCTGCGCTTCAACACCGATGCACTGGTGGCGGTGACCGGCGCGGTGATTCCGCTGCTGCTCGACGGTGAACCACAACCCATGAACACCGCCCTGCTGATCAAGGCAGGCAGCAGCCTCAACCTGGGCACCATCGCCGGCAGCGGCGCGCGCAGCTACCTGTGCCTGCGCGGCGGCCTGCAGGTGCCGGATTACCTGGGCAGCAAGAGCACCTTCACCCTCGGCCAGTTCGGCGGCCACGGCGGCCGTGCCCTGCGCGCCGGCGATGTGTTGCACCTTTTACCTCTCGCCGAGGCGCATGCCGGCGCACAACTGCCCGCAGAACTGTGCCAGCCGCTGCCAGCCGTGCGCGAGATCCGCGTGATCTACGGCCCCCACGGCGCCCCGGAATATTTCACCGAGGCTTACATCGACACCTTCTTCGCCACCCCCTGGGAAGTGCACTTCAACTCCAGCCGCACCGGCGTGCGCCTGATCGGGCCCAAGCCGGAATGGGTACGCGACAGCGGCGGCGAGGCCGGCCTGCACCCCTCGAATATCCACGACAACCCCTACGCCATCGGCGCGGTGGACTTTACCGGCGACATGCCGGTGATCCTCGGCCCGGACGGCCCCAGCCTGGGTGGCTTTGTTTGCCCGGTGAGCATCATCGAGGCCGACCTGTGGCAGCTCGGCCAGCTCAAGGCCGGCGATAAAGTCAGGTTTGCCCCGGTTAGCATTGAGGCTGCACGACTACTGGCCAAAGCCAAGAACCTTGAGTGCGCTGACCTGCGTGGGAGGGGCTTTAGCCGCGAAAATGCTGTCGCTCCTATCGCGGCCAAAGCCCCTTCCACAAAAGCCATAACGGCCCTCCCCTCGCCCATCGTCCTCGACATCGGCCAAGGCGACTGCCGCCTGGTCGCCCGCCTGTCCGGCGACACTCACCTGCTGCTGGAAATCGGCGAGTCGGAGTTGGACCTGGTGCTGCGCTTTCGTGGCCATGCGCTGATGCAGGCGCTGGAGGCGAAGAGCCTCAACGGTGTCATTGATCTCACTCCGGGCATCCGCTCGCTGCAGCTACACTACCAGCCGGAAACCCTGGCACTCAACGACCTGCTCGGCATAGTCGCCGGCGAATGGGATGCGGTGTGCGTCGCCCAGGACCTCAGGGTACCGTCGCGCATCGTCCACCTGCCGCTGTCCTGGGACGACCCGGCCTGCCAGTTGGCCATCGACAAGTACATGACCACGGTGCGCAAGGACGCGCCCTGGTGCCCGAGCAATCTGGAGTTCATTCGCCGGATCAACGACCTGCCGAATCTCGACGAGGTCTACCGCACGGTATTCGAGGCCAGCTACCTGGTGATGGGCCTGGGCGACGTCTACCTCGGCGCGCCGGTGGCCACTCCGCTGGACCCGCGTCATCGCCTGGTCACCACCAAGTACAACCCGGCCCGCACCTGGACCGCGGAGAACTCGGTGGGCATCGGCGGCGCCTACCTGTGCGTGTACGGCATGGAAGGCCCCGGCGGCTACCAGTTCGTCGGCCGCACCCTGCAGATGTGGAACCGCTACCGCGAAGTGGCCGCCTTCGACGACAAACCCTGGCTGCTGCGCTTCTTCGACCAGATCCGCTTCTACCCGGTGAGCGCCGAGGAACTGCTGCGCATCCGCCGCGATTTCCCCCTCGGTCGCTACGACTTGCGCATCGAGCACAGCGAACTGCACCTGGCCGACTACCAGGACTTCCTCGCTGCAGAGGCCGAGGGCATCGCCGCCTTCCGCCACCAGCAACGCGGCGCCTTCGCCGCCGAACGGCAGCGCTGGATCGACTCTGGCCAGGCGCACTTCGACAGCGAGGAGGTGGCAGTCGAGATTGGCCAGGACGTTGCCCTCGGTGCCGGCCAGCACGGCATCGACAGCCATATCGCCGGCAACCTCTGGCAGGTGCAGGTGGCGGTCGGCGACCGAGTCAAAGCCGGCGAGACGCTGGTGATTCTCGAGTCGATGAAGATGGAGATCCCGCTCACCGCGCCGCGTGACGGCCTGGTTCGGGAAGTCCGCGTGCAGCCAGGCTCGCCGGTGCGCGCCGGCCAGTGCGTGGTGGTGCTCGAAGAAGCCTGACAGAGAAGCCCAACCGGCCGCACGGCCGGCCGGCCGGCCCATTGACGATGCCTCGGCATCGCTGGTGGATGGATACAACGCCATCCACCCAACAGAGGACGCGACCTATGCAGCACGAATTCGACCTGCGCCTGAGCGCCTTGCAAGCCGCCTACAGCGATGGCAGCCTGACCCCGCGCCGGCTGATCCTCGCCCTGCGCGAGAAAGCCATGGCGCTCAACTCCGAGTTCAACCTATTCATCCACCTGCTCAGCGAAGCCGAGCTGGAGCCCTACCTGGCCGCGCTGGACGGCAAGACCGCGGCCGAGCTGCCGCTGTACGGCGTGCCCTTCGCCATCAAGGACAACATCGACCTGGCCGGCGTGCCCACCACCGCAGCCTGCCCGGCCTTTGCCTATCTGCCCGAACAGAGTGCCACCCTGGTCGCACAGCTGATCGCCCTCGGCGCGGTGCCCCTGGGCAAGACCAACCTCGACCAGTTCGCCACCGGCCTCAACGGCACCCGCTCGCCCTACGGCGCATGCCGCAACAGCCTGCACCCGGACTACCCGTCCGGCGGCTCCAGCGCCGGTTCGGCGCTGGCCGTGGCCCTTGGCGTAGCCAGCTTCGCCCTCGGCACCGACACCGCAGGCAGCGGCCGAGTGCCGGCGGCGCTGAACAATCTGGTCGGCCTCAAGGCGACCAAGGGCCTGCTCTCCACCGCCGGCGTGGTACCGGCCTGCCGCACCCTGGACTGCGTCAGCTACTTCAGTGCCAGCGCCCGCGAGGCCAGCCAGTTGCTCGCGCTGACCGCCATGCTGGATGCGCGCGATGCCTACAGTCGGGGCAACCCGCTGTGGAATGACGCCAGCGCCTTCGGAGTTCCGCGCCCAGGCTGGCGCTTCGGCGTGCCCAAGCAGCTGGAGTTCCTCGGCTGCCCGGAGAGCCCGTCGCTGTTCGCCAGCACCATCGAACGGCTCAAGGCACTCGGCGGCGAAGCCATCGAGATCGACTTCACGCCCTTCCTCGAAGCCGCGCGCCTGCTCTATGCAGGCCCCTGGGTCGCCGAACGCTACAGCGTCGCCGGCGAACTGATCGAGGCCCAACCCGACGCGGTACTGCCGGTGATCCGCGCCGTGCTGGAACAGGCGCCGGGCACCAGCGCGGTGGACGCCTTCCGCGCGCAGTACCGCCTGCAGGCGCTCAAGGCCGAGTGCGAGCGGATCATGGCCGAGCTCGACTGCGTGCTGACCCCGGCCTACCCGCGCCCGGTGACCCTGGCCGAACTGCAGGCCGAACCGGTCGCCCGCAATTCCGACCTGGGCCATTACACCAATTTCATGAACATGCTCGACTACGCCGCCGTCGCAGTGCCGGCCGGTTTCATGGCGGGCGGCCTGCCCTGGGGCGTGACCCTGTTCGGCCGCGCCTTCACCGACCAGTACCTACTCAGCCTGAGTGATGCCCTGCAGCGCCACAGCGACCTGCCGCTGGCCGGTGAACGCGCCTTGCAGCTGACGGCCCCAGCCAACCTGGCGCGCAACGACCGCGCCCGCCTGGTGGTCTGCGGCGCGCACCTGGATGGCCTGCCGCTGAACTGGCAACTCAGGCAACGCGGTGGTCGACTGATCGAAACCACCCACAGCTCGGCCGACTACCAGCTCTATGCCCTGGCCGGCGGCCCACCGTTGCGCCCTGGCATGCTGCGGGTCAGCCAGGGCGGCAGAGCTATCGCGGTGGAAGTCTGGGAGCTGCCCAGTAGCGAGCTGGGCTCGTTCCTCACCGGCATTCCCGCCCCCCTCGGCCTGGGCCGGGTGCAACTGGCCGACGGCCGCTGGGAGACCGGTTTCATCTGCGAGCCCTGCGGCATCGAAGACGCGGTAAACATCAGCCACTTTGGCGGATGGCGCGCCTTCCTCGGCAGCCTCAGCTGATGGCCGCGCGGGCTTGGCTGACGCCGGCCCGCGCGGCTCAGCCGCTAGAAGCCACTCGGTTGCCACACCGGTTCGAGATTGTCGCTCGACTTGCAGCCGCAGCAGGTCGGCGACCGATCCGGGCGGTTAGTCCGGCAACCATCCACGCCGCATAGCGCAGCCAGCCTTGCCCTGCATAGCCATTCTGGTATCCCGGGCTAGGCCGGGCTAGGATAGCGGCCATTATTCCCAGGCTTTCCCCATGCAGCAGACCCCGCCCATCCATCGCCAGCGCTACCTGCTGCTGTTCCTCCTGCTGTTGCTCGGCAGCGGTTTTCTCGCCACCTCGCTGGCCAGCTACTACGCCGCGCTCGAGACGGTGCGCGACAATATCGTCAACACCGAACTGCCGCTAACCTCGGATAACGTCTACTCGGAAATCCAGAAGGACCTGGTCCGCCCCGTGCTGATTGCCTCGATGATGGCGCGCGACACCTTCGTCCGAGACTGGGTGATGGCCGGCGAGCAGGACACCGCGCAGATGACCCGCTACCTCAGCGAGGTGCAGGAACATTACGGCGCAGTCACCAGCTTCTTCGTCTCAGAGAACAGCCACACCTACTACCAGGCCAAGGGTGTGCTGAAACAGGTCAAGCTCAGCGAACCGAGAGACGACTGGTACTTTCGCGTGCGCGACATGCAGGCGCCCTACGAGATCAATGTCGACGTCGACATGGCCAACCAGGATCGCCTGACCTTCTTTATCAATCACCGGGTGTTCGACTATCAGCAGCGCTTTATCGGCGCCACCGGCGTCGGCCTCACCGTGGATGCGGTGGTGCAACTGATCGACGCCTACCAACAGCGCTACGGGCGCAGCGTGTTCTTCGTCGACGCCAGTGGGCGTATCGCCCTCACGGGTGCCAAGGGTGGTCCACTGGGCGCGCAATCGGGCCAGTTGCTCAGCGAAGTGCCGGGCCTGGAAGCATTGCAGGCCACACAGTCACAGCCGCAGAGCGGCAATTTCGAGTACCAGGCACAGGGTCGCGAACATTTCCTCAACGTGCGCTTTATTCCCGAGTTGAACTGGTATTTGTTCGTCGACAAACAGGAAAATGGCGCCCTGGCCGGTATCCGTCGTTCACTCTACGTAAACCTGCTGATCTGCCTGCTGGTCACCGGCGTAGTGCTCGGCCTGGTGAGCATCGCCTTGCGCCGCTATCAAGCGCGTATCGCCACCCTGGCCACCACCGACTCGCTCACCGGCTTACCCAATCGTCGCGGCTTCGATCTGCTGGTCAATCAGGCGATCCAGGAGTCGCGCCGCGAGCAGAGTCCGCTGTGCGCGTTACTGCTCGACCTGGACAACTTCAAACAGCTCAACGACAGTCAGGGTCACCTCGCCGGTGACGAAGTGCTGCGCGGCTTCGCCCAGCAGCTGCAGAACAACCTGCGCCAGTCCGACATCATCTGTCGCTGGGGCGGCGAGGAATTTATCCTACTGCTCAAGAACACCACGCAGCAACAGGCACACCAGCTGGGGGAAAAGATTCGCCGGCAAACCGAGCAGACCCCCTTCCTCTTCAACGGCACCGCCCTGCAGGTCACCGTGAGCATCGGCCTGAGCGCGCTGCGCGCGGGCGATGCGCTCGACCACTTGCTCGCCCGTGCCGACCAGGCGCTCTATCGAGCCAAGCAAGCCGGGCGTAACCGCCTCTGCGAGGACGCCACATGAGCGCTCAGGCCCTCACCTGCCCACGCTGCGGCCAACCCAACCAATGCGCGCAGGCCAACGCGCAAACGCCCGTGACGCACTGCTGGTGTTTCGCCGCGCACATCGAGCCCAGCGTGCTCGACAGCCTGCCGGCCGAGCTGCGCAATCGCGCCTGCCTGTGCCCGAGCTGCGCGCAAGCGCTGCCGCCGGGCGACACCGAAGCTACCGCCCGCTAGCCCATGCGCCTCGACCGCTTTCTCAGCAACCTGCCCCGCTTCAACCGTCAGGAAGTACGCCAACTGTTAGCCAGCGGACGCATCCGCCTGGACGGCCAGGCCTGCTGCGATAGGCACAGCGAGGTCAGCGTGTTCAGCCGGGTCGAGTTGGATGACGAGCTGCTGCAAACCGGCAAAGCCGCGCGCTACTTCATGCTGCACAAGCCAATCGGCGTGGTCAGCGCCACCGAGCATCCCGAACACCGCACCGTGCTCGACCTGCTCGCCGAGCCGGACACCCACGAGCTGCACCTGGCCGGGCGCCTCGACCTCAACACCAGCGGCCTGCTGCTGATCACCAACGACGGCCAGTGGTCACGCCGGGCGACCTCGCCGCTGCACAAGCAGCCCAAGGTCTACCTGGTCGAGACCGAAGAACCGATAGACCCCGCCTGCATCGCCACCTTCGCCCAGGGCCTGTACTTTCGCTTTGAGGACCTGGTCACCCAGCCCGCCGAACTGGAGATTCTCGCGCCGCGGCGGGCCCGCCTGACCCTGTGCGAAGGCCGCTACCATCAGGTCAAGCGCATGTTCGGCCACTTCCAGAACAAGGTCGTCGGCCTGCACCGCATCAGCATGGGCGCAATCGTCCTCGACGAACGACTCGCCCCCGGTCAGTACCGCGCGCTGACGGCGGCCGAGATCGCCTGTTTCTGAGGCAACTGACGGCCAGTTCGGCCCGAGTCACAATCATTAGCTCACTACCCGATAAACGGTAGGCCACTAATGAAATTAGCGCTTGCCACGACTGGGGCCCACTGCTTAAATCGAGCCATAAGGTCTTGATGTGACCGTCGAGTCACAGAAGCCATCTAAGCGTTCTTTCGGTTGTTTGCGCGCTGCGCGAAATGGGTTCCTGCCTGGTTACAAGACGCCCTCCAACACCTTGAAAAAGGCTGGAGCGGATGCTCTATTTCGGCCCTAATCGATTGAAAATAAATAACTTATAAAAATCCCCAGCCTGACATTCGTTTGTCATGTCCAGGCGCTTTCCTACTGTCCTACCTTGCTTGCCCGGCGAACGGCTGTCCCCGTTCGCCATGCCTAACTTGCGCCAGGAGGAAACAACATGAAGCCAGCTATCGCTGTCGTCGATGTTCACGGGACTTACAAGGTTCACACGGAGTTTTACGCAAGCCCTGCAGCGCGCAAGACCATCATCCTGGTCAATGGCTCGCTGTCCACCACCGCTGCCTTCGCGCAAACGGTCAAGTACCTGCAGACGCAATTCAACGTGGTGCTGTATGACCAGCCCTACGCCGGCCAGTCCAAGCCGCACAACAGCAACGCGCGTTCGATCAGCAAGGAAGACGAGGCCTTCATCCTCCTCGACTTGATCGAGCACTTTCGCGTCGACTACCTGCAGTCCTTCTCCTGGGGCGGTGTCGCCGCCCTGCTGGCCCTGGCCCAACGCCCGGCACGCATCGAAAAAGCGGTGATCACCTCCTTCTCGCCGCTGCTCAACGAACCGATGCTCGACTACCTGGAAAAAGGCCTGAACTACCTGCACGCAGCAGATGGCAGCAATCTCGGCCACCTGGTCAACAACACCATCGGCAAACACCTGCCGTCGCTGTTCAAGCGCTTCAACCATCGCCACATCGCCAGCCTGGACGCACACGAATACCGGCAAATGTTCTCCCACGTCGATCAGGTGGTGCACATGGAAAATCACTGCCAGATGGAGTGCCTGGCCGGCATCAAGATTCCGCTGCTGTTCGTCAATGGCGAGCACGATGAATACGCCGCGCCGGAGGACGTGCGCGTGCTCACCCAACACCTCAGCGATTGCCACTTCGCCACCATCGACAATGCCGGGCACTTCCTCGACATGGAACACAAGGCCGCCTGGCTGCAAAGCCGGGATGTACTGCTGGGCTTTCTGCAAAGCGCGCCGCAGCGCAGCACGACCATCCGCCCGCAAGCCGAACTGCAACACGCGATGGCCGTATGAAACATGCCACTCTGCCGCTCTAGCACCGAGTCGCAACAAGATTGCGTTCGGTGCGGGCTTCTTTTAGCGCGCGACTTCTGGTACAAAGGCATCCGCAAAAGCGGGCGTCGTATAATGGCATTACTCCAGCTTCCCAAGCTGATAACGAGGGTTCGATTCCCTTCGCCCGCTCCAGATTGCTCAAGCTAAAGCCCTGTTTTCCGACAGGGCTTTTTCGTTTCCGGGGTTTTGTGGTGTCGAAAAAGTGTCGAAACCAGCCACGTAGCTAACAGCAGTGGCGGGCAACATCCGACAAAAGCGGCCGTTTAGAGTAGGGAAAATAAATCCATCCCCTTATCCGCTTGAACTGATTCACTGCCCACCGCTCAATGCCCGGCGCGACGTCGCTCGCCTCGATGTGCTAGTGAAAGAAACCCTGGACCTCCGCGAACTTGCAGGTGTGGTATTGCCCCGGTAACTTCTGAAGAGCTGGTTGCCGGACATTCGGCATTCTAGTGGACCAGTCGCAGCGGTGACGCGGAGTAGGAGCGAAGCCTTGTCGCATGGGGAAATCTGTCATAACTCTCGATCCTTGCGCGGCTGGGCTAAGCACTCGGCAGTACTAACGAAAGATCTAATTGGAGTAGGGATACCGATGGCAATATCGAACTTGGAGAAGTACCGAAAGGACCTTGATGATCTTTTGGTGGAAGCGGGCCAGGTGCAGAACTCCCTCATATACTTAGCTTATGGCCACAAGGAATTTCTCGACACACTCATCAGGCAGCTGAACGGGGATGAGAAGCAGGCCAACAAATTAATAAGCGAATTGAAGCCATTTCTTAGCATCTACCAGCACTGGTATTCGGAAGCTTTAGCAATCGTGAAGCAGCTACTGCCTGATCGGCTGGCCGACTTCATCCGTCTCTACGAAAAACCAAAAAACCGGAAAGAAATCAGTTTCGAGAATTATCGAATTGAGGATGCTTGCCAAGGCTTGCGCATGACCCGCCTCGGCGAGGTGAAAGCAGACAGTAAGGCAGCACTTAACCTGCTAGACCAGCAGATCGCAATCGTTGAAGCCATCAAGCGGCGATTCGAAAGCTCGCTGTTCGACATTAAGCAACTCGTACAGGCTGACCTCTTTGATTCAGAACTTGATGCTGCCCGCGAGCTGCTGAAAAACAAGTTCACCCGCGGCGCCGGTGCCATCGCCGGTGTGGTGCTCGAAGGCCATCTTGGGCAGGTCTGCGAGAACCACAATGTAAAAATAACGAAAAAACACCCCAGCATTTCCGACTACAACCAAGCGCTGAAGGATGCCGATGTCATCGAGACTTCGCAGTGGCGCTTCCACCAACATCTCGCTGACATTCGCAACAAATGCGATCACAGCAAGACAGATGAACCTACTGTGGATGAAGTCAAGGATCTAGTCGAAGGTGTAGCCAAGGTCACCAAGACCATTTTCTGACGGCTCCCCACCACGAGCAGCCGGTAGTCTGGCTAAACCTTTCACGTCCGCAACGGGTCGAGGCTGTGTAAAAATCGCAGACACCATTTTGAAGTCTGCGTTGCTACGTAAAATCTGACAGCGTTTGGTTGGTCAGCAGCCATAAAATCTGCATAGGAAAGCGTTTTCCGTTGCGATTCTGACTGTCAAACACGCTCTAAAACGTTTTCACACAGCCTGGGTCGATAAGCGCTGGTACGCCCGAAGGACAGGGAGAGTTAAAAATGAATGCTGATTGGAACGACGCACCTGGATCATCAGAACAAGCTCCCGCAGGAGCAGTGCCAAAACCTGGATCATTCCGAGCGTTATCGGCACGTGCATCACCCTGGGGCTGCTGCAAGTAGCAGGGACGGCATTCCTGAAAGGGACCGTGCAGAATCTGGCCGACAAAAGCACCCACTCCAGGCCGGTGCCAGTTACTGAGATAACACGGCCAGAGAAAGTAATCAGCAAGGACTGGGACAGGATCGTTGACGAGCAGGCAAGACGCGACCTGCAAACTCAGTCCAATATGGCCCACAGCCAAGCCGAAATGGCGAACGCCTCAACCAAGCAAACCACATTCAACGACCACAACTACATCCCACGTGGTGCTGACAACATAGCTAGCTTCGCTGAGGCACCCCAGCCGGTCGAAAAGCCTGTTGAGAAGATGAAGGTCACAATCGTCAAGCAAACACCGAGCATGAAAGATCGTGCCTGCTGGCCGCACAAAGAAGGCAGCGTAGAGCGCCGAAACTGCCGAGCGAGTGTTGGCCTGAATTATAGAGACTGAGTGACCGCATTCTAACGCCCAAAGCAGCGGCGAATTTATGCATCCGACTGACGTTGTTTGTTAGCCGTCGACCGTTTATTGCTAAAATTATTGTATTCCATTCTTTTAGGCTCTTTAGTGAAAAAGAACCAGGGCTTGGCTTCTCTCTTAGCCCTTTCCCAGTCATGCTTTAACAAAAGCGAGACACGTTCTATAAATTCCAAATGTGATTCTTCGTCAAGCCTCCCTGATTTAAAGTTCCACAGCAGACTTAAGATGGCAAAATCTTCCATGTCTTCAGGATTTAACAAATGTGAAAACCCAGTATATAACTCACACAATTCTGAAAGAGCTTTATTTTCAATGGCATTTGTTACACCTAAAGATTTCGTTCTAATTTTATCTCGCCACACCTCTCTTTGTTTAGTTATATTTTCAATTGCGATTTTTCTCTCAGACGTTCTCAAGGTGACCAGCCCGGCAATTATACCTGCCACCACACCTGAACTTAACACTATTGCGATATCCATATTTACTCATCACTTCCTATGACTGCGAACAATTAAGCTAAAGGGCCGACTTTAGCCGGCCCCAGTGAGCAAAGCGAACGACTTAGCGCATTATTAGACGCTCAAACTACAAGTTCTTTTTAATGTTATTGATCCGCTGAGCCTCCTCTAGTTTTTTTCGCTCAATATAAAGAGATATGAGGCCGGGGCTCACTTCTTTTTTAGAAAGCAAAAGCGCGAGCAGGTTAATTGCTGGAGTTGAAATAACTAGGACAAACAAGAAGACCTCATGCTTACCGGGCATTCCTTTTTCATATAGCAGGTAGCCAATCATACACATAAGCCCAATATTCAGGAGAATTGCAAGTTTCCGCATAGATTCCTCTGGGGTCTAACATTTGAATAAGTGGCTGGCTTTAGCCAGTCCCGAGCGAGCGACCTGAAACACTAGTTAGAAGCCAAAACGCGGCCTTCGAGGTAGGAGGCGATTGCTATAGCTGACTCTATGTAGTTGGACACTGCCGCCTTAGTAAACTCTGCTTCTGGCACATGAACAGCCTCATTTCTCAAAGTCCGGAGCTGTTCAAATATAGCTATTTTACGTTTGTCCAGCACTCCTCCTTTTAGAAGGCTATCACGCAAGCGCATTGGCCCTGGATAGGGAGTTGAAACGCCAAGATTATTTTGACGAATTACATCTGCGGCAGCAGCCTCAACCTGTAACCAAGACTCAAGAATCGCTGCACGAGGTGCTAAGTCCGCAATTGCTTCCAACCTTGCTTTAACCACACTTTTCTCTTGGCCTGCAATGTTGCTCTCTGACTGCGTAGCGGGGACTATAGCTTTAACCTCGTTAGCTATTGCCTCCGCTGTTTCGCCAAACTCCATCTCAATGTCCTTGTACTTGAGTCGGCGCAAGGATCTCGCAATTTGCGGAAGCTGCTTTCGAATTAATACAAGTAGAACTATAAGCGTGGCAGGCCAAGCAAGAGCATTGATAATGCTGCTTAAAAATGTTAGCCAATCCATGGTCTCTCCTTGTCTTCTAATGATTAGCTCGCCCCAGCGAACGAAATGAGTGCTTTGAGTGCTGTAATGGACTCTTCTTGCACCACACTTGCCGATACCGAGTCGTTCGGGTGATCGCTGGGAGAGTCGCTTGTTAGCAGAAATCACCACCAAGCATTTAATTCTTTGATGATTTCGCTCTTGAGTCTTATGGAGAGCGGGCCAACTCTTTTTTCAACCAGACCTATGTTATATTCTTCATCCATGATGTTATTCATGACTGCCTCTATTACCTGCTCCAATTCAACCAGGCTGCTTCGTACCTGTGGTGAGTAATATGGTAGGTATCCTATAGTGGAAAATAATTCAGCAGCACAGCCATTTAAAAAAGCTAAATCTTCGGATTGCGTGGAGTCTAACAGTGATAGCCTGAGCGTTGACGAGAATTTATATGCTCTTTGGTATGCTTCTAGTTTCTTAATGTCATGAAGTTTTATTTTTTCAATTTTCTCTACTCTACGGCCTGAAAGCCAGTCTTTAAGAAGTGGAATGGCTGCTCCAATGACAACTCCGGCAATAGGTAATAATTCAGTATTACACTCCATGTTAAATGGCACCCATTTCTGAATTTTTGCTAACTACAATTAGGCGACATTACTGTCGCACAACACAACTTCCAGGTGTCTGATAACATTCCCTGTCACGCGCTAAGCCCTTGATTTACCTGCCCGTCAAACGGCAAACGCGGCACGAGCAGGACTAACTAGCGACATGAGGCAAGACCGGATGCCAAACGGATCACAACACCATTGCGGCTAGAAGCTACTGATAGGGTGTAAGACTGTCTAGCGCTCGTGTCGAAAAAGTGTCGAAATCACAGACTCGGGAAGGCCATCACTGACCAAAATAGAGAATGCTAACACCGCCAAACAGCCAGCTTTAGCCAACGTAGGTCATTGATCACCAAGGCTGGAACAGGGCTCGATTCCCTTCGCCCGCTCCAGATTATTCAAGCTAAAGCCCTGTTTTCCGACAGGGCTTTTTCGTTTCCGGCTTTTGCCAATGTGAACACTGTAGAAATCAGTCAACGGCCCTAATCGAATAGCCTCATTCCGAGGCTCAGGCTAGACAGCGATAACTTCTGCGAGGTGGCGGGAAGAGCGCCGCGTCATCGGCTGGGGGCTGGGGGCTGGTATTGCAGCATTTGGGCTCGCCGCAGGCTTGATGGGCAGGCCGAGTGACCCGCGCTGACGCGTGATCATCGGGCAACTGCTACTTAGGGGGCTAGTCGAAAAACCTTGTCGGTTGCGACTGCGGCGCTACTTGTCGAGGCCCGCCGTAACCTCGGCGTCCTAGCTATCCGCCATCTCCATGGACAGAGGCTGCAAGAGCACCTCTTCCATGGCGTGCGGTGGGGCTTCCATCACGCCTGATAAATGACTGATGATCTGCCACTGCTGATCCAGCTCGGTGTTGACCGCCGCCATACGCGTAATCATGCGTTTGCCGGCTGCCCGTACGACCTTGTCTTCGCTAGCAATCAACTCGAACGACATCGCCGTTATCGAGGCGGTCAGATGGGTGAGGCTGCGCGCCGTCAAGCTCAACAACTCGGCCATCTGTTTTTCCCTGGCGTCCATTCCCAACTCCTTTGTTCAGTACTTCCAAGCACTGCATGGCCATTACGGCTCGCTAATTCCACGCCCTGGTTCGATAGAGCGATTGCTGCCGGGGGAAGTGTGCCTGCTTTAAAAGACAAAGTGGAAGCGGCACGTGTTAGCTCGGATAGATTTCCAGTGCCGCGCCCTGCTGGCTGGCCATCCCCGTGGCGCAGCCGCCGCTCAACTCTTCAGGCGATAGCCGCTCTTGAAGATCCAGCCGACCGTGAGGATACACAGCAGCAGAAAGCCGAGAATCATCCCCAGGCTGAGCGCCACGTTGACGTCCGACACACCGTAGAAGCTCCAACGAAAGGCGCTGATCAGGTACACCACCGGGTTGAACAGGGTCACTGTCTGCCACAGCGGCGGCAGCATGCTGATCGAGTAGAAGCTGCCGCCGAGGAAGGTCAGCGGCGTGACGATCAGCGCCGGCACCACCTGCAGCTTCTCCCAACCGTCGGCCCAAACGCCGATGATGAAGCCGAACAGGCTGAAGGTCACCGCCGTCAGCACCAGCAAGGCCAGCATCCACAGCGGATGGAGAATCTCGAAATCGACGAACAGGCGCGCGGTAACCAGGATCACCAGGCCGAGGATGATCGACTTGGTCGCCGCCGCGCCGACGTAGCCGATGAGGATTTCCAGGTAGGACACCGGCGCCGACAGCACCTCGTAGATGGTCCCGGAGTACTTGGGCATGTAGATGCCGAAGGAGGCGTTGGAGATGCTCTCGGTGAGCAGCGCCAGCATGATCAGCCCCGGCACGATAAAGGCGCCGTAGCTGACGCCATGCACCTCGGTCATGCTTGAGCCGATGGCCGAGCCGAACACCACGAAGTACAGCGAGGTGGAGATCACCGGGGTGGCGATGCTCTGCAGCAGAGTGCGCCAGGTGCGCGCCAGCTCGAACAGGTAGATCGCCTTGATGGCATAGAAATTCATGGACGCGGCTCCCGGTGTACCAGGCTGACGAAGATTTCTTCCAAAGAACTCTGACTGGACTGCAGGTCCTTGAAGTCGATGCCGCGCTGGGCCAGGTCCTTGAGCAGCTCGGCGATGCCGGTATGCTCGCGCTGGGCGTCGAAGGTGAAGACCAGGGCGTGGCCGTCGTCCGCCAGTTCCAGTGGATGCCCGGCCAGTTCGGCGGGAATGCTCGCCAGCGGCTGCTGCAATTGCAGGGTCAGCTGCTTCTTGCCGAGTTTGTGCATCAGCGCCTGCTTGTCCTCGACCAGGATGATCTCGCCCTGGCTGATGACGCCGACGCGGTCGGCCATCTCCTCGGCCTCCTCGATGTAGTGGGTGGTGAGGATGATGGTCACGCCGCGTGCACGCAGGCCACGGACCATGTTCCACATGTCGCGGCGCAGCTCGACGTCGACGCCGGCGGTGGGCTCGTCGAGGAACAGGATCTGCGGCTCGTGGGACAGCGCCTTGGCGATCATCACCCGGCGCTTCATGCCGCCGGACAGTTCGAAGATCCGCGCGTCCTTCTTGTCCCACAGCGACAGGTCGCGCAGCACCTGCTCCAGATAGGCCGGATTCGGCCCCTTGCCGAACAGGCCACGGCTGAATTTGACCGTCGCCCAGACGCTCTCGAAACCCTCGCTGGACAGCTCCTGGGGCACCAGGCCGATCATCGCGCGCGCCGCGCGGTAGTCCTTGATGATGTCGTGACCATCGACCAGTACCCTGCCCGCACCGGGATTGACGATGCCGCAGATGATGCTGATCAGCGTGGTCTTGCCGGCGCCATTGGGCCCGAGCAAGGCGAAGATCTCGCCCTTGCGGATATCCAGGTTGATGGTTTTCAGCGCCGGGTGGCCGGATGCGTAGGTCTTGCTCAGTTGCTGGATCGAGATCACCGGTTGCACGGGAGGGCCTTGCCTGAAAAAGAGAAAGGCAGAGTGTATGTAACTTGGGGTGGGGTGAGGCAAGCGCGGCGGCGATTGATTGCAACGGACGGCGGGCTGGAATGACGCATTAGCCGGTCAGACGGCCAATCCGGCTGGGCGGTGTTTGCTGGGTTTCGCTGCGCTCTACGCCAGCCTACGGCGCGGTAGTGGCGGCTGGCCGACCATCCGCCACTGCGCCCTGAGCCTTTATTTAGCGACTGCAGGCTAGCATGATGGACGCCATGAAGCCGACGTCCCTTTCAGCCCAGCCCGACGCCGTGTTGCAGGCGTTCCATCCGGCGGTCGCGGCCTGGTTTCGCAGTGTCTTCGAGGCGCCGACGGCGGCTCAGGTTGGCTCCTGGCCGGCGATCCGGGCTGGCCGCTCGACCCTGGTGGCCGCGCCCACCGGCTCGGGCAAGACCCTCACCGCCTTCCTCGCCGCCATCGACGAACTGGTGCGCGACGGCCTGAGTCAGGGCGGCACGCTGCCGGAGCGCTGCAGCGTGGTGTACGTCTCGCCGCTCAAGGCGCTGTCCAACGACATCCGCATCAACCTCGAGGAACCGCTGGCCGGGATTCGCGCCGAACTGCAGCGCCAGGGCCTGGCCGACGTGCAGATTCGCACGGCGGTGCGCACCGGCGACACCAGCCCGAGCGAGCGCGCAGCGATGCGCAAATGCCCGCCGCACATCCTGGTTACCACCCCGGAGTCGCTCTACGTGCTGCTCGGCTCAGACTCCGGCCGGGCGATGCTGGCCGGCTGTCGCAGCCTGATCGTCGACGAGATCCATGCCATCGCCGGGAGCAAGCGCGGCAGCCACCTGATGCTCAGTCTCGAACGGTTGGAGGCCTTGTGCCGCCGTCCGCTGCTGCGCATCGGCCTGTCCGCCACGCAGAAGCCGCTGCAGGCGGTGGCGCGCTTCCTGCTCGGCAGCCAGGCGCCGCTGCCGCCGGACGACCCGGAGGTCGTACAGGCGGAGCTGGCGCTGCTGCCCGAGCCCGCCGCCGAGCCGCCGAGGCCGCCCGGCGACTGCGTGATAGTCGACATCGGCTACAGCCGCGCCCGCGACCTGGCCATCGAGGTGCCGCCCGTGCCGCTGGAAGCGGTGATGAGCCACGAGGTGTGGGACAAGGTCTACGACCGCCTGGCCGAACTGGCTGGGCAGCACCGTACCACCCTGCTGTTCGTCAACACCCGGCGTCTGGCCGAGCGCGCCTGCCGCCACCTGGCCGAGCGCCTGGGCAACCAGGCGGTCGCCGCCCACCACGGCAGCCTGGCCAAGGAGCTGCGCCTGGACGCCGAGCAGCGCCTCAAGCGCGGCGAACTGCGGGTGCTGGTGGCCACCGCCTCGCTGGAACTGGGCATCGACATCGGCGAAGTCGAGCTGGTCTGCCAGATCGGTTCGCCGCGCAGCATTGCCGCCCTGCTGCAGCGGGTCGGCCGCTCCGGCCACAGCGTCGGCGGCACGCCCAAGGGCCGCTTGTTTCCGCAGTCGCGCGACGAGCTGATCGAGTGCGCCGCGCTGCTCGACTGCGTGCGCCGCGGCGAGCTGGATGCCCTGGTCATCCCCCAGGCGCCGCTGGACGTGCTGGCCCAGCAGATAGTCGCCGAGGTGGCCTGCCGCGAATGGCGCGAGGACGACCTCTACCAACTGCTGACCCGCGCCGCGCCCTATGTCGGCCTGCCGCGCGCGACCTTCGATGCCCTGCTGAAGATGCTCGCCGAGGGTTACAGCGGCCGCCGTGGCGTGCGCGCCGCCTATCTGCATCGCGATGCGGTCAATCGCCGCCTGCGCGGTCGCCGCGCCGCCCGCCTGACCGCCCTCACCAGCGGCGGCACCATTCCCGACACGGGGGATTACAGCGTGCTGCTGGAGCCCCAGGGCCTGCAGATCGGCACGCTCAACGAGGACTTCGCCATCGAGAGCATGGCCGGCGATATCTTTCAGCTGGGCAACCAGTCCTACCGCATCCTGCGGGTCGAGCCGGGCAAGGTGCGGGTCGAGGATGCCCAGGGTCTGCCGCCGAGCATTCCGTTCTGGCTGGGTGAGGCACCGGGACGCAGCGACGAGCTGTCGGCCAGCGTGGCGCGGCTGCGCGAAGCGGTGGAGCGGCTGCTGGTGGGTGAGCGGCCAGATGATCCCGGGCCGGCTGCCGAGGATTCAGTGGTAGCTGACTGTCCGCCAATCGCGGCCCAGGCCGCTCCCACAGGGGAGAGTGGCAGTGACCTTGGTGGCAGTGGTCTGGGTGGGAGCGGCCTTGGCCGCGAGGAGGCTACCGGCAAGAGCAGCGAGGACCGCCTGCACGCCGCCACTACCTGGCTGATGCAGTCCATCGGCCTGGGCGAGTCGGCGGCGCAGCAGATAGTCGAGTACCTGGCGCGGGCGCGGCAGTCCCTGGGCGGTCTGCCGACCCAGCGGCGACTGGTGATGGAGCGCTTCTTCGACGAATCCGGCGGCATGCAGCTGATCATCCACTCGCCGTTCGGCAGCCGCCTCAACCGCGCCTGGGGCCTGGCGTTGCGCAAGCGTTTCTGCCGCAGCTTCAATTTCGAACTGCAGGCCGCCGCCACCGAGGATGCGCTGATCCTCTCGCTGTCCACCAGTCACAGCTTCCCGCTGGACGAGGTGTGGCGCTACCTGCACAGCAACAGCGCCGAACACTTGCTGACCCAGGCGGTGCTGGATGCGCCGTTGTTCGCCGTGCGCTGGCGCTGGAACGCCGGCGTCGCCCTGGCCTTGCCGCGCTTCGCCGGCGGCCGCAAGGTGGCGCCGCAACTGCAACGCATGCGCAGCGAAGACCTGTTGGCCACGGTGTTCCCCGACCAGGTGGCGTGCCAGGAGAACCTGGTCGGCGAGCGCGAGATTCCCGATCACCCGCTGGTGGCGCAGACCCTCGACGACTGCCTGCACCAGGCCATGGACTGCGAGGCCTGGCTGGCCCTGCTGCGGCGCATGGAGGCCGGTCAAGTCGAGCTGATCGCCCGCGACTTGCCGGCGCCCTCGGCGCTGGCGGCGGAAATCCTCAGCGCCCGTCCCTACAGTTTCCTCGACGACGCGCCGCTGGAGGAGCGCCGCACCCAGGCGGTGCAGAACCGCCGCTGGAGCGACCCGGAATCGGCCGACGACCTCGGCGCCCTGGATCTCGACGCCATCGCGGCGGTGGCCGCAGAAGCCTGGCCCCTGGTGCGCGATGCCGATGAGATGCACGAAGCCTTGCTGAGCCTGGGCTGCATCACCCAGGCCGAGGCCCAGGCCAATGCCGGCTGGCCGGCCTGGCTGGCACAACTGGGTAAAGCCAGGCGCGCGACCTGCCTGCAACTGGCGGGGCAACCGGCGCTGTGGCTGGCGGCCGAACGCCTGACGCAACTGTTGCCGCTCTACCCCCAGGCCGAGCTGAAACCACCGATCCAGGCGCCGCAGGGCTTCGACCAGGTCTGGACTGAGGAGGCCGCCCGGGTCGAGCTGCTGCGGGCGCGGCTCAGCGGCTTCGGCCCCCTGCCAGTGCCGCGCATCGCCGCCGAGTTGCAGCAGAGCGAGGCGGCAGTGAGCCTCGCCCTGCTCAGCCTGGAGCAAGAGGGCCATGTGCTGCGCGGACGCTTTACCCCAGGTGGTGCGGAGCAGGCGGGCAATAGTGAAGAAGAGTGGTGCGAACGCCACTTGCTGGCGCGCATCCACCGCTACACGGTGGGGCGCCTGCGCCGCGAGATAGAGCCGGTGGCACGCGCCGACTTCATGCGTTTTCTGTTCGACTGGCAACGCGTAGCGCCGGCCAACCGGGTCCGCGGCGCCGAGGCCCTGGCCGGCGTGCTCGGCCAGCTGGAAGGCTTTCAGGCAGCGGCCGGGGCCTGGGAGAGCGAACTCCTGCCGAGCCGGGTCAGCGACTACGGGATCAACTGGCTGGACGACCTGTGTCGCTCCGGTCGTCTGGTCTGGTGCCGCCTGGCCGGGCGCAGTCGCTCGGCCGGCGGCCCGCTGCGCAGCACGCCGATCGTCCTGCTGCCGCGCAAGAGCCTGGGCCTGTGGCGCGCCTGCCTGGTCGATGCGCCGCCCGCCGAGTTGTCCGCCAAAGCCGAGCGCCTGCGCCAGGTGCTGACCAGCCAGGGCGCGTTGTTCTTCGACGAGTTGCAGGACGAGGCGCGCCTGCTGCGCAGCGAGCTGGAGGACAGCCTGGGCGAACTGGTGGCCCTCGGCCTGGCCAACGCCGACAGCTTCGCCGGCCTGCGCTCGCTGTTGCTGCCGGCGGCCAAGCGCAGCCAACAGCAGCGTCGTGCGCGGCGGGCGTTGGCCAACATGCAGGACGCCGGACGCTGGGCGCTGCTGCGGGCGCCCAGCGAGGCACAGGCCACCGCTAACAGCAGCAGTGCCGAAACCCTGGAGCATGTGGCGCGCACCCTGCTGCGCCGTTACGGCGTGGTCTGCTGGCGCCTGCTGGCACGCGAGGCCGACTGGCTGCCGCCGTGGCGCGAGCTGTTGCGGGTCTATCACCGCCTCGAGGCGCGTGGCGAAATCCGTGGCGGACGCTTCGTCGCCGGGGTTGCCGGCGAACAGTTCGCCTTGCCGGAAGCGCTCGGTCTGCTGCGCGAGGTGCGCAAGCGTCCAGCCGACGGCAGCCTGGTCAGCCTGTCCGGTTGCGACCCGCTGAACCTGATCGGTACCCTGCTGCCCGGTAACAAGGTGCCGGCGCTGAGCGGCAATCGCCTGCTGTACCGCGACGGCGTGCCGGTGGCGAGCCTGATCGCGGGCAAGACCACCCTGCTGCAAGAGGTCGATGCCTTCACCGCGGGCGAATGGCAGGCCGCACTGATCCGCCAGACGGGCCTGCCGGCAGTGCCGGGCCATGGCCCGCAGCGCGTCGGAACATAGCCCTGAGCCTGTTCGGGTAGCCCCGCTTGTGTGCTGTCGCTAAGTAGAGGGGCTTCGTGGATGGCGTGAAATGTGGTGGTGGTTGGCCGGCAAGCGCAGCAGCCTTGCTGGGTTAAATCGCACCAGATTCGGCTACTCGAGCAGACCACCGCGCACGCGTCGCACCCAGCCGACTCCGTTGGATATTTCTGATAGGCCACGCCAGCTGCCCGTTCGACCGAGGCATAGAGCATGACCAGATACCCCACTCAATGCTGGACTGCAGGCCACCCGGCGCGGACTGGCCCGAGAGCGAGTTGATTCGTCGCAGGACGCAAGCGGAAGGCTGGAAGGAGAAAGATGAGGCACCTCCCCTTACCCATGGCTGAATAGCGATGGCACGGACGATTTGAGGTTAGACCTTAGTCAAATGGCCAGACGCAGACCCATCTGTTATGTACGGGCAACAAACACCAACTTATTTGCTTTGCAAATTAATATCGCAAGAAAACAAACTAAAAGTATCAACTTGCCCGCGCGACACTCCGGTGCTGTGGTTGCCCAGCATGACCCTGGCCGCTTGTACTGCGCAGCACATACCTCCTGGGAATAACTAATCGTCAGCGTTCGGATGCGCGCTGCGTCGAACGCGTCATGCCCACAAGGCCCATAACAATAACCGGAGTTATCGATGTTCAATAAAGTGATAGGCCTCAGCGTGGCCCTGGTGCAACGCTACCTCCCCTCGCCCTTCGTGTTTTCCGCCATCTTGACCCTGATTGTGCTGGTGGCGGGGATGCTCTCCACCCAACAAGCCTTGCCGGCCATGGTGCAACACTGGAGCAGCGGCTTCTGGTCACTGCTGGCCTTCGCCATGCAGATGAGCCTGATCTTCGTGACCGGCCATGCGCTGGCCAGCGCCCCCATCGTCAACCGCCAGCTGGATCGCCTGGCTGGCCTGGCGCGCACGCCGGGGCAGGCCGTGGTGTTGGTGACCCTGGTCGCACTGGTGGGCTGCTGGATCAACTGGGGTTTCGGCCTGGTGATCGGTGCGGTGTTTGCCCGCGCCCTGGCGCGCAAGGTCGCGGGGGTGGACTACCCGCTGCTGGTGGCCTCGGCGTACTCCGGTTTTCTCATCTGGCACGGCGGCCTATCGGGTTCGATTCCATTGTCGATGGCAACCGGTGGCCCCGACCTGGCGCGCATCACGGCCGGGGTCCTGACGGAGCCCGTGGGTGTCGCGCAAACCCTGCTCACGCCGCTGAATCTGGTGATCATCGGCTTGCTGGTGATCGGCTTGCCGCTGCTCAACTGGGCCATGCACCCGCGCAGCAATGCCAAGGTGGCCGATCCGGCTCGCCTGGTCGAGACCGACGCGGAGCTGCCGCAACGCACCACCCCCGCCCAACGCCTGGATGACAGCCGTATCCTCGGCCTTGCCCTGGTGGCGATCGCGGGCGTGTACCTGTTCAGCCACTTCAGCAGCAAAGGCTTTGTCCTGGGTCTGGATGTGGTCATCGCCATGTTCCTGTTCTGCGGCCTGCTGCTGCATGGCACGCCCGAGCGCTACATGCGCTCCGTGGAAACCAGCGTGCGCGGGATCGGCGGGATCGTGCTGCTGTTCCCCTTCTACGCCGGCATCATGGGCATGATGATGGGCGTCAACGCCGATGGGGTTTCGCTTGGCCGGCAGATCACCGAGCAATTCATTGCCTGGGCGTCGGCCGACACCCTGCCGGTGCTGGCTTTCCTCAGCGCCGGCGTGGTCAACGTCTTCGTGCCTTCCGGTGGCGGCCAATGGGCCGTACAAGGCCCCATCATGCTGCCCGCCGCCCAGGCGCTGGGCGTCTCGCCAGCGGTGACGGCCATGGCCATTGCCTGGGGCGATGCCTGGACCAACATGATCCAACCCTTCTGGGCGCTGCCCCTGCTCGGCATCGTCGGCCTGGGCGCGCGGGACATCATGGGCTACTGCCTGATCACCCTGCTGTATTCCGGCGTGGTGATCTCGGGCGCCTTCTACCTGCTGGCCTGACCCCGGGTCGTGTTTGCGGCCTCAGCCAAGCAAAGCCCCGGACCTGGTCCGGGGCTTTTTGTTTTGGGGGTGAGCGTCGGCGACGCGGAAACTACCACTGGTCGGCACGGACCTCGCGGGCCGGTGGGCGTGTCGATCTGCTGCCGGGTGGGTCGACTACTAGGTAGATCGGCATGGCCCCGCTGGCGCACCGATCCCGCGCACGTGACTGCGCCCTCCCCCAATCCGAGCAGGAGATCGATCATGACCTATGTTGATGGCTTCGTCGTCGCCGTCCCCACTGCCAACCGCGAACTCTACCTGCGGCATGCGCAAGCGGCCGCGGCGGTGTTCAAAGAGTACGGTGCGCTGAGCGTCGTCGAGTGCTGGGGCGATGACGTGCCCGAAGGCAAGCTGACCTCATTCCCGATGGCGGTGAAGCGCAAGGACGACGAGACGGTGGTGTTTTCCTGGGTGACCTGGCCATCCCGGCAGACGCGTGACGTGGGCATGCAGAAGGTCATGGCCGACCCTCGCCTGCAGCCGGACCGCAACCCCATGCCGTTCGATGGTCAACGCCTGATCTACGGCGGCTTCGAGGTGATACTGGACGCCTGAGTTTCCGCCGCGGCCCTGCCATTCAGCGGCCACTGACCGCCGGCTGCTGGGAGGCGACCGAGGCCGTTCACCTCGGATCGGCCGCGCACGCTGGTGGTGTGGACTGACGGCCTCAGCCGGGGTTTCGCCCAGGCCGGCTCAATCCACCGCGAAGCAGTACAGCAGCCCCGCGCCGCCGGTGCTGGCCAGGGCTTCCTGGCTGCAACCCGCCGAGGGGTGCGAGGAGTTCCACGAGCGCGATGGCGCGTCGTCGCGCAGGCCCATGCGGTCGTGGTGACCGACCTGGGCAGCGCCTTCGCCACTGCTGGTCCAGTTGCTGCAGGTAAGATCGGTTCCCGCGGCGAACGCCGTGCCATCGGCCTTCGAGCCGGTGAGGATGTCGTGCATATTCGGCGAGTCGCCACGTCCCTTGACCGGCATGCCGTTTTGGTCCAGCGCGGTGGCCTTGGTCAGTTGGTTGTCGCCGTGCAACTGCGCGACCGTCTGGGCGATGACCTCGCCCTTGGCGTTTTGCCAAGGGCCGGGGCCGATGCGGACGCCCGCGTTGACCGCCGGGGTCCCGTCGCTGGCGGTGGTGCTGAGGTAGGCACGCCAGGTGTGCTGGCCCGCGCCGACGGCAGCGGCCAGTGTCTGGCAGTGCTGGTCGGCACCGGCGAGGCCGCCCAGGTCGGCGCCCTTACCCATGCCCTGGCTGGTGACGAAGAAGGTCATATCGGCTTGCTCGGCCTGGCTGGCGAAACTGCAAACTATGGCCAACAAGGCCGCCGGCAGGGCGAGTGTGCGAGTCATGCTGTACATGTGCGTGTCTCCTGCGCCATCGGCTCCCCCAAACCGACAAGTGGTTAACAGGCTGAAGCCTAGATGAGCTCAATTGACGATGCCCACAAAGCGCGCCACCATCCGTCGCCCCATGCTGGCGGCCCATGCCCCTGATGAGGGTCCATTCTGCCCAGGAAGTACCCGCGCGTTATGCCTGCCCCCACGCCGTTCCCCCGCCCTATCGCCGTACTGATGCTGGCCGCGATCGCCTGCATCCTCGCCGGCAACCATATCGCCGCGCGTATCGCCTTCGACCAGAATGCCGGCGTGCTACTGGCGGTACTCTGCCGCTCCGGGCTGACCCTGCTGGCGCTCGCGGCCTTGCTCCTGTGGCAACGGCAACCCCTGCGGCTGGTGCCTGGGGCCTGGCCTTGGCAGTTGCTGCTGGGGTTGCTGATTACCGTACAAAGCCTCTGCCTGTATTCGGCGGTGGCGCGAATACCTGTGGCCCTGGCGTTGCTGGTGGCGAATATCTTCCCGATTCTGCTGGCCCTGCTCACCTGGGCGCTCGGCGGTTCGCCGCCGAGCAGACGCACGGCCCTGCTGATGGCCTTGATCCTCTTCGGCCTGTTGTTCGCCCTCGACGTGCCGGCTCGCCTGAGCAGCCATGACCAGGTCGGCAGCGGCTGGTTGCTCGGCATCGGTCTGGCGTTTTCGGCCGCCTGCGCCTTCGCCAGTGCGCTGTGGGTGACCGAGCACAAATTGTCTGGTCTGCGCGGTTCGCTGCGCAGCATGCTGACCATGCTGGTGGTGTTCACCGCGACATTCGCGGCAGGCAGCGTCGACGTCATACCGGGCGGCTTGCAGCCACCTGCGAACGCCTCCGGCTGGATCGCCCTGGGCGTGCTGGCCCTGCTGTATTGCACCGGTTTCTCCCTGCTGTTCATCTGCATGCCGCGCCTGGACATGGCGCGCAACACGCCGGTGATGAATATCGAGCCGGTGGCCACCCTGCTGCTCGGCTGGCTGGTCCTCGGCCAGATGCTCAACCAGACGCAGATCATTGGCGGCGCCATAGTGGTCAGCGGTATTGTGCTGCTGACGTACCGCAGACATGCTTGAACTGTTTGCGCGCCCCCTTATCCCGGGGCTGGAAACGGAACGCCCAGCCGGCACGGCAGTCCGATAGACGAGAAAAATCACTCCGCGCCTGCCAGCCCAAGCGCGCCGAACCGAGGACAATTCCATGCGTTACCCGCTCATTTCCAGCAGTGTCGCGCTGCTCGCCATCCTGGCCGGTTGCAGCTCGGTCGACAGCCCGGATACCGCCGCGGCCAAGCCCGCCAACCCGAGCGGCAAATGCAACGCCGAGGCCGTGCAAGGCTACCTCGGCCAGACCGCCACGCCCGAGCTGGTCAAGCAGATCCGCCAGCAGGCCGGGGCGCGGAGCGCTCGCGTACTATCACCCAGCGATGCCATGACCCTGGACTACAACTCACGGCGCCTGAACATCGACACCGACGAGGCCGAGGTCATCGATCGCATTACCTGTGGTTGAACGCCGCGTCATCGCCTCATGCCACTAAAGCCTGAGCGATTGTGCGGCGCCGATGCGGCACAATCGAGCTTCGTATTTTTCCGGCCAAATGCCCCATGCTGATCGACGAAGAGTTCACCCTGAAGAAGCTGGAGATCTTTCTGGCCTTTATGCGCAGCGGCAACCTGGCCCGCGCGGCGACAGAGCTGGAGACCAGCACCGTCAGCGTGCACCGTGCCATCCATTCGCTGGAAAACGCGCTGCGCTGCCCGCTGTTCAAGCACGAGGGACGTAACCTGATTCCGCAGGAAAGCGCCTATGTGTTGGAAGAGCAGGCGCAGAAGCTGGTTAAGAACGTGCTCGACAGCGTGCGCCTGACCCGTGAAGCGGCGGGTTACTCCGCCGAGCGCTTCAAGCTCGGCTCGCTCTATTCGTTGACGGTGAAGACCGTGCCGCAGTTGATCATGGGTCTCAAATTGCGGCGCAGTGAGTTGAACATCGACCTGATCCTCGGCTCCAACATCGACCTGCTGTACAAGCTGAAGAACATGGAACTGGACGCCATCCTGGTGGCGCTCAACGACAGTGTCAGCGACCCGGATTGCGAGCAGTTGCCGTTGTTCGCCGACGACATCTTCCTCGCCGTGCCGGTGGATTCGCCCTTTGCCCAACAAGCCGAGGTGGACTTGGCCGACCTGCGCGAGGCCACCTTCATTACCCTCAGCCAGGGCTTCGCCACCCACCAGGACGGTGCGCGGGTGTTCCAGCAGGCGGGCTTCGAGCCGAAAGTGGCGATGCAGGTGAACGACATCTTTACCCTGCTCAGCATGGTCAGCTCGGGCGTCGGCTACGCCCTGCTGCCGGGGCGCATCGCCGCGGTGTATGAGAACCGCGTGAAGCTGATTCCACTGCAGGCCAAATACCACCTGCAGCAGCATATCGGCGTGGTGTTTCTGAAAGCCAAGGAGCGCGACCCCAACCTGCTCGCGTTGTTGGCCGAATGCCGCATGTACAGCCTGAAGCACGAAGGGTAAATGGTCGGCGCCGAACCGAGGCTGGGTTAGGCGTACGCAAGCGCTCGATCCAGCCCTCGGTTTAAGCGCGCCCTAACCCAGCATGATCCTCACCCGCAAGGCAAAAGCTGCGCGGCTAACCGGTAGTCAACCCATCAAGCCACGCATGATGAAGAACAGCAGCGACGGCCCGAGCAGACAGCCCAGCGCGGTGTAGAACGCCGCGGTCAGGCAACCGTAGGGGACCAGTTTCGGATCGGTCGCCGCCAGGCCGCCAGCGACGCCGCTGGAGGTGCCGATCAGGCCGCCGAAGATCACCGCACTGCGCGGATTGTTCAAGCCGATATAGGGCGCAACGAAGGGCGTCGCGATCATCACCAGGATGGCCTTGACCAGGCCGGCGGCAATCGACAACGCCATCACTTCCGAACTGGCGCCAATCGCCGCACCGGTCACCGGGCCGACGATATAGGTCACCGCGCCGGTGCCTATGGTGGTCAGGCTGACCGCGTCGGTGTAACCGAAGGCCATGGCCACGCCGACCCCGGCAACAAATGAGGTGCCCACACCGACGAAAAGCGCCAGCACCCCGGCAAAGCCTGCGCGTTTCAGCTCGTCGACGCTCACGCCAAACCCGGTGGCGACAATGGCGAAGTCGCGCAGCATGGAGCCACCGAGCAGACCGATACCGGCAAACAGCGGGATATCCACCAGGCCCTTAGTCCCGCCGGTGTAGGCGCCGCCGATATAGGACAGCAGCAGTCCGAGCAGGATGGCAATCGCCGAACCGTGCAGACGGCCTTTGGTGAAGGTATCGGAGATCCAGTAGGACACCCACATGGTCAGGCCGACGATGGCGAAGCCGCTGATCAGGCTGTAGCTGGTGAAGACTTTCATCAAGGATTCGTACATGGCGATCACCGTGGCAGTTTGGTCAGGGGAGTAGTGTCGAGCGCTTCAGGCTTTTTTTGCCCGAGACGACTCAGCACCGGCACCAGGGCAAAGGCCACGACCACCGCCAGGGTGCCCGCGATAATCGCCATAGGCCCGCCACTGAGGGCGCCGTAGACGTTCTGCTGGGCGGCCATGGCGACCACGATGGGGATGTAGATGGCACTCCAGAACGCCACGCCCTTCTCGGACGTAGCGTCGAGCACCCCGCGCTTGTGCAGATAACTGCCCAAGAAGATCAACAGCATCATGGCGATACCGACACCGCCGACGTTGGCGGGTACGCCGATGAGTTTGCCCAGCAGTTCACCGATAAAGATGCCTGCCAGGGTGCAGAACGCCAGAAAGGCTACACCGTAGATAATCATTGCTTTGTCCTCTTGGGTGAGCGTGCTCCAAAAGCTGCTGCGCTTGGCCATACTGCGTTGAAAACCGCCTCAAAATGCTCATTTACCTGAGTAAACTCCGCTTTCTCGGCCCTTTTCGCCTTGTCTGCCCGGCGCTCACGACGCTTTTGAATGCACTCTCCAGATCGAAGTTGTTGTTTTTGTCCTTCGCGAAGCGGCACGGCTTATCGGCTGCGACTCACCTCCTGGCGCAACATGGCGTCCAGTGTATCCAGGCGCGAGCCTTGAAAGGCGATGACCATTCCCGGTTCGAACTGCCGCCGCGCCAGCCCGCTCAACAAGGTGCCCGGGGGCAATTCGAGGTGCAGGCGCACGCCGCGCTCGTAGGCGGTACGCAGGGTGGCCAGCCAGTCGACGACGCGACACATGTTGCAGGCCAGATCGTCGCGCAACTTGCCCGTATCGCTAATCAGCCGCGCCGAACTGCTGCTGAGATAACGCACGTTCGGCGGTTGCAGGCTGACCCGGGCGAAGGCCTCGGCCAGACGCGCGGCCGGCGCGTCCAGCAGCGGACAATGCGAGGGGACGCTGATCGCCAGTGGTCGCGCCGCGCCCGCGCCCATTGCCCGCGCCCGCTCGGCCACCTGGACCATGGCGGCATGGCTGCCGGCGATCACCAGTTGATTGTCGGCGTTGATATTGGCCAAGTAGACCGGCGTCTGTGCACTGTTCACCTGTTCGAGCAGGCGTTCGATACGGCTCAGGTCGAGACCGAGAATCGCGGTCATGCCATAACCGCTGGGGTAGGCGCGTTGCATCAACTCACCGCGCAAAGCGACCAGGCGCAGGGCATCGGCAAAATCCAGGGCTTCGGCGATCACCGCCGCCGCATAGGCGCCGATGGACAGGCCGGCGACGTAATCCGGGCGATGGCCACGCTGAAGCAACAGACGGGCGCAGGCAACCCCGGCGATCAGCAGGCACAGCTGCACCGCACGGGTATCGCGCAGGGCTGCGGCCGAATCCAGCGCCAGCACCGGTTCGCCCAGTACCGCGCCGGCTTCATCCAGGCAGGCACGCACCACCGGAGCATCCGGCAGGCCATGCAGCATACCGGGCTGCTGCGCGCCCTGGCCGGGGAATGCCCAGAGCGTGCTCATGCCACCGACCGCTCGACAGCCGCCCAAGGGTCGCCGACCAGCAGCGGCCCGCCACCGGTCTTGAGCAACACCCGTGACTCACCCCTCGCCCACTCACGCAAGGCCAGGGCCCCGACGGGCGTTTGCAGTTGCATATCGACCCGCCCCGGCGCGCCATCGAGCTGCTCGCACAAGGTCTGGGCCCAGGCCCGCGACACCGGCTGCGGGGTGCGCAACAACAGATCCAGATCGCTGGCCGGATGCACCGCCGGCAAACCGCTGGCCAGCTCGAAGCCCAGGCTGCCGGTCACGCCCCAGGCCAGGCCGCACTCAGCCAGACGCGGCGCGACCTGCGCCAGGGCGCGCAAGGCTGGCCACTGCGGCTGGGCATGGGCGCGCCAACGGCCGACACGGACAATGGCCTCGGGGCTGACCCGACGACGGATATCGGCCAGGCGCATCCAGGTGGCGAAGCGCTGTTCACGGGCCTGACCGCGGATGCCCACCGCAACCCAGCCCGGCTCGGCCGGGGCGCGACGTACCACCACCGGCGCATAACCTGCCAACGCGGCGCGCGCCCAGGCCGGCGCAGCCTGCTCTAGGTGCTGCGCATGCAAGCCCCAGAGCAGGTCGTGGGGGCGCGGCAGACTCACTGTATTGGTCGTCATGGCTAGCTCCGGGCGCTGTCTGCGCTTACCACTGGGCGCGCAGCAACTCGCGCACCCGCGAGGACGCGCCGCGATTGGCGGCGCCCAGACGGCCGCGCAGGTCCTTGGCTCCGCTGGCGATATCCGCCAGGGCCTGGCCCAGGCAATCCTCCACCCGGGCGATATCCTCAGCGCTCGGTTGAGCGACCTCAACCACGTCCAGGGTGTCCCAGAGCAGGCCGAGCGAGGCGTAGCTGTCCAGGTCATAGGCCATGGGCGGCACGCTGGCGGCCAGGGTTTCCAGTTCCTCGACGCTGCGCAGGGTGATGCGCGCGGCGGCGGCCTTGCCCATGGCATGCACCATCACGCCGGGGTCGCGCAGGGCAATCAGACGCTGCGCCTGGTAGCCATGGGCGAGAAAGGCCCCGGACATGGCCTTGCCGACCAGCAGGCCGATCACCGCATGCCCGGCCAGGCGGGCGCGGGCGTAGCTGTCCACCGCGCCAGCCAGGGCCTGGTGGATACCATAGGCCTCCTCGCGGCGGCCATAGGCCTGGCTCGGCACGTCGACGATGGCGACCAAGGCGCGCTTGTGCGGACGGTCGGCATCGGCCTCGATCACCTCATCCACCGCCTTGGCCAGGCCCCAGCCTTCGAGCAGGCCGACCTCGCCGTTGCGGACACGGGGGAAGGGATTGTTTTCGTCGACCACCACCGAGAGGTAGCGCAGCGGCTGGCCGGCCAGCTCGGTGTCGGCCACCAGCAGCGAAGCCGGCAGCCCGCCGATGGGGCTAGCCGCGCCAGCCAGGGCGTTAAACCAGCTGCGGCCACGTTGTTCGCGAGCAGTGCTCATGGCTGTTCTCCTTGATAGACGCGGCGCACGGCAGCGGCATCGGCTTGGATGGAGGTATCGACCTCCTGCAGGCGTTCGAGGAACCAGGCATGCCGACGGCTGCGCTGCAACGCCGGCTTACCCTGACGGAACAAGGCGATCAGTTGCTGGCGAATCGGCTCGACATCGTCGGCCACATAAGCATCCACCAGGCCGCTGGCGTGGCGCTGCTCGCCGCCGGTCAGGCTCCAGATGAAGGGCCGGTCGCGCGAGTCGTACTCGTCGAGGCCGGCTTCCTGCTCGATCACCTGCGGGCCGTTCAGGCCCAGGCGCGCCTCGCGGGTCACCAGCAGGTAGCTGCACAACCCGGCGGCGATGGACATGCCGCCGAAGCAACCGACCGGCCCGGCGATCAGGGCGATCACCGGCTGGTACTGGCGCAACTCGACGATGGCCGCCTGGATTTCGGCGATGGCAGCCAGGCCGAGGTTGGCCTCCTGCAAACGTACCCCGCCGGTTTCCAGCAGCAGCACGGCGCGGGTCGGCGTACCGTTGCGGTTGTCCTCGACGGCCAGTTCCAGCGCGCCGGCGATTTTTGCCCCGCCCACTTCGCCGAGGCTGCCGCCCTGAAACGCCCCTTCGATAGCGACTATCAGCGTCGGTTGAGCGTCGATCAGGCCCTTGCCGACCACCACGCCGTCATCGGCCTGGGGCACGATGCCCTGCTTGGGCAACCAGGGCGAAACCACCTGGGCAAAAGGATCGAGCAGCTCGCGAAAGCTACCGGCGTCGAGCAAGGCGCGGGCACGCTGACGGGCACCGAGCTCGGTGAAGCTGCGCTGCTGCAGCAGGCGTTGGATATTGGCGTCATGCATGGGCTAACTCCTCCAGGCCTTGCTCCAGGCGCAAACGCACCACACCAGGGGTCGCGCCGAAATCGTGGATCGAGATGCTCAGCGCCGGCAGGCGCTGCTCACGGAACATGCGCTCGAACAGCTGCTGCCAGCGCGGCGCGCTGCCGTTGACCGAGGTCACCACCTGGATCGTCAGGCTGCCGGCCGTGCCGGGTTCGAGCAGCACTTCCAGGTCGCCGGAACCGACACAACCAACCTGTGCGCGGCGCTGCGCCGGTTGTCCGGCGGGAAATTCAAAAGACAGGGTTTCCATACTTAGACACTCCCAATCTGCGCCGGCAGCGCAGGCTGCAGGCGGTCGAGGAATAAAGACGCGGCGAGCAAATCGGCTGCACCGCCGGGTGAGGCACGTAGCCTCAACATGTCGTAATCGAGTTCTCGCAGGCGCCGGCGTCCATCCAGGCTGGCGCAACCGCCGGCCTTGAGCACCGCGCGGGCGCCGCCCTGCATGCTGCTCAGACCGGCCAGACCGGCGCGATAGAGCACGCAGGTGTCAGCCAGACTGGCCATGATCGCCAGCAAGGCATCCAGTCGGGCATTCTGCTCGCCGGCGGCGGCCTCGCGGCTGCGCTGCAGTTGCGGCAGGGCCTGCTGGATCACTGTGGGAAAACCCAGTTGCGCCTCTTCGCGAGCTCCGCGCACGCCGTACAGGCGGCAGACCTGGGCGCCATGACTGTCGCCATTGATCGGCGCGGCACGGTCGTTGAGCATGGCGATACGCGCGGCGCGCAAGGCGACGGCCGCCGGTTTACCCGCTTGGGTATCCAATGCAACGGCGGCGGTGAGCAGACCCAGGGCCCAGATCGCGCCCCGATGGGTATTCACCCCGCCGGTGATGCGCAGCATCTCCCCTTCGCCGTCACGGCCGATGCGGCCGAGCGCTTCGCGCAGGGACTGGCTGACCTCGCCGTGCGCCTGCGCCGCCTCGACCATTTCCTTGAACATCGGCCACAGCGACAGCGCCGAGGCGTGCATCAGACCCAGGTGCAGGTCGGTATGCGCGCCACTGCCACGGCGGTCAACCAGGCCCGGTTTGGGCGACAGGTCGGCCTCGTCGATCAGCGCCTCCACCGCCAGGTCCGCCAGACTCTCGCTCAGGGACAGCTGCGGTTGTCGTGCATTGACTGCGCTCATCACCAGCTCCTGAATTTGGCGGGCGGGTTGTACAGGCCGCCGGACCAGTCGACCAGTTCGGCGATGCTCTTGGCGGCGAGCAGTTCACGGCTGGCATCGGCGCGGCGGATGCCGAGGTCTTCCGGCAGGGCGATCAGGCCTTCGCGGCGCATGCGCGCGGTGTCTTGCGGGTCGTGGCGCAGGCCGATGGCGGTCACTCCGGCGACCGCGGCGATCATCGCCCGGCGCTCCTCCAGGGAGCGCGCCTTGTACAGGTAGGCGATGCCCTCTTCGGTAAGCAGGTGGGTGACGTCGTCGCCGTAGATCATGATCGGCGCCAACGGCATGCCGCTCTTCCTCGCCACCTCGAGCGCATCCAGGTTGTCGACGAAGGTCGGCTTACCGCCTTCCTGGAAGGTCTCGACCATCTGCACCACCAGTTTCTTGCCGCGTTCGAGCAGGGTCACCGGCCCGGCACCGTCGGCAGAACACATGTCCAACCAGGCCGGCGTGGCGTGCCGGCGGCCGCGCGGATCGTGGCCCATGTTCGGCGCGCCGCCGAAACCGGCCAGACGGCCACGGGTGACGGTCGATGAATGACCGTCGCCATCCACCTGCAGGGTGGCGCCGATAAACAGGTCGACTGCGTACTGCCCGGCCAGTTGGCACATCATGCGGTTGGAGCGCAGCGAGCCGTCGCGACCGGTGAAGAACACGTCCGGGCGCATGGCGATGTAATTTTCCATGCCCAGCTCGGTACCAAAGCAGTGCACGCTCTCGACCCAGCCGGTCTCGATCGCCGGGATCAGGGTCGGGTGCGGGTTGAGTGTCCAGTTGCGGCAGATTTTGCCCTTGAGGCCGAGGGACTCGCCGTAGGTCGGCAGGATCAGTTCGATGGCCGCAGTGTTGAAGCCAATGCCATGGTTGAGCGACTGCACCTTGTGCTTTTCGTAGATGCCGCGGATCGCCATCATCGCCATCAGCACATGCACCGGCTTGATGTGGCGCGGGTCGCGGGTGAACAGCGGCTCGATGTAGAACGGTTTATCCGCCACCACCACGAAATCCACCCAGGAGCCGGGAATGTCCACCCGCGGCAGCTCGCTGACATCGTCGACCAGTTCGTTGACCTGGACGATAACGATGCCGTCGCTGAAGGCGGTCGGCTCGACCAAGGCGGGGGTGTCCTCGGTGCTCGGCCCGGTGTAGATATTGCCGGCACGGTCGGCCTTGAAGCCGGCGACCAGGGCGACATTGGGGATCAGGTCGACCAGCAGGCGCGAATACAGCTCGATGTAGGTGTGGATGGCGCCGACTTCGAGCAGGCCGTCTTCCAGCAACTGGCCGATGCGCAGGCTCTGCGGGCCGGCGAAGGAGAAGTCGAGTTTGCGCGCGATACCGCGTTCGAACAGATCCAGGTGTTCGGCGCGACTGACGCTGGGCATGATCATGTGCAAGTCGTGCAAACGGCCGGGGTCGACCTGGGCCAGCGAGCGGGAGAGAAAATCCGCCTGTTTCTGGTTGTTGCCTTCGAGCACCACCCGATCGCCGGGGGCGATCAAGGCTTCGAGCGCCGCGACTATCTTGTCGCTGGGCAGGACCACACCATCGGCGAGGCTGCGCACCTGATCGAGGCGTCGGGCTTTTTCAGCGCGACGACGCGACCATTGCGGCGGTGGGGATATTGTAGTTGTCATGCTGACTCCACGAGTTCCGCTGTCGTGGCAGCACCTTAGGAGCTCAACCGCTGGGCCATCAATCAAGCAGGCAGAGGTTTCATTACGCTCAGGTTAATGATTGCTCTAGCACCGCCCTTCGCCGCTGGAGCCACGCCGACAAATACCCGGCGAGCGTGTCGGCAACGCCCCCAGGTTAACTAAGCCACGCAGACCGGGCATACTGCAGCCCCTCAGCTAACCACCGCCAGTTGCCCGCATGCGCATCCATGTCACCTTTATCGACCGCGTTGGTATCACCCAGGAAGTGCTGGCCCTGCTCGGCGGGCGCAATCTCAACCTGGATGCGGTGGAAATGCTGCCGCCGAACGTCTACATCGACGCGCCGACCCTGAGCACTGCGGTGCTCGACGAGCTGCGCGAGGCGCTGTTCAAGGTGCGCGGCGTGCAAGCGGTGACCATCGTCGACATCCTCCCCGGCCAGCGCCGCCGCTTGCAGCTCGATGCCCTGCTGGCGGCGATGGCCGACCCGGTGCTGGCGGTGGATGCTGCCGGTCGCGTACTGCTGGCCAATCCGGCGCTGGTGGCGTTGTGTGAGCAGGAACCGGACGGCCAGCCGCTCGGCGAGTTATTCGCCAACCCGGAGCTGCACAACGCCCTGCTGGAACAGCATTTCCGCCTGCCGTTGCGCGAAGTCACCCTCAACGGCCAAGCTTTGCTGCTGGAGGCCACACCGATCAGTGAAACCGTCGACAGCGGCCAGCGCCGGCTCGCCGGTGCCTTGCTGACCCTGTATGAGCCGAGCCGCATCGGCGCACGGCTGGCGGCCCTGCACCACGACCATGCCGAAGGCTTCGATTCGCTGCTCGGGGACTCGGCTCCGATCCGCACCCTCAAGGCCCGCGCCCTGCGCGTCGCCTCCCTCGATGCGCCGCTGTTGATCCGCGGCGAGACCGGCACCGGCAAGGAGCTGGTGGCGCGTGGCTGCCACGCGATCAGCGCCCGCAGCAACGCCTCGTTTCTGGCGCTGAACTGCGCGGCGCTGCCGGAGAACCTCGCCGAAAGCGAACTGTTCGGCTATGCCCCTGGGGCCTTTACCGGCGCCCAACGTGGCGGCAAGCCGGGGCTGCTGGAACTGGCCAACCATGGCACGGTGTTTCTCGATGAAATCGGCGAGATGTCGCCGTATCTGCAGGCCAAGCTGCTGCGTTTTCTCAACGACGGCAGCTTCCGCCGGGTCGGCGGTGAGCGTGAGGTGAAAGTCGATGTGCGCATTCTCAGCGCGACCCACCGTGACCTGGAGCAGATGGTCGGCACCGGCGCGTTTCGCGAAGACCTGTTCTACCGCCTCAATGTGCTCAACCTGGAAGTGCCGCCGCTGCGCGAACGCGGCCAGGACATCCTGCTGCTGGCCCGCCACTTCATGCAGCATGCCTGCAAGCAGATTCAACGCCTGCCCTGCCGCCTGACCCCGGACACCTACCCGGCGCTGCTCGGCAACCGCTGGCCGGGCAACGTGCGCCAACTGCAAAACGTGATATTCCGCGCCGCGGCGATCTGCGAGAGCAATCTGGTGCAGATCGACGATCTGGATATTGCCGGCACGGCCATGGCGCCCACCCAGCTCGACAGCGACATCGGCAGCCTGGAAACGGCCGTGGCCGACTTCGAGAAGGCCCTGCTGGAGAAGCTCTACCCCAGCCACCCGTCCAGCCGGCAACTGGCCGCGCGGCTGCATGCCTCGCACAGCGCGATCGCCATGCGCCTGCGCAAATACGGTATCCCCCGAAAAATCTGAGGCGTTACTGGAACTTGCCGTGGCGACCCGCGCCGGCCTTGAAGCGCTGCGCGCCGGAGCGGGTTTCGCCACTCTCGATCACCGCCAGGCCGCCGCGAAACTCATGGGCGATAGCCTCGGCAAACGGCAACTGCCACTGCGCATAGGCGCTGGCCCGATCGGCCAGCATGCAGCGTTGCGGAAAGCCGGCGATCTCCAGGGCCAATTGCTGCGCGGCGACCAACGCCGAACCGGCCGGCACCACTCGACTGACCAGGCCCATGGCCAGCGCTTCGCCGGCCAACACCGGGCGACCGGTGAGAATCAGGTCCAGCGCCCGGCCCTGGCCGATGATCCGCGGCAAGCGCACCGTGCCACCGTCGATCAGCGGCACGCCGAAGCGCCGGCAAAACACCCCGAGCACCGCGTCATCGGCCATCACCCGCAGATCGGCGAGCAACGCCAGCTCCAGACCGCCGGCCACCGCATGGCCTTCGATGGCGGCGATCAGTGGCTTGCTCAGTTGCATGCGGCTCGGCCCCATCGGGCCGTCACCGTCGAGTTCCAGGCGATTGCCCCGCTCGCCCCCCTCGGCCACCGCGCCGAGGTCGGCACCGGCGCAAAAAGTACCGTCGGCGCCGGTGAGCACCGCCACCAACGCCTGTTCGTCCGCCTCGAACGCGCGCAACGCAGCGGCCAGGGCCTCGGCGGTCGGCCGATCCACGGCATTGCGCAGCTGTGGCCGGTCGATGGTCAGGGTGGTGATCGGACCGTTTTTCTCGACAAGAACACTCATGACGCACGCTCCCTTAACAGACGACGAGGCTACTGATGCGCGACCGAAGCCCGGATTTCATCCTGGCAACGACACTGAGACAACAACTTTTCGCGGCCCAGGCCGCTCCTACAAAAGCCCCGCTCAAGACCGGAGTCCGGATGCAATCCGGAAGCGGGGTGGCCAGGTCGCCAGCAGATGCTCTGCGGAAGTCATCCTGGCTACGGCGCTGAGATGACAAATTTTCGCGGCCAAGGCCGCTCCCACAAAAGCCCCGCTCAAGGCCGGAGTCTGGATGCAATCCGGAAGCGGAGTGGTCCGGCCGCCGGCAGATGCTCCCGGATTGCATCCGGGCTACGGATTCGTTTAGCACGGCCCTGAAACGCCAAAGGCCGGCATTGAGCCGGCCTTTACCTTAATTGCCTGTGGCCAGGAAATCAGCTCGCTGGCCGATTTCCCCGCCCGTCTGGCGTGTTCAGAGGGCGTATTTCTGCAGGTGCTCCATCATTTCCTTGAGCGCCTCGATATTGTCGGCCGGATGCGCCGCGCCGTCGAAGTCGCAGATCTGCTGCCAGCTGGCCGCCACGTCTTCCGGGCTGAAGCCGGCACGCGGGTCGAAACCGACGCCCAGGCTGCGCTCCCAACGGGTCTTGCCGATCCAGCCGCCGCCGACTTCGAACAACCCGGAGGTTTCCTCACAGGCTTGACTGGCCAGATAGACCACCAGCGGGCTGATCAGCTCGGGCTTGAGTTGCTCGAACACCTGCGGCGGGATCAGCCCCTCGGTCATCCGCGTGCCGCCAGTGGGGGCGATGGCATTGACCAGGATGTTGTTCTTGCGTCCTTCGATGGCCAGGGTGCGGGTCAGGCCATACAGGCCGAGCTTGGCCATGCCGTAGTTGGATTGACCGAAGTTGCCGTAGATGCCCGAGGTCGACGCGGTGAAGATCACCCGGCCATACCCCTGCTCACGCATGTGCGGCCAGGCGGCGCGGGTGACCTTGTAGGCACCCTCGACGTGGACCTTGTAGACCAGGTCCCAGTCGGCGTCTTCCATCTTGTGGAAGGTCTTGTCGCGCAGGATGCCGGCGTTATTCACCACCACGTCGATGCGACCGAAGGCATCCAGGGCGTGCTGGACGATCTTCTCGCCGTCGGTCACCGAATCATGGTTGGCCACCGCGGTGCCGCCAGCGGCGCGGATTTCTTCGACCACCTTGTCCGCCGCCGAGCTATTGGCGCCTTCGCCATGGGTGCTGCCGCCGAGGTCGTTGACCACCACCTTGGCACCGTGTTTGGCGAACAGCAGCGCGTGGGTGCGCCCCAAGCCGCCACCGGCCCCCGTAACGATCACGACCTGGTCTTGAAAACGGATGGCTTCACTCATGCAATCGACTCCTCGGCAGATGGACAATGCCTCGAGTGTCCTGCAGACCAGCGCCTGTCACAATCAACACGCCCGCCGCTGAATGGTGCTCGATAAGACAGCACAATGACGATGCGCAGCCATCATCGACGCTGCTTATAAGACTTGGCGAAACGCCAGGTAATGCTCCAACACCCGC
The DNA here is from genome assembly GCF_007993865.1 of Pseudomonas sp. SJZ079. Lineage (GTDB taxonomy): Bacteria > Pseudomonadota > Gammaproteobacteria > Pseudomonadales > Pseudomonadaceae > Aquipseudomonas. The sequence goes on along the minus strand of NZ_VIUH01000012.1, from coordinate 1,746 downwards.
TCGGGCGCCTCGGTTTGCGGGTAGTGGCCGATGCCGTCCAACAGCACGCTGTCCGGCTCGGGGATCAGCTCACGGTAACGCGCCAGCATATGCGCACCGGAGATCGGGTCGAACGCGCCATCGATCAGCCGCAGCGGCACTCCGCCCTGCTGCATCGCCGCCAACCAACGTTCACGCTGCACGCGGCGCTCCGGCATATAGCGGATCAGCAAGTGCATGACCCCGGGCCCATCGTTGTGCGCGATCAGGCTCCAGAAATCGTCCAGCTCCGCGACACTGGGCTGGGTCTGCGGACCGAATACCTTGGCGAAGTTGGCCGCCAGCTGCTTGCGCCCGAACAGCTTGCCGATCAGCCATCCGACGGGGCTGAGTAAGAGCTTCTGCACCAGCACCGGGTGATGGGTTTCCGGGAACAGGCCGCCATTGAGAAATACGCAACTGGCGAGCCGCACCCTGCCCTCATGGTGCCGCGCCAGCAGTTCCTGGGCGACGCTGTCGCCGTAATCGTGGGCCAGCAAATGCACCGGTCCCTCGATGCCCAAGTGCTGCAGCAGCGCCTGCTGCAGATCGGCCTGCTCCAGCAGGCTGTAGGCGTGCCCGCGTGGCTTGGCCGAGTCGCCGAAACCGAGCATGTCGCAGGCGATCAGCCGGTAGCGGGCGGCCAGAGGGGCCCACAGACGATGCCAATCCCAACTGGCCGTGGGGAAGCCGTGGATCAACAGCAACGGCTCGGCATCTGCCGCGCCGGCTGTCCAATAGCGCATGGCATGGCCGCGAAACACGAAGGGCAGGCCTTCGCCGCGCCAATCCGCCAGGGCAATGCCGGGCAGCGCAGTCATTCGGCATAGCCCGGCAGCTGCTGGTCGAGCTTGCGCAGCAGGGCCGGCCAGGGCAGCGCGCCGCCCATGCCCTGCGGGCTCTTCATCACCCCGGCGAGCATCGCCTTGGCGCCATCGAGAATCTGCTGGGGGATGTGGATCAACTCGGCGCCTCCACTCTGCGCCATCACCTGGATTTCGCAGGCGCGCTGCAGGGTGAACATCATCAGGAAGGCATCGGCGATGCTGCCGGCCGCGGTCAACAGGCCGTGGTTGGGCAGAATCATGAAGTTCTTGTCGCCCAGGTCCTGCTGCAAGCGGGCCTTCTCGTCATGGTTCAGCGCCACGCCCTCGTAGCCGTGATAGGCCAGGCTGGCGAGGACGAACAACGACTGCTGCGACAGTGGCAGCAGGCCCTGCTTCTGCGCGGAGACGGCGATACCAGCGGCGGTGTGAATATGCAGCACGCAGGCGACATCGTGGCGCACCTCGTGCACCGCGCTGTGGATGGTGTAGCCGGCCGGGTTGATCTCGAAGGGGCTGTCCATCAGCTTGTTGCCGGCCAGGTCGATTTTCACCAGGCTGGAGGCGGTGATCTCATGGAACATCAGGCCGAAGGGGTTGATCAGGAATTCTTCGCTGCCCGGCACCTTGGCCGAGATGTGGGTGAAGATCAGGTCATCCCAACCGTACAGCGCGATCAGCCGGTAACAGGCGGCCAGGTCGACGCGGGTCTGCCATTCGGCGGCGGACACCTGCTCCTTGAGGGTGACGGTGGGCAGAACATGGGCGGCGGTCATGGCGTACACCTCGGCAGTGAGTCTGAGTAACGTGGCTAGGGTCTGTTGCCGTTTCATTCGCGGCCGCGCCGTAGCTTGTTTTTGCGCGAGGCAAGGCACGAGGAGCGCGGTTTGGTTGTTCCAAATGA
>NZ_VIUH01000011.1 GCF_007993865.1 Pseudomonas sp. SJZ079 | reverse complement strand
TTGCAACCCCTCTTTTTAAGCTAACTTCTTGTTTTACAAGAGGTTTTCCGAGAGGTCTGCGCCGGAAGTGGTGCGCATTATAGGCCCAGCAGATTTGACGTCAACTGTTATTTCGCAGCCTATTCGGCTTTTAGCGAAATACGCGCAAAGGCTTTCTTGCTTGCCTGATAACCATGCGGCGCACCTACCTTATGCACTTACCCTTTATAGTAGCGCTCGACGGCCTGGGCTGCGTCACACAGAAGCTAGGCAGTAATTCCCAAGCAGCATCCAATCAAAAAAAACAGGCATGACTGAAGAGAGAGCAAGACATCATAAATCACGCCGGTGTACTGCAGGACTACCTGAGCCATGGAAACAGTGTCACAGAGCCCAGCGACTCAGCCACCCATACGCGGAACTGGCAACCGATGCGTAAGCGTCCGAGCTACACCGTCTTGCAACTCAAACCTTGATCCTTAAACCACTGATTCACGCGCTCGCAATCAAATGCCGCCGGCTCAAAGATTTCACCGTACCAACCCACCATGTCGTCGTGCTCTGGATGCTTGGGGTCTGCCATGGCCTCTAGAAAACCTTCGTAACCCGGCACCCCACCTACGTCTTCCGGCGGGCAAGCATTGGCACCTTCAATGCAATACGGCAGTTGAGGGGCTGTGATGGCAGGTAGCCTTTTCTCGACTTTGATTCGGTGATTCCAGCTGTCACCAAAGTCGTAGAGATAGTCAAACGTCTTTTTACCGAACAGCGCTTTGACCAATGTCTTGCGAGCTTCTGGATTCACCGGCGGCCCCCAGCCATCAGAATCGGGAATCCCGTATTTTTCACCTGCTATTTCAAACTCATGCAGATGACTGTCGCTCCAGCCCATCACGACCTGAATCACATGATGCAGCTTGCCCAAAGTAATGTTTTCAGGGACTACGAAACGACGCCAGATCGTCGGTGTGATCCACTTCAGCTCAATGTACAACAGCAAGAGATCAGGTGCAGGTTTGGGTAGGCTGACAGTTTTAACCATGGATCAGGCGGCCTCGCAGTGGTCAGTGTGGTTCAAGGAAATATTCTAGGGCAGCAGTTCGCCCACCCGGTTAACTGGATGTTCGGCGATGTGCTCAAGCACGTAGGTCAGATAGACCTGCGGATTTAACCCGTTTAGCTTGGCAGTACCCACCAGGCTGTAGATCGCCGCCGCTCGTTCTCCTCCCGCATCGGATCCGGCAAACAGGTAATTTTTGCGACCCAATGCGACGGCGCGCAATGCGCGTTCGGCGGCATTGTTGTCGATTTCGATCCGACCATCATCGCAGTAGCGCGTCAGCGCCTGCCACCGATTGAGGGCATGGAGGATCGCACCGCCCAATGCCGATTTTTTCGATACTTGAGTCTGCGTCTGGTTAAGCCATGCGTGCAGTTGTTCCAGCAGCGGACTGGCCTGGCTTTGTCGAACCGCTTTTCGTTGGTCGGGCGGCTGCCCTCGAATCTCGCTCTCGATGGCATACAGGGCCGCAATCCGTTGCAACACCTCGCCGGCAAGTGGCGAAGCCTGGTCTGTGTAGACATCGTAAAATTTGCGGCGGGCGTGAGCCCAGCACGCGGCTTCCGCAATAGCACCCGTGGCATACAACTGAGCAAAACCGGCATAGCCGTCAGCCTGCAAGATCCCGCTGAAACTCTTGAGATGAACACGGGGATGTTGCCCCTTGCGATCCGGCGAGTAGGCAAACCATACCGCGGCCGGTGTCGAGTCACCCGCAGGTCGATCATCGCGCACGTACGTCCACAGGCGAGCCGTTTTGGTCTTGCCGTTGCCTGGCGCGAGCACGCCAATCGGCGTGTCGTCGGCATGGACTTTATGACCGCTCATGACGTGGTGCCCGAGGGCGTTGATCAGCGGTCGGAGCAACCGGCTGCTCTGGCCGACCCAGTCGGCCAGGGTTGAGCGCTCCAGATCCACGCCCTCACGGGCGTAGATCTCGGACTGTCGGTACAACGGCAAATGATCGACAAACTTCGAGACCAGCACATGGGCCAGTAAACCCGCGCCGGCAAGGCCTCGGGCTATTGGGCGACTCGGTGCCGGCACCTGAGCGATGTGCTCGCAGCAGCGGCAAACCCACTTCGGACGGACATGGCGAATGACTTTGAAGCGTGCCGGAACGTACTCCAGCACTTCGGACACATCCTCACCTAAATGGCGAAGTGTCCCACCGCAACCAGTGCACTGCGACTCGGGCTGATGAACGCGGGTTTCGCGAGGCAGGTGTTCGGGCAATGGTTTACGGCGCGAAACTGCGCGAGGTGCCGGCTCGACTGGAGGTGTCATTTCGGCTTGGCTGACTTGCAGTTCTTCAAGGCTCAACTGGAGCTGGTCGATCATCGCTTCCAGTTGCTCGGAGCTGCGGCCGAACTGCGTACGACGCAGCTTGGCAATCATCATCTTTAAGCGCTCAATCTCTGCCCGCTGGGCAGAGACTAGAGCCTTCAAGGATTGAAGATCGTTAGGCAGGGAGTCGGTCGCGAGCGTCATGACCGAATCTTACTTGGGATTTTTTCAGCGCGGCAAGTCAGACCGCGAGGACGGGTGCTGTACGAATTGGCCTGCGCCAATCAATGCCCTCCAGCAGCATCGACAACTGCGCAGCCGTCAGTGACACGCTGCCGCTGGTTGCTTGCGGCCAGACGAAGCGTCCTTGTTCCAACCGTTTGCAAAACAGGCACAAACCGTCGCCGTCCCACCACAATAGCTTGATACGGTCACCGCGCCGTCCGCGAAAGGCGAAGATCTGACCCGAGAAGGGGTCGGCTTCCAGCTGAGTCTGTACCAACGCCGCCAACCCATCGAAGCCGCGGCGCATGTCCGTGACGCCGGCGGCGATCCAGATACGGGTTCCAGCGGGCGGGGCAATCACCGCAGTAACTGCTGCAAGACGAGTTGCATCGTCTGCAGGTCAGGCGTGCCAGTGATGCGTAGCGTGGCTTTACCCACTTCTACAACCAGCTCGGAATGAAACTCAAGCAGAGGCTGAGCGGCTTGCGGGACATCCGTCGACGACTCGATCATCTGGACAGGTAAAAACGTTGCACTGTGATTAACCGGGCCGAAGGCCCCCTCCTGATACTGGTGCCGCCAGCGAAACACCAAGTTGGCATTGACGTCATGCTCGCGAGCGATCAACGACACGGAAGCGCCAGGCTGGAAGCTGGCCTCAACGACCTTGCGTTTGAACTCACGTGGGAAGTTGGGGCGTCGGCCTGTTCGGCGGACGGGGGCGGTTGTATCCAAGATAGTGTCCACTAAAAAATGGTGGACACTATCTTTGCTGATTTAGATGGCAGTCAGGAGTGGGTGCTGACCGGACGGTTACACCGATGCCGCAATACCACTCTATCTATATGTGGGGAGGTTCTAGGTTTGGCACCGGGCCGGAAGGATGCCGGAAGAGCCTGGATGATGCCGGAAGAGTTCGGAAAGGCCCGGCCGGCGCGGGTCTTGGTGACAGGCGCATGCGTTAACCAGTGCCAAAGCCCTGCGAAACGCAAATAGGTGCGCGCGAACCAGGTTAGCCCAATTTAACGAGACATATGGCACAGCAATCAGAGGTGGTCCGGCGGCGGGCCGAACTTGCTGAGCAGTGCATCGATTAACGCCGAGTCTGCACCGCGCCATGTGATCGGGTTGGACTCTTCAAGCTTTGAGTAAATGGAGGACAAGTACTGCCCGTATTTGGAAGAAAGCACTCGGTCGGCAGGCGGGTCGCGCTCAATCTTACGGAAGTCCTCTTTCTCTGTACCGCGCTCCCAGCCTCTTGGAGTCAGATGCCATTCGGTCCACTCGTTGCTCGCTGCCATAACTTTCCCCTTTCCTTAAACCATCCAGCCGCCTGCCCACACGACCCGGCCGATGATCTGCAGTTCATCTAGGCGCTCCTTGGGCACGGCCATGGTCTGGTAAGCCTTATTCTCGCTGATGATGCTCAGCGAGCCGTCGAACTGGCGCTGGAGGCGTTTGGCGTACAGGTGGTCATCCAGGTGGATGACGTAGATACCTTCGCCCTCCAGGCTGTTGCGCTTGTGGTCGATTAGGACGGTGTCACTGTCGTCCAGCAATGGAACCATGGAGTCGCCGCTGACCTGGATGGCTGACAGGCTTTCCGGGATCAGGCCCTTGCGCTGCAGCGAGTAGCGAGTGAACGCCAGCTGGGTCCAGATCTTGGCTCCCTCGTTCCAGGAGCCGCTGCCGGCGCTGCAACGGGCATCGTAGAGCGGGACGTAGACATATTTGTCGTCCTCAGGTGCGACAGGTTCGGAGTTGCTCTGCGAGGCAAGAAACATCTCTCCCGCCCCCGTGGCTATCCAGTCCAGCGCCACACCCTTACCGGTCGCAAGCATTGCCACTGAGTCGAAGGCTGGCATGCCCTCACCCGCAATCCAGCGCTGCAGGGAAGAAAGGGCCACTCCTGCCGCACCGGCGGCCTGTTTTCGAGACTCGTACAGGTCAGCAACCGCAGCGATTCGAGTTTCTATTCCCGAATACGGAAAGGAAACTTCTTTTTCGGATTGAGTGCGTTGTTTCTTTTCGCCGTAAGTCATTGATTTTAAAGCTCTCGATCTACTTTTCGGGCAAATCAAACCGAAAACAGGAATGGAAACTCTCAAATACGGTTTTCGCATTCCCGTTTTTGGGATATGTTTATCCGCAACAGGCCGTTAGACAGCCTAAAAAAACCACCCGCCAAGATGGTTGTTGCGATGAACGTTAAAGACGTACCTCACGATCCGGCTCGCCGCTGGGAGTGGATCAAATACCAGTTGCGCGTCCGGGGTAGCTCCGCTGCCAACCTAGCCCGCCAACTCGGGATAACCGACCGGGCTATCCGCGCCACCAAAGAGCGCTCTTACCCTCGCGTTGAGCGCGCCATTGCCGCTGCACTCGGAACCACACCCGAGATGCTATGGCCGGAGCGTTGGAATAACGACGGTACCCCCATGCGTCAGCGGCCAAATCGGGCCGAACACTCGATGCAATATCACTGTACCGGGTCCGCGAAGGATAGCCGTTACTGTCCTGTTCCGCACCGTATAAGCGGCAAGGAGGCCTAGACATGCGTCACGGAAAGGACGACCGCACGCTAGACATCTTCGAAGTCCCCCAACCTGTTTTAGCCGTACCGGGCTGCGGCAACTATGCCGTCCAGGTCAGTGAACTGGTGGGCGAAATGCTCAAGGGCTCTGAGTTGGATCGCTACGAAATCGCCGCGCGCATGTCGCGCCTGTCTGGCGATGACGTGAGCAAACACATGCTCGACGCCTGGGCCAGCCCAGCCCGCGCCGACCACAACCTACCTCTATATAGAGCCGCGCTGCTGGAAGAGGTGTGCGCCAGCCATGTGCTGACCGACTGGCAAGTGAACCTGCGCGGCGGGCGTGTGGCCTATGGCCGCGAAGCGCTGGATGCCGAACTGGGTCGACTGGAGCGCGTGGCATCAGACGCCAGCCGCAGAGCGCGAGAGCTGAAACGACTGATGGGAGAACAGCAATGAAAGCTCCGCAGGTAAATGCAGCGATACGGGCCATCCCGCAAATCGAAGTAGCCGAACGCAACCCTGAGGCGGCGTTTCGCGAGTACATCCAAACGGCTCAGCTCAGTGAGCATGAATGGCAAGCCCTCTTTATCTATGCGTTGAAGCTAAAGCGTGCTCGCCACGACTTGGCGCGCGCGGCGGGAGGCAACCATGCGTAACTGGTACACCGCCCAGGAGTTGGCTGGCGTGTCTGGTATGCCCGGCACCGTCCAAGGCGTGCGCAAGACTGCCGACCGCGAAGGCTGGGAAGGCCAGCGCCGCCTTGGCAGCAAAGCCATCGAGTACGCCTTCGCCGTGCTGCCCAAGGAAACCCAAGCTGCCCTGATTGCCGCCTCGGTAGCCAACGCGCAACCAGAACCTGTCGCCGCGCCCTTGCCAGTTATTGCTGAGCGTGACGCCGTTTCCGCGTCACGCCTGACCGATGAGCAACGCTCGGTGATGACTGCGCGGTTGGCCTTCGTCCGCGAAATCGAGCGAATGAGCCAGGTGACCAGCCAGCAGCGGGCGATCATGACCCTGGTCGGTCTGGCCAAAAGCGGCGACCTGAGCCCCTACCTGAGTGACCGGGTGATCCGCGCCAACGACCGCAAGACCGAAGATCGCAGCCTTTCTGAACGCACCCTCAAACGTTGGTTGGCCGACTATCGCAAGCAGGGCGAAATCGGCCTGGCGCCGGCCCGCCGACAGAAAGACATGGCCGTGCCGAGCTGGGCCAAGGACTTCCTGCGCTGCTTCCAGCGGCCGACCAAACCCAGCGTCGAGGCCAGCTATGCCGAGTTCGCCGCCAAGTGCCAGGGCGAGCGGCCGAGCATTCACCAGGTACGCCGCTTCCTTAATAAGCTAAGCGTGGAAGCCCGCGAGCAAGGCCGCTACAGCCCACAAGAGCTGAAAGCCTTCCAGCCGTTCCGCCGCCGCACCACCAAAAATCTGTTGCCGGGCGACGTGTATACCGCCGACGGCCACAAGTTCGACGCCGAGGTGATCAACCCGCACACCGGCAAGCCGTACCGACCGGAGATCACCACCGTTCTCGACGTGACCACGCGCCGGGTGCTGGGCGTGTCCATCGGTGAGGCGGAGAACACCATCGACGTGATGTTCGCCCTGCGCGATGCCATCGAGCGCGGCGGCATGTTCGCCATGTTCTATGTGGACAACGGCTCAGGCTTTGCCAACGACACGGTGCGCGAAGTGGTCGACCGCCTGGGCGGGGAAATGACCCACGCCTTGCCCTATAACAGCCAGGCCCGTGGCCTGGTCGAGCGCAGCCACCAGAGCTTGTGGGTGCGTGCCGCGAAGAAGCTGACCAGCTTTATCGGCGCCGACATGGATAAACACGCCGGCACCAAAGTGCACCGCATCAGCCGCCAGCAGCTGCGCGACACCGGCACCACCCGCCTGCTGCCGACCTTCGCCGAGTTCATGGCCGCAGCGGAAGTCGAGATTGAGGACTACAACAACCGCCCGCACCGTGGCCTGGCCAAGATGCGCGATCCGCAGACCGGTCGCATGTGCCACATGAGCCCCAACGAAGCCTGGGACGCCGCCCGCGCCCAAGGCTGGGAGCCAATGATCGCGCCACCCGAGCTGGTGAGCGACCTGATGCGCCCACAGGTGATCCGCAAAACCCATCGGGGCGAGGTCGCCTGGGATAACAACCGCTATTTCCTCGACGCGCTGCGCGATTACCAGGGCGAACAAGTACGAGTGGCCTACGACGTACGCGACGCCTCGCGAGTGTGGGTGCGCACCCTCGACGGCGAGCTGCTGGGCGAAGCCCTACTCGATGGCAACGCCAGCGACTACATGCCGCTCAACCGGGTCGAGCAGGCCCGCGAGAAGCGTGCCCAGGGCCAGATCAAGCGCGGCATCGACAAGATCGAGACGCTGACCGGTACCCGCGTGGAAATGATCGCGCCGACTTCGGCACCCAGCGCCAGCCTGGAGCCGGCCCAGCTCATCAGCGCCCAACAGTACGCCGTCCAGCTGATGGCCGCAGAAGCCGAGGCGTTCGTGGTGCCGGGCGACGCCATGGCCCGCTACCGCCTGTGGCAGCAACTCGACAGCCGCCAGACCGGTGGCGAAGCACTCACCGAAGACGAAGCCAGGTGGCACGGGCGCTACCCCAACCACCCGGACTTCGCATCCATCCAGCGCATGTTTGAATTCGCGGACGAACAGGCCCGCGCTTGACCAAGGGAGCTATACCAATGAGCGTAACCAAGATCGTACCTTTGACTAACGTCGGCCTGCTGGCCAGTGCCATCGAGCGCGCCATGATGCGCCCGCAAGGCTTGCCCGGCCTGGTGGTGAAGTACGGCCCCAGCGGCATGGGCAAAAGCGTGGCCGCCGCCTGGGCTGCCAACCAGCACCGCGCCTACTACGTCGAGTGCCGCGACACCTGGAGTAAGAAGGCTTTCCTGCTCGCCATCCTGCGTGAGATGGGCATCGCGCCGCAGCGCACCCTGTCGGAAATGGTCGACCAAGTGGCCGAACAGCTCAGCCGCAGCGGCCGCCCGCTGCTGATCGACGATGTGCAGTACCTGCTCGACAAGGCCGTGGCCAACATCCTGACCGACATCTACAACGCCAGCCAGGGCACCATCGTATTGATCGGCGAAGAGCGTGTGCCGGCCAGCCTGGCCAAGCTGGAGCGCCTGCACAATCGGGTGTTGGAGTGGGTGCCGGCGCAGCCCGCCACCCTGGCCGACATGCAGCAACTGGCCGCCGCCAGCTACCCGGACCTGCACATCGCCGATGATCTGCTGGACAACCTGCGCCACCAGGTGCGCGGCTGCCTGCGCCGGGTAGCGGTCAACCTGTACCGGGTACACAGCGAAGCCCAGGCCCTGTGCCTGGATAGCATCGACCTGGCGCAGTGGGGCAAGCGCGGCTGGTTCACTGGCGAAGCCCCTGCGCGGAGGGCTGCCTGATGGCCCAAGGGCGGAAAAAGATTCACCTGGAAATGCAGGGCGGCAAAAGTAACCGCCAACGCATCTGGGAAGCCATCCGCGCCAACGCCCAAGGCTTCACTGCCTACTCGGTTGCACGCCAAGCCAACACTCACGACGCCACGGTGCGCAGCTACCTGCAGTCTCTGGTTCGCGCCGAGTATCTACAGGTGGTCAGCGGTGAGCGCTTCGAGGAGCAGACCCTACGTCTGCTCAAGGATGTCGGGGCCGAGGCCCCGGCGGTCACCCGTGACGGCAGACCCAGCACCGCCGGCAAAGGCACCGAGGCCATGTGGCGCACCCTGCGTATTCTCGGCGAGCTGGATGCCGAGCAACTGGCCGCGCAGGCCTCGATTGCGGCGCCCACTACCCTCATGACCGCACGCTCTTACCTCAAGTGGCTGAACCTAGCTGGCTATGTACAGGTTGTCCGCAAGGGCAAGCCTGGGCGTCCGGCACGCTACCGGCTTGCACCAGGCAAATACACCGGCCCGCGCCCGCCGATGATCCAGCGCATCGGCCAGGTGTTCGACCCGAACCTGGACGCAGTCGTGTACCGCCAAGCCCCGGAGGTGGAGGCATGAGCGCCGCGCATCTGCAGGCCTGGGGCGAGCAGCCGCCACTGTTCGTCCAGCTGCTGGGCGCCGAAGTGGCGCGTAGCAACATCACCGCAACCGGCAAGCGCATCGGCATGAGCCGCAGCACCGTCAGCCTGGTACTCGCCAACCGCTACCCATCGCCCAGCACGGCAGGTGTCGAGCGCCGGGTAATGGACGCCCTGGGCCGCCTCGAATGCGTGGCACTCGGCGAAGAGATCAACGTCGAGCAATGCCAAAGCTATCGCGAAAAGCCAGCCCCCACCCACAACCCCAACGCCATGCAGCACTGGAAAGCCTGCCAGCACTGCGCCTTCAACCCCAGCTGCAACGCCCAGGAGAAGCACCATGCAAGGCTCCATTGAACGCCCCCTGAAAGTGTTGACCCCACAATTTGGCGAACGCCTGCGGGTGTTCAACCAGGCCGCCCGCACGCTGCAGAGCATGGGCATCCGCCTGCTACGGATCGCCCCGGCGGAAAACCTCCTGGAGGTTAGCCCGCAAGACGGCCAGCGCCTGCAACACAAACGCCTGACCGAGGGCTACCAGCGCCACGCCACTGCCGGCAGCACTCGTTACACCGTGACGTTCGAGGGCGTGACCCTGGAATGGCGCGAACCGATCAGCCACAACCGCCCAGCCGATTACGCCGGCATTGACCTGACTTTTCATTGAGGACACCCGCATGAATGCACAACCGCAAATCCCCGCCGGCTTCCGGCAAGACGGTCAGGGTCGTTTGATCCCTGAAAGCATGATCAAACCCATCGACATCGAGCGCGACCACCTGGTCAATCAGCTGGTCGACCGCGCCAGCGCGCTGAGCAGCAAGCTGACCGACTTCAAGACCGCCGCTTTCGGCGACATCAAGGCCTTCATCGAGCTGAGCTTCGAGCAATACGGCGCCAAGGTTGGTGGCAAAAAGGGCAACGTCACCCTGCTGAGCTTCGACGGCCGTTACAAGATCCAGCTCGCCGTGCAGGAAAGCATCGCCCTGGACGAGCGCTTGCAGGCCGCGCGCTCGCTGATCGACGAATGCCTGCGCGAGTGGACGCAAGGCGCCAGGCCGGAAGTGGTGACCCTGGTCAATGACGCCTTCCGCGCCGACACCAAGGGCGAGATCCGCACCGCCCGCGTGCTGGCCCTGCGCCGCCTGGAGATCGCTGACGAACGCTGGCAGCGGGCGATGACGGCCATTGGCGAAGCCTGCCAGGTGGTCGGCTCCAAGTCCTACATCCGTGTCTATGAGCGGGTGCGCGACACCGACCAGTACCAGGCGATCAGCCTGGATATTGCGGGGGTATGAGTATGCAGCGCTATCACGACACCAACCGCGACCCGCTGCCGATCCGCTCGCCCGGCCTTGATGCCGAGCGCCAGCGCCTTGAGCAGGCGACTCTGGCTTTCCTCGCCGAGGGCGGGCAGATCGAACAGATCGGCTATCAGATGAAGGACAAATACAGCTTCGTCATCGACGCCAGCAAGTCACCGGTCTACGCGCCCCTGTTCCAACCGTCCAGCATCACTGCCCAGGCCAAGCAGGCGTTAGAGGCCGAGCCGGTCGAGCTGCTGTCCGGCGAGCAACTCGCCGCCAGGTTGATCGTCCAGGCGGCCCTGGGCGCCTCCCCCAAACAGGCGGCGCAAGCAGTGGGCATCGGCGAAAAGCAGGCCCGCCAGCTGGCGCGCGACTTCCACATTCAATTCAAGCGGCAGCGCTAGGAGAGCCCATGGCCAAGATCGTCATCACCCTGGAAGACCAGCAAGACAGCGTCACCCTGTCCATGGACATGGGCTCAGCCCCCACCAACCTGCTTGGCGCGCTGAAGCAGACCGCCGCTGTGCGCATGTCGCAGAGCCTATTCGATATAGCAGCGGCCGAAGCGAAGCTCAATGAGCTACCCGCCTGCAGGCGCCAGCCGCCAAGCCAGACCATTCACTAAGCGAAACCTAGCCCCGCAAGGGGCGACGGTCTGCCAGGCGTGGTTGCCTGGTACTGATGAGCAGCCAAGATGAGCAAAAACAGCAATGAGTAGCCTCGCCAAAATCCACATCGCCAAGCAGCAGCTCGGCCTTGATGACGACACCTACCGCGCGCTGCTGGCCCGCATTACCGGCGTGCGCTCGGCCAAGGAGCTAAACCCACGCCAAGTCGGCGCCGTGCTGGCCGAGTTTGAGCGCTTGGGCTGGCAACCGAAGTCGGCGAAAAAAGCCGGCCGCAAGGTGGCCAAGCCGGCAGCGGAGCGCCAGGCGCAGGTCGGCAAGATCGAGGCCTTCCTGGCCGAAGCCCGTCGCCCCTGGGCCTATGCGGATGCCATGGCCCTGCGCATGTTCAAGGTCGAGCGGGTGGAATGGCTCGACGGCGACCAGCTGCGCCGCCTAGTGGCCGCCCTGGCCTACGATGCGAAGCGCCACGGGAGGCCGACACAGTGAAGCCCAAGGACATTGAGCAGCTGCAGGCGCTGCAGGAGCAGCTGCCGTTGCCCGCGCACGTACGCGAGATCGCCCGTGTGGTCGGCTTGCCCAGCGCCCTGCGTCTGGTGCAGGAGCTGGGCGGCACCACCTGGGAGTTTGCCAAGGGCGCCAACCGCAACGGCCAGATCCGCGTCGCCGCCCTGAGCGACATCCTCGGTGAGGAGGCGGCGCAACGGCTGACTAGCCACCTCGGCGGCGAGAAAATCTATATCCCGCGCTGCGCCGCCGCGCTGCGTCGGCTGCGGGATCTGGAGATTCACCGCCAGTTCGAGCAGGCCGTGCGCGAGGGTGTCAGTGCCAATACCGTCGTAGCGGAGCTGGCCAGGGCTTACGGGCTGAGTGATAGGAGGGTGTGGAAAGTGCTGAAAGCCCCATCAGGTGCCGCGCTCGAACTCAAGGATCTGTTTTCCCTCTGATGATGCGGGATACCGCCAGAAGCAGAGAGCTGAGACACCGTGTATGCTTTTCGACTTTGGGATAGCGTTCAATCAGAGGGAAAGGCGTATGGGCGTTTATGCTGTCGGTGAGTTCTTGGAGAGAGCTGAGAAGCTAATGGACGCTGGTGACCAAGTCTCCCTCCGATACGCATGCCTTGAGCTAAGACTCAGCTTAGAGAAAATCGTCTATCAAAAGCTCGCGCAGCTTAAAGACAAAATCCCTCCAGCAGTTTATAGAACATGGCAGCCGCAAAAGGCATTGAAGCTCCTACTCAGCTTTGAGCCCAGAGCCGACCAAGACAACACTATAGATATTCGACAAAACAACGCTGATGGCACACCAGCAGGGGATTGGATTCATCTCGGTGAGTACCGAATGTTCTCTGCCAAACGACTTAACACCCTATATAACAAAGTCGGAAAATACCTCCACACTCCATCGCTGAAGGAGCATGACACTCTACAGCCGCTCACACATGCGATGATCAGTGATGTGCTAGAGGAAATTAAGCGAGTGGCAGAAGCAACCATAGTCGTGAGCGTCAATAGCATCAACAATGTAGAGTGTAAGTTTTGTAGGCATCCGGTATACGTAAGTAAAAGCCAGATAGACAGTGGCAGCATTGTCGAATGCTACAATCAAAAGTGCGAAGCGAAGTACGCTGTCAAAAGAGTCGATAACGAACAATTCGAAATTAGGTCCCACACGCTTTGCACCTTTGTGTGCAAAGCGTGTGGTAACGAAAGCAGTCTTGATTTACCCGAGCATGGGGCTATCAAGCAGTGCGTAAGCTGTGAGCAGCCCCATGTTTTTCTCATGAGGTGCTATGAGTGGAAAGGTGAGGCCGGTAACGAAGACCAAACGGCCTAAGAATAGTGCAACGCTACTGAACCCCATCCTCTAATCCCCACCCCACATGCCGCCGCACCATGGCGGCATGAATACTCAAGCGCCCCACCCACCGCGCAGCCCCCGCGACTATGCCGCCGCCATTCTGGCCGAGCCGATGCGGGAGCGGCGCGCGCAGCTGCTGGAAGCCTGCCCGGCGCATTGGCGCAGCACGGTGCGCGAGCATGTCGAAAGCGCCTTCGGCAAGATTGCCGCCTACCGCCAGCACCAGGCTAGCCGCGCCCAGTTGGCCCGAGAGAAGCCGCCCGCCGCCCCGCGCCGGGAGGCCACCAACCGCGCCAACCACCACAAGAAGTCCACGCCAGAAGTCGGCAACCAGCACCTGGCCGAGCTACGTGCCTCTATCAATATGGGGGCCGTATGAGCCTGAAAACCCGTGCCCTGGCTGGCGTTCTCGCCATCGCCGTGCCCCTGGTCGGCTACTTCGAGGGCCGCAGTTTATTGGCCTACCTCGACCCGGTGGGTATCCCCACCATCTGCGACGGCATAACTAAGGGCGTCGAGCTAGGCCAAACCGCCAGCGTCGCCGAGTGCGATGCCCTGCTGGCCGCCGAGTTGGGGGCCGCCATTACCAGTGTCGACCGTCTGATCCAGCGCCCGCAGCCGGACACCCGCCGCGCCGCCCTCGGCTCCTTCGTCTTTAACGTCGGTGCTGGCGCGTTCTCCGGCTCCACACTGCTGCGCAAGCTGAATGCCGGCGACATTGCCGGAGCCTGCGCAGAGCTGAGCCGCTGGGTCTATGCCAAGGGCAGAAAGCTCGCCGGCCTGGTCAAGCGCCGCGCCGCCGAGCGCCAGCTGTGCGAGGTGGGTCTTTGAGCGGTTTGACCTTGCGTAGCGTCCTGGCCGGCCTGGCGCCGTTACTGCTGATCGGCGCGGCCGTGCTGATGGTCGAGGCCATGCAGCGCGCCGAATACCGCAAGGGCTACCAGTTGGCACAGAGCGAAGGCGCCCAGGCCCTGGAGCAACTGCGCCGCCAGCACGCCGAAGCCGAAACCGAGCGCGCCCAGAGCGCCGAGGCCAGTGCCAAACAAGCCGCCAAGGCACTGCAAACCGAGCAGGCCCGCAATGACCAGCTCGCCAACGACCTGGCCGCGCAACAACGCCAACACCGCGCCACCACCGACCGACTCACAGGGGAGATCGCCCGTGTTAACGACCTCTATCGCGGGGCGCTCGATGCGCCGCCTAAGCCTCTGCCTGCTTGCGTGTTCACTCGCGGCTTTGTCCGCGTGTGGGACGAAGCCACTGGAGCCCGAGTGCCCGAAGCCGAAAATACCGGCCGAGCTGCTGCGCAAGTCGCCGAAGGCCAAGCCACTGAGCAACTCGACTCAGGCCTCAGCCAAGGTGCTTTCCTGGATCACCACGTCCGCTACGCCGAGCAGTGTCGCAACACCGCCGCGCAGCTGGACCTTCTGATCGACGCCGTGGAGGGCAAGTGATGCAGATGGACCTTGGCACCGTTGCCAGCCTGCTGGGCATCTTCACCGGGATTATCACCGGTCTGGTCAAGCTGCTCCTGGTGCAGTTCGAGAAGCGCCTCGGCGAGCGCTTTGCCGCTCAGGAGGCCGCACGCGTGGCCGCCAGTCAGCACTGGGAAAGCAACTTTGAAAAGGTGCTGAGTCGCCAGGACAAGGACGCCGAAGCCCTGAGGCAACTGGAGAACAATTTTTTGCGTTTCCAGGCCGAGCTGCCGCTGGAATACGTGCGTCGCGAGGACTGGGTACGTGGCCAGTCGGTGATCGAGGCCAAGCTCGATGGCCTGGCATTGAAGTTTGAAAACATCCTGCTCAAAGGAGCGCGCAATGATTGATGCAGCCAAAGCCCGCCGGGAGTCCCTGCGCTGGTACATCCTGCTGACCCTCAACACCTCCCGTCCGGTAGATCCACATGAAGCGGTGGTGCTGTCCACCATCCAGGGCATCTATCCCGACGCCACTCCCCTGGAGCTGCGCCGCGAGCTGGACTACCTGAAAGACCGCAGCCTGGTCACGCTGAACAAGCAACCCAGCGGCCAGTGGATCGCCGGGCTGACCCACTACGGCGTGGACATCGCCGAGTACACCATCGACTGCCACCCCGGCATTGCCCGCCCGGAAAAGTACTGGAGCGCTTGAGCCATGCCGCCTAAAAGCAAGGTGCTGGCGCTGCCGGCCGAGGTGAAAGCCTGGCTGGATCAGAGCCTGGTCGAGAACAATTTCAGCGGCTACGAGGCACTGTCGGCCGAGCTGTCTGGACGCGGCTATACCATCGGCAAGTCCGCGCTGCATCAGTACGGGCAAAACTTCGAGGAACGTCTGGCCGCCCTGCGCATGGCCAGCGAACAGGCCAAGGCCATGGTCGCGGCCGCGCCGGATGAAGGTGGCGCGGTCAACGAGGCCTTGATGCGCCTGGTGCAGGAGCATCTGTTCAAGCTGCTGATGTCCGACGGCGACCAGATCGACCTACCCAAAGTGGCCAAAGCCGTGGCCGAGCTGGGCCGCGCCAGCGTGGTACAGAAGAAGTGGCAGGCCGAGGTGCGCAGCAAGGCCGAGGCGGCTGCCAGCCAGGTGGAAAAGATCGCCAAGAAAGGCGGCCTGGATGCCTCCACCGTGGCCGAGATCCGCCGAGAGATTCTGGGGGTGGCTGGGTGAGGCCGACTAGAAGGCTCCTCCATTGTTGTCAAAAAAGGCGAAGTTGGGTCCGCTGTCAGGGATTTTCTCAGTTCGAATTAAGGAGTCGCAGTGATGGCACTTAAGCGCTTTGTACCATCCGTCTTCGCAGGCCTGCAGCAGCGACTTGACGGTCTTTTGATAACAGTTGGAACACAGATAATGCAGCGGTTCGGTGCCTTGCATCTCTGGTTTTATACAGTAAGCCAACGCCCCCAAGGGAAACTGGTGCAGCTGATAGCGCCCCTTCTCTTCTTCCCAGCGTTTGAACTGAGCAACTTCAGATTCAAGGTCGCGTATGCGGCTTGCGAGAGCCGTATGCTCCGTGTGGGCGTTATTAAGTTGTCCCTGCAGCCCCAGCAACACGCCGTTCAGCTCAATGACCTTGGTAGTTACCGCCGCATCCGTCTTGAGCGTGAGCATGCTCTGCGTAATATCCGTAGCAGTCTTGATGCCACCGTAAGCACCCATAACCCAGTCCATCATGGACATACTCCTTTTGAGGATAAATGCGCCAATCAGAGTAGCGCCAAGAAAGGCGGCGGGCTATGACCTTGCCCGCCGCCCTGGAGAACACCGCCGCAATCGACGTTCCGACGGTGCTACTCGGCTACCAGCAGCACTGGATCGGTATCCGTTCGCCGCTCAAGGTCGGCGAAAAATCCCGTCGAATTGGCCTGACCTGGGCCGAGGCCGCGGATAACGTGCTGATCGCCGCTGCCAGCAGCCAGGCCGGCGGGCAAACTGTCTACTACCTGGGCTACAACCAGGACATGACAGTGGAGTACATCCAGGCGTGCGCAATGTGGGCGCGAGCCTTCAACTATGCCGCTGGCGAGATCGAGGAAGGAATCTGGCCGGACGAAGATCCCGACAAGCACATCAAGACCTACACCATCACATTTCCCTCGGGCTTCCGCATAGTTGCCCTGACCAGCCGGCCGTCCAACCTGCGCGGCCGCCAGGGCATCGTGGTGATCGATGAGGCCGCCTTCCACCCGGATCTGGCCGAGCTGCTGAAAGCCGCCCTGGCGCTGCTGATCTGGGGTGGTGAGGTCCATGTGATCAGCACCCACAATGGCACCGACAACCCGTTCAACGAACTGATCGAAGAGATCCGCGCCGGTAAGCGCAAAGGCGAACTGTTCCGCTGCACCTTCAAGGAGGCGGTAGTGCAAGGCCTGTACAAGCGAGTGTGCCTGCGCAAGGGCATCCCCTGGTCGGCCGAAGAGCAAGCCGCCTGGGTGCAGGACGTGTACGACGTCTATGGCGATGCCGCCGAGGAAGAGTTGGATTGCGTGCCGTCACAAGGCGGTGGCACCTACCTGCCGTTGGGGCTGCTGGAACACCGCAGCCGCTCGGGCGTTCCGGTGTTACGCCTGGCCTACCCGCAAGGCTACGAGACCATCGGCGAGCACCTGCGCCTGGCCGACAGCCTCGGTTGGTGCGAGCGCGAACTCAAGCCGCTGATGGTGCAGATTCCAGACAACGTCTGGAGCTTCTACGGCATGGACTTCGCCCGGAGCGGCGACCTGTCGGTGATCATCCCCCTGATCCAGGAGCAGGATCGGCGCAAGCGCCCGCCGTTTCACGTCGAGCTGCGCAATGTTCCATTCAAGCAGCAGGAACAGATTCTCTTCTACATCATCGACCGCCTACCCAGCTTCATGGCAGGTGCCAACGATGCGCGCGGTAATGGCCAGGCCTTGGCCGAAGCGGCGGCAGTCAAGTACGGCCACGACCGCATCAGCCAGGTGATGCTCACCGAGGGTTGGTACCGCGACAACATGCCGGGCCTCAAGGCCGACCTGGAAGACGGCAGTCTTTACGACCTGCCCAATGACCGCGATGTAATCGCCGATCTGCGCGCATTCAAGATGGTCAAGGGCGTGGCGCGCATCCCCGAGGTGCGCACCACGGAAAAGGACGGTGGCAAGCGCCACGGCGATGCCGGCATCGCCTTGGCTTTGGCACGCTTCGCAAGCCGTATGGAGATCGAGCAGTACGGCTACGAGCCAGTCCGCCCCGATCGCAACAACAAACCCGGATTCGATGACGACGCTGCCCCGGTCAATACCTGGGCAGCGGGAGGTGTTCTGTAATGGCTGACTCGCCGATCCTGGACGCAAACGGTAAGCCGTTCCAGAAACAAAGCCTGCTGCAGGAGGCGATTCAGGCCACGACCACGGGTGTGCACCAGGCCTGGGGCGTGGACTCGATATCCTCGACGCTCGATCCGGCCAGGCTGCGCACCATCCTGCAGGACGCCGCCACCGGCAATATCCTCAACTACCTGGTGCTGGCCGAAGAGATGGAGGAAAAGGACCTCCACTACGGGTCCGTGCTAGGTACCCGCAAGCGTGCCGTGTCGGGCGTACCGGTCAGCGTCGAGGCTGGTAGCGACGATACTCGCGACGAGGAAATAGCCGACGCAGTGCGCAAGCTGGTCGAGGCGCCCGAGTTCGACGAGCTGCTCAGCGACCTGCTCGATGCCTTGGGCAAGGGGTTCTCGGCGGTCGAGCCGATCTGGGAGCTGCAAGGCGCCCAGCTGTGGCCGGTGCGCTACGAGCACCGCGACCCGCGCTGGTTCGAGTTCGACAAGCTCACAGGGCGCAAGCTGCTAATCCGCGAGGAAGGCGGTGCCGGCCGCGAGATCCCGCCAGGCAAGCTGATCATCCACACGCCCAAGCTGAAATCGGGTATTCCGATCCGCGGCGGTTTGGCGCGCCTGGTGGCCGTGGCCTATATGTGCAAGGCGTTCAGCCTCAAGGACTGGATGCGCTATGCCGAGCTATACGGCATGCCCATGCGCATCGGTCGCTATGGCCCCGGTGCCAAGCCGGACGACATTGCCGTGCTGCGTCGCGCCGTGGCCCAGCTGGCCGCCGATGCGGCAGCCATCCTGCCGAAAGACATGCTCATCGACTTCCAGGAAATCGCCAATTCCACGGGCGGCGCTGAGCTGTTCGAGAAGCTCGCCGAGTGGCTGGACAAGCAGATCAGCAAGGCCGTGCTCGGCCAGACCATGACCACCGACGACGGGTCGAGCCAGAGCCAGGCCACCGTGCACAATGACGTGCGCCTGGACATCCTCAAGGCCGACGCCAAGCAACTGGCCGCCACCCTCAACCGCTACCTGGTGCGGCTGTTCGTCGACCTCAACTACGGTCCGCAGGCGAACTACCCGCGCATCGTTCTGCAGGTCAGCGAGCCAGAAGACCTCAAGTCCCTGGCCGACGCCCTGACCCCGTTCATTGATCGCGGCCTGCAGGTGGAGCAGTCGGCAATCCTGGATCGCTTCGGCCTTGCCGCCCCGGCCGATGGGGGCAGGCTGCTGCAGCCGAAAGGTGCAGGCCAGCCGCTGGCGCCCGGCCTAAATACCCAGCAGCCGTGCGCCTGCTCCAACTGCGGTGGCCAGCGTCGTGCGCTCAACCAGGAGCAGAGCCCGCGCGACACCCTGGATCTGCTGGCCGATGAGGCGGCAGCGGACTGGCAAGAGGTGCTGACGCCGGTTCTCGACCCGGTGCTGCAGCTGGCCGAGCAAGCCCAGGACTTCGCGGAGTTTCGTGCCCGTCTGCCCGAGCTACTGGCGCAGATGGACGATGCCGCCCTGGTCGAGCAGCTGGCGCGCGCAGCGTTCAAGGCGCGCGGCCTGGGTGACGCCACCGACCAGGTGGACCCATGAGTGTCGGGGCCGTAACGCCGGGGCCAGTGCCAAAGGAGGCGCTCGATTACTTCCGGGCCAAGGGCTACAAAGTTGGTTTCGACCACCGCGACGTGTGGCAGGAGGAGCACGCCACCGCCTTTACCGTGGCCAAGGCCATGCGCCTGGACATTCTGGAGGCGATCCGCGAGCAGGTAGACACCGCCATCTTCGAGGGACGCAGCTTCGCCGAGTTCCAGCGCGAGCTGCAGCCCATGCTGGAAAAACTCGGTTGGTGGGGCCGGCAGGAACTGCTCGATCCGCTGGAAGGCGGCGTGCGCGAGGTGCAACTGGGCAGCCCGCGACGACTGCGCATTATCTATGACGTGAACCTGCGTACGGCCCATGCCGCCGGGCAATGGCAGCGCATCCAACGCACACGCAAGACCCACCCTTATTTGCTGTACCAGCTTGGCCCCAGCCGCGAACACCGACAGGAGCATGTCGGCTGGGCTGGCATTCTGTTGCCGGCCGATGATCCGTGGTGGCAGAGGCACTTCCCGCCTAACGGCTGGGGCTGTAAGTGCCACGTGCGCCAAGTCAGCCGCCGCGAGGCCGAGCGCTTGCAGGCTGGTGGCAAGGTCAGCAGCCAGGCGCCTGACCTGGGCGAGCGCGAGTACATCAACAAGCGTACTGGGCAGGTCATCAGTGTGCCGGTGGGGATCGAGCCGGGTTGGACCTATAACCCTGGGGTTATTTCGCGGTTGGCGCGGGCCGAGCAGTTATTGGCGGAGAGAAGGGTCGCAGTAGCGGCGGAAGTTGACGACCGCCTGTAAGGCCGCATAAGCGCCGCTCTTTGTGTAGCAGCTACCACTTGACGGGGCAGAGTTTTTTTCGATTTCTAACGCGGCTCTAACGCGGACTGGGTCCGGTCCAAGCCCCATCGTCTGGATGTTTTGTTAAACCGGACTACTATCAAATCGAGAATACCCCGTGGTACATGCAAGTACGGGCTAACTGCAGTTACTGTAAAACGTTCACGTAGGAGGCTCTTATGCGGGATAAAATCTTCCTTCTTTGCCTCATCCTCACGCCTCATCTTGATATTTTCGCCGCATCCTTGCCAGATAGCGAAGTCACCAATGGAAAGGCTGCAGCTCCCGAGGCAGCGTATACCCTGCCCCTGTATTTGCTCCAAAAAGACGGGGTACTAGTCCCGGTTCAATTTGGTGAAGGCACACAACCGTACTCCACCTCCCAGGGCAACGTAGCACGTCTTTCTATCCCTAAGGAATGGGAGCTGAACGAGAATAAGCTCTCCAAGCAAATTTCCTTGCAGAGGAATGCCATCAACGAGCTTAAGACGCAACTTGATAATATGAAGAAAAAGCTTGAGTCCTATGAAGCGCTCGAAGTTCGTGTCAAGGCGCTTGAGTCGGGGGCTAAGTAGTGAGCGAAAATAGAGACAAAACCATCTTCGATGAAATGAACGAACAATGGCTGCCAAACTCCAGCACTACCAGCGGGAGCGAGAGTGCATGGCATGCACTGATGCCGTCTTTGGCAACCTCGATTCTATTCTTCACTTTCTTCGCCCTTCTCCTTGCAGCAGTCCTTCTTTGGAAAAAGGAGTCCTCCGCGCTTGATATGTTGCGGCTTTTTGGAGTCATCCTGATCGTTGGCCTTTCCAGCTTCTTGCTGGTGGCCGGTTATAGTGATGACCAACTCACTCCGATTGTTGGTCTGTTTGGTGCGATTGTGGGATATCTACTGGGAAAGGACTCGGGTAAGGGGGGCTGAATAGTTCACAAACACATGAGATATGTGAAGTAACCTTGATGACCGCTAGCGGAAAACGGTCCGCTGTTCTCCACCAGCCTCTACGATTGGCCGCGTCGGTGCTAGTTATTCGCGACTGGCAACTCTCGCCCCAGAGCGGGCGTTAAAGAAACACACCCCCTTTGCCACGACCACAGGACGGGGAGACAAAAACCTCACCAGAAAATAGGGCATCGAAGAAACTACCAAATGTGGTCGAATTTATATGATGCCCTATCCACTTTTATTTTATCTCCGGGAATATCCTTCTCTGCTCTTCTGAGCCAATTTGATGATAGCGAGCATTTCCTGATACTTCGTCGAAATCAACGACGAATTTGACGTTCAGGGCGCCAGGGGTCGAGACGGTAAGATCGCAAATCATCACACCAAGCAAGTCAAGACACAGTTTCGATTTTCCAGGCAAAAATGCCACGTTGAACTTTTCCGATGACTGAACGGAGCGGTAGCACCA
Organism: Pseudomonas sp. SJZ079; assembly: GCF_007993865.1. Lineage (GTDB taxonomy): Bacteria > Pseudomonadota > Gammaproteobacteria > Pseudomonadales > Pseudomonadaceae > Aquipseudomonas. Next base: position 129,557 of record NZ_VIUH01000011.1, on the reverse strand, counting down.
AGCGTCTTGCTCTGGATAATTGAAGAACGTATCCGCTATTGCACGAGTTATGGAATACCGACCCTCGCTCCCTGGCGGAACAGCCTTTGAGAACTCTTCATCTAGAAACGAATAGAACAACTTTGACCTATGGTCTTTGGGTAGACTGGAATTCTCATAATCGCCAAGAACGGCAGTATTAATTGGACGAGACGACCTGTAAACCATGATGGCGACATGTTTACTTTCACTTGCCCTAGCCTCGTCGATTGCCAAACTAGGATCGCCCGCGCAGCAGTATAGGATACTCTGGTTAACCGCATTAATACGCCCTTGCACTTTCACTACATGAGCAGGTGGCTCCCACGCATCCCCAACTTGTCGAATTGTCTGCAATGGAATGCTAGTGTCGTGTGGCGGAATTGCTCTTGCGCGAAAAAAGGTTGTTCCTTGCTCGTACTGTTTGGTCTCCGCCGCAAACGAATACATATTTCCGAATATTGACGATACAGCTTCCATGCAACCCTTGTCACTGATTCCAGCTTCTGCGCAACTTCGAAAATCCGAAATCCTGTTCCTGATTTCGTCATCATAAATATCAGAAGAAAACATATTATTCATCCATTTTAGATATGGGACGGTGCGGGAAATGGGACGGGAAATGGGACAGATTTATTTTCCCTACTCCGCGCGCCTGTTCATGGCCGCATGCAGCAAGTTGTCAACAGCCTTTACGGATCAATAAGCACCACTGACCCCCTTCCTCTAACTTCCTCCTCCGATGCCGCCGACCATGACGGTATCAAAACTACTCCTGAAATCTAAAAAGGACCGACCGGCCAAGGTGTACCACCACCCCAGCCGGCCGCCAAACCCGCAGAACTCGCCTGCAAGCCCAGCTAAGGCCCTCGCCTCGTCGACGAAGCGCGGGCAACGTATCACCTGGCTATCCATACAGTAAAGGCTTGCGCTATGACTTCCCCAATAATCCCCTGGATGGGTGGCAAACGCCGCCTGGCCGACCGTTTGATTCCCCTGTTTCCACCCCATGAATGCTATGTCGAGGTGTTCGCCGGAGGCGCCGCGCTGTTCTTCATGCGGCCCCAGCCAGCACCGGTCGAGGTGCTCAACGATATCAATGGCGACTTGGTTAGCCTCTATCGCGTGGTGCAGAACCACCTGGAAGAGTTTGTCCGCCAGTTCAAATGGGCATTGTCCTCGCGCCAGCTTTTCGACTGGCAGAAGCAGACCCGCCCGGAGACGCTCACCGACATCCAGCGCGCCGCCCGGTTCTTCTACCTGCAACACCACGCATTCGGCGGCAAGGTCAGCGGGCAGAACTTCGGCACCGCCACCACCGGACCGGCCATCAACCTGATGCGCATTGAGGAAAACCTGTCGGCTGCCTGGCAGCGCTTGGCCGGCACCTATGTGGAGAACCTGCCCTGGCTCGACTGCGCCGAACGCTACGACCGTCCGCACACCTTCCTCTACATGGACCCGCCGTACTGGCAAACCGAGGGGTACGGTGTCGACTTCCCGTTCTCCGAGTACGAGCGCATGGCCGACTTTATGCGGCGCTGCAAGGGTAAGGTGATGGTCAGCATCAACGACCACCCGGACATTCGCCGGGCGTTCGCCGGTTTTCATATGGAGGAACTCGATATCAGCTACAGCGTCGGTAATCAGCGTAAGGGCAAGGGCGAAAGGTCGGGCGAACTGGTGATAATGAACTGGGAGCCAAGCGCATTAGGGGGGCTATTCTGCTGATGCTTTCGAATCGTCACACGTACCTGATCAAGCCGAGCTGGTGCGCGCTTCAAGAAAGCGAGTCTGCGATTTTCGAAATTGGGGCGGCCGTTGCCGGATTGGCGCAGGAACAGGCACGCTAGAGGTTTGCAAGCGGAGGTTACTCATGGATATAAAAATCAAAAAAATTTGGGGCGCAGACCAGAAGGCTAGGGAGCGTCATCTCTGGCATAAGAAGCGGAATATCAGGAACTGGCCCATTCACAAAATGCGTGCCTTAGCCGTTTTTGAGTGTTTCGCACATGCTGCGCGAGAGCATGGCCAGTCCTTCGGTGTGATTGACCAGATCAGAAAACCGGAAGCGCCCGACGAGGTTGGTATTTTTCATTATGGGCAAGACCACGTTAGTTTGATATTTCCGTCGCGGCCCACTGGAGAGCTAACGGTGACGCAGAGCTGGGGGGGAGGTGTTTATAGCAAGAGAGAGAGCGAAGCGGGTGCATCACTTGCCATTCATTTTAGTGAGCACAATGGAGTATTTCAGACCTTCCTGTTTCCGCCGAAGTGCTCGACATTAGTCAAAGAAAAGCGCGGTATTTTGATTGATTTTTCGTTCAATATGGACAATCTGACACCAGAATACTCGGTCAAGATGATTAGAAAACTGCTGATCTTCAATCGGGTGGAAAGCGTACTCGAAAGTAGTACGCGTCTTGAGCGCTGGAGAGTGCGATGGTGGCGCTTTATTGATGTGCGAAACAGAAAAGGTATCGGGGAAAAGGTCGAGCATCTTTTAACACCGTGGGAAATGATTGTGCTGGCTGCATTACTCGCTATCTTTGGCTCATCTGCCGTCCTGAAGGGTATTCCATATCTCTGGCAACTACTGAACCCCATCCTCTAATCCCGCCCCCTCATACCGCCGAAACTGGCGGCATGAACACACAAAACGCCCCACACAATCGCACCACCTCCACGGCCCTTTGCTTTGAGCTGAGCGCCGATGTGCCCGAGTGGGTCGAGGTGTTGCCGCCTGGCCCGTCCGTGGTTGGCCGCGATGGCCGCACCTGGTCCTATGACGCGGCCGAGGTGTTGGCCAACACCCAGGCGCACGTTCAGGGCGCCGACCTGCCGTTCGACTACCTGCACGCCACCGAACTCAAGGCGCCGCAAGGCGATGAAGCACCGGCTGCCGGCTGGGCGCGCGAGTACCGCGTCAACGCCCAGGGCGGCATCGACGCCCGTGCCGAGTGGACGCAGAAAGCCCGCAACGCCATCAGCGAGCGCGAATACCGCTACCTGTCGCCCGTGTTCCTCTATGACGACAGCGGCCGCATCCACCGCTTTTCCAGCTTCGGATTGGTCAACAAGCCGAACCTGGTCATCAAGGCGCTCAACGCCGAACAAACCACCACCACGGAGAACATCCCGATGCTCGCAGCAGCCATCCGGGCAGCCCTCGGCTTGCCTGAAAACGCCACGGAGGAGCAAGCCGTGGCGGCCATTCAAGCGCTGAAAGATGCCGAAAAAACGGCGTTGAACAGCGAGAAAGCCCCGTCGCTGGCGCTGTATGTGCCGCGTGCGGATTACAACAGCCTGGAACAGCGCGCAGTTAACGCCGAGCAGACGCTCGCCCAGCGTGACAAGGATCAACTGGCGACCGCCATCAACGGCGAGATCGAGGCGGCGCTCAAGGCCGGCAAGATCACCCCGGCCACCAAGGCTTACCACGTCGCGGCCTGCCAGGAGAACGGCGGCCTGGAGCGCTTCCGCGACTTCGTCAAAGCCGCGCCCTCGGTCACCGAGCCAGTGCTCAGCGATGAGCTGCCGAAAACCACCACCGCACTCAACTCCGAGCAAAAAGAGGCTGCCCGCCTGCTCGGCATGGCCGATGCGGACTACCTCAAGCTACTCAACCAGGAGGCTAAATAATGGCCGTTGTAACCCCCGCATTGCTGCAGGCGCTGTTTGTTGGCTTCCGTGCCGACTACCAGCGCGGTCTGGCAGCCGCCCCCAGCCAGTACAAGGAAATCGCCACGGTCGTGCCCAGCGCCACCGCGAGCAACACCTATGGCTGGCTGGGACAGTTCCCCAAACTGCGCGAGTGGATAGGCGCCCGCGTGCTCAAGGACATGGCCGCGCATGGCTACTCCATCAGCAACAAGCTGTTCGAGGGCACTGTCGCGATTCCGCGTACCGCCGTTGAAGACGACACCGCCGGCATCTATCGGCCGATGTTTGAAGAAATGGGCCGCTCCGCCGCAAGCCACCCAGACGAGCTGATCTTCGCCTTGCTGGCAGCCGGCTTCAGCACTACCTGCTTCGACGGCCAGTACTTCTTCGATACCGACCACCCGGTGTACCCGGAGGTGGACGGTACCGGCGTGGCCGTGAACGTCAGCAACGTCGACATTCCCGGCGTCGATCCTGGTCCGTCCTGGTACCTGCTGGACACCAGCCGCGCGATCAAGCCGCTGATCTATCAGGAGCGCCTCAAGCCTGAGCTGGAAAGCAAGACCGACCCGACCAAGAGCGATCACGTGTTCGACCATGACGAGTACGTGCATGGCGTGCGGGCGCGCAATAACGGTGGCTTCGGTTTCTGGCAGATGGCCTTTGCCTCGCAGCAGCCGCTGACCGGCGAGCATTACGGCAACGCCCGTGCGGCCATGGGCGAGTTCAAGGCCGATGGCGGCCGCCCGCTGGGCATCACGCCCAATCTGCTGGTGGTGCCGCCGCGCCTGGAAGGCGCCGCGCGCAAGCTTCTGGAGAAAGACACCGACGCCGGCAACGAGTGGTACCACACCGCGAAGGTGCTGGTCTGCCCGTGGCTCGCATAAGGGGGCGCCGCCATGACTATCCGTATCACCTCAAAACAGGACGGCTTCCGCCGCTGTGGCGTCGCCCACCCGGCGGTCGTTACCTCGCACCGCTACGACAAGTTCAGCGTCGCCGAACTGAAACGCCTGCAGGCCGAGCCGATGCTTATCGTCGAGCTGCTCGATGGCGAGCCCGAGGATGACGGCGAGTTGCACCAGTCCTCCCCGGTGGTAAGCAAGGAAGCCAAGCCAGCGTCGGCAAAACCGGCGAAGGCCAAGACCGGCACCAGTGCCAAACCTGCCGCAAAGAAGCCGGTCGCAAGCAGCAAACCTGTCGCTAAGCCGGCTGCAGAAACGCCTCCTGCTGCGCAGCAACAAGAGGAAAACCAGCAGCAAGGCAGCGAGGCATAACCCATGGCCTACGCAACGCAGGACGCACTGATCGAACGGCATGGCCTGGATGCCGTGTTGCTGGTCGCCGACCGTGACGACGACGGCGTGGTCGATGCTGCGGTGGTGGCCAAGGCTCTAGCCGATGCCACCGCCGAAATCGACACTTACGTCGGCGCCCGGCACCGGCTACCGCTGCCGTCGGTACCCGAGGTGCTGGTGCGCCTGTGTTGCGACATCAGCCTTTATCGCCTATCCGCAGATGCCGGCAGCAATACCGAGGAAAAGCGCAAGCGCTTCGAGGATGCAGTGTCCCTGCTGATTCGTATCGCGGGCGGCAGTGTTTCCCTCGGTTTGCCTACCCCGGTGGAGCAGCAAAGCAGCGGCGAGGCTTGGTTCGAGGGCCAGCCCAAGCGTTTTGGTGACCTGCTGTGACAGGGGCCGCCATTCGTGCCGACCTGGCCACCGATCCGCGCATTGCGCGGCGGCTGGAGCGCCTGGTGCAGCTCGATGTCGAGCCGCTGCTGGAAGGCATTGGCGCCGAGGTAGAGAGCCAGACGCGGCGGCGCATTCAGGTGGACAAGCACGGCCCGGCCGGTGAGGCCTGGCCGGAATGGTCGGCGGACTACGCCGAGACCCGGCACAGCGGCCAGAGCCTGTTGCAGGGCACCGGCCACTTGCAGGACAGCATCACCTACCAGGTGGAAGGCGACAGCGTGCTGGTGGGCAGCCCGCTGGTGTATGCCGCGACTCACCAGTTCGGCGACCCGGATCGCGGCATTGAAGCCCGGCCATACCTGGGCCTGGAAGGCGAGGACCACGAGGACGTGGTGGGCATGATCGAGGACTACCTGGAGGAACTGGCCGATGGCTGAGTTGACCCCGGCCCAGGTTCTGGCAGGCATCCAGGCATGGGCGCAGCAGCAATATCAGGAAGCCGGGCAAAAGGTCGAGGTGGCCCTGCACGGTGGCCGTTTCAGCGTCGCCGACCTGGAGCGCTACAGCACCAGAACACTGGCCTGCCGCATCGCTCTGGAGGGCCTCAAGTTTGAGGTCAACGGCGCCGGCCGGCTGATTGCCCACGGTCATGTCGTGGTGGTGGTGCTGGCCGGTGATGGCAGCAAGGCCGGCAGCCGCGCCCTCAACGTACTGGCGGTGGGCGGCACCCTGCAGGCCGCGTTGCCAGGCAGCAAGTGCGGCCTGGCGTTGGAGGACAGCGTGAACGCCAAGGATCTGCGCAGCGCCAACCTGTATCACGCCGGCCTGGACAAAGCCGGTACCGCCGCCTGGGTGCTGACCTGGCCGGTGAAGTTCAACCATCCCCGCGTCCGTTAGGAGGACACATGAGCAAGCAAGCAGCCCCCGCCGGCTCGGCGGACACCACCCAGCCGGCGGCCAAAACCGTGCAGGTGAAGATCACCAGCAAGCAAGGCCATCGCCATGCGGGCAAAAAACGTGCGGAGGACGCCGTTATCAGCGTCTCGTCGCGCGACGCTGAAATCATCGTCGACCGGCTCAAGGTCGGCGAACGGGTAAAGGGGGAGTAACCCATGGCACAGCCGAAAGTATTCAAGGGGGTCGGTATCGTCCACGCCCAGCGCCTGGGTGTAGCGGATGCACCCCTGCGGGACGTGGGCGACGTAGAGCAGTTGAAGGTGGCCCACCGCAGCAACTCCACGACCTGGAAGCAACACCGTCGCCCTGGCGGTGGCAACCTGGCACGCCTGGACATCCTGGACGGTGCCGACCTGAGCGTGCAGATGCAGGAATGGACGCCGGAAAACCAGGCCATGGTGCTGCAGGGCAAGGTGATCGACCTGCCGCCGGAAACCGTCACCGGCGAGGCCATCGTGCTGCAGCCCGGCGGCCTGAGCATGACCGAGTTTCCTGGGGCGACCAGCATCACCCTGACCAAAACCTCCGACAGCTCGGATATTCCGCTGACGGCTGTAACGGTATCGGCGGCCGGGGTGAGCGTGCCGGCCGACAGCACGGAGATCACAGCTGTTACCCCTGCGACCATCGCCTACACCAGCACTCAGGCCACGCGCATCGAGCCGCTGATCGAAGCTGGCGCGGAATACCGCCTGGTATTCGACGGCCTCAACGAGGCGGACAGCGGGCGGCCGTGCATTGTCGAGGTATTCCGCTGGAAGGCGCCGCCGGCCGAGGAGCTGGCGCTGATCGACGGCGAGAACCCCGGCAAGTTGCTGAGCAAGGGCGAGATCCTCGCCGACCCGGCGAAGGGCTCTGCCGAGTCGCCGTTCTACCGCATCACCTGGTTGTAATCACCCACCACCGCGTCGGGCCGTTATGGCCCGGCTTTGGAGCAATTCATGAGTTTGACCAAGAAGAGCGCGGCCGGCGGCCTGGGCATTACCTGCCGCGAACTGAGCGTGCAGGAGATCCGCGACTGGCTGAAGAGCCTGGCGCAGGGCGTTGATGAGCCCGACCCGGTGGGCGACACCCTGATCGAAGCGGTCAGCCTGGCCGACCTGATGCGCATGAGTGATGCCACCCCGGAACAGCTGGGCAGCCTGCCGCCGAGCCAATTGCGCGTGCTGGCCGCCGACTGCAAAGAGGTGAACAGCGATTTTTTCGCCCTGAGGGAGCGCATCGAAGGAATGGGAAAACATCTCCTCGGGCAGCTCTCGGGCGACTCGAGCGCAACGCCAGCACCCTGATCCGCCATGGACACAGCAACCTGTGGGGCTATTCCTGGGGCATGTGGCAGGCGGCGTTAGAGGAAGCGATCAGCGCGGCCGAGGCGGTGCAAAAAGGACGCTGAGATACAGCGCCACGCTGGTGACTAGCAAGGTGCCGAGCAGCACCAGGGCGAATGCAGAGGCGACGAAGCGCGGGAACATCGCCCAGCAGAGCGCCAGGCCGAGGACAAGCAAGAAGGCTTTCACGGCCGCGCTAGCGCTTGGGTGGGCGCGGTAGGAACAGGCCCGCGAAATATGCCGGCCCTGAAATAAGCAGAAGGGCAAAAGCCACAACGAACGCTGCTCCGATAAGCCACCACATCAGTTTTGGCAGCACGAACGCTATTACCAGCAGCGCAAGTAAAACAAAGTGAGCGAGTTTCATGACTGATGTCCGTCTCTCAATATCCGTTGATGCCAACCAAGGCCGCCGTCAGATCCAGGACTTCCGCGCGGGCTATGTGGCGTTGGTGGAGCAGCTGCGCAAGCCCTTGGGGCAGATCGCCTCGCTGCGTGACCTGCAGAACAGCCTAGTCGACAACCAAAAGCAACTCAATGCGACGCGAGACAAGCTACGCGAGCTGGCCAATGAGCTGATCAGCACCGAGCGTCCGACCAAGGCGCAGCAGCAAGCCTACCGGGCCGCCACCACCGAGGCGAAAGCCCTGGAACAGGCGATTGCTGGCCAGCGCACCCAGTTCAGCCAATTGTCCGGCGCCTTGAAAAGTGCCGGCGTCGACACCAATCGCCTGGGCAACGAGCAGAAGCGCCTGGCGGCCGACTTCGCCCAGGTCAGCAAAGCCGCTAACCAGCAGGCACGGCTGGCCGGTGCCCGCCAGGCGCTGGGCGTGCGTCCGCACCGCGAGATTCGTGGCGAGATCGTCCAGCTGCAGCGCCAATATCAACTGTTGCAGCGCACCGGCATGCTGACCACGGCCGAGCTGGCCCAGGCCAAAGTGCGCCTGCGCGAGCGGGTGGGCGAGCTGGAGGTTAGCACCAACGGCTGGGCGCGCAGCCTGGGCCAGGTACGCCTGCAAGCCGGCGCGGCCATCGCCAGCATGGGCGCTATTGCCTATGCCGGCGGCAGTCTGCTGCGCTTCTACGCCCAGTTCGCCCAGCGCATGGGCGAGGTCAACAGCATCACCGACCTCAACCAGCAGCAGTTCCAGGCGCTCTCCACCGACGTGCGTCAGCTCAGCCAGGACATGGGCCGCGATGCCACCCAGTCGGCCTCCGCGCTGTACGACATTCTTTCGTCCGGCGTATCGCCGGATAACAGCATCAGCACTCTGGCGCAGGCGACCAAGGCAGCGGTGGCCGGCGTGACCGACACCGCCACCGCCGTGCGTGGTGGCCTGGCGGTGGTCAACGCTTATGGCGAGGGCATCGAGAACCTGGGTGCCCGCTACGACCAGTTGTTCCTGGCGGTGCGCGACGGGGTGACCACCTTCCCGGAGCTGGCCAACTACATTGGCGACACCCTGCCCACTGCCAAGGCGGCCGGGGTGGAATTCGGCGAGGTGGCGGCCGCCATCGCCCTGATGACCAAGGCGGGCATCCGCACGCCGCAGGCCACCACCGCGCTGAAGGGCGCGATCAACGCCCTGGCCGCGCCCAGCGGTGTGGCCAAAGACGCCATGGTCGAGTTGGGTATTGAGTGGCGCGGCCTGACTGCAACTCTGGAGGACATCGCGGGTCGCAACCTGGGCCTGGCGGCCATGCGCGAGATTCTGCCGGATGTGGAGGCACGCACGGCGGTTTTGGCACTGACGCAGAACATGGCCGGGCTCAAAACCGAGGTGGTGGCCATGGGCGACGCCGGCGGCTCGCTGGATGCTGCTTACGCCAAGATGGCCGCCACGCCGCAGGCAGAGCTGGACCGGTTCAACGCCTCCTGGAGCGAACTCAAGTTGCAGCTGGGCGAGGCCGCGACAGCCTTTCTCCCTATCGTAGAGATGGGTCGAGGCGCGCTGACTGCTTTTAATGAGTTGCCAGCGCCAATCCGAAACGTCGTTGCCGGGTTGGTTGCGGTGGTTGCCGCCTCGTTAAGCATGCGTGCGGCCATGCTCGCTTTGCGCAACCCCTTCGGCCTGGTTTTGGCACACCTCACCGCCACCCCTGGCGCCGCTGCGGGGGCCGCCCAGGGCATGGGCGGCGTCGGTGCCGCCACCTCGGGCCTGATCCCGCAGCTGAAAACCCTGGCCGACGTGGCCAAGCTGGCGAAAGGCGCCCTGGCCCTGGGCGTGGTCAGCTGGACGGGCGGCAACCTGGTCGAGCTGTATGACTCGATCCAGGCGATTCGCGAGCTGGAAAAGAGCCAGGCCGACTACCAGCAGAGCCTGCAGCAGACCATCGACAAAACCACCGAGTACGCCGACGCGATGATCCTGCCGGCCGAGAGCCTGGCACGGATGACTGAGAGCGAGCGCCAGGCTTACGCCGAACGCCTGCGTCTGGCCGAGGAGCACTACCGCGCCCAGGGCGAGCTGCTGAGCCGCCAGGACACCTCCAATGAAATCAACCAGGACGCCCTCGCTTCGCAACGTCGCGCCACGGAGTTCCGCAAGGCGCTGAGTGCGATCAAGAATGAACAGGCCGAGCGCGAGGCCGCCGAAAGCCGTCACAAGGCCGCCCTGGCCAAGATCAAGAGCGAGCAGCTCAAGGACATCCAGACCGCGCTAGCGGGCGAGATACTGGCCTACGAGGCGGCCAACAAGAAGCTGGAAGCTGCCAACCAGCAAACCCAGGCGGCGATGAAAGCGCGGGCGGCGCTGGCCAAGGAATTCGCGCAGCTGGTCAAGGACATGAACGCCCCGGCTGATGACGGCCCGGCGACCTTCGGCGACGTCACTGCGCTCAAGGCAGGCGCCCGCCAGGCGCTGCAGCGTGGTGACTCGGAAGAGGCGATCCGTCAGGCGCGCGAGGCGGCGGAGATCCTCCGCGAACTCAAGGACAGCGGCGCCAATACCTATGGTTTTGCCGGCATTGCTGGCGAGCTGGGGCAAATCGCCGACCAGGCCGCGCGCCTCGATGAGCTGCAGGCCGACGTGGAACGCATCGACGCCCAGGGCAGGGTCGACGAGATCAAGGCGCGCATGGATGACCTGCTGGCGCAGGCCGAGGCGTTCAAGCGCATCGACATCGAGTTCACCGGTTTTGAGCAGTCGTCTGCCGCTTTGGAGCAGCAGGCCCGCGACCTGGCCGAGCGACTTAAGCAATACATGGTAATTCCGGTCAACTACATCGGTGCCGATGCCGACCAGGCCAAGGCTAGCGCTGCAGCGAATGGCCAGGCCGGCAACATCATCAACGGCGAGCCCGTTAAGCGCGCCACAGGCGGCTGGATCGACGGGCCGGGTTCACCCACCAGCGACAGCATTCTGGTCGCCGCCTCGCGTCGTGAGTTCATGCTCAACGCCAACTCGGCGCGCAGCCTGGGCGCCGCCAACCTGGACTTTATGAACCGCACCGGCCAGCTGCCGGCCCGCGACCCGCTGATTCCCGATATCCCTGCCATCCCGCGCGGCCTAGACCGTGTTGGCGAGCGCCAGCCGCTCAACTTGGCCATGCCCTGGGGCGGCTCTTATGCCTTGGAGGGCTCACCGACCGAGGTGCAGCGCTTCCAGGATGACCTGGAGCGTGCGGCCATCAAGTTTGGAGGGCCTAGATGATCCAGGTGCCTATTGCCGTACTGGTTGATGGCATCGCCATCGAGCCTGACTGCGGCACGATCCGCTGGCGCGAGGAGGCATTCGGCGGGTTTGAAGAGCTGCGCATGATGGACGGCACGGCGTATGTCCAGGAGCACTGGCGGCGGTTTCGTTTCAGTGTCAGCGGGGCCGGCCAGTTAGAGCCGGCCTTGCTTCAGGTCGATGGATCGCAGCCCGTCGACCTGTGGGGCATCAAGCTTCGCGCGATGGTTGGCACTGCCCTGCAGTACCAACTGCCGCCAGCCGCGAAGCGCCGGCCAGATGTGGAGCCGTGGGCAATTGCCCAGGTCGGTTCTCGCTGGATCGATACTGACGTGGTCATGACCGATGATCTGGCCACGCTTAGCCCGATAGCCGGTGCCGCGCGCTATCGGGTGTGCTGGCTGCCGCGCTTCAGTGTGGTGATGCCAGGCGGCGTGGTCGCCGAGCTGGACGAAAGCACCGGCCGCTATGACTGGGCATTCGAGGCGAGGGAGCGCTGATGCTGATCAACGGTGCCCTGATCAATGCTGCGGCGATCAATGCCGGTGCACGCCGGGCGACGGCGCCTATTCAGACCGAAGTGGTGGTGCTGCCGGAAGGCGCGCGCTGGAGCCTGCGGGTGATGCTCGGCTCGGTCGATATCTCGGCGCGCCTGACCGGCCGCGTCAAGTTGGACATCGAGGCAAACGCCGCCCGCTTCTGCCACTTGAGCCTGGTGGCAGAACCGGGATTGATCGACCTGGACAGCTGGTCTGGCAAGACGCTGCAGGTGTATCGCCGTCGCTATGAGGGCGAGAGCCTGGTCAGCGAGACCCTGCGCTTCACCGGCCTGACCTTGCCCGCGCAGTACGACCATTGGCGCAACGTCATCGCCCTGAGCGCCAGCTGTGATCGGCAGAACCGCCTGGAGCAGATGAGCGTCGAGCAGATCGATGCGCTGGTGCCAGGGCACTATGCGACGGCCGTGTCCGGCGAGCTGACCAGCCACTATGAGTACGCTGAGGCGCGGCGGCAGACCCTGCCGATAGACCTCGACTGTGCGCCTGACGGTGCGTTGCGCGTCACCTCCTGGCGCGCGGCGGCCGTGCCGCATTTCGCCTTCGGGGCCGATGCGATCATTGCCGGCAGCCTGCGGGTGGTGCCCGCTACCGAGCAGCCATTGAACAAGCTGGAGCTGACGCTGGAGTACCGCTATGTGCGCCTGCGCCATCGTGAGCATGGCTATGTGTGGGAGCACCCGGCGGGCAGTTTCTGTGTGTGGCTGAGTCGCTCGAGTGAACTGCCGACGTTGAGCATGCTGACCGATGCGCTCAGCCAGGCCGACTGGGATCTGCTAGGCGAGCCTTCGATTGAAGCACTGCCGCCCAGCATGCCCGACCCTTGCGGCAACGGCGGGGCCTGGATCAATACCTTCACCGCCGACCCGCACATGCTCGGCTTTACCGTCCAGGTGGCACGGCGCACGGCGCAGACCCTGACCGAGCGCTACAGCCTGGTGCTGGAGGCTCCCGGCTCCATCGCTACCTTTGGTGAGCGCCTGGAGCGCGAGCGCTACAACGATGACGTGGACTACGACAGCCGCAGCTGGGAAGCCCTGCCGGCTTCGGCGCGGCCCACCGGCGCGACCCAGGACAGCCTCAATGATTGGGTGGTTGACCAGGACGACGCGGCGCGCCGCAGTGCCGTGCTGTTGACCGGGCTGCACCGCGAGGCGGTGCGCATCGAGGAGAGCCATCGGCGTACCCGCGTGACCTGGTTAACGCCGATCACCGACGCGGTGTACGACACGGCCCATACCTGCCAGGTGGATGCCGGCGGTATTCAGGCGCGAGGTAAGGTGGCGGCCATTCAGCAGACCTGGGACTTGGACAGCGGTAGTGAGATCGCCGCCATTGAGTTGGCCATCTATCGCGGTGGCGAGGCGGCCACGGCCGACGAGCTGGTGCAGCCGCCCCGGCCCGAGATCGACCTGGGCGCCGCGCCGCCAGGCTCCACTGTGCTGGCCACCCAGCTCGGCGGCGATCAACTGAGCCCGCCCTACGACGAAGCGCTGGACGGCTTCGCGGGCAACTATTCCGTGCCTTGGCCTGGCAGCCAAACCTGCCCGCGCCGCCTGCAGATCGCCACCCCGGATATCGACGCGGCCTACCGCGACCCCACCGAGGCCGAGGGCGCCTCTCTCTACCGACTGAACATCCCGACCGACCTACTGATAACGGAGGTGGCATGAGCGACGCCGATCTAGTCCGCAACCTTAACGCCTTGCTGAAACCGCGAGCACGCAAAGAACTGCGCCAGCTAGAGCCGCGCGGGCCGCTCAAGGGCAAGCGCGTGCAGGCGGGTTATACGTCAGCGCCCACGAGCGGCGGCATTGCCAGCCCGCTGACCGAGAAAACCAAGGATCAAGGCGGCAGCCAGGTGGCGGACCGCGAGTATTACCCCGCCGGCTTGGTGTCGAGTGACGGCCTGTTCGTATTACCAGCCCTCAAGAAACAGAGTTTTACCGACGCCAATGGCGCCGAGGTGGTCATGGACTTCGCCACGCCGGGGACTCTATGACGCAGCCACTGTGGGGCTTTCCGTGGCATGGCCTGCTGATCAGCCCTGGCTATCAGACCAAGTTGCGGGTGGGCGATGCGGGCGGCGCAGAGTTGCCGATCAATCAACCACCTTTCCCGCCCAACCTGGACGGCGCCATTGGCGAGTATTATTTCGGCGGCGGCGACTTACATGTGTTGCGGTTGCCGGGCATCGCACCATTGAGCCTGACGCCCGAGGAAACTACCGAGCAGGCGGCCCTTGGGCGCACCTGGCAGAACTACACGCTGTTGCATACGAGCATTGCGCGTGACCACTGGTCGGCGGCGAATGGGCTGCGCATGAGCGGCTGGGTGTGCATCGACGCTGCCGGCGACCGATGGCTGGTGAAGCCGGTTGCGGTGCCAAACGTGCGCGGCGATAGCTTGATCGATATCGGCGAGGCGCTGACGTTGAAGTTCGACGTGGTGCCGTTCGGCTATCTCGGCCAGGCGCCGGTCGCCCCCGTGCAGATCGAAGCCACCCTGGCCGACCTGCAGCAAGACGGCGAGCCGCTCGGCACCACCGAGCCAAAAGTGCTCCTGCGTACGGCCAGCATCGCCAGCCACGGGCGTGAAGTGCTGATCGCCCTGTATGCAAAGGGCGCCGAAACGACGCGCGACTTCGCTTGCGGCTGGTTGAAACTGGAGTGTACCGGCGTCGGCCCGGACTTCGGCCTGAGCCTCTCGGTGGTGCATAGCCGCGCCGACTGCCTGGGCAATGCGCAGACCAGTGACGCGGATGGCCGGATTGGCTACCTACTCGCGGCCGGCATGAGCTATGCCGTGGCCGACCGCACACTGACCGGTAGCATGATCGGCGTTGACTTGGTTGTGCCGCCCCCCGGCACGCCGAACCTCTGGCCGGTGGGTACGCGCACAGCGATCAGCAACCGATCCGAGCGCATTCTGAACTTGGTCTACGACGATGCCGACCAGATCGTCACGCTGAGCGCCGACCTGCTGTGGACGCTCGACGAGACCTATGACGCGCCGAGCTTCGTCAGCGCCAGCGGCACTTTGGTAGCGGGCTTTCCCGAAGGGCAGAACGCTTCGGAAGCGCACGGCCGCATAGATTTTTCAGTTGAGCGCACGGCGACTGCCTCGGAGACCCACGAGGTGCTGGTCAAGCGCAATGGCAGCACCGTGGACCAGGGCCGCCTGCGCCGCGATTACGCCGGCAGCAAAACGGAGGTGCTGTTCTTCGAGGCGGCTGGTGGCTACGCGGCCACGCTGTCGCCTGCCCATATCGATGCCAAAACCATGGCGCCGGTCTGGACGGACGGACGCACGCGCACCGACTCATTCACGATCAACGGCGCACAGGCCTACAGCTATACCAGCCCAGCCAACCAGTCGTTTATCGCCCAGTGGACGCCCTATGCCTGGGGCAGCGCCGCGAACTTCACGGTCTACACCGGCGGGCAGTACAGCCAGGCGAGTTACGGCCTGCGGCGGGTCAGAAACCAACTCATCAAGGCCCAGCACAGCCTGTACAACCCACAGACCGGCTCGCAGTTCAGTAAGGAGCACCGGTTCATCGCCAGCCAGGCCCTGTGGGACAACCCGGTCGCCGAGTCTGACCCGTTCTCGCTGACCGGAAGCTACAACCCCGTCACGCATGAGTTGTACGTCGACTCGGTCACCGCCATCCACATCTAAGGAGTCACCATGCAGCTATTCCTCAACAACTGGGCGGCAACCTTGACGGCGCCGGCCACGGCCACAGACGGCCAGATGACAATTGATGCCATGCTTGCCGCTGAACTGGTGGGCTTGGTCGGCTACCTTGGCGGGGGCTTTTATGCCGTTACTGCAGCGCTAACCGACGAGCATGGCGCGGAAATAGCCTGGGAGGTGCTCTATGTCTTCAGCAATACCGATGGCGAGCTACTCGTTCAGCGAGCCCAAGAGGGTACCTCCGCGCTTGACCTGCCCGCCGGCACTCAGATCAGCGGGCGCCTGACCGCCGGATCGATTACGAGCTTTCTCGCTGATGTACATGCACTGGGCAGGTTCGCGAAGTTTTCGGAGTCCGAACAGTTAACGCTCGCGGACCAGGTAAGCGCCCACATCTTTTCACCCGCCAGCAATGCCGCCGCACTGTTGTTCGAGTTCAGTTACGCGAATATTAACTACAGGGCGCTGAATATCAGCATTGACCTGTACCCGTTTAACAGCAGCCAGACATTCGACCTGACCATTCCTGAAGGCTGGGGCGTGCTATGCGACCTCCCGGCCGGCACTGCGGTCAACGGCACGGGCGAGGCGCCTTACGTGCTGACCCTTCCAGCCTCGGAACTGTACGTTATCGAGATTCGCGGCCTCGACTATGTGCGGGTGAACATCAGGACCTTTGAGAGTTATCAGCAGCTAGCTTGACCCTGTTGCAGGGTGCCGGTAATGCAGTGTTAAGCTAGTTGGGCCAGGACGGCAATCATGCATAAGGAGTTGCAATGCTTCGCCCCATCCCCCGCATCTTGCTTACCTCAGCAGCCATCGTAGCCGCCGGCCTCATCGGCACCTATATCGGCTTCAACCAGGCTTCCGAACTAAAGCTCATCCATCAGCCTGCAGCCGAGTGTGAACCGGTTGTGCCGATGGAGCCGCGAGCAATTTGACGCGCACCCCGCGCCTTCGACTGCCTGTAGATGAACAATACAAAGCCCTTCGCATAGCGGCGCCACTCTCGCGAAAGGATATCGCCCTGACCCGCACACTCGTAATTTCGACAGCGACTCTGCTTGTGCTCAGCTACGTCATCCCGTGGTTTGCAGTACCACCCCAGCTCTGATCTTCACGGCAAGGACGGCCGACATGACAAACAAGGAACACCTGCTCGCTGAACTGCTTACGCTTACCTCGCGAAGCATTACCCACCTGACGGCGTCGATGGCCACGTTGTCCTTTGACTTGCTACGCAGTACCGATCCGAGCGTACGTGCGGCGGCTTCCAAAATGATTGCCCGCATGGAGGCAGTGAGCAAGGAGCTGGATCAGCACTGGAAGCTAATTGCCGAACTGACCGGGGAAGAAACGCCAGAACGCATTGATGCGATGGTAGAGATTCACCTGCATGCGGTGAAATAGCAAAGGCACCTAACTACAATGCCAATCATCCCGCGAAGCCTGGCGCTCATGGCTATGCCAAGCATCCCGTAAGCCAGTGCCAAAGCCGACGCGCGCTTACACTATAGGCACCAAAACCGCAGGCATGAAAAAGCCCGGTCGTTTCCGAACCGGGCTTTTCATTGACAAATATGGTCGGGACGGAGTGATTCGAACACTCGACCCCTAGCACCCCATGCTAGTGCGCTACCGGACTGCGCTACGCCCCGACTAGGCGTTAATCCGTTTCCGAGTAACCGAAAACGGATCGAACTATACATTAAGCTTCTGAAATATGGAAACTTTTTGACTCTGCTCGTTACTTACGAAGCACCAGCAGAACATCCTCCAGTTCAGTGATCATCTGCCTAATGAGCTGCTTGTACTGAGTCGTATCATCTCTTGCTTCATCACCAGAGAGACGCTGACGCGCGCCTCCAATGGTGAAGCCTTGGTCATACAGCAGCGCGCGGATCTGACGAATCATCAACACATCCTGTCGTTGGTAATATCGTCTGTTACCACGGCGCTTGACTGGATTGAGTTGAGGAAACTCTTGCTCCCAATAACGCA
Organism: Pseudomonas sp. SJZ079; assembly: GCF_007993865.1. Lineage (GTDB taxonomy): Bacteria > Pseudomonadota > Gammaproteobacteria > Pseudomonadales > Pseudomonadaceae > Aquipseudomonas. The sequence goes on along the minus strand of NZ_VIUH01000011.1, from coordinate 111,966 downwards.
GGACGTGCGGTTTGACCGCACAGAGTTCACTGACCTCACCGATCGTGAAATACCGTTTTCCGGGTATGACAGGTAATTCGTCGTTATGACTTGGTTCCAGCATACGCCTCGACCCTGGCTTTAAGTTTCTGGCCTGGACGGAAAGTCACCACACGGCGCGCCGTGATAGGAATCTCCTCTCCTGTTTTTGGGTTACGACCGGGGCGCTGACGCTTATCGCGCAGATCAAAGTTGCCGAACCCCGAGAGCTTGACCTGTTCGTTGAGCTCCAGCGCTTGGCGGATCTCTTCGAAGAACAGTTCCACCAATTCCTTGGCTTCCCGTTTATTCAGGCCCAGCTCTTCATACAGACGTTCCGCCATTTCAGCTTTCGTCAGAGCCGTCATACGCTACTTCCTTAACGTGGCGTTGAACCTTTGTTCCAGGGAGGCAAGAATATTCTGCGTTGTGGTACTCACCTCATCGTCATTAAGAGTGCGCGATGGATGCTGCCAGGTCAAGCCGACTGCAAGGCTTTTTCTATGCGGATCAATACCTTTACCGTGATATACGTCAAATAACCTGAGGTCTGTCAGCCACTCACCAGCGGCATCACGGATAGCCGCCAGCAACGCTGCCCCCGGCACCTCGCGATCCACCAACAAAGCGAAGTCGCGACGTACTTCCGGGAAGCGCGACAACTCATGGAACTTAGGCATGCGCCCCACGGCGATTTCACTCAAGACCAGTTCAAACATATACACCGTTTGATCGAGGCCCAGCACGCTAGCCAGCTCGGGGTGAAGAGCGCCCAGAAAACCAACCAAGCGACCATCACGCTCAATACGCGCCGTTTGCCCCGGATGCAAAGCCGCATGTTCATCCGGCACAAAACTGAAACTATCCGCAGCCCCAGCACTGGCCAATAACGCTTCGACATCGGCTTTTACGTCATAAAAATCGACGCTATCGCGACCATGCGCCCACCCCTCAGGCAAACGGCTGCCGCAGATAACCCCCGCCAGCATTGGCTCTTGCTGCAAGTCTTGCAACTGACCAACAAAGCGCAAACCGCTTTCGAATAGCCGCACACGTGACTGCTGGCGATTGAGGTTATGCTCAAGCGCCTTGATCAGGCCTGGCCATAGCGATGAACGCATGGCCGCCATGTCGGCAGAAATGGGGTTGGCTAACAGCAACGGCTCAACACCTGGGCTGAACAACTCAAACAACTTGGGATCGATGAAGCTGTAGGTAATCGCTTCCTGGTAGCCTCGCGCCACCAACAGTCGACGCAGTGCCGGCAGTTCAACAGCGGCTTCGGCCTTCGGTTGCGGCGCTAAACGCGCTTGCGGATAGCGTACTGGCAAGCGGTTATAACCATACAAACGCGCCAGCTCTTCGATCAGATCGACTTCCAAACTGATATCGAAACGGTGACTCGGCACCTCGACCTGCCACTGCCCTTCCCCACTAGAGCTAATCCCCAATCCCAGCGCAGTCAGTAACCGGACGATTTCTTCGTCGCCTATTTTCAAGCCAAGCATTTGTTCGATTCGATCTGCACGCAAGGTGACCGGCACCAGATTCGGCAGCTGTTCCTGATTGACCACCTCGATGATCGGCCCAGCTTCACCACCCACTATATCCAGCAACAATCCAGTCGCCCGCTCCATTGCCTCACGAGCCAACTGCCAGTCGACGCCACGCTCGAAACGGTGCGAAGAGTCCGTGTGCAAGCCATAGGTGCGAGCCTTGCCGGCAATCGCGATGGTGTCGAAAAAAGCGCTTTCGAGGAACAAGTCACGCGTCTTGCCACTCACACCGCTGTGCTCACCGCCCATCACACCGGCAATCGCCAGGACTCGCTGGTGATCGGCAATGACTAAAGTATCAGCGCGTAGGCTTACTTCCTGGCCGTCAAGCAGAATGAGCTTTTCGCCGTCCTCGGCCATACGCACACGAATACCACCATTGATCTCGGCCAGATCAAACGCATGCATCGGCTGACCCAGTTCAAGCATGACGTAGTTCGTCACGTCGACAGCCGCATCGATACTGCGGACATCGGCGCGTCGCAGACGCTCAACCATCCACAACGGTGTCGGCTTGGACAAGTCGACGTTGCGCACTACCCGACCGAGATAACGCGGACAGGCTTGCGCAGCCAGCACGTCTACCGGGCGGACTTCATCGTGGCTGGCCACGACCGCAACAACCACAGGGCGCGTGACTGGAGCAGCGTACAAGGCACCAACCTCGCGCGCCAGCCCAGCCAAAGACAAGCAGTCGCCTCGGTTAGGAGTCAGATCAACCTCGATGCTGGCGTCATCCAGATCGAGGTAGACGCGGATATCCTGCCCCACAGGCGCATCATCCGGCAGCTCCATCAGGCCATCGTTGTCTTCACTGATCTGCAACTCGGACGCCGAGCAGAGCATGCCATTGGACTCGACGCCACGTAGCTTGGCTTTCTTGATGTTGAAGTCACCCGGCAGCTGGGCACCGATCATCGCGAATGGAATCTTCAGACCGGGGCGCACATTCGGCGCGCCGCACACGACCTGAAACGCTTCGCTGCCATTGCTGACCTGGCACACGCGCAGCTTATCAGCGTCAGGGTGCTGCTCAGTGCTCAGCACTTCGCCCACAACTATGCCACTGAAAACACCGGCAGCCGGCGTGACGCTATCAACCTCGAGACCCGCCATCGACAGGCGCGCCACCAACTCATCACGGGATACCTGAGGGCTTACCCAGCTACGCAGCCACTGTTCACTGAACTTCATCCTGCTCTCCTAAAACAATTCGGTTACGGTCGTGCGGCTCTAGCGAAATTGCGCCAGGAATCGCAGGTCGTTATCGAAGAACAGGCGTAAGTCGTTAACGCCATACCGCAACATAGCCAGACGCTCCACACCCATGCCGAAGGCAAAACCCTGATATTTTTCAGGGTCGATGCCGGACATGCGCAGCACATTAGGGTGCACCATGCCGCAGCCCATGACCTCCAGCCAGCCGGTCTGCTTGCAGACCCGGCAACCTTTACCGCTGCACATCACGCACTGCATGTCGACTTCGGCCGATGGCTCGGTGAATGGAAAAAAGGACGGCCGGAAACGCACACCGAGAGGCTTCTCGAAGAACACCCGAAGGAACTCTTCGATGGTGCCCTTGAGGTCCGCGAAGCTGACCCCCTCATCAACCAGCAAGCCTTCAACCTGATGAAACATCGGCGAGTGGGTGATATCGGAATCGCAGCGGTACACCCGGCCCGGGCAGACAATCCGGATCGGCGGCTGCTGAGACTCCATAGTGCGCACCTGGACCGGCGAGGTATGGGTGCGCAGCAACATATTCGCGTTGAAATAAAAGGTATCGTGCATCGCCCGCGCCGGATGGTGGCCGGGAATATTGAGTGCCTCGAAGTTATGGTAGTCGTTTTCCACTTCAGGGCCTTCGGCGATGCCGTAGCCTATCCGGGTGAAAAACTGCTCCACACGCTCAAGCGTGCGAGTCACTGGATGCAATCCACCCGAAGTCTGACCACGCCCCGGCAACGTCACATCAATGCGCTCTGCCGCCAACTTGGCACTCAAGGCCGCCTGCTCAAGCGTTTCTTTACGGGTGTTCAACGCCCCCTGAACACGCTCTTTGGCGGCATTGATCAAAGCACCGGCCTGAGGGCGTTCCTCAGCAGACAGATTGCCCAGAGTCTTCATCACCTGGGTCAACTCGCCTTTCTTACCCAGATAGTGAACCCGTAATTGCTCCAGGGCATTCACATCTTCGGTGTGGCGCACGGCCTCTAGCGCTTGCGAGACCAGCACATCCAGATTTTCCATTTACAGACTCCAGATACGAAATAGGGGAAGAGCTTAAAGGCTCTTCCCCTATTGGTGACGTTTAGCACCGGGCGAGCCCGGTGATTGTCGGGGACTTAAGCCAGTACGGCTTTCGCTTTCTCGACAATCGCAGCAAACGCCGCTTTTTCGTTCACTGCCAGATCAGCCAATACCTTGCGGTCGATCTCGATTGCTGCCTTTTTCAAGCCAGCAATGAAACGGCTATAGGACAAGCCATTTACACGAGCGCCAGCATTGATACGGGCGATCCACAGTGCACGGAACTGACGCTTCTTCTGGCGACGGTCACGGTAGGCGTACTGGCCTGCCTTGATCACTGCCTGCTTGGCAACGCGGAATACGCGCGAACGCGCACCGTAGTAGCCTTTAGCGAGTTTCAGAATTTTTTTGTGACGCTTACGAGCAATAACGCCGCGCTTTACACGAGCCATGAGTAACTTCCTCTATCTTGACCGAATTAACGAACGCGCAGCATGCGCGCCACCTTTGCCACGTCAGACGGATGCACCATGGTGCTCCCGCGCAGTTGACGCTTACGCTTGGTGGACATTTTGGTCAGGATGTGGCTCTTGAAAGCGTGCTTGTGCTTGAAGCCTGAAGCAGTCTTCAGAAAACGCTTCGCTGCACCACTCTTAGTTTTCATCTTTGGCATGTTCGGATACTCCGCATTCAGTTGATAAACATAACCGCAAGGCCTGCCGTGCCCTGGTGGTTATTTCTTCTTTTTGGGGGCGATGACCATGATCAGCTGGCGTCCTTCCATCTTTGGATGCTGTTCAACGGTGCCGTATTCAAGCAGGTCAGCTTCAACCCGCTTCAACAACTCCATGCCCAGCTCCTGATGCGCCATCTCACGGCCTCGGAATCGCAATGAAACCTTGGCCCTGTCCCCATCACTAAGGAAACGTACCAGGTTGCGTAGTTTTACCTGGTAATCCCCTTCCTCCGTCCCTGGACGAAACTTGATTTCTTTAACCTGGATCTGCTTCTGGTTTTTCTTTGCAGCAGCAATCTGCTTCTTCTTTTCGAAGATCGACTTGCCGTAGTCCATGACCCGGCAAACCGGGGGAATCGCATCGGCGGAAATCTCCACCAAATCCAGCTTGGATTCCTCAGCAATTCTAAGCGCTTCATCAATCGAGACGATGCCAATTTGCTCGCCTTCAGCGCCAATTAACCGAACCTCGCGTGCCGAGATATTCTCATTGATCGGCGCTTTAGGTGCAGCTCGTTTATCTTGTCTCATTTCACGCTTAATAATTATTACTCCGAATCTTGGCGACCACGCCGGGAAACCGCCTGTGCGAGGAACTCGGTGAACTGACTGATGGGCATCGAGCCCAAATCAACACCTTCACGGGTACGCACGGCGACAGTTTGCATTTCAACCTCCCGATCTCCGATAACCAAGAGATAGGGAACCTTGAGCAAAGTATGCTCGCGGATTTTAAAGCCAATTTTTTCGTTTCTCAAGTCAGACTTGGCACGAAACCCGCTTTGATTGAGGGTTTTTTCGACTTCTTGAGCAAATTCAGCCTGTTTATCGGTGATATTCATCACCACAGCCTGCGTAGGCGCCAGCCAAGCCGGAAATGCCCCTTCATAGTGTTCGATCAAAATACCGATAAACCGCTCGAAGGAACCGAGAATCGCACGGTGCAACATCACCGGATGCTTGCGACTGTTGTCCTCGCTGACGAACTCTGCACCCAAACGGATCGGCAGATTGAAATCGAGCTGCAGGGTACCACACTGCCAGACACGCCCCAGACAATCCTTCAACGAGAATTCGATCTTCGGACCGTAAAAAGCCCCCTCACCCGGCTGCAAATCATAGGACAGGCCAGCGCTTTCCAGCGCATCGGCCAGCGCCTGCTCGGCGCGGTCCCACAACTCATCAGAGCCCACGCGCTTTTCCGGACGGGTCGAGAGTTTGAGCTGAATGTCGGTAAAGCCGAAATCGGCATAGACCGCCAGGGTCAGCTTGATGAAATCAGCCGACTCAGCCTGCATCTGCTCTTCGGTGCAGAAGATGTGGGCATCGTCCTGGGTAAAGCCGCGCACGCGCATGATGCCGTGCAGTGCTCCAGACGGCTCATTGCGATGGCAGGCACCGAACTCGGCCAGACGCATCGGCAGTTCGCGGTAGCTCTTCAGGCCTTGATTGAACACCTGCACGTGACAAGGGCAGTTCATCGGCTTGATCGCGTAATCCCGACTTTCCGACTCAGTGGTGAACATGTTTTCGGCGTAGTTGGCCCAGTGCCCGGACTTCTCCCACAGCGAGCGATCGACCACCTGCGGCGTCTTGATCTCCAAATAGCCGTTCTCATGCTGCACTTTGCGCATGTACTGCTCAAGCACCTGATACAAGGTCCAGCCATTCGGGTGCCAGAACACCATGCCCGGTGCTTCTTCCTGGGTATGGAACAGATCCAGGCGCTTGCCGATCTTGCGATGGTCGCGCTTCTCAGCCTCTTCGATACGCTGAATGTAAGCCGCCAATTGCTTCTTATCGGCCCAGGCCGTGCCATAGACCCGCTGCAGCTGTTCGTTCTTGGCATCACCACGCCAGTAGGCGCCGGATAGCTTGGTCAGCTTGAAGGCTTTAAGGAAGCGGGTGTTCGGCACGTGCGGACCACGGCACATGTCCACGTACTCTTCGTGGTAGTACAGACCCATGGCCTGCTCGTCTGGCATGTCTTCAACCAGACGCAGCTTGTAGTCTTCGCCGCGAGACTGGAAAACATCGATGACCTCGGCACGCGGCGTCACCTTTTTGATGACATCGTAGTCCTTCTCGATCAACTGCTGCATGCGCTGCTCGATCGCAGCGACATCCTCCAGGGTGAAAGGACGCTCGGAGGCGATGTCGTAATAGAAGCCTCCCTCGATCACCGGCCCGATCACCATCTTGGCGGTCGGAAACAGTTGCTTGACTGCATGGCCGATCAGGTGCGCACAGGAGTGACGGATAATCTCCAGCCCCTCTTGATCTTTCGGCGTGATGATTTGCAGGGTCGCATCGCTGTCGATTAGATCGCTGGCATCGACCAACCGGCCATTGACCCTACCGGCCAGCGTGGCCTTGGCCAGGCCCGCACCAATGGATTGCGCCACCTCGGCAACGGATACCGGGTGATCGAATGAACGCTGACTGCCGTCGGGAAGAGTGATAGTGGGCATGGCGCCTCCTCTCCTAGTGGTGACCTCTACCAAAGGCCACGTGGGTTGGGATGAGCCAGTAAGTGATTCGGCGGTGTGCCTGCCTTACAGTGGCAGGAGCTCAAGAGCCAACCTGAACCGAACCAGAGTCACTGGAGGTTTAAACGCACGAAAAGCGATTGCAGGATGCTTCCAGAAAGGTGCAGCCCTGACAAGTCGCCCAATAAAAAAGGGTCGCTTAAGCGACCCTTTCTACCAAATTTGGTAGGCACGATTGGATTCGAACCAACGACCCCCACCATGTCAAGGTGGTGCTCTAACCAACTGAGCTACGTGCCTACGATGGGTGCGCATTCTACGGAGGCGCTAAAAAGAGTCAACACTTTTTTCGCTAACTGACTGAATAAGCGAATTTTTTACTGCTAACCGAACGTTTAGGATTTTGCACAGGGCACTAGCCGAGGATTTTTAACTCAGGTAGCATCGCGCCATTCGTAAAAAATAAAGAACAGGTATTAAAAAATGACGCACACGGCCTATCCACAATCCTATTACGCCGCTTCAGCCAATCCAGTTCCACTCCGCCCAGAGCTAAACGGCGAGGTCGAAACGGACGTCTGTATTATCGGCGCTGGCTATACCGGCCTATCCACTGCGCTATTTCTGCTGGAAAGCGGCTTCAAGGTCAGCGTGCTGGAAGCCGCAAAAGTCGGCTTTGGCGCCTCAGGCCGCAACGGTGGACAGATCGTCAACAGTTATAGCCGCGACATCGATGTCATTGAACGCACCGTCGAGCCCAAGCAGGCTCAGTTGCTTGGGCAAATGGCATTCGAAGGCGGCCGGATCATTCGTGAGCGCATCGCCAAGTACAACATCCAGTGCGACCTGAAAGACGGTGGTGTGTTTGCGGCAATCACCGACAAACAAATGGGCCACCTGGAATCGCAGAAAAAACTCTGGGAACGCTATGGCCATACCCAGCTGGAACTGATGGATGCCAAGCGCATCCGAGAAGTCGTCGCGAGCGACAACTATATAGGCGGCATGCTCGACATGAGTGGCGGGCATGTGCACCCGCTCAACCTGGCACTGGGTGAGGCGGCGGCGGTTGAATCCCTCGGCGGTGTGATTTATGAGCAGTCCCCGGCCATTCGTATCGAGCGTGGCGCCAACCCAGTGGTACATACCCCGCAAGGGCGGATCAAAGCCAAGTTCGTGGTGGTCGCCGGCAACGCCTACCTGGGCAACCTGATCCCCGAGCTAGCGGCTAAATCGATGCCGTGCGGCACCCAGGTGATCACCACTGAGCCACTCTCCGATGAACTCGCGAAAAGCCTCCTGCCTCAGGACTATTGCGTCGAGGACTGCAACTACCTGCTCGACTACTACCGCCTCAGCGGCGACAAGCGCCTGATCTTCGGCGGCGGCGTGGTTTATGGCGCACGCGACCCGGCCGATATTGAGGCGATAATCCGGCCGAACCTGCTCAAGACCTTCCCACAACTGAAGGATGTAAAGATCGATTACGCCTGGACCGGCAACTTCTTGCTGACGCTGTCACGCCTGCCTCAGGTTGGCCGGCTCGGCGACAATATCTACTATTCGCAAGGCTGCAGCGGTCACGGCGTAACCTACACCCACCTAGCCGGCAAGGTGCTGGCCGAAGCGCTGCGCGGCCAGGCCGAGCGTTTTGACGCTTTCGCCGGGCTACCGCATTACCCCTTCCCCGGCGGTCAATTGTTCCGGGTGCCCTTCACCGCGATGGGGGCCTGGTACTACAGCTTGCGTGACAAGCTCGGCTTCTAACCATTGGCCAAAAGCAAAACGGCGCCCATTCAGGCGCCGTTTTGCTATGCAGCTTTTATCAGTTAGCCAGGGGGCACACCGGAGGTAACGCGCACTGCCCGGAAGCAACCAGGGTTTGACCTGCCCCCACGGCAAAACGTTTGTCGTCAGGGGCCAAGCGCTGAGCGCAAGCGAGTGCCTGCTTGGCGCTCTGCTGGCAACCGCGTTCACCCAATATCTGCGAGAGGTTGAACCAACCCACAGCGAAATCGGGTTCCTGTGCCAGACTCTTGCGCAGCGCTACCTCAGCCTCGCGCGTATCACCACGGGAATAATGACTGTTGGCCAAAGCAAACCACCCCAGGGACTCCTCAGGCCAATGCTGGGTAGCCGCACGGAAGGCACGTTGCGCCGCCTCGATATGCCCGGTTTCCTCAAGATCGCTGGCAGCCTTGAGCCAGGGTCGCAACTCAGGTTGGGCCGGTAATTTGTCCGCAGGTAAGGTCAATACCGCCCAGCGCCCACCACGCGCCCAAGTGCTGTCGAAGCTAGTGAAATCGCTTTGCCAGCGTCGCGTCGTACCCGAGCGCAGAATCAAGGTGCGCTCGCGCTGGTCATAACCGACCACCACCGCGAAATGCCAACGGGGATACCAATCGAAGGCCAGATTCTGCAACACCAATACCGGATTACCCGCTGCCACCTCCGCCAAAAGAGCGTCCAAACGTGGCGGCACGGGATACACCAGCATGTCGTGCGCCCGGGCAGTGGCGACCATCTCGACCTGCAGACTGCCTTCACGCTCAGGAATGAATACCCGATCCTTGAGTAAGCCGGGACTGGTCACGACCCCACGTTGATTGAGCATGGTCGCCAGCGCCGCCGGCCCACACTGATAAGCCGTCTGTGGAAAAAACGGCACGCTAGTGAGCTCAACACGCTCGGGCAGCCGCGAGGTCTCCGGCGGCAACACCGGAGACCTCGCACACGCGCCTAGCAGTAGAACGAGTACAGCGGGAAGAAACCGCGCAATGCTCAACGATTTATGCATTTGACGAAGCTAAAGATATTAGTAGCGCAGAGCAGGTCGGTAATGATGAAAATCACCAAGAACAGCACGATGATACCGACCACACCACTGCCCGCCGGCGCATCCTGCAACTGCTGATTGAATTGCGCCAGCTCGGCACCAGTCAAGCTATTGATCCGCTGTTCGACCTGCGAACGCTCGACCCCCATGCTCTGCAGCTTCTCTTGCACGCCTTGATCATCGAGCATGCTCATCAGCTGTTGACGGTCCACCTGTTGCTGTTGCTGCTGCAAAACTTCGGACGTGCCTATCATCGCGGCATTGGCCATCGGGACCTGCACAACCATAAGGATATGCAACGCTGCTAACGCGACAGCCAAACGCCGAAAGATCGAATGCTTGTACATTGTGCTTATCTCCTTAGTCGACCATAACCCTTGACCCGTAAGGAGCAAGGGGGTTCCAAACAGCATAGTCAATCGACCAGGCAGCCACTAAAAAGTTGCTGGCAGCCCGCCGTACATTTCCCGGCACTCATTATGATCAGAGCAACTCGCAGAAGTAACGACTGCGAACGATCTTATGGCGGTAACTACAATGGATCGCGCAACAACTGGCTGAGCACGGCGCGCAACTTTCCCGGCTTGAGCGGTTTGTTCAACAGCGGCACACCCATGCGCTGCAGATCGCGTCGGCACTGATCACTGCGATCCGCGGTAATTATCACCGCAGGAATGGCCGAGGCGAAATGTCGGCGCAAGTGCTCCACCACGTCGCAGCCAATCACCCCATGATCGAGGTGAAAATCCGCCAAGATCAAATCCGGGACCTGTTCGCCAAGCACCTGCAATGCGGCTGTCTGGTCCACCGCAACGACAACGTCGCAACCCCACTGTTCGAGCAAAGCGGACATGCTGTGCAGAATGCTCAGCTCGTTATCCAACACCAACACGCGTCGCCCTGGCAGCGGATCACCGACCGGCGAGCGCATGACTAGTGCAGCAGGGGGCGTCTGGATAGACTGCTGCGCCAATGGCACCCGGATAGCAAACACCGAGCCACGGCCTGGATGCGAGCGCACCGTGACCGGGTAACCGAGCATCCGCGCGATCCGATCGACAATTGCCAAACCAAGACCGACGCCTTTGCGCTCGGCAGCGCGGCCGACGTTGAGCTGGTTAAACTCCAGAAAGATGCTGCCTAACTGGTCGGCGGGAATGCCACGGCCGCTGTCCCATACTTGCAGCTCGAGATACTCACCACGCTTGCGCGCACCGAGCAGGATGCGCCCCTGCTCGGTATAGCGACAGGCATTGCTGAGGAAGTTGCGCAGAATACGGGTGAGCAAACGGAAATCGGTGCTGATGGCATAGCTTGGAGTACGCACCCTCAGACTCAGACCCTCGGCGGCGGCCACCGACTGGAACTCCGAGGCCAGGGGCGCCAGCACTTCCTCCAGGCGATACACATCGATATCCGGCTGAATCGCCGCCTGATCGAGCTTGGAGATATCCAGCAAGTCGGTGAGCAGATCCTCGGCCCCCTCCAATGCCTGATGGCTGCGTTCGACTAGTGTGCGCTCGGCCTCTGGCAGACTGCGCTCGCGCAGAGTGGAGATCAACAGGCGTGCGGCGTTCAACGGTTGCAACAAGTCATGGCTGGCCGCAGCCAGGTATTTGTCCTTGCTGTGGTTGGCGGCTTCGGCGGCGTCGCGCGCCTCACGCAGGGCCTGTTCGATACGCTTGCGCTCGACTATCTGCTGCAACAGGTTGCGGTTGGCTTCCTGCAGCTCGGCAGTGCGCGAACTGACTCGCTGCTCCAACTCATCATTGAGCTGTTGCAAGCGCTTTTGTGCCTGTTTGCGCTCGGTGATATCGGCGACGAACCCCTCGAACAAGCCCTCCTCATCCGGCTTCAGCAACAGGTTCATCAACACGTCGATGCTGCTGCCGTCCTTGCGCCGCAGTTGTGTTTCATAGCCAAACAGCCCGGAGTCTCGACTGAGCATCTGACGAATACGGGTCATTTCCTCTGCGCCACCGACGAACATGTAGCTGGCCAAGTCGGTCAGTGACCAGAGCACATCCTGCGGGTCATCGTAGCCGAGCATCCGCGCCAAGGCAGGATTGGCGGCCCGTAAGCCTTCCTGCAGGCTGGCCTGAAAGATGCCGTGCACCGCGTGTTCGAACAGCCACTTGTAGCGGTTGCGCTCGGTCTCCAGCTCTTCCAAACGCGCCAGCAGCTCCGGGTAGTGACTCTTGCGCACCGAGTGGCTGCCCAACCCGAGCAGTTCGGTGAGCGCCTGACGCTGCTGGTCAGAGGGCCTCGGCATAGACGACCTCGACATCCCGCTGGCTCGACTCGCGCGGGTTGGTGAGGATGCACGGGTCCTGCATCGCATGCTGCGACAGGAAGGGGATGTCGGCCGTGCTGACCCCGTGCAAGGCCAGGGTTTCCTGAAAGCCAACCGCGTGCTTGAACCGGATCAGGTGCTCGATCAGGCGCAGGCGCACCTGCTGGTGATTCAGCCCGCGGCTGTCGATGCCCAGGGTTTCGGCGACCATCCTGAAGCGCTCCGGCGCGGCGTTGTAGTTGAACGCCACCACGTGCTCGATCAGCACCGCGTTGCACAGGCCGTGGGGCAGGTCGAGATAGCCACCGAGACTGTGCGCCATGGCATGCACCGCACCGAGAATGGCATTGGAAAACGCCAGACCGGCCTGCATGCTGCCGAGCATGATCTTCTCGCGCAGGGCGATATCGTTCGGGTTGGCGATCATCGCCACCAGGTTGCCATTGATCAGGCGCATGGCCTCCAGGGCATGGGAGTCGGTCAGCGGTCCGGAGCCGGTGGAGACGAATGCTTCGATCGCGTGCACCAGCGCATCGATGCCGGTACAGGCGGAGAGGAACGGGTCCATGCTCAGGGTGGTTTCCGGGTCGATCAGCGAGACGTCGGGCACCGCGCCCTTGCTGACGATGGAAAACTTCATCCGCTCGTCCTGGTTGGAGATGATCACGAACTGCGACACGTCAGCCGAGGTGCCGGCGGTGGTGGGAATCAGGATCAACGGCGGACTGGGCACGCGCAGGGTATCGACGCCCTCGAATTCGATGATGTTGCGACCATGGGCCACGACGATGCCGATACCCTTGGCGCAGTCCATCGGGCTGCCGCCGCCGACCGCGACTATCACGTTGCAGCCTTGACTGAGGTACAACTCGGCGCCGAGCATCACCTCTTCGGAGCGCGGATTGGGCGACACCTGGGTAAACAGGCAGTATTCGATGCCCTGGCGCTGCAGACTGGCCTGCACATCGGCGACCCAGCCAACGGCCACTACACCCGGGTCGGACACCAGCAAGACCTTGCGCGCGCCGTAGTTGCTGGCGTAGTTGCCGACGCTGTGGCGGCAACCGGCGCCGAAGATGATTTCCGGCGAAACGAATTTGCGGTGAAGACTGATATCGGGGCTCACACTACGGCCTGCTGCTTGTTGTTTTAACTAACGCCCAGCCTACTGCATTGGCCTGTCAATGCAATGCAACCTGAGTCGGGTGGCACGGGAGGTGCCGATCGAACTCTTTGTGGGAGCGGTCTTGACCGCGAAGTCTCCAAACCACTACAAAAGCATCGCGGCCAAGGCCGCTCCCACAAGTGACGCCCGGGTCTTCAGGCGGGCGTCGTCAGCAGCCGCTGGTAGAAATGCCACTCCTGCTCCAGGGCATGGGCCTGGTTGCGTGCCTGGCGAAAGCCGTGACCCTCCTCGGGATACAGGTGGTAGTCCACCGCCATGCCGCGCGCGCGCAGGGCGCCGACCATGGATTCGGTCTGCGCCGGCAGCACCACGGCATCCCTCCCGCCCTGGAAGAAGATCACGGGCGCCTCGATCCGCTCCGCATGCAGCAACGGCGTGCGCGCGGCATAGCGCTGCGCATCCTGTTCGGGGTCGCCGATCAGCCAGTCGAGGTAATCGGCCTCGAACTTGTGCGTCACCTGGCGCAAGGCCAGCGGGTCGCTGACACCGTAGAGGCTGGCACCGCCGCGGAATGTCCGGCTGAAGGCCAGGGCGCACAGGGCGGTGTAGCCGCCGGCGCTGGCGCCACGAATAAAGGCCTTGGCCGGGTCGATCAGGCCGCGGCCGGCCAGGTGCTCGACCAACGCGCAAGCATCCTCGACATCCAGCGCGCCCCATTGCTCATGCAGGCGCATCCGATAGGCACGGCCATAGCCGGTGCTGCCGCGATAGTTCAGGTCGGCCACGGCGAAGCCGCGCTGAGTCCAGAACTGGATGCGTGGGTCGAACACCGGATAACAGGCCGAAGTCGGCCCGCCATGCAGAAACACCAATAGCGGCGGCTTTTCCCCAGCCGGCCCACGAAAGCCGCCGTTATGCGGCGGATAGAAGAACCCATGGCAGCGCTCCTCACTGCCACTGGTAAACGACAACGGCTGCGGGCGCGAGACCTCGGCCAGCGGCAAGCCGACCTCGGCACCGGCCAGCACCCGGAGCTGGCGGCTGCAGCGATCGATCGCCACTACCTCACTGCCACGCTCGGGCGAGGCGGCGATCAGGTAGAAGTTCGTCGCATCGGCAGCCAGTTGGCGAAAGCGGCTGTAGTCCTGAGCCAGGCACTGCCCGTTGTCACCACCCGGTTCACACTCGGCCAGCCGCGCGAAACCCTCCTCGAACCAGCTCAGCAGCAAGCTGCCGCCATCCAGCGCCAGGAAATTGCGATTGCCCAGCTGCCAGGGCGCACTGGCGTGGTCGGCGACCGCGCAGGACAACGGCGTCAGTTGGCCCTCGGCCGCTTCACGCCAGGGTTGCCAATAGCCGTGGCGATCGCTGAGCACCAGCAGGCGGCCCTGGGCATCGAAACAGGGCTGTTGCAGCGATTCTGCGGCCGTTTGCCCGGCGACCACCCGAACATCGCGCCAAGCTCCTTTGGCATCGCGCTGGGCGCTGCACAGGCGCGTGGCCAGCCAGGGCTGGTGTGGCCGATCCCATTCGATCCAGGCCAGACGCTGACCATCGGCGCTGAGTACCGGCGCGGCATAGAAATCGCAGCCCTCGGCCAGCACCTGTCGCGTGCCATCGGCGAGGGCGATGCTGACCAGTCGATGCGTGACTCTCTCGGCCTCATGCATTTCCTCGACGGCGACTATCGCCTGGGCCACCGGATCGAATTGCAGATCACCGAAGCGGCAGTTGTCTTGCCGGGTCAGCGGCGCCGGGGCGGCCCCAAGGCGCTGCCAATAGATCTGCTGGTCGACCTCGTTGACGAACGCCAGACCCTCATCGGTCAAACAGAACGCGCCGCCACCGTATTCATACACCCGACTACGCACCGACATATTGTCTGGCGTCAGGCACTCACGCTGCTGCGGTGTGCAGTGCCACAGCGTCGAGCGGGCGTCGGCCGGGTCATATTGCAGCCATACCACTCCACCCAGGCCGGCGCGCAGCTCGGCGAAATCGCGACCGGCCGCAGCCGCCCGGTCGCTCGACCAGGAGCTGTCCCAGAACCCATAGGCTGCGATCGTGCCGCTCAAGACGATAGCTACTCCAGTTTCAGACCTTGCAGATCAGTTTAGAGGCTTGCTCGTTGCGAAACTGCAACGTATCCAAGGCCCCCGGCGCCTCTTCGGCCTCGCGGCGGGCTTGCACAATCACCTCATGATGGGCCGACTTGCTGCATACCGGGTCGGCATTGCTGGCGTCTCCAGTGAGCATGAAGGCCTGGCAGCGACAGCCGCCGAAGTCCTTGTCCTTCTCGTCGCAGGAGCGACAGGGCTCGGGCATCCAGTCGTCGCCGCGAAAGCGGTTGAAGCCGAACGAGTCGCGCCAGATGTGCTCGATGCTGTGCTCGCGCACGTTGGGGAATTGCACCGGCAGCTGGCGCGCGCTGTGGCACGGCAGCGCGGTGCCGTCCGGGGTGATGTCGAGGAACAGGTTGCCCCAACCGTTCATGCAGGCCTTGGGCCGTTCCTGGTAATAGTCCGGCACGACGAAGATCAACTTGCACGGATGGTTCTCGGCGGCCAGCCGGTCGCGGTACCGGTTGGTGATGAGCTCGGCCCGCTCCAGTTGTGCGCGGGTCGGCAGCAGGCCGGCGCGATTCAGCTCGGCCCAGCCATAGAACTGGCAGGTGGCCAACTCGACGAAATCCGCCTCCAGCTCCAGGCACAGGTCGATGATCCGTTCGATGTTGTCGATGTTATGCCGGTGAGTGACGAAGTTGAGCACCATCGGATAGCCGTGGGCCTTGACCGCACGCGCCATGGCCAGCTTGTGGGCGAAGGCCTTCTTGGAGCCGGCCAGCAGGTTGTTGACCTCCGCGTCGGCGGCCTGGAAGCTGATCTGGATATGATCCAGCCCGGCCTCGCTGAAACTGGCGATGCGCGCCTCGGTCAGGCCTATGCCCGAGGTGATCAGGTTGGTGTAGTAGCCCATGTCCCGCGCCGCCTTGATCAGCTCGGCCAGGTCCTGGCGCACCAAGGGTTCGCCACCGGAGAAACCCAGCTGCGCCGCGCCCAGTTCACGGGCCTGGCGGAACACCTCGATCCACTCGGCCGTGCTCAGCTCCTGCCCCTGCTGGCTGAAATCCAGCGGGTTGGAACAGTACGGGCACTGCAGCGGGCAGCGGTAGGTCAGTTCGGCCAGCAGCCACAAGGGCGGCCCCGGTTGGCGGCTAGTGCAGCTCGATCCAGAACTGGGCATTGGCGACCTCCATAAAGGCAAGAATGTCTTCATCGATTCCCGGTACATCGGGGAAGCGCGAGCTGAGGGTATCGATGATCTCGGCGACGCTGTGCGCGCCATTGACCTGCTTGAGGATCTCCCCGGCGCTGTCGTTGAGCTTGATCATGCCTTCCGGGTAGAGCAGCACGTGGCAGCTTTGCGCCGGTTCCCATTGCAGACGGAAGCCGCGGCGCAGCGTGGGGACCTGGCTGGTGGTCAGTGCACTCATAGCGCTATTCCTCTGTGCCAGACGCGCTCGCTCGTCACCGTGTGGTACGGCGGGCGCTGTAGTTCATAGGCCATGCTCATGGCGTCGAGCATGCTCCACAGCACGTCCAGCTTGAATTGCAAAATCTCCAACATGCGCTGCTGGGCCTCCAGGCTGGTGTAGTGCTGCAAGGTGATGCGCAGACCGTGCTCGACATCGCGGCGTGCCTGGCCCAGGCGGGTGCGGAAGTAGTCGTAGCCGCCGGCGTCGATCCAGGGGTAGTGCTGCGGCCAGGCGTCCAGGCGCGACTGGTGGATCTGCGGAGCGAACAGCTCGGTCAGCGAACTGCTGGCCGCTTCCTGCCAGCTGGCGCGACGGGCGAAGTTGACGTAGGCGTCGACGGCGAAGCGCACCCCCGGCAGCACCAGCTCCTGGGACAAGACCTGCTCGCGCTGCAGGCCCACGGCCTCGGCCAGGCGCAGCCAGGCCTCGATGCCGCCCTCCTCGCCGGGCGCGCCGTCGTGGTCGAGGATGCGCTGCACCCACTCGCGGCGGGTATCGCGATCCGGGCAGTTGGCCATAATCGCCGCATCCTTCAGCGGAATGCTCAACTGGTAGTAGAAGCGATTGGCGACCCAACCCTGGATCTGCTCGCGGCTGGCGCGGCCCTCGTACATCGCCCGATGGAACGGGTGATGAATGTGGTAGTAGGCGCCCTTGGCGCGCAGCGCCTGCTCGAATTCGGCAGGGCTCATGGCGATCTGACTCATCTGCCTGGCTCCTTACAACTGGATGCTCATGCCGTCCCACGCCACCTCGATGTCATGGGCACGCAGCTCGGCGCGCTCCGGCGAATAGAGGTCGAGGATCGGATTGGTGTTGTTGATGTGGATGAGGATCTTCTGCGCGGCCGGCAGGCCGTCGAGCACCTCGATCATGCCGCCGGGACCGCTCTGGCACAGATGCCCCATCTCGCTGCCGAGCTTGTCGCCGACCTCGCAGACACGCATCTCATCGTCGCGCCACAGGGTGCCGTCGACCAACAGGCAGTCGGCGCGGCGCATCCAGGCCAGCAGACTGTCGTCCACCTGGCCCAGGCCCGGTGCGTAGAACAGCTTGCCGCCGCTGCGGCGATCCTCGACGAACAGGCCGATGTTGTCACCGGGGTGCGGGTTGCCGCGATGCGGCGAGTACGGCGGCGCGCTGCTGCGCAGGGCAATCGCGGTGATTGCCAGGTCCGGGCAGACCGGAACGCTGAATGGCGCGCCGTCCAGCTCGATGCGCCGGTGCTGCAGGCCGCCATTCCAGTGTTCGAGCATGTTGAACAGCGGAAAGCCGCTGCTCAGGTCCTGGTGCACCATCTCGGTACACCAGACTTGATGTGGGCAGCCCTCGCGCAGGGTCAGCAGGCCGGTGCAGTGATCGATCTGGCTGTCGAGCAGGATGATCCCGCCGATGGCCGTGTCGCGCAGCTGGCGTGCCGGCTGCAAGGCCGGAAAGGACTCGAGCTGACTGCGAATGTCCGGCGAGGCGTTGCACAGGATCCAGTCCTTGCCGTTGTCGCTCAGGGCAATCGAAGACTGGCTGCGCGCTTGTGCGCGCAGGCTGCCATCGCGCACGCCACGGCAATTGCGGCAATTGCAGTTCCACTGGGGAAAGCCACCGCCGGCAGCGGAACCGAGAATCTGGATATGCATGGAGAGTCCCCCGTGAGATGCCCCGGCATGACCGGGGCAGGACGGATCAGCGATTGGCGATGTACAGGGTGACTTCGAAACCAATGCGCAGGTCGGTAAAGGCGGGTTTAGTCCACATGCTGCGGTCCTCTTCTTATAAAGCCGGGAGATTCCGGCCCTGCTAGTTATGCACCCGAAGAAGATTCAACAGAATGGTACTTTGGGAGGAAGTCGGGCTGGCTTTGGTAGGAACGCCCTTTCTACGGCTGAGGGCAGGTGTCAGTGGATGCGGCCTGACCCGCCGCTTTAGCGAACGCCTGGGGAGCACTGACAGAGCCAACAGCTTCGCGGCCAAGGCCACTGCCACAGGACGACCGCACGCTGCTTCGTGGGAGCGGCCTTGGCCGCGGATAGGGGTAAACGGTCGTCCGTAGCCCGAATCTAATCCGGGACAGTCGCCTACAGTCTTCCCGGTTTAGATCCGGGCTACACAGGCCCGAACAAACTCAGCAGGTTCACCCAGCAGGTCTCTGGTCTCTGGTCTTCGGATAAGCAGCCCCCATTGGCATCACCAGTTAGGAAGCCAGTTGCGCCACGACGTTTAGGATGGGGGCCTCCATGCTACTTCTCCACTAAGAATGGACGGGACCCGCCCGTTTTGCCGAGGCCTGCCCCAGTCACCACGACATGCGATGTCTGATCGAAAGGATTTTTCGCAACAATGGACAGGACCGAGACACAGCACTTACAGCGCTTTGCTGATTATCTTAAGTTTTGGCGCGGAGTCTTCGGGCTCAGCCAAGAGCAACTGGCCGAAATGGTCGGCACCTCAACCCGACATGTCACTCGCCTGAAAAACGGGATAAGCAGGTCAAGTGAGGTGCTGACCGACCATATCGCCGATGCGCTAAAGCTTGGCCGGAGGGATCGCAGCCATCTGCGCATTGCTGCGGGCTATGCGACCAACGAAATAGCGCAGAATTTTAACGGCCCAGATCTCAAATGGTTAAGATCGGCAATGCTCAGAACATTGCAGGCGCTGGCCCCATATCCATCCACCCTGACTGATGGCGCGGGCAACATCCTGATGGTCAACAAGGCCTGGGTTGGCTTCTATCAGGACAAAGTCGATACCGAGCGGCTTAGGCAGACCGTCAACTTGTATAACTTTCTGTTCAACGACGACAGCGATGGCGCGCTGAGCGAGGAATGGAAAGACACATTGTCGCTAGTGATCATGGTATTCAAGCAGCATGTCATGCTCAACGGCAGCGATCAGGAAAAGCAGACCCTGAAGCGAATTCTTGGCTACCCCAGTACTCCAAGAGACTGGAAGATACGCGCCTCTAGGCTTGAGCCCAGAGCCAGCTTCAAAGTCAAAATTCAGCATCAGGAAATGGTCAGGGGCATCTACAGTGTCAGCCAGACGGTTGGCGCACCTGACCCGGCAGCCTACATGACCGAACCTAGGCTCAGCATCAACACCCCCTATCCCGAAGATGCCGCACTGAGCCTTGAAAAGCT
The DNA here is from genome assembly GCF_007993865.1 of Pseudomonas sp. SJZ079. Taxonomy (GTDB): domain Bacteria; phylum Pseudomonadota; class Gammaproteobacteria; order Pseudomonadales; family Pseudomonadaceae; genus Aquipseudomonas. The sequence goes on along the minus strand of NZ_VIUH01000011.1, from coordinate 91,990 downwards.
GCTGCTTAACCCCCTAGAACATCCCCTGCTGTTCTACTGAGTGGCAGCTGCTCAACCGCATGGCTAACGCCATTGGAACAATCAGCACTTTGGTAGCGACAGCCTTAGCCTTCGCAACAGGCATGCTTTTTTGAACTCGATACCCATGCTGCAGTTGGCGCGGGTGCCTTGCACGGAACTGAAGGTGGGCCGCGCCTTCGTTAATGGTGCCAGCCAGAGTCGGCACCTGTGCATTCTGCTGGAAAGCGCGCTGGATATTGCCGGCAAACTGAACCTTGGCGTGGTGGCCGAGGGGGTGGAAACCCTTGAAGATTGGGTGCTGCTGCGTGAGCTGGGCTGCGGCGAGGTGCAGGGTTATTTCGTGGCCAGGCCCATGCCCGGCGATACGCTACTGGCATGGTGGCGGGCCAATCAGGAACACCTGTACCGGCTAAGCCGTGAAGGCCAGTCTGCCCTGCATACGGTGAACTAGTCATCCGGCCAGCAGTTGTCGCCGAGTCGTGTGCGGGTACGCGGTTCCTGCTCGCGCAGACACAGGGATTGAAACTTTTCCTTGAAATTTACCCGCAGTATTTGCCAGCCAGCTCGGCTAAGTTAATTGCCTGTTTTCCCATGAGGTCCAGCCATGGACTCGATTACCCAGGCGGTGCTCGGCGCCACTATTCAAGGCGCCCTGCTCGGCCGCTGGCAAGGGCGTAGGGCACTGCTGTACGGCGCGCTGCTCGGCACCCTGCCCGACCTGGATGTAGTAATCGATTACGGTGATGCAGTAGCGGATATGACCTATCACCGCGGCTTCAGCCATTCGTTGTTGGTGCTCAGTGCAGTCGCCCTGCTCCTGACCTGGCTGGTCCGGTGGCGGCATCCACATCCCGGATATTCGGCGCGCCGATTGCTCCTCGCCATCGGTCTGACGCTGCTGACCCATCCACTGCTGGACAGCTTCACCAGCTACGGCACCCAGCTGTTCTGGCCGCTGATGCCAACGCCGACCGCTTGGTCAAGCATCTTCATCATCGACCCGCTCTATACCCTGCCCTTGCTCACAGCGGTGCTACTCGGACTGCTGTTTGGCCTGGCAGATAAAACCTCGAAAGCGCCGGCTATCGCCCTGGCGCTGTCGACCCTGTACCTGGGTTTTACCCTGGCGGGCAAATACATGGCCGAGCAACGGCTGGAGGCCGAACTGACGCGCCAGGGCATCCACGCGCAAGCACTGTTCAGCAGCCCGACGCCGCTCAACAGCCTGCTCTGGCGCATCCTAGTGCTGGATGGCGACTATTACCACGAGGCCCTGGTCGGCTGGTTCGACCAGCAACCCCCACAGCTCGCCCGCATCCCCCGCGGCACTCGGCTGGCGCAGGCGCTGAGTGACGTCCCGGCGCACCAGCGCCTGCTGTGGTTTACCGATGGTGTGCTGCGCTACGACCAGATCGACCAACACCTGGTGGTCACCGATCTGCGCCTGGGCATGACCGGCTTTCACCCCTTTCGCTTCGACTTCGCCCACTGGGAAAACGGCGCCTGGCAGGTGCAGCAGAAGATCCAGCGCTGGCCGGTTGGACGTGGCGATTTAGATCATCTGTGGTTGCTATGGGCGCGGATCTGGCAACCGGAGCTTGAGGTGCCACTGGTTGCCTGGGCCAGCGAGTTGACCAAAACGGTCCCGGAGACTGCGTTGCAGAGGACGGACGATCCATACTGACCCGCTTTGGGCCGCCGAAAAACCCAATCGCCAAGCCGATCAACCTGCAGAAACGCGAACTACTGATATTCTCAAGACACTTCTTTCCGGGTGTTTAGCCATCTGCCATGCATCTGCTGATCATCGAAGACGATCCCACCACCGCCAATTATCTGGCCAAGGGTTTCCGTGAACAGGGTTACACGGTGGATCATTGCGACAATGGGGTGGACGGCCTGTTCGCCGCCTCACAACCTGGCCTGGATCTGATCATCACCGACCGCATGCTGCCAGGGTTGGACGGTTTATCGGTGATCCGCTCCCTGCGCAGCCGCGGCGTACGTACGCCGGTGCTGATTCTCTCGGCCCTGGCCCAGGTCGATGATCGCGTCTGCGGCCTCAAGGAAGGCGGCGACGACTATCTGGTCAAACCCTTTGCCTTCGCCGAGTTGCTGGCACGCGCCGATAGCCTGTTGCGCCGGGCCACACCCGACGGCAACCCCACGACGCTACGAGTCGCCGATTTAGAACTGAACCTGCTCTCGCGCGATGTGCGCCGCGCCGGCCTGGCCATCACGTTGAAGAGCCAGGAATTCCGGCTGTTGGAATACCTCATGCGCCACGCCGGCCAGGTGGTGACGCGGACCATGTTGCTTGAGGGGGTATGGGATTATCACTTCGACCCGCAGACCAACGTGATCGACGTGCATATCAGCCGTATCCGCCAGAAGATCGACAAGGGTTTCGATAAGCCCTTGCTGCACACCATTCGTGGCGCCGGGTACATGCTGCGTGAAGAGACCTAGACGCCCCCACAGCCTGGCCTTTCGCCTGGCACTGCTGGCGATGGTGCTGTTCGGCGCCCTGGCAGCGCTCTTGCTCTCCTTCGTTTACCTGGATAGCGTCATCCTCATCGATCAGGTCACCAACGCGGCTATCGACGCGGAAATACGTGCCTTAGAGGAGAAATACACCGAGCTCGGCATCGATGGCTTGCGCGAAGAGATCGGGGAACGCTCCAACGATGCCGGCGTAAGTGGCGAGCTCTATTTGTTACTGGCCCCGGACAACAGCATTCTGGCCGGCAATATCGGCGCCTGGCCTCAGGAGCTCGACAGCGACGGCACATGGCTCAGGTTTGCGATTTCGGTGCCGCAGCGCGGCGCCGAGGCCACGGAACACCAGGTCCGGGCCCGGGAGTTCATCCTGCCAGGCAAGCATCGCCTGCTCGTCGGGCGGGATATCGAAGAGCGTCTGAACTTCAAGCGGCTGATCGCCCGCGCCCTGCTCTGGGCGTTGAGCGGGACGGCCGCACTGAGCCTGCTCAGCGGACTGGTCCTAAGCCGCTGGCTGCTGGCGCGGGTCAATGCCATTAGCGGTACCTGCGCCGAGATAATCGCCGGCAACTTGGCGAAACGCATACCGTTGAGCGGTCGTGACGATGAGTTCGATCGCTTGTCGGCGCGACTCAACGACATGCTGGAGCAAATCGAACGGCTGACCACCGGTATGCGTACTGCCATGGACAGCATCTCGCACGACTTGCGCGCGCCGCTCACCCGGCTGCGCAGCAATATTGAACTGACCTTGCTGGGCGAAGCAGATGTGGACGTCTGCAGGACGGCGTTGAGCGCCGCCCTGGCAGAGGTCGACCGACTGCTGGCCACCTTCACTCTACTCCTGCAAATCGCCCGGGCCGAGGCCGGCATAGTGCCAACTGACGCCATGGATCTCGCACGCCTGCTGGAAGAGATCGCCGAACTCTACGAACCGGTTGTGGAGGAACAGCAGATGCGCCTGGTCAGCGAGATCGCCGGACCAGCGCTGATCAATGGCAATCGTGAACTGCTGGCGCAATCACTGATCAATCTGCTGGAAAACGCCATCAAGTTTTCCCCCCGCGGCGGGGTCATACGCTGCGCACTTCGCCTGGAGGGCTCGCGGGTGTGCGTGGAAATGGCCGATCAAGGGCCAGGCATCGCCGCGCAGGATAGACAGCAGGTGCTCCAGCGCTTCGTCCAACTGGACAGCAGTCGCAGCACCCCCGGCAGTGGCTTGGGCTTGAGCCTGGTGGCAGCCGTTGCCCACCTGCACCACGCTCAGTTAGTCCTGGCAGACAATCAACCAGGCCTGCGTATCAGCCTGCACTTCCCGGCTCTGGATGAAAGGGATGCAAAGGATGCCTGAGCGAGAATTAGTCGAGGAGCCACGCGTATTCCCAGGCTTGCTGCGACGCGCCCCGGAATACCAGGCGGAGCCTGCGTGAGAACCGAGCCGCGGGCGGCAAATAATTTCGCGCCGCCCAGCAGACTCGGAGTGGCAGAGTCTTATTTAGTCGCCTTAACGCCCAGATCCCTCAGCGCAGCGTTGAGCTTTTTAGCGCCGTCGGCAAAATTGCCGGCCTTACAAGCCGTCCCGCCGTCGGTGCGCATCATTTGTGCCTGCTTGAAGTTCTTCGCGCTGCTGTGGCTGGCCACCGCGGCATCATACTGGTGTTCCAGGGAGGTACAGGTCGCCTCGTTGGCTTTCGCGCTCGCAGTGGCGGCAAACACCGGAACCGTAGCCGCCATCGCCATGGCCAATAGCGCCGGTAGCATGATCAAGGACTTTTTCATGATTCAATCACTCCATATCGCGGAAGGGACGCCCTCAGCTTTTCTCTTGGGGGCAGGAATGATTGTCTCGCCGCGCGGTTTGCCGGGTGATTAATGCAAGGTTAAATCGCTGTAATGAACGCCGGCAGGCTGTCGTCCGGGTGGCTATCGACCTTGTCCAGAAATACAGCTTGCGCCGGTTCCATGGTGCGAGCCACGCGAGCAGGTTAGTCGCGTGGCCGTTACCTCGGCGGACCCAGATAGCAGGCTGCACATTCCAGCAGAGCGACGGTATGTCAGGTGCGGAACTGCCGCACCAGCTCCTGCAACTCGACACCCAAACGCGCCAATTCGGCGCTGGAGGCCGCGGTCTGCTGGCTGGCACTGGCGCTCTGCTCGCCGATGTCACGTACCCGCGTGACGCTTTCGCTGATGCCCTCCGCCACCAGGCTCTGCTCCTCGGCGGCAGCGGCGATCTGCTGGTTCATCTGCTCGATGGTGCTCACCGCCTGGGTGATGCGTCCCAAAGCATCGCCCGCCTGGTCGGCCAGGGTGACGGTGCGCCGGGTCAGCTCGCGGCTGCTGTCCATCTGCTGCACCGCCCCCTGCGCCATGCGCTGCAAGCTGGCGATCAGGCTTTCGATCTCCTCGGTCGAATCATGCGCACGCCGCGCCAAGGCGCGGACCTCATCGGCGACCACGGCAAAACCCCGCCCTTGCTCGCCGGCCCTGGCCGCTTCGATGGCGGCGTTGAGCGCTAATAAATTGGTCTGTTCGGCGACGCTGCGAATCACCTCCAGCACGCTGCCAATCCGCGTACTCTCCTGATTCAGGCTCTGAATCGCGGCTGCCGACTGCTCCACTTCCACGGCCAAGTCATCGATCTGGCTGACCGCCTGCTGCACCAGTTGATTGCCCTGCTGCGCTTGCTGATCGGCGTTACGCGCTGCCAGGGAAGCCTGCTCGGCGCTCTGCGCCACCTCCTGTACGGTGGCGGCCATCTGGTGCATGGCGGTGGCCGTTTGCTCGGTCTCCAGCTTCTGCGTCTGCACCCCGGCGCTGGTTTGCGCAGTGATCGCCGACAGTTGCTCGGCCGCCGCGGCGATCTGCCCAACACCGCCGCCGATACGCCCGACCAGGGAACGCAGGCTCAGGGTCATGCGCTGCATGGCCGCCATCAACTGTCCGGGCTCATCGCGGCGATCCTGCGCCAGGTCCTGGCTCAGATCGCCCTCGGCAATGCGCTGGGCAAAGGCCACAGCCTGACGCAAGGGGCTGACGATCGAACGGGAAATCAGCAACGCCGCCAGCAGCCCCAACACCACAGCTGCCCCGCCCATGACGGCGAGAGTGGCCAAGCCGCGGTCACTGGTCTCCAGCATGCTCTGCTCGGCGCTACGCTGCGCCGCCTCGGCCAGGTCGAACACCGCCTGTGCGCGCTCGATCATCGCGCCCTCCGTGGTGCGCTTCTGCGCGCTGATCTGCTGGTAATAGAGGAAAGAGCGCTGGTACAGATCCAGGGACTGTAAGGCCTTCTCGATCGCGCCCTTCTGCTGCTCGTTGAGCCACACGGTCAGGCTGCGCGCCACGCCCTGCAGGTCCTCGGCGAGGTAATTCCATTCCTCCAGAGCCTTGGTCGAACCATCGATGATGTACAGGCTCTCCTGGCTGCGCAGGTCGAGCATGCGCTTACTCAGGCCGGATGCGGTCTCTGCCAGGGTCAGCGGGTCGCTGCCCTTCAGCCGGTCGCCCTGCAGGCGCAACTCGCGTACGGCGTCGTACATGTCCAGTTCGATCACCTCGAACTGATCCCGCGCCTCGCCGGCGGCATTGCCCATGTCCGTGCGGGCCTCGCGGGCCTTGTCCTGCAGATCGACATAGCTGTCGAACTGACTCAGGTAGTCAGCCACCGCCTGGCCCATGGTCTGCAAGCGTTTACGCTCGCTCGGCGCGGCGCTCTGCGCCAGTTGGCCTTGCAGCGTCTGCACCTGCGCCAGGCTGTCACGTACCCGCCCGGCACTCTCTGGGCTGGGCTCGATGGCGAAACTACGCTCCAAACGACGCGCCTGGAGAATCTCCATGTTCACCGCCACCAGCTGACCTACCCGCTCATGGCCACCCAACACGTCCTGGACCGCGATCACGCCAGCGCCGGTCATGGCGGCGGTGAGCAACAGCACCAGGGCAAAACCAAGAGACAGCTTCTTGGCCACGGCCAGATCGCTGAACAGGCGGGCAGCAGACTGCAACATAAAGACGACTCCATTGTTGTTATGTGCCGCCCGCTGCTCAGTGGCAGACGGATCGGCTGGCATGCCGGGCAACGGCATCGGGATCTCAACCACTGACATTGGCAAGCCCCGTGCCAGCTATGCCGGTCACTCCCGGAGGCATCGGCGGGCAACGACTTGCTGGTGTCCTGCGCCGCACCCAGGGTTGGCGAGGCCCGACAATCGGCATATTTCCGCCTAAAACTTCCATCCGCACGGCGGATTCTCGCCGTCAATGTGGCGCCAACTATTTGAGCAAAACAAAAAAGGCGCACGTCCTTGCGAACGTGCGCCTCGGTTTGAGAGTCGCTCGGACCTCGCTGGGTCAGCGCCCGGCCAGCACCGGCACGACCCGCGGCCGCAGCAGCTCGCCGAGCACGGCGAGCGCACCGATGGCGCCAGCGATCCAGTACCACTTGGCGATGGGGTCGAAGCCCAGCCAGCCGAGGGCATGCAGGAACACCATGCTGATCAGCACCGGGCAGACGTAGCGCACCATGAACAACCACAGGGCATAGCCCAGCGGCGGCAGGTTCAACTCGTCGCGCATGATCTCGCCGCGCAAGGCGTAACCGGCCAGCAGCACCAGGAAGATCCCGCCGAGCGGCATCATCCAGCGCGAGGTCAGGTAATCCAGCCAGTCGAAGAAGTTCTTGCCCAGTGGCGTCCAGCCCTCCAGCAGGTTGAACGAAAGCATCGCCAACAGGCTGATCACCAGCAGCACCGCGCCCGCGCCCAGCGCCGCCTTGAGCCGGCTGACGCCGTGCTTTTCGTTGAGGTAGGCGACGGTCGCCTCGATCATCGAGATCGCCGAGGTCAATGCGGCAATCGACACCATGGCGAAGAACAGCACGCCGAACAGGGTGCCGAACGGCATCTGCTGGAAGGCCAGCGGCAGGCTCATGAAGATCAACCCCGGCCCTGCGCTCGGGCTCATGCCGTTGGCGAAGATGATCGGGAAGATCGCCAGGCCGGCGAGCAGCGCCACGGCGGTGTCGGCGATGGCGACCATGAAGGTGGTACGGGCAATCGACTGACCATCGGGAATATAGGAGCCGTAGGTCAGGATCGCCCCGGAGGCCAGACTGAGGGTGAAGAAGGCATGGCCCAGGGCCGCCAGCAAGGCCTCACCGGTGATTTTCGAGGCGTCGAAGCTGAACAGGAAATCGAAACCGGCGGCGAAGCTGCCACTGGTGAAGGCGTAGCCGACCAGCAGCAGCAACATCAGCGCCAGACCCGGCATCATCCAGCGCACCGCATTCTCGATGCCTTTCTGCACGCCCTTGGCCACGATCCACAGGGTCAGCAGCGCCACCAACACGCTCCAACCACCGAGCTGCCAAGGGTTGGCATTGTGCTCGCCGAACACCTGGCCCAGCGCATCGACGCTGGTCGCGGCCAGGGAGCCGTCGAGCATTTTCCAGGTGTAGGCGAAGGCCCAACCCGCCACCACCACGTAGAAGCACAGGATCATGAAGCCGGCGAGCATGGCCATGCCGCCCACCGCCTTCCACAGTGGATTGCCGTTGTTCTCCTTGACCACCCGGCCAATCGCATCGATCGGACTGCCACGGCCACGGCGACCGAGGGCGATCTCGGTCATCATCACCGGAATGCCGATGGCCAGGATGCAGGCCAGGTACATCAGCACGAAGGCGCCGCCGCCGTACTCACCGGTGATGTAGGGGAATTTCCAGATATTACCCAGGCCCACTGCGGAGCCGGTTGCAGCAAGGATGAAGCCCCAGCGCGACAGCCAGAGGTTCTTGGGTTTTTCACGGGTCATGCGTCACCTGTTTGTTTTTATCTGTGACAGGATCGAACCCGCCGCACTTGTGGTGCGGCGGAGTGGAGTGAACAAGGCGGATAAACCTTATTGGGCGTCGGCTTGCGCCTCGGGAGCCGCCTGCTTAAAGGCTTCCAGGGCTTCGCAACGCGCCGTCATAGCGAGAATGCGTGGGTACGCATCGAGGTCACAGTTAAAACGGCGCGCATTGTACACCTGGGGCACCAAACAGGCCTCCAGGTAACCGGGCTGCTCGCCGAGCGACAGACGCCCGGCGAACACCGCCAAGCCCTGCTCCACCGCCGTCAGGCCAGTGTGCAGCCAATGCCGATACCAGGTGTTCTTCGCCGCGTCATCGACACCCAGCTCGCCGGTCAAATACTGCAGCACGCGCAGGTTGTTCAGCGGATGCACCTCGCAGGCGATATGCAGCGCCAGCGAGCGCACCTGGGCGCGCAGCGCCGGGTCGGCGGGCAACAAGGGCGGCACCGGGAAGACTTCCTCGAGGTACTCGAGGATCGCCAGCGACTGGGCGATTCTGGTCTCACCGTCGACCAGCAGCGGCAGCAGCTGCTGCGGATTCAGCGCCCGGTATTCGGGCGCGTGCTGCTGACCGCCGTCCTTGACCAGGTGCACCGGCACCTGCCGATAAGCCAGTCCCTTGAGGTTCAGCGCGATGCGCACCCGGTAGGCGGCGCTGGAGCGCCAGTAACCGTAGAGCTTCAGCTCAGTGTTCATAGCGCTCCACGAGCTGATCGATGGCGCCGAAGATGCTCTTGTCGTGCGCATCGAACATCTCGATACGCACCCGGTCGCCAAACTTGAGGAACGGCGTCTGCGCCTCGCCGTGCTCGACTATCTCCAGCATGCGTTTCTCGGCCAGGCAGGAAGACCCGGCACTGCGGTCGTAGTTGGACACTGTGCCCGAACCGATGATGGTGCCGCTGCCCAGCGGCCGACTCTTGGCGGCATGCGCCACCAGTGTGGGGAAGTTGAAGGTCATGTCGGTGCCGGCATCCGGCTGGCCGAACAACTGGCCATTGATGTGCGACACCAGCGGCCGGTGCACCTTACCGCCGGTCCAGCAGTCGCCCAGTTCGTCCGGGGTGACCGCCACCGGCGAGAAGCTCGACGACGGCTTGCTCTGGTAGAAGCCGAAGCCCTTGGCCAGCTCACCGGGGATCAGGTTGCGCAGCGACACGTCGTTGACCAGCATCAGCAACTGAATGTGCTGCGCCGCCTCGGCCGGGGTGGCACCCATCGGCACGTCATCGGTGATCACCGCCAGTTCGGCTTCCAGGTCGATGCCCCAGGCCTCGTCGGCCATGCGGATCGGGCTGCGCGGCGGGATGAAGCAGTCGGAGCCGCCCTGGTACATCAGCGGGTCGTGCCAGAAACTCTCCGGCATCTCGGCGCCACGCGCCTTGCGCACCAGCTCGACGTGGTTGACGTAGGCACTGCCGTCGGCCCAGTGGTAGGCGCGCGGCAACGGGCTGTGGCAGTCGGCCTGATCGAAGAGAAAGGCGTCTTCGCAGAGCCCGTTATTCAGGCGCTGGTAGGTGGCCTCCAGATGCGGACGCTTGATCGCCCAGTCGTCCAGGGCGACCTGCAGGGTGGCGGCGATCTGCGGGACTTTCACCGCGTGGCTCAAGTCGCGGGAGACCACGACCAGCACGCCATCACGGCCTTGATTCAACGATGCGAGTTTCATAGACAGAGTTCCGTAAGTCAGCACAGGTTGTAGGAGCCAGCTGGCTAGCGACTGTGAGATGCAACAGCAAACGCATCGCCAGCAAGCTGGCTCCTACAGGGAGTTGTTCAGCCTGGTTTACCCGGCGCGCGCCAGGAGTTCACGTATTCGGGGACATCGACTTGCGCAGCGGAGGGATCGATCTCCAGGGCACGCCGGCTGTCGATCATCACCGCCACTTCCTCGACGAAGGTCGCCGGGCTTTCCTGGCTCTTCTTCAGCGCCTTGGGGTGCGGGCCATGGGGGAAGCCGCAAGGGTGCAGGGTGACCATTCCGGCCTCGATGTTGTCGCGACTGAAGAAGTTGCCACGGTGATAGAACAGCACTTCGTCGTAGTCGTCGTTGTTGTGGTAGAACGGCACCTTCAACGCACCCGGATCACTCTCCACCGGCCGCGGGGTGAAGGTGCAGACCACGAAGCCATTGGCGACGAAGGTGGTGTGCGCCGACGGCGGCAAGTGGTAGCGATGGCTCATCAGCGGGCGGATGTCGCGCCAGTTGAGGCGCACCACAGTGTTGTCGCCATGCCAGCCGACCACATCCAGCGGGTTGTAGGGGTAAGTCACGGTGCTGACCTGGTTGCGCCGCTTGATCCGCAGCTGCCAGGTGTTCTCGTCCTGCTGCGCCTTGAAGGCATCGTCCAGTTTCGGGTGATCGAGCACCGCCGGATCGAAGATCGCCTGTGGTCCGACCAGACCCTTTTCCGGCAACTGATAGGCGCCATCGGTGCTCTCGATCAGCAGCATGAAGGTCGGTTCGCGGGTTTCGATACGCCAGGCAGTGCCGCGCGGGATCACCAGGTAATCGCCATCACGGTACTCCAGGTGACCGAAGTCGCAATAGAAGTGCCCCGCCCCTTCATGGATGAACAACAGGTCGTCGCCATCGGCGTTGCGCACCAGGTGGCGCATGGCGCCATGGGTGCGCCACACGCGCAGCTGCATATCACGGTTGTGCAACGTCAGCGGCGCCTCCAGCGGGCAATCGCGCTCGCTGGAAATATCGTTGAAGTTGAAGGCGTGCGGGCGTAACGGCCCCTGCCAGTCGATCCAGCCGGTGGGCGGGTGCTTGTGATGCAGGTGCGCGGTAGGCCCGAAAAAACCTTCGCGGCCCATCTCGCGCTCATAGGTGTCCTGGGGGAAGTCGCAGTGCGCCTGCCGCGAGCACTCGCCTTCACGCAGGGGGAAGCTGATCCATTTGCGGCTCATGCCGGTGTCTCCTCAATTCGACCTGGAATGGGCAGCCGCCCACCCCACCTCTCAACCATTGCGCCGGATCTATCAGGTGGTTAACAACAGCTGCGCCCGGCTGGCGCAACGCGCCATAACCCACCACGATGTAGGCCGGGATTCGGCTTGGTGGGTTACGCGCCGCCCGTGCACCGTGCCGGCCATAAGCTTCGTATATTGCGCCGCTAACCCACCCTACGGTTTTCGGCTCATTCGGCCTTGATGACACCGCGCTTGATCTGGTCTTCCTCGATGGACTCGAACAACGCCTTGAAGTTGCCTTCGCCGAAGCCCTGGTTGCCCTTGCGCTGGATGATCTCGAAGAAGATCGGGCCGATCACCGTGTTGGTGAATATCTGCAACAGGATGCCGTCATCGCCCGGCGCCCCGTCGATCAGGATGTTCAGCTCGCGCAGCACATCGGTCGGCTCGCCATGCCCGGCGACGCGGGTGTCGACCTTGGCATAGTAGGTGTCCGGGGTTTTCATGAAGTCCACGCCGTTGGCGCGCAGCTTGCGCACGGTGGCGTAGATGTCTTCGCTGCTCAGGGCGATGTGCTGGATGCCTTCGCCGTGGTACTCGCGGATGAATTCCTCGATCTGCGACTTGTCGTCGGCGGACTCGTTGATCGGGATGCGGATCTTGCCGCATGGTGCGGTCATGGCACGAGACAAGAGGCCGGTGAGCTTGCCTTCGATGTCGAAGTAGCGAATCTCGCGGAAATTGGCGATGCGCTCGTAGAAGCCCGACCAGACATCCATCTGCCCACGCTTGACGTTGTGAGTCAGGTGATCCAGCTCCATCAGGCCGACCGCATTGTCCTGCGGCGTACGCCCTGGGTAGTACTCGAAGTCGACATCGTAGATGCTCTTGTCGCCGTAGCGGTCGACCAGATACAGCAATGAGCCGCCAATACCCTCGACGCAGGGGATGTTCAACTCGCCGAAGTTGGCGTGACTGCCGACCAGCGTGGCACCCTGGGCTTCGACGTAGGCGGCGGCCTGGGCCGCGTTCTTCACCCGGAAGGCCATGGCGCAGGCGCTTGGCCCGTGCTTCAGGCCGAACTCGCGCACGTGACCGGTGGGGCTGCCGTTGAGCACGAAGTTGATGTCGTTCTGCTGGAACAGGAAGACTTCCTTGGAACGGTGCTTGGCGGTTTCGGTGAAGCCCATGGCGGTGAACAGTTCACGCAGCTGCTGAATGCCCTCGGGCGTCGGCGCGGTGTATTCGACGAACTCGAAGCCGTCGGTACCAATTGGGTTGTGCTGTTCGATCTTGTTCACGGCGTTCATTCAGCCTCCTCGTTATTGTTGTGGGTACCACCGCCCTGCCCTCGTGGCAGTGTGGTGTGGATAGCTTCATAACAACCGAGGGACGGGGGCTGAACAAGCGCCTTACCCGAGCGTCAACCAGACCCGACCAAGGGCGAATGGCAAGTTTCCCTTACACCCATCGAAGCCCGATAAATCACCACCCAAACGGCCGAGCACGCGTAACGATTTATTGCCAGCGTGGCTTAGGAAGCTGCCAGCCGTGCTCGCCCTGGCACGCTTTATCGCCCTTTCCCAGGCCGGCTACCGCCCCCAAGCCCAGCAGTTCCGCGCCGAATATCTTTGGTGTTAGGGTTGCGCCTGAATCGAGGCCACAGAAAAGTGCCCGACAGAGCTGTTCAGGGGTGCGGATATGGGCCGATATAGGAAGCACCAACCCACTCAACAATAACCATAAGAAGCGAGCCGGCATGAGTAGCGAGAGCGAAGTCGATAACACCGAGGCGCCGGGCGATGAGCAACGGCTCTTGCAACTGGAAAAGGGCCGCAAGCTCGACCGCATTCTGTTTTTCACGCTTACCGCCGTACTCACCATGATTCTTGCCAGCTGGCTGACGGCTAGCGTGTTCAACCTGCTGCATGAAAAAGAGTCCAACGACGACGCCGACAGTCTTGTCGCACTGCAGGACCAGCTAAGCCTGCTGGAGAAAAAACTGGCGACCCTGCAGCAACAAGTGGACACGCAAAGCACACGGCTCAGCGCATTGCCAGCCAGCACACCCGGCGCAACCATGCCCACTGTCGAGCGCTACGACGACCGTGAGTTGCGGCGGCAGCTGGCCAAGACCCTGATCGGCCAGGAGCAGGGTTTTCAGCAGAGCCTGGTCGCCCTCAAGACAGGTATGCGCGACTTGGCCGGGATGATCGCTGGCTCGCGCAGTTGGCTGAGTTTCTACCAGGAGGCACTGGACAAGCCCCTGGCCGGCAGCAACGCTCGGGTCAAAGAGTTGCAGCAGTGGTCAGCGCCTGCAGTACCCGCTGCCAAAAAGCCCTAAGCGAAGCACCCGGTCGATAATGACTGGCGCCGGCTACGTCAAGAGAGGTCTGGCTTGCAGCGATTACCGGCGCAGGTTTTTCCGGCGATTCGGCCCCTGCCAATTACGCGCGCAGCCTGCGCGGATCAAACAGCCTGTCGTCAATGCTGCAAATGCCCATACAGCTTGGCATACAGGCCGCCGACGGCGATCAGCTGTTGGTGATCGCCATCTTCGGCGATGCTGCCGCCGTCGAATACCAGCACCCGGTCGGCTTGCTTCACCGCACTCAGGCGATGGGCGATGATCAGGGTGGTACGACCGTTGAGGAAACGGGCCAGAGCCTGGTGCAGGGCATATTCGGTGGCGGCATCCAGGGCCGAGGTGGCCTCGTCGAGGATCACCACCTTCGGCTCGGCCAGGACCATTCTGGCGATGGCCAGACGCTGGCGCTGACCGCCGGACAAGCGCACGCCGGAACGCCCGACGATGCTGTCCAGTCCTTGTGGCAGCAGGCGGATGGTCTCAACCAGCTGGGCGATTTCCAGGGCGCGCCAACAGGCCTCGTCACTCCGCTCACGGCCCATGCACAGGTTGGCGCGCACCGTATCGTTGAACAACGCCGGATGCTGCAGCACCACCGCGACCTGATCGCGCACCGTCTCCAGGCCAATCTCCTGCTGGCTGTAACCACCAAAGCGGATACTGCCGGCCTGCGGCGTATAGAGACCGAGCAGCAGTTGCACCAGCGTGCTCTTGCCGCCGCCACTGGCGCCGACGATGGCCACCTTCTCCCCCGGCCCAATGCTCAGGTTGAGCTGGTCCAGCACCGGTTCGTCGTTGTAGGCAAAGGTCAGCCCCTGCACCTCGATGCCGACGGTCTCACGCCCGGTGAAGGGATCGGCACGGCCTGGGTATTGCGGCTCGTCGGCGCGCGCCAGCAGTTCGTTGATCCGCTGCAGCGCCCCGCCCGCCGCATAGAAGGCGTATTGCAGGCTGAGCAACTGCTCCACCGGGCCGATCATGAACCACAGGTAGCTGAACACCGCGAGCATCTGGCCGATCGACAGGTCGGAGAACAGCACAGTGAGCATGGCCGCGGCGCGGAACACGTCGATACCGAACTGAAACAACAGGCCACTGGCGCGGTTCGCAGCATCGCTCTTCCACTGCGAGGCCACCGCGTTGTCGCGCACCTCCTGGGCGCGCCCGCCGAGGCGGCCGAGGAAATAACCCTGGCGATTGCTGGCGCGGATCTCCTGAATGGCCTCCAGGGTTTCGGTCAAGGCCTGGGTGAAGCGCGAGGTGCTGTCGTTTTCCAGCTTCTTCAGGTGTTTGACCCGCTTGCCCAATTGCACCGAGGCGTAGATCACCAAGGGGTTGAATAACAGGATCAACAGGGCCAGCTGCCAATGCATCCACAGCAGGATCGCCGAGGTACCGGCCAGGGTCAGCACCGCCACCAGAAAGCGACTGAGGGTCTCACCGACAAACTTGTCCAGGGTGTCCAGGTCGGTGACTAAATGCGTGGTCACGGCGCCGCCCCCGAGGCTTTCATACTCGCCGAGGGAAATGCGCTTGAGGCGTTCGATCAGGCGCATGCGGATGCGGTAGACGATGTCCTTGGACAGGCGCGCAAACTGACGTGCCTGCAGCACGTTGAAGATCAACGCCGAGCCGCGCAGCAACAGGGTCAGCAACAGCATCAGGCCGATATACCCGGCGGCCGTTTCCCAGCCGGCTGGCAGGAAGCGATCCATCACCTGCAACGCCGCGTTGCCGTCCCCCAGCAACACTTCATCGACCAGCAGCGGTAGCAACAACGGAATCGGCACGCTGCTGAGGGTGGCCAGTACCGCCACGCCGTTGGCCAGCAGCAAGGCCTTCTTGTGATGCAAGGCCAGGCGGCGAATCTCCGCCCAGCTCAGCCGGTCAGCCATGCGTTGCTCGCTCCAGCCAGCGCCCCAGCAGGGGTGCCAGGGTCTCTAGTGGCTGGTAGCCATTGGTCAGCAGGGCCAGCTGCCCCTCGCGCTCGGCCAACAGGGTCGGGAAGCCGGCGATGCCGAGATCCTGCACCCAGGTGAAATCGGCCGCCGTAGCCGCATGCATGGCCGGACTGTCGAAGGCCTCGGCGAATTCGATACGAGGAATTCCCGCCTGCTCGGCCAACTGCACCAGCACTCCAGCCTGGGTCACATCGACACCTTCGGTGTAGAACGCCTGCTGGATCAGCCGAGTCAATGGCCAGGCGAGGTCCGGGGCGAGTTCACGGGCGGTGACCAGTGCGCGGCAGGCCGGCTCGGTGTCGTAGACCAAGCCTTCGGGCAGGCCATCGGCGAAGTTGAACAACTGGCCGGTACTGGCATTCACCGCCTGCCAGTAACCCAGGTAACGCACCCGCGCGGCCGCGTCGATGGCGATGCGATCACGGCGCAGGCCGCCGACCACCAGCTGCAGGGGCACACCGGCGGCGGCCGCCTGCTCAGCGAGAGACTCGATGACCGGAGCGAAGCCCCAGCACCAGGAACACATCGGGTCCATCACATAGAGCAAGCGGGCCTGCATGGCTTAATCCTCGTTGACCTGACGCGGGTTATAACCGAGCGGATGGGGCTGCTTGCGCGCCAGCGCCAGCTCGATCTGCTTCTGCCGTTCACGCGCACCGGCGCGGGTCTTCTCCGGCAACGAATCCCAGCAATGCGCGCAACTGATGCCGGGCGCGTAATGCTCGGACTGGCGATCTTCCACGGAGATCGGCGTGCGACAGGCGTGACACTGATCGTAATCGCCCTCGGACAGGTCGTGGCGCACGGTGACCCGGTTGTCGAAGACAAAACAGTCGCCCTGCCACTTGCTGTGTTCCTGCGGGACTTCTTCCAGATACTTGAGGATGCCGCCCTTGAGGTGGAACACCTCTTCGAAGCCCTGGCCGAGCATAAAGCTGGAGGCCTTCTCGCAACGGATACCGCCGGTGCAGAACATCGCCACTTTCTTGTGCTTGCTCGGGTCGAAGTTGGCCTGAATGTACTCGGGAAACTCGCGGAACGACTTGGTCTTGGGATCGAGCGCACCTTCGAAGGTACCGATCGACACTTCATAATCGTTGCGCGTGTCGATCAACAACACCTCGGGGTCGCTGATCAGCGCGTTCCAGTCCTTTGCCTCGACATAGCGGCCCACCTGCTGATTGGGGTCTACGCCGGGAACGCCCAGGGTGACGATCTCTTTCTTCAGTTTGACCTTGGTGCGGTAGAACGGCTGCTCGTCACAATAGGATTCCTTGTGATCGACATCGGCCAGGCGCGGGTCGAGCCTGAACCAGTCCAGCAGGCCATCGATGCCGGCGCGGCTACCGGAGACGGTGCCATTGATGCCCTCTTCGGCGAGCAACAGCGTGCCCTTGATGCCATGCTTCAGCATTGCGTCGAGCAGCGGTTCACGCAGCGCCTCGAAGTCGGGCAAGGAGACGAATTTGTACAGCGCCGCTACGACGATTTTGTCGGTCATGGGGATTGTCCTTCAGTAGTCGCCCACGTAAAGGGCGGACTGGGTACATAAAATCAGGGCGCCGGCGAGGGCCGGCGCGTCGCACAGTTTACGTTTGTTGGCGGTCAAGGTGTAGCGCTGGATTGCCGCATCCGTCAGTCGGCAGACGCGCTCGCCTCAGTCCTTACTGCCGCCACGGCAGGTCGGCGAATCCGGTACTGCGCCCTGCGCCAGCCATTCCTCGGGCGTGTAGGTGTGCAAGGCCAAGGCATGTAACTGACTCATCAGTTCACCCAGCGCGGCATACACCTTCTGATGCCGCTTAACGGCATTCAGACCGCTGAACTGCGGGCTGACGATGACCGCCTTGTAGTGGGTTTCCAGGCCACGGCTGTGCATATGGCTTTCGTCCAGCACCTCGAGGTGCTGGGGTTCCAGCGCGGCAAAAGCCGCCTGGAGTTGTGCGAGTTTCGACATTCGTTGCTCCGTTTACGGCTTTTTCGGTTCCAGCTCGGCAGTCATATCCGCCAGCATCTTGTTCACTTTAGGCACGGCCGCTTGCAGTTTGCCCTGGGTCAGTTGCGCGGCTTGCGCAGTCAGGGTCGGCATTTTCTGCAGGACTTTCTGGCCCAGTGGCGACTGATAGAAGTCGATCAGTTCCTTGAGCTCCTGCTCATTGAAATTACTGGTATAGAGCTTGACCATGTCCGGTTTGAGTTTGTCCCAGCCGACGGCCTGATCCAGCGCCGCATTGGCCTTGGCCTGATAGGTTTCCAACAGCGCCTGCTGATTTTCCGCTGCCTGGCTCTCGGCAAAACGCTGGGCAAACATCTGCTGCACCTGGGCATATACCGGCACGGCCAGCTTGTCGGCGCGCGCCAACTGCAAGAAACGCTCGGCATCGGCCGCATGGCTGCTGGCATCGGCCAGTACCTGGGCGCTGCTGCAGGCCAACAGTAAGCTGGCACAGAGGGCAGATAGACGGGGCATCGGGTACTCCTAAGCGAATGGCACGAGGCTGGTTAGACCCTAAAGGGCGTCATTTTGTGCCCTAGCCCCTCTACCACTCAAGTACTCGCCGCAATACTCGCCATCACCGCAGAACCGTTGACTGGCGCACGGCCTGTACCCAGGCCAAAATGCCAGTACTTGCCCTGGCCATGAATGCCCGTGCATGCTCTGCGCCATCACTCGGTTTTATGCTCTTTTGCCGGCACCCAGCTACGCTGCCAGCAGTACACACATGGACGTGTCAGATGAACAGCCTCACTCAGCCGCAGCCCCCCGCATCGATAGCGCTGTGCGATGCCCATGGTCGCCTCAACCCGCAGGCCATCGGTTGGTCGCCTCGTCCTCGTATCAACTGTGCAATTCCCGGTCACTTAGGCCGACGCAAACGCTGGAACCATTGGTGCATTACCACCCCGCAATGGATGTTGTCGCTGACCCAGGCGGATTTCGATTACCTCAGCTACGGCTCCGCCTACTTTCTCGACCTGCAAAGCGGCCAGGCAGTCGCGCATAGCCAGGCGCGAGCGATTGCACGCGGCAAACAACTGCCGGACCAACCGCAACACAGCCATGAATTCGAGCATCCACGCCTGCAACTGAGTTTTGCCGAATACCCGGGCCGCCTGCGCGTGACAGTCTCCGCGCCGGACATCGGCGGGCAGCCACTGCACGTGGCGCTGGATATCCAGCGTCCTGCCCATCTCGACTCGGTCAATCTGGTCGCACCACTCGGCAAGCACAGCTTTCACGCCACCTGCCGACAGCTAGGCCTGCCCACCAGCGGCAGCCTGCAGCTGGGAGGCCGGCACTATGCGTGCGTACCCGGACAAAGCTTTGCTGCCATGGATTTTGGTCGCGGCGTCTGGCCGCTGCGCAGCCACTGGACGCGCGCCGCGTTCGCCGCATCGGGTGGCATTGCCGGCAACTTCGGCTCAGGTTGGACCGACCACAGCGGCCTCTCGGAGAATGCCCTGTGGTTTGGTGGTGAACTGCTGCACCTGAACACCCCGGTGCATATTCAGCCAACCCCAGGTAACCCGCTGGCTCCGTGGCAGTTGAGCACCGACGATGAACGCGTCGCCCTGACCTTCACCCCGCGCCAGCAGCATCATGCCTGCCGACGTCTGGGGCCGTTCTACGCCGACACCCGGCAGTTGTTCGGCCATTTTCACGGCGTACTCCGCGGCCCACTTGGCGAGCGCGTGCCGGTGGATGCAGCGGTCGGCTGGCTCGGTGCAACCCACACCCGCTGGTAAGCGTTGAAACCGAACGGCTGATGGCCTCTACGCTTAGTTGGTTAATTCGAGTTCGGATCACTGTGACGCTAAGGCAAGGCGCTACGACGAGTCATAGCGCGCTATGGTGAGGAGCAGTAAGGATGTATCAGGGCCGCAGACGCCGAAAGTGACTAACTGAACGAGTCGCGCAGGCCACTGGGGAACCCAAGGCCGGTAGCAGCGGCCTAAACTTGCTAGACCGTCACCGGAGAGCGTTTATGAACCGCACCGAAACCGACAGCCTCGGCCCAGTCGAAGTCCCTGAACTTGCCTACTGGGGCGCGCAAACCCAACGTTCGCTGATCAACTTCGCCATCGGCGAAGAGCGCATGCCACTGGCCGTACTGCACGCCCTGGCGCTGATCAAGAAGGCTGCGGCACGCGTGAATAACCGTATCGGCGACCTGCCACAGGACATCGCCCGGCTGATCGAGCAGGCCGCCGACGAGATACTCGCCGGCCGGCACGATGATCAATTCCCCCTGGTGGTGTGGCAGACCGGCAGTGGCACCCAGAGCAACATGAACGTCAATGAAGTAATCGCCGGCCGCGCCAACGAGCTGGCCGGTGGTGCCCGCGGCGGCAAGAGCCCGGTGCACCCGAACGATCACGTCAACCGTGCGCAAAGTTCCAACGATAGCTTTCCCACCGCCATGCATATCGCCGCAGTCAGCGCCGTGCAGCAGGATCTGTTGCCGGCCATCGCCGAGCTGTCCGGCGGATTGGCCGAACAGGCCGCACGCCACAGCCAGCTGGTGAAGACCGGACGCACGCACTTGATGGATGCCACGCCCATCACCTTCGGCCAGGAGCTTTCGGCCTTCATCGCACAGATCGACTATGCCGAGCGCGCAATACGCGCCACCCTGCCGGCGGTGTGCGAACTGGCTCAGGGCGGCACCGCAGTCGGCACCGGACTCAACTCGCCGCCAGGCTTCGGCGAAGCCATGGCCGCCGAATTGGCGGCATTGAGCGGCCTGCAACTGGTCAGTGCGCCCAACAAGTTCGCCGCCCTGGCCGGGCATGAGCCGCTGACCAGCCTCTCTGGCGCCCTGAAGACCCTTGCCGTGGCCCTGATGAAAATGGCCAACGATCTACGCCTGCTCGGTTCCGGCCCGCGTGCCGGGTTTGCCGAGGTCAGGTTGCCGGCCAACGAACCGGGCAGCTCGATCATGCCGGGCAAGGTCAATCCGACCCAATGCGAAGCCCTGTCGATGCTGGCATGCCAGGTACTGGCTAACGATGTCGCCATCGGCTTCGCCGCCAGCCAGGGACACCTGCAACTGAACGTGTACAAGCCGGTGATCATCCACAACCTGCTGCAATCGATTCGCCTGCTCGCCGACGGCTGTCGCAATTTCCAGCGCCACTGCATCGCTGGCCTGGAGCCAGACGCCAGGCAAATGGCCGCGCACCTGGAACGCGGCCTGATGCTGGTGACCGCGCTGAACCCGCACATCGGCTACGACAAAGCCGCGGAAATCGCCAAGCAGGCGTATCGCGACGGCAGTACCCTGCGCGAAGCCGCATTACAGCTGGGCTACCTCAGTGCAGAACAGTTCGACGCCTGGGTGCGCCCGGAATCCATGCTCGAGGCCGGCCAGCATGACTGAAGCGAACAAGAGCGGCGCTACCCCACTGGAAGGTGACGGCAAACGCATCTTGATGATTCTGGGCACACCGAAAAGCACCAGCCTCTGCCACGCCCTCTACGAAGCCTACGCCCAAGGCGCGCGTAACGAGGGGCATGTGGTGCGCCACCTGAAGCTGGGCGAACTGCGCTTCGACCCGGTGTTGCGCTACGGTTACGAGCAGAGCCAACAGCTGGAAGCGGACTTGCTCGAGGCGCAGCGGCAGATTCACTGGGCCGAGCACCTGGTGTTCGTTTATCCAGTCTGGTGGGGCGGCTTGCCGGCCCTGCTCAAGGGCTTCTTCGATCGTATTTTCCTGCCGGGCTTCGCCTTCAAACACCACGGTCGTTCGCAGCCGCAGAACAGGCTGCTGAGTGGGCGCACCGCCGATTTACTGGTGACCCTAGACACGCCGCCCTGGTACTTCCGCTGGATTTACGGCGCACCGGCACATCGGCAGATGACCCGCAGCATATTAGGCTTCAGCGGCATCAAAACCCGCCACTTAGCCGAGTTCGCGCCGGTGCGGCCCTCCTCCGAGGCGCAGCGGCAGAGCTGGTTACGCCGGGCCGAAACACTCGGCAGCCGCGCCTGACGGAGCGGCGACGCCAGGCCGAGCTAGCCGGCCTCGGCTAGCAGTGATCTCTCAGTAGGTTGTTCATCCCGTAGCCCGGATGAAATCCGGGAGCGATGAACAATCTTCCCGGACTTCATCCGGGCTACGCGGGCTCGAGCCAACTACAGCTGCGCGGCCAAACGCGCGCGGCGCGCACGCAAGCGCGCCATCAACGACGGACCGAGTGCCGTCAACGCCGAACCCAGCACCACCATTACCGCGCCGCCGTACGCGATGCCGTTGATCTGCTCGGGCAGCACATAGTCCGGCCACCAGCTAGCCGCCAGCGCCACCGAGGCAAAGGTAACCAACGGGGTAATCGCCAGGGTTGCACTGACCCGCGAGGCCTCCCAGTGCGCCAGTGCCTCGGCGAAAGCGCCATAGGCGACCAGGGTATTCAGGCAACAGGCCAGCAATAGCCAGGCCTGCAACGGGCTCAGTTGCAGCACTTGTTGCGGCAACGCCCAGGGTGTCAGCAGCAAGGCACAGGCCAGGTAGATCACCATCATCACCTGCAGGGAATTCCACACCGTCAACAGCTGCTTTTGCGCCAAGCCATAGAAGGTCCAAACGAAGGCCGCCAGCAATACCGTCAGCACCCCGGCGGTGTATTGGCTCAGTGAAGTCAGCAACTCGCCCAGCCGCTGATTGAAAAACAGCACGAAACCCGTCACCAGCACCAGCAAACCCATGCCCTGGCCCAGACTGAAGCGCTCACGGAAGACGAACAGGCTACTAATCAACAGCAAGATCGGCGCAACCTGAATCACCAACTGGGTAGTCCCTGGGCTGAGCAGGTTCAAGCCGACCAGATACAGCACGTAGTTGCCGCTCAGCCCGGCAATCGCCAACGCCAGCAACCAGCCGCCCTTCCTGCCCAGCGGTCGAAAACGCGGCAAACGCCGGCTCGCGGCCAGATAGGCCAGCAGAATCGAGCCCGACACCAGCAGGCGATACCAGGTCACGGTGACCGGATCCATCACCTGCAACACTTGCTTGAGTTTGATCGGTAATACACCCCAGAGCACCGCGGTAAGCAACGCCAGGAGCATGCCGTAGAGCCAACGTCCAGAAGAGATATGCATGACAGCCTCGAATGCACGGCAGCAGCCAAAGCCTGAAAGACAGCGAGCTGACACCGTAAAACGGCATTTTAGGTTCGCCTCGAGAAACTACACAGTCACAGTTCGACTGAGTTGCGGGCGAAAACTGTACTGTCGACACGCATCAATCCGCCAGGCGAATGACGCCAAAATTCAGTAAAAATACGGAAAACAACCGTTAAGAGCGGTAAAATCGGCCATTTGTCGCCAACCCCAACACTCGAGAACAGAGGAGCTAGACTAAAGCCATTGAGCTTAATGCGTGAGGTTTCGCCATGTTTGGTCAGCGCACCATCGATCCAACCCCCGGCACGCACTACCGCAGCGAGCGGGTCAGTACGGTCAATGGCCAATACTTTTTTGCCACCCGTGAAGGCACCCTCGAAGGTCCCTACTTCACCCGGGTCGATGCCGAACGGGAGATTGCCTTCTATGTTCGTCGCATGAATCAGGCCAGCGACATCATCGAGAGCCGATCATTTTAGTTGCAGCATTCCCATAAAAAAACCGCGCTCGAAGCGCGGTTTTTTTATGGGGGGGAGCCGCAGTTAACGCACGGCCTCGAACAAGCCTGTAGCACCCATACCACCGCCCACGCACATGGTGACGATACCGTAACGCAGGTTGCGCCGTTGCAGTTCGCGCACCAGGTGACCGACCTGGCGCGAGCCGGTCATGCCAAACGGGTGACCGATCGAAATCGAGCCGCCGTTGACGTTGTACTTGGCATTGTCGATTTCCAGGCGGTCGCGGGCATACAGGCACTGCGAAGCGAAAGCCTCATTGAGCTCCCACAGGTCGATGTCGGCAACGCTCAGGCCCTTGGCCTTGAGCAGCTTAGGCACGGAAAACACCGGGCCGATGCCCATCTCGTCCGGCTCGCAACCGGCGACGACGAAGCCGCGGAAGAAGGCTTTGGGCTTGAGCCCCAGTTCGATGGCTTTCTCCAGGCTCATTACCAGGGTCATCGAGGCGCCGTCGGAGAGTTGCGAGGCATTGCCGGCGGTCACCGAGCCATCTTCGGCGAATACCGGTTTGAGTGCGGTCAGGCTCTCCAGGGTGGTGTCGGGGCGATTGCAATCGTCGCGATCAACCACGCCGTCGACGATCTGCTTCTCGCCAGTGGCCTTGTCTTCGACCAGGTATTTGACCTGCATCGGCACGATTTCATCGTCGAACAGACCAGCGGCCTGAGCCTGCGCGGTGCGCTGCTGGCTCTGCAGGGCATAGGCATCCTGGGCCTCGCGACTGACGTTGTAACGGCGGGCGACGATCTCGGCAGTCTGCCCCATAGGGTAGTAGATGCCCGGTACGTCGCGCTGCAGGATCGGGTTGAACAGGTGGTCGGTGTTCATGCTCTTCATGGTCATGGTGATCGACTCGACGCCACCGGCGACGATGATCTCACTGCAACCCGAGGCCACCTGGTTGGCGGCGATGGCGATGGCCTGCAACCCCGAGGAGCAGAAGCGGTTGAGGGTCATGCCGGCCACCTGAGTGCCCAGCCCGGAGAGCACCGCCACATTGCGGCCGATATTCATGCCCTGGGCGCCCTCGTTGGAGCCGGCACCGACGATGCAATCGTCAACCAGCGCCGGATCCACGCCGGTGCGCGCCAGCAACTCATTCACGCAGTGGGCTGCCATATCGTCTGGGCGAGTCTGATTGAACTTGCCGCGAAAAGATTTGGCCAAGCCAGTCCGTACGCTTTCGACTATCACCACTTCACGCATGAGGCACCTCATTGTTTGATGTTGAACAGACCAAGAGCATAAAACCGGACAATCTAAGGCGGCGACGATCATTCACCAGCCGTATGCGCAGCCATCCTGGCAATCCAGCCCCCCCAAGACTGGGTTTAGCGGCGCATCTCTCTGGATGCACATTCACTACAGCTCTCGAATGCCGAATATTTCGGTACCGCCTGGGCCTCAAGCACGCCTACCCTGCCTAGGGTCTGTTACCGTTTCATTCGCAATGAAACGGCAACAGACCCTAGGGTGCCGTCTCTAAATAAAGGTTCTTCACGGATTAGCCTGAAACAAAGTAGTGGTTGGCAGGCAAGCGCAGCAAACTCGTAGGCTGGGTTAGCGGCGCATGCCACCGAGGTACAGGCGATACATTTTCCGAACGCCGAGTAACCCAGCACGGCGTCGGTAATCGCGCTGCCAATGCTGGGTTACGCCGCGCCAGATCCGGCTGCTTGAGCGGACCACCGCGCACGCGTCTAACCCAGCGGAACTGATCGTTATTTCTGAGGCAGCACACTAGTGCAGTCACCTCAATCCTTGGCAAACGCCGCCTCCAGCGCAGCGTTGATCGTGCGCAGCACTTTGACCCGGGCGAAGCGTTTGTCGTTGGCCTCGACCAAGGTCCAGGGGGCGATTTCACTGCTGGTACGGTCGACCATATCGCCCACCGCGTCGCGGTAGAGCGGCCATTTCTCGCGGTTGCGCCAATCGTCCTCGGTGATCTTGAACCGCTTGAAGGGAATTGCTTCGCGCTGTTTGAAGCGCTGCAACTGGGTGTCCTGATCGATCGCCAGCCAGAACTTCACCAGCACCACCCCGGCATCGGTCAGCTGCTCCTCGAAATCGTTGATTTCGTCGTAGGCGCGCATCCAGTCGGCCACACCGCAAAATCCCTCGACACGCTCGACCAGCACCCGCCCGTACCAGGAGCGATCGAATACGGTGAAGCTGCCGCGCGCCGGAATATGCCGCCAGAAACGCCACAAATAGGGCTGTGCACGTTCTTCCTCGGTCGGCGCGGCCACCGGCACGATACGGTATTGACGCGGGTCGAGCGCCGCCGCCACACGGCGAATGGCGCCGCCTTTACCCGCTGCATCATTGCCTTCGAACACCGCCACCAAGGCGTGACGCCGCATGCGTCTGTCACGCATCAGTCTGGAGAAGCGCGCCTGCTCGCTGGCCAGCTGCTGCTGATACTCCGCCTTGGCCAATGACTGCCCCATGTCCAGGCTGTCGAGCAGACCCCGCTCATCCAGGTTGGCGGTCAGCGGCGCGGCATGCGGCTGCGCCAACGGTCGGTTCTTCGCTTTCAACGCCGCCCGCAGACCTTCGAGGAGAATGCGCCCGACCGTCAGGCTACGGTAGTACTCGTCCACCCCTTCGACCACATACCAGGGTGCATAATCTCGATTGGTTCGGCGCAGCACGCGCTCGCCGACCCGCACGAACTTGTCGTAGGTTTTCGACTGACGCCAGTCCAGCGGGCTGAGGCGCCAACTGTGCAGCGGATCATCCTGCAGCGCCTTGAGACGCGCCTTCATCTGCGCCTTGGACAGATGGAACCAGAACTTGAAGATCAGCGTGCCCTCGTCGCAGAGCATCTGTTCCAAGCCCAAGGCACCATCGATCGCTTGATCCAGAGCGGCCTTCTTCAAGCGTCCACGCACCCGCCCCTGAATCATCTGGCTGTACCAATTGCCGAAGAAAACCCCGATGCGCCCCTTGGCTGGCAATTGCCGCCAGTAGCGCCAGGCCGGCGGACGCGCCAACTCCTCGTCGCCCTGCTGGTCGAAGGTGCTGACCTGAATCAGCCGCGGGTCCATCCACTCGTTGAGCAGCTTGACCGTCTCGCCCTTGCCCGCACCTTCGATGCCGCTGATCAGGATAAGCAGCGCAAAGCGTCCCTGTTGCTGCAACTCGTACTGGGCCTCCAGCAACGCCTCGCGTAGCGCCGGCACGGCGGCCTCGAACGTGGCTTTATCGATGCTATGGCCCAGCTCGGCGGATTCGAACATGCGCAGCTCCCTGAATAGTCTGCTGCCAGCCTAGCGGATCGGCCACGCCTTTGTCCGCGCCCGCCGCGCGATAGCCACCCGGCAATCGGCTAGAATGCGCGCCTGCTCAACTCGGTAACCAACATGCCCGCCACCCCGCCCGACCTTCCCGGCACGCAACAGGCCCAACTCGACTGGAATGCCCACGGCCAGCCGTTATCGCGACTGTACGACGACGTGTACTTCTCCTCCGACAATGGCCTGGAAGAAAGCCGCTATGTATTTCTCGCCAACAACGATCTGCCCGCGCGCTTCGCTGCCCTGAGCGCAGGCGGGCAGTTGCTGATTGGCGAAACCGGCTTCGGCACGGGGCTGAACTTTCTCTGCGCCTGGCAGCTGTTCGAGCAGCAAGCGCCTGCTGGCGCCCGACTGCATTTCGTCAGCGTGGAGAAATACCCGTTGGGCCAGCACGACCTGCAACGCGCCCTGGCCTTGTGGCCCGAGCTGGCGCCTTTTGCCCAGGCCCTGCGGGAGCAATACGTCGCGGTGCATCCGGGTTTTCAACGGCTGTTATTTGCCGGTGGACGCATCAGCCTGACCCTGCTGATCGGCGATGCCCTGGAACTGCTGCCGCAGCTGGATGCGCGCATCGATGCCTGGTTTCTCGATGGCTTCGCCCCGGCGAAGAACCCGGACCTGTGGACGCCCGAGCTGTTTGCCGAGCTGGCCCGGCTGTCCACCCCCGGCGCCAGCTTCGGCACCTTCAGCAGCGCTGGCGTGGTGCGCCGCGGCCTCAAACAGGCCGGTTTCCAGGTCAAGCGCACGCCCGGTCTGGGCAAGAAGTGGGAAGTGCTCAAGGGCCAGTTCATCGGCGAACCGCCACCTCCCGGAAAACCCTGGTTCGCCCGTCCGACGTTCCAACCAGTCGCGCGCCACGCCCTGGTCATAGGGGCCGGCCTGGCCGGTTGCGCGACGGCCGCCAGTCTGGCCGCCCGCGGCTGGCAGGTCAGCCTGCTGGAGCGTCACGGCGCTATCGCGGCGGAAGCCTCGGGCAACCCGCAAGGCGCGCTCTACCTCAAGCTCTCGGCCCACGGCACGACGCTGTCGCGCCTGATCGTCAGCGGTTTCGGCCACACCCGCCGGCTGCTCGAACGCCTGCAAAAAGGCAGCGACTGGGACAATTGCGGCGTGCTGCAACTGGCCTTCGACGACAAGGAAGCCAAGCGTCAGGCACAACTGAACAGCGCCTTTGCCGACGACTTACTGATGTCGCTCGATCGAGCCGCCGCCGAGCGCATCGCCCATGTCGCGCTACCGGCCGGCGGCCTGTTCTACCCGCAAGCCGGCTGGGTGCACCCACCGGCGCTGTGCCGCCTGCTCAGCCAACACGCCAATATCCACTTGCTGCTGCACCAAGAAGCCCTCGAGTTGCGCCGTGAAGGCGCAGACTGGCAGGCCTGGAACGGCGAGCAACTGCTGGCCGCAGCGCCAGTGGCGGTGCTGGCCGGCGCCGCCGAGATCAAGCGCTTCCCTTACAGCGCCGAGTTGCCGCTCAAGCGCATTCGCGGCCAGATCAGCTGCCTGCCCGCCACCCCACGGAGCGCGGTGCTGGGCACCGTAGTCTGCGCCGAAGGCTACATCGCCCCGGCCCGTCAAGGCGAGCACACACTGGGCGCCAGCTTCGACTTCAACAGCGACGACCTGCGCGTCAATAGCGCCGAACACGCAAGCAACCTGGGACTACTCGAGGAAATCTCCAGTGACCTGGCCGAGCGTTTGCGCAGCAGCCACTACAACCCGGAGCAGCTCGAAGGTCGAGCGGCCTTTCGCTGCACCAGCCCGGACTACCTGCCGATCGTCGGCCCCCTGGCCGATCGCGAACCCTTCGATCTGGCCTACGCGGTACTCGGCAAGGATGCCCGGCAAGTGCCGGACACCCCCTGCCCCTGGCTCGACGGCCTGTATGTCAACAGCGGTCACGGCTCGCGCGGGCTGATCAGCGCACCGCTGTCCGGCGAGTTGATCGCCGCCTGGCTGAATGACGAGCCACTGCCATTGCCGCGCGAGGTGGCCGAAGCCTGCCACCCCAATCGTTTTGCCCTGCGCAAGCTGATCCGCAACGGCTGAGGACCCGCTGCCGAGCAAGCCTTTGCACCCCGCCCCGGGCATCGGCTGATCAAGGCTGACAGGCAACGCGGTAGGTTTTTCAGCACACTGACTTTGCTATGGTTCATCTCAATGGCCCAACTCGCCGGTATGGCCACCGCCATGCCGGTGTTGCTGGCGGTGGCGCGCCATCTTCAGCACGCGCACCTTTCGCCGCAACGGCTCACCGGCCTGAGTGCTGGCGGCGCATTAGGCGTCTTGCTCGGCAACAATCTGGCTCAATTTCGGGCGATCATTGGCTGCAACCCTGATTCGCCCCGCTGGTCCTAATCAGACTCCAACTGACCAGCCAGAAGCGCTTTGGAGGTGCCTGAAATGCTCTTTCGACAGTTATTCGATAGCACCAGCTCGACCTACACCTACCTGCTGGCAGATGCAGGCGAAGCCGTACTGATTGATCCGGTCAAGGATAAACAGGCCGATTACCTGCGCCTGCTCGGCGAACTCAATCTGCGCCTGACTCTGGCCCTGGACACCCACACCCATGCCGATCACATCACCGCGCTGGGTGATCTGCGCAGCGCAACCGGTTGCCGCAGCGGCCTTGGCGAGCAGAGCGCCAGCACCTGCGCCAGCTTTGTCTTCACCGACGGCGATCACCTGCCATTCGGCAATTACGTCCTGACGGTTTGGTTCACCCCGGGCCATACGGATGACTCCTACTGCTTTCTGCTACCCGCGGCAAATGGCCGGCCGATCAAACTGTTCAGCGGCGACACCCTGCTGATCCGCGGCACTGGCCGCACCGACTTGCAGAACGGCGACGCCCGCGAGCAATGGGCCAGCCTGCAACGCTTACTGGGACTGCCCGGCGACACCGAGGTGTGGCCGGCCCATGACTATCACGGCTGGACCCGTTCGAGCATCGCCGAAGAAGCAGCGCACAACCCACGCCTGCAAGTTACCAACGCCCGTGCCTATGCCGCGCTGATGGCGGAGCTGAAACTGCCCGACCCGAAACTGATGGACATCGCCGTGCCGGCCAACCGCGCCTGCGGGCAGAAATAAAACTACTCGACTTCACCGCACAGTTCCGCCGCGCGCAACAGCGCGGCGGTCAGGCTGTGCCGCTCCCAATCGCTCAGGCTGGCAAAGTGCTGACGAAATTCCGGCGGCAGCAAGGTTGGCGCCTGCTGCATCAGCTCGCGCCCGGCATCGCTGAGTAGCAACCAGTGGCGGCGGCGATCCTTATCGTCACGCTGGCGCTGCAGCAGCCCACGCTCCTCCAGACGGTCGAGCATTCCCGACAGGGTCGCGGCCGTCAGGCTGACCCGACCACTGAGGTCGCTCGCGGTCAGCCGCGCCTCGCCGGCCAGCACGCGCAAGATCATCAACTGCATGGGGGTCAGCCCGCCGAAGCGGCTCAGGCGCTTGGCATGTACTTCCCCAGCTTGCTGCAGTCGCCGCATGGCCTGAAACAGTGGCATTTCAAATGCGATGACAGATGACAAATCTATTTCAGTAGAAACTATTTTATTGTCCATAAGCCTATACACAGTAACTATTTAACTTTGACATGAAAGCATTTTTTTGTTCACATGTACACGGTTCGGCAAGCCCGGACCACTCCCCAACGGCAACACCGGTAAGGAACCCTATGTGCGGAATAGCTGGAGAACTACGCTTTGATCAACGACCGGCCGACCTGGCTGCAGTCGAGCGGATCACCCATCATTTAGCCCCGCGCGGTCCAGACGCGCATGGCTTCCACAGTCAGGGGCCAGTTGCCCTCGGCCACCGTCGGCTGAAGATCATGGATCTCGCCGAAGCGTCCGGCCAGCCGATGATCGACAGCGATCTCGGCCTGTCCATGGTGTTCAACGGCGCCATCTACAATTACCCGGAACTGCGCAGCGAGCTGGAAGCCCTCGGCTACCGCTTCTTCTCCGGCGGCGATACCGAGGTGCTGCTCAAGGGCTACCACGCCTGGGGCACCGACTTGCTGCCGAAGCTCAACGGCATGTTCGCCTTCGCGGTGTGGGAGCGCGACACGCAGCAACTGTTCATTGCCCGCGACCGCCTCGGCGTCAAGCCGCTGTACCTGTCGCGCACCGGCCAACGCCTGCGCTTCGCCTCCAGCCTGCCGGCACTGCTGCAAGGCGGCGACATCAGCAAGGCGCTGGACCCGATCGCGCTGAACCATTACCTGAACTTCCATGCCGTAGTACCGGCACCCCGCACCATCCTGGCTGGCGTCGAAAAACTGCCACCGGCCAGCTGGATGCGCTTCGACGCCCAGGGCAACTGCGAGCAGCAGAGCTGGTGGCAGCTCGACTACGGCCCGCAGCGCGATGAAATCTCCTTTGGCCTGGATGAATGGCGCGACAAGGTGCTCGATGGCATGCGCGAGGCGGTGTCGATTCGTCAGCGCGCGGCGGTGGATGTCGGTGTGCTGCTGTCCGGCGGTGTCGACTCGAGCATGCTGGTCGGCCTGCTGCGTGAAGCCGGAGTGGAAAACCTCTCGACCTTCTCCATCGGCTTCCAGGATGCCGGCGGCGAACGCGGTGACGAGTTCCAGTACTCCGACCTGATCGCCGAGCGCTTCAACACCCAGCACCATCAGCTGCGCATCGGCGAGCACGAGATTCTCGAACAGCTGCCGGCGGCCTTCCGCGCCATGAGCGAACCGATGGTCAGCCACGACTGCATCGCCTTCTACCTGCTCTCGCGGGAAGTGGCCAAGCACTGCAAGGTGGTGCAGAGCGGCCAGGGCGCCGACGAGCTGTTTGCCGGTTATCACTGGTACCCACTGGTGGACGGTGCCGAGGATGCCTTCAGCGCTTACCGCAAGGCCTTCTTCGACCGCGAGCACGACGAATACGCCGAGTGCGTACAGCCCGAATGGCTGACCAACGACCATGCCGGCGATTTCGTCCGTCAGCACTTCGCTCAGCCTGGCGCCATAGCCGCAGTGGACAAGGCGCTACGCCTGGACAGCACGGTGATGCTGGTCGACGACCCGGTCAAACGCGTCGACAACATGACCATGGCCTGGGGCCTGGAGGCGCGCACACCGTTCCTCGATTACCGCCTGGCCGAGCTGTCGGCGCGGATTCCCGGGCGCTTCAAGCTGCCAGACGGCGGCAAGCACGTGCTCAAGGAGGCCGCGCGTAAGGTCATCCCCAGCGAGGTGATCGACCGGCCCAAAGGTTACTTCCCCGTGCCCGGCCTCAAGCACCTGGAAGGCGCGACGCTGGGTTGGGTACGCGACCTGCTAGTCGACCCGAGCCAGGACCGCGGCCTGTTCAACCCGGCCATGCTCGACCGCTTGTTGACCGACCCACACGGCCAACTGACACCGCTGCGCGGATCCAAGCTGTGGCAAATGGCGGCGCTCAACCTGTGGCTCAGTGAGCAAGGCCTGTAACACTGTAGGGTGGAATCCCCGCAGGGGCTTCCACCGTTTACCGCGAAATGCCGCGAGTGAACGACGGATTACGCTCCGCTAATCCATCCTACGGCCTAAGCAATTGTTCGACCAGGGTCGCAGCCCGGACCGAGTCCGGGGATATCACGACTACATTCACGCGCCCGGGCACTGTCCGGGCGCAGCTGAACGCTAAGGAAGCACACCCATGCGCGCCAATGCCTTCAATCAACGCCTGCTGCGCGGCCAGCCCCCCTCTTATGAACGCCTGCAGGCGCGTTTCGCCGAAGATCGCGACGCAGAGCTCTGTCAGCCCTTGGCGGTGCATTGCGGTTGGGGCCGCTTGCTGATCGGCCACACCTTCCCTGACGCTGCGGTACTGGCTCAGGAGCTGCTGACCGAACAGCCCGGCGAGCGCGATATCGCCCTGTACGTCGCAGCGCCCCAACAGGTGCTGGCGCAAGCGCCACAACAGCTGTTTCTCGACCCCTCGGACACCCTGCGCCTGTGGTTCAGCGACTACCGTCCGGCGCGCCGCGGCTTTCGCGGCTACCGCATCCGCCGCGCGCAAAACGCTGCGGACTGGCAGGCGATCAACTGCCTGTACCAAATGCGCGGCATGCTGCCGATCGACCCGGCCAAGCTGACTCCGCGCCATAAAGGCGGCCCCACCTATTGGCTGGCTGAAGATGAAGACAGCGGCGCGGTGATCGGCAGCGTGATGGGCCTCAATCACCAGAAAGCCTACCGTGACCCAGAAAATGGCAGCAGCCTGTGGTGCCTGGCGGTCGACCCGCAGTGCAGCCGCCCAGGCGTCGGTGAGGTGTTGGTGCGCCACCTGATCGAGCACTTCATGAGCCGCGGCCTGAGTTACCTCGACCTCTCGGTGCTGCACGACAACCGTCAAGCCAAGGGGCTCTATTCCAAGCTGGGCTTTCGCGAGCTGCAAACCTTCAGCATCAAACGCAAGAACGGCATCAACCAGACCCTGTTCCTCGGCCCCGGCCCGCAAGCCGAGCTCAACCCCTATGCGCGAATCATCGTCGACGAGGCCTTGCGCCGTGGCATCGAAGTGCATGTCGACGATGCTGACGCCGGGCTGTTCACCTTGAGCAACGGCGGCCGACGCATTCGCTGCCGCGAATCGCTGACCGACCTGACCAGCGCCGTGAGCATGACCCTGTGTCAGGACAAACGCCTGACCCATCGCGCCCTGGTCCGCGCCGGCCTGAGCGTGCCGGCGCAGCAGCTGGCCGGCAGCGCCGCAGAGAACGCCGCCTTCCTCGCCGAACATGGCCAGGTGGTGGTCAAGCCGGTGGACGGTGAACAGGGTCAGGGCGTGGCCGTCGACCTGCACACTCCAGCCGAGGTGCAGGACGCCATCGAGCGCGCCAAACCGTTCGACAGCCGGGTCCTGCTCGAAAGCTTTCACGAAGGACACGACCTGCGCATCCTGGTGATTGGCTTCGAGGTGGTCGCCGCCGCCATCCGCCGTCCGGCCGAGGTGATCGGCGATGGCCGGCATAGCATCGGCGACCTGATCGACGCGCAAAGCCGCCGCCGGCAAGCGGCCACCGGCGGCGAAAGCCGCATTCCCAAGGACGCGGAAACCCTGCGCACCCTGCATGCCGCCGGACTCGATTACGACAGCATCCTGCCGCAGGGGCAGCACCTCGCGGTGCGCAAGACCGCCAACCTGCACACCGGCGGCAGCCTGGAGGACGTCACCGAGATGCTCCACCCGGTACTGGCCGATGCCGCGGTCAAAGCGGCGCGGGCGCTGGACATCCCGGTGGTCGGTCTCGACCTGCTGGTACCGGCGGCGGATCGTCCCGAACACGTGTTTATCGAGGCCAACGAGCGTGCCGGCCTGGCCAACCATGAACCCCAACCGACGGCTGAACGCTTTATCGACTTGCTTTTTCCGCTGAGCCAGGTGGTCGGCTGACTGTATCACCACCGCTGTAGGAGCCAGCTTGCTGGCGATATCCAGTCGCAGCCCCGTAGCCTGGATAAGCCTTGGCGCAATCCGGGACCGCGATTCCCCGGATTGCATCCGGGCTACGGGTTGCGCCGATGCTATTTGTAGGGTGGGCTTCAGCCCACCCGGTTTTGGCTGGCACCTAAACGCTCAATCCTACCGTCCACAAGGAGCCCTCTATGCCGCAACTCCCCGAACCCGATCTCGACTACCTGCAGAAAGTACTGCTGGAGATGCTCGCCATCCCCAGCCCGACCGGCTTCACCGACACCATCGTACGCTACGTCGCAGAACGCCTGGAGGAGCTCGGCATCCCCTTCGAACTGACTCGCCGCGGCACCATCCGTGCCACCCTCAAGGGTCGCCAGAGCAGTCCCGACCGCGCCATTTCCGCGCACCTCGACACCATCGGCGCCAGCGTCCGTGAGATCAAGGACAACGGCCGCGTGACCTTGGCTGCGGTGGGTTGCTGGTCCAGCCGCTTCGCCGAGGGCAGCCGCGTCAGCCTGTTTACCGACCACGGCGTACTGCGTGGCAGCGTGCTGCCGCTGCTGGCGTCCGGGCATGCCTTCAACACTCAGGTGGACGAGCTGCCGATCAGTTGGGACCACATCGAGCTGCGCCTCGACGCCTACTGCAGCACCCGTGCCGATTGCGAAACGCTGGGCATCGCCATTGGCGACTTCGTGGCCTTCGACCCCCTGCCGGAGTTCACCGAAAGCGGCCACATCAGTGCCCGCCACCTGGATGACAAGG
The DNA here is from genome assembly GCF_007993865.1 of Pseudomonas sp. SJZ079. GTDB lineage: Bacteria > Pseudomonadota > Gammaproteobacteria > Pseudomonadales > Pseudomonadaceae > Aquipseudomonas. The sequence goes on along the minus strand of NZ_VIUH01000011.1, from coordinate 57,230 downwards.
CCGGCGTGGCGGCGCTGCTGACCTCGCTGAAAATGATCCGCGAAAGCGGCATAGAACCGGAAATCGATTGCCACCCCCTCTTCACCATCACCGAGGAAGTCGGCTCCGGCGCCGCGGCCGCCCTGCCCTGGGATGTCAGCGAGTTCGTCGGCATCGACATTGCCCCAGTGGCGCCGGGCCAACACTCCAGCGAACACTGCGTCAGCGTGGCCATGCAGGACTCCGGTGGCCCTTACGACTATCACCTGTCACGGCACTTGCTGCGCCTGGCGAGTGAGGGCGACATTCCGGCGCGTCGTGACCTGTTCCGCTACTACCACAGTGACGCGCAATCGGCGGTCACCGCCGGCCACGATATCCGGACCGCCCTGCTGGCCTTCGGCTGCGATGGCACCCATGGTTATGAGCGCACCCATATCGACAGCCTGACCGCACTGACCCGCCTGCTCAGTGCCTACCTGCTCAGCCCGCCGGTGTTCGCCAGCGATGCACAACCCGCGCAAGGCTCGCTGGAGCGCTTCAGCCACCAGATCGAACACGACGCACAGATGGAAAGCGAGACGCGCGTACCTACGGTCGACAGCTTACTCGGCAGCCATCGAGAGCCCAACGCTTGAAGGGCCATGCACATCCGGGCACAGTGACTAACATGGATACAAGGCGTGGCGTGACCTGCCCGAGAATTACAGCGAGTCAGGATGACTGAGGTGCTTAGACCTGAAACTGCAACGAGTCATGGCGGGTTATGACCCATTGCAGCTCATGTTCAGCGCCACGGACGCCGAAATTGACTAATTGACCTCGCACCCAGGCCGCTAGCGTCCGAATAATAACAATGGGATTCGCGGATGCCGCGTATATGCTTGGCCCTGCTGTTGCTCTGGCTCTCCGCTCCGGCCTGGGCCTTGTCGCCTGTGGCCCTGGATAAAGAAGAGTTGCGTATATCGCTCGGGTCCTCCATGGGCTATCTGGAAGATCCCAAGGGCAGACTGTCCGTCGAGCAAGTCGCCGCCATTAGCGATGAACGCTTCACGCCGGTGCGCGGCGAGCATGCCAACCTCGGTAAGAACACTTCGGTCTGGTGGTTCAAGGTCCGCCTGAATAATAGCCTCGGACACGATCTGGGCGGTTACCTGGAAGTCAATTACCCGCTGCTCGACGACCTGCAAGTCCATTCGGTAGCAGCCGACGGCCATTGGCAGCTACAGCAAAGCGGCGACCGCTACGCCTTCTCCCATCGACCGGTACAGGTACGCAACTTCTGGTTCCCCCTCAACCTGGCACCGGGCAACACCACCCTGCTGATTCGCGTCGACAGCACCAGCACCATCTTCCTGCCGCTATTTTTCAGCACCTACCACGCCAGCGCCGCTGCCCAGGAAGACCTCATGGGCGTCACTGGCGCCTTCTACGGCGTGCTGTTTGCGATGTTCTGCTACAACCTGTTCCTGTTTCTCTCGCTGCGCGAGCCGGCCTACTTCTGGTACCTGGTGTACAACCTGAATATCGGCCTGTTCGCCGCCAGCTTTGACGGCATGCTGTTCAAGCTGTTGCCGGACCACGTCGGCTTGCAGTCGGTGAGCATCTATATCCTGATGTACCTGCACTGCTTTAGCGCCACCCAGTTCAGCCGCCACTTCCTGCATACCCGTCAGCACTTTCCGCGCCTCGACCTCAGCCTGCGCCTGTTCATGCTGGTGATCGCCGGCTGCATGGTTTCAGTACCACTGATCGGCCTGCACGCCTGGAATATCCTCGCCAGTCTGACAGTGCTGGCATCATCCCTTGTGTTGCTGCTTGGTGGCGCCTATGTCTGGCGTCAAGGCCTGCGCTATGGCTCCTACTACACCCTGGCCTGGGGCATCCTGCTCGTCTCGTTCATCATCGCCACCACAGGCTCGTTGGGCATCGAACTGTTCGGCTGGTATGGCGCCACTGTGGTGAAGATCGGCGTGACGTTCGAGTTGATCACCCTGTCTATCGGTCTGGCCGATCGCATCAATACGCTTAAGGAGGAAGGCTTCCAGTCGCGCCGCGCCGCCGAGCAGGCAGAAGTCGAGAATCAGGCCAAGAGCCGCTTCCTGGCCAAGATGAGCCATGAGATTCGCACCCCGCTTAATGGCGTGCTGGGCACCCTGCAATTACTGCAGGAAACCCCACTGGATCGCGGCCAGCGTTTCTACCTCGACACCATTTCCAGCTCGGGAAATTCGCTGATGGCCGTGATCAATGACATCCTCGACTACGCACGGATCGAATCCGGCAAGCTCAACCTGGAACATATTGATTTCGATCTGGAACAACTGATCTCCGACATCCTCAGCCTGTTCACCGGACAGGCCCTGGACAGGCATCTGCGCCTCTATATCAGCCTGGAGGGCGGTGTGCCGCGCAGCGTGCGGGGCGACCCGACGCGGCTCAAACAGATATTGATGAATCTGCTTAGTAACGCGCTGAAATTCACCATGGAAGGCCACGTGACGATAAATGTCAGCCGGCGCAGCGATTCGCAGGGCAATCCACACCTGCTGTTCAGCGTCCGCGACAGCGGCATCGGCATTACCAAGCAGGCCCTGGCGCAACTGTTCGAATCCTTTGCCCAGGGCGACTCCAGCACCACCCGGCGCTATGGCGGCAGCGGTCTCGGCCTGGCGATCAGCAAGGAACTGGTGGAGATGATGGGCGGCCACATCGAAGTACATAGCAGGCCAGGCCAGGGCACGCGCTTCGCCTTCGACCTGCCCCTCTCCAGCGAAGAAGCCGAGCCCGACCCATTGAAGCAACTGCTCAATGGCCGCCCTGCGCTGCTCGCCTCGCTCGACGGCCTCGGGCTGGATGCCATGGGCCACTTACTCGGGCGTTGGGGCATGCGCACCGAGCGCTGCCAAAACCCGGAGCGCCTGCACGGTTATCTGCAGGACTTCGCCACACCGCCGCTGCTGGTGCTGATGGCGCCCTGGCCGGGCAGTGCCAGTCACTGGCTGGAGTCGCTACAGCCGCAGCTGCAACACGGCCAACGGGTGTTGCTGTTGTGCCCAGCAGCGCAGTGTCAGCAACTGCTACCCAACGACAGCCTGCGCTTGCTAAGCCTTGCCCAGCCCTTCGCGGTTACCGCGCTACGCACAACCCTGAACGAGCTGTATGAGGAGCGCCGCAGCGAAGTACGCAGCCTGCCGCAGGCCGCACGCAGCGACGGCGGCGCCCCCTGTATTCTGGTCGCCGAAGACAACGCGGTGAATCAACTGGTGGTGCAAGGGTTCCTGAAAAAGCGTGGTTACCAAGTGCACCTGGTGCCCAATGGGCTGGCCGCAGTCAACCAGTACCAACGCGACCCAATGGCGATTCAGCTGATCCTGATGGACTGCGAAATGCCGGAAATGGACGGCTTCGAGGCGACCCGGCGAATCCGTCGTCTGGAGCATCAGCACAACCTGCCTGCGGTCCCCATCATTGCATTGACTGCGCACATCCTAGAGGAACACCGCCGACGCAGCGCCGAGGCCGGCATGGACGATTTCCTCGGCAAACCGCTGGACAGCGCCCAGCTGTACAGCACACTGGATCGCTACCTGCTGGGACAGACCTCGGACTCCCCTAGCTAACTGCCCGTGCGGCGTACCAAGCTGCCCCCCGTTCCCACTGCCCACCTATCCGCTTGGGTCGCCCCAAGCCCGCACGCCTCACAAGCCGGCATGGCCAGAGAGCTGATCACGCGTTAGCATCGCCGCTGCGTTTTGGAGACCTACACCGTGCTGATCCCCCCAAGCCTGCTAGAAGCCGACACCCTCACCCGCCTGATCGAAGACTTCGTCACCCGCGACGGCACCGACAACGGCGACGAAACACCACTGGATACCCGTATCCAACGCGTACGCCGCGCCCTCGATAGAGGCGAAGCGGTCATCGTCTTCGACCCGGAAAGCCAGCAATGCCAATTGGCGCTGAAACGCGAGGTGCCCAAGGAGTGGTTGCAAGCGCTCAACGAGTAGTCCGTTTGCCGGCCGGTTAGCGCAGGAGCGCGACGCGCCCTCACATCGCATCAACGGCAAGCCTCGTGGCAATGCAGTGGGTAGATGGGAACGGCCTTAGCCACGATGGCAATTGACCTACAACATAGCGCCGTACAACCCGCCACACCTCCACACGTAATGTTCGGCCCCACCCGTAGCCCGGATGTAATCCGGGAAGATGCAGAACCCGGATTACATCCGGGCTACGAGTAAAGCGGGTTGCCTTGTAAGTGCCCACATGCCAGCACTCCAGCCGACCTGCCCGTGCGCTCCAGAGCCAGTCCAAGCCATCGCTTAACCACGCAACCCGCCCTCCCGCTCCCAGGCGCAGCGCACGCGTAGCGCGCCTTCCTGCGGGCTGTGAAAGCCGTTGTCCGACTCCCAACGAAAGGTGTGAGTGCCGCTCAACTCGGTATCCAGGTGCACCACTGCGCTGCCCCAGTACAGGCGCTTGAGCAGCGCCTCGAAGTGCTCGATCCACAGGCTCCACTCGTACTCGACCGCACGGTAGCTGGCGCCGAAGTGGATCACCTGAGTCTGGTACAGGCCATCGCCTGGCTGCTGGCAAAATGCGAACATTTCACGCCCAAGAAATGGCCAGACATCGCCATCCGGCAAGGCGTCCAGCACCTGGTGGTTAATCTCTCGACGCAAACGGCTCTGCGCCGGGTTCTCCGACGGCCAATCGCGGATGCAACCATAGACGATGGATTCAGACTCCACACCGGCACTCCAGAAAATCAAGGCTGCCTTCTATCACAGGGCCAGGAATCAAGGAAGGAACTGCGGCGAAACTTTGCCTACTTTAAGAGCAATCCACGCACTAAGCCGGACACCACACGATCAGGACAGCGGTCGAGCCAGGAGCCGCTGCATGCTCAAATACTCTCTGCAACGCTCTGAGCAACCCGAAATCCCGTGGGAGCGGTCTCGACCGCGAAGCCCTGTTGTCACGTGCAAAGCTATCGCGGTTCAGCGCGCGTCCACACGAGTACTCTCAGGACTGTTGCAGAGGCAGCCCGGACGGAATCGACAGTCAACCGTCAGCATCAAACTGAACGTGGCCCTTTGCGCAGCAACCAGGCCACCCAGGTCATCAATAACGCCAGACCGGTCAACACGATAAAGGGGGACTGATAGTCGCCCGCCAGGTCACGCGCCAGACCGGTGAGAATCGGGGTCAAACTGGCCATGCTGTAACCGGTGCAGAGCATCATCGCGGTCCAGCGACTAACCGCCAGTGGCGAGCCGGCCTCGTACAGCGGCAGCACCAGCGACAAGGCAAAAGAGCCGCCCAGGCCAAAACCGCTGGTCACCGCCCACAGTTCAGGCAAGAAGGTCGGGGCAAAGGTGATCATCGCCAGACTGACAGTGGACAGCACTCCACAGGCCAATAGCAGCTGGTAGCGATTGCCGAATCGCTGGGCTAGCCAGGGCAACAGGAAGGAACTGGGCAAGCCCATTAACATCGACAGACTGAACAATGAGTTGCCGTGCAACAAGGTCAGGCCGGCTTCGTGATAGCGCGCCACGGCCCAAGTCGCCAGCGCGTAGAACAGCCCAGCCTGAAGCGCAAAGAAGCCACTGATCAACCAGGCCCGCGGTTGTTGCCACGGCAAGCCGACGCTGGCATCCGCAGCATCGTCAGATTCCAGCTGATTAGGCAGGCATAGCCACAGCAGCCCCCCCAACAACGCGGGCAAGGCCCACACCGCGAGCCCATAGGTCCAATTGCCACCGAACAGCTGAGTGGCCGGCGCGGTGAGCACCACCCCACCCGCACCACCAATCGCCATGCCCAAGGAGTACCAAGCCACTACGCGGCCCATCCGGTCAACGAAGTAGCGCTTGATGAAGCCCGACAGTAATGGTCCGGCCACGGCGATCGCCGCACCGAGCAGCACCGCGCTGGCAATTAGAATGGCGCTGGCCTGGCCAGCCAAACGCATCAGCAAGGCAAGCGTGATTGCCGCCAAGCACAGAACAATGGTGCGCTCCAGGCCAAAGCGTAGCGCCAAGCGCGGCGCAACAGGTGCCAGCAAGCCCATGCACAGCACCGGCAGTGCCGTAGTCAGGCTGATCAGGCTTCGACTCAAACTAAGCTCCGCGGCGATCCGCTCGATCAGCGGTGCCAGGGAGGTGATGCCAGGGCGCAAATTAATCGCTGCCAGCACCAGGGCCAGCAACAGCATGACCCGGGGTACGGTTTTCACAGAAAGCCCAACATGTTGGCGACCCCTCAGGGCGGACTCGCGACCCTACCCCGAGGCACGTTCAAGGACAAGTCAGACAGCGCATTAAATTGACCAATCCGTCAGCTCAAAAACCAAGCGACTCAGCCTTGCTTGGCCTTGGCCCGCATCTTGTCGGCCATGCCGGTCATTTCGTCATACAGCAGCTGTGGATTTCTCTGCTTCAACGCCCAGGCCATACGGCCCTGCTCATGAGGCAGAATCATGAACACGCCCTTGGCCATTTCCTCATAGATGTAGTCGGCGATATCGACGGCGTTGATTGGCGAGCTCTCCAACAACTTGCCGACCTGGGCCTTCATCTCCGGAGTCGGGCCACGGAAGGAGTCGAGCAGGTTAGTCTGAAAAAACGACGGGCAAACCACATGCACGCCCACTTCCTGCTGCTTCAACTCAATCAACAGACTCTCCGACAACGCCACCACACCGGCCTTGGCGACGTTGTAGTTGCTCATTGCCGGGCCCTGCATCAAGGCTGCCATCGAAGCGATATTGACGATCTTGCCCTTGCTGCGTTCGAGCAACGGCAGAAATGCCTTACAGCCCTTGACCACGCCCATCAGGTTGATCGCGATCTGCCAATCCCAGTCCTCAAGGGACAGTTCACTGAAGAAGCCACCCGAAGCCACGCCGGCGTTGTTGACGATGACATCGATACCGCCGAACTTCTGTTCGCACGCCTGCGCCAGAGCCGTCAGCTGACTGTAATCACGCACATCGCAGCGCTGGGTAAAACCATCGCCACCAGCAGCGCGCACCAGTTGCAGGGTTTCGGCCAAACCCGGCTCGTTGACATCGGAGAGCGCCAAGCGCCAACCTTCGCGCGCCCAACGCAGGGCGATTTCACGACCCAAACCCGAACCTGCGCCGGTAATCATCATGCGATTTTGCATACAGAGGTCGCCTTGTAGTGCTGTGGAAGATAGACAGCAGTGTAGCGAAGGAAATAATCCTCCCCACCCACCATCAAGAGCCTGAATGACCTAGGCAAACAGCGGATGCTAGTACGTTGCCTCTGAATAAAGGTTCTTCGCGGATTGGCCTGGAACAAGCTAAGGGGTCGGCAGGCAAGTGCAGCGGCCCGTAGGCTGGGTCAGCGGCGCATACCCGCGGCGTGTCGGCGACAGAATGCTTCGAGCGCCGCGTAACCCGGCATGGCATCGACGCGCACAGCGCACTGCCGGGTTACGCCGCGCCAGAATCGGCGGCGTGGCCGGAGCACCGCGCACGCGTCTAACCCCGCCTACGAAACTGATGGGGATTTCTGAGTCAGCGTCTGCGCTTCAAACGCAACAGCAACAAGGCATAAATCAGCAGATTCAGCGCGAGCACAAAGCCCCCAAGCCACTGCTGGATCTGCGGGGTCAGCCCGGCGGGATAGATTAACGGAACCAGGTAATGCTCGACAAAGCTCCCGCTATAACCCGCTTGCCCAGCAGCCTGACGCAGGCTGTTCTCCAAAGGAGTCAGCGGACACTGCAAGTGCCATAACTCCGCCGCCACGCCCCACGCAGCCGCCGGGAGGTGAAAGCAGACCAACCAACGCCAGCGCAACACCAGTAATCCGCCGAACAACACGAAGGCAATAAACAACAGATGGGTTAGCAACACGGCATCCGCAGCTAGACGCAAGAGCATAGTGATACCCACGTCGAGAACGCTCAACAGAGCGTTGAACGAGATAACGAATCCGGTTCTTGTGGAACGGAGCTTGCTCGCGAAGCGCTGGTCACAGCGCCCGTATCGCCAGCAAGCTGGCTCCCACAAAAAGCGTCAGCAGTCTCTGCACCTACATGTTGATTGCAACATGCAGGTGGATACGCGCTGTATGTTAGTGGGCACGGTGCTCACCACATATCTAACTGCCTTCACCATCGCCAACAGCTAACAGCTAACAGCTAACAATCCAGAGAAGCAGCTAAGACTCGATTCGTTGCTTCTGGTGAATCCAATCGACGATCTCACCCTCCGGGGTATAGCCGTTCACCGTCTTGCGCAGCAACTGGCGCACCTGGTTGTAATCATCCCGATCCACCGCTCCCAGCAGCTCCTGCATAGTTACCTTGAAGGCCTCCCATGACAGGTGCTCCTCATTGGCGCGCATGATCATCGGGTGATCAGTCGGGCTGACGTTATCGCCGATCAACAACTCTTCATAGAGCTTCTCGCCCGGGCGCAAGCCGGAGAACTCGATGGCAATATCACCATGGGGATTCTTGCTCGAGCGCACGCTAAGCCCGCTGAGGTGAATCATCTTCTCCGCCAGATCAATAATCTTCACCGGCTGGCCCATGTCCAGCACAAACACATCACCGCCTTGGCCCATCGCACCGGCCTGAATCACCAGTTGCGCAGCCTCGGGAATAGTCATAAAGAAGCGGGTGATGTTCGGGTGAGTCACTGTCACCGGACCACCACGGCGAATCTGATCGTAAAAGCGCGGAATTACCGAGCCTGATGAACCCAATACATTACCAAAGCGAACCATGGTGAAGCGGGTCTTGTTGACCTGGTGTACACCCTCCACATCGCCGAACAATATGGGAGCCGACTCCCGGCTCAATGCTTGCAAAACCATCTCCGCCAGGCGCTTGGTACTGCCCATCACATTGGTAGGCCGTACCGCCTTGTCGGTGGAAATCAGTACAAAGTTTTCGACGCCAGACTTCACCGCCGCCTGAGCGGTGAATAGCGAGCCCATTACATTGTTCAATACGCCTTCGGCAATGTTGTGCTCCACCATGGGCACATGCTTGTAGGCGGCGGCGTGGTAAACGGTGTTCACCTCCCAGGTGCGCATCACATCCAACAAACGTTCTGCATTACGGATCGAACCTAGGATCGGCACCAAGCGTATCGGCAGTGACTCGCGCTTAATGCGCTGCTCCAACTCGCTGTGGATACTGTAGAGATTAAATTCGCTGTGCTCGAATAGCAGCAACGTAGTCGGACCACGACCGATTATCTGACGACACAGCTCGGAACCAATCGAGCCACCAGCCCCCGTCACCATCACCACTTGCTCGCGAATGCAGCGCTCGAACAACTCCTGTTGCGGCGGTACAGCATCACGTCCCAGAAGATCGGCGATGTCGACTTCCTGAATGTCATCGACCTTAACCCGGCCACTGGCCAGATCCATGAAACCTGGAACGCTACGTACGTGCAAGGGGTACTCTTCGAGGAGTTGCAGCACCTCCCGGCGGCGCCCACGCGTAGCCGAAGGCAGCGCCAAGAGAATCTCCTGCGCGCCCGTCTCATCGATCATCTGCTGAATATGCTTGGGCTTGTATACCCGCAAGCCGGCAATTACTCGACTGGCGATACCGCTGTCATCATCGATAAACGCCACCGGACGCATTGCCCGCCCCATGCGCAAGGCCGCCACCAGTTGGTTGCCGGCCGCGCCTGCGCCATAGATCGCAATCTTGGGTAAACAATTATCGCGGTTCATAAAAGGCATCGGTTGATTGGCAGAAAACCAGTCGCCCATAAAGTATTGGCGCATCGTCAGGCGCAACCCTCCGACCATCACCAGGCTCAACCACCAATAATTGAATACCAGCGAGCGCGGTACCACTGCCGGAGCACCGCGATACCAATACACCACCAACGCGAGGCATAAAGCCGAGAGAGTTACCGCTTTGGCTATGGCCAGTAGCGCGTCGTTGCCAAAATAGCGCATCACCGCCCGGTACATGCCGAATTTAATGAACAGTGGGATGGCAATCATCGGGGCGACAATAAACAACCAGAGGTGGCCACCCAGCGGGTCAATCAAATCATCAGTGCCCAAGCGCACGACGAATGCCAACCACAAAGCGCCCCATAGCAGCACTACATCCGTGACCACCTGTAATAAACGCTTATAGCGACGCGGGAGCCCTAGCAACCGCTCACGTAACCTATCAGCAACTCTCAACACAGCAGGTCCTCAAGTCTTAAAGCATTCAGTGGACGAATAAGCCACAGTGCGACTCATCCACTTCACTCAATATCTGCGCAAGCCTAGGGTAAAACTATCAGGTACGCTTTGCCTTGGCGCCATGTTCTATACATAGCGTGACAAAGACTCAGTGAAACACGTATCCGCCAGCGTGCGTTCTATCTCGCAGACTATGCGCCTAGACTTACAAAACTGTCGCCCATAATTACACCTGCTTAATTCCGGTCACTAAAGCGCAACCGCAAAGGAACAAGAGATGTGACTACGCTTGTTCCCCTGCTTTGAACTTCACCACCAACGATACCAGCGGCAGATAGGCGACAAGCAAACCCAGCAAACCATCCACCCCACCTAGTCCAACCCAGAGGGCAATCGGCAACAACCAACAAAGATTGATCCCCGCGACCGCCAAGGTCACCGGTAAGTGTTTACCGAACTGGCGCGAAGCGTGCTGATAGGCATGGCTACGATGCGCCTCATACACCTTGTCCCCGCGCAGCAAGCGGCGCATCAAGGTCCAGGTTGCATCCAGTACAAAGACTCCGAGCAGGATCAACCAACTCCACAACAGCTCGGGCGCCACCCAAGCCGCCTGCAAGGACAACAACCCCAGCGTGACCCCCAGGAAGCCGCTGCCCGCATCGCCCATGAAGATCCTTGCCGGCGGGAAGTTCCAATACAGAAAGCCAGCAACCGCCAACGCCAACAAAAGTGGCGCCGTCGCCAACTCCACCTGCCCGGTCAACCAATACAACAGACCGCCACCCAGGCACACACAAATGGCCTCGACACTTGCAATTCCGTCGATGCCATCCATGAAGTTGTAGAGGTTCAACAACCACACCAAGTAGACCGCAGCCAGCACATGCCCAAGCCACCCCAGGTCGAGGCTCATGCCGAACAGGCTCAGCGGCGGCAACCCGCCCAACCAGAACAATGCCCAAAAGGCCGCTGCAAAATGCCCCAATAACCGCCAACGCGCGGGAATATGGCCGTGGTCATCCAAAAAGCCGATCACGGCCACCCCAGTCCCAGCTCCCAATAAGCCCCACATCACGGCCCAAGGCAACATATTGGCAAAGGTCAAAACCGGCAAAGCCGCCAGGAAGGCCAGCACGATGGCCACCCCGCCACCGCGTGGCGTCGGCACCGAGTGCGAACTCCGAGCGTTGGGGATATCCATCAAGCTGCGGGCCAAGGCGTAACGACGCAACGCGCCGGTCATCAAAAGCGAAAAACCGGCCACCACCGGCAACAACCACCAGATAGTCATTTGCTCTGCTGTTCCAGAAAGTGCTTGGCCGTCTTGCGTAGCGCCTCATCGACGCTGACCGGCGGTGTCCAGTTCAATAATTTTTGAGTCTTGCCGATATCAACCTGCAGCGAGCCACACAGCCTCTGGGAGAGTGCCTGCTTACCCAGTACCGCCGCCCCAGTCACCAGCAGCCAACTCGGCACCGGCAACAAGCGCGCCGGCTTGCCTAAGGCAGCGCCCATACGGCGCAACAGTTCGGTAGTCGAAAGGTCCTCACCATCGCTGACCAAAAAGGTCTGATTAGCCGCGGCGGGATGATCAATACAGGTCACGATCAGATCGACCAGATTGTCCAAGGCCACTAGGCTGCGTCGGTTGTTGATGGCCCCAAACGGCAAGGGCACGCCCTTGTCCAGCCAACGCATCATATTGAGGAAGTTGGCTTTCACACCCGGCCCATAGACCAGTGTTGGGCGGATAATCACCACTTCCATCCCGGTTTCGGTCGCGAGCGCGCGTAACCCTTGTTCGGCTTCCATCTTGGAAATTCCGTACGGGTCCGCTGGCGCTGGCTGGGCATCGGCAAGATAAGGCACGCCACCCGACGTGCCCTCGCCATTGACCTTGATAGAGCTGATAAAGACGAAGCGGCGTACACCCGCTGTCGCGGCTTGGCGGGCGAGATTCAATGTGCCGTCGAGGTTTATCTTGCGGAACGCGGCGAGCGGTTCGGATACCTGATCGTGCATGACATGAACGCGAGCCGCACTGTGGATGACAGCATCAATCCCCTTTAGCGCTTCTTGCCAGTCGGTATCGGGCTCAAGCCCTGAAACCTGCAGGCGCGTAACATACTCGGGGAACCCTGATACCGGCCTACGCAGTGCAGCGACCAGCTCCAGGTTAACCAGAGTCGACATCCTATCCAGCAGTCCCCGGCCGACAAAGCCAGTAGCTCCAGTCAATAAAACACGCATTCTTACCTCTGAAATACTCAGCCTTTCGACCAGACCGTGCGATTGATGTAGTCGGTGTAGCTGAGCACCACCCTGACGACCTGCTTCGATACCGGCCCCGCCTGATAGTCGCGCACAACAGGAATAACACGTTGAGCACGATCATGTTGAGTAGTCACCACACGCACAGCGTCCAACACACGTTCCTTTTTCAGGCCGCTCATGATCAGCGTGCCTTCATCCATCCCTTCTGGCCGCTCGTGCGCATTACGAATCGTGATCGCCGGTAGGTTCAGCAGCGAAGCCTCTTCGGTAATAGTCCCGCTATCGGAAAGCACGCAGAAGCTGGACATCTGCAGTTTGATGTAATCCAGCAGGCCAAATGGCTTGACGAAGCGAATCAGCGGATGATCCAGTGATTCGCCCAGTGCCTCCAGGCGCTTCCGAGTGCGGGGGTGCGTGGAAACGATGATTGGGTACTGGTAGGTATCGGCGAGTGCCCGCAGAGTTTCCAGCAGATCACGCAGGTTTTCCGGCGTATCGACGTTCTCTTCACGGTGGGTACTGACAATAAAGAACTTATCTTCGTCCAAACCCTCTCGCTGCAACACATCGGAGGCCTGGATACGCGGCATGTAGTAATCCAGTACTTCCTCCATGTGCGAACCGGTCTTGATGATGGTTTCCGGGCGAATGCCCTCAGCTATCAGGTAACGTCGGGCGTGCTCGGTCAGCACCATATTAATATCGCTCAAATGGTCGAGCACCTTGCGGTTCAACTCCTCTGGCACGCGCTGATCGAAGCAACGATTTCCTGCTTCCATGTGGAAAACCGGAATCTTCCGGCGCTTAGCTGCAATCACCGCCAAGCAGGTATTGGTATCGCCATACAACAAAAGTGCATCGGGCTTTTCCAGCTCGAATACTTCGTCGGCCTTGGCAATCACCTCGGCAATGGTCTTCGCCGCGGTATCGCCGGCAGCCCCCAGAAAATGATCCGGCTTGCGAATTTCCAGATCATCGAAAAATACCTGATTCAGTTCGAAGTCGTAGTTCTGCCCCGAGTGCACCAGCACATGCTGAACCTGCTTATCCAACTCCGCGATCACGCGGCTCATCTTGATCAATTCCGGACGGGTGCCGACCAGCGTCATTACCTTAAGCATCGAGCTGCTCCTGAATGTAATCCAGTTTGAGCAATACATCCTTGATGCCTTGAATACTCAGGCGCTCGGTATTGTGCGAGGTATAGTCATCCAGTTCGGAAATATGCTGTTCACCCTCGACGAAAAATTTCTTGTAGTTGAGGTCGCGGTTATCCGCCGGAATGCGGTAATAACGGTCCATGTCCTCAGCCTTGGCCATTTCCTCGCGGGAAATCAGCGACTCATACAGCTTCTCGCCATGCCGAGTACCGATAACCTTGACTGGGTTATCACAAGAAAACAGCTCTTTGAGTGCCTGAGCGAGATCTGCCACCGTCGAGGCGGGAGCCTTTTGCACAAAGATGTCGCCCTGTTCAGCATGTTCGAAGGCATGCAGGACCAGATCCACAGAATCCTCCAGAGACATCAAAAAACGAGTCATATTCGGGTCAGTGACCGTCAGCGGCTCGCCACTCTTGAGCTGGCTGATGAACAGCGGGATCACCGAGCCACGCGAAGCCATCACGTTACCGTAACGAGTTGCGCAAATAACCGGACCGGACTCTGGAATCATCCGCGACTTGGCGACCGTGAGCTTCTCCGCCATGGCCTTGGAAATACCCATGGCATTGATCGGGTACACAGCTTTGTCAGTGCTTAGCACCACCACACGCTTGACGCCAGTGGCAATCGCCGCACTCAGCACATTGTCCGTACCAATGACATTGGTTTTCACCGCCTCCATCGGGTAGAACTCGCAGGAAGGTACCTGCTTCAATGCTGCGGCATGGAAGATATAGTCAACACCAACCATCGCCTGAGAAACGCTGTCGTAATCACGCACGTCACCGATATAGAACTTGACCTTGTCATTGGCCAAGGCAATTCGCATATCCTCCTGCTTCTTCTCATCCCGGCTGAATACCCGGATTTCCTTGACATCAGTATCGAGGAAACGCTTCAGCACCGTATTACCGAAGGAACCAGTACCACCGGTGATCATCAAAATTTTGTCATCGAACATAAATAGTCACCAAACTATAAAAAATAAACATCAACGCTTGTTGTACATCATCTTTACCAATTCAAACCAAGTCGGCGGCATATAACCAGTTGCTTGGCGGAAGCGTGACGAATCTAATGAGCGATCGATGCAGACGTGTTCGTCTGGAATGATTTCGATCTTTTTTCCATAGACTTCCGCCACCAACTGGAGCAGCGATAATTTGTCGATCGGGTCAACAGACACATGGTAAAGGCCGTGTAACCCGGGAGCCGGGATAACATAATCCTTCATCACCCGCGCTAGCTCGACTGTAGGCAGCCCAGAGAATGTGGCTTTGGCATAGCCTTTGACCGGGCCTGTCTGCGAGAGAAACCAGTCAACCAAGGCATAGTTGCTGCCGAGTTCGTGACCGATGATCGACGTGCGCAGAGTAATCGCATGCTCTACCTCATGTAGCTCACCGATAAACTTGGACTTGCCATAGAGATCTTCAGCGTCAGAGAGGTCGGCTTCAACATAACCGCCTTTACGGCCAGAGAACACGCAATCGGTGCTCACATGAATCAACCGTGCTCCGGCCAACCCACAGAGCTTCGCCAATCGATGCGGCAGCATGGCGTTAATCGGCAAAGCCGAAAGCGGATCTTTGGCGTCAGCCAACTGCTTGATCAAACCGACGCAGTTGATGACGACATCTGGACGGATACGCTCAAACACGCCAACCAAAGCATCCTGGTCGAGTGCATCCACCCCGCACAGCAAGCGCGCCCTATCCTGCTCAGGAAAATGCCGCAGTGCGCTGGCACTACGCAGCGTACCCCAGACCTCAAAATCAGAATCCGGGCTCAAGGCCCTGAGTACGGCACTGCCAAGCATGCCAGTTACACCCAATATCAATACGCGCACGACTGTCGCTCCTTGCGCTGAGTATCGAGAATTTCCACCAAGCGCGTTACCTGGCTGCTCATCTCGAAATGTTCATGGAAATATGCTTTACCCGCCTGTCCCATGGCTTGCAGCTCAGCGGCAGGTAGACCCTTCATGGTATGGATCAACGCTGCCAGCGCAGTGGGATCACCAGGTTCACAAACTCTCCCCGCCCCCGCCTCCATCAGGACTCGCGCGCCCTCGCCCCGCAACGAGGCAATAACCGGGCACCCAGCGGCAAGATATGCCTGGATTTTACTCGGTATCGTCTGAGCGAAGATCGCCTCGTCCCGGAGTGACACCAGCAAAGCATCCGCACGCTCGAATATCTGCGGCATAGCCTCCACTGGAAAGCGCCCAGGCAGCAGCAGATTATCCAGTTGGTGTGCCTGCTTCATCGCCTGTAGCCAGGCGAGCCGACTGCCACTGCCGACGAGCACCAAGCGGATATCTGCATCGTGTTTCAACTCGATAGCTGCTTCGAGCAGCGTCTCAACCGCTTGGGCCGTCCCCAGATTACCCGCAAAAACAACACTGAAATGTTGCTCAAGCTCCCCAGCGAATTCGGGAGAAATTCTCTCCACGGCTTTGGCCGGAGCCTGAACATCTATAGAGTTGGGGTAATACATGATCTTTTCCCGCCGCGCATAGCGAGCCACGGGCTCGACGAACGCCCTGGATTGAACCAACAACGTGTCGCAGCCAGCATATATACCCCTGACAAGATAACCAACCGCCTTGAGAAGGTTCGGGTGCCTGATAAACCCTGTGGCTGCAAGACTCTCCGGCCAAAGATCTTGAACCCATACAGCTAGGTGAGCCTTCTTCAACCACTTGAGCAGAATGGCTGGAATAACCTGGGTGATCGGGGATGGAGCAAATACGAGGATGGAGTCGAACTTCCGAGTTCTTAACAACCATGGAAAGAAAATAAGGCCGGAGAACACGAATGAAAGGTAATTCAAGATCAAATTGCGAGCACCACCATTGCTTCGCGGCCAGAGCGGCACACGGAGCACTTCGATCTTATCCAAAAATAACTCACGCTGAACCCCACCGGCCCGATAACCGGGAAAGATCTTTCCGTCCGGATAGTTGGGCTTGCCTGTCACAACGACAACCTCATGCCCCTGTGTAGCTAGCATGCGCACCACGTCGTTGATGATGAAGTTTTCAGGACTGAAATACTGGGAAACGAGTAATAACTTCAAGACTGTTCACTTTTTACTGTTGGCCACGCTGGACGTTACGCCTCTACCGCTCGGATTTGAGATCGCAGTAAAGAGCCAGCGCACGCTGTGTCAGACCATCCCAAGTGTAACGAGACAGCACCAGTTCGCGTAACCGCTCACCCTTGGCACGCAGGCCCTGTGGATCTTGCAGCATGGCGTGCATGGCCTTGGCCAACTCATCAGCATCCACGCTGACTACGCCTCCCCCCCCCATGTTCTGCACCTCATCGAAACCACACTGGTCAGTCAACAATACAGGGGTTCCACACAGACCTGCCTCCAAGGCAACCAACGACATGGCCTCCTGACGGGACGGTACGACCAAAAGATCGGCGGCAACCAAAGCACACTGCTTGTCCTGTCCGGCCAGGAACCCAGTGAACAGCACACGATCGGACAATCCTGCAGCGACAACCCTAGCACGCAATTGCTCACCCAGTTCCGCGTCGGGCCCGGCGAATACAAGGTGAGCCGAACCCAGTTGCGAAGCAATTTTTTCGAAGGCCGTCAAAAGCAGATCGGGCCCCTTGATAGGGCTTAGGCGGCCAAGAAAAAGAATGAGCGGTCCGTCCGCCAAGCCATAACGATCCCTGAAGGTCTGAGGATCGGCCACCATATCGGGATCGGGGTGCACGCCATTTGCCAACAGGACGATGTCGGAATCCGCCACCCCGTACTCATGGAACTGCTCCCGTTCAAGTGCGGTCACAGCCAGACAACGAGATGCACTCAGGACAATCCGCTTGCCAACCAACCAGTTATAGAGGCGCTTCAACGGAGCGGATCGCCCAAAAACTCGCAACGACCCAGCAGGGCAATAAACATAGGGGCGCCCCAGTCGGAGGGCGGCCAAACAAACCAGCGCCCCCAGAACGCTCCAGTGCCCAGTGACATGCACGACATCCGCATCCGCCACCAACGTATTGATACGTTTCCATGAAATTCGCGGAACCAGAAACCTACGCATCAAAGTCGACACGGCTATCAGTTCAATAGACTGGAGTTCGGCCCTGCGTTTCTCGCCCAGCCCAAGATTCGTACAAAGAACCGTACAATCGGCACCGGCTCGATGCAGCGCTAGAGCCAGTTGAAAAGTACGCTCCGCCGTTCCTCCCCCCAAGGAGGGATCGATCGCGTCCGAAACGTGCAGGACTTTCATCAGGAACGACTCTCCGCCTGATAGTTATGCGCAAACCTTTCCAGATCACCTTCGAAGTCAGTTTTACGCTGGAAGCCCCACGACTGCAGCTTACTGCTGTCATAAATCAGCTGTGGATTGGATTGAGACCGCCCTGCCAGCGCCAGCAACGACCGCAACACCCAATGTGGTAGGCACATCGAACGCCTTGGCATGGGCTTGCCCATCGCACGCCCCAGAATGGCATCTATAGCCTGATAGTTATTACATGGTTCATCGTCCGCAGAGATAAGGAAAATGTTGCCTTCAAGTGAACGTGCATCCATAGCGAGAAAAACTATAGCGGCGACAACATCATCGACACTGACGAGGTGCATCCGCCTATCCCCATGAATGAATCGAAGCAAGAGCCTGTACCACGGAGCGCCTTGGGCTATGACACCCGCCAGCTTGAGCAAATTTTTTCCTCCCGCGCCGAAAACAGCAGTAGGACGCAGGATCCCTAGATCAACACTACCGACCAATTCTTGCTGAATGACTTGCTCAGCAACAAACTTGTGACGCTCATAGGCATTAATCGGGTTACACAACGTGTCTTCATTTACACAGGTGTTTGCAGCGGAACCGACAACCATAGCAGTACTGATATGAATCACTCGTCTAACACCAGCATCACGACTCATCTGCGCCAGATTTTGGACGGCCACTATACTTTTTTCGCCTTGCTCAACCGATGGCAGCGCAAGATTAATAACGCTATCAGCCCCGAGCAGGAATGGGGCCAAACTGTCTTTATCATGAAGATCGCCTGCAAAGGCACTTACTTGATCGAGTACTCTTGTACCAGCCGTTCTCTGTAAGACCCGCACACACACATTTTTATGACTTAACAGAACAGGCAATAGATAAGACCCGATAAAGCCTGCCCCCCCAGTCACACAGATGATCTTTTTATCCACCGCACACTCAATGCTCACCCTGCGGCCTCCTAATAATAAAAGCGAGAGTGCACAGAGCCAAAAATGACTCAACGACAAATACGCCCCATAAGTAAGGAAAACTCATCTGACACACAGCATTGGCCATTAGAACCCCCATCCAAGAAGTCACAAACCGACTCTGCGACGCCCAAAAAGTGAAGCATTCAAACAGGCTCAAAAACATTGCGAGCAAAAGCATTCCACCAAAGGTAATCATCAGCGAGCCACTTGAAAACAACAACGCCGACGCCCCTGGCAAAGTCAGATAAGTAAAATCCTTCATAAGCTTATAAGGCGAGTTTGAGAGCTGTTGAAAGATTGAGTTGATACCTGTACCCGGACTCTCGCTCAATATACTCTTAAATACAGGTAATCCACGTGCATCACTTGCTGCAAATACCAGCATCCCCTCAAGGCCAATCCAGCGATCAACCCCCAGTCGCATCACTTCGACAAACATCAAAGTTGGCGTCATGCCCGTCCCCTCGAGCGGTGATGGCTCTATCTGGCTCGCAGTTGAGCGCTCTGGAACCGGCATAGCGGAAACCGCCGAAGATTCATAGTGATAGGTGTTCATCCTAAACCAAGAAACGAGAACGAGACTAATGAACAAAGAGAGAACAGGTAAAACCAAAATTCTCCACCGCCAAGAGCCCCACAACTGAAGAAGGAGATCTTTTTTATGAAAAATTAAAACCATAGAAAAACTCAAAAACAGTAAAACTACTGTTGCCCTGCTAAGTAACGACACAGACACCAACACACCCAACAAACATAGCGACCAAACAAGAGGCCAAGTACGGTCCTTTCTTCGAAAATACTCCCAATCCAACATAAGATAAAATACGATAATTGAACCGCAATAGCAAAGCCACGCAAACACTGCCCCCAAACCAAAAGGAAGCACGAGACGTGAATTAACCCCAGTCTGATAAAAAGCAAAAAAATAATTCGTCACGTACAAGACGACAGAGAAAAGAATTAGCGAAACCCACATAAAACCAGGAAATCTCAGATACCAATTAGGGACTAACTGGCCTGCAGCCGACCGTACCGATGGATAAAAATAATACCAAATAAGTTGCAAGAACTTGAACACCACAACCCCCAAGGCGGCTGCCGCACCCCCAGCCAAAGCTCTATCCCACTCTTGTGGACTCCCACTAAAGTCGCCAACAGGCTCAACAAATGGATAATCAAAAAAAAGATGAGCATTGAACTTTAAACAAAACCCCAAAAACAAGAATAAAATCAAAAAAAAATGAGAATATACGAATGGGCGCACCCAGGCCAATACAAACATTAAAAGGAAAACCAACTGAAAGCACAGGAGCACAAGAACACTCCCAGGATAATAAAATAGCGAACCAGCACACAACAAGAAAAAAATGACTACAAAAACAGCAAGCCAAAACCCTTTAGAACATACACTCAGAAGCCACCCACCTATTACTACCCCCGACTCGCCTTTGACACCTAAGCACATCGCTTTATTTAAATCCATTTTGAGCACACCACCCGGAACCCATGAAACACTCGACCAAAAATCCCATTAATTAATAAGCGGAAATTTCTATAACTAATAATAGCGCCCCCCACAAGACTATAAGCCTGCCTCAAACAATCGAACGCCTTCAAAAAACGCCCTGCACGAAAATGCAATCGCGCCATCAAGACAAGTGAGTTAGCTTCCGCCGTTGGCCGCGCATCACGAAAAGCAGCAGGTACATCCTCGCGGGAAAAAAATTTATCCAACACATAATGATACTCCCTTGCTTTCGATTCATCCGAGGCGGCAAAGGTTTGAGAAGCACCATGAACACGAAAGCCTGCCAATGCTTTGCGCACATGCAACACATCGCCAAACAGACCAACTCGCAAAAGAAAATCATAATCAGGAATCTGCCTTAGCATGGCGTCCCACCCTCCCGTAAATTCGAGAAGTTCACGCTTGAATAGAGCACCTGGCCCAACAGGGCAGCTTCCTCTAAGCGCTACATCCGCATAGTCGAAGGTAGGCGCCTCAATACGGCGGATAATGCTGGAGGACTCATCAATCAACCAGTAATCCGGATATACCATCACCGCTTCTGGCTGTGTCTCCCACGCTGAAACCAAATACTCAACAGCGCTACTCTCTAGTTTATCATCTGCGCTCAAATAGCCCAGCTTATCTCCTGTACTAATCTCCCACCCTGCATTAAGCGCCGCTGACTGACCACGGTTCTCCTGTGAGATTACGGTGCAGCGATCAGCGTACGCACTTATGATTTCAAGTGACCCATCAGACGAACCATCATCAACAACGATCAATTCAATATCTTTGTAAGTCTGAGCCAATATGCTCTCTATCGCCTCAGCAACGTAGTCTTCCGCATTATAAACAGGAACGACCAAAGAAACTTTTGGGTACTCTTTCGACATAACCTACACCTTTAAATCAATCAAAATAACTTAAAATTCTCCGCGGCCGAAACAACAAGCCCACAACCGGAAAAGTCCAGATACCAATTCCACTCTTGACCCAAAAGAGCATAAGAACACCTTGGAGAGACAGACCGAATGCAGATGCTATTGCAACCCCAAGCGCACTGTAATTTGAAACTAACAGAAGGCTTAGTGTTACAGAGAGCGCCCCACAGGAAATGGTGATCCACATCATCGCTCGTTGTTTACTTGTCATCATTAACGCATAACCTGCAGACCCGCATGCGACACTCACCAACTGCCCCGCACTCAAAATCAATAATACATAGTAGGCATCCACGTACCCAGGACCATAAACAAAATCCAACACATCACGACCAACGAACAAAAATGCCACTATGACAAATAGCGCTGGCAAAAAAGCAACAGAGGCAGTTGCGCGCAAGATATTCTCCAACCGGGAAACATCTCCCCGCACATACAGCTCACTTATTATTGGCATTAACGCCATATTCACAACCATCAGAGGCAGCGTTAAGAATTGTGTAAACCTAGAAGCAGCTCCATACAAAGCCACCGCAGCGCCATCCGCATAAAAACTCAATATCCAAATATCCGCCTGAAGCAATACAACCAGCATTAAATTCGTAATCCAAAGCGGCATTGATACAATCACTATTTTCCTCCAAGGGATACAAAAGCTAGCCGACCAGAACCTACTGAGCAACTCATATCCTGGAATAATACACGCCACGAAATTAGAAATAATTATTATCAAAACAACCGACTCTAACGAACATGAAAAACCTGTGAGCCAGCAAAAAAACAATATCAAAAGCGATAACATTCCAGACAAAAACCCACTAAAAATTGACGCCCTAAAAACATCCTGCAATCCACGGAAAAATTCAGCAAAAAACAGCTGGATAGAAAACAAGCACATCCAAATAGCTATCAGCGTAGCCTTCTCCCCCCTTAAGTAGTTCAACCCCCCAAGATCAAGCGGCAGTGTATTCAAAACGACATAAAACAGCAGAGCAACCAATCCAGCGGCGAAAAAAACTATAGCGGCACATCCCAAAAATATGCCCTTAAGCTGTTCCTGCGCTCCTAACTCAACAGACTCCGCCACTAGCTTGACAGCGGAGAAATTAACACCAAACAAGGCCACAACAGATAGTATAGACACGGCACTAAGCGCCAAGAAATACTGTCCAACATCAGAAATCGGTAAGACTCTCGTCAACAGCACACTAATTAAGAAACCGATGATCGATGTCATAAAACGAAAGATGAATGCCCACTTCCCGCCGCGGAGCAAGCGAACAATAATGCTACTCTTCACAGCCCCAGAGGTGTCACAGCTACCTACACTTATATTATCTTTCAAAATATTCGACTTCCTGCAAAGTCAAGCAACATCAATTAAATAAGCAACTTTAAACTAGTCTACTGCTTCAGAATTATTGATGCTAGCGAGATAAATCGGATAATACCCTGTCAGAATCAAGCATCCATTTGGGGTGACCTGAAGTAATTCGATGCTTTCAGGCTGCTTCGCTATCCAGGACTCAAAAAGCCTCGTGCCGATAAAAAAACGATCAATCCAGCCACTCATATCAACCAAATAGTTGAAGACAAGTAGCGGCCAGCAGACGAATTTTACACGCAGAAGGGATTAATTCCCCAAATAAAGTCACTGATGTCAACAAACCTGAATGAGCCGGTTAGCCAGCCTCAGCTAAGATCCAACATCAACCCTCCATCCATCGCAACCTTGGCCTTAGACCGCAGCCTGGAGGTTAGCATGAGCCGCGGGCAATCTTATCATCGCAAACTTCAAGAAATATTTTTTGCAGCAACCAAATGATAAGAGGCTCTCGGGAAATATCGCAAAAGTCTACTCACAAAATACAAAATAACATTCATAATTTTTTTATTCCCCCAAGGCAATGAATACATTCCTCTCATAAATCTGAATCCACCAGCTCCGTAGACAGCATAGTTCAAAGACCTCAACTCACCGGCATTGAATCCACACTTATGCTCCATATAAAAATTACCATCCTGCGGGGTATTCTCTCTATACCCATTAGGCGTAATCAGAATAATCGAGCGCCCAGCCATTGACTCTAGTTTTTTCAATAGAGCATAAGCCTCATCTTTACCAAAATGCTCAATCAGGTCTGTAGCTACTACAACATCATACTTATGAACTGGATCATGTTCTCGAATATCACTTAAAACATATTCGTCATGGAATCCGTTTACCCTATTCCACTCAATCGTCGGCCCATATACATCCAAACCCACCAAATGGCATTTTCCTCTCAAGCTCACTTCACCAGCTAACTCACTAAGCATTGATGTGGTCCCACAACCAACATCTAAAACCCTTAGCTTCCGATTCTCTTTATCACAGGCCACTGCAACCATTTTCTTAACGATAAGACGCAACTCTCTATCATATGAAAAAAAATATTTAATAATCTGAATTGTTTTTCTTAACATAACCCATCCAACATAATTACTCTTTCTGAACGTATACATCAGCAGTCCCAACGTTCTCGCCAGCATAGTTTTACTTCAGAACATATTCGGCTGACTGGCCCGCAGAAACGACCAATATGGATTTCGCTCCTGTGCCCAGGCTCTGCCTGCTTCCAATAGAGGCATCAATCGTGATGTCCTCTCCCATTACGCAGCGTACCTCACCTGAATGCGTCAGTATATGTCGTAGCGCACTGGGTGAAGTGCTCGAGTGGCGCGACAAACCGCAAACTGTACGCAGCGGTAGCCTTCTCATTATTAGTGCTTGTCAAAAGTAGAGGTCAGGCCACTAGGGCCAGCTTCTGTTTTGGGGTGATGCCTCCCGGCACCCTATTTGACTGTTCATGATTGTATGACCGGAGTCACCGAGTGGCGTCATCCTGCACCTTGACGATCCACCCGAACAGGAAGCGCCCCAGCCAGTCGTAACGCGCCGTGCAATTGTAGCGCTCAACGTAGGCATTCTGTTGCGGATTTCCTGACTGGATATATTTCAGACAGCTACCGCGCTTTTCTGCCCAGAGAACAAGTGTGCTGCTGATGTACCCCGACCTGCTGGCGCTGCGTATGGTTTGCGGCTTGCCGCGCCAACCGATGACACTGATCCAGTGCGCGCACGACGCGCTCCGCCGGTAGCGACAGGTCGATATCCATGGCCAGGCTTCACGGCTAAATCGTCGATCAGGTCGATCAGGTCGATCAGGTTGAACAGGTGCAAGCTGCGGCCATCGACCAACTGATCGGGCATGAAGTCCATCGACCAGCAGTGGTTAATTACCTCCGGCACCACCAAAGGCTCGGATTTATCCCTCACGATGCGCTTGCGCGGCTTGATCCGCAGGTTCAGCTCCAACTCCCGATAGATCCGGTACACCCGCTTGTGATTCCAGCGGTAGCCTTTCACGTTACCCAGGTACAGGAAGCACGGGCCGAAACCCCAGTTGCGCTGGCTGTGCGTAAGCCGGATCAGGTGATCGGCGATCTCGGCATTTTCCGATGATAATCGTGGCTGGTAGCGATAGCAGGCTACGCTGACACCGAATGCCAGGCACGCCCACTTGATGCTGACCCGGCCGGAGTGAACGGCCTGTTGCGCCATCTATCGCCGCCGAGATGGCCTCACCATTTTTTTGCCATGGCTTCCTGGATGATCTCGGCCTTCAGGCGCTCCTCGGCGTACATCTTCTTGAGGCGGCGGTTCTCCTCCTCAAGCTCACGCAGTCGGGACATCAACGAGGCGTCCATACCGCCGAACTTGGCGCGCCACTTGTAGAAGGTCGCCGAACTGATGCCATGCTCGCGGCACAGCTCCGGGACCGGGCTGCCGGCTTCGGCCTGCTTGAGGATGGCGATGATCTGGCTGCCCGAAAAACGCGATGTCTTCAGGCAAAATTTCCTTGATCCGACTAGGAGAAAGCGCTATTTCTGAGGAGCACTGATTTCAGCGCGCCCCTCCACCCGGTCAGATGAGTCTTTTCTAGCCAAGGAATATGCCTTACGATCCAACCTTCCTCGAATTCCTTACTTCATAACGTTCAGATTAAGAAGACGCCATGATCAATTTTCGATTATGGATCCCAGCCCCATATCTCTCCGGAGCGTAGCAGGACGAATGCAACTAATCCCTGTAATCCTCTCGGGTGGCGCCGGAACTCGGCTCTGGCCGATCTCACGCGAAGCACATCCCAAGCCTTTCATGCGTCTTCAGAATGGAAAAAGCCTACTCCAAAATACATTTAACCGAGCTGCCCAGCTGCCGGGTGTTCTGGAGATAGTCACTGTCACGAACCGTGAGTTGCTTTTCAAAACAGAAGATGAATACGCATCAATCAGTGCCAACATCCATCTTTCATTTATTTTAGAGCCCTTCGGTCGCAATACAGCTGCCGCCATTGCCGCCGCAAGTTTGGACATAGCAAAACGTCACGGTCAGGACACTTTGATTTTAGTGCTTACCGCAGATCATATAATCAATGATATTGAGGCTTTCAAGGGCGCCGTTAGCGATGCTTGCGCGCTAGCCCATGACGGCCGCATTGCCACATTCGGCATCCAGCCAGACTCTCCAGAAACAGGTTATGGATACATAGAGAGTGAAGGTTCAAATGTTCTTCGCTTTATTGAAAAGCCAACATTAGAAAAAGCCCAGGAATATCTTGATAGCAAGAGATACTTATGGAATTCAGGAATGTTTTGCTTCCGGGCTGGCAGCCTACTAGAAGAGCTTGAGAAACATGCCCCAACGACCCTAGCAGGCACACTGAAGTCTCTAGCAACGGCACGCATTGCTACTGGCGATAAATTTTATCAACTCGAACTTGATAGCGATCACTTTGTAAACGTACCGGACATTTCTATTGACTATGCGGTTATGGAGAAAACCGATCGCATTTCAGTAGTACCCTGCTCAATTGGTTGGAGTGATGTAGGCTCTTGGAACGCAGTGAGCGAACTGACTCAAGTTGATAGTGCCGGTAATCGTTGCCAAGGAAAATTCTACTCTCATGAGTCCACAAATTGCTTTGTTCATAGCCCAGACAGAGTAACGGCTCTAGTTGGAGTGTCCGACTTGGTGGTCGTTGACACGCCAGATGCCCTTCTTATCTCGACACTGGATAATTCCCAAGACGTAAAACATATCGTCAAACAACTTAAAGCCAACGGTCACGAAGCGTACAAAACTCACCGAACTGCACATCGCCCCTGGGGTACTTATACGGTCTTGGAAGAAGGCCATCGCTTCAAAATAAAACGCATTGAAGTCAACCCTGGCGGTAGCCTATCCCTGCAACTTCACTATCACCGTAGCGAACACTGGATAGTAGTCTCTGGTACCGCTAAAATAATTAACGGCGACAGTGAAAAATTCCTTCATATAAATGAGTCTACATACATACCGGCTGGTGAAAAACACCGCCTAAGCAACCCCGGGCGTGTACCACTAATCATGATTGAAGTACAAAGTGGTGAATATCTAGGGGAAGACGACATAGTTAGATTCGATGATAATTACGGACGTCCCTAACCGCCAACAGTGTAAGCCAAGCTAGAGTTACGGCACCCAATCAGCTGGAATATTAATATTCATAACACGACACTGGACAACACTCATATCACAACCATAAATTACGCACTAAAAATTAGCAACCGACTTGACCGATGCGGGAAGTTTGAATTTAGTAACTACTCGTCGCACCTACAAGCCTAATATAACTATTACAATATATTTGCAGCACTCACCAACCACAGAGTCAGTTAAGCTTATCACCTACGCATAGTGAGCTTAATAGCACGATAATAGGATGTTAAATGACTTCTAAATGCGCGATTGTAACTGGGATTACAGGGCAAGATGGAGCCTATCTCTCGCAGCTACTGCTGGAGAAAGGCTACACCGTCTACGGTACCTTTCGGCGCACCAGTTCAGAAAATTTCTGGCGGATCGAAGAACTGGGTATACGTAACCACCCCAATCTGAACTTGGTTGAACATGACCTAACCGACCTCAGCAGCTGCCTCCGTTTACTTGTAAAAGCTCAACCGGTTGAAGTCTACAATCTGGCCGCGCAGAGCTTTGTCGCCGCATCTTTCGACCAACCAATCACCACAGCCGAAATCACCGGCTTAGGCGTAGTGAATCTATTAGAAGCGATTCGTATCGTTAATCCGAAGATTCGATTCTATCAAGCCTCCACCTCAGAAATGTTCGGTAAGGTACAGAGCATTCCTCAGGTTGAAAGCACCCCTTTCTACCCACGCAGCCCCTATGGCGTGGCCAAGCTCTACGCACACTGGATGACCATTAACTACCGCGAGTCCTACAACATCTTCGGCTGCAGTGGCATTCTGTTCAATCATGAATCTCCTCTGCGTGGCAAAGAGTTCGTCACCCGCAAAATTACCGACACAGTGGCCCGTATCAAAATGGGCAAGCAAGGTTGCCTCGAACTTGGCAACTTAGACGCCAAGCGTGACTGGGGTTTTGCCAAGGAATATGTCGAAGGCATGTGGCGCATGCTTCAGGCCGAACAACCAGACACCTATGTACTAGCCACAAACCGTACAGAAACGGTACGTGACTTTGTAAATATGGCCTTCAAGGCAATCGGCACTGAATTGGAATGGCACGGCACAGCCGAAAACGAAAAGGGGCTGGATGTCTCGTCTGGCAAAGTAGTAGTCGCTGTCAATCCGAAATTTTATCGACCGGCCGAAGTCGAACTACTGATTGGCAACCCAGA
Organism: Pseudomonas sp. SJZ079; assembly: GCF_007993865.1. Taxonomy (GTDB): domain Bacteria; phylum Pseudomonadota; class Gammaproteobacteria; order Pseudomonadales; family Pseudomonadaceae; genus Aquipseudomonas. Next base: position 29,165 of record NZ_VIUH01000011.1, on the reverse strand, counting down.
AAAAGCGGAGCGTGAACTGGGTTGGAAACCCAAAACCACCCTAGAGGAACTATGTCAAATGATGGTGCAAGCAGATATACGTCGCAATGAAAATGGCTCTTCATTCTGATGAGCCATCTAGGCAAGCACGTACTGATCACAGGCATCCTCGGCTTCACAGGCCGTTATATGGCCGAGGAGCTAATCACTCATGGGTATCGAGTATCTGGACTCGGCACACAATCAAGTCAAGAACCCGAATACTACCAAGTAGACCTCACCGACAATGTTGGACTGAAAAACTGCCTGGCCCAATTGCAACCCGATATTGTCATCCATCTGGCTGCATTGGCATTTGTTGGTCACAGTGACCCTAATGCTTTTTATCAAACAAATCTGATGGGTACACGCAATCTACTGGATGCTGTTTCCACTATGGGCAAACAACCAGAGTGCGTACTACTTGCCAGCAGTGCAAATGTCTATGGCAATGCGACCGCAGGCATGATTGACGAACAAGCCAGGATGGCCCCAGTCAATGAATACGCTGTAAGTAAAATGGCTATGGAAGCCATGGCCAACCTGTGGCAGGAACGCCTGCCGCTGGTCATCACGCGGCCCTTCAATTACACCGGGGTCGGTCAAGCCGAACAGTTTCTATTGCCAAAGATAGTTGCACACTTCCGGCGGCGCGCAGCGCGGATCGAACTGGGCAACCTCGATGTCTGGCGCGACTTTACTGATGTACGCGCCTTGATCCAGGCATATCGCCGACTGATCGAGTCTGGCCATACCGGTGAGCCCGTAAATGTCTGCTCCGGCCGCCCTCATTCATTGCGCGAGATAATCGTACTATGTGAGCAGATCACCGGCCACAGCTTGGAAATACACGTCAACCCGACCTTCGTTCGCAGCAATGAGGTTAAAACCCTTTGTGGAGATGCTACACGCCTACGCCAACTGATCGGTGATTGGGATACACCGCCGCTCGAAGAAACTTTACGCTGGATGCTCTGCCACTAATGAGTGTTGACTGATCTTTCGATCAAATTCACGCGTTTTTTACCGAGCCGGCTTAATCCAAGCACAGGATATGAACACCTAGATTGTACCGGTGGCCGGCTCTCTGCCTATCACTTTAAGTGACGCACTTAGTCTATGAGTTCAGGGACCATAAAATCAGTGATCACAAGCCGATTGAGCTGAAATTAATTTTTGGATAGTAACTGGCCAGCTTATGTATACGTTCAACCTGTCTTTCGGACAAGCTACCCCCTCGCCCAGTTACTCCAACATTTTTTAGCGTGGATTTATTTCCTGTATTGGCTTTCGTCAATGAATACTCAAGTCGCTGTTGCTCAACTTCAACCTTGCAATGGTGAAGAATATTTTTCATTTCACATATTGGGTCAGACAAAAGATCTTCGTATGATATTACTTTAACCGCCCCCGCCTTATATTCTGGCGAAGAAAACCAGCCCGCATAAAAATTAAAATACCATGGGATAACTAAGTCAATGATGAAATCTACCTTTTTTTCCTTACTTAAGGCACTCCAATTCGTATCGTCCATATACGCCATCGGTAAATTTTTTTTATGCGTCTCCAAGTGATCCCAAAAACTTAGTACGGTGTCAAAAATATCTCTAATCTGAAGTATTACTGTTACATTTGCGCGAGCAATAAATTCAGAGGTACTTACACTATAACGGCAGTGCTGGTGCGGAGAAAATACATTCCCAGACTCCGCATTTCTTCTTAACAGCTGTAAGGGATCGACCTCCTGTTCGCGCCTATCATATCCAGGAACGAGACTTACTCTGGCCCAACCCAAATAATCTTCCAGTATTACACTAAGCCAAGTCGATCCTGACTTTGGAGCACAGACCAACCACACATGTTTTCGGTCAGGCTGTAGCTTTCTATAGATAGCATCGTGACTATAGATTTTCGCAGGGTTTTCACTTTTTAAGCCACTCTCTGTTTTTTTAATTTGCAAATCAGCGCTGTGCATTTTTATTGATCCGCCGCAGAAAATTACTAGAACGCGTATCGACTTCACGCTTCTTTAATGTTCGCGCCGAGTGCCAGACTAGAGTTTCCCGTACTGTGCATCTCGCTAAGCGAAAAACTGTACTTTACTCATCAATTCGCCATCCCCCTGGATCTTCGCTCCAAATTCTTGAATCATCCTTAAACCCAGAAAATTCAGGCTTATCAAGAAACATTTCAAGATCCTTTTGCCAATTTTCCGCATCAAATAGTGGCGGAGCATGCGAATAGTCCTCCAGGATAAAATCGCCAGAAAGGGAGGTTACGCACTTATTGTATTCCGAATACTTATTCCTCAATTTTTCTGAAACAGTTTTTTCAATACAAAACCCGCCACTGAATCGAGCCTCACTGGTTGCAAGATCAAGAAGGAGGGGTGAGTGAGCCTCATCAAACAAACCAAGCTTATTTATCAACAGCTTAAATATTAGCAAGTTTCCAGAAATCGAAGGATTTCGTGACAAAATATCCGAAGATGATTCAAGCGAAAGACCTATGCGTCGTTCAAAGTCAGATACAACACCCTTCGGCAACTGCTTTGCTGCGCAATAGTTAGCAAATTCAACCGTATCTGAAACACTACGCCAAAATTTGGAAAATACGTGCAAATCTATACTTGCATAATGATGTAAAAATTGACTAAAACTACAGAACATTCCTGTCGTCTGAACCCGCTGGGAAAAGGCGCTCCTCGCACCAGAAAGAACCTCTCGTAAATAACATAACGTCCTTATTTCATAGTACGTTTTAAACAATCCTTCACTATTTGCGAGCTGCCTGGGAAAGAAATACTCGAATAACTTTGGCTCAATTATATTTTGAAACCCTTCAGAACTAACAATAATCTTATTAAACTCAGCAGTTTCTTTCTCGAACTCTGATTTAAGATTATTTATATCGACACCCTGCGTAGCTTGATAGTTTTTATTGCAAGCGCGCGCTATGAGAGGGTGATTTTTATTGCAGGCATGCGCTAAAATCGGGTGATTTTTATCATTTTTCTTCCCGCCAGTCATAGGGTAGCAGAAACCCGCCAAGGCAAGAGACGTTCGACTCGCCTTCAAAGCGCCTTGTATTGCGGAAGAGCCAGTTTTTGCTCGGCCAATATGCAACGTTAATATTTTTTTCATAATCATTCGACGATTACAGGTACTAAGAAAGGCCTGATTTAGCCCCCCGATGTCAGGGAGAATAAAGCATAGGGGGACACGTGTAGCTCTCTACTTTCCTCGACAGATGGAAAATCTGTCCATTAGGTGTTGATCATAAGCAGTAAACGTAAATATTTAGACGTCAATTTCAGCTGCCAGATGTAAAAATCCAGAACCCAGGATCACGTTCCTATCCGTAAATCATGAGTGTTCGAATATTTAAAATCATTCGGGCAGCTGTTTGCACATTATATATTTCGTACTCTCACTTAATCGCTCTAAACACCAACTGCCCACCACCCAAATGTCCGAGTTCCGCAGATGCATATACTTCGACGTATACATCTGAAAAACCCACCGCTTGTATTTCACCAAGTATGTCCCAACCAAAATCGGTGAACACCAGCGAACCATCAGCAGAGACAGGATTTCCATGATATGAAGGAGGTAAAATATGCTCTAATTTTCCATTCTCTAGTTTTGCTCGACAAATCGACAAGTCGTTTTCACAATGGAATGGGAAAGTCGTAAGTAGAACACCACCCTTCTTAAGCACGCGAGCACACTCAGCAAAAGCCACACTAGGGTTCGGAACATGTTCAAACACGTCATTGCTAATGATTAAATCCAATTCACCGGCTGACATACTCAGGTGTTCGACATCCTCATGACGTACCCCTCTGACGATTTCTCCACCTGCATACTCATGACCTAGGTACTCACTGCCAACGAGACTATGTCCTTCAAAAACTTTCAGGGCCCAATTATAAATTGGGGTAACCTGCTCCATGAAATACACACGTTTCTTATCGCCTGCCTCTAACTCCTGCTTAACAAGCGTAGCTATTAAACGCTGGCGATTATTCATTCTACACAGTGGACACTCTAATCTCTCGCGCCAATTTGGTAGCCATCCATTATCTTGACGCTGGCCACCCGAGCTCATATCAACCAGCAAGGAGACCATCTTGTTACACGGCACACAAAACCCATTGACTGCAAAAGCCTCAGTTGGTGAAGAATCAATCAACTCTTTCTCAAGTTGCTTGATTCTCATTAGTTCTTCACCCTTCAACATCGCATTGAACTCTACTCGACTTCTGAGAGCGCAAAGCGGGGCTAGTTGAATACTCCGAGAAACGACCTTCGCATGCCCCATACCTGCATCTGAAAAAACCGAGAGCGCGTATGCTCCTCGAGTCGTATTTATTGATACCCCCGCAAGAATCAAGCTCAGCGTTTTCCAAGCAGACTCCCCTCCCCATGTTTTCTCTGCGAAATCTATTCCACGTTGACTGATTCGATTCCAGAGAGACTCATCTTGGTAAAGCCTTACGACAGCACTGGAAAACTGCTCGGCATCATCAGCGATCAAGATATTTTCATCACCAGAAAGCGACATCCCTTCTGCTGCTAATGAAGTCGCTACTACCGGTAAGCCCACCGCCATCGCCGAACCAATTTTCCCTTTAATTCCCGCCCCAAAGCGCAACGGTGCTACCGAAACTCGCATCTTGTCGAGCAACGGATTTAAATCTTCGACAAAGCCAGTAATGATGACATCTTCTGATGCCAGCCCCTGTATCTCGACTGGAGGTTTGCTGCCAACTACATAGAATCGCACACCGGGTAAACGGCTACGCAGCAAAGGCATGATTTCGGCTACAAAGTACTGAACTGCATCCACATTGGGGGTATGTTGATAGCCTCCAACAAAAACAATATCTCTGCGCTCTGCAAATGTCCTATCAGTTCCCGGAACGTCCATGATCAACGGAAACACATAAAGCTTGGCCTCCGGTACTTCAGGCTGTAGAAGCGCTAACTCTGTAGTACTGTGCACAATTGAAGCGTCGGCCGCACGTATAGCTGCTAGCTCGCGGAACTTCATCTCGTCGGCCTCTCTCTGTTTAGCTTTGTTAGAGAGTAATTCAGCCTCACGCGACATGCGGAGATAGTGCAAATCTACCGTGTGATACAGGATTTTGGCCTTTGGACAGTTCTTACGAACATTTTTTATATGCCGTTCGACCACCCCTGGCCGGTACAAGGAGACAAGATCATAACGATCAGCACACGCCTCGAGGTGCTGTTCGACACTGGTAACATAGGGTGCATACAGCACCTCGATACCGGAGCGCTGGAGCGCAATCGTGTACTCCGGCATGTAGAGGAAATTGTCTTCCGGGATAAAAGTCACCTGAAAATCCATTTCCCTCAATAAAAGCATCAGGTTATAGATTATTACAGAGCCCGCATCCTGATTAGGGGTTGGGGTGCAATGGTCAATCACCAACGCGCGTCTTATCGCACGGCGGTCCTTTGCTATATCGATATTTAGGCCAGGTAGCTGGTGCGCTTGCAGCCGCGCTTGCCAGCGCGCATAAAGCTTCTGGGTATTCTCAACCTGATATGCTTTGACACCTTGTGTGGTGTCGGTGCCCGATGTTATTCCCTCGTAATGAATGACAGTCGACAGCGGCTGATAAATAACTCGTGCACCGCTATCGCGGATCTTAAGTGCAAGATCCGCATCCTCGCAATAAGCCGGTAAATAATGCTCGTCAAAGCCTCCCAGACGAGTGAACAGTTCTTTTGGTAGCATAATGGAGGCGCCAGAACAATAATCGACCTCTCTAGCGTAGTTGTAGACAGGAAGTAGTGGATCTTGAAGCCGGCCAAAATTCCACGCACTACCATCCTGCCAAATTATCCCACCAGCCTCCTGCAGCCTGCCATCAGGATATACCAGTTTTGATCCCACAAAACCGGTACCGGGAAACTCCAGAAAAGTCCGCAGTAACTCATCCATCCATCCCGGGGTGACTTCCGTATCGTTATTCAGAAAATATAGGTACTCACCCTTAGCTGCGATAGCCCCGCGGTTGCAAGAGCGTATAAACCCTTGATTACTTTCATTGACTAACAATTGGACGCCACTGATCTTGCTCAACACCTCTTTCGAACCATCGGGAGAACAATCATCCACAACAATGACTTCGAACGGCGCCTGGGGTGCATATTTTATAATTGAGGCGAGGCAGCCCAGCGTGTAGTCAAGCTGTCCGTACACCGGGATAATTACAGAGACCGAGGGACTATGGGAGGCGGGTACCGTTAATAAGGAGCCTATCCCATCTGCCACCGGTACGCGCTCAGAATTTCTTCGTTCTGATGCAATTGCTGTAAACGTCGAAATAGTCGCGGGATGACTTCCGCTTCCTAACAATAATCTCGGGAAGTTTTTTGCAATGAAACGCCGATGCGCGGCCTTTGTTTGATAACTCAAGGGAAGCGATTGATAGAGGCGCTTGGCCAAGCGCAATGTGCCCACTGTATAACGCTTTGTTTGGCGCAGAGGTGATGAGATCCAGCGCCTGGCCTCACGTAACGGTAAAGTCAGTCGCCAAGAGTTACTTCGTGAAACTTCAAGAAAGCGGTCGCGCTCTTGCTTGAGCGTGGCATCTAGGCGCAACCCCCACTCACCGCGCCGGACGACTTCGTCCGAAAGGCTGGTGCTTAATTTATTCTCCTCTGTAACAGACTGTTTCAGATTAACGATCTGCTCATCAAGGTCAAGCACAGTCTGGTTCAGCTTAGCAGCCTGTTCGTTGCACTCAAGCAATAACTTATTTAGGCTAGTTATTTGCCCGTCTCGTTCGAGTGCAACCTGGTTTTGACTGGTAAGTTGCTCGTCACGATTGAGCACTACTTCATTTAGCCTGGCAATCTGCTCATCACGATTGAGCACCGCTTGATTCAGGCTTGCGATCTGCTCGTCACAACTAAGCACCACCTCATTCAACCTGGCAACCTGCTCATCACGATTGAGCACTACTTGATTCAGGTTGGCAACCTGCTCATCAAAATTGAGCACCACTTGATTCAGGTTGGTAATCCGCTCGTCACGATTGAGCACCACTTGATTAAAGTTGGTAATCTGCTCATCACGATTGAGCACCACTTGATTCAGGCTGGTAATCTGTTCATCACGATTGAGCACCACTTGATTCAAGTTGGTAATCCGCTCATCCCGATTGAGCACCACTTGATTCAGGCTGGTAATCTGCTCATCACGATTGAGCACCACTTGATTCAGGCTGGTAATCTGCTCATCACGATTGAGTACCGCTTGACTTAAACTGGCAACCTGCATATCACGCTCGTGAACGGTATCATTCAGTTTTACAAGTTGCTCGTTACGCTCAAGTACAGAGTGGTTCAGGTTAACAACCTGTTCACTACGCTCGCTCACAATTTTATCCAATGACTGGGCCCACTTAGCAAACCCTACATAATGCTTTACCAAATCCAGATTTTCTGGGTAAAGCGCCGATGTATCAATTACTGGCAAATCAACTCTGTCTTTCCCACACAGAGCTACGAAATAGACCGGATCAACCAAACGCCCAGCAAATCGTTTGAGTTCAACTCCATCATCATGCCATATTTGAAAAGCACTCGACTCTCCTTCAAGCGGTTGAATAATTGACCCCATAAGCATGCGCTGACCGAAATATTGAATGGTCGAAAACTGCGCTCTCAATAGTGTGTCGAATTCTTCAAAGTCTAGCTCTTTAACATGGAATTCGTTATGTTCTCCACTTTCCTCTGAATAGATTGGTCGATTGGGTGAGGAAATTACGAGCACGCCTCCCGGCCGTAATACTCGGTTTATTTCCATCAGCATCTGCGCCTGCTCTGCCAGATGCTCAATGGTTTCGAAGGAAACTACAACATCGAACGACGCATCTGCAAATTGCAATGCAACAGCACTGCCTTGGCAAAAGGTCAAATTACTTTGTTGATATGTGACCGACGCATGTTTAATCGTTTCATCGGAAATATCCACGCCGACGACTGAACGGGCAACACTGGCTATTGAAAAAGAACCATAGCCCTCACCACACGCCACATCGAGAACATCCTTTCCTTCGACAAGATCCAGAGCTATGGCATAACGATGATAATGCTCAAGGCGAATTTTGCCTTGCTCTGTTGGAACAAAACGCTCACCGGTAAATTCCATTAAATAGCCCTTCTATTTTATTGCAATCATCACTAGTGCTGCTGGATACTCAAACGAAAATATCTCGCAAGAACTAAAACCAGCATTCAAGACCGTCTGCCAGGTATCCGCACCAAATTCTGTGTGTACAAGTTGATCCTTGGCCGGCACCCCGGCCTGGCCGTGATAACTCGGGGCGAGTCCAACGCGTGATCGAGTCATTCGCTCAATCACGATAGGCACTGTAAAAATACATCGCCCACGACTACGTAGCACTCGATGACACTCTGAGAGCGCTCGCTCTGGATAAGGAACGTGCTCCAACGTATCGGAGTGAACCACTAAGTCAAAACTATTAGATTCGACATTCAGGTTGAGCATATCAAACTGCGGATATTCAACCAAACGATGCAAAGGCAACTTACTTAAAAATGATGTCAAATTGCCCGCAGCATTAATCTCGAGAACTTTGAGTTCGTGGTGCAACTCACAAAACCGCACGAGCGTTTCATTGAACTGGTAATTTCGGACAATAGCCGCTGCCAACCCCATCGCACGCAAATTATTAAAGCACTGCTTACAATGAAACCCCTGCTGTCTATTTATGTATGAAACTTCAACTTCAGACAACTGCCAGGCACTGATTAGTTCAGGCCAGAGCACAGCACGCTCTGAAAATTCAAGACAACCACATACCGGACAAGAACCAGAAAATTTCTGCATATTCAAACGACTAGATAAATTTTATTCATAGCGCTCAACCCCTTCAGTCAAATACGCCTCGAGTTAAATAGCGTACATTTCATAAAACCGTATATCTGCTGCCAGTATATCCATTAACTGGGCACACACTTTTCTATCCCCTAGTATTTTTTCGCGACTCACTTCTATTTCGTCAGACGGTGTCACATTGAGATGAACACTCGTATCAATATCTATACCTAACAACCCGCCTAACCGCTGGAGGTCATGCGACCTGGTTTCATGCCTCCCAATAAAATCAAGCCTTTTCATATCCCATCCGCCAAAATAAGTCTCACCATACAAATTACGAATGAGCGGCAACTTGGCGAACTCTATAACTGTCATATTCTGCATACAAAAATATTGATGCAAAGCACTAGGCTGCGGCGGAATTGCACGCCAATAGCAATAGATCGAAATCACGTTATCTAATGGATGCCGAAGCATAGTAAATCGAAAAGCATCCTTCACAAGATCATATTTCTGTGCTTTGAAGTGCCCATGCACAACAATTATATTTTCCGGGATATTTATTGGTCTGTATGCGAGCCAACCTTCCGGGTCAAGGTTGCAAGGTGAAATCGGATCGCCAGGATCGCTGCTGTAGTCCTCCAGAACATGATCATCCCCATAAGCTCGCTTAAGGGTGGTCAGGGTCGAGGTCCCCCCCGCTTTAGGCACGTGAATCGATATGATTTTATTCATGATTTAGAGGCCGTTTCTTTACTTCAGCAAAGCCAAATAGTGATTCCTTGCTTATTTTCGCCTTGCTCAACAGAAAAGACATTTCCCTGACATCTTTCCCTTCGTCCATATGCCCTATCGCGACAAATGCGCCGGAAGATTCAAGATCAATAATCGCGTACCCGCCCTTATTGCCGATGGGCACCAATTCGTCTGCATGTACGTTCACATCTATAACTGTGAACTGATAGCCTGCGCCCACCTTGACCGACTCACGCAGCACACCATTGATGAATACCTTCAGTTCGACCTCTCCCTTAACCTGTTCGGGAAATATGCTTTTAAGTTCAAGAGTGAGGTTGTACGAACGTCCCTTGCCGGCATAGGCAATCAAACTTCCTTTTCGCTTCATCCATGGAGCTTCTTCGCCCTGATGAAAGCCAGACATCGGCAGGACAGTTGTTGGAACGTCCAGCCCCGGCCACTCGATAGAAATATCAAACCCAAACTGAGCCAATACTGCATCCGAATATCCCAGCACTTCACGAATAGGTCGCGTAATACTCAATACTTTCCAAGTATCGACTGGTGAAAGCTCACCAAATCCTGAATTTACGGACAGACGACGGTAGTGCATTGGTGCTCGGTCAGCTATCTCGCGATCCTTACCCGTTTCGACAAACTGCACGACTCGTTCCTCTGGCGTACGCCCAAGAAACGCAAGCATACGCGTCACGGCCAAGGCTGGATTCGTTGCCATATCCTCATAGCTAACTAACAGGCTGTTGCTGGACTGCAGCGCACGATGAGCAGCAGTTGCGTACTCAAGGTACATGCCAATATTTGTCTCCAGCCCCCCTTGGAACGCGCTGGAATAAGGATCGCCACCATCTACACGCGATTTCATGGAGCGAAGCACACCAAATGGTTCACGCATTACAACTATATTTTTAGTCTCACCTTGCCCAACATAATCAGCCATGGCAAAAATATTACCAGGCGTCTTTTCCCCTAGAATCGGCCGTTGTTCAACCTGCGCCAGTAAATCACGCAACGTTACCAGTGACGCTTGATATAACTCCACACCTGACAATTGAGCGGTCAAATGCCCCCGCACCGCTTCAACCAAGCGAGCTACATGTTTCTCGTTAAAAAGGAGGTTCTTAGGATGTGCACCTTGATTGACGTTAAACCTAGGCATTTCAACCATGGCAACAAGAAATTGTTGATGCAAAAAATCAATTACCACATCAACCTTGTCAGCGCGACACGGCAACTGGCTAAACATACTTTGCATGAGCGATATTAAGTGGGTTTCACTTGCATAACAAAAAACATCCTCATGCAAGGACAAAAATTTTGCTGCTACCGTAGTGCCGCCACGCGGCACACCACCAACCAGAACATCTAACTGCATTAAAAACCTCTTTTAAACTTCTCAACCAATATCATTGACAACGCAATCAACCCTCATGGTTTCACACGACCACAGGCTCGCAGATAACCCACTGACTGACTATTCCCAAGCAACTGGATATTAAAACGATCAAACCAAATAACAGGCACAACGATCATTATCTTTTTGGTTACACTGACGAACGAATGGATAAAGCCACACATATTTAACTGTTTCAGAAGGGCCACTATCTTTATGCCTGCGCTAGAAATATGCGACTATCATCAGCACTGTTCTAGTGCGAGTACAGCGGGTTGACTCTCTTGCAGAACAGCTTGCTGCTCTAAGTACTGTCTCAGAATTGGTCGGGTTGGACCGGTGTGACTTACCAGTCCATCTTCAATCCACACAACCTTGTCGCATAAATCCCTGATCACTGGAAGCACATGCGAAACCAGAACTACTGTCTTGTCTGATTTTATCAATCGTTTCATTTCCGCCGTGGATTTGGCGCGAAACTCTTCATCACCCACACCAAGTACTTCATCTACCAACAACACATCCGGATTTACTTGAATCGCCACCGAAAATCCCAGCCGCGCACGCATGCCTGACGAATAGGTACGCAACGGCTGATCAAAGAATTGACCTAAATCGGAGAATTCGATGATCGCATCCATGCGTTTGGCTATTTCACTTCGGTGCAGACCAAGAAGCATACCGCTCAGCATGGCATTCTGTCTGCCGCTGAGGTGAGGCATAAAGCCAACCCCCAGCGACAGCAACGATACGCGCGCACCATGATTGAGAATGCGTCCACCATCCGGCTCCAAGATGCCTGCGATCATCCGCAGCAACGTGCTTTTTCCAGCACCATTGCGCCCAATAATGCCGACTGTCTCACCACGATGCAGATCGAAAGAGATGTCTTTGAGTGGCGTGTACTTCGACCACCTTAGGAGCCCCTGTCGAACTGGATACGAAACAGTAACGTTCTGTACGCTGATCAGTACTTCGCTAGCGCTCATCAGAAGCGTACCTTTCCGTAGCGGTGATCCATCTGCTTCAGAAACACAAGCCCAAAACCGCCGACCACAAGCGAAATAAGCATGATAAGACCAATTCGCCCCATGTCCGGCCAGACACCACGGATCATGACATTACGGTATTCGTCAATCAGGCCAGCCATGGGATTGAGCAGCAAGTAACTTTTGACAGGCTCTTGTACCTCGTTAATGTCAAAGAACACACCCGAGAGAAAAAACAGAAGCAGCATGCCGTTGTCAATTGCGACCTTAAGGTCAGGCAGGAAGGGGGTGATGGCGCCCACCAACAATGCCAGGGCCATAATCAAGCACAGTTGGGCCAACATGACTATCGGGACAGCCAGCCAAGTGACCTGTGCAGGAAACCCGTACAGAAGCAGGAAAATTGCGAAGCACGCAAAGACAGGGAAGAAGCGCGCCGTGCTACCAAGCACTGCAATTACCGGAAAAATGTATTTAGGAACATACACTTGCTGAAGCAGGCCATGGTGAGTACTGATCGCATGGCTGCCACCTTTAAGCCCGCTGTCGAACCACTTCCATACCACCGCACCACAGAGAAACGTCGGCACAAAGTCCGAACTACCTCGCTGTAATACCAGTACGAAAAGGATGTAGAACGCACACAGATACAGAACCGGTTCTATAAGCCACCATACTAGCCCCAGGTAGGACCGAGCCGCTTCAGCCTTAATGTCGGTATAGACCTTATATAGAATCAATTCGATACTGTTACGGATCTGCATTCTCATACTCTCTCAAGTGGTGGCGTGCAACGCGGTACGTCCGTCTCAACCCAGTAGCTACCTAGCGCACACCTTCTCGCAACCCTGCAATCGTGCCAGAAGCTGCCTGCTCTGTCCTTCGGTTTGGTGAGGGGGTATTGGTCTGCCCACTCGGATCGAGACAGCCAGTGCCGACTTGCCTTCACTTTGGGACAGATTACCTACAAAACCGGTACCCTAGCACCATGGATAGCCTTTCAGCTGACACCTTCAGCCTCCCCCTAGCTGGCCCCTCTATCAAGAGACCTACGGTCGGTGTAATTATCGTCAACTGGAATACCTTCGACGTGCTTGAGCGCTGCCTGGCTGCCTTGGCCGAACAACAGGCGCCCATCCATAGAACCATCGTTATCGATAACGCCAGCAGCAACCCGCCCGAGGAGCTGCCAAGCAAGCGCCCCGCAAACACCCGTTATATCCGCGCTGCAGAAAACCTCGGCTTCGCCCGAGCCAATAACCTGGCGATGGCCGAGTTACAGGATTGTCAGTGGGTCGCGCTGGTCAACCCCGACGCCTTTCTCGCGCCCGATTGCCTGGAGCAATTATTGCTGGCAACCATGCACTGGCCGCAGGCGGCTTGTTTCGGTGCGGTGACACTGATGGCGCATGAGCCGGCGCGACTGGATGGCATTGGCGATGCCTATCATGCCAGCGGTCTGTGCTGGCGTCTGGGGCATGGCGAGCCGCTGAGCGAGTCGGCCTTTCTGGATCGGCCGATATTTTCCCCTTGTGCCGCTACCGCACTCTACCGCCGCGATATTTATCAGGCCGTCGGCGGGTTGGACGAAGACTTCTTCTGCTACTGCGAGGATGTCGATCTTGGCTTTCGCCTGTGGCTCGCAGGGTATCAATGCCGTCTGGTACCTAACGCCCGCGCCCTGCACGTCGGCTCAGCATCCAGCGGTGGCCAGAGGAGCGATTTCGCCCTTTACCATGGGCATCGCAATTTGGTCTGGACCTATGTGAAGAACATGCCGGGCGCGCTCTTTTGGCTCCTGCTGCCCGCCCACATACTTATGAACTTATTGACCACACTGGTTTATGTTTGTCGCGGCCGTGGTGGAGTTTTACTGCGCGCCAAGCGGGATGCCATCCGCGGCTTGCCACAAATGTGGCGCAAACGCCGTGAGATACAGGCGCAACGCAAAGCCAGCCTGATGAGCATCTGGCGCCTGCTGGAAAAAGGCTTGGGCCGCCAACGCAACGCCACCAAACAACCGTTGCCGTAATATGCAGCTCAGTGAAAAACTAGCGCCGTAGCTGCGGTAGCTCTTTTTGGACTCCACCCTAGATAACGAAAACACCGGCATTTGGCCACATTATGGTCAGTAGCAGCGGTCTTTGCTGAAGTAAAGGATAAGAAATGAAGCCTGAAAATATCGTTTGGCAAGATGGCCATGTTTCCCGTGAAGAGCGTGGCCGCCTCTTCGGCCAGAGCCCGACAACCATCTGGATGACCGGGTTGAGCGGCGCCGGTAAATCCACCCTGGCCTTCGCCCTGGAAGCACGCTTGCTCGCCATGGGCCACGCCTGCTTCGTCCTTGATGGCGACAATGTGCGGCACGGACTGAACCGTGACCTGGGCTTCTCCCCAGAGGATCGCTGCGAAAATATCCGCCGTGTGGCCGAAGTCGCACGACTGATGAACGAGGCGGGTCTGATCGTCATCACCTCTTTTATCTCGCCTTACCGTGAGGACCGCCTGCAAGCCAACCAGATCATCGGCCCGGCAGCCTTCCTCGAAGTGCATGTAGCCACCTCACTGAAGACCTGTGAGCAGCGTGACATCAAAGGTCTCTACAAACGAGCCCGCGCCGGCGAGGTGCGCGACTTCACTGGGATCAACTCTCCCTATGAGCCACCGCAGAGCCCGGCCCTGACTGTGGATACCGAGGGCCGCCATATCAGCGAGACCGTTGAACATATCCTTGAGGTACTGCAACCGCGCATCAATTGTCACGCATCCAATAGCTGAAATAGTAGAGATCACGACACACGATGCGAGTGAGCACTCTCGCAGTTGCCGCTGGCCATATACCTGCATCTATTGGATTTTCTGCTCAATACATTAGTTTGGCGCCGGGCTTGCCATTCGACATGGCAACCTGCGGCAGCTTGGACCCTGAGGTCAGGCTCAATACAACACCTAAACGGCACTCACCGCCACTGAGAGAGAGGCTTGCTTTTGGAGTTACTCGAAACGAAGAACAGGGTTTCCGTGGTCATAGTCAATTACAATGCCGGCCCCTATCTGAGCCGCTGCCTGATCAGTTGCAACAACCAGGTTGAGGAAATCATTCTGGTGGATAACGCCTCCAGCGACGACAGCCTGGAGCGGGCGATACAGGTCATTCCTGCCGCTACCCGTCTGAAGGTCATACGCAATCACAACAACCTGGGCTTCGCCCGTGCTTGCAATCAGGGCACGTCTGCAGCCGAGGGGGACTTCCTACTGTTTCTCAACCCAGACTGCGAATTGGCGCCCGAAGCGATGAGCAGCCTCCTGGGTGCGGCCAGCGACCATCCATCCGTGGGCATGGTAGGCGGCCTGCTGCTCAATGCAGATGGCAGCGAACAAGCCGGTGGTCGCCGTTCAGTGCCTACGCCCTGGCGTACCTTTGTCCGGGCATTCGGTCTCGCCAACCTCGCCCAGCGGTATCCGCGCCTGTTTTCGGACTATTTGCTGCATCTCACCCCTTTACCCGCGGCTGCAGTCGAGGTAGAAGCCATTTCCGGGGCATGCATGCTGGTGCCCCGACATGCCCTGGAACGAGTCGGGGTCATGGATGAGGGCTACTTCATGCACTGCGAAGACCTGGACTGGTGTATGCGCTTCCGCGCCGCCGGCTTTCGCATCCTTTTTCAACCTAGCGCCCGCGTTACCCATCACAAAGGCCGCTGCAGCTCAGCCCGTCCATTTTTTGTCGAGTGGCACAAACACCGTGGAATGGTGCGTTTCTACCGCAAGTTCTTCCGCCATCAATACCCTGGGCTACTGATGGGCCTAGTTATTTGCGGCGTATGGCTGCGCTTTGGCGCGGTCGTCTGCTATCTCCTGCTGAAACGCATGGCCACGAGGCAAGACCAATGACTGATGGCAGCGTGGGCGTTCTGGGCGCACGCAGCCTGGTGGGTAGCAGCCTGCTTGCTTTGCTGGCTGGTGCGCAGTATCAGGTTACCGCCTTCTCCAGATCCATCCAGGAGGTCGAAACGGATGCGCAAGTCGCGTGGCGGCGTTTTCCCCAACCAGGAGGCACCACCGCGCCTGCCAAATCCATTCGCCACTGGATCAGCCTGCTGCCCATCTGGGTGCTCGTTGACCTTCTGCCGCAGCTTTCCGCCATGGGGGCGCAGAAGGTAGTAGCCCTTTCGTCCACCAGCCTGATTGCCAAGGATCACTCCCCGGATCCGCGCGAGCGCCAGTTGGCCCAACACCTGGCGGACAGCGAAGCAGCCTTCAAGACCTGGGCCGAAAGCCACCGAGTCGACTGGCTCATCTTGCGCCCTACTCTGATATATGGGCACGGCCGGGATGGCAATGTAACCGAGATGGCTCGAACCATCCGACGTTTGGGCTTCTTTCCGGTTTTCGGCAAGGCCTTGGGGTTGCGTCAGCCCGTACATGCAGACGATGTCGCGATGGCTTGCCTGGCCGCACTGAGCAAACCGCTCACGGCCAAGACTTACACCTTGTCTGGAGCCGAAGTGCTGAGCTACCGCGACATGCTGAGCAGAATATTCGCCGCCCTGGGAAAACCACCGCGGATCGTGCACCTACCTTTACCGCTGTTTCACTTTGCCTTGCTGCTGTTACGCCGCGTCCCCCGCTACCGTGACTGGACACCCGGAATGGCAGAACGGATGAACCGCGACCAGGCCTTCTCTCACAGCGCAGCCGCCGAGGATCTCAATTTCCACCCACGCGCTTTCAACCTGACCTGGGAGGATCTTCCCCAACCTGGGGCATGAGTAACCACCTATGAATGTGGCCGCTATTCAAGATAAATCAGCCGATGGCGCTTTTTCCGGAAGCCCGCCAGTTCAGCAACACCTGCAACACTCCTCTACCGGCCACTTGCCCTTGGCTGTCAGGCAAGCACCAGATCAGGACGAGCGTGGCACTCATGCTGCCTCCCCCTGAGCGCTAGTAAATAAGGCTATCGATATGCGGATATTGGTCACCGGCGGCGCCAATCTTATCGGCTCAGCGCTGTTCCGCCACACCGAACATCAGGTATTCGACCTCGACAAGCTGACCTACGCCGACTACTTGGAATAACTGATTGGCGACAACCCGCGCTACCAGTTCCTTCAGGCCAGTATCGGCGCTCAACCCAAGGTAGCTCTGGCGCAATTCCTACCAGACGCGATCATATACCTGGCCACCGCGTCCTATGTCGATAGCTCCATCGCCGGCCCGGCGGCATTGATCCAGACCAATATTGTGGCACCTACAGTCTGCTGGAAGCAGACCCGCGCCTACTGCTCGGGTTCATCATAGCCACAGCCCTTTGCCAGATGGGTGGGTATAAATAGTTGGAAAGCTAAACGCGTTGAAACTCGAAGCGTGGCTCGCCCCCAGCCAGCCCAGGAATCTTTAGCATCGATGAATTTCCCCTCCACGGTCGTGGGGGATAGCAAAATGCGGAATACGGCATTGCGCCGCATTCCGCATCTACTTGTGGCTAGCTCTGCTCTGGTGGCCTCCTCACACCGCCAGGATAAAGTCTGCTTGGGTGATGGTGGTCGCATCGTTGATGCCCACCAACCGGATGGTACCGCCGCCGACCGACACCAAGGTGTCCGCCCCGACATCGGCGATGGTCACGTTGGCCGCGAAGCTCGCTGCGGTCACACCCAGTGCGGCGATATTCAGCAGGTCCTGGCCACCGACCGGGTTGGCGTCGAAGTCCATGATAATGTCATTGCCGAAGCCCACCCCGAACGCGAAGTTATCGTCACCGGCACCACCAACAAGCACATCGTTGCCCGTGCCACCAATTAACGAATCGTTGCCAGCGCCTCCTACTAGCATGTCGTCACCGGCCCCTCCCCGGAGCATATCGTTGCCAGCTCCGCCCCTGATCTCGTTGGCAAGACCATTGCCGGTACCGCTGAAACTACCCACGCCACCAAACTGGAGACGCTCGACATTGGCACCAAGGGTGTAGCTGGAGAGCGTGGTCCAGACCAAGTCGTTACCTCCACCGGCCTGCTCAACTACCACGTCCCCCACCTCGGTGACGACATAAAAGTCATCACCAGTGCCGCCCACCATGGTGTCGGCTCCTGCCCCACCACTGAGCAAGTCATTGCCCGCCCCACCTATAAGCACATCGTTGCCCGCACTACCAAAGAGCGAGTCGTTCCCGGCTCCCCCCCTGATCTCGTTAGCAAGTCCATTACCGGTACCGACGAAGTTACCGCTGCCACCATAGGTGAGCCGTTCGACATTGGCACCGAGGGTGTAGCTGGAGAGCGTGGTCCAGACCAAATCGTTACCCGCACCAGCCTGTTCGATTACCCCATCACCGGCCTCAGTAACAACATAGGTGTCGTCACCGGTGCCGCCCGCCATGGTGTCGTTACCGGCACCACCACTGAGCACGTCATTGCCGGCGCCGCCTATAAGCACATCGTTGCCCGCGAAACCGAAGAGCGAGTCGTTCCCAACGCCCCCCCTGATTTCGTTAGCAAGCCCATTGCCGTTACCGACGAAGTTACCGCTGCCACCATAGGTGAGCCGCTCGACATTGGCACCAAGGGTGTAGCTGGAGAGTGTGGTCCAAACCACGTCGTTACCTTCGCCGGCTTGCTCGATGACAACATCCCCAATATCTGTGACGACATAGAAATCATCGCCGGTGCCACCCGTCATGGTATCGGCCCCAGAGCCACCACTGAGCACGTCATTGCCGGCGCCACCTATGAGCACATCGTTGCCCGCGAAACCGAAGAGCGAGTCGTTCCCAGCGAGCCCCTGGATTTCGTCGGCGAACGCCGTACCGTTCAACACATCGTTCCCCGGCGTGCCGACGATTAGATTAGTCACCACCGACGTCGCCACCGAGGTCACCGTCTCCAGCGTGCCCAGGTCATCGGTGTAGGTGACCACCACCCGCAGCTGCTGCCCGGTCAGGGCCAAGGTTGGGATGAAGGTCGCGGTGGTTGCGCCAGCGATGTTGCTGAAGACGCCGCCATTACCTGACTGCCACTGGAACGACAACACTGGGTTGGCAGGGCCGTCTGGGTCGGTGAAGGCCTTGGTAGCCGTTAGCAGTTGTCCCACGTTCGGCGTGGTGTCGCTGATCAGCATGGTGCCGACCGGGGGGTCGTTGACCGCAACCGCCGAAACCGCAGTGGTCGGGGTCGAGAACACGGTCTCCAGCACGCCGTGAGCATCCTGGTAGATGGCCTTGACCCGCAGTTGCAACCCGGCGAGGTCTCCGGTTACCCGATAGGTCGGCCCGGACATACGCGTTACCTGTCCCAGGACTATCACGGTGATGTCTTCGAAGACACCGGTGCCGCGGTCGACCTGCCAGAAGTAACTCACCGGCCCAGTAACCCTACCGATACCGGGGTTGTCGGCGTCGGTCACCCCGACCACATTCGCCGCCAGCAAGGAGCCGACTTCTGGCGTGCTGTCGTTGATCGTGGCCAAACCCACGGGCTCTGCGTTCAGGCCGTCGACCAACACAACCGACTGGTCGTTGAACTGCAAGCGCTCGATACCGCGTAGCGTGTCAGTGCCGTCCAGGCCGACGTTGTCGGTGACCGTGAAGGTGCCGTTGGCATTTTCCACAACCGTATAGTTCGCCAGCGGGCCGGTGAACATCGCGGTGTCGAAGCTGAAACCACCATTACCCGGGAGGATTTCCCGGACGATCTGCAACTGTCCGGGGTTATAGGTTCTGTTCATCATGAACGGGATCAGCGGAACCATGCTGTCGAAGGTGGCGATCTCTGGCCCAGTTGGCAGGCCATTGGCGTCGATGCCGGCGCGCACGCTGATGCGTACGTTGAGCCACTTGTCGCCATCGATCAGGTCGTCGCCACCGCGGCCTTCGATGATGTCACTGCCATCGCCGCCGAGGAGGATGTTGCCGCCATCGAAGAAGGTCTGACCGGCGCCCAACATGTTGTCGAGGAACGCCTGCAGGCCATTGATCAAGGCAATATTGGTCAGAACGCTGCCTTGTGCACCGGCCGCGGCGAGCGTGGTCGGGGTGGAGTTGTCACCATGCAGAATGTCGCCGTACGCTGAGCCCGACAACCCCTCCATCAGTTGGAAACGGGTCAGAATCGACCCACTGGCCCCGGGCACCGGTACTTGATCGAAGAGGATGTTGTCCATATCGACCTCGACACCACCCAGCGCATTCTTGAAGGTGGCCCAGTCGTAACCGGAGGCACCAATGTAACGGTCACCCTCGCCGCCACTGCCGACCATGATGTCGTCGCCGCCTTCGCCGTTGAACTTATCGGGTCCGGCGTCGCCGATGAACACATCGTTACCAATCACCGTGTCCCTGCCGAACGGGTCGAAGTTGTCGCCCGGTGCACCATCTGCGGTGCCGGTTTCGAGCCAGTCGTCGCCTTCGTTGCCGATGTCCTGTTCGTTGGCGCGGCTGCCGAGGATGAAGTCGTTGCCGGGACCACCGAAGGCCTCCGAGGCGTCCTCACCGGTGATGATGAAGTCCTGGCCATAACCACCGAGGATCAGGTTGAGGCCGGGGCCACCCTGAATCACGTCGTTACCGTCGTCGCCATGGATGACATCGTCGCCGCCGATGTCGACGATGATGTCGTGGCCAGCGCCGCCCAGCAGCGTGTCGTTACCGTAGCCACCGTCGATCCAGTCATCGCCAGCATCGCCATACACGGTGTCGTCGTCGCTGGAACCGGCGATCAGGATGTCATTGCCGGGCGTACCGCCGAGCACCACAGTGGCGGCACCGGTGTAGCGCAGGTAGTTCGAGTCGGGTCCCGGCGTCGCCGGGTTGTCACGAATAACCAGCGGTAGGAGTGGGTTGCTGCCAACCGGATCGGTATTACCCGGCACGTCGTCGGCGGTGCCGATGATGCCGTCTGCGCCGGCAATCACACTCGGATTGAACTGCTTGCTCTGGTCGACCTCAAGGATCAGCTCCGGAGTCAGGAAGATCTGACCCGGCAGGTGGGTTGCGTTGGTATTGGCCATCACCAACCTGGCGAACGAGTTCTGCTCGAGCTCGGTGGCGAAATTCAGCCCCGCGACCCGGTTCAGGTAGTAGAAGCGGTCGCCATCCTGCAATTTCTCGAGCTGGTTCTCGAACACGAAATTGAAGGTCGAGCCGAGCAACCCGCCGAACGGCTGCTGCTTCTCGGCCAGGCCGCCGATCCAGAAGTCGATGGCATCGACGCCGGTGGTGGTGACCCCATTGGCCAAGTTGGCGTAGGCGCCCGCACTGTTGAGGAAGGCCATGCGATCGGCGTCATTGGCGGTAAAGGTCCGTTCGGCACCGCCGACGCCTCCGGCGTTGATCACCGCGCTGCCACCCATCACCAGGGCCGTAGCCACCGCACGCATTTCCGCCAGGGTATCGACATCGGCCGCGAGCAACTCGGCATGGGTGCCGTAGGCGGCAATGAAGTTGATCACCGACTCCGGATGTTTGAGATTCAGCAGTAAATCGACCCAGCTGGTGTACGGCTTCAGTTGGCTGTCGCCAGTCGCAGCGTAGAACTCCCGACGTACCGCGTTGAACGAGGGGATGCCGGTGTCACGACCGCGCGCGATGTTGATGGTGGCCAGGTCGAGCGGCAGACCCAGGAGGTTGTTGCGCAGTGCCTCGGTGACGAACTCGTCGATCTCGTTGCCGACCTGACGGGTTACACCACGGACGATGGCGCCGGCGGCCTCATCGGGGCTCAAGCCGCCCGGGGCAAACTCCAGTGGGTTGAGGAAGGCCGCGATCAGGCCGATCTCGCTACTCTGGAAGTTGGGATCGAGGCGGTCGATGGTTTCGAGCAACATCGAGTGGCCGAAGCGGTACACCGTATGGGCGAACTCGGCGACGATCGAGGCATCGATATTGGTGTCGTACACCTGATTAGGCGCGAAGAACGGATCGACGAGTGGCTGAATTTTGCGCGCGAACTCCTCGAACACCAGGTGCTGGTACTGCATCTCGGTGCCGAATTTCGCCGCCTGGAACAAGCGCTCACCGTTCCATTGCAGGGCATCGATCTGCGCCTGGGTAATCGGCAGTGTGGCCGGCGCGGTGCCCGGCAGCAGCCACTCGGCGAGGAAGGCCAGGTCTTGCGACGCGAGCACCGTCTGCATGGTCTGATCGATCAGCCGGTTATGCTCGGAGTGGAAGATGTGGTGCACGGTGGTCAGACCGATATTCTCGTTGACCCGGCCGTCCCCGGCGATGTAGTGCGCGTCGAGCAACTCGTTGTCGTAGGTGCCCGGTTCGGACAGGCCTACCACGCTGTCGCTATCGGGCAACAGATTGCCCGCGCCATCGAACACCGGCACTGCGGCGTGGGCGATGTCGACCAGGAACTGGTGACCGGTGCGCACCGCATTGGTGAGATCGATCGGCGCCAGCAAATTGCCTTCCACCAGCACGTCATCGGCGGTTCCGGCAATGCCGTCGGCCCCCTTCATCACCACCTGCGGTAAGCCATGCGGGCCCTTGATGAAGTTGCCGTAGGCATCGGTGGCGAGCAACGGAATGTTGTCGACGTCGGCGTCGGTCAGGTTGATCCCGAGTATGTCGCGCGCCTGGGCCTTGACCACCTTCCAGGTAGCCATGCCGCCGATCACAGTATCGTCGGCGGTGCCGAAGTGGCCGTCGGCACCGAGGTCGCGGTTGACGATCAGCTTGCCGGTGGCAACCGGCGCACCGGCGGCATTCAGCGCATAGGCGCGCAGGAACACCTGTTGCGAGGAATGCGTGCCATAAGTCTGGTTCTGGTCGACGAACGGCGAGTCGGTGTTGCTGTGCTCATGAATGTCGTCGGCGGTACCCAGCAGGCCGTCCGGTCCTGGCAAGTTGGTGGCGCGGGTCAGCACCATGAAGTTGGTCGGGCTGCCCGGCACGAACAGCGGATCGTCCGGTTGCAGCGGGATGAACACCGTACCACTACCACCCTTGGTCACCAGATCCAGGCCGTGGTCGAAGAACTGGCCGAAGAAGGTCATCCACTGGTTGAACGGCGCGGTGAAGCCCGCGTCCGGCGTCACGTTGGGGATGAAGTTGACCAGGGTGTCGTCTGCGGTACCAAAGATACCGTCCAGGCCGGGACTGACGACAACCTGTGAGCCCGGATTGGCCGCTGCAGCCGCCAGCGCCGCCGGGTTGTTATTGGTCTGATCGACGATCAGGTTACTGATGATCCGCGGCTGCGAGTCGATCACCAAGCCGCTGGTCTGGGTGTACGAGGTGCCTGACTCAGCCGAATTGAATACCGGATCGGTCAAGCGCGGGAACACCGTGTCGGCGGCGCCGAACTTGGTCTGCCCGGTCAAGAGGTTATTCAGGGAACCATCGACCGTACGCAGGCCGTAGGGCACTTCGACGTTCGGCAGCAGCGTCACCAGATCTTCACCGGCTGCGTGGCGCTCTGCGATACGGATCTGGTCGAGGATGAAGTCGAGGTCGGAGCGGATGAAATGCACACCAGCACCGCCGTTCATCACGTCGTTGGCCGGCGGGGCCAGCGGCACCGGCGGTGCGTTGGGCACATCGATGACCGGCGCGGTCCCCGCCGAGAAGGCCTGCTCCATCACCCCATGGGCATCGGTGTAGATGGCGCGGACGCGCAGTGCGAAACCGGCGAGGTCCGGGGTGATCTTGAAGGTCGGGCCGGTCACGCTAACGAAGCCGCCGCCAAAGGCCAGCTTGATGTCCTCGAAGATCCCCGAACCGGGTACCGCCTCGAACTGCCAGACGTAAGACACTGGGCCGGTGATGGTGCCGCCCGGATTGTCGGCGTCACTGACGCCAGCGGCCGACACCCGCAACACCTGCCCCTCGGTCGGGGTGTTGTCCGGGGTGTTGCTGGCGGCGTCGAGGATGGTCAACTGCCCCACCGGCTCGGCGTTCAGCCCTGGGGTAAGCACCAGTACCTGATCGTTGAACTGCAGCCGCTCGATGTTACGCAGGGTGTCGGTGCCATCGCCGTTGATCAGGGTGTCGGCAACCGTGACCGTGCCGTTCGGGTTGATGGTTACGTTGTATTCCGACATCAGGCCGGCGTACACCGCCGTATCGAAGCCGCCCGATCCCGAGAGGATTTCGCGGACGATGACCAGCTGCCCAGGGTTGTAGGTGCCGTTAAGCATGAAGGGCACCATCGGCGCCATGCTGTCGAAACTGGCGATCTCGGGGCCGGTGCCGTCGATATTCGCCCGCACGCTGATGCGTACGTTCAGCCACTTGTCGCCGTCGATCAGGTCGTCGCCACCGCGGCCCTGGATGATGTCACTGCCATCACCGCCCAGCAGAATGTTGCCGGCGCCGAATGAGGTCTGCCCCGCACCGAGCATGCTGTCGAGGAAGGCCTGCAAGCCGTCGATAAGCGCGATGTTAGTAAGCACACTGCCATAGGCGCCGGCCGTGGCGATAAACGCCGCATCGGCATCATCGCCGAGCAGGATGTCGTTGAACGCCGAACCCGATAAGCCTTCGATCTGCTCGAAGCGATCGAGGATGGTGGCATTCGACAGCGGCAGCGGTGGCTGATTGACGAAGCGGAAGCTCATGTCGGCGAACACGCCTTTCGTATCGTTTTTGTAGGTGACCCAGTCGAAGCCGGACATGCCGCCATTGCGATCCTCGCCCTGGCTGCCGACCATGATGTCGTCGCCGCCTTCGCCGATGAATTCGTCGAAGCCGCCGCCGCCGATAAACACGTCATTACCGATGATCTGATCGCGGGCGAACGGATCGAAGTTATCGCCGGGCGCCCCGTCCTGGCTGCCAATCTCGATCCAGTCGTCGCCTTCGTTACCGGCCATCTGCCCATTGACCTTGGCGCCGAGGATGAAGTCGTTGCCGGGCCCGGCAAACACCTCGGAAATGTCTTCACCGGTGACGATGAAGTCGTTGCCCATACCGCCATGGATCAGATTGAGGCCATTGCCGGCGTGGATCACGTCGTTGCCATCGCCGCCATGGATAACGTCGTCGCCGCCGATATCGGTAATGATGTCGTCGCCGTCGCCACCAAACAGCAGGTCGTTGCCGTAGCCGCCCTCGAGGCGGTCATTACCGGCGTCGCCATAGAGGGTGTCATCGTCGCTGTCGCCGGCTATCAGGATGTCATCGCCGGCCGTGCCGCCGAGCACCACGGTAGCCGAACCGGTGTAGCGCAGGTAATTTGAGTCAGGCCCCGGGGTGTTGGGGTTGTCGCGAATCACCAGCGGAATCATCGGATTGCTGCTGACAGGGTCGGCATTACTTGGCAAATCGTCGGCGGTGCCGACAATGCCATCTGCCCCGGCAATCACGCTCGGATTGAACTGCTTGCTCTGATCGACCTCGAGGATAAATTCCGGAGTCAGGAAGATGTTGCCCGGCAGGTGCCTCGCGTCGGTGTTGAGCATCACCAAATTGGCAAACGAGTTGTTCTCCAGTTCGGTACCGAAGTTGAGCCCCGCGGTGCGTGACAGGTAGTAGAAGCGGTCGCCATTCTGCAAGGCTTCCAGTTGCGTCTCGAAGACGAAGTTGAAGGTCGAACCAAGCAACCCGCCGAACGGCATCTGCTGCTCGGCGAGACCACCCACCCAGAAATCTATAGAGCCGAGACCGGTAGTGGTAACACCGTCACGGTCCTTAGCATGGAGCCCATCGTTGGCCCAACCTCCAGTGCTGTTGAGGAAGTCGAGTCGATCAGCCGGCGCACCAGCGCCGCCGAGCACGATGGCCATGGCCGCCGCACGCTTGCCGTCCAGCGTCGTGGCACTAGTGATCGTCGAGTGGGTGCCGTAGGCGGCGATGAAGTTGATCAAGGATTCCGGATGTTTCATGTTCATCACGAAATCGGCCCAGCTGATGTAGGGCTTCAGCTGGCCATCATGGGTCATGTCGTAAAAGGTCTTGCGCGCCGCGTTCAACGACGGAATGCCGGTGTCACGCCCCCGCGCGATGTTGATTGCAGCGAGGTCGAGTGGCAGACCCACCAGGTTGTTGCGCAAGGCCTCAGTGACGAATTCGTCGATCTCGTTGCCGACCTGGCGGGTTACGCCACGGACGATGGCGCCGGCCGCTTCTTCTGGAGTCGGGCCACTGTTGGCAAACTCCAACGGATTGAGAAACGCCGCGATCAGGCCGATCTCGCTCGAAGCGAAGTTAGGATCGAGGCGATCGATGGTTTCCAGCAACATCGAATGGCCGAAGCGGTATACCGTATGGGCGAACTCGGCGACGATCGACGGATCGACCACAGTGTCATAACCGTTTGGCGCGAGGAAGATGTCGATCTGCGGCTGGATGGTCCGGGCGAACTCTTCGAAGACGATGTGCTGATACTGCATCTCGGTACCGAACTTCGCCGCCGCGAACAGACGCTCACCATTCCACTGCAGGGCATCGATCGCCGCTTGTGTAGTAGGTAACGCGACGACCGGAGTGAGCAACCACTGGTTGAGGAACGCCAGGTCACTCGAGTCGAGAATCGTGCTCTTGGTCACCTCTACCAAGCGGTTATGCTCGGAATGGAACACGTGGTGGATGGTGGTCAGACCGATGTTCTCGTTGACCCTGCCATCGCCAGCGATGTAGTGCGCGTCGAGCAATTCGTTGTCGTAGAAGCCTGCGGCTACCGGCCCGCCCGCTACGCCGTCGGCATCCGGCGTGAGCATGTTGCCAGCCTGATCCACGGGTACGGCGTTGTGGGCGATGTCGATGAGGAACTGGTGGCCGGTGCGCACCGCGTTGGTGAGGTCGATCGGCGCCAGCGGATTGCCTTCAACCAGCGTGGTGCCGTCGTCGGCATCGCCGAGGATGCCGTTGGGCCCAGGGGTACGTATCACCACCTGCGGGTAGCCATGCGCGCCCTTGATGAAGTTGCCGTACTGATCGGTGGCGAGCAGTGGCACGTTGTCGAAATCGGCATCGGTCAGGTTGATCCCAAGCAGATCGCGGGCCTGCGCCTTGACCACCTTCCAGGTCGCCATGCCGCCGATTTCGGTATCGTCGGCAGTGCCGAACTTGCCATCGACACCGAGATCGCGATTCACGATCAACTTGCCGGTGGCCACTGGCGCGCCAGCGCCGTTGAGCTGATAGGCGCGCAGGAACACCTGGTGCGAGGGGTGCGAGGTGTACGTCTGGTTTTGATCGACGAATGGCGAGGTGGTGTTTTCCTGCTCATGGATGTCGTCGGCGGTGCCCAGAATGCCGTCCGGCCCCGGCAAATTGGTGGCCCGGGTGAGCACCATAAAGTTGGTCGGGCTGCCCGGTACGTAAAGCGGGTCATCCGGCTGCAACGGCATGAATACGGTGCCACTGCCGCCTTTGGTCACCAGGTCGAGGCCGTGGTCGAAGAACTGGCCGAAGAAGGTCATCCACTGGTTGAACGGCGCGGTCAGACCGAAGTCCGGCTTAATGTTCGGAATGAAGTTGACCAGGGTGTCGTCAGCAGTACCGAAAACACCGTCCAAACCGGGACTGACAACGACCTCGGAACCCGGATTGCCCGCCGCGGCCGCCACCGCCGCCGGGTTATTGGCGGTCTGATCGACGATCAGATTACTGATGGTGCGCGGCTGCGAGTCGATCACCAGGCCACTGGTCTGGGCGTAGGAGGTGCCCGCCTCCGCCGGGTTGAATACCGGGGGAGTCAGACGCGGAAAAATCGTGTCGGCGGCGCCGAAGCCGCTCTGCCCGGTCAAGAGATTGTTGTAGGTCCCATCGATGGTGCGCATACCCCAAGGCACTTGTACGTTCGGCAGCAAATCGAGGAGATCGCCACCCGCGGCATGCGCTTCGGAAATAAGGATCTGTTGAAGAATGAACTCAAGATCGGATTTGATGAAGGTGGCCATGGCTATTACCTCAATGTTCAAAGCGCAGAAGCGCAAAAACAAAAAGCCACGGGCATGCATCGACCTCGCAAAGGCGTGGCTCAGCGTTGCAATTCAGAAATGACTAATGCCAGGAATAAGGCCAAACGTTCTCTCCACCGACAGCCTGTGCTGATCAGCGCCCAACATGGTTTGGCTTTATCCCATCAACGTCGAAGCAAGGTTCGGCGTTGAGCCTCAGGCATAAGGTGGCCCACGGAGTTGTGGATCGAAGAAATGCCCTAGCGATGAAAGCTGTGCTTTCAGGTGACGCGAAACACTGTTCATAGTGTGTCTCTTCCGTCGGTGGCTGACATAAGCCACTGCGCCCTCTCCTGCGCAATATGCTTCGCCAGCACTCACTCACGTCTTGAATAAAGTACCGGCAGCAGGCTCTGTCAATAAATCAACAATTAAAAATCAAAAACTAATTTAGAACTCATAAGTCATTGATTAATAAATCAAAATCTTAACAACGCTAAATAACAAATTTTTCACATCAAACTTACAAATAATTCACAATTAACTAACGAAAATTTCACATACACCAAACTAAAGCCGACACTTTCACTACTTTCGCCAGGTGTAATAGCGCTGGAAGTCGAGACGTCGGCTTATTAGTGAAACCATTGACCTCGATTGATCGACTGGTACGCATAAGCGAGCCGACTAGAGTGGCCTGAGTTCTATTTATGCCGAGCGCTAAACATGGGTGGGGATTACCAGGCCAATGGGCCACCGGTAATCAGCGGCCAATGCAGGTGACTGCCTACAGTGCCATCGCATCATCAACAATGAGCGACCTAGTGGCCTGTACGGCCAGGTGATTAACTCAAGTGCGAATGGTTGAAGTGCCGAGACAGGGATGGCGCATGCGTGGCCTATTGCAGGGCGGCCGCGAATAAAAAAATCGCATTAGCCGTGCCGAGTGACGCAATCGACCAGCAGCCAAGCTGCGACTCGCCGGAGCTTGGCTGCCGTGAAATTTTTTACACTGCCTGAAAATGCGGAATGCGGCATTGCGCCGCATTCCGTGACTGCTTGTGGCTAGCTCTGCTCTGGTGGCCTCCTCACACCGCCAGGATAAAGTCTGCTTGGGTGATGCTGGTCGCATCGTTGATGCCCACCAGGCGGATGCTGTCCACTCCGATAGTAACCAGGGTATCCGCCCCGACATCGGCGATGGTCACGTTGGCCGCGAAGCTCGCTGCGGTCACGCCCAGTGCGGCGATATTCAGCAGGTCCTGGCCACCGACCGG